>CAWHPS010000039.1:0-31969 GCA_963831235.1 uncultured Fibrobacterota bacterium
TCACTATAACCTATCATTATTTGATCAGTTGATTTGCAGATTGGATTCCCGCTATTTTATTTGATGGGATGCAATTCGACATTGCATCTGGTCAACCTTTACCCACATTGGATGGTCACGATGAACGAAGTTGTATTGCAGTCGATTCTTGGAACAGACAAGCGCAATCCATATTTGCATGTTCTCCGTCGTAAAGACACGGACAAGCTGGAAGTTTACTATGGGGCACAGCGTCTGGAGACGGTGGTTGATGATAAGGATCACATCAATATGGGGCCTGTTTGGGCAGGCTCTACAATGCGGGATTAAAACGAGAAGCGTTATCGAAGGTTTTTGATGTGGATCGCAAGACGATGCAGCGCTGGGGGAAAGCCCTTCTGATGCCGGATGCGGAGGCATCGATTCAAGCATTGCGGTCGCGCTATGATCCGCGTAAATTGACGGCGGAAGTGCGGCGGTTTGCAGAAGTTAGATTTGAGTATATATACCCTAATAATCGTTATAGCTACAGCAGCCGGATACCTCAGGAGATTTATAAGACATTCAAGGTAGCACTTAGCGCTGAGAGTCTGCGTCCTGTTTTTGCAGAATGTAAACGGAGGATGTCTGCCAGTACCAGCGCTAAAAGCAAGGATGACGATGGCGATTCTGGAACTGTTGAACAGGAGGCGGATAAGCGTGGAGGCGGTATAGCACTCCCTCCAGAAACATGTAATAATAGAATTGAACATGACCAGATTCAGGAGCCTGCCGTGGTACCGATTGTCCGCTATATACATCATGCAGGAGTCCTTCTCTTTTCCTGTTGGCTCATCCGTCTTCAAGGGGTGCATGAGAAAGGCGTATTGTTGAAGCAGTGGCTTGTGATGGTGCTGCTTGGGGCTGTGAACATAGAGCAGGGCAAATATGTGAGTTGGGATAGCCTGGAGACGTTTCTGGGAAGGACGGTTCGTGGAACGGTAGAGCAGCGAAGAGCTCTCGGGGAAATCGGACAGAGCCTTGGGGCGGAAGCTGTTCTTAGGCTAAATGCCGAGGTGACATGTGTTGCCAAATGCAGTGATTTCTACTATGACCCGCACACGCTGCATTACACTGGGATGAAGAAGATTCTCAAGGGATGGTGTTCCAATATTCGATGGGCTGACAAGGCGCTGCATTGCGATTATATCCACACCAGCGAAGGGATGCCGGTGTATGTGGAATACGCGGACAATTATCAGGATTTGCGTGAGCGATTCAAAACGGTGATTGGTAATTTCCGACGCACGGTTGATATGGATCCGAGTTGCGTGATAACCGTGGCTATGGATCGTGGGGTTTATGGTCATGAGGTGTTTGAGTCGGTTAAGGCTGATCCGTTTCTGGAACTGGTCACATGGGAGAAGGGGTTTGTCGCGGAGAGCTTTGACGAAAGCAGGCGTAGCGGCTCGTATGAGCTTGCGCGGCCGAGGAATAATGCCTCCGATGTGCAATTGTATCGGTTTTCCTATATCGATGAGAAATGGCCAAAGGATTCGTCTATACGGCGGCTGGTGGTACAGGCGATAAATCCACAGGGGAGATGTATCGTGGTGAGCATTCTCACTACCGATACCAAGCGCGACGCCAAAGAGCTGATCCGGCTTATGTTCCGGCGATGGATACAGGAGAACGACTTCAAGTATCTGGACAAGCACTATGGCATCAATCAGGTCACCAGCTATGCCAGCATTGCCTATGAAGATTTGAAGTCGACATTGACTGACAAGCAGATGGAAAGCGCTGAAACAAAGGCGCTTCTTTCAGAGCGTCGGGAGTGCGAAAAGGATTTGCTGCGATTACTTCACAAAGAGCATAATCGTGACAATCGGGTTATGCAAGCCCGGGCATTGCTTGACGTGACGGATAAAAAGATCGAGGCCATCACAGCATCGACCACCTACTGCGCCACGAAGGAGCTTGTTGTTCTTCGCAAAGAGCGTTCGCGGCAAAAGGCAATTGTGACGCGGCTTGCAAAGCTGGATTATAAGGAAAAGAAGCAAAAACTTGATCAGCAGATTGCCGCGCTAAATGAAAAGTTGGCGAGTTGTAACCACAAGATATCGAAACTGGACTATCTGATAACTCAAGGTTACGAATGCCTTGATACCAATAAAAAACGTGTGATGGACAGCATCAAGATTCTGGCGAGAAACATTTTCTATCAAGCGCTGGCGCCTTTCAAAAAGAACTATGACAATTATCGGGACGACCACGAGTATTTCAGAAGCCTGACTCATGCGCCTGGATTGTGGGTGGACGATGGTTCAACTGTAACCGTTTATCTCGAGCCGGCTCCGCATTTGTCACCGAAGCTTGAGCGGTGTTTTCAACAGGTTCTTGACGATTTGCAGAAATCGCCCTTGGTACTGCCAAATGGCTCAGGACGTATTTTCCAGATCAAATTGAGACCAATTGAGGGAATTGAACTTGCGGTCGCTTAACAGGAAATTGAGCGTTTTTAGTGAGGTCTGATCTTGGGGCGGCATTAATTCCGTATCATCATATTTTTATTGAAGCTCAAGTAAATTCAGTATTATGGGTTGGGTATAATGACATTTCCATCGGTTGGCAACAGCCATCAGAAAATTCTGCTATAAGAGTAAGCGGTGGGATCGCAAATGGCTATTCTAATAATCCCGCCTCTGGACATTCTTGGAAAGGGTACATTGCAGAATTAAGCTATCAGCAAGGGTTTAACAACATCCATTGGTTAAGCTGGCAATTTGGCGGTTGTTTTCTTAAAGGCACTTGGGATGAAGAATACACGAATAAAAGTGCCTCTTCAATTAATTTCTGGTATGCTTTGACATGGAAATTATTTTAGGTAAAATATGAAAATATTCGTCATTATTCTTATTGTTTCTTCTTCGTATGGTTGGGGAAACATTTCTGATACCATTAACAAAATCTCAGATTTAAACCTTCTTTATAATATTGCAACAAGCGAAAAGGAAAACATTGGATTGGGTGTTGGACCTCGGCTTGGAACAAAGTTAATGTCAGGAATTTGCGGGAAAAGTTCTGAGGCAGTGGCGAATTTGCGGTAAATTAAAGTCTTTTTCTGTCCTGTGTTGACACGCTCTTTTAAAAAAACCGTTTGAGATTTATTCCACAAGAACTTATTTTGTAATGGTTTAAAAGTTGATGCCAAAGTAGCTCAGTTGGTAGAGCAATTCATTCGTAAAAGCCAGATCAAATCACGATTGCGCGTAATATAAGCGAAGTTCCATTTTCCAAGTCACCATCGGGTCATCATCAGAACCGGTAAACTTGATCCTTTTGATGAAATTTGTTTATAAAAAAGGATATTGATCGCTTGTACAACGATAAGATTGTGCATCGGAAAAATGGAAAGGTTAGTCCGTTTGGGTAGACGAAAATCATAGTTTCGGTTGAAACTATGAGACCTATGGGTTATGAGAATCGATTGACATAATGCGCTATTGATCGCTTGTACAAGCAGAAGATCAGGGTCTTGAATAATCGAAGGGGCGCACCTGAGAGGCGCACGAATCGCGGAAATGGGGTGTTGGCATAGGAATTCTCTTGCTCTTTTGAATATTGAATGACTGATTTTATCCGGCATGATTACCATGCCACAAAACATTCCTCCGCTCTACTCCACCGAAAATATTCCGGTCGAAGATAAAATTGTCTATCAAAGATGGATTCATCCCTTTGTATCTGGATTCTTCTGGCTCATTGTTGAATATGATCAGGCAAGTCAGATCGCGTTCGGATATTCTTGTCTGGACGATCCAATGAATGCGGAGTGGGGAAGTATTTACATTCCTGAACTACTGGATAATGGCGCAATGATTGACCGCTCTTTCAAACCGACTCCTTTCAAACAGCTTCATCTTTTCTCCTAATCTTCCGCAACCTTTCCAGTCTTTTATATCAAAATAACTGTTGTCTCATCTTGTAAATAGTTGTATAGTTCCCCTAAGGGTGCAATAACAAGGAGACGATCAGATGAAAACAAAGAATTCAAACACGGTTCCAGAATCAGAACATTGGATTTACGTAGATAATCACCTTCCGACGGACATCTATTTCGTAAAAACCGTTCAAAGCGTCAAGACCCTCCGCGAAATTCGTAAAATCTTCACGATTACAGAACAGGGAATCATTATCAATCACGGTTTGATCGTTGAACAGTGGAAGAACCGGATTTCAAAAGGAAATACACGGTTAGAATCTCGTTTAAACCGTGAGAAAATAAATCTGGGGTTCAACATCAGGAAATCTTCGATCTTCGATTCTAACGGTTTCTAAACGGGTTAAAATATGGAACATTACCTTATTGTAAATATCCCTTTCGAAATCGGAAGAATAAGGATTTTCAGATTATTCGGAAACCGGAATCAAGTATTCGAAAGGATGAAAATGGTGATACTTAATGAATTTAACGAAAGTGCTAATCTGGATGAACAACTGGAATCCAAAGGATACACGGTACATCAGGAATCCGGGATCATCTTCAATGAAGATAACGAATGGAAACTTGTTCCAGAATCGGAAATCATCAACCTTTAAACAGAGGAGGTCTCAAATGTCAGTGAAGAAGAAAACCACAGTGAAGAAGGAGAAAGAACCTGCTCACCTTGTAACGCAGGTCAATCTGGATCACATCCAATGGACGGCGGGACGTTCCCGGCGCTCATACAGTGAAGCGGATGGAATCGCATTTCTCAAGGATACAAAGGACATGACCACAGATCAGCTTACCGAAAAGTACGGATTGAAGAAAAGTAGTCTGTATTCGAGGATTTCCAATACGAAGAAGCGATTCATTGAAAGAATCCGCGAAGGGAACAATGAATTGTTTCAGAAGCTCCAGTCCGAAGGGCTGCTGGTGGAGAAAGGATAGAGCGAATAAACCTATTGTAAATTACAAATGGTACCGGTGAGGTAGATGGCGCCGTAGTATGGGGTAAGAATGTGCTCATCATGTCAATATTATTATTTTGGACATAACCGAAAAAGAAGCGGCAACGCAAAGACTTTAAACAGAAATTATTAATTCCACACTATTAATGAAACGTTACCATGTGAACACTTTGAACTAATTTAAAATTACATTTCCAACAATAACCATTCCTAAATAAAAAAAGAAACTCGCTATACGTCCAGATGAATAGTTTGTATAATCCTTATAATTTGCACCTTCTTGGTAGCCGAAGTTATAGCATTCAAAATCGGTTCTCGGAATATCGGAAGGAATTGAATCCGGTGCAGCATAATCTTGAAAGTCACAAAATCTGTTGAAATACTTTTCACCTGGCTGTTTATCAGAAAATAAATGAGCAGGAAGTGTTGGTAAAAATGTTAACATTGTTACAATAAAATATCGTCGTGAAGAATGCTCTTCCAATGCAGCATATCTTCCAGCAATCCTTGCTGTGTTAACATCTTTACATGAACCGTTAAAATAGGTAGAGGGATAAGAATCCATTGATCTATCGGGATCATAACATTCACTATAAAATGAATCAATTTGAACTACTGATTCTCTTAAAGAAGATGAGCAAGACGTCAAACAAAGTAAGATTACTGCATATAAGAATAATATAAAGGTTCGGCATCGCATATTCTCCACCTTTCTGATTATGATTTACAAAATAATGGAAAAGCAATTCGCGCACCATTTGGAAATAATATTTTATTAATTTTTAACTCCTCTATTGTTATAAACTTATCGGCAGAACAATAAGTATGTATTTAAAGACTGCGTAATGCCTTACGCAGTTGAACGGCATTTTCTGCATCATAGGTTACGCAATATGCTCGTACAGTGAATCTGATGGAATAGCGTTCCTTAAGGATACAAAGGACTTATCCACGGATCAGCTTACCGAAAAGTTCAAGCTCAAACCCTCATCTTTGTATTCGAGAATTTCAAACACAAAACGAAGATTCCTCCAACAGATCCGCGAAGGGAACATGGAATTGCTCACCAAGCTCAAGTCGAAGGACTGCTGGCAGAGAAAGTATAATTCGGGTGACGAACCCCACAGAAGGTATAGCGACAGGGGTTGTCGTTAACAGCTTTAACTCCTTTTCTTTCACAGGAAACCATTTGCACCAAGAGAAAGGAAAAGATATAAATCCTCTTTTCTAAACCGGATTATTCCAATGATTGGAACAATCCGGTTTTCTGTCTATGCGGCCTTCAAGACTGATTCCGTATGCTCTCTGTCAACGGACAGATAAATTGCCGTGGTTTCAATGGATTCATGTCCGAGCAACATTTGAACTGTTCGAATATCCGCGCCGGAACGAAGAAGATTCGTAGCGAATGAATGACGTAGAGCATGAGGATGAGTTCCAAGATGTTTCTTTACGATCAGTCTGACTTCGTTCGTACTCAACCGATTTCCTTTCCTTGATGTAAACAATTCCTCTGAATTATTCTTCGGGTTTTTCCAAGTCAAGTATTCCTCAATCTCTTTTCGAATATGGTTCAAAGGAATGGAACGAGTGACATTCCCTTTTCCGGTAATCTTTAATTCAGAGGAAAGAACATCGGAAACGTTCAGGGAAACTAATTCCCCAACTCGTAAACCAAGTTTAAGCATCATAACGGAAAGTAACCAATTACGAGTTGATCCTATCCGTATTTTATCAAGAAGTAAATCGTAATCAGATTTACGGATTATTTCACGGTTGAAATCGTTTCTAACATGGATTAAATGGAGGTTCACTGATGGATTGGATAGAATCATCTGATTCTCAAAACAGAACGTAAAAAACCGTTTCAAACTTCCTTTCTGTCTGTTTTGGTAGGAAATCGAATATTTAGAAAGGGAAGATACATAGTTCAGGATTTGAATCGATTCTACCGCTTCCAAATCCGCTTTAACACCGATATAGTCAGCAAACCGATTCAAATCTCTTCCATAAGCCTCCCTTGTACTGACCACGGACACGGTTTTTGTGAATATTTCAATGCCTGATTGTAGTGTCATTTGAGCCTCCTTTGAATGTTCTCTATAAGTAAATATCATCTAAATAAGGACAAAAGTCAACAGCACTAACAACGTGGAAACCGCGCAGATACAGTTCAAAGGATTCCACGAATGAAGGAGATTCGGTGTTCTCGCTCATTGAAGCAGTTCATGTACACGAACAGATCGACAAATCCATTCAATCCATACGAATTCATTCAAGGTTCATGTTAAACAAGCACGTTTAACGGACTCTTTCAAGAGTTTAACAACATGAAAAACACATTTAACGAAGGACATTCCGTTTAACTACAACTCATTCGCACATTTACAAAGAGGAGTCAAATACATATAAACCAATTCAGTATTTCATGAGAAAAACAACATTGAACAAAGATTGAAACCCGTTACAAGCGGACTTTTAGGTGTCAAATCCCTTTTTAAAACGCTTCAAACGAGCTATAGCCGCTGTTGATGGGTTTGCTTGTCCTTGTGCTCTATTTCTATAACATCCTTTCCTCCGTTGATAATTCGAGAAGAAACTGAATTCCTATTGATTGAAAGTACCTGGATTGAAAAGAATTCAACTAAAACAGAAAGGAAAGCTATGAATTCAAACAATCCCGATTATCTCTCCATTAAAGAGGTTCAAGCCGCATACGGTTTACATCCAGCAACAATAAGAACATATTGCAATAAGGGTTTATTCAATTTCTGTAGATTGGGATTCCATGGTAAAATGTTTGTTGCCAAAAGTGACCTTGAAAGATACCTGACTGTTCCACCAAAGAAAGAAGGCGCAATATGATTTCAAAACTTGAAGATAATAGAATAAAATTATTCATCCGAAAAGAAGCTCGCTCCATTAGAATAGCTGCAATGACGGAGCAGGGAGAGAAATCAAAGTATGAAGCACTCCACAAGACTGTTCTTTCCATTGTCCAATTGCTCGCTAAATTGAACCCGTCCATAATCCGCGACAAGGATTCCTTGATTAAAACATACATGACATATTTCTGGAAGTTACTCGCTGTTGAAATTAAAGGAGATGTAGAGACCCCATATTATAAATCGATTGAAGAAGATAAATGGAAGGGACGCGCCTTGAATTCAGTTCAAAGTAATTCAATGATTCGAACTGCCGGTAATCTGATACCTGCCGACGTTGAAGAAGCGAAAATACGACTTGAACTTTCAAAACTTGCTATGAGACTTGTAAGTGTGCAAGCGAAGCTTGCGAACATCACAGACATCAATGAAATTCAGAATGGATATAAAAAGATCTTCTGGGCAATGTATAATACAACGATTCCACAGTATAAATAAAAACAATAATGATTCTTATGCGCCACTTTGAATATTTCTTAAATGGATGTGAATCCATTTGGAAGCACTATCGCTGGAATAAAATATACCCGTTTTCCTTCAATACGTTTCAATCATATAACCTTTATTCGGATATGCAAAACACTCAACGGGAGAACCTCTCCGGTTCCACCGGTTCCTTGGTACCGAGGATTGAGGAGATGATTCAAAGAATAGTATCAGGTAGGGGAAAGATTTATTCCACCGTAAAACCTTTCAGACCCTTATACCCTTTTATTTTATTCAATCGAGTTTATTCAAAGTTCAAGAGTTCTTCAAACTTTATATGTCCCTTTTACAGATAACAGGATAATTCAAATGCAATACAATGAAAAAGGTCAAATAGTAAATACAGTTCCATTTTCCAGAGGAATACTTGACCATATTATCGGGAAGAAAATATCTCACACTGAGTTTGCGATTCTTTCCTATTCAATTTTGAAAGCTGATTATCGTACTGGATATTTTCAATCATGCTCCTCCATCATCTATAAGCAAAAATATAAAATCATCAAGAACAATATATTGTTTATGTGAAAAACGTGACGGACTTCAGACGATATGACACAAAAGATGGTACAATGGTAAACGAAATGTGCGATGTCGCAGATATTCAGAAATCTATTTAATAATTTTCCGCAGTTTCCATTCCACGCAACGAGTTCTGTGCATCACTTCTTTATAAGTACGGTTCTCTTCACTATAATCATTCTTAGCATGGTGACCGATATAATTCCGGGTCATTTTCTCGCGGTGCTTATAATAAGGTAACTGATATTCCCATCCGGCCGCTTTTGCAACTCGCCATATGCTTCCAGGTTTATAAACGACTTGAAATTCCGATTCGATTAGCTTCTGAATTTTGGTGTAGTTCCAGCCATGTTTCGGCCTTCGTTTTTTATCTTCGAGAAATATTGCCAACTGTTGGATCTGAGCCTTACTTAGCATCGCTGGTTTTCCTGATTTTGGTTTCTTCTCAACGGCGTCCCAATGCTTTTTCTTGAAATTAGACAGCCAGCGCTTGACGCTTCGTGTCGTTACACCTAAATTGGCCGCAATCTCGTTTGGGTTCTTTTTTTCAGTCGTCGCGAACCCGCAGAACCAGGCTTTACGGCGAAATTGATATAATTCCTCATGTTTCCATGACTTTCTTTTCATATTCCAAATAAAATATGACAATATATATGTAGATGTCAAATAATTAAAATAAAATGCAAGTTCTTGCTGCTGAATTAGATATGATGTGTTTAATGGATGCTTGTATGAAGCTGAATCACAAATAAAAGTGATTTTTCAGAAATCTATGAATAAAAGGAGTCAAGAATAAAAACGAAGCCAAACAGAGGTAATCAATGCCTGAAAAGATCAATTCTGCTTTCTTGCGCATAAAGAATGAGGTTCGACGCCAGCTTAACGGCCAGCCGGACAAAGAAGAATTAAGATCGCTCAAAAGTGAGCTGTTGCGTGTCTTTGGAAATGTTATGCCATTGCGCCACGAGCAGGAGAAAAAGCAATGAGCACGCGGCCATCAGGTAGGAAGTGCTGTATAGGTGAAGCGTACGCGCGGAATGGATTGGAAAACCGCGTAGGTCAATCCATCCATCAATATTGGTGCGGAATTATGGTGGCCGTGGTGCTTTTAGTATTAATCCCTAATTTTCAAAAGGAGGATTTCATGTCCAAGCCAAACAATGCCAGCAAGCCCTCAAAAGGGGCGGAAGAAAAAAGTGCGACATCGCACATGCGATGAAAAATGCGCTTCTTAAGTGGATTGCCATCAGGAAAATTAACATCAAGAAATTCCAAATGCGTCCATGGGACGCTACGGAACAAAATGCCGATTATATTGGGCCAAGTATGAAAGCCAACGGGCAGATTCAGCCAATAACTATAGGCGAGTGGGAAGGGGAATATCATCTCATTGACGGAGGATCGAGACTGCTGAGTGCTAAAAATAGGGGCGAAGAAGAAATTGAAGCCAAAGTATTTCCTGTCGAAAAAGAATCCGATATCTTAAGGCTGCAAATTAGTGCAAATATTTGTCGAAGGGACGTAGATATCCTTAGCGAAGCCCGGTACCTCGTCCATGCCCTTGAAGTTATGTCCAATGAAAATGGCGGGCGTAAACTGACCTATCCAGAGTTCATAAAGAAAGCAGGGCTGCCTTATGATCCCAATATGCTGACCAAGCGTCTTGGGATTGCCAAGTTTGACCCCACTCTTGATCCGCTCCTTCGAAAGATTGAAAAACGCCATACTTATCTGTTTGAACTTGGCCGTATTAAAGATAAGACCAATTTTAAAGAAGAATATCTACAAGACCTTTTACGTAGAATTGAGTTGGATGGCGAAGGTAACGATGGAGTCACGGCGACCATGCTAAAAGATGCTGTGACCAGATTTAACGAGAATAAACCTTGGGAGCTTATTGAGATTCCGCCAGCGAGCACGATTATAAACCCAGCGATTACCAATGTGAATGGAGTCCAGTCGGGCAATAACGATTCCGATAATATACTCTCTGACAAGACTTATGCTCATCCACGGAAAGCCTTAGGAGGCTCTCAATCAAAGCATGTAATGAAGGGCGCCTTACAATCAAAATCTGAAGAAGGTGAAGTCTCCACAAAGCCAGGGACCCGGGTCATTCCAGGCATCAATAATGTCGAAGGTGTTTTCGGGCGTTGGAATGCTGCTGATGATTTGCTTAGTGTGCGATTGGATCACAATATAACGGGTTCCTCAAAAATTACCACAGCCGAAGACTGGGATAGGGTCGATCAAATAGGCGATTTACTTAAAGAGGTGGCCGCTTATAAAAAAGCATGCCTCACCAAGAGTGTCATGCCTGCCCTGGCTCATATGCAGGGGACAACCGAGCGGCAATCGGAACACTTCTTTGTTCCATTAGATAGCGTGGCACCCATTCTATTTCCTGAGCTGGTCAATACACAGGATAAAAAAGCAGAGGTGAAGGTTGCGGGTGAAGTGCAAGACAATTGATCGTTATCCGGCCCCAGGCTGGACGCCGGCATGCCAGCACACGGTCAGGAATGACCAAGTCCGCTGGCAGCGTGCCGAAATGGGGCCGGACCTTCGAAATAGTGGAGTCAGCCGAGGTTCGTCTGGCTCTAAACATTAACCAAAGCAAAGAGGAGGTTTTATGTCTCAATGTCAAATCCTTCCAGAAGGAGTACGACTCTTAGAGTTCGATCTGGAACTGGCGCGAGTAAAGAGCTTGGAGGAATTCTTCTCGCTCTACACAAGTGTGTTTGCGGAGGCGCTTGCGGAGTTGAAGGCCGATAGCCTTAATCCGGACACGCTATCAAACCTGATGTTTGACCTGCAAACCGATCTGGCCGCTGTTGGCGACGAGATACATGAGCGGATGAACCGCAAGGAGGTCAAGAACTAATGATGCTGTTGGAGTGGGGCCGCCATCACCAGTCTTGTGGTAGATGTGTACCGGCCCCACACCAGCATAGTTATCGATAACATTTTTAAGAAAGGAATCAGTAGAATGAAAAACGAAATTACAATTTCAGAAATGCAGACAGTAAGAGATCATTTCTCAAAAGAGTTTGGCCCGGACCATATTAAATATCTAAAAGGATTTGATGACATTGGAAACACAGTTGGAACAGGTCAAGTCCTTCTGGATTGGGAAAATCCTTTATTGTCTTGTGTTTATCGGCAACTTGTTTTAGGTGAGATATCCGAAAATGAGCATATTGAAGAAGTCTCCGAAATATTGGATGTGTTTAAGCAGTCCATACCAGAAAGCAATCGGCCAGCCATCATAAAACGTATGGCTGAGATCCTTTCCGAAATTAAACCGTTTGCGGCACGTTATCTAAAAGCAAGAGAACATATACTGGACTACCTGACCACGACCATATTTGGTGATTTGGGACTCATGGATAATGGCGTATTTTGTTTGCAGGTTGACCTGTTTCTTCTCGGTACAATTACGCCCGACGCACTGCTGGAAAGATGGGATTCCAAGCATTGTGTTCAAGGTTAAACAAAACAATCACCTCGGCCAGCAATGGCAGGGGGCACTTAAAACACTTTTTATAAGGGAATTGAAATATGAACACATTTAAGTTTTTTCGAGGTTATTGTGAATTGCTTGTTTTCTTGTACACACAAGGGCTTATAGGAGCAGTTAATGATATTGCCAAACGAACCTTTACGGGCAAAGATGTTATAAAGGCCTATCACGAGCATAAACGTGAAATTTATTGTGCAGATATCGAGCGTGCGGAAATCTACGAAGCCGCTTGGATAAAGTCATACGCATATGCTGTCCGAAAGATGTGCCTTGACAGTAGCCAACCTATACCTCAGGACATCGAAGAATATTTCAATAATAACATTGTCCCAATTGGTAAGTTTGCTTGTCCGCGATCCTCCCTTTCGCAAATATATGCCTTCTTTTCATATCTGGCTCGGATTGGTTTTATAACAAAAATGGGGAGGAACATATATTCAATTAACGAGTGCCAGTTGAATCAGTTGCGGGCAGGAAAACAATTGTGTGGTTCAGAGGTTCAGCAATGCGCTTAATAAAACGGAGCTATAAACTGATAAATAATTTTACACAGATCCTGAACGATATAATTGAGAACCGTCAACTAAGCTTTAAAGCACTTGGCTTTTATGTCTTTTTGTTATCGAAAATTAACAACTGGCAAATTTGGTTACATGATATTGCCAAGAACGGTCCAGACAGAATCCGAAGTCTACGCGCAGCAATCAATGAATTAGAAAAAGCAGGTTTGGTAATCAGGCGAAAGGATAAAAACAAGAATGGTCATTTCGACTATACACTTGAAATACTAATCTCACCAAAAGCACCAAATGTGGAAAATAACGAAGAAAAACCAAGAACCCAAAACCACGTTATGGAGAGTCCAGAGGTGGATGGTCCAAGCGTGGAAAAAGAGACACATAATAATACTAATAAGAATAATATTATAAGAGATAATAATATTAAAATAAATAAGGGTTTTGATTTTGATGTTAAATTCACAAATAAATTAATTGACCTGATTCTCATACCAGCTGGCCGTAAACGGCCAAATGCAGCGCAGCTTGATCAATGGATACTGGAAGTTCGCGCCATGCGCGAAGAGGACGGCCATTCCGAAACTTATCTTGAACACGTTTTAGATGTTATTATTAAAGATAAATTCTGGCTTCCCTTTATTAGGGACACTTCTTATTTTCGCCAAAAACTAAACAGTGGTAAGTTCTACATAGTTTTGAATCGTTCTTCAATCCTGGCGCAAAAGAAGCTTGTTCCTAAGGTAAGTCTGGACGATCCACTTCCGCCAGATTTCATTGAATGGATTAAAACCAGCGCGCCTGCTCTCCAGGAGTGTAATAACTGTCGTACGGGTCGCGATATTTATTGGGCGCGTGAAGCCGTCCGTATCGGTGAAGCCAATGAGGTCATGATTCAAGCTGTAACAGAAGCTGAAAAGCGGGGATTATTGAGAGACGGAGGTGCGCAATGAGCTAAAAAAGGAATATTGTTGGCATTCCGCGATGGAATGGTAGAGTCGGGATACTGAAAACATTTAACACAAAGAGGGTAATAAAATGGATTGCACTATCAATGTAGTCGGGATCAGGATACGTGCTTATATAAAAAAGTACAATTGGAGTTTGATTGTTTGGTATAGGGCGGATCGTGACTTTTTGGAAGCCATAGTGCCAGAAATCGTAAGAGATAAAATCACCAGTGATGATGTCTTTGATTGTTTGGAAGCGGTCGCCGGTTCCATGAACAGGGAAATCAAAGAATACCATGATAATGGTTCCGGAACCTATCAGGTAATCTATAAACCATTGCCCGGTATCGGGCGGCCAGGGAATGGCGGTTTTCAACGGTGCATTGGTGGTTTCAAGGAAATCCAGTTAATGATAAGAGGCGAATAAGCAGAAAGGAAACTAAAATGGTCGTATTAACAAATTCAGTCAGAAGTATTACGATGCCAAATTATATGTGGTCAAGGCTCCTATGTACGTCCATTACATTTGGGTGGAATCCGAGCGGCCCCATTAATCCGCAGTTAACAGGAAGACCAAACGATTGGAAATGTGGATATTATGAAGCATGCAATCAAACGGTAACTTCGGAAGACGCAAGAAGGCTGGCAGAAGCCTTATCGGATGCACTGGAAGAAGCTTTGCAACATCGAGGAGTAATTAGTCGGCGTGAGACAAGATTTCCCAGCTATACTAGGCTGTTTCTTGAAAAACTATTTCAGACTGCTCCTCGTAATTTGCTTATCAGTCAAATTGCCTTCTTAAGAGAAGGAAACTTTAAGCTGTTTTTCATTGACAGTTCGGATGATATCCCTATTGCTGTCGCTCAAAGAATTTCGGAAAAATATCAATCATTAAACAAAGGGGATAAAATGGAAACAAATATTAAGCTATGCAGTATGCGACTAAGAGTGTACCTTGAATGTATAAAATGGTTTGTCGAAATAATCTATTTGGAAAATACTGACTGCATGTATTTCAAGCAGGTTAAATATTGGTCAATTCCAAAGGAGGAAGTGGAGAGAGCGTTTCAAAAGGTTGGGACATTCCTCAAGAGAGAAATACGGGATATCGAGGATGATGGTGAAGGTGGGTATCTTGCCAATCTTGTTCCGCCAACCAATAAAAAGACAAGCAACATCGACCAGATCAATAACGAACTGGGAATTATATGTACCTGAATCAAAATACCACTTTCCGGATGAACCCCTTTGAATGGGGTTCTTCCGTTTATTCTTCCCAAAAAAAAGAGGATATTTCCCATGATGAAGAATTATGGGATTTGGAACAGTTCTGCGCATGGCTTAAGATCAGTCGGAACAATGTTTATCACTTCATTGCTGCTGGAACACTTAACGGCGCATGTTACAGGAAGGTCGGAAAGCATCTGCGGTTCATTCCCTCTGTATGTCGGCAGCTATTCTTTGATGATAGGTTAATCCTGAAAAGGAAATATTATGGTGTACAGGATTGATAACGGAAAGTACAGAATCAAGATTGCTTTGAAGAACATTCAAAGACGGAAAACTTTCTTCGGCACTCGAATTGAGGCGGAACATGAAGAGGAGCGTTGGAAGACAGAACTCCTCCGAAAGCGTGACGGAGTAAAGGCACCAATTTATACTGTTACTGATTTGGTGGATTATTTCTTGGATAATCATGCCAAGTATAAGAAACCCAGTACATATCATGGTAGCAAAGTAACTTTATACCGATTCAAAAAAGACTTCGGGCAACTTGATCCACGTTCAATAACCAAGGAAATGATGACAGTTTACTTTAACGGACTTATGAATCTTCGCCACAAACCGGAAGAACAAATCAAATTAAGTGATGCCGCGAAATATAAATATATGGTAATCGTTAAGCAGACGTTTGACTATGCAATAAAGAATGAACGTATTGCGGAGAATCCATTAAAGTGGATTCCATTACCAAAACTTACAAACACAAGGGATCGTATTCTGAATAGTGATGAGTGGCGGGCACTGTACAGTGAACTACGGGAGCATCAAAAACCAATTACACTTTTTGCTTATCAGGTGCCATGCCGTGTTTCAGAGCTTGTTTCAATGAAACGCGATCAGGTTGATGTAGAGCATGGTATAGTCTATCTGCACGATGGTACCACGAAAAATAATCTGGGACGCATTATGCCCATTCCAGAGAATCTCAAAGAATATTTTAAGTCTATACCAGCTGACTCCGAATACGCATTTTACAGAACCATCGAAGATAAAGAGACCCACACAAAACAATATCTTCCTTTAGGTGATTTGAAAAACTCATTCAACAAGGCTAAGAAACGCGCCGGTGTTCCGTGGTTACACTTCCACGATCTGCGCCATTGCGCGGTAAGTCAAATGGCTTCCAATGGTATAAGGCAAGAAGTAATAATGAAGGTTGCCGGAATGAAGACTCCAAGTATTTTCCACAGGTACAGAACCATAAATCTTAAGGAAATCACTGATAGTGTTTCTTTCTATAAGGATTTATCCTTGGATAAACCGAAAGAGAACCCTGATGTTTCATGAATCTTTATTTTATTCTTTTCCATGTAAAAGGTCATCATCCGGTCATCATCGTAGCGGCAAACAACGGATAATAACGGCAAATAACCGCAAATATTCCTGTTGTTATTTTTTTTGTTTCTTGGTAAGAATCATTATAAAAACTTATTTTATAGGCGGTTAGAAAAGACATGCCAAAGTAGCTCAGTTGGTAGAGCAATTCATTCGTAATGAATAGGTCACCGGTTCAATTCCGGTCTTTGGCTTTTTATGCTTTCTAAATTACCTCTACAGAAGTAAGCCATGTCAGAACTCGATAAGGTCTATAATCCCGCGGATGTTGAGCGTAAATGGTATGCCCTATGGGAAGATAAGGGCTATTTCCACGCTGATGAAAAAAAACAAGGCACCCCATACAGCATTGTTATTCCACCGCCTAACATAACCGGCCAGCTCACACTCGGCCATGTGTTAAACAACACGCTTCAGGATATTCTCGTCCGTCAAAAACGGATGGAGGGGTTTGATGTTTTATGGCTGCCGGGAACAGATCATGCTGGAATCGCGACCCAGAACGTGGTTGAAAAAGCGCTTGCAAAAGAAGAAAAAAAGAGCCGTCATGATCTTGGACGGGAGGAGTTCTTAAAAAGGGTCTGGGAATGGCGCGAAAAATACGGCTCAACCATAATAGCCCAGTTGAAAAGACTTGGTGCATCATGCGACTGGAGCCGTCTGCGCTTCACCATGGACGATGGGTATTCCAATGCTGTCAAGGAGTGCTTTGTCAGGCTTTATGAAAAGGGACTTATTTACCAGGGCCGCCGAATAATAAACTGGTGCCCACGTTGCCGGACTGCTTTGTCTGACGAAGAGAATATCTACAAGGAAAAGCATGGCAAACTCTGGCACATCAGGTATCCCCTTGCAGAAGGCGAAGGCTCAATCACGGTTGCAACCACAAGGCCTGAAACAATGCTGGGTGATACTGCTGTTGCCGTGAATCCAGCTGACACGCGTTACAAGGCACTGATTGGCAAAAAAGTAAAGCTCCCGCTTGCTGAACGTGAAATCTTAATTATCGGGGACTCGATTGTTGACATGGAGTTCGGGACAGGGGCTGTCAAAGTAACACCCGCACACGATCCCAATGACTTTGCAATGGGTGAGCGGCATGATCTTGAAAAAATAGTTGTGATGAATCCCGATGCCACCATGAATGAAAATGTTCCGAAAAAATATTGCGGCCTTGACAGGTTCACTTGCAGGAAGGCTGTTATTGCGGATCTTGAAGCACTTGGGCTTCTTGTAAAGATTGAAGAACATACGAATTCAGTGGGCCATTGCGAGCGCTGCGAAACCGTGACAGAACCATATCTCTCAAAGCAATGGTTCGTAAAATATGATCCCTGGGTCAAACCTGCCATAAAAGCACTTAATGAAGGAAATCTCCGTTTTTATCCGGATCGCTGGGAAAAGACATTCACCCATTGGCTTGAAAATATCCGCGACTGGTGTATCTCCCGCCAGCTATGGTGGGGCCACCGCATACCGGTGTGGTATTGTGAATGTGGGGAGATAATTGTTTCACGCGAGACCCCAAAAAAATGTGCCCGCTGCGGGGGATCAAGCCTCAAACAGGATGAAGACGTGCTTGACACCTGGTTCTCGTCCTGGCTCTGGCCAATTGCAACAATGGGCTGGCCTGATGACACGGATTTGCTCAAGAAATTCTATCCCACAACAGCGCTTATTACGGGGCCTGATATAATCTTCTTCTGGGTGGCGCGCATGGTCTTTGCGGGCCTTGAATTCAAAGGCAGACTGCCTTTCAAGGATGTTTACTTTACGTCAATCGTGCGTGACATGCAGGGCCGCAAGATGAGCAAATCCCTCGGCAATTCGCCGGACCCCATTGCTGTAATGGACAAATATGGCACGGATGCATTGCGCTATACGATTATTTCGCTTGCCCCAATGGGCCAGGACGTGCTTTTTTCAGAGGAGAAATGCGAAATCGGCCGCAACTTCATGAATAAAATCTGGAACATGGCAAGGTTCCTTCTCATGAACATGAAGGGTGCCTGTCCAGTCAAGCCTGATAAATCGCAACTTACGGTTGAAGATATATGGATCATGTCGCGTTACAACCGGACTGTCAAGTCTGTCACCGAGTCCCTTGAAAACTATCGTTACAACGAAGCTCTGAGTACCGCCTATCATTTTACCTGGAATGAGCTTTGCGACTGGTATGTTGAATTCATAAAGCCGAGGCTTGCGGATGGCGCGGACCCTGAATCAAGACAGGCTGCGCTTTACATTATGAAAGAGGTGCTCATAGGCACTGTTAAAATCCTGCATCCCTTTATCCCGTTTATTACAGAGGAGATATTCGGCGCTTTAAGGGCAGAAGGGCTTGCTCATGATCCTTCCCTTCATTTAATCACTGCAAAATGGCCTGAATATATTCCGGAAATTGAAAACAACGAGGTCGAATCAATGGTTGGGTTTGCACAGGATGTTGTAATTTCAATAAGAAACCTCCGTGCTGAAAAAAATGTTCCTCCTTCAAAAAAAGGTGATGTTGTTGTTATTGCTGCTGACAAGAAAAGGTTGGACTGGCTAAGGAATATGGAGGTTGCAGTAAAGACCCTGTCACAAACCGGAAAACTTGATATCGCATCAGATGGAGAAGGACCTCAGGCCTCGGCATCATCCGTTATAAATGGGGCCGCGGTGTTTCTTAACCTGGAAGGTCTTATTGACAAGGCTGCCGAGTGCGAAAAGATAAAAAAGGAAATTGAAAAGACAGAAGGCTTTGTAATGTCAATCCAGAAAAAACTTCGCAACGAAGGTTTTCTTAAAAGCGCACCGCAGGATGTTGTTGAACGCGAACGCATGAAAATGGAAACAGCACGCGAGAAGATAGCCAAACTTAACGAAAACCTGAAATTGTTCGAGTAAACCATGCTTACAATTGAAGAGGTCAAAAAGTTTGCTAAAAAGAATGCTGTGATTCCTTTGGTGCGCGAAGTCCTGGCTGACATGGAAACACCGGTTTCGGTTTACAGCAAAATATCAATCAGCGCTGTAAATGCCTTTCTTCTTGAATCCGTTGAGGGAGGCGAACGGGTTGCCCGCTACAGCTTCATAGGTATGGATCCTTATCTTACATTCAAGTCAACCGGAAATAAAATAACCATAACAGGTCGTGAAACAAAAACAATTGAGGGTGATCCTGTCGCGGTTTTGAAAATCTATACCGACCATTATAAACCGGTCTCAATATCAGGCCTGCCGCCATTTACAGGCGGGGCTGTTGGGTATTTCAGTTACGACACAGTACGCTTATTTGAAAAGATTCCGGATAATACCAAAAACGATCTTAATCTCCCTGAGATGTATTTTTGCTTTTACGATACTGTAATAGCCTTTGATAACAGGCAGCATAAGATACTCATCATATCAAATATAATGGTTGATAACGCGGCTGATATTGGAAAAGAATACACACGGGCTTTGCTTAAGATTGAAGGAATTGAACAGAAATTAAAAGCGGCTTATATACGGCCTTTCAAAAAAGCTACCCGTTTTGAAGGGCCAAAAAGCAATTTTAAGAAACAGGCGTTTCTTAATGCTGTCGAGAAATGCAAAAACTACATCAGGGCCGGAGATATATTTCAGGTCGTGCCTTCACAAAGGTTCGAGATCAAAACCGATGCTGATCCATTCGACATTTATAGAATGCTTCGTATTATTAACCCATCACCTTACAATTTTTTCCTTAAGCTCGACGATGTTTTTCTAATTGGATCATCGCCCGAGCTCTTGGTCAGGGTAACAGGAAAGAACGTCATAACAAGGCCCCTTGCCGGCACAAGGCGCAGGGGCAAGACTCCTGAAGAAGACGCCTTGCTCGAAAAAGAACTGCTTGCAGATGAAAAGGAACGGGCCGAGCACCTTATGCTTGTTGATTTGGGGCGGAACGATCTCGGCCGGGTTTGTGAATATGGGACGGTAAAACCATCCGAATTCATGAAGGTTGAATATTACTCCCATGTGATGCACATATCCTCAACCATTGAGGGTAAGCTTTGTGAAAACAAAGACCGCTTCGATGCTCTTTTTTCCTGTATTCCAGCGGGAACCCTTTCCGGTGCGCCAAAAATAAGGGCAATGGAAATAATCGACGAGCTGGAACCCACACGCAGGTTCACTTATGGCGGGGCCATTGGATACATCGACTTTTCTGGCAATCTTGACACCTGCATAACTATCCGGACAATACTAATGACAGGTGACCGAGCCTATGTACAGGCTGGTGCTGGAATTGTAGCTGATTCTGATCCTATAAGCGAATTTGCCGAGACTGAAAACAAGGCCAAAGCGCTTTTACGGGCCATTGAAATGGTCAAGGAATACGAAGGGTAATACATAATGGTTTTAATTATAGACAATTTTGACAGCTTTACATACAACCTTGTGCAGTATCTTGGCGAGCTTGGAGCGGATTTAAAGGTCTTCCGCAACAATGCCATTACCATTCAGGAAATCGAAAAAATGAAGCCTGAAAGGATTGTAATTTCCCCCGGGCCATGCACTCCCAAAGAAGCGGGAATTTCAGTTGAACTGATACGCCATTTCGCAAGCCGGATTCCGATTCTCGGAGTATGCCTTGGCCATCAGGCAATTGGAGAAGCTTTCGGCGGAAAAGTCATACGTGCTCCATATCTTATGCATGGCAAGACTTCGGAAATTCATCATGACGGCAAGGGAATCTTCGAAGGAATTGAAAACCCCTTTATTGCAACAAGGTATCATTCTCTAATTGTGGAACGAGAAACCCTGCCTGATTGTCTTTCAATAACAGCTTCTACAAAAGACAATATCATAATGGGCCTTAAGCACAAGGAATTCCAGGTTACGGGCGTTCAGTTTCATCCTGAATCAATACTCACCAAACCTGGTAAAAAGCTTCTAAACAATTTTCTTTCCAACATTCGTAACTGATGATTAAAACACTTCCTGCCTTTATATTGATTTTATTGCTCTGTATGTGTTCGTCAACAAAACAGGGACAAGCAATACCTCCTGTGAAAGACGACAAGCTGACATACGTCAACAAGGGTGGACACATTTCCCTTGAATTGCCGAAGATCAAAGGATGGACAACCGGTGTCCCCTCTGAAGATTTTGCTCGTAACATCGTTTTCGGCGCTGTTCATGTGGGAAAAATTATCAATCTTATTTTATCAATAGAGCCGCTTAACAGCGACCTGGAAGATTATTATATCCTTGTAAAGAAGGCCAATGATTTTGAAAAGCGATCAGGTTTTAAGAAAATGGCGCTTGATACATTCACATTGAATGGCGAAAAGGCCCTTAAATTCACTTATATGGCAAATGTTGTCTCGATTGATTCCGCGCTACTGAATTTATACGATAGTCTTGCCAATGATTCCACATCTGATTCATTAGTCGAGGAGGATACCACCACGTATCCTTCGCCCTATAAATTTACCGCCTATGTTTATACAAATATTTTCATGAAGTATGATGAATTCAATTACTGGCTTGAAGTAAGCACGCTTGAAGAAGGGTATGATCGAAGAAAACCGTTTATTGATGAGCTAATAAAGGGATTAAAGATTTTAAAGTGATGGAAAAGGCTAAATAAAGAATGAAGATACATGAAATACGAAATGAATCCCTTCGGCCTGAGAGGGCCTGCCTTGTCGGAATGGGGATTGGGCAGGAGACGGCCCAAGGTGTTAATGAACAGCTTGATGAGCTTGCGCTCCTTGCTGAAACAGCAGGTGCTGTTATAGCTGAAAGGGTGGTCCAGATTCGTCATGCCCCTGACCCGAAATACTATATTGGTTCTGGCAAAGCCGAAGAAATAAAAGCAAGTCTTGTCAAGTCAAGGGTTGATGTCGTTATTTTCAATGATGATCTTTCTCCCAGCCAGATAAGAAACCTTGAAAAGCTCTTTGAAAAAAAGACCATCGACCGGAGCACTCTTATTCTTGATATCTTTGCCAAACATGCGCGCACGCATGAGGCCAAGCTGCAGGTTGAACTGGCGCAAATAAACTACATGGCACCGCGCCTAACCGGTATGTGGGAGCATTTCGGCCAGCAAACAGGCGGCATAGGCACGAGGGGGCCGGGGGAAAAGCAGCTTGAAGTTGATAAGCGAATAGTCAAAAAACGCATGTCGGAATTGCGTAAAAAGCTTGAAGAGGTCGAGCAGCAGCAGAATGAGGGCCGCAAGCAGCGTGATGGGATTTTCAAGGCAGTGCTGACCGGCTACACAAACGTCGGCAAGTCAACACTGCTCAATGCAATCTCAAAAGCCGGGGTTTATACTGCTGACAAGCTTTTTGCCACACTTGATGCAACCACCCGCAGGGTTTATATTCCGGGCCATGGAGAAATACTTTTGTCTGACACTGTCGGGTTTATACGCAAACTCCCGCACCATCTTGTGGCTTCATTTCGCAGCACCCTTTCTGTTGTAACCGAGGCTGATCTTGTGATCTCGGTTATGGATGCATCCTCTCCTCATTTTGAGGAGCAGCAGGAGGTAGTGAACACCGTATTGAACGATCTTAAGACGGAAAAAAAGCGCCGCCTGATGGTTTTCAACAAGATTGACAAAATAAAAGAGCCCCCTCTCCTTGACAGATTAAAAACAGTATATTCTGATGCTGTATTTACTTCAGCAATAAACAAACAGGGTATGGATGATTTAAAAAAAGCGATGCTTTCAATAGCAGGTACTCGGCATGGAGTTCCGGGTGTTTATGTTGCTGAGTCGGAAGAATCCGTTTAATAAAGTGGGAGATGACAGTTAACGATCTTGGCCCCTCATCCCCCAACCCCTTCTCCCGGTTACGGGAGAAGGGGAGTAAGAAAAAGAGTTAAGATCAAAGTCAATATTACAACTCCAGCGTCCCCTCTCCAGTACTCTGGAGAGGGGAAAAAGGGGTGAGGTAAAAAATTACCCATGAATCTTAAAAGATCGATTCCTTCTGTTTCAATCCTTCTTAATCATCCTGAAATAAAGCAGCTTATCGAACTTCATTCCCGTGAAAACACTGTAAATACAATTAGAGAAATCCTGACACTATTAAGGGAAGAAGAGAGGCTACCTGATACTTCTGAAATTATTGCGTCGGTTAAGCTCAAACTGGAAGAATACCAAACCATCAGACTTTCACGGGTCATCAATGCCACTGGTACCCTTGTCCATACCAACCTGGGAAGATCTGTGACTGGTGACACGGTTATCAAGGCTATTACAGACCATCTGCCTGGTTACTGTGATCTGGAATATGATCTTAAAAACGGCAACAGGGGCCGGCGAGGGGCTGGGGCTGAAGAAAAACTTATTCATCTATCAGGTGCTGAAAAGGCGCTTGTTGTAAACAATAATGCAGCCGCTGTCTTGCTTGCCGTGAATACCTTTGCCATGGGTACGGAAGTAATCGTATCGCGAGGGGAGCTTATTGAAATAGGAGGAAGTTTCAGGCTCCATGAGGTAATTGAGCGCGCAGGAGGTATTCTTAAAGAGGTGGGAACAACAAACAAGACGCGTGTTTCCGATTATGAAAAAGCCGTGAATAAAAACACGGGGCTGATTCTTAAAATGCATACAAGCAATTACAAAATCACTGGGTTTGTTGAAGAAACAGGGCTTGACGATCTTGTGAGACTTGGTAGTAAAAAGAAAGTCCCTGTTATGCATGATGTTGGAAGCGGTCTTTTTGTGGATGCTGATAAATGGCATTTTGACAATGAGCCGGATCCGAGGACAAGTCTTAAGTCGGGTGCTGATGTTGTTTCAATGAGCGGGGACAAGATCCTTGGCGGCCCTCAAGCTGGAATCATACTTGGGAAAAAGAAGGCCGTTGATTTAATGGCAAAGAACCCGATGATGCGGGCGCTTAGGCCCGGAAAAATCACGTTTATTGCTCTTGAAGCGGCGCTCATACCTTTTATCAATACTCACAGAATAAAAGATGATATCCCGCTCTTTTCAGCTCTGGGTATGGATATCAAGGCGCTCAAAAAAAGGGCTGATAGGCTTGCCAGAATAATAAGGAAGGCAAAACCTGGGATCAACGTATCCGTCGAATCTGCCGAGGGTTCCATTGGCGGGGGGGCCATGCCGGGCCTCAAGATACAGTCTTATGCGGTTCTTCTTTCGCATCCCAGCCATTCGCCATCAACACTTGCCGCGATTTTCAGGAAATTGCCGGTTCCAGTGATTGGAACTTTTAGCCGAAACAGATTTGCACTTAATGTGCTGTCGCTTCTTGATGGTGAAGAGAAGATACTGAAGGAAATTATTGGAAACCTTGGTATATAACTATATTGTCTTATTGTAACACCATATCATATAATAAGTAATATTATTAACTTGAATTTTAGAAGTTATATTTCTATTTTTAACATATTATGTATCGTGAAAGGTTTTCTGAGAAGCTTATCCTTGATCTGTTTGCCCATTTTCCAGTAGTAGTTGTAGTTGGGGCAAGGCAAACAGGGAAAACAACAGAAATAGAAAAATGCTTCAAGGATAAGCTTTCATCCTTTACGTTTGATCCTTTTCAAGATCTTGAAGGTGCACGCAAAGATCCCGATTTTTTTCTTGAATCCCATCCAGCGCCGTTATTCCTTGATGAGATACAATATGCTCCGGAGTTAATGTCTTCAATAAAACGAAAAGTGGACAAGGTCGGGAAGCCCGGAATGTATATTTTAAGCGGGTCGCAGAATCTTTCCGTTATAAAGGGTATTGCAGAATCCCTGGCCGGCCGTGCGGCAGTACTCCATCTTCTTCCGCTGGGCTATTGCGAATGGAATGGGAAGGCTTCAAATGCTTCCTTTCCTGAAAGATTGGATATTTAATCAGTCCTTTGAACCCCTTTCTTTTCCTTTGGAATCGATTCCTGATACATACCATCACCTTTGGCGCGGCAGCTATCCCGGGCTTCTCGATCTTCCTGATTCACTGGTACCAAGATACTGGCTCTCCTATCAGGAAACCTATATTGAGCGGGATATCAGGATACTTGCCCAAGTAGGTTCTTTGCAAACTTTCAGTGCGTTCATCTCACTTTTAGCAGCCCTTTCAGCACAGGAAATCAACTATTCCCAATTAGGCAGGGAATTGGGTATAAGCTACAAGACGGCCCAGGCATGGGTCTCAATCGCACAGGCTACTTTCCAATGGTTCAACGTGCCGGTCTTTTCCAGAAATCCGGTAAAACATATTTCATCAAAACCAAAAGGTTTCTTTTCGGATACAGGTTTTGCGTGTTTCCTTCAACACATAGCGTCCCCGCAATCACTCGCAGTGCATCCCATGAAGGGCAGGTTGTTTGAAACAATGGTTTTCATGGAAATTCTGAAGCGGATTCAGGCGTGGCCTTCGCAGCCGGCCATCCACCACTATAGGACCCGTTCCGGCCTGGAATTGGATCTCGTGCTCGAAATTGATGGAACGTTGTTTCCAGTTGAAGTGAAGATGAAAAGCAACTCTGCTACGGATGATATGCAGGCGTTGCGTTCATTCAGGGAGTGCTTTCCCAATGAAAGGGTGTATAAAGGGTTAATCATTTCCTGTGTTGAGAAACCACAAATACTTTCACCTGAAATCACAGCAGTACCCTGGTGGGTTCTATAATCAAGAGGGGAAATTAAACTTATCCCAAGATTTTCTGTTAAAGTTTATCTCGCGGTTTTCCAATAAAATTATCAATTCCATTTGATAGACGTTTCCATTATACAATTGCTTTATAAGCAATCAGGCATGAAGATTATATCACAGTATGGCAGTGTCACATAGATAGATAGACTTTTTTGCCGTTTCCATCTGGAAACGATTTTTAGCATAAAACCATAATCGTTATTGCAATCCCTCATGGTTTGATTTAGATTTATGGGTAGAGGTTTCTACTATGCCCAATATTTGTGAATACACAGACTACAGAAAGTTCATAAGTGATTATTATATGGAAGCCAAGGCTAAAAATCCAGGCTACTCCTACCAGGTGTTTGCTATAAAGGCCGGATTAAAGAGCAAGGGGTTTCTCCATAATGTGGTGCAGGGCAAACGTTCCCTTTCCAGGTCAAATGTCATTGCCTTTTCGCAGGCCATGAAGTTAAACCGCCATGAAACAGATTATTTTGAAAACCTGGTGGCATTCAACCAAGCCTCTAATTTGCAGGCGCGCAGCCATTTTTTTGAAAAGCTGTCGTCAATAAAAACCACCGGCAAAAACGCATGGAAGCCCCAGCTAGTACGCAACGACCAGTATGACTTTTATTCCAAACTTAGGCATAGTGTAATTCGTGTGCTTATTGATGAGCACCGATTCAAAGACGATTATGCCTGGCTTGCCAGGATGGTGAAGCCGCGTATCACACCTAAACAGGCTCGGCAATCCGTGGCCCTTCTTACGAAACTTGGGTTTATCAGGAAACGTAAGGATGGCACATGGGAAGTAACAGATAAAACAATTGTTACTCCGCCTGAAGTGTCGAGTCTTGCTGTCCTGAACCTGCACAAGGAAACAGGAGAGCTTGCCTTAAAAGCCCTGACTGATTTGCCTCGTGACAAGCGCAATATGTCCGGGCTTACGCTTGGTATTTCACAGGATACATACAAAACAATTTGCGAAGAGATACAGGCCTTTCGGGATAGGCTTTTACAGCTTGCGGAAGCTGATGAAAAGGCTTCGGCTGTATATAGGCTTAATTTTCAGCTTTTCCCTGTTTCAGAAAACGAAACCCAAGGAAATAAATTATGACAAGAATATTATTCTCCTTCATTGCTGTTTGTTTGTTTGTACTTGTGTGGTTTGGATGTGGCAAGAGTCCAACGAATGTTGCCGGTGCTGGTTCCGGAGAAGGGAATGCACTGGTTATGGGTTATATTATTAATGATAACAACACTCCTGCTATTGGGGCAAAGGTGCGATTTGTGCCTGTTAACCTGGATCCGAGGAGTTTAAATGGAAACGCGACAATTGATTCTGTAATCACGGATAAAGCAGGAAAATATGGCACAAACGACCTTCAGCCCGGCACCTATAACCTGTTAGCGGAAAATTCAAATTCAAGCAAGTTTTCGTATCATGCTTCCATTATTATTACCGGAGATTCCTTAAATATTGGATACGATACGCTAAAACCACCGGGTTCCATAAAGGGCTATTTCAAGCTTCAGCCGGGTGAAGATGCACGGAACATTATAATATTATTGCCAGGAACATACCTGTCTACGGGTGGTAATTCTGACAATTCCTTTTTACTGGACAATCTTGCCGAAGGCCGTTATCATGTAAGGTTCATGTATGTCAATGGGCCTTATGCCGTGCTGGATACGACACTTTCTATTATATCGGGTGTTCCGCAGGTCCTGTCAGATTCCATTACGCTGCCTTTCTCAATCCCTTTTCCCAAGCAGGTAAGCGTTTCTTACGACACACTGCATCAGATTGTTCATATTAACTGGAGTGCATGCGATACCACTTATGTAAAGGGATATAATATTTCCAGGAAGAACGTGGATTCCAATTCCATATTTACGCAAATCAATAAAACATACTTAACAGATACGTTTTTTGTTGACTCGCTGGTTGCACCCGGCACGCATTATGAATACCATGTAACCTCTATAAACAAGTCTAATATTGAAGGAACTCTGAGCGAGTCAGTTGCTGTATATATAGCAAATGCTTATGTCATCATTGATTCCATCCCGCTGTCCTTCAAGGCACGTAGGTTGATAATTAACAATTCCAACATTCTTTATGTTGCAGGGCTTGATACGGTTGTCATTATTAACGGCGAGACAAAATCCGTGATTGGAGGTTTTAAGCTGCGAAGCGATACCATGCCGGAAAACATCGTGGATTTTACGTTATCTAAGGATTCAAGCCTGCTTGTAGTGACCCATATAAGCGGTGAATACCATTTTTATCAGTGCGATTCAATCGGCAAAGTATTAAAACAATGGGCGCTTAAGAATTACATTCTTGAAATCAATGGAATCTGGCAGATTGATGTTTCATATCAAGGTATTTTTATCATGGAAGGGGGAAGGAGATGTGTTTATCTGTACTCTCCTGATCAAGGCAATATGATGCAAGTGTGGTCAATCAATGATTATGAATATATAATAATGGGTGGACGATACTTTGACGGATTTTCCGTTTTAAATTCAGGAGTGGTTATAGGGGTTGCCTGCAATTTACCAGGGCGCTCAATCACACGTCTTAATAGTTATTATAACATAATGTATCCGG
Source organism: uncultured Fibrobacterota bacterium (assembly GCA_963831235.1). Taxonomy (GTDB): domain Bacteria; phylum Fibrobacterota; class OXYB2-FULL-49-7; order OXYB2-FULL-49-7; family JAEUSG01; genus CAWHPS01. The sequence goes on from CAWHPS010000039.1 coordinate 28,720, forward strand.
CCTTCACTCTTTTTGACTTTGACCGGGATGGAGAAATACCTTCCAGGGTTACGGATATCAACGGCGTTCTTGCTGTTGTTAATAATGGCATTTTGCGGCTTCAACCGCAACAGAGCACGGCAATAATCCGAAGCGGGTTTTTGCCAGGAGGTTTGAGTGGATTTGGAGGGAATTCACTTGATAGAGTTTACGCATGCGGTTTTGATGGTTCCATGGTGTTTGTATATGGTTTGCAAACCAGAATACCCGGGTTGGTTGATTGACAATTAAACAATGAAAGGAAATGCACCCTCATCCCCTAGCCCCTTCTCCCGCTTACGGGAGAAGGGGAAAATAAAAACATAATTTTTTCCAGGGCAAGGTAAATCGCCAGTAACCCCTCTCCTGTAAGCGGGAGAGGGGAACGGGGTGAGGGTAACGTGTGTGTTATAGGATTATAATTTTAAACTTAAAGGAGTCGTTATTATGTACAGCAAATTATGCTATTTTGTTTTGTTCTTCCTGGCTTTTGCGGTAATTGCTTTTTGTCAAAACCCGCAATGGGTGAATTACACGAATAGTGATTGCATTACAGCTGTATCTGTTGAAGGAAACTATGTGTGGGTTGGATCCTTGGGAGGACTTGCGCAGATAGATACAATAACAGGGGAGATTCATTTTTATAATCATGCTAATTCCGGATTACCGTGTAATAGCATTTCCATGTCTTTAATAGCAATTGATAGGTTTGGTAACAAGTGGATTGGCACTATGGGTGGTGGGTTGGCGAAATTCGATGGTATTGCATGGACGGTTTATAACACGAGTAATTCAGGATTGCCGAGTAACCATATTTTATCCGTTGCCATTGACACTAATGATAATAAGTGGATTGGCACTGCAGATGGTGGATTGGCGAAATTCGATGGTATTGCATGGACGGTTTATAACACGAGTAATTCAGAATTACCATGTAATGGTATCTGTGATATTGCCATAGATAAATTTGGTAACAAATGGATTGGCGCTGCATGTGGTGGGTTGGTGAAATTCGATGGTAACGCATGGACTGTTTATAGCCCGGAAAATTCAGGATTGCCGTATGGAATGGTTGTATCTATCGCTATTGACAGCAATGGAAACAAATGGATTGGCACTGAGCACGGTGGGTTGGCGAAATTCAATGATACAGACTGGACGGTTTATAACACTGAAGATTCAGGATTGCCAAATGGATTTGTTATTTCTATCGCCATAGACAAATATGATAACAAATGGATTGGCACTTGTGGTGGGTTAGCGAAATTCGATGGAACCACCTGGACTGTTTATAACCCGGAAAATTCAGGATTGCCGAATGGAATGGTTTTTTCTCTCACAATAGATAAAAATGGGAATAAGTGGATTGGGACAGACAGTGGGTTGGTAAAATATGATGGTGCCGCCTGGACGGCTTATAAAACGTCAGGCTCGGGATTGCCATTCCGATACACTTTATCGATCGGCATAGACAATAACGAAAACATTTGGATAGGGACATACAATGGATTGGCAAAATATGACGGGTCCATTTGGACGGTTTGCAACTCGATTAATCCAGAATTGCCAGGACTACTGAATGACGGTATTAATTCTATCGCAATAGATTGCAATAACAACAAGTGGTTGGGGGTTGGAACCCTTCCATGTCGCGTGGTAAAATATGATGGAACCACCGGGACGATTTATAATATGCCTAATAATTCAGCGTTAACGTACTACAGTATTAATTCCATTGTTATAGATAATAATGATAACAAATGGATTGGCACTCAGAATGGTGGGTTGGCGAAATTCGATGGAACCCTCTGGACAATTTATAACACGATAAATTCGGGATTGCCGAGTAACTATATTTTTTCCATAGCCATTGATAACAGTGGAACCAAGTGGATTGGCACTCAGAATGGTGGGTTGGCGAAATTCGATGGAACCCTCTGGACAGTTTATAACACCAATAACTCGGGATTGCCGGATAATTCTATATCTAATATCGCCATTGACAGTTGCGGTAATAAATGGATAGTTACTACGAGCGGCGGACTAGTAAAATTCGATGGGAACGACTGGGTAGTTTATAACACATCAAATTCAGCGTTACCGGTTAATAATATCACTTCCGTTGCTATAGATAATAATGATAACAAATGGATTGGTACCTATGGCGGCGGCATGGTAAAATATGATGGGGCTGACTGGACAGTATATAACATGTTAAATTCAGGATTACCAAATAATTATATTAAATCAATTGTTGTAGATAAAAAAGGGAATAAATGGATAGTGTATGGCACAGAGGTAGCTGTTTTTAATGAAAAAGGAATTGTTTCAACAGAAGCCCCCATCATTCTTACCCACAATGCACAGTCCCTACTTGAAAACACCCCAAACCCCTTTAACCCCGAAACGTATATCCGTTTTAACCTGTCAAGCAAAGGCTTTGTATCGCTTCGTATTTACGACATCAAGGGCAGCCTTGTGACCACGCTTCTTAACGGATTGAAAGGGCCCGGCGTCCACGAGGCGCTGTGGAATGGCCGGAGTCACGACGGCATCCGTGTGCCGAGCGGTGTTTACGTGTGCCGCCTTGTAAACGGGTCGCAGGTGAGTACAAAGGCGATAGTGCTGGCGAAATAAGAACCCTAACTTCCAGTCCCGCGTTCTCTATTTTGTTTGGGGAACGCGGGAGAAGAGGGAAAGGCTATGCATGGGCTATTTTCTGTTCAGGGTATTTTAAGCCGAACTCTTTAGCAAGAATCTGGCCGTGCGCATTAAAGTATTTTACTTGCTCTTCCGGAGACATGTCCTTGATCTTTTCCGCTATTTTTTCCCGCCACTGCCAGACTTCTTCAACGGTCTTGCTGTGTATAATCATTCGTCCTCCTTCCCTAGGATATAGGATTCGGGCATCTTGATATCAACTATCACATCATAACCCATATTCAGATTTACACCGTTAAACTTGTCTATCTTTATTTCAGTTACATCGGATAAACAATATGTTTCAGGAATGTCTCATGGTAGTTTTGTTTTAGGTCCAAAGGCGTAGATTTGAAAGCTTTCCGTTTTTGCGAGGAATCCTCTATTTCAGCTGGCAGTTATCAGTGGATTATTTAGCCGCTTCGACCATTTCCATATCCGACCGTAACAAGCGATTCACCACCGAGGAAACATCAGTGCCTTTGTGTTCTGCAATACGTTCAATAAACTTTTGAACCTTATCATCCAGATA
>CAWHPS010000040.1:0-31385 GCA_963831235.1 uncultured Fibrobacterota bacterium
CAATATTATGTCTTTGTTCTTGATAAAACTATTTCAACCTTATATCTTTTAGCACAATTGAATATGTCATTTTCACGAAATTTATTCTTAATTGCAGTTGTCCTGCTATTATCGATACCATGCCTGCCGCAATATGATAATCTTAAATCAATTGGCGCGGTAAATGATTTTGCCAATATCGTATCACCTGAAACCAGGAATTATCTTGAACAACTTTCAATTGCAGTTGAGCAAGCGACCGGTTTTGCAATGGTTGTTCTTACAATCCCGGAACTGCCGGAAAATGTTCCAATTGAAGAATATGCTGTCAATGTTTACCAGAAATGGGGTATTGGGAAAAAAGGTAGCGATGCCGGAGCGCTTGTAGTTGCAGCTATCAAAGATCACAGAATGCGCATAGAGGTAGGATATGGTGCAGAAGGATACCTTCCTGATGCCATCTGCAAAAGGATTATTGAGCAGCTTATGGTCCCGGCTTTCAAACAAGGCGATTATGATGCAGGTTTTACGTCTGCTGCCAATGAAATCACAAAGCGCGTTGCAGTCGAATACAAATTGGATTTATCCAAACTCTCTCTTAATAATCCTGCTCGATATGCGCAGCCTGCACAAGGCCAAATAAAGCTGAGTCCTATCCAGATATTCTTACTGTTTTTAGTTCTGTTTCTTCTTATTGGAACGCGTCCTGGCAGGGCAATATTGTATTCATTAATAATATCCATGCTATTAAACAGCGGAAGGGGCCGGTTCGGCGGAAATGGTTTTGGCGGTGGATTTTCTTCTGGTGGTGGATTCGGTGGATTTGGAGGCGGAATGTCCGGCGGCGGCGGTGCAAGTGGACGCTGGTAAAGAAAGGAGTTTTGTTGAATGTTGTGTAAAATCATAAATCCAATGGATATTAAAGAGGCGCTTGTAGCGGATCTGACAAAAGCATTCGGGAACAATTTATTATCCGTTGTCATGTTTGGAAGCGCGGCAACAGAGCGTTATGTGCCGGGCAAATCGGATATTAACATCATACTTATTGTTAAAGACGAATCAGTACAGGCCCTTTCAGGTTTAAACAGGCTCGAGAAAAAATGGAAATGCCGCAAGGTGGTGTTTTCCTTCTTTTTTACAAGTGAATACATAAACAATTCACTTGACTCCTACCCACTTGAATTCCTGGAAATCCAAAAGGAACACCTGCTCCTACATGGCAATGATTTTTTCAAGGATCTTAAAGTGAGCCGGATGTTCCTGCGGCTGCAATGTGAAAGAGAATTAAAGGGAAAATTGCTGCACCTTAAGCGTGAATTTATCAGAAGGCATCATAAGAAAAGATATTTACAAGAACTTTTGAAAATATCTTTCCCTCAATTTATAATAATTTTCCGCGGTGTGTTGTATTCTTCGGGATTGGATTTTATTCCAAAGCAGACGGTAGATGCAATAAAAAATCTCAGGTCCACTCTTAATGTGGACACTTCCATATTAAACCGTATTTCTTCAAATCAAATACCTTCTGATTATGATAGGCTGAACGGTTTTTTCATAGAATATATACGTGCGGTTGAATCAATATCCAATGCTGTTGATAAAATGAAAACCAATCAATAAAATCAAAACTCAAAGGAGGCATTAATGAAAACATGGCAAAAGGTCCTGCTAGGAATCGCAATTGCGGTCATTGTAATCGGGTTCGGAGTTTATAGTTTTTTTAAAAGCAATTACAATAGTTTCGTGACATTGGATGAAAAGGTCAAAATGTCGTGGGCCCAGGTGCAAAGCCAGTACCAAAGACGCAGCGATCTAATCCCGAACCTTGTGGAAACCGTAAAGGGATATGCAAGCCATGAAAAGGAAACACTGGAAGAAGTTACAAAAGCCCGCGCACAAATGGGAGGTGTCGTAAACATAACAGGTGATGTTGTAAACAACCCTGAATTGATGCAGAAATTCCAGCAGGCCCAGGCAGGGCTGGGGGCAGCCCTCCAGCGGCTTATGGTGGTTGCGGAAAGATACCCGGAACTTAAGGCCAATCAGAATTTTCTTGAGCTTCAGGCCCAGCTTGAAGGCACGGAAAACAGGATAACCGTAGAGAGGATGAGGTATAATCAGGCTGTAATGGAATATAATCAGACCATCCGGCAATTCCCAGCCAATATGATTGCAGGCTTTTTCAGGTTCCAGCGCGCAACACCGTTTGAGGCGGATAAAACTGCCCAGGAAGCGCCGAAGGTAAAGTTTTAATTCAATTCCGGGTTAAAAGAGCCGAGGAATAAAAGAATAAACGGCAAAATAAAAATAAAGTCAACGACCGTGTCGAAAAGCGTGGAATCAAGAAGCTTGTCCGCTTTGAAAAGCGAATAGACGAAGAAAAGGTATAGGGGACATGCCGTAAGAAGCAGACTGCTTATGGGCAAAGCTTCAAGTATCACGCCTGCAATCGGAATAAGCGCCAGAATCGCAAATAGGAGGTTTGGGAAGATCAAACCGATCTTTTTGCCCATTACAATTGGAATGGTCTCGCGGCCCACAATAAGATCCTGCTGAATGTCCTGCAGGTCATGGAAAATTGTACGGATAAAAACAATTACAAACAGATAAATAAAAGTAAGTATTGTGTCAGGGTTTGGAAGTGTCAGATAGTAGTTTTCCCGTGCATAAGGCACGGATACGCATACGATTGACCAGGCAAATGCGATTCCAAGGTCCTTTGATAACATTATGTCCTTAAGTTTCCTGTTTTTTAAGAATGGAAGATTGTTTTTCGGCATGATGTTTATGTGATAAAGTACACCGGCCACGCATGCCACTAGAATAAGAATAAATTCCGCCCAACCCAGAAGAGCAGAAATCACTACAGAAGCCACTCCTGTAAAAAGAAATACAGCCATGGAAATCCGTTTATGACTAAGTATGTAGTCTGTCTTGAAAATCTCCTCATACTGGTTGGCCTGTATGTTTGTGAGATGGTTTAGTATATACATTGAATTTATATACAATCCTGCCACGATCATATGAAAAAAATTGATGGATTCATTTTGAAGATAAAGCGCAGTCCATGTCATAAGCAAAGCGCCAAGTGCAAGGTATCCGTTGAATGCGACGATTAATTCCGCGGCGGTTTGCGGAATTCTGATGTACCAGGGTTTCATGGAACGGCCTATTGCTTTTAATCTTCCCGTGACCCTTTTAATGAGCCATGATGGCGTTGATGCTCCTGAAACAACCGCGACCTTCCTGGTATTTCTAAAAGCATCAGGATCAAGCTCCTTTTCCGTCTCAATGTGAAATACATTCTCACAGTTCATTCTTGCGATTTCGTAAAGCCTTGTTGAGTTGGCGCTGTTCCTGCCCCCGACAACTATCAGAGCATCAACCTCTCTTGAAAGGCTTTCCACCTCTGTCTGACGGTTGTCCGTGGCTTTACATATTGTATCAAATATTGCTGATTCTGGAAAACGGGCTTCAACAATAGCTTTAATTTGCTGATATCCGGCAAGGCTCTGGGTTGTCTGGGCAACAAGGCATACCTTATCATAAGATGGAAGCTTTTCAATTTGCTCTATTGATTTTACGATAATTCCTTTGTCTCTTGCATATCCGAGAAGTCCTGTTACCTCAGCATGGCCTTCATCACCGTATATTAAAATAGTGTAACCTTTTTTGTAATGTTCATCTATGATCCAGTGAATCCTGTGGACGTGGGGGCATGTTGAATCAAGCACTCGTTTGGCCTTTGCCCTTATTTGTTGCTCAATGGCGGGTGGAACGCCATGCGTGCGGATTGCCACGGTATCAGCCCTGATCATATCCGGGTTATTTACTGTGGTTACGTTCTTTTGTTTCAGGAGATCAAGAGTTTGAGGGTTGTGGATAAGAGGCCCAAGAGTTTCAATGGGCTCGCCGCTTTCATGCGTATTTTTGAGGATGGTGTTCATGGCCATTCGAACACCCATACAGAAACCCGAATTTTTAGCGACTATTATTTTCATATTGGCAGACCCAAGTGACTATAAAACATGCCATTTACTGTTTTAATAATATATTTATTGTCATCCATATTTTGCGAATAATCCGCTTTTCTGAAAAATCCCTAAAGTCCGTGAAGATTCAGTTTCAATAATATCTGGTAGAAATCCATCAGGAAATAATATATTCATAATTGATTAGAAGGAGTCCTGCCTTTTGAGCCTTGATGAAACATGGAAATACCAGACCAATTTTTAAGTGAAGAAGATCTTGATATCAGGAATATGCGTGAAGAGGAACTCTACGCCTATTGGGACATGTGGCTTTTGCAGGCACAGAGTACAAATAACCAGGAGAAAGACCAATATTCCCACGGTGTTTTTACGCTTTAGTTTAAAACCCTCAAATTTGGGACAACCTGTCCTGAATTGAAATTACCATACTTTCAATAACAGTGGTTTTTGGCCAGGTTATATGTTAATTTTTACACCAGTTATGAGAAATGTTTTATTATTAATTTGTGTCCTTCTTGTCTCAGTCAACGCACAATTCGGTACAAATAAACTTCAATACAAGAAAAATTACTGGCAAACCATTAAAACCTCCCATTTCGATATTTACTATTCTGAAAACAGCCGTAAAATAGCCACCTTTGCCGCGGATTATATTGAAACCGTCCTTGATTCCATAACCAACAATTTGCATTACAATATAAAAAAACGGATTCCTGTAATAATTTACAAATCCCAATCCGATTTTGAACAAACGAATGTGATAACTGACGAAATAGGGGAGGGCACAGGCGGATTTACCGAGATTTTCAAATCACGGATTGTTGTGCCTTTCGACGGATCCTGGCCGGACTTCAAACATGTAGTGCACCATGAATTGACCCATGCTGTGATGTTTGACCTGATATTTGAAAATGTTTTCAATGCTTTCCGTTATAGAGCTAGTTTTCAAATGCCGCTTTGGGTTGCCGAAGGATTGGCCGAGTATGAATCCGCGCGCTGGAACCTTGAGAGCGACATGTTTCTTATGGATGCAGTGATATCAGGATATATTGCCGAACCTGAACAGGAATTCGGCACAATGTACCTTGCATATAAGGCAGGCATGGCTTTTTATAATTTCATGGTGGTGCAGTATGGAGAAGACTGTGTTGGTGATTTTATAAAATACATGAACCTGTTCAAGAATGTTGACAAGGCATTCAAGAATGCCACACATACCACTCTTAAGCGTGCTGGAGAATATTTTCTTTTATTCCTTAAAAAGAAATACTGGCCTGAATTGGGCCGCCGCGATAATGCCTCGGAAATCGCAAGGCGCTTAACCTTGCACAGGACAATGGGCTATTTTACAGTACAGCCTGATGAAGATCCTCTTGCAAATTTAAACATACAGCCTTCTGTTTCGCCAGATGGAAAAACCATTGCATATTTCAGTGATCGCGATGATTTCATCGGAATCTATTTGATTGACGCGCGTACCGGTAAACCCCTAAGTAGAATTGCGGAATCCGGAACATCTGATAAATTCGAATCCTTTCATTCTTATAAAAGCGGCATCGCTTGGTCCCATGATAGCAAGCGTATCCTGTTTGTGGCCCGCAGTCAGGGTAAGGATGTTATAAGGATCATGGATGTAAATAAGAAGAAGGTCATTTTAACCCTGCCGTTTTCAATGGATAGAATTGAATATCCGGACTGGTCGCCATCCGAAGATATGGTTGTTATGAGCGGTCTTGTAAAGGGACAATCAGATATCTACATCTTTGAAATAAAAAAGGGTGAGTTAAGAAAAATCACCTCTGATGAAAACTATGATACCTATCCCCGTTTTTCACCGGATGGTTCCAAAATTGTCTTTGAGTCGGAATTCGGCGGTAAGAAGCAATTTGGATGCAATGGTTTTGATCTTTTCATGATTAACACTGACGGCTCGCAAGTAAAGCGGCTTACCGAAAGCCCCTTTGACGACCGGATGGCTGCTTTTGCAAACGACAATAAAAATCTTTTCTTCGTATCCAACAGGAGCGGCTTATCCAATGTATATGTCATGGCGCTTGATTCACTTGTTCCGCATCCTGTCACAAATGTATTCGCAGGTTGTTTTAACCCGACTGTTCCGGAAAACGACAGCTTCATGGTCTTTTCTGTTTTTGAAAACGGCGGATGGGATGTTTTTCGCATAGACTCCCCCTTGAAGCGGGCAATGGGCAATGCCCTGCCGCTTACGGATTATGCACGTTCCCTTACTGACTCATCATTTGTTTTCTGGCGCAAAACGAGCATGCCGCCTATCCCTAACGATACAGCAGGCCTCGATTCAGCCCTCAAGGCAAAACGCATGAAGCGAGACTCATTAAAGGCCATATCGGAAAGAGAAATCCCGGCCATGGATTCAGCACAGTTTGATACTACAAAAAAAGCACTGGCAAAAACAGATTCAACGGAACCTGATTCGATTGATTACGAAGAACCCTTACCTGAGCGCACCCCCTTTTCCCCTATGGGCACAGCTGATGTATTTGGGCCTGATCCATACTCCGTCACGAAGAAGCATCGTGAACCCCGCCCATTGGTTGACACGAGCGCCTTCATACACGACACCACTGAATTCAAAAATCCCAACGGCTCATATAAAGAGACCCCTTATTCACCAAAGTTCACATTCGATGCAATTTCCGCCATGGTGGGGGGCGTTGCGTCACCCAATGCATTTGCAGTGGGTGGACAGGCGGAATTCGCTTTAAGCGACATACTCGGGAACCATCAGATATTCGTTGCCGCAAATTTGTACGGCAATACCATGCAGAACCCGCTTGACGAACTGAGCGGCTATCTGGCATACTATTACCTGCCATATAGGACGGATTTAGGAGCAAGTATGTATCGGTATGTCAACGCCTTTGGAACTGAAGATAGCGCCCAGCTCCACTATGATCTTTTTCTTGATGCCATCTACAATGCAAATGTTCAGGTGATATATCCATTTTCAAGGTTCCTGCGTGTGGAAGGGAACGCAGGGATTAGCGTTATTACAAGGAACATCGAGCATTACAGCCGTCCGGTTAATACAGATGGTTACACACGTATAAACCGCGAAAAAGATAAGTCCCTTACAAATTATGAATTGGGAGCGGCAACCGTATTTGACAATACCTTATGGGGTAATGTGGGTCCGGTAAACGGGCTTCGAATGAGATTATCGGGACTTGTCGTACCTCCTGGATCAGGCTCGAACTATTCCTATGGAGTAGCAATGGTGGATGGGCGTAAATACTTTCACTATCTTAAAAAATATGTGCTTGCATTACGATTCTCCGGAGGCAAAAGCATTGCCCTCGAAGATGGGGCAAACCCAAAGCTCTTTTATTTAGGCGGAGTTCCTGACAATATATCATATCTCTTTATGCCCTACTATCTTGACAATTCAATAGCAACAAATTATTTCTCGTCAATTGTAATGCCTTTGCGCGGTTATTCCATAGGTGCGGCAAACCCTAAAGGCAACACTCAGTTCGTGCTGTCCAACATGGAATTCCGTTTCCCCTTCATAACTAATCTGTCCATATATTTTCCGCTGCCCATATCAATAAATTATATAATGGGCGCAGTATTCTGGGACATCGGAGCTGCATGGGACAATCCAGATACCTTCAAGGGAGCGAGAAGCAGCTCGGATCTTTTTTTCACTTATGACGACATCAAGAGCGGTATCGGGTTCGGGCTGCGCATGAATCTGTTCGGGGGAATTGTAATCAAGTGGGACAGGGCCTTAAGGCTTGGAGTTGACCACGTGCGGGAAGATTATTTTTCTCTCGGCGCTGAGTTTTAAAAGCTTAACACATGGGAAACCCATCCCCCCGACCCCCTTCCCTTTTTCTTGAAGGAAAAATGGAAGGGGGAGTCAAGATTAAAACACAAAAAATCTTTTTGCATTTTTCAGAACCCTTCCCTTTTTCCCTCAAGAAAAAGGGAAGGGCAGGGATGGGTTTGGTAATTTGATAAAAATTCTTTTTATCCAACATATTGTATATACCCATAAAAAAGTACGATGCTCCAAAGCTTATAATCTTACAACATCCAGGGCTCAACCCAAACCTCTTCATCACAAAGATCATCTCGTTCCAGCATTTTATCAATAGTTGCAAGCAACTTTCCCTTATCCTTTGGAAGACGGCCTTCAAGAGGTAGCGGGTTTGATGTATGATTGCACCTAAATACAGTTGACTTAAGCTCAAGATTAGCTACAATTTCCCGTAATTCCATGAGCACTTCGGCTTTATTCAATGGCATAAAGTTACCAGACTTGATAAGTCCCTGCAAAGGAGTACCTGGGACTGGTATAAGCGTAAGAAGGGACAATAATGGAGGTTGCATGTTGTTCAGGACTTTGGCAGTTTCCAGAGCATGACTGGATGATAATGATTTTCCGCCCGCACCTATCAGGGCAATGACGGAAAGTCTTATATTGCTTTCTCTTGTCAGATAAGCTGCCTTGATAGCATCTTCGGCCCTGTCTTGCTTACGTTGCAAAGCAAGTACCTGATCACTTCCACTTTCCAGCCCCAAATAAGCTATCGAAAGTTTCAAAGACCTTAATGTTTTAAGTTCTTCCAAGGATTTTCCACACAGCGATATACTATTGGCATAAAGACTGATACGAGTAAGATTGGGTAATGTGTAGTTCAATTGCTGTGCAATATTGACAAGACGTTTATAAGAAAGAAACATGGCATCTCCATCAGCGAGAAACACTCTTTTTATAAAAGGATATGCAATGCCTGCCTTTAGGATTTCAGATTCAACAGCAGTGGTATCCATTTCACGATATGGCCGCCCCTTGTACATGCCGCAAAAAGCGCAGCTGTTGTTAGGGCAGCCATCTGCAATTCTAAGGATATAGCTGTCAGCTTCAGCAGGGGGACGATAAACAGTTGTCATTGATCTCCGGGAAAATTTATCGGTTAAAATAAAATCTAAAATCTAAAACCCAAAGATAATCCTATAGGCATTCTAAAAAACCATTTTGTCTTTTCATCATTCCCAGTGGATAATAAAATTCCAGGCCGCCATTCCAAAGAGGCTGCAAGCGACCAGGGAAGATTATACTGTCCTGTAAAGCTGGCTCCAATTCCAAACATGCGTCCCCATGTAACAGGTAGTGCCGGATAGCCTGCAATGCGTATGGCGTTTTCATTAGGCCTGATCGGCTCTTGTTGCATAAGGATAGCGCATAATGACAGACCAGCCCCAAGCCTCACACGTGTCTTGTTCAGAAAAGCATACCGGGCTGCAATACCAGGCAGAATGGTTTTCCTTCGTATGGTCACAAATTTACCTGTCAATATGTCCGAGTCATATCCAGTAAACATTTCAATGGTTAACCTGTCGATATCCAGGGAAAACGCTGCTTCAGGATATAGCAGGTAATTTCCACCCAAAGGTACATTTTCCTGGGTCATTATGCGAATACATGTTTTAAATGGTTTGTAATGTAAACCAGCCCCGCCTTTTGCCACAAGAATATCGAGAGGATAAGGCTTGAACGATTTCTGCGTAACAACAACCTCTCCTTTCCAGGAAAGGTCAAATGACCCAATGTATGCAGCATTATCCGTATTGTGTTGCACCACATACGCCTGCGCAGGAAGGGCCAGCACAACTGCCTTGTCCGAGTTTATGATGATTTCAGCAACAGGTTCGAGGCTTGCGGCTTCCATTAATCGGTACTTTCCAGGTGCGCAGTTGATGAAACGAAGCATTGATTGCCCTTTGGTGGTCTGTGACAGGACCAGATTCTCAGTTCCCTGGACATCAATATCAAATCCAGGGCTCTGTTTGAAGTCGTTGGCGCTTAATCCTTCGCGCTTTGTGTTTGTTTTGGCAAAAGTATAGGCTTCCCAAAGGGTGATATTTCCATCATTGTCCATGTCAGCCGCCCCTAAAAGTCCTGACACAAGATAGTGGGTAAAAAGTGATCCTTTCAGGTCCTGCGATTCGTGGGAAAGTTCACCCGCTGAACTGCTTGTAATGATGACCGAGCCCTTGACATTAATTTCATTATTGAACTTAACTTCATAAGGCGCGGAAATGGCGCCACCCTTGGATTGGATAAGCGAACCACTGTTGCAGGCATCTGCAATCAGAATTTTAAGATCAGCGTTCATGGCCTCAAAACGTTGTTTGATATCATCAACAGGAAATGTTTTACCATTCAGATGAAAAGCATCAGGGCTGCCGTGGCCGGAATAATAAAGTATAATCTCAACATTATTACCATTAAGTTTGAGTTCCTTTGCGCGGCCTGCAATTTCAGTGAATGCTTCCTCTACCATTGGCAGAGGCTTATCCAATAGGAGGTAGCTGCGCTCCTTTGCCACTCCGCCGAGTGTTGTAAGCACATCGTAAACCCGCCGGGCGTCTGATGTGGCGTAGCGTAGAGGTACATCATCCTTGAGCCCGATATTGTTGCCGATAACCAGGGCGATTTTCTCAACTGAGGCGCACACGGAGCCGGCCCAGTTGAAAAGTAGAAACGTTAGAATGTAAATACGAAAGTTTGTCATTGGTTTAATAAACGATATTTTTGAATAATCACGTGATTGCCGGATTGCTTGTTGTTAAGATATTGATTGATAAAAACACCTGCGTTCTCAGGAGTAAGAGGCGTGTCTGAGAGGATGCAATAGAGTATTTCCTCTTTCCAGCCGCTGTTAAGAACAATACTATGCGGCAAAAGCTCACAATGAGGCTTACCCACACTGCTGCTTTCTCCTGACAAATAGGTGTTAATCAGGCCATTGTCATCCTGATAAAGGATCGAATAGTTCATTGGTTTTTTCCCTGTGACTCCGAGTTGCAGAGTATCACCGGGTTTCACTGTTATAGTCTGTCCTGAAACCACATTGCCATTAACCCAGAGTGTGTAAAAGGCGTCACCCTTGACCACAAATTTCTTTGAATTTCCCGCAGGCATAAAAAGCATGAAGCCTGCCACAAAAACAAGGACCAGGCTTGCGAAGGCAAGTGCAGGACGGGGTGAAAATAAAACAGCAATTGTATGTTTAAATTTATCCAGGAGAGTTTCTGTAACAGGAATTGGAGCGGAATTCCGAGAGCGCTCCAAAAGAGAATCAACATCAGGATATTTTGCAGCAAAAGGTTCTGAAAAGCTGGGCGCATTTTTCAGATATTCCGTGCAGGCGCTGCATTCGGCGAGGTGGGCCTTGACCACAGGGTCCTTATCCGGATCGAATTGCCCGCTTAAAATAGCTTCGAGTTTAAGACCGGAAAGGTGGTTAGAAGTATTCATTTTATTTTGCTCCAACTTTTTATCCACTCTTTATCCGGCGCACGTAGGCCGCCGGATAATCAATTGCATTTTGTGTTTTTTTATGCGAGGCCAGAGACGGCCTCGCATCCAGCATCCTCTTCCTGATTTTTACCGAGCCGTCTCTGGCTCGGTTTTACAAATAAGCTCATCATCTGATTAGCCGGCGGCCTCTGTGCCGCCGGACAAATTGGGTCATAGGGCCTTACAGCGCCCTTTTTATTTTTTCCATCCGCACTCTGAAATTCGCGAGCCTTTTATTTATGGCCCGCTCAGAAATTCCAATGGCCTTTGCCATTTCATCCTGCTTTAATCCTTCAAAGTATGCCATAAAAACAATCTCCCGTGTTCTCGCATCAAAAAGACTCAGGATTTCCTTGAGCAGTATCCTCGCTTCAACAGGTCTTTCAAGTCCTTCAAGCCGGAGCGACTCATATTCATCCCAATCCTCAAGCCGTGTCTCACGGTTTTTATCACGGAGATAGTGGAGGCATTCGTTGACTGTGATCCGGTATATCCATGTGAAGACATCGCTTTTTCCCTCGAACCTTTTGAGGTTGTCCATAACCTTTAAGAATACGTTTTGCGACAAGTCCTCCGCGGCGGCAGTGTGCCTTGTGTACCGGAGGCAAATCCGGTACACTGGTTCGCGATATTTCAGAAAAAGGCTATTCAATGATTCCAATAGTTCTTTACCAAATCAATTTTAGGTTTCCAAGTGGTAGCCCATAGGTATGAGTATTCTCAAGTTCATTCCAATTTGTAAAAAGAGCGATATTAACATTTACATTTTCTTTGAGTCTGACAATATTATCACAAAATGTTCTTTGCTCGCATGAAATGCCATAATCGACCGTATCACAAGGCATTTCAAAATGTGGATTGATAAGCTGCATTATATTATAGCCGACCTTAAGACCCTCCCCGAGATAATTACCTGCTTCCGGGTTGGGGTTTTCCTGCAATTTTTTGATAACATATTTCAATGCCACCGAATCAGATAGGTACAAGATACTGGCAGATGAAGCTATTCCCATCCACCATTCCTGTTTTGATTTGCTCCCTTTGAATAATCCGTAATTATTGATGCTGTCTTGCATTAAACTGTCGGACAAACCACAGCTTTTCAGTGAATCGCGTGTTCTGACCATCCGTGCCACTTCAGCGTCCCATATTTTTAGTTGCCCGTCACGGTCGGCATCATTTACAAGAATAATACCCGCTGCCCCTATCTTGGAGTCCGTTGTTCCCGGAACCAATTGAAGATTCTTTGGATCGGGTACATCATAAAGATCTGCACGAAGACAAAGAGGCCATCCGGTGGAAGTCTGACTAGTCTGGCAATAAAAAGTATCTTTCCGTCCACTATCGCGAACCCATAGCATCATTATAACCGGATTGGTGCTTGCTTGCATCATATCCATTGGAGCACCAGATGTTTGAGCCAGCTTTTTTGCATTGAAAAATTGATAGGATGTCATGGCTGAGATGGTGAACAAGGGTTTACGTACACACGGATCATTCGGGCTTAGAATAGCATGGTCTTTTGAACAATTAGTAAAAGTAATAATAGCGGATAAAGACAGGGCGGTTTTGATGAGCTTTAAGATAAACATCTGCTTGTTCCTTTCAAATAAAATAGTTTATAACCTTTCGTAATACCATTGTGCTTCCGGCCGGGAAACATCTATTAGAGCCATAAGCCCCTTATTTTCTGAACCGGAATTTTAACTATTTGTTCAAAAAGTCATAACACATTGATATCAAAGGTGTAGGTCACTGTAGATGTATAGAAAAGGTATGTATAAGTATGGAAAACAAAGAATAAATTACATCACCAATGGACGATCAGTCGCCAAGTATCTTCTTCCCAAAGTCAGTAAGTGTTGCATCCCTGGCACCCATTATAAGAACCAAATCTCCAGGCATCGCAATTGATCTTATTTCAGGAATAAGATCATCACGATTCTTAAAGAAAATAGCGTTCTTTCCCTTATTCTTAAGCTCGTTCACAATATCCTCTGATGAAATATCACGCACAACCGAACCACCTGCATAAAATATCTCGGGCATAAATAATACATCGTCTTTACCAAGTGCGCGTTCAAATGCTTCTATGAATTCTTTTTTAAGAAAACGGGTAGGCCCATATCCATGCGGTTGAAAGACCGCAATCACCCTCTTTGCCCTAAGATGCGCCGCGGCCATTGCAGCCTCCACCTTTGCCGGATTATGGGCATAGTCGTCTATGACCTCAACATTATTGAAGTTTCCGAGTTTCTGAAAGCGCCGAGCCACACCTTTGAAATTCATCAGCGCATCAGCCATGTCTCTTAGGTTGGCATTAAGGCAAAACCCTGCTGCAATTACGGCAAGCGCATTATCAACATTATACCTTCCAGCCATTGGAAGTTCGAAATCAACCCCATTTACCATGAAAGAAGAACCTTCCGGCTTAAGTAAAATCTTTTCCGCATGGAAAACACCCTTGCTTCCAAATGTTATTGCGGATTCAGCCATGTCTGCAAAAAGCGAGGCATCTGATCCAACAACACGGTATTTGCTGTTATTGTAGAATATCCTGAATAACCCAAGAAGCTCTTTTATCTCCTTGTGGTCTTTCTCAATATTCATGATAAGCCCTACCTCTGGTTTGTATTCCACAAGAGTGCCGTCGCTTTCATCAGCTTCAACAACCAGAATGTCAGATTCGCCGGCAAAGGCATTTCCTGCAAACCCTTTTTCCTGCAGGCTGACAAGATTTCCGCCCGTAATTATTGACGGAGAAAAACCAGCATGTTGCAACACCTCAAAGATCATTGCTGTTACGGTTGACTTTCCGCTGGTACCGGCAACAGCTATGCTCTTTGATGAATTGACCCATTCAGCAAGCACCTGGCTCCTGTGAAACACAGGGATTTCAAGCTCTCTTGCTTTTTTAAGATCAGGATTATCCTTTTCAACAGCAGTGGATGAAACAACAGCATCAATGGAGGATGTGACTCCTGATCCATCCTGAGGGAAACAGCTTATCCCAAGTTTTCCAAACCAGTCAAGCCACGGGCTAATAGAACCCGGGTTAAGGCCCCTGTCAGAACCGGTTACGACGCCGCCTTTCATGGCCTGAAACTGGGCAAGTGCGCTCATGCCAGCACCTGCCACGCCCACATAATGGTAACGGGATTTCCTAAGATCTGGTAATGACAACAGGGTCTCCTTTTTTTACGCGTTTGAAAAGATCAATTATATCTTTACTTTTCATGGTAACACACCCATGCGATGCAGGTTTGCCTATGGTCTTTATATGATTAGTTCCGTGAATGTAAATATACCGGCTTTTTGTATCAACATCTCCTCCAAGATTCACACCCTTTTCCATTCCTTCCAGGGTAATTATCCTGGATAATATCAAATCACCGAACTGACTTTTTCCATCCCAGATATCGCCTGTATTTATCCTGTCTTTGAACACACTACCATTTGCTGCTCTTGCTCCTATACGCGAGGCTATCTTATGAAGACCAAGCGGTGTTTGCATGGACCCTTTCCTGTTTCCAGCACCAAGCTTGGCAGTTGAAACAGGGTATTGCCTTATCTTTTTCCCATATTGGAACAGGGTTAATCTCTGGAATTTAATTGAGACTAGTATAAGGCGAGGAACTTTCTCTGATTTGAATTCTTTGCTCATTACTAGAAAATAATCCATAAATGAAAATCAAGACAATTATATTATATAATACAAACCCACCCCTGCCCCTCCCTTTTTCTTGAAGGAAAAAGGGAGGGGTGAAAGAATAATTATGGCAGTTCTGAAATCAAAGTTTTTATTATTCCCCTTCCATTTTTCCAGCAGGAAAAAGGGAAGGGGTTAGGGGATGGGTTTCTTATCTATGATTAAATACGAAGACTACTACCATGAAATGCCTGACGGCACAATAAAGCAAATCAATCCATTTACCGGCACCGAGGTATGGTGTGTTCCAGGACGCATACACAGACCTTATACCCAGCATCCACATCCGCCAACAGACATCAACAAGAAAAACAGCGGTCGCCATTGTCCATTCTGCACAGATCGACTACTTGAAACGCCACCTGAAAAATCCAGGATGATTGAATCCAACGGCAAATATAAAATACTTGACTATGTGGAATTTGACCGGCTTTTTTCCACCAAACCCAAATTCAGGCGAATCCCAAACCTTTTCGAGATCGTGACCTTTGATTATTGGCGAAGGAATTATGGCTTTAAGCCCAAGGGACGCACCCTGAAGTGGAAAGAGCAGTATATGGACTCTGATAAAGGTCGCCAGCATGCCATGGAACTCTTGAAAACAAAACTGCTCTTATCCGGAAAAACTGAGGCTGAAATAGCATCAATTCCCATTGTTGACAGCTTAATGATGTTGAATGCTTTCTTTGCAGGCAGCCATGAGGTTATAACTGCAGGCAGCCACTTCATAAAAAATGCGCGTACGGACCATGAACTGTTCTCGTCAGGCGACATGACACCTGAGGAACACTTCCAGTATATGCGGTTCACTATTCATGCCATGGAAGAGATAACCAAAAACAATCCGCATGTGCGTTATGTATCGGTTTTCCAGAATTGGCTCAAGCCGGCCGGCGCATCAGTTGACCACCTTCATAAACAGCTTGTAGGGCTTGATGAATGCGGTGTTTCCATTAACCGTGAAATTGCACTTGTACGGAAAAAGCCTGATATATATAATGTAATGGCTGTTAATTTTGCCATTGATCATGGGTGGATTATTGGTGAAAATGATGAAGCAATCGCTTTAGCCTGTTTCGGCCATCGTTATCCGACTGTTGCAATTTATTCCAAGAGCAGGTCTTCTTATCCGGCAGATCTGTCAACTCGCGAGTTGATGGGTTTTTCCAATCTTGTGCATGCCTGTCATGCGGCAATGAGCCGTCATATTTCCTGCAATGAGGAATGGTACTATTGTCCAAAAGAGATTGCATGTTCAATGCCATTACACGTTCTCATCAAATGGCGGACAATTACAACCGCAGGTTTTGAGGGTGGCACACATATTTATATAAACCCTTTCAGCCCGGGAAAAATCTGCAATCTTTTAACGCCTGCGCTTAAAACACTCTTACAGCAGGGTAAAATTGCGCTCCTTAGAATAGGGGAGAGCAGGCCTTCATCACGAAATTGCCTGAATTATCTTTTAGGCTGATTATTTTTTATCCAGTCAATAAGAACACCGAAACGAAGACCTTCATCTGAAACTGTGATTGTGTCAATGTTAAATAAATTGAAAAATGAATGTATGAGGGCAAATCCAGCCACAATAAAACCAGCTCTTTTGGGATGAAGACCGGGGATGCACTTTTGTTCGTCAATTGACATATCAGACACTCTCCTAAGCCAGAAAAAAGCATCCTGCTTCTTTATAACACTGCCTGTAATTTTAGCTGGATCGTACTTTTCCAGCCCTTGGATCATGGCTGCTGCTGTTGTGAATGTACCGGCCACACCGATAACCTGGGCTATTTCATTGTCAAAGCCTTTTAATTGCAGTTTATATGTTTCATCAAGAAAGGACTCAAGATTTGTTAATTCATCCGATACCACCGGAAACCTGGTTAGAAATCGTTCCGTAAGTTTTATAACACCGAGAGGAAGACTTATTAATCGGGAAATGTTTTTTCCTTTTCCCAGCACAAACTCCACGCTCCCGCCGCCAATATCTATAACAACCGCTTTACTTATTCCTGGAAATGCATTCGTACCGGCCAAATAGACTAATTCTGCTTCTTCATCACCAGAAAGAACCTTAATTGAAAAACCCGTTGATTTTTCGATCTGGTCTTTAACCTTTGAGGCATTTGAGGCATCACGCAACACTGCTGTGGCGGTCATTATTACTTTGTCCGAAGACAGGTTTTTAATAATTGATTTGTATTCTTCAAGGGCCCTCAATGTTTCAGAAAGCGCTTCACTATTTATGAGACCGGTTTTTTCAATCCCTCGACCAAGCCCGACTATTCGTTGTTCCTGACTTACGATTGAATAGGTTCCATCCATAACATCAACAGTGAGAAGCAAAACAGTGTGTGTTCCAAGATCAATTATGGATATTCGCATGACAGGTCAGGTTAGTTATAACCTTTTTCATTGTATGGTTGAAGTTTTTCCAGCCACATGGATTTAAGGACAGCCAAATCCTCCGTATAATCATAGGTCAAATCTTCTTTTGGCGAAAGCTGGTCTAAAATCTCAAAGACAAATTGGCTTTCACCAAATTGAGTATATTCAGCCTGAAGGGTTTTATTCATGTGAGATCCGAAATCGAGTTGCATCTTGTTGCTATTTTGTGACCCCTTAAGATTTTTACTGCTTCCCACGAATATCTTCCCGTTTGTCAGGTTTCTTATCTGGTAAATCCCCATTGGCTGGATGGTTTGCTTGTATTGTTTGATAATCTCTTTCCTGTTAACCATAGGATTGTGTTCCATTATATTTTGAATAAAGAAGCAATCATAAGATAATTGTCCTTTTAAAACATCAGCAACATGATTCTTGACTTCCAGTTTATTTTACGCTATATATACCGGTATGGTTATTGAAAATATCTTAATAATCGAATCATGAAACATGAGGATTTTATGAAATCGTATTTTAAGTTTGTTAAATATTTATCTGTCGTTTTTGGAATTGTTTCAGGTCTGCACTGCAACTCGACAAACAGCAAAGGTTTCATAGGATCAGCTGTTGTTGAAACCCGAACTTATCAGATTGCAACCACTGCTCAAGGAACCATTGTTGCCTTATACAAGGATGAAGGCGATCGTGTTGCAGCAGGCGAACTTGTGGCCATTTTGGACACAGTGCCCATTATACTCAAGCTGAATGAAATCATGTCAACTTTCGCTGAACTTAATAATACGATAATGTCAAAGAAAGCGGAAATATCATCCCAGGAATCGGATGTAAACGGTGTTGACAGGGAATACAAACGAATAGCAACACTTGTGCAGCAGGGGGTCGTCCCATCCCAGCAAAAGGATAATATTGAGACCCAATATGAATCCTCAAAACTCAGGGTCCAGTCAAACCGTTCCATGCTGTCCGGGTTACAGGCAAAATTAAATACCTTTAATGCTCAACGCGCTGTTATACTGGACCAATTATCGCGCTGTTATGTACGTTCAACTGTTTCAGGTGTCATTTTGACTAAATATAAGAACCTTGGTGAAGTCACAGCAGCAGCCAATCCATTGTTTGAGCTTGGAAAATACGATACCATGCAGGTTGATTTCTATATAACACAGCCCATGCTGCCGTCATTTGCTGTTGGTGCTAGTGTGCGTATCCGGGTTGATAATGAGGTGCCTGGACAAAAAGATAAACAGATTTTTCTGCCCGCTGTTATTACATGGATAAGTAATGACGCTGAATTTTCCCCTAAAAACATTCAGACCAGGGAAAGCCGGAATGAACTTGTCTTTAAAATCCGCGCAATGGCGCCAAATCAAAACAATCTGTTGAAGCGCGGCCTTCCTGTTGAAATCTGGAGATGACACACATCAAGTATGGAATATGCTCTTTCTGTTTCTGATTTGCATAAAAATTATTCGGGCGAGAAAGCATTATCCGGTATTTCATTTTCAGTTCCGCATGGCTGTTTATTCGGCATTATTGGGGCTGACGGTGCAGGCAAATCCACACTTATACGTATATGCACAACCCTTGTAACGCCTGACAATGGCAAAGCACTTGTTTTAGGGTTTGATGTTTCATCTGATTTTCAGAAGATCCGGCAATCCATTGGTTATATGCCCCAGAAATTCTCGTTATATCAGGACTTGAGTGTTGCCGAGAACATGAGGTTTTTCGCAGACCTTTTTGGCGTAAGCCCTATAGAACGAGATGAACGGATGAAACGGCTATTGGAATTTTCAAACTTAAGCCGATTTCAGGATCGCAGCGCGGGCAATTTGTCTGGAGGCATGAAGCAGAAACTTGCCTTGTCATGCACACTTATCCATACTCCAAAGATTCTGTTTCTCGACGAGCCAACAACCGGCGTTGATCCAATATCGAGAAAGGAATTCTGGACAATACTCAGTGAACTGCGCAACCAGGGTATTACGATAGTTGTTTCAACCCCCTACATGGACGAGGCCCATCTATGCGATGAACTGCTTTTTCTTCATCATGGCAAGGCTGTTCGCAATGGGAAACCGCTTGTCTTGCTGGACAAATACCCATATTATTTGTTTAAAATCACAAGTTCAATGGAAACGCTTACAATAGCACAAAACATTAAGCTTCCCGATGGAATACGATTGATGTACCCTGAGGGAGGCAGTATTCATGTTGCCGTGACAAATGAAATGGACGAAAATGAGCTATTGGCTAATATAAGGACATTGCTCCCAAAGGCGGAAACAGCACAAAGATACAAACCCAAAATTGAAGATTTGTTTATTTATTTGTTAAGTGAGGAAGAGATAAAATAAATCGTTTATGGACTACAGCATTCAAACAAATAATCTCACTAAAACATTCAGCAACTATACTGCTGTTGACCATATAAACGTCAACATCATAAAAGGCGAAATATTCGGGTTTCTCGGTGCGAACGGCGCGGGAAAAACAACCGCCATCCGCATGCTCTGCGGCTTATTGACTCCGACAAGCGGAGAAGGCCATGTAGCGGGCTTTGACATAATGAAAGAGACCGCCAAAATCCGCTCCCGAATAGGGTATATGTCCCAAAAGTTTTGTCTTTATCCGGATATGACGGTCATTAACAATTTAAAACTATTCGGCGGATTGTATGGTCTTGATCGAGTAAAACTGGATAGCCGGATCGAAGAAATCTCGGATTTCCTTGGGTTACAAGGTCTTTTCGCAAGAGTTACCGGTGATCTTCCCTGGGGCTGGCAGCAAAGGCTTAGCCTTGCATGTGCGAATCTGCATAATCCCGAGATTCTTTTCCTGGACGAACCAACCGGTTCCGTTGATCCTGTGAGCCGAAGGAATTTCTGGGACTTAATTCAATCGCTATCTTCAGGCGGCACAACAATTTTTGTTACAACCCACCACATGGATGAGGCGGAATATTGCCATAGAATTTCAATCATGATTTCAGGCAGAATAGCGGCAATTGACACGCCACGGCAATTAAAAACCAAAAACAATTGCGACACATTGCTTGAAGCATTCATTAAGATTGTTGAAGGTGGCGCATCATGAACCCCCGTATCCAGGCTTTAATTAAAAAAGAAATATGGCACATTTTAAGAGATTGGCAAACGCTTATAATTGTTTTGGCCATGCCAATAATCATGATGTTTCTATATGGATATGCACTGGATGTGAATATTAAAGATGTTGATGTAATGGTTGAAGACCCTTCTTCATCACCTGAAAGTGCCGAACTAATCAGGGCCATAGACAACAGTAGCCTTTTCAAAGTTGCAGGTGTTTTAAAGTGTGCAGCCGTACCTGGTGATGTGTTTAAAAAATATCATATCAAGGCCATGTTCAGATTTCCCCCCTCTTTTGCAGCGGACTTGCACAGGTCTTTGCATCCCGCATCCATTCAAGTTCTTATTGACGGATCAGACCAAAATCTCGGAAATATCCTGCGAAATACCGTAGAACCATTTCTACAAAAAACCATCCTCGAAATACTGCATGTTCCTGTTCCATCTACAATCACAGTCCATCAGGCTATTCTTTACAATCCAGAACAGAAGAGCGCAAAATATTTTGTGCCAGGCCTTATGGTTATTATTCTCATGATGATTTCAGCAATGTTGACATCACTTACCATTACCCGGGAAAAAGAACTCGGCACTCTGGAGCAGATGCTCGTCTCACCAGTCAGGGCCCACGAAATAATGATTGGCAAAATCGCACCTTATCTTCTGCTTGCTGCTTTGGACGGCCTTTTGATACTTCTTGTGGGCTATTTTATCTTTGACGTTGCAGTTAATGGAAGCCTTCTGCTTCTTGGCATGGCGAGCCTTATTTATATCTTTGCTGCACTCTCTTTGGGGCTTCTTATAAGCACTGTTGCAAAAAAGCAAGTCCATGCCATGCTTATAGTCCTGCCGGCAACCGTGATGCCGACCGTACTTTTATCGGGATTCATATTCCCGCTTAAAAGCATACCGCTTGCATTACAGGTGATCGCTCATATCATTCCAGCAACATACTTTTTGAAAATCATCCGCGGCATAATTCTTAAAGGGGTAGGTCTTGCTGAGCTTTGGCAGCCAATGCTTATCTTAAGCGGAATTGGCCTGTTTCTCTTGATTGTTTCAATTAAAAAGTTCAAGGTGAAGCAATGAATTTTCTACGTCTTATGATATGGAAGGAATTTACGCAGATACGTTCAGACCCCATGATTGTCCGTCTGATTTTCATTCCTGTTATTATACAGATGTTTGTATTGGGATATGCCATAACAACAGAAGTTAAAAATACCGACATTACAATCCTGGATAGGAGCAATACTCCAAAGAGCGTTTCCATGGTGCAGGATATTCTTCATAATCCTCTTTTCAATTTTACCGGTTATGCAAAATCCGAATCCGATGCCAGGGAAAGACTTGATCGCGGTATGTCCAAGCTTGCCCTCATTATCCCTGAAGGCTTTGCCCGCGATCTTACTCTGCCCGGAGGAGCTTCAGTGGAATTGCTTGTTGACGGGCAGGATGCGAATTCATCCACAATATCAAGCGGTTATATGAACTCAATTATTTCCGGATGGAGCGTTTCATATCTTAAGGACATGCTGGCCGCCAAAGGACTCAGGATACAAAACCTTCTTCCCATAGAGGTCCATCCGATCATACTTTACAACCCTCTATTGAAGTCAACATGGTATATGGTTCCTGCGCTTGCGGTTGTGCTTGTTACAATGATTACATCCCTTTTAACCGGTTTTTCAATTGTAAAGGAAAAGGAATCCGGCACATTGGAACAGCTTATGGTAACTCCGGTCAGTCCTTTACACGTTGTTTTGGGAAAAATAGTCCCCTATATATTCATCGGACTATTCGAGCTTTGTGCGGTGCTTGCTGGTGCTACGCTTTGGTTCGGCGTTCCATTCAAGGGGAATTTTATTGTGCTTTTATTTTTCGGGCTTATTTACATGTCATCATCGCTTGGCATCGGCATTCTCGTGTCCACTATTGCAAGAAACGCGCAGCAGGTCCTTTTTATGCTCTGGTTCATCCTTATATTCTTTCTTTTCCTGTCAGGATTTTTCCTTGCCATTGAAAATATGCCTCTCTGGGTCCAGCAGCTCACCCTTATCAACCCTTTGCGCTATTTCATGTTTATCCTGCGGGAAATGTTTTTAAAGGGAAGCGGCTTCCCGGAATTATGGGAACAGGGACTTGCAATGCTTGGGATAGGCGGTTTTGTATTTGGAGCGGCCTTGCTTTTGTTTCACAGGAAGGTTTCGTAAGCCATGGAAAGTAAATCCCGCCGCACGGAGGCGGCGGGACTGTATTGTGTTTTGTTATATTATTCCCCGAGCCAGAGACGGCTCGGGGAATTTATAATGCAACACTTGACCATTAGCGCATATGATATTCATTCGCCATTCACAAGACCGGAATTGGCCTTATTATGCTGTAATAGTCTATGGGACTGCCATAAAAAGAAACGTATTTTCATACAGGCTTTTTGTCTTATGCCAGACCATCTCCATATTTGCCTGGACGATTCAAGAGAGACTGTCGAGTTTTTTACTGAACGATGGAAATCGTATACCACTCATGCAGCATGGAAACTGGGTTGGGCAGGTAAACTGTGGCAACCCAATAAGTATCCTCATTATTTAAATAATGAGAAAGCGATTCAAGATGTGATTCAATATATCCTCAGAAATCCGGAAGAATCCGGAATAGTTTGCCCTTGGAAAAAGTATCTTTATTGGGCGGAACCTCCGTATGGTAAGATGGGGTGGAGCGGGGCCGTCTCTGGCCCCGCAATTCTCCACCAATCCCCCATAAAATAATCCACAAATTCAGTCCCGCCGCCTCCGTGCGGCGGGTTTGTATCGAATGCATAATGAGCCATTATGAATCATTACCTGTAAATAAACTTCTCAGGTTTCTTGAAACAGGCGAAATACAAAAGCTTGGGATGAATACAGTTATCCATTCGGATGTTAGGATTATAGCAGCAACCAGCAGGAATTTGGAGCAGTTTGTTGCATCTGGAAAATTCAGACAAGATTTACTTTATAGATTGAATGTGGTCACAATTGAAATGCCGTCTTTAAGGACTATTCCAGAAGACATTCCCCTACTTTTTACCCATTTTGTCAATCACTACTCAAAAGAAATGAAACGCGCCAAACCCCAGATTGAACCTGTGATATTTGAACATTTACAGGCTTATTCATGGCCGGGAAATGTGCGTGAACTCCGAAATATTGCTGAACGCTGCCTGATTACCGGAAGTGAAATTTTATCTCACAGTGATTTGCCTGATATAATTCGATCTTCCTCAAAGATGGTGGCAACTCAGACAGTAACATCCGAGTTTGAAATAAAACCTCTGAAGTCATTCAGGGAGAGTGCGGAAAAAGAATATCTTGAAAATGTATTGAATCATTTTAAAGGCAATGTCTCGGAAGCTGCACGACACTTGCAGATTGATAGAGTAAGTCTGCACAATAAAATCAGAAATTATGGCCTTGAAATGGGCCGCACAATCAAAAAGCCTGTTACATAAACCCCAGGTATCTGTAATATGCTTTGTCTCAAACACCTGGGGTGTTTATGACAAAGTATGTCTCAAACACCCCCCATATTTAATACAATATGTTTGATATTTTAGGTATAATATATTATATTTAAACACGATATAGGGTTTAAGTAAAAAATGTTAAAAAGACTATTATACACAAATCTCTTGGCATGGAAAAATCGTCCATCAAGATTGCCTTTGATTTTACGGGGGGCAAGACAGGTGGGTAAAACAACCCTTCTGACTGATTTTGGAAAAAAAGAATTTCAGAATTTCATAAGCCTTAATCTTGAACAAAAGGAGTATCAGGCTTTTTTTACCGGGTCATTTGAAAATGCTATCAGTACTATTGAGTATTCTTCTAAAACCAGGATCGAACCTAAAAACACGCTTGTTTTCCTGGATGAGATTCAGGCCTGCCCTGATGCCGTTAATATGCTCCGATTTTTTGCCGAAAAAATGCCTGACCTTCATGTGGCTTGCGCAGGCTCGCTTTTGGAAATAAAATTACTACGAAAACAGATTTCATTTCCAACTGGCCGGGTTGAATATCTGTTCATGGCTCCTATGACGTTTGCCGAATATCTGGGCGCTAAAAAGAACGACATTGGCCTGGATAAAATAAACAATGCGCCGGATAAAATAAGCGAAGGTATTCATAACATGCTTCTCAAAGAATTGTACGAATATTATCGTATCGGCGGGCTCCCCCGAATTGTCAATGCACGCTTGGATACAGGCAGTGAGGGGGATGTGATTCGTATGCACACTGACCTTTTTCAGTCCATTCTTGACGATGTTGACAAATATGTTTCCAAAAGTGAAGCAAAGTACATTGAACTGGTATTTGGTGCGGCTCCTTATCATCTGGCGGAAAGAATCACCTATGCCCGCTTTCATGCATCCGAATTCCTCAGCAGGGAAATGAAAGAAGCCTTTGATATCCTTGAAAAAGCGTTTCTGGTTTTTAGATCTTTACCTACCAGCGTCACTACCCCTCCTGTAATGAAGAAATTTAATGTTGCGCCTAAACTGTTTTTCTTTGATATAGGTCTTGCCAATAGTCGTTTGAACAGGGCATACCGGCCAGGGATTGATGATGCTTCTCCACGTAACAAAGGGAGTTTTGCCGAACAGTTTGTTTGTCAGGAATTGCTCGCTTTGCATAACCAGATACCCGAAACCCCCTGTTTCTGGATGCGGGAAAAGAAAAACAGTAATGCTGAAGTTGATTTTTGTGTTGAATGGAACAACAATCTTGTGCCGGTTGAAATAAAATCAGGGAAGTCAGGTAAAATGAAATCCCTGGGTGTTTTTTTACAAGAAGCGCCGCATAAAATTGCAGTGAAAATATCAACAGACCCATTTTCAATTGTGCCTGAAGCCAAAACAGGTACTGATTCCACCTTCAGGCTGATAAACATTCCTTTATATATGACCCACAGAATTATTGAGATATTGAATCAATTTGGCCAAGCGGATTCGGGAAGGCTATGATTGCATGAACCCGATTGAAAAAGATGATATAAGGCTTCAGTCTGCTCTTCACACGTACTTCGGTTATACCACTTTTCGTCCCAACCAGAAGGAGATTATAAACGCCATCCTTTCAGGCCAGGATGTGTTTGCCATTATGCCAACAGGTGGAGGAAAATCGCTTTGCTACCAGCTTCCAGCAATGCTATTACCCGGTGTAACTATTGTCATAAGCCCATTGATATCTTTGATGAAAGATCAAGTCGATGCCGCTCTTGACAACGGCATACCAGCAGCCTTTTTCAACAGCTCCCTGTCGCAGGATAAAAAACGTTCTGTGATTGCGCAGCTCCATCAGGATAAGCTTAAACTCATTTACATATCACCTGAAAGGTTCAATATACCAGCCTTTCAAGAACTGCTTCAGTCTTTCAATATATCGCTTATTGCAATAGACGAAGCACACTGCATCTCTGAATGGGGCCATGATTTCCGGCCAGACTACCTTTCACTATCGTCCCTTGTGGATATTTTCCCAAAGGTGCCGCTTGCAGCATTTACGGCAACAGCCACACTCAAGGTTCAAAAAGATATTTCAAAACGTTTGCGGCTTCGCCATGCCTTTCATGTTCGGGCCTCCTTTGACCGGCCGAATCTGGCATATCAGGTTGTTCAAAAGGATGAATATAAACAGAAAATATTAAGATACCTTAAGGAGCATCCCGGCCAGTCAGGGATAATTTACAGGACAACACGTAAAGATGTTGATTCGTTGTCGGATTTTCTTCAAAAGCAGGGTGTCAATTCCCTGCCATACCATGCTGGGCTTGAAGATCATGTCCGGCAAAAGCACCAGGAGGCCTTTAACCTGGATAAGGTGCAGGTAATCGTCGCCACCATAGCCTTTGGAATGGGCATAGACAAATCAAATGTGCGGTTTGTAATGCATGTTGACATTCCTAAAAACATGGAGGGGTACTATCAGGAGACCGGCAGGGCCGGGCGTGATGGAGAGCCGGCTGATTGCATACTTTATTTTCGAAGAAGCGACCTTTACAATATTCATTACTTTATCCGTCAAATGGAGGATGAAAAGGAGCAGAAACGGGCATTTGACAATCTGGATAAAGTGGTCCACTTCGCACAATCAAATGAATGTCGTAGAAAGCATATTCTGGCCTATTTTGATGAAATATATCCTAATCCAAAATGCGGGAATTGTGATGTGTGCAACAATGAGGTTGTTAGAAATGACGCAACCATTTCTGTTCAAAAGATTCTTTCTGCCATAGAGAGAACCGGCAACAGGTTTGGCGCAGCGCATATTGTAGATGTCCTGACAGGAGCTAATACCGAGAAAATCCGTCAGTTCAACCACCATACTATCAAAACCTATGGCGTTGGTAAGGATCAGAAAAAAGATTATTGGCGTTCGCTTATTGACGAACTTTTAGCGAGGAAGATACTTGACAAACCTCCGGATCAATTCGGTGGCATTGTTTTAACTGAAACAGCGCGGCCTATTTTAAAAGGAGAAGAGAAGTTTCACTCTGTTACAATAAGCAAAACATCAGTTCCCGAAACAGCGCCTGATGTTTATACTGAAACAAGCTCAACAGGGGAAGACCTTTTTCAGGCGCTGCGCACATTACGACGCGAGATTGCCGAGAATCGCTGTGTTCCGCCGTATATCATATTTTCAGACAAGTCACTTCGGGAGATGGCGAGGAGACGGCCTAAAACAAGGGTGGAATTCATTTCCATCAGCGGTGTGGGTGAACACAAACTCAAATTGTATGGAGATAGATTTCTAGCTGTTATTTCAGGTAATTTGAAGGCAGAATAAATTGTTATTTGAACAACAATAATATATCTTATATATACAAGATATACGGAGGTGAAAAATGACTGCACAAATGTTGGTTCGTTTGGATGTGCAACAGAAAAAAGCTCTGTCATCATTGTCTCACAGTGAGGGACGCAATGCCAGCGACGTGGTTCGAGAGCTTATAGAGCATTACATTAATGAGCATGACATGGCTGCATGCCTGGACGGTCTTTGGAATCGAATCGGCAAGCGTATGCGTCAGGCGGGAAAATCGGAGAAGGACATAGACGGCCATATCAAAGCCTGGAGAAGTTCCAAAGAATGAATGTCGTTATTGACACGAATGTATTTGTTTCATCTTTTTTCGGTGGAAACCCGAGAAAAGTAATTGAACTCTGGTTTCAGGGTCAAATTGTCTTATGCCTGTCAGCTCCTATTCTGGATGAATATCTTGGGATATTAAACAGAATGGGGCTTGATAACTCATCCGAAGCAAAGGAACTAATAAAGTTTTTCCGAAAGAACATCCATACTCGTTTTGCCGCAAATCCGGCACAAGTTTGTGCTTTAGCTGATCCTGATGATGATAAATTTCTTTCCGCTGCGGTTGAGCTTGATGCGGAATATATAATTTCGGGGGACAAACATTTGCTTGTACAGAAAAACTATATGGGAATTGAAATTATGCCGCCCCGGCAATTCATGGATAAATTCGCAAAAAAGTCCTAGCAGTTTTCCATACCATTTTATTACGTAGTACACTGTTTTCTCAAGAAAACGATTTCTTTACTTGACACTCCTTTAAGCCTTCTGTTGAATCTATATTTATCAACAGGTGAAAAGAAAAACTAAACAAAAAAAGGAGGGTCTCATGAAAAAGGTATTGTTCTTAGCGGTTGTCTTTGGGCTGGTTGTTACGGGCTTTGGAGATTTGACGGTTGTTCGTACCATTTCGGTTGGCGGGCCCGGTGGGCTTAAGGGTTCTGCGTGGTCAATAGACAATGACTTTTATACATGCTGTGGTTTTCTATATAAATCCAAAGCTGGCATTCTTATTAATGAAGGAACTGATGGAATAGATATCTTTTCCCCGGATCGATCGGAACATGGAGATTTCCCTTCTTTCCCATATGGGACATTTCCTGTGATTGGTAAGGCCTATGCGTCATTTTTCCTTCAAGGTGAAGATTCTATTGATTTTCTTTATACGGCTGCCGGAGATTCCGGTATATCAGTTTGCAGACAGGGTTGGGAAAGAATACTTAGGACAATAAAGATACCCGGTGGTGCAAAATCAATCGAACCACTATGGACAAACAATAATGCCATGTTTGTTGGAGGAGATTCCGGTATTTTTTTAATAGAGAACGATAAAATATCATGGCAGTATTCTTTGCCATTTACAGAAAGAATTATTCTTAGGCATATTATGGGTATTAGTAAACCTGATCGATGGATATATGTTCTTCATAACCGTGGCAGGTCAATTTCTGTTTTTGCAAAATCATGGCCTGAAACTGAATATAAATTGATGAATAGGATACCAGCCTATACAGATCATGATACCTGTGGTATGGACGTGAGCAGTGATGGGTCCATCATATATTATGCAGGCGGATCTTATCCCTACTTGGAAATATTCAAGGAAACAAAAAAAGATAAAGAATACTCCTTATTGAAAACATGCGACCTTTATCTTGGAGGGCTTGGGGGTTTTAATCCTTATCAATGCTGCTTTGCTTGCGGGCACGCGGATGATATTGTCGTTGATCACGAACGAGGGTATGTTTATATACTATTGACAAGCATTTTGGGGAGCAAATGTCCTGATGAAAGAGTTTTAGTCTTTAATGTTAAGGACATCTCAAACCCTGTGCTTGTTGATTCATTGAAACTGGCTCCTCCTATGGAGGCAATATATATTCAGGCTGGTAGTGTAAAACGGCTGTTATTCCAGGATAGCCTTTTATATATTGCTAATTTTGATCGTGGTGTAACTATTGCCAGAGGATACGGAGTAGGAGAAACAACGGTTGAGTCCAGGCAGGGGCATAAAGTAAACGAATCCCTTCAAATATCAGACCTCACTAAAAACGCTCAATTTCCTGTTAAGCGACCGCAAGTTCAATTCCCTCAATTGGTCTCAATTTGATCTGGAAAATACGTCCTGAGCCATTTGGCAGTACCAAGGGCGATTTCTGCAAATCGTCAAGAACCTGTTGAAAACACCGCTCAAGCTTCGGTGACAAATGCGGAGCCGGCTCGAGATAAACGGTTACAGTTGAACCATCGTCCACCCACAATCCAGGCGCATGAGTCAGGCTTCTGAAATACTCGTGGTCGTCCCGATAATTGTCATAGTTCTTTTTGAAAGGCGCCAGCGCTTGATAGAAAATGTTTCTCGCCAGAATCTTGATGCTGTCCATCACACGTTTTTTATTGGTATCAAGGCATTCGTAACCTTGAGTTATCAGATAGTCCAGTTTCGATATCTTGTGGTTACAACTCGCCAACTTTTCATTTAGCGCGGCAATCTGCTGATCAAGTTTTTGCTTCTTTTCCTTATAATCCAGCTTTGCAAGCCGCGTCACAATTGCCTTTTGCCGCGAACGCTCTTTGCGAAGAACAACAAGCTCCTTCGTGGCGCAGTAGGTGGTCGATGCTGTGATGGCCTCGATCTTTTTATCCGTCACGTCAAGCAATGCCCGGGCTTGCATAACCCGATTGTCACGATTATGCTCTTTGTGAAGTAATCGCAGCAAATCCTTTTCGCACTCCCGACGCTCTGAAAGAAGCGCCTTTGTTTCAGCGCTTTCCATCTGCTTGTCAGTCAATGTCGACTTCAAATCTTCATAGGCAATGCTGGCATAGCTGGTGACCTGATTGATGCCATAGTGCTTGTCCAGATACTTGAAGTCGTTCTCCTGTATCCATCGCCGGAACATAAGCCGGATCAGCTCTTTGGCGTCGCGCTTGGTATCGGTAGTGAGAATGCTCACCACGATACATCTCCCCTGTGGATTTATCGCCTGTACCACCAGCCGCCGTATAGACGAATCCTTTGGCCATTTCTCATCGATATAGGAAAACCGATACAATTGCACATCGGAGGCATTATTCCTCGGCCGCGCAAGCTCATACGAGCCGCTACGCCTGCTTTCGTCAAAGCTCTCCGCGACAAACCCCTTCTCCCATGTGACCAGTTCCAGAAACGGATCAGCCTTAACCGACTCAAACACCTCATGACCATAAACCCCACGATCCATAGCCACGGTTATCACGCAGACTCGGATCCATATCAACCGTGCGTCGGAAATTACCAATCACCGTTTTGAATCGCTCACGCAAATCCTGATAATTGTCCGCGTATTCCACATACACCGGCATCCCTTCGCTGGTGTGGATATAATCGCAATGCAGCGCCTTGTCAGCCCATCGAATATTGGAACACCATCCCTTGAGAATCTTCTTCATCCCAGTGTAATGCAGCGTGTGCGGGTCATAGTAGAAATCACTGCATTTGGCAACACATGTCACCTCGGCATTTAGCCTAAGAACAGCTTCCGCCCCAAGGCTCTGTCCGATTTCCCCGAGAGCTCTTCGCTGCTCTACCGTTCCACGAACCGTCCTTCCAGAAACGTCTCCAGCTATCCCAACTCACGTATTTGTCCTGCTCTATGTTCACAGCCCAGACCAGGCACCAATCACAAGCCACTGCTTCAACAATACGCCTTTCTCATGCACCCCTTGAAGACCAGGATGAGCCAACAGGAAAAGAGAAGGACTCCTGCATGATGTATATAGCGGACAATCGGTACCACGGCAGGCTCCTGAATCTGGTCATGTTCAATTCTATTATTACATGTTTCTGGAGGGAGTGCTATACCGCCTCCACGCTTATCCGCCTCCTGTTCAACAGTTCCAGAATCGCCATCGTCATCCTTGCTTTTAGCGCTGGTACTGGCAGACATCCTCCGTTTACATTCTGCAAAAACAGGACGCAGACTCTCAGCGCTAAGTGCTACCTTG
>CAWHPS010000041.1:0-51988 GCA_963831235.1 uncultured Fibrobacterota bacterium
TCACTAAACCTATCATTATTTAATCAGTTGATTCGCAGATTGGATTCCCGCTATTTTATTTGATGGGATGCAATTACATATTGCACCTGTCAACCTTTACCCACATCGGATGGTCACGATGAACGAAGTTGTATTGCAGTCGATTCTTGGAACAGACAAGCGCAATCCATATTTGCATGTTCTCCGTCGTAAAGACACGGACAAGCTGGAAGTTTACTATGGGGCACAGCGTCTGGAGACGGTGGTTGATGATAAGGATCACATCAGCTACCGGGCCTGTTTGGGCAGGCTCTACAATGCGGGATTAAAACGAGAAGCGTTATCGAAGGTTTTTGATGTGGATCGCAAGACGATGCAGCGCTGGGGGAAAGCCCTTCTGATGCCGGATGCCGGAGGCATCGATTCAAGCATTGCGGTTGCGCCATGATCCGCGTAAATTGACGGCGGAAGTGCGGCGGTTTGCAGAAGTTAGATTTGAGTATATATACCCTAATAATCGTTATAGCTACAGCAGCCGGATACGTCAGGAGATTTATAAGACATTCAAGGTAGCACTTAGCGCTGAGAGTCTGCGTCCTGTTTTTGCAGAATGTAAACGGAGGATGTCTGCCAGTACCAGCGCTAAAAGCAAGGATGACGATGGCGATTCTGGAACTGTTGAACAGGAGGCGGATAAGCGTGGAGGCGGTATAGCACTCCCTCCAGAAACATGTAATAATAGAATTGAACATGACCAGATTCAGGAGCCTGCCGTGGTACCGATTGTCCGCTATATACATCATGCAGGAGTCCTTCTCTTTTCCTGTTGGCTCATCCGTCTTCAAGGGGTGCATGAGAAAGGCGTATTGTTGAAGCAGTGGCTTGTGATGGTGCTGCTTGGGGCTGTGAACATAGAGCAGGGCAAATATGTGAGTTGGGATAGCCTGGAGACGTTTCTGGGAAGGACGGTTCGTGGAACGGTAGAGCAGCGAAGAGCTCTCGGGGAAATCGGACAGAGCCTTGGGGCGGAAGCTGTTCTTAGGCTAAATGCCGAGGTGACATGTGTTGCCAAATGCAGTGATTTCTACTATGACCCGCACACGCTGCATTACACTGGGATGAAGAAGATTCTCAAGGGATGGTGTTCCAATATTCGATGGGCTGACAAGGCGCTGCATTGCGATTATATCCACACCAGCGAAGGGATGCCGGTGTATGTGGAATACGCGGACAATTATCAGGATTTGCGTGAGCGATTCAAAACGGTGATTGGTAATTTCCGACGCACGGTTGATATGGATCCGAGTTGCGTGATAACCGTGGCTATGGATCGTGGGGTTTATGGTCATGAGGTGTTTGAGTCGGTTAAGGCTGATCCGTTTCTGGAACTGGTCACATGGGAGAAGGGGTTTGTCGCGGAGAGCTTTGACGAAAGCAGGCGTAGCGGCTCGTATGAGCTTGCGCGGCCGAGGAATAATGCCTCCGATGTGCAATTGTATCGGTTTTCCTATATCGATGAGAAATGGCCAAAGGATTCGTCTATACGGCGGCTGGTGGTACAGGCGATAAATCCACAGGGGAGATGTATCGTGGTGAGCATTCTCACTACCGATACCAAGCGCGACGCCAAAGAGCTGATCCGGCTTATGTTCCGGCGATGGATACAGGAGAACGACTTCAAGTATCTGGACAAGCACTATGGCATCAATCAGGTCACCAGCTATGCCAGCATTGCCTATGAAGATTTGAAGTCGACATTGACTGACAAGCAGATGGAAAGCGCTGAAACAAAGGCGCTTCTTTCAGAGCGTCGGGAGTGCGAAAAGGATTTGCTGCGATTACTTCACAAAGAGCATAATCGTGACAATCGGGTTATGCAAGCCCGGGCATTGCTTGACGTGACGGATAAAAAGATCGAGGCCATCACAGCATCGACCACCTACTGCGCCACGAAGGAGCTTGTTGTTCTTCGCAAAGAGCGTTCGCGGCAAAAGGCAATTGTGACGCGGCTTGCAAAGCTGGATTATAAGGAAAAGAAGCAAAAACTTGATCAGCAGATTGCCGCGCTAAATGAAAAGTTGGCGAGTTGTAACCACAAGATATCGAAACTGGACTATCTGATAACTCAAGGTTACGAATGCCTTGATACCAATAAAAAACGTGTGATGGACAGCATCAAGATTCTGGCGAGAAACATTTTCTATCAAGCGCTGGCGCCTTTCAAAAAGAACTATGACAATTATCGGGACGACCACGAGTATTTCAGAAGCCTGACTCATGCGCCTGGATTGTGGGTGGACGATGGTTCAACTGTAACCGTTTATCTCGAGCCGGCTCCGCATTTGTCACCGAAGCTTGAGCGGTGTTTTCAACAGGTTCTTGACGATTTGCAGAAATCGCCCTTGGTACTGCCAAATGGCTCAGGACGTATTTTCCAGATCAAATTGAGACCAATTGAGGGAATTGAACTTGCGGTCGCTTAACAGGAAATTGAGCGTTTTTAGTGAGGTCTGAAACTACCCTGATCCAGTTCCTCCTGTTTTACCAGACCTGCAACCGTGCATGCTGCTGACATGAACATCTCATCAGTCACCCTTTTTGAACCTGATGCAATTAGTCCAAGTCCAATTCCGGGGAAAATGTACATGTTGTTACTTTGGCGGGGGACCATTGTGCGGCTTTTGTAAACCACTTGGTCAAACGGGCTTCCTGATGCGAACAGGGCGCGACCATAACTCCACTGATATGCTTGTTCTGCGGTGCATTCGGATTTGGAGGTAGGGTTTGAAAGCGCAAAAATAATGGGCCGCTCGTTGATTTTGGCCATCTCCTCAACAATTTCCCTTGTGAATGAATTGCTGATTGCTGCTACGCCTATGATTGCTGCGGGCTTAAGGGCCCTTATTGCACTTAAAAAATCGTGAATGGGGGGATGATCATGCGCGTATGACTTTTTATGTTTCGCAAGATCGGTACGGCCCGCAACAACAAGTCCATGAGAATCAAACAGCCAACATTTTTGCCGTGCTTCCGTTTCTGTCAATCCATCTGAAACCATTGCGGTTGTTGAGAGATCAGCGATTCCGGAAGCAGCCTCGCCCGCTCCCAGAAACAACAGGCGCCCATCCGAAAGCTTTTTTCCGGTAATCCTTAAGGCTGAGAGGATTCCTGCAAGTGCAACAGCCGCGGTGCCCTGGATATCATCATTAAAGGTGCAGATTTTATTCTTGTATTTTTCAAGCAGACGGAAGGCGTTATGGTTAGCAAAGTCCTCAAACTGGATTATAACACCGGGAAATATCTTCTGCGCCGCTAATATAAATTCATCAACAAGAGAATCATAAGGTTCTCCGGTCAGGCGCTTCTGCCGAAGACCAATATAAAGAGGATCGTTTAATAGGTTTTCGTTGTTTGTTCCAACATCCAGCACAACCGGAAGACATAAGGATGGGTCAACCCCTGCTGCAGCGGTATAAAGGGATAATTTACCCACTGGAATTCCCATTCCATTGGCGCCCAAATCACCAAGGCCAAGTATACGTTCACCATCAGTCACAACAATTATCTTTACATTTTGCTCCGGCCAATTACAAAGGACCTTTTCTACCATGCCCCTGTCCGAAGCACTAATGAATATGCCCCTCGGTCTTTGGAAAATGTGACCGAATTTCTGGCACGCAAGGCCGACCGTGGGCGTATAAATTATCGGTAACATCTCATCAGGATAATCGGTTATTATTCGAAAGAAAAGTGTCTCGTTTCTATCATGCAGGGCTGCAAGATCAACAAATTTGTCGAGGTTGGACGTCTTGCCACGCAGGTTTTCGAGCACACGCTCAACCTGTTCATCCTGTGTATTTACATGGGGCGGAAGCAGTCCACGCAGGCACAGGGCATCACGCTCTTCCATTGTAAATGCCGTGCCTTTATTGAGCGATGGGTCATGCAAAAGAGATATGCCTTTTGGAAAAGATTTGCTTATGGAATATGCATCAGACTTGTTGTTTTTATCCATCTCAACCGCCTCTTTTCGGATAAACTATAACAGCGCCCTGGTTGTGTGGTTCGATCTTGTAACCGGAAATTTTGCCTTTGCCTTTTGTCTTGAGAAAACGAATGACCTCACTTCGTATTGAAGGCCCGTTGTCGGGGCCGAGCCCATGGACAATTCTTACGGAATTAAGATTATATTGGCCGGCCATTTCAATGAATAATTCAGCCTCGGCAACGCCTTGATCAATGGTAAGCCCGTGAAGGTCCAATTCTTCATCAACTGTTTCCTCGCTTATTTTCCGTTTTTTTGCGGTTAGAATTTTTTTTAGATGTTTTGAAACTGGATTTTTATGGGCAGGCTTTTCATCAAAACCCTCAAACTTGCTTTCAAGGCTTACTGCATGATGTTTTATCCATTCAAGCTGAAAGTCAGTATCATTATCCGCCATGTCCATAAAAATAATCTTTATCAGCGAATGTGTAACAGGGGAATTTAAGTTAATGGACGAAATAATTCTGGAAACAAATCATGCCACAAGGATATATTATCTATCATAATGAAGCTCATTAAAGTCAAATTAACTGATGCAATTACCATTGGATCAGGGTGTAAACCGGTTTTTATTGCGGGCCCATGTGTCATTGAAAGCGAGCGTCTCTGCATTTCAGTTGCTGCTTATTTAAGAAACATTTCCAGAAAACTAAAGCTCCCGATTATTTTCAAGGCATCTTTTGATAAGGCCAATCGTAGTTCCAAATCCTCTTTCAGGGGACTTGGTATTGACGAAGGGCTTAAGGTGCTTGAGAAGGTCAGGAAGGTAACCGGTCTTGCTGTTCTTACAGACATACATGAGCCAGCTCAGGCAAAAAAGGCCGCCAATGTTGTTGATATACTTCAAATACCGGCTTTTCTCTGCCGTCAGACAGACCTGCTTTTTGCGGCAGCTGACACCGGGTTGCCGGTGAATGTTAAAAAGGGCCAATTCATGGCCCCTGATGAGGTTGAAAATATAATTGACAAAATCAAAGGCCGTGGAAATAAAAGAATAATAATTACTGAACGGGGAACCACATTCGGCTATCACAATCTGGTGGTTGATATGAAGGGCTTTCCTCTCATGCGCTCCTTCGGGGTGCCTGTGATTTTTGACGCCACCCATGCTGTCCAAATGCCGGGATCTGAAAAAGGCAGGACAGGGGGCGACAGAAGCCTTGTTCCGGTTTTGGCGCGTGCCGCGGCAGGGGCCGGGGTTGACGGGTTTTTCTTTGAAACGCATCCCAACCCCCCCAAGGCCATGTCCGATGCAGCCAATTCAATAAGGCTTGATTCGGTTGAACCATTGCTATTAAACCTTTCTGCAATCGACAAGGCTGCAAACGCCCGTTAATAAAGAAGCATCAGATGATTGAAAGAAAATTCAAGGGAGTCGTATTTGATTTCGACGGTACCCTTGCAGACACATTCCCCGGAATTTACTCGGCCTGGAAGGAAACATTTGAAAGGCTCGGCCTTGATCCAATATCACAGCAGAAGGTAAAAGAAGCCATAGGACCAACCAGGGATGTTTACCTTAAAATGATTTTAGGCGAAAAGTACGCTAATCGTCATGAAGAGGCGCTTAATCTTTTCAAGGATATTTATAAATCATCCGCAATGTTCTCAACAAACATTTATGAGGGCATCCCGGAGCTTCTTGATTCACTGGATGATGCGGGTATCCGTATGGGAATAGCAAGCAACAAACCTTACCTGCAGCTTGTGAAATTGCTCGCCCATTTCAATCTCTCAGACTGCTTCTGTCCGGTTTTAGGCCCTGAAAAGGTCAAGGAGGGCAAACCCGCCCCTGATATGCTGATTGAATGCGCACATGAATGGGGGCTTGCCAGGGACAGGATCATTCTTGCGGGAGACAACGAGCTTGACCTTATGGCTGGACGAAACGCCGGGATTTCATGCGCGGCTGTTCTTTGGGGCTATTCCAATGAAAGTACTTTGTCTGTCCATAACCCGGAATATATTGTTGCTTCTCCAGCGTCTCTTTTGGAATTAATTTTAAAGACGCCAAATACAACCGTTCAGGAGGCTTAATGAACATGCATGAAGCCTTAAAAAAACTTGTTCATAGCAAGAGTTTAAGCCTCGAAGAAATGCAGGATGTGATGGATCAGATCATGTCCGGCAATGCGACCGGTGCTCAGATAGGGGCTTTTCTTGCAGCGCTTTACATCAAGGGCGAAACCGTGGACGAGATTACCGGTGCTGCAATGGTCATGCGTTCAAAGGTAGCGAAAATTCCTATTAAAAACAGTGATGTTGTTGACACCTGTGGTACAGGCGGCGACGGGATGAAGACGTTCAATATATCCACAGCATCGGCGATAGTTGCTGCCGGAGCGGGAGTGCGTATTGCAAAGCACGGTAACAGGTCTGTAAGCAGCTCATGCGGCAGCGCGGATGTGCTGAAGGCGCTTGGTGTTGATATTGATCTTACACCAGAGAGGGTGGGAGAGTGTCTTGATAAAATCGGCATTGGGTTTCTTTTTGCCCCAACTTTTCACGGAGCCATGAAGCATGCCATAGGTCCCCGCAAGGAACTTGGCATCAGGACAATATTCAACATCCTTGGACCGCTTACAAACCCTGCCGGCGCAGGGCGCCAGGTAACAGGTGTATTCAGTTCTGATCTGGTTGAGGTAATTGCGAATGTTCTTAAAAAACTTGGGAGCGACCATGTAATGGTTGTTCATGGGGATGGATTGGATGAAATTACACCATGCGGTGTTACCATGGTTGCTGAGCTTAAAAACGGATCAGTAAATACGTATAAAATCAATCCCTCGGATTTTGGAATTCCTGTTTCAAGGATTGACGATTTAATCGGCGGGGACGCAATGGTCAATGCTGAGATCATAAGAAGCATCCTTAAAGGGAAAAAGGGGCCGGCACATGATGCGGTTTTATTGAATGCTGGTGCGGCAATTTATGTTTCAGGGAATGTGAAGAGCCTGAAGGATGGAATAGAAAAGGCCGGGGTTTCCATTGATTCCGGTGCTGCGGAAAAGAAGCTGGAACAGCTTGTTTCTTTCAGGTAGGTTTGGAATTGGTATTTGTCACCATGTTCAGGAAGATATTTTTTTATATTTTAAAGTTTATGTTGTGAATTAACCCTTTATCCGGAGCATGCCATGAAAACTATTGAACTTGAAAAAGAGATTGACAAGCTTGGATTATCCGAAAAGATACTCCTGGTTGAGGATATTTGGGATAAAATAGCTCGTGGAAACAAAATACCTCCTGTTTCAGCCTGGCAAAAGGAAGAACTGGACAAGCGCTATGCTGATTTCAAAGAAGGAAAACTTGTTCTTCATGATTGGAAGGAAGTTCATTCGCGGATACGGAGCCGGCGTAAATGAAGATTCGCTATACGGAAAGAGAAGCCAATAGCCTTCCTCTCAGAGCTCCCCAGTTTTGGCCTTTGTTAATGTATTAATATATTTGGTCATTCCTTTATGGCCCTCACCCCTGGCCCCTCTCCCGCTCACGGGAGAGGGGAAAAAGGGGTGAGGGTTAATTAGAATGCTAAAGCTTTTCCGTCTATGACAATTCAAAACTGGGGATAAGTGAGAGCCTTCCTGTTTAAAACAAGAAATTACTTGCATGACAAAACAATGATTTTTATTTTAGCCTTAAGGTTTTTGTAATTAAAGTGTTAGGAGGTTTTGTGGCAAATGTTACAAAACAGGATTTAATCGGTGAGATATCGAAGAATACAGGCCTTACACAAGCGGATGTCAAGGTAGCTGTTGAGGAGTTCCTCTCAGTCATTTCCGATAC
Source organism: uncultured Fibrobacterota bacterium (assembly GCA_963831235.1). GTDB lineage: Bacteria > Fibrobacterota > OXYB2-FULL-49-7 > OXYB2-FULL-49-7 > JAEUSG01 > CAWHPS01. Next base: position 7,808 of record CAWHPS010000041.1, read on the forward strand.
CCTTGTCGGACGAAAATCCATAGAAATCAGGGGATTCGGAACATTCCTTACAAAAATTCGCAAACCGCGACCGGCCCGCAATCCCAAAACCGGAGAGGTTGTTCCTCTTCTTCAGAGGACAGTGCCGCTGTTTAAATTCAGCAGCGAACTTAAGACTAAAATCGATACAGCAACACCAGACAAACCGGAAGCGCCGGAATCCGCACCAGCAAAGGCAGCTGGCGAACCTGAAATTTACTAGTCCCAAGATATCCATTGCCAATCTGCATCGGCGTCCAGGTTATTGGAAATACCGCGATAATTAACGATTTTTTAATTCAATGAAATATCTAAAACCTCTTTTTGCATTTTTGTTCCTTCTATTTTCAATATCCCATGCCTTTTATAATGGGCGTAATATGCCTGAAAAGAATTTTCTTTTTTTCGAGACCAGCCACTTCAAGGTAATTTACGAGAAGGGACTAGATTCCCTTGCAAGAAGGGCCGCAGAGGTTGGTGAAGCGGCATTTCCTTCTCTCTGTGAAGATCTATTGGTTGTTGACAGGGACTTGCCCAAAATTAATATGATCCTTACAGATATTGACGATGAAAGCAATGGCTTTTCAAGTTTTATTGGCCCGACCATAGAACTTTTTGCTTATCCCATGCTCGCTGTCACAACCGGCAATCTGGCATGGATAGATCGTGTTGTTGTGCATGAGCTGGCGCACCAGATTACATATTTCGCTGTTCGTCGTTTTCTTGGGCCTTACAGCATCGCATACTACACTTATTTTTTGCCAACATGGTTTGTGGAGGGCATTGCTCAGTTCGAGGGCGAGACATGGGACAAAAACCGGGAGTTTCTTCTTAAAAGTACTTACAATAAATTTCAGTTTCTTGACAGGGAGCATCTTTATGGATTTATTGGCACTGATTATATTGGATCACGGCTTCTTTATGAGGAGGGCCACAGCCTTTACAGGTTCCTTGTGCAAAACCATGGCAAGAATATCGGCGGACGCATACTGAAAAACCTTACATTGTTCCATCCCACGCTCGATCATGCGCTTGGTAAAACCGTGGGCATAGATGAAAACGTCCTTTTGTACAACTGGCGTCTCATGCTTGAAAAGGACTACCCTGTGACAGGCACAGGCAACAGGCCTGGAAACTATGCGCGTGAAGTCAATTCTGTTTTAGGCTCCGATTTTGCCCAGGTTTATTCCCTGAAACGGGTTAATGAAGGCTTTGTCTTTACCGGCATAGAACGGACGGATGTGTTTGAGAAAAACCTTTATTCCTGGTTTCCAGGCCCAGGTTTGAAGAAGCTTGCCGGGCCTGAAGCGGGTACTTTTTTCTCCATCCTACCTGATGGGAAAAGGGTCTGCTACTCTATAAATGAGCGTGATGGCAAATCAGGGGCGCTTCTTAAAGCATTATATGTTTCAGACTTTAATGGAAGAAAAAGATCTTTGAATGGTTTGAAAGGAGAAGACCCATGTGTTCTGCCTGATGGACGCATAGTATATGTCAGACACCGCAGCGGCTTTTCACAACTTTATTCAAGTGATTTATCCGGAAGATATGAAACAAGGATCGACCTTCCCCCTAATGTGGTACAAGTCTATCGTCCTCTGTTTGCAAATCGGCGGATTTATATGTCAATCATTGATATTGATGGCGAGAGGAAAGCTGCTTCAATAAGTCCTGATGGCGTAGGTTTTGCAATAGAAGCTGAAAAAAAAGGCGCTGATATCCGTTTCCCAACAGTCAATGCAAAGGGGCAATTGGCTTATGTTTCGAATGAGGAAGGGCCGTTCAATGTATTCACAAAAGACTCGAATGGAATTGTCAAAAGCGTGACAGCTGATCCTTATGGAGTTTTCTGTCCTGATTTTGACGGTTCAACGGATTCGCTTCTCATTACGGCGCTTAAGGATGATAAGGATAATTTCAATCTTTCAGTCTTTTCCATTTCACTTGGGGATGAAAAACAAATTGATACATGGAATATGGACCAAACCTGGAAAACAGCACGAGGTTTTGATTGTTCAGGTATTGTCAAAGACAGCACAGAGGGTCAAGTCGGAGGAAGGTCTTTCCCATATAATGGGCTTGATCATATAAGTCCAATCCTTGTTTATCCGGATTTTACCATTTTTCAGAACATAGGGCTTAATGCCGAATTTGCCGATCCATTGGAAAAACACACTTTAACAATAGGGCTTATGACGAATATAAGCCGATATAATTCTTCTTTTTATAATCCCGACCAATTAGGTTTTAAACTCTCATATTTAAACAAGGTATTATACCCTGACATAACCCTGTTGTATATGAACAATTCTGTTATGGGCAGGTATCAGCTTGTTGATGGATGGCAATATATTGAGAAAAAGAAGAGAGACTTATTTCAGTGCTTTGCTTCAATACCTGTGAATTTTCCAAGATCCTTCACCTCCAACCAGAATATCTTTTTTGGTGCATTATACTCAAAAAGCCAGTATAGGGACAGTGTTTTTAATTCAGGCTATTATAGTATTTACCCATTCCCGGGTAAGAACGAGATTCCTGTTTTCTTAGAATGGTCTATCAGCAATATTACTCCTTTTGTCGAAAGCTACGCATACCCCCTTGATGCCTTTTCCCTTAATACGCAAATTAAGGTTGCTGATGAGGCATGGGGAAGCGAATCTTATTATCGGATACTTGATGTTGAGTACAAACAGAGTATCGAAATATTTAAAACATACCAGACGCTCTTTTATCGAGTAAAGGCTGGCACTTTTTTAGGGCTGTCAAACTACTCGTTTGATGCTGATCCTGAAATCGTGCCAAGAGGAAAGGCGTATGAAGATTTTGTCAACATGGAAAGATACCTCTCTTTTACAACAGAGTATCGTATTCCTCTTGTCCGTGATGTAGGCCTTGCTGCTGCAGGGTTGTATTTTCAATTATTAACCTTGTCGCCGTTTGTTGATGCTTTTGCATATAACAGACATGGGGTTTCTTTCAGAGGTGCTCAGGATAATTTAAAAAGTGCATGGACAGCGGGTGTTATCGGGCGGCAGCAAGTTTATTTTATGGGAAAGACCGTTTTTAACATCAGCCTTTTATTTTATTATGATCCTGTAAAGAGCGATTCTTATGGGTATGTATTTGATTATCCTTTCGGCTCGACTTATGGCTATAAATTAAATATTACAGGGGAAACAGGCTTTTGATTCACGGCAAAGCGGTTTAATCACATAGTTTTGTTGAATATTGTAAAAGAATTATATTAACATGGTCAATAACCAAAAGGGGAAGATATGCCAAAAGCAATTTGGGCTGGCAATAATCGCTGGCCGTCAGGCCGGAATCTGGGTGAGTTTGCGAAAGACGTTTTTAGGATTGAAAACTGCAAGACTGACCGTGAAAAGGCCCTTGCTTTTTACGAATGGTTTATTCGGTGCATGATGCGTGGCCCAAATTTCTCCGTGCCTGACGGGTTTGGCACATATTCAAGGACCTTTGATCCACTAATGATGTTCGCGTCATTCGGACATTTCGAATGCACTGGCTGGGGATGGGTTGCAGCAGAGGCGCTTCAGGCAGCGGGGCTCAAGGCGCGCAGGGTTTGCGGGCAGAATGATGGTCATACCATTTATGAGGTGTTTTATGCTGGTGCAGATAACAAACCTTCATGGCACGCGTTCGATGCGTTCCAAGGCTGGTGGTATTTAAATAAGAATCAGGAAATAGCTTCTTGTGAAGATGTTTCGCGTGATCACAACCTTGTGCATAGCCCTATTGGGACATCCGAACCCCTTGGATATCATACTGACCTCGCTTTTCTTGCAAAGCGTCATGACTGGTCTGATGCGCTCGATATCATACAACATGTTCAGAATGAGACCCTCGGATATAATCTAAAACCCGGGATGGAGATTGCAAATCTTTTTGAACCAGCTGATCCCATGTTGGTTCTGTATTGCGGGGACTCTTATCCGCGCGGCTCCCACTGCCAGATTGCAGAGTATAACCACAGGGGCGAACCAAATTTCCCTCAGCATGAAACATATTGGAAAAATTACCGAAAAAACATGCATGATACAAGCTGGTATAACAGCGATAAACCGGTACGTACACATGGGGCAGGGGCACTACGCTGGCAGCCGCTGCTTTACGGAGCCGGATCTGCTCTTATGGCGGATAATGCAGTGTTCATGAACAATACAGTCAAACCATCCGGCACTAACAAACATTGTGAGGTCTGGTACGAAATTGATGTTCCATATTATGTAAGTTATATACAGGTTGAAGGATTTGTAAAGGTTTCAGGAAGTGATTACTGCGGCCTTAATATATCATCAGATGGAGGCCGGACCCTAGCTCCGCTCCAACAAAATATCCGTGGAAGTTTCCGTGTGCGTAACGGCCTTGAGGAACGAAAGGCAGGTAAAACATCAGTCCAGTTTACAAGAAAATTTCTCCTCAGGTTCGACCTTCATTCACACAGCAGCACTGTAACATCTGAAATCGAAGGATTGCGTATTACCGTGGGCTATCAGCATAATATGTTCACACAACCTTTTATCCTGCCGGGAAAGAACACATTGTATCTTGAAGGGAACGAGGTTGACGGAACCAGACTCAAGGCAACCTGGAATTATTCCTTAAAGGGTGCTAACGGGAAAGTTGATGTTGAAAGTTCCAGGGACGGGCGATTTGAAAAAGCCATTGACTTAGGTTTTGACAATGTGCAGGATATAACCATGCGAGGTTTGGTCATAAGCTGCGAAAGTTCCGAGGCAAAGAAATAGTTCATATTAATGGCAAACCTGAAAAAACTCAAGCGGCTGACAATACCCGATCTTAAGTCCCTTCATATTAAGATCGGCCGGGAAGGCCAGTTAAAGCGATCCTGGCCTGTTGCTCCGGGTGAATTCTTCAGGATTTACAAAGACGACCCACTTTGTCTTACAGTTGAATTCCTTGAAAAACATAATCATCCCCATCCCAAGGTTGTGCTTTACACTGATCTTTTGTGCAAGACAGACAATTGGAGCGAGATTGAATTCAAACAGGTAAAGTCGGGAATCTTTTCAATTTCCGTTAAACCTAAATCTTGCGGGATTTTCCAATTCAAGATAAAGCACTCCCCTGACAATGGCAAGACCTGGTTTTGGGACAGGGTCCCTTTCACAAAAGTCATTGTGGATCCTGCCAAAACAAGGGATATCAGAATGTACACGCTTATTCCAACCGCGTCCGGCACAATAAAAAATTGGATTACGGCACTTGATCATATAAAAAATCTTGGGTTCAACATGGTCCATCTTTTGCCGGTTACATCTCTTGACCAATCGGAAAGTCCGTATGCTGCATTTGATTTGTTCAGCATAGATGAATCGTATCTTGACCCTGCTGACACTCGGGACGGGCTTGAACAATTCGAGGATTTTGTCAAGGTTGCCCATGAAAAGGGGCTTGGCTTATGTATGGACCTTGTGCTTAACCATATAGGGATTACAAGTCTTATGGCAGGCCTTGCTCCGGAATGGATAACGCCTGATAAAAACGAACCTGACGGCCTGATGCGAACCGGATGCTGGCACATGAACAAATGGATTAAATGGGGTGACCTGGTAAAAATAAACTATGATGTACCCGAGGTGTCTGTCAGAAAGGCGCTCTGGGATTACATGAAACAGTACGCGCTTTTCTTTGCGAATTACGCTGCATACACCGGAGGCATGATACGGCTTGACAATCTGCATTCAAGTCATCATGGTTTTATGACTGATTTAATCAGCGCATTACGGAAGGATTATCCTGACCTTGTAATCCAGGCCGAATACTTTTCAGATTCAAACACGCTCCTTAAAACAGCCTCGGAACTGGAGCTGAATCTTCTGCTCGCAAATCCTTGGGAGCATCCTTACGCTGAAGATTTACGGGATTATTTGAAGTATCTGCATGATATAAGCACAAAGCTTCATTTTCTAAACCCGCTCACAACCCATGATACCGGAACACCGGCCCAGCTTTACGGTTCTCCTTATGCCGCAGTTCCGAGATATTTTGCGGTCACCCTTATGGGAACGGGGGAGACCGGTATTGTCCAGGGGACGGAGCACGGCGCACTGGAAAGAATCAACTTCATCGGCAGGAGTCGTCCGAGTCCCATGCCTATGCCGGATTATTTCAATGACAGACTAATGAAAATCAACCTTCTTCATTCGCAGCACCAGGTTTTTCATGAAGGGGGCAATATCAAGTTCGTGGACAAGAATCATGGTGCGGTGCTTGCAGCCGTACGTGAGGAAAAGGATGAAAAAGGGGAGAGGTTTCTTTTGATATCCAATATGGATACGTCGCATCCGCATATCATACGCATAGATTGTTCCGACCTTTTGAATCAGGCTGAAAGGGTCATTCTTAAGGAAGCCTTTTCTGACAGTATAATTGCGGTTCAAGGTGATTCAATCGAAATTGAGGTCGAGGAGTGCGGCATCAGGGCTTATTGGATTGAAATCGGCTGAGGCAATACTCCGGTTTTAAGAATAATTGTTGCTGATTATTTTGGTCAATCTGTTTCCGATCATATATGCAATGCTTCCAAGCGCACTCAAGGGTAGAGCACTGCTCTTGACTACAAGCAAGGCCTGCAGCGTTGTTCCCTGGTTTATTTGCACATACCTTACGTCTAACGCGTTTTCATCCGCCAGTTCCATCAAATTCGTCTGGTGGTCGTTCAAAGCCTTCAAGCGGTTTGCAATCTCCTCGGAAAGATGGGATGCCGTGGCTCCGGTAAAATGGCGCCATTTTCCTTCACCATAGACATGGATTGAACAATATTCAAGAGAAAAAATACGTGTAGCCTCTTCAGCGATTCCTGTGAGTGTCTGCCGATCATCAGAAATGGATAAAAGCCATGCCCCGAATGTTTTCAACTGAACCAGTGTTTTGTCCAGTAAATCCGCTTTTGTCGCATTCTCGGAAGCCGATGATGTCAGTCGGCTGATTACCCCTGCTGTGAGTAGAAATGCCGTAAGTGAAATCCAATCGGAAAAATCTGCGATGAAGAATGTTCCTGTCGGGGGTAGATAGAAATAGTTAAAACAAAGCGTTGCAACAATTGATGTTATAATGGACACAATGAAATCACCAAAGAATGCGGATAAAAGAACCAGAATAAGAAAACTGAATGCGGCTGTTGGCGCATTGGTAATCGTTCCGAAAGCCAGTGTAAGTCTCATTGTGGCTAGAACGGCAAAAACAAAAGCAAAGATGAGTCCGAGTCTTCTTAGTGATTTGCGATGTTTATTTACAAAAAGCATTACAACACCTCCTGAAAAGCCATGCATTGAGTTTTCACTTTAATCACACTCGTATAGGTAGAATGACAAATGGAATCCCCTTATGATAAAAATTCCGTTGAAGTGAAAAGACTGTATAATTATGGAGCCACCGTGTCCAGAATGTTTCCTTTGAAAACACCAATTGGCCGCCAAAGAATACCGCACTCGGATACCGCGCTAAAATATCCGGAATTACCCGGTCTGCTTCCATAATCACATCAGTACCTATAAAGTACAAGCCTTCAGAGAAATAACCCTGCCCTTGCATGAACCTGGCATACCGTCCTGTCCCTTCCTTTACAGACTGATGGAGATGCTCCACTTCGTCGATTCCTTTGAAATTTCCGGTATCAACAATTCCAATGCTGACAAAAAGGAAATTCTTGAATTCATCTCCAAAAAAGCGCAAAACACTGAAAAGAGTATGAAGGCCGAGTCCGTTAAAGCCATTGACAAATATGACTGCGGTCTTTGCTTTGGCATTAAAAGGGGGTTGGGTTGCAGGAAGTAAAACATCCGGTGCAACTTTCTCAAGCAACGTGTCCAGGCGTCGGAGCTGGCGGGTTGTGCCGGCATAATGTTTTTTAATCAGAAATGCCGTCATGATCAGAAGTCCCGTGACCAAAAGAGTAATCCACCCGCCGTCATTGAATTTTACCGTAATGACGGAGACGAGAATCAACGAGGTGACCAAAAGCCCGAGTCCATTGACCAAAAGCCGGATTTTCCACGGACCGCGTATTGATCTTACACTCCACCAATGCCGGACCATTCCAAGCTGAGACATACAGAATGTAATGAATACGTTTATGCTGTATAGCACGATTAGATACCTGATGGAACCTTTGGTGATTAGCAGTGTTATCAAAGCTGCGCCGCTCATCATTAAAATCCCATTTTGTGCTACCAACCTGTCATTCAGCAGGGCAAAACGACTCGGCATCCAGCGATCCAGTGCCATGCTTGCGAGTACCCTGGGGCCATCAAGGAAACCAGCCTGGGCTGCAACAAACAAAAGAGCGGCAGCCGACAACAGAGATACCAGAACAAAGACTTTTCCTCCATCACCCCAGGAAGCGGAGATTGTTTCAAACAGGACTGCGTTCAATGTTTTTCCATGTTGTGGCGAAACCTTGAAAAGCAGATAAGCCACCATGAGACCTGATGCCGTGAAAGCCAGTGATAATGACATGTAAAGCAGGGTCCGCTTTCCTGTTCTTATTCTTGGTTCCCTAAGAATGGGAAGCCCGTTGCTTACTGCTTCAATCCCGGTATAAGTTCCGGCCCCCATGCTGAAGGACCGAAAAATAAGGAAGATAACACCGCTTAGCCCAAGTTCCGTTACAGCGGAATGGGCTTCTCCAAGGGCAACAGCGGGTAATACCGCTGCATTGGAGGAATACGTAATAAGAGAATAAATAATCACAAAAAAATGGGTCAGAACAAAGATTATAAAAACCGGCACAAGCGGGACAACGGATTCCCTTATACCTCGCAGATTAAGCAGTGTGAGGACCACAAGCCCCATGATGGCGAAGGAGAGTTTATGTTCGTACCAATCTGTTGGCAGGAAGCTGAAGATAGCATCCGCACCTGCGGCAATGGACATTGAAATGGTAAGTGCATAATCAATAAGAAGTGCGCATCCGGAAACAACGCCCGCACGTGGCGATAGCAGCTTTGTTGCAACCAGATATCCACCACCACCAGTGGGAAAAAGTTCGATGATCTGCGAATAGCTGGCGCTTATAAGGAAAATGGTAAGTGCAGATGCCAGAGCGACAAAAAGCCCCAACATCTGATGATTGCCGAGTGCAAGGAACGCCTCTTCGGGTCCATAACAGGAAGATGAAAGACCGTCCGCTCCCAACCCCACCCAGGCAAAGAAGGCAATTAACGAGAGGCGATGAAAAATGCTGCGATCATTAGGATCTCGTGGATTCCCTAAAAGAAATCGTCTTACCCTGCCAAAAATGTATTCCTTTGTTTCATCACTATCCATGCCGCCTCCACTATACCTAATAAAATAATGGAGTAATCGTTCCGAGAGGGAGTCAATAAGTCGTCAATAATCTCAGGATTCAATCTGTCCGCAACCGATATCCTACGCCGGGTTCGGTGATTATGAGTGTGGGAATATGGTGGTTTGGCTCGAGTTTAAGTCGTAGATTGCTGATTGTGACCCGTAATAGATGGGATATACCTTCGCAATCTTCATCTTTATTCCAAATGGCCTTGTATATTTGTTTGTGTGTCACAACCTTTCCCGCATTTAAAACAAGTGTTTTAAGAACATCATATTCAGTAGGGGTAAGGCTGATGGGTGCTTCTTTTACCAATACCTCGCGTTTGGCCAAATCCACTGAAAGATGCCCGCTTTTAAAGACAGGCTCCTCTGTAGAGGAGCGTAAACGGCGAAGCACCGCCCGAAGCCTGGCGAGCATCTCATCTTCGCTGAAAGGCTTGGTTAAATAATCATCTGCCCCGGCATCCAAAGCGGATACCTTATCCTTTTCATTGTCACGAACCGAAAGGATGATGATGGGTGTTAATGAATGTTTACGGATTAAACGGGTGACCTCTATACCGTCAATGTCCGGCAGACCCAAATCAAGGATAACGGCATCCGGACGGCAAGCGGAAAATTCCAGTAATGACTCTTTCCCGCTAGAAGCTTGAAAGACCGTATACCCTTGTTCTGAAAGGCTGGCCTTAAGAAAACGTCGAATGGAAGGTTCATCGTCAATAATCAGTATTCTTAATGAAGTATCTGTTTTCATGAGACTTTTTTCCCTGCTATAAACTGCACAGGAATATTTATCCTGAAGGTGGTCCCTTTGTCTTTTCCATCATGAACGGTTATTTCTCCTTCGTGTGCTGTTATTATTGCACGGGAAATTGAAAGGCCCAAACCCATGCCGGGTATGCCGGATGATTGTGGCGTTCTGTAAAATTTGTTGAATATCCTGTCACGTTGTTCTTCAGGTATCCCTATGCCGTGGTCTGTCACATCCAATGTTACAGCATCTCCATTGTTTGACGCGGTAATGCTTATTGGTGAACCCGGTGCAGAGAATTTAGCGGCGTTGTCTAATATATTTGAGAAGGCTTTCAGGAATAATGGAAAATCAATATTGATATCAGGCATATCCGAAGGTATGTCTACAGTTACGACACGTCCTTCTATCGTTGATTCCGCCTCCTTTAATGCGACACCAACAAGGTCTTTCAAATCACATGAAGTTCGTTCGATTTTAAAGCCGCCTGATTCAGCGCGAGCCATATCAAGCCATTGCGTTACAAGTTTGTTCAATCTGCCTGCTTCCTTACTTGCGTTGTCAATCATTTCATATTCTGCAACCGTCAATGGGGAAGTGTGCACATGGGCAAGATGACTTAATGTTCCGGTAATGGCAACCATTGGGGTGCGTAAATCATGGGAAAGTGAATTAAGCAGAACTGATTGGAGACGTTCCTTTTCACGGACAATCTCTATTGTTTTTGTTTCCTCAAAAAGGAAAACTCTTTCAAGCGCAATGGCAGTCTGATTTGCCAGTGTTTCGGTCCACTGCCTGTTTTCCTGTGTCCATATTAAGGTTGAATTATTTCCAAGAATCCCTATGACACCTTGCACTTTGATGCCTGAGGAAACGGGAAAGTACGCCATATTTGCATCGGGCCAAAGCGGTGTACCATGTCCGGAGCACTGGCCATTTTGATATGACCATCGTTTTGCGGCCTCATCCGGATCAACATTTTGCGCATAAGGATCAGTCTGTTTGAAGTGACCGTCTGATTCAAGAAAAAATGTGCAATCCGATCGAAGAACGCTCCTGACCGCCTGTTTTATAATTGTATGTATGACGTCAATATTCATTCCTTTTGACAAGTCATGGCTGAGCCGGTAAAGGGCAATGGCCTTTCTTTCATTTGAAACTGCGGAAATTGTTCTATTACGGAGCTGGGCAACCAATTCACTGATTAGAAGGCCTACACATAAAAACCCGATAAAGGTGATGAAGTATTGGGTATCTTCAACTGACAGACGAAAACGAGGCGGCACAAAAAGGACGTCGAAAGTGATGACACCTGTGATTGAGGAAAGAATTGCGGGCCCTCTTCCCAAAAGGAAAGAGGAGAAAAGCACTGCCGCCAGATACAACATGATCAGGTTGGCCGGCTCCAGTTTGTCGTAAAGCAATTGCCCGATTATGGAGGCTGATAAAACGAACAGCAGGCTTAAAAGATATTTTTTCAAAACATGATCCTGATAAAGTACATACAACTGATTTGAAAAATAGGTATGACTAATGCAGGATCATACCTTAAAATGGAACTTTCTATGTTCATCTCTAATTATATAATAAATCACAAAACTAATCACAGCCGCGAAAAAGCACCATACGGATGTCAGGTATCTGGTGAAGAATATGATGGATATTAAAAACGATACGCTTATGATAATACCAAGAATATTTGTTCTCTTGACAGTTGAAATAAAAACAGGGGCAATAGTTGCAGCTAAATATAATAACATTCCAATAGGGGGTATGGGAGAATGAAAATCACTCTTGTAGTTTATATGCATGAAACTGATTTCCGCATATGCCCGATAAAATAGCAGACTATACATATAATGGATTGCCACCAAGACACCCACTCCCTGGAGGGCCATTAATATCTTTTTCCTCGGTTTGTTCTTTTCCATGAGTAAAACAGAGAGCGGAACCAAAAGAGGCCAGATGATCAGCGCCATGGTTAAATAAACATAAGTTGCAATATTCTGTAACAAAAAATATTGCCTCGGTATGGATACCCAGACCACTCCTTCTGTTATCTGTTGAACAGCAAAGAAAAGAGGAATGCCTGCAAAAACAATCTGTGAAGGTTTATGCACTTTCCTTAATGTTTCCGCGCCCGCAAAAGTAAGTAGAATTCCTGCTGAAAAACTTGCCCCAGCTGAAAAACACATATTTTCTCCTTTATCTGCCCATTCAAGAATAAAACCGATATGTCAGAAACCTGGACAATAGATAATATAATAGCAGGGCACTTTTTTACCAAGAACCATCTTTTTATCATCCGGCAGATATTCTTCAGGCCTTTGAAAGGCATAAAAAAAAGGTTACAATTTCCACTCCTGATGTGTCTAATATATCAAAGACGGAAGCGCTAACCGTAAACGAGGTATAATATTTATCTTTTAAGGAGTGATTATGCGTATTGATTTTAAGCGAGAGAATGGTAAAGGTTCTTCCTATATGGGAATTTCTCAAAGAGTTTTTATTTTTTTAAGAACAATTGTCTATAATCTAATTATCTTAATATCAATGCTTGTTTGTCTAATAAGTTGTTCGAAAAATCCAATTTCATCAGATGTAATAGTTGATCCTAATAAGCCAACAACACCTTTAATGAAAGTTAACGGCACATTGGAGGGTGAATTTATTTCCAATGAATTTAGTAAATTAATTTCACCTCAAATAGGCTTTTTTATCCCAAATGAGAGCAATGTGCTTACTGAAAACAGCACTGAAAATAGCACAGGATTTACAAGCTTTCTTACGTTAAAAATGTATTTAACAAATGAATTTAAAGGAAAATTTCCTCTGACTTTTACAACTTCTATTTGGGATTTACCGGATGAAAATTCTTTAACCGAAATAACCACTCCACAGGGACTTAAAACTAAAATAGCAATTGGAGATATGATATTTTTTGATGATGTAAATAAGGATGGTCTTTTGAATATTGGATTGTCATATGATACCAGTACCAGAACAATCAAGTATGTTCCTGGTTCCGATAAAATATATTATGGTGGTAATGAGTATTATCTTGTCTATCTTGAAGATGATAATTTCTTGTTGGAACGTAACCAATATGCTGCAACCAATCATAATGTTGAGGATAAATGGGAAAATTTGAAAATGGGTTTAAATATTGTGAAAGCAGTATCAGGTGGAAATGATTATGGTGGATTATTTAAAACTAAGTTCTCTGGATTTACTAAATTAGATGAAAAAGAAGGGATAAACATTAATGTTCATCAAGATATTCAGGAAGTGTTTAACAGCAGTGAGAATCATGATTTCTTTTATTTTCGTAAATATGAAAGTCATGGCGGATATGGTGAACCAACACATTACTATCAATTGCCAGTGGGTACGAATATAACAAAATTGTATGTTAAATATTGCCCATACCAAATAAACAATAAAACAATAAATTTCACGAGTAATTACAAACCGGAATATTATGATTGGGTATATAATGAATATCCGGATAAAGATAAGACCTATGAAATGTGCTTTGAAATCTATGTGACTACAATGTCATATAGTTATTACCAAGTCTATGATTCATATTACACTTCTCCATCTTATTATTATAATAGGATGTCCTTTCCAGATAGTTGCCGCTATAGAATAATTGAGAATCTTCAGAAAAATGATACATTATTTTTATTTCCTCAGGGTATATCTGATAAAAATACCTGCATAGAAAAATCACCACTTCCCGATGATATAATAATAGCCAACCAGGATTCTTCTTTTATTAACCTTAAACTCCCACAGGACAGCAAAATAAAGGAAATAATTTTTATTAATTAAATTATTGTTATTAAGGTAGGGGTTTCATGAAAAGGATTGAAAGGGAGCTGTAAAACATTTTGAGTGAGTCATTGCAACAAGAAGAAGTGGATATTTTATACAAGAAATACAGCCCGTGGGTATTTCAACGATGTTTGAGGTTTACCCGAAGTCGGGAAGATGCAGAGGATCTCATGCATAATATCTTTTTAAAATTAATAAAGAACCTGAAAACTTTCCGGAAAGAAGCATCGCCTTATACCTGGATTTATAAGATAACAACAAACTTGTGTTTAAATTATTTACGCGATAGAAAAGAGGCCTTGCCTTTTAATGAAGAGGCCGCAACTGTTTTATCGGATAATGGAAAATCACAATTTTCCTCTGAAAGCAATCTCTATTGGAAGGAAATGCTTTCAGGGTTCAATACATTGACGAAAAGGATTGCCTTCCTGCTTGTATTGGAAGGGCTCAGCCAGGAAGAAGTTGCGAAAATATTAGGGCTTTCAAGGAAAACCGTGCAGAAAAAATGGTCACATTTCAAGGAAAAAATCCAGCTACGGCTAAATCGTGGAGTGTCATCATGAATAACCTGGCTCAAAATAAGCGACCGTCAGATTTACTAATCGAGAAGGTACTTCTTGGCGAGGCCAATCCTGAAGAAATAAAAACATACGAAGAATGGTTGAAACACGATCCGCAAGCCATGGAAACCATTGAGAACAAAAAGGCTAAAGCAGTACTGGATATTAATGGAATAGAAACCTGGGATAAATTTAAAAATCGGCATGTTGTTTATTCAAACCATAAAAGGGTGTTTTCCTTAAAGGAACTTATCGGTTTCTTGTTGGCTCCGAAAAGTATCCGTCTTGCGGGTATTACGGTTTCGATAGTCCTGATAATGGGATTTTACATGACTCGATCCTTTTGGCAAAAACAAGGATATGAGTCTAAAGGTGGCGCACAATTTTCCTTCATGGTAAAACGTGGCAACAGCGTTTTTAAAGGCTATAATGGAATGAATTGTTGCCAGGGTGACACGCTGCAATTTTATCTGATCTCTCTTGAACCGGTTTATTATGCCATTCTCTACAAGGATGATAATAAAAGAATTGCCACATATTTTCCTCAACAAGGTGCGCTTAAATATTCCGGGCTGCAAGAAAAAGGAGAATTGGCTCAGAGCATTGTCCTGGATTCAGCCTGGTCATTTCAGAAGATTTATACAGTTGTTTCAAAAAAGTCTTTTGATGTGAAAGAAATTGCGGATGCAATGGAAAACTCATCAGGATTAAAAGGGACTCACCTTCAAACATTTAATCTTAAAAGAATTCAATGTTCCGGTGAATAATGAAAATAATAATTTGCTGCTTTTTTGCTCTTGGAATTCAGGGAGTCTCTTTCAATGTTTATGCGGGGGTAGAAAAGATTGCCGTTGTTATTGGGTCAAATGAAGGATTGGCAAATGAAAATACATTGAGATATGCTGAATCCGATGCCAAAAGGGTATGTCAGGTTCTTTTAGAATTGGGTGATGTGACGTCCGCACGTAATTATTTGCTGCTGCGGCCAAAAACTCAAGACATCTGTTTGAAGTTAACCGAAATCTCCGGACGCATCAAAGAGATACAGGAGAATGGGAATCAAGTAGTCCTTTTTTTATACTATTCCGGACATGGTGGCCAAGATGCTCTTCATGTTAATGGAGAAATCTTCCTGCTATCGGATCTGCTTGAGTTTTTGAGTCGGGCAAAAGCGGATTTGAAAATTGTGGTTGTGGATGCCTGTTATAGCGGCGCCATTTTGAGCCAAAAGGGTGGAAAAATCGCCCCTTCAATAGACATTGCCATTAAAGATGAACTACAGGTTAAAGGAACGATTATCCTGACATCAAGCTCCGCTGACCAGATATCCAATGAATCTTCTGATCTACAATCTTCGGTATTCACCCATTATTTTATTTCGGGTTTAAGGGGTGCGGCTGATTATAACCGAGACAATGTCATTTCGCTTGGAGAAATTCTTACTTATGCAAAAGCACAAACCTCCCAGGAAATATCGGCCCATTTGGGAGCATCTCAAAGGCCAGCTTATGAAATGGATATTTCAGGGAGCGAAGAAGTTTATTTAACCCGTTTGCTCCAGGGAAATGCACGCCTTAAATTGTATAAGGGAACGTCAGTTTCATATTATGTTATATCAGAAACTTATCAAAAAGTGGTTTCCGAATTCACTTCCCAAACGGATACTGTTATGCTTGCTTTACCAAAGGACCGGTACATAATTCAAAAACTGACGCAAAAGGAAATTTCCAGAACCCGAGTTGATTTGACCTGGGGCGGAGAAAAAACAATTGATTTATCCGAGATGAAACCTTATCCTCGCTTATTAATGCGTCAAAAAGGGCCTTTTAACTGGGTTTACGATCCGAACAGGGTTGATTTTAAAATATTGACGTATAGGGATTATCCCGCCGGAGTAACATGGGAGTGGTTGCCGGGATTATCCTATAATTATGAATTTGGTGAATGGGCTTTGAACTTGCAATTCTCAGGAGGAACGAATACTATTAAAGGAACACGGGTAATTCTGGACAAACAAATTTACATGTTAACCATAGGTGCATCAAAATACCTGATCTTGCATCCTTTTCTTTCAGCCTATATTTCTGCTGATGCTGGAACACAGTGGCTTGTACAAAAGTCTATCCGATATGATGAAGCAAGACTAAATAAGGTGGGATATCCTGCTTTACCGATAAAACATACATGGGCGCCGTTATTGAATATTCGAGTTGGGATTAGTAAACGCCTGTGGAACGTGTTTTCTGTTGATTTTTCCCCAGGGGTAACGGATTTTATTCCGCTAACGGAAACAGGACGTAAACATTATTTACGTCCAAATTTTGCCGGTTCAATGGGCGTCAATTTTTAAACCAGTTAAAATTGAAAATTGAAAGTTTGGGCATTTTTTTGAAAGATTAGAGAAAGACTACTTTTTTGCCATTCTCTCCATAGCCGCATCCTTCCAGCGTCCTTGAGGGAAAAGCTTAAGATACATGCTGTATTGTTCCATGGCCTTTACATTTTCGCCAAGCTGCAATAGACAGTCCGCATGCCAGAATATTGCATCCTGTAAATAAGGGCTGTTCGGGAATTCGCTCTCGAGCTTGTAATAACGTTTGCTTGCAGAGGCACAGTCTTTAAGATCATGGCCCTCAATGTAGGCGATATTATACAGCGCCTTGTCCAAAAGAGGGCTTTCAGGATATTGCTGAACGAATATTGAGTAAGCAGCCACGGCTGAATCCGGTTCTTTAAGGAGGTATTCTATTTCCGCGAGTTTTATATAAGCTTCCTGTACCCAGACGCCTTCTTTAAATGTTTTTATGTAGGTTTTAAGATCAATTGCAGCGTCCCTATAAAGCCCCATATTAGATGCCTTTATTCCGGCAATTTCCCAAAGCAGATTATCCCGCTTTACAGGTGAGGAAGCTGCACCGTAAATAGACATAAGCGTGTTTATACAGCCGGAAAAATCCCCAAGAGAACGAAAGCATGTGGCCTTTTTTTCAAGTATCTTAAGCTTTATATCAGAGGAAATGTCGTTGTCCGTGAGCAGTTCATTGAACATGGAGAGCGCCTGATTGTTCTCGCCTTTTTCCATTTTATCAAGCGCAATCTGATAAGCAGCTGTTTTTAAAGGATCACTTTCAATGGAGGGCTTTTCAGCTTTTACATTTGTTGCTGTTTCCTGTTCAATCAGGCCCTTGAAAAGTTTCAGGGCCTTTATGCGCTCCGTGCCTGGGACCGCATCCAAAGGAGAAACAAGCCCGTCTGATTCCATGTACAGGCTGGTTACAAGAGGTGAAGGTGCAGGCACTGTAATCTTTCCAGCGCTTAAAGAAGCTTCCTCTCCTGCCACAACCATAAACGATGTTTTATCTGAATTGAGATCGGAAAACCTGACTTTACCTTCCATTACGATAAGGCGTGTCAAGGAATGTCTGCCCGGGGCGGTGTTCATAACTTCGACCTTGAAACGAGTGCCGACCACGCGGCATACGGCATCCGGAGTGGATACAATAAAATCCTGGCCTTTAGCCCTGGGGCTGACCCTTACAAGAACGCTTCCGCTCTCAAGATTAAGGCGGACGGCAGTCGGACTTGATTCTACAACCGTCAATTTGGCGTTTTTGTAGAGTTTGAATCCGGTGCCGGGATCGATTTGGCGGACAATATATTCAGGGCCAATAACTTTATAGCTTGCTCCGGTTATAACCGGCTGTATTGTTCTTGTGGTTAGAGCTATATGCTGTGCAGACGGAATTTGACGATGTTGAGAAAGAAAAACGGCCGCGCCTATGGCTAATAAAAGCGCGGCCGCAAATACGGGCTTGAAAAAAAACAGGAAAACAGGGCGATCCCGTAAGGAGAGGCGGGATTGCTTCCCTGCTCCCATATCCGCAAAGAGCTTGTTTTCAAGACGAATCCAGTCGCTATCCTCCATTTTCGGAGGGGATACCTGTTTTAAGAGGTCAACAAGTTGTTTCGTCTTGGGTTCGATGTATGATTCCTGTGTATTCATAATATTTATGACTTAAGGTATTTTTCCAAATAACCTTTCATTTCATTTCTTCCATGAAAGATGCGGGACTTTATTGTCCCAACTGGTTTATGCATAATTTCAGCAATATCTTCTAAAGATTTTCCTTCCATATCGCAAAGGATTATTGCCATCCTTTTTTTTTCTTCTAATTTATCGAGCGCCTCATAAATCTTATTTTCTATTTCCACGTTTTCCAGAATATCCATGGGTGTTTCGGGTTTCGAAATCACCCTGCTGTCTGTTATCTCGGTTTCTGGTATAAGATCAAGCTGCCTTTTCTTGAACTTTTTACGGAGCCGGGTGACGCATACATTTATTCCAACCTTGTAAGCCCAGGTATCAAAAGACGATTTATGCCTGAAGGAAGAAAGTCCCTTGAAGAGCTGAATAAAAATCTCGTGGACAACTTCCTCTATATCGAACTTTGGACCAAGGCTTTTGTATGCCAGACTGTAAAAGAGCTTTTTATATCTGTTGAAGAGCTTATGCTGAGCTTTGTCATCATTTTTAAGGCAATCTTCAAGAATTTGCTCAATCGGCTCTTCTTCAGGGCTGTTCATAAAATGTTAGTCGATGAAAGATTAAAAAGGTTCATTGAATCTGGCTTGTTTTGTTAAAATACCGGTTTTTAATGATTTTATTGGAAAAAAAACAATATCCTGCACCAATCCAACCTATTCCTGAGGTCCCGAGTAATGTTAACCGCACACTGCGAATATTTCTGTATTTATCATAAGATGCATTTTTTCTGGAGATAGGGGTACCTGATGGGGCATTTTTATAATCAGAATAATAATTGTTTTCAAGTACAAGGATAACCATCATTTCCCATGTTGCAACAACTGCACCAAGGAGCCATAATCTTGTAGGGTATCCTTTGAATTCCATATCAGCCCTGATATTTATTGTTTTGCCAGGAGAGACTTCTATATCCTCTCTGTATGGAACAAGGTATTGGCCTCTGAGTTCAAGCGAATAGTTTCCTGATCGCAGGAAAAATTCCTTGGGCGTAATTCCCTGCGGATTTTTGATCCAGCAATATTGGAAGGCCAAGTGGGATTGATGTTATATTAAGTCTTCCGAGCATGCTCTGTTCCAGAAAATTCCGAAGCTTCAGCATGACAATCTGTGCAATATCCTCTTTTTCCATGTAGCTTAATGATATTGTTTTTTCCTGCTCAACATTTGACTTCACATCCATAATCTTGAATTTTAACGTCTTCAAACTGTCCTTGCCATATTCAAACCTGCCCAAGAGGGATATTCTGATGTTAAGCCGTTTAGTCGTATCGTTCCTGAAAAAGTCATTAAAAGAAATTGGCAATGATTTTAAAATCAGGCCTGTTGTAAGTTCCTTTTCAAGCTTTCCCGCAAGATAAAGATTGAAGTCATTGTATAGCGTGTCTTGGATGGTGTTTTCAAACTTAAAGATACATAGAATTTCGCTTGAAGTGTCCGGTGTTACTGCAAAAAGGCAAGTGTTGATAAAAAGCAGTATTAATAGAAAGGCTTTCATAGGGTGAACTATATATAATTAACCCTTATAAACCACAACAAGTATCTTTTTTCTGGGCTTTTATGGCGATGAGAAATCTTCCATGTTGAACTTTCGAAGACATATTTATCATTTTATCCTTAATGAAACATTACACAATAAGCGCTCTCTTTGCATTTTCAATTATCTGCACTGTTTGTTTCTCACAACAGGCCATAAATAGCGATGATTACAATAAATGGCCAAGTCGTGCCAGGGATTATCTGCTGTCAATAGGTTTGATTCTTTGAAAGTGATTGGTAAACTTTATTTTAAAAAGCTTGTTCTAAACAGATAAGTTCAAAGCGCAATCAACTGGTTATCGTTTTCAATAATAAAGACTCAATAGGCTGGGCAGTCCCTTTTCATTGTAAATGTTCACAGGCGTTACCTTAAGAGTGTTGGCGCCATCCAATAGCACCCATTTATATAAAGAGGAATCACTTTCCACAATACCATTGCTTGTTGAAATCTCGTAATGGCTGAAAAATGGTTGGGATTGACCGAATTCAATGGTTATTTCTTTTTCTCCGCTTCGTTTTGCTTTTATTGATGCTTGGTTAAGTGTGTACCAAAAGTCTCGCTTACGTCCGCTCTGACATGTGATTTTTGTTCCTTTACAGTCGTATTGAGGATTGGTAAGGTTGGTATATATAGGTGTTGCCCAGTCAGACCAGTTGTGCCAAAAACTAAGATCCGAAAAGCCGCAAAACCCTAGTCCGAAGCCGTTATAAATCGGAGTTGGCTGAGAATGAAAATTATTTCTTTCCGTTAATTTCATGTGTCCACATGTTGTGTAGCCTTGTGATCCGCGCCAGTAATAGGATGGCGTGTAAACGCCATAATGATATTTGCCATCAACACATGCAATTGAACTATATTGATGATTTATGTAATAATTATGGTTTTCAAGAATCGAATTGGGCAATCCTGTGGATACTGATTTGTAGTATGTATCCAATGACGGGTCAATATAAATCCATTTCCTATATTGGTCGGACCAGTATTCAACGACTTCGTGGTTATTGATATTATCAATGCCTTCTATTGCCCAGTGGCGGGCGTAATAACCCAATCCTGTGAGAGCGGAAATCATGACCTCCGCATAAGACATGCAGTGTCCTTTTATTGTTCCGGTGGAAGTGATTACCTGATCAAGATCCCATGGATATATGGAGACCGACAGGCTGCCCCTTGGGCGCCGTGCCACCCAGTTCAGAAGGGCAATTACCCTGCCGAATTCGGTAGTGCTGTCTTTTCCGCAGGTGTCAAGATGAAAATTTGATATCAATCCGCTTATTTTTACGTTGTTTCTTGTCTCCCACCCGAAAGGGTATGGCCCTGTAATAATTTTTTCGTTTTGAAAAGAGTCAACATGAATAGGCTTCTCATATTTTACCCCTTTTGTCATGTTCCCGAATAGAGCAATTGAATTTATTTTTGGGAGTGATGAAATTGAGGCGGCCTTCATGACTATACGTAATTTTATGTACCTGCTTCCATGCGTTTCAATATTAAAATTCAATCCACTGACTTCCGTCCAATTACTCCAGAGAGAGTCGCAAAAGTAGGCATTGCCGGAAGACCAATAGGTGCGTATCTGCGAGTTTAAAGGTAGTGATGCACGAATGGCTGCAAACATTGAATCTATCCCAAAATCGTTTGCAACAAACGAGTTGCTTATATCAATAATATCTATTGAATCCGTAATGATTACAGCTGTATCCTCAATTGTGCGGTTACGAAGGTCGAGGGTAACAAATGTGTTCTGTGAATCCGTAATGGCAGGAGCAGCATAAGCTGAATTGTAAAGCATATCAGCGGTCTGGATGGATGCACCGTCAAAAAAATGGATGCTGTCGATATCCGACAGGTATGTTGTTGACACACCTGTTTTTGTGAATGTAATTAAAGAATCACCATCTCTTGAAAATACGCAGCTGTCTACAACTGCTGTGTTAAACATTGTGTAGGTTGTATCCGGTTTGTACATTACTATTACTTTACCGGCTGACATTGAAATGATTAAAAATAAAAATAGTATGAGAATTTGTATTTTCATGTTTGACAATCCTTATCTTTATCTTGTTAAGACGATCCGTTTCGCGACTTTTTTATCTCCTGTTGACAACAGGATGCTATATACACCGGCTGATAAATTGAGACCGTTTTCATCTTTTCCATCCCAAATATACTGATGTATACCGGCCTGCAATGTTCCGTTGAATATGGTTTTCACTCTTTTCCCGGAAATACTGAATATTTTTATTGATACGGGAGATTGATGTGTTATAGAAAATTGGAATGTTGTTGTTGGATTGGAGGGGTTTGGGAAGATTGATTCGTCAGATGGCAATATCTGTATGGCAATGTTTTCAATTGCTACAGGGGCGTTGTGAAAACGAAAAGATGATATCAGGTTTTTTGTTATTGAACGGTTAAGACCACCGAGGATAATATTTGATTTGGTAAACGAAACCTTTCCTAATGAGTCAACCAATATATTTTCGGAAGATCCGTTTTTATAAACGATTTCAAGTGTGTCCTGGGCATACAGAGTAATGGAAAATAACAGTATCAAAAAGAAAAGCAAGTGTTTCATCATGGCAGTATCCTCCAGATTATTCTTAATGCTAAAATTGTCTATTCCATTAATATTTAATTATAGGTAACATCAATTAAGGAATTCAAGGGTTTTGGGGCCATTTGTTTTGTGCTTTAAACATGCATGTTTAGCTGGTAATTTTAGACAAGGATAAGCTATATTAATTTCGGGTCCTAAAAACAAATTAACTTATCAGGAGGTCTCATTATGAAGGTTCTGATCGCGATTCTGATGGTTGCGGCTTTTGTGTTCGCACAAAATACTGCTGCGCCTGCTGCTGCACCAGCTGCCGCACCTGCCGCGGAAAAGAAAGCGGAAAAAAAGGCTGCAAAAGCAAAAACAGTTGAAGTCAAAGGAACGCTTGTTTCAGTTGACACATCTGCCGGTACTATTGTTGTTAAGACCGACAAAGGCGACGAGACACTTGTTGTTGATAAAACCACAAAGATCAAAGCGCCATGCAAGAAGAAGTCCTGCGGATTGGCTGATATGAAACCTGAATCAGAAGTTACAGTCAAATGCGTTGAAAAAGATGGCAAAATGTGCGCGGTTTCCATAACGGAAAAAGCCGCTAAGAAAGCCGCTGAAGCAGCTCCTGCAGTTGCACCAGCCGCTGCACCTGCTGCTGCGCCAGAAGCTGCGCCTGCAAAACCGGCAGCTCCTGCACCTGCGCCTGTTGCACCCGCAAAACCAGCAGCGCCGGCAAAGAAGTAATTTTTATTTTTTCCACTATGTTTTCGAGGCCCCTCTATTAATGAAATCAGGGGCCTTTTTTATTATCACCATAAAAATAAAATTGTGATGTCAAATTCGAGACACAATAATTGGTCGGATAAACCTTGACTTTCCAAACTTGTAAGAAATATTTTTCTATCTTATTTAATAAGAGAATCTTATGCCAATAATTAAATTCAGCAAAAAACACAAGGTCAAAGAAGATCACTTCATTGAATGGATTTTTGATTTTAAGACAAAGATAGAAGCCTATAAAAAACCCATGTTGATTGGCTGTATCGTTGTCGTGTTCCTGGCCGGCATTGCGGCGCTCCTTTATACCATAAAATCCAGGACAAACGAAGAAGCCAATGTTGTTTTCGGGGGTGCCCTCCTCGAATATCAGCATGGGCGTTATAGTAATGCAATAACAAAACTTAAACAGGTGATGGATAATTACAGTGGCAGCAGCAGTGCACCCAAGGCTGCCTTTTTGTACGGTTCAATCTATTATGATCTGGGCAATTACTCCCTTGCCGTCGAAGCATTCAAAAAATTCATAGAAAAGTACAGTGATCCTGATTTGCTGAGTCCTCCGGTATATAAAGGTCTCGGCACCTCATACATGCAGCTCAAGGATTATAAACAGGCGATAGAGGCATTTAAAACAGCAATCAATAAATTCCCTGAAGATTTCGAGGTGCCTGAACTGCGCTACAAGCTTTCCCAATGCTACATCGAGACCGGAAAGTCCGAAGATGCTAAAAAGCAGCTGAATATGATAATTAAAGATTCTCCCAAATCTTTTTATGCCAAAGACGCAGGGCTTATTCTTTCGTCTTTGTAAAGCTATCCATGGAAGAGAAATTCCAACCTGATCCTGCTTCTCCGGAAGAACCCTCAAAACCAGGCAACCTGCATTACGCCATTGCGGCATACATTCCCTTTCTCTGTTTCCTTGCGCTTTTCAGCAAGGAGGCTGATGATTTCTCCCGGCATCATGGCAAGCAGGGGCTCCTGCTCCTGATAGCGGAAATACTTGCAATATTCATGCTTCTTCCCATTGGCGCTTTTTTCTGGAAGGTGGTATTGATTGCCTGTCTCATAGCTTCGTTTGCAGGTATTGTTTATGCTTATACCGGCAGGAAATTTACACTGCCCTTAATAGGCAAATGGGGCGATAAACTGTAACCGGTTTGGCCTGCCTGAATCAATATTGTATCTTTCCTTCATGATGAATCAGTTTAAACTTGTATCTTCTTATAAACCTTCAGGTGACCAGCCCCAGGCAATTGCCAGGATTTCCGAGGGCGTCCGAAATGGGATTTCGCATCAGACACTGCTTGGTGTTACGGGATCGGGCAAGACCTTCACAATGGCAAACATCATACAGGAGCTGCAAAGACCGGTACTCGTGATTTCCCATAACAAAACTCTTGCAGCCCAGCTTTACAATGAGTTCAAGCTCTTTTTTCCGCAAAATTCTGTTGAATATTTTGTAAGCTATTACGACTATTACCAGCCTGAGGCATATATTCCCCACACCGACACCTTCATAGAGAAGGACAGCAGTGTAAACGAGGAAATAGAACGTCTTCGGCTTAAGGCAACGGCCTCGCTTTCAGAACGGAGGGATGTTATAATAGTCTCATCCGTGTCATGCATCTATGGCCTTGGTTCTCCAAAGGAATATGCAGCCATGCGCGTTCTTGTTAAAAAGGGAGATAATATCGGGCGGGATGTTATCTTAAGAAAGCTCGTTGATATACAATATTCGCGCAACGATATGGAATTCGGACGCGGGACCTTCCGTGTGCGGGGAGATACCGTTGATATTCATCCTGCTTATGAGGATGATATAATACGTCTCGAATTGTTTGGTGATGAGGTGGAACGGATAACAATCATCAATAATGTAACAAACGAAACAATAAGTGAAATTGAATCAGCTCATATTTTTCCAGCCACTCATTATGTGACCCCTCCTGCGGAAATAGAAAGGGTCGTTGCGACCATTGGGGCCGAACTTGATGAGCGGCTTGAAATTTTGCGCAGGGAAAACAAGCTTGTTGAAGCTCAACGGCTTGAATCGCGCACAAAATACGACATTGATATGATACAGGAAATCGGATACTGCTCGGGTGTTGAGAACTATTCCCGCATATTCGACGGCAGAGAACCAGGGTCCAGGCCTTATACGCTTCTTGATTATTTTCCTGATGATTTTCTCGTCTTTATTGACGAATCCCATGTCACAATCCCGCAGCTTAATGCAATGTACAACGGCGATAAGGCACGAAAGACGAATCTGGTTGAATATGGTTTCAGGCTACCCTGTGCTCTTGATAACAGGCCGCTCAAGTTCAATGAATTTGAGGAAAAGGTCAAGAGGATAGTATATGTTTCAGCGACTCCTGCGGAATATGAACTTAAAAAGTCAATGGGTTTGATTATAGAACAGGTTGTGCGCCCCACGGGTCTTCTTGATCCTATAATTGAGATTCATCCTGTGAAGCACCAGGTTGACCATTTACTTGGAATGATCCGCGAAAGACTGGCAGTAAAGGAGCGTGTACTTGTGACTACGCTTACAAAAAAGATGGCTGAAGATCTTACTGAGTATTTTGCAAAACTTGACGTACCGGTGAGGTATCTCCATTCAGACATAGACACCCTTGAAAGGGCTGAAATAATAAGGGATTTCAGGCAGGGGGTATTTGAGGTTCTTATTGGCATAAACCTTCTCCGTGAAGGATTGGATTTGCCGGAAGTTTCTCTTGTGGCGATTCTTGATGCTGACAAGGAAGGGTTTTTAAGATCAGAGAGGTCTCTTATCCAGACAATAGGCAGGGCGTCACGAAATCTGCACGGAACAGTTGTACTGTATGCTGACAGAATGACCGATTCCATGAAAAAGGCCATCGGAGAGACTGACAGGCGAAGGCTGCGGCAGGAAGCTTACAACAAGGAGCATGGAATAACACCTCGCGGTATTGTCCGTGATATAGAAGCGCCTTTATCAACTATTCCCGGGAAAAAGGAATATAAAAAAGACAAACTTGATGTTCGTTTCATTACTGACATTGATTATTTAACAGACCTTATGAACGCTGCTGCATCAAACCTTGAATTCGAGAAAGCGGCAAAAATTCGTGATCGTATTAGGGCCATTAATGATGACAATAAAAAGGAAGGCGGATGGTAAAAGACAAACTTGATTTAATTCTTCCTTTTGTCAGAAAGCCCGAGCGCTACCTTGGGGGTGAAATACATGCAATCCGCAAGGATCATAAAAATGTAAAGGCACGGCTTGCCCTGGCCTTCCCGGATACCTATGAAATAGGGGCATGTAATACCGGCCTGTCAATGTTGTACCATATTGTGAACAGCGATCCTCTTTTTCTTGCAGAGCGGGTATATATGGTTGATTTTGACATGAAGGATGCAATGACCCGAGAGCGGATACCTCTTTATGGCCTTGAGTCTTTTACACCACTTAAGGAATTTGATGTAATAGGTTTTACGCTTCAATATGAACTGTCATATCCGAATATACCTGCAATGCTCATGCTTTCCGGAATTGAGCCCATGTCCAAGGATAGAATGAGCGAAGATCCGGTCATTATTGCAGGCGGCCCGCTTACAATAAACCCTGAGCCGTTAAAGGAAATAATCGACGCATTTGTAATAGGGGATGGTGAAGAAGCCATAATTGCCTGCCTTCATGCTGTGGCTGAAAATAAAACCAGGGCGGAAAAGATTGAAGCTCTTTCAAAAATACCCGGTGTATATGTTCCCATTTATCCTCCTCTTAATTTCAAGCCTGCTAAAGTGGCAACACTTAAAAAAGAATATTATCCTAAAAAACCTCTTGTTCCGTTAATCGAACCAATACAGAACCGGCTTGCCATCGAGGTCATGCGCGGATGTTCGCATGGCTGCCGATATTGTTCAGCCGGATATTTTTACAGGCCAATCAGGGAGAGGGACCCACTGGACGTTATTGATCAGTTGCATAATGGCGTGGGCAAAGAGGGATGGCGTGAGGTTTCGATTTTGTCATTGTCAACTGCGGATTACTCCGGTTTGAGGCAGGTGCTTGTTGGAAGCAGGGAGCTTACAGGCAGGAACAAGGCGCATTTATCGCTCCCGTCAACAAGGATAGACCGTGTTACGGCTGATATTTTTGAAGGGCTTGGAATCAGCCGCCGTACAGGGATAACATTCGCCCCGGAAGCGGGAAGTGAAAGATTACGCAGGGTCATAAATAAGGGCCTGACAGATGATGAAATAGTTGACAATATCAAATTGGCCCTTGATAAGGGCTTTTCAGTAATTAAATTATACTTTATGATTGGCCTTCCGACCGAAGAAGAATCCGACATTGACGCCATAATAAACCTGCTGTCTCGAATACAGCCGCTTTTCAGGGGGCAGGGGAGAAAAAGCCTTAATGTGTCTGTGGCGCCGTTTTGCCCCAAACCTGGAACGCCTTTTGAGCGCGAACCTCTTTTGGCTGTTGATATTGTTAGAGCAAGGAGTCTTAGGATAAAGGCTGCGTTGTACGGAAAATTTGTTGAGTTTCACTGGGGTGGAGGGGAAACAGTCTGTTATTGAAACAATTTTTGCACGTGGTGGAGGCGAACTGTCGCAGCTTTTAATCAGTGCTGCAAAAGAGGGGCTTGTTCTCCAATCATGGGCTGAACATTTTAACCTCATGGCGTGGAACAAACTTTTTAATGATAATAATATCCTGCCGGAATGTTACACAAACCGGTTTAAGCAAGACCGGAAACTTCCATGGGATTTTCTTGTGCCGAAAATTAGGCAACAGTTCCTTTCAGATGAATATGCAAAAGCATTGAAAGCTGAAATTACCGCAGATTGCAGGGCTCAATGCCTGTCCAATTGTGGAACCTGTAATTCGGACATTAAAAATCTTATAGTTAATAAAATTGACAGCGAGGTAATAAACGAACCCCCTGTGTTTGTAAATAAAAAGAATGTACCGCCAATCAGCGAGAAATACGGGTATTTGCTCTTTTATGAAAAGAACATAAATGGTCGTTTCATCCCTTATCATGATATGGCCTGGTTAATTGAAAGGGCCCTTTTAATTGCCGGGGCATCCTTAAGTTATTCAGAAGGGTTTTCCCCCCAACCGCAAATGAGTTTTACATATCCGCTTACCCTTGGGTTTACCGGGTTGCGTGAACCTTGCCGAATTATTCTTGACGAGCGATCAAGTCCTGATCTTCTGGACAGAGCGAATGAGCAGCTTCCAAAAGGTCTTCGTCTTCTGGAATTCGGTCCTTCACAGGATCGCAGAGCGCTCGAAAAGGTTATTTTCAGCGCTGAATATGCAATCACCTTAGGCGAACGGATAAATACAATCAAACCTATTCTTGACCGTTTTATTGATACGAATGAATTTATTGCTGATATCGAAAGTAAAAGTGGGATAAAGAAAATAAATATCAGGCCTCTTCTTCTTAATTCTGAAATAAGGGGTGGCTCCTTATTTTTAAGACTTTCTCTTGGTGCTCGTGGAATGTTAAGGGTTCAGGATTTGCTTAACAAGGCCTTTCAGATAGAACGTGAAGAAATCCTTAGATTGCCAATTTGTCGAACCGGATTCATTGATGAAAGCGAAAGGATGCTGTAAATTTTATGAAAGCATTTATTGTCTTTCTTTTCTTTTTCATTATAATGTGCGGGAAAAACAGTCCCACTGGACCTGTAATAGAATTGGATGCAATAAGATATGGTGACACAGTATCAGCAGGAATTCGTTATCAGAAAATTGACTTGGATACCCTTCCTGCAACCAATGTGATTGAGATCACCCTTATTCTTAAAAATATTACCGGTCGCGAACTTACGCTTGATTCCACCTGGAATGGAACATACATACATGTAAATCATGCTTCGGACAATAACCAGGTTTTTAGTTCACCAAGTGTAGCCATTTGGGATACTCTTTTGCATAAAGCCATATTGGTGAAAGCCTTTGATTCCTTATTTTACAAGGCCCGATGGGATAGACTTCATCTTGTAACAAGAGCGCCTCTTCCCACTGGCCAGTATAATATTATGGGTTCATTTTTAGGTTTCAGTACAGGCCGATTGACTTATGATCAAATGTAAAATTGATGATGTTGCCCAAATAACCATTACACTGGCAAAGTTTTCTGATATCAACGAATTGTTTCTTCTTTATAAACCTGAAAAGGGTGTAAATGATTTTTCAGGTCTTCACACAAAAAAAAGGTTCAGAAGCCTAATAAAATCCAAGGACGATATACTTCTTGTTGCAAGGAGGAAAGGTAAAATCGTAGGTGCACTGGACGCGGAATTTTATGATGAATCAAGGTTCAGTTATTTCGCAAATATCGTGGTTGCGAAAGAAGAGAGAAGAAAAGGTATTGCGCAATTGTTGATGGATGAGTATGAACGAGTTTGCAGGAAAAGAAAGATTTCAATGATCATAGGTTTGGTTTATGATTGGAATAAATGCATGCATGGATTCATGAAGAAGAGAAAGTATAAATTATATGGGACTCTTGCAGAGTATCTAAAGAAGTTGTGATATAATTTCTTGTCATTAAAATATCAGACTGAGCCAGTATTGTGGCTCGCCCATGAAGGTTTTGCACGTATTAAAAGAATAATTCCGATAAATTGATACGGAAGAATTCCTCAAGAGGAATACCACCCTGTCCGACAAGGTACTTGCGGCAGGCACCATAAATATTTTCAAATGCCGCCATTCCCGGCTGAGATTCTCTGCGATGTCCGCTTTTTACTTCAATCAATGACACATTATCTCCTTTACGTAATACAAAATCGACCTCTTTGTCGCGTTCCCGCCAATAAAACAATTCGATGGTGGTGCCAAGGGTTTGATTAATAAGGCCTGCTCCTACGGCACTCTCCACCCATCTTCCCCAGAGCGCCGGATTCTCCCTGATTGTCCCGGGATTTTGACCAGACTCGGCGGTCATGAGCGCGGTATTGTAAACCAGAAATTTAGGCAGGGAAGAGCGCTGTCTTAATCGGTCACCGGAATATTTCGGGATTCCCCGCAACAAGCCCGCCTGGTTCAGAAGTTCTATGTAATGCGCAAGCGTGGTCGTATTTCCAGCGTCCTGTAATTGACCGATTATTTTGGTCAGAGCAACTATCCGGCCGGAATAGGCGCATCCCAGATGAAACAAACTTCGGAGTAACGCCGGTTTGTCAATGCGATTAAGCGATAGAATGTCACGGACAACGGTTGGTTCGATGAGGGAATCAAGAACATAACGCTGCCATCGGGTAAAATCGTCAATAATAGGGACTGTTCCGGGGTAACCCCCTAAAAGAATGTATTGTTCAAGTTCCCAACCGAACGCATCATGCATTTCCAAAAAAGACCAGTGTCCTGTATGGATTACTTCAAAACGCCCTGCAAGACTTTCAGAAGCTCCTTTGCCGATAAGCAGGGGGGCGGAACCCAATAAAGCGACTCGAATATCAATTCCTAGCTTTGAATCCTCGTCCCATAATCTCTTGACGGTTTCCTGCCAATCTGTTACTTTCTGTATCTCATCAATCACCAGGACGACCTGCTTTTCAGAGTGTGTTTTTTTACGGGCCAACATCCATTGCTGTTCAAGCCATATTCGATCATGTAATGTCGGCTCATCACATGAAATATAAAAACTCGGAATCTTTAAATCCGCAATTGACTGATTAATAGCCGTTGTTTTTCCTGTTTGCCGGGCACCTGCTATTATTTGAATAAAATGACGATCAAGTGTCAATCTTTCAACAATTTGTTTGGTTATATCTCTTTTATACATAGGGTGATAGGTGTGTCAATACAAATAACTCAGTATGATGAGTTATTTAACTCAATATATAGCTCATTCTGTATTTAATATGCAATAAATAAAAGAATTTCTGCCTTAATTTCCTGTCACAAAAATCTCAGACAATGGCGTGGCTTGTTTTGGTAGAACCGCAAGAGTTTGCACTCTTTGCCTCTAAAACTTTTTTGGAGTAGGATACCAGCCTTCTACTGAATTTTTTCTGGATTTTCTTCAAATGAGCGGAATATTTTCCAGGATCATAATTGAACTTTGCTGCAATCTTATCAGCATTGGTGCTGACTTCTTCGACGATAATATCCTTAAACATTTTCATTCCTCTCGATGAGTTCTTCAGGTGTTACTATAACCGGTATCGGAAACCCTAATTGGTGGATAGTATCTAAGAGCCTGTTTGAAAAGTCTTTCGTCGGCCCGAGACCGAGCGAGAAAAGGAATGGCAAAGCGCGCGAATAAGACGTATCCTTATGCGATACGGCGAATGAGCGCAACGCCGCCAGTCCTTTTCGCAGCCGGTCGAAGCCAGAAAGGCTTTTCAAACAGGCTCTAAGCTTTTGTAGCTGAGAATTCGAGTTGATAGCCCATGGAGTGAATAATTTTCGAGTAAAGGGTTATCTGGGGCAGGGTTCGCGCGTTCGGACTCTCAATCCTTGCAATGACGGATTGAGGAACATGTGCAATTCCCGCCAGTTTTGCCTGGGAAATATTTTCTTTCTCGCGGATACGCTTAAGGAGCATACCCATTTCTTTCTTCTCAATATACCGATCCACCTTTGCTTTGAAAATAGTGTTCTTATCCCACTCCTTGAAGGTGTCTGATACTGAAGATCCGATGTGTTTCTTATTCATTTGATTACCTCCTGCATTCTGTAAAAAGCCACTGCAACGTCTTCATGCTGGCTTCCCTGTTTTTGTTTTTTGCATGCATGCAATAATAGCATTCGTGGTCCGGTAACAAGATAATAAAATATTCTTTGTTGATTCCGCCCGCCGGTTTTTATTTCCCAAAGTTTCCCTTTAAGATGCCGGAGTGTCACTGGAGCGGCAAGACCATGCTTTTCTATTAATTTAAAATCTCCTTCGATCTGTACTCTATCCTGTTCCTGCAGCTTAGTGATATACTCTTTTGCCGGCTCCCTGCCGGATAAAGTTTTATAAAATGATATTTCCATCTTTCCACTCATTAATATAGCTAAATTGCTATTAGATTGCAATAGCAATTATGCTATCGTCGTTAGGTGCAATTTGTGACCAGCTCATTGCATTCTATTTTAGCCATATTAAGTCCCTAACCAAAACATAAGCTTGCATGTTCTAAAAAAGAAAATGGCACCTTGCATCTTCAAGGTGCCATTTAAAAGACAATGGAAGCAGACAGATAAATCAATTATCGCATTATCTGAACCTGTTTCATCATTTCCTTGCCATCAGCTTTCATTCTGACAAAGTAAATGCCTGAAGAAAGCGGCTTGCCTTCGCGATTCATTCCATCAAATGACACCTGATGGGAACCTGCAACATAAGCGCCTTTGGCCAGTGTCTTCACAAGATACCCGCGGATGTCATAAGCCGCGATATCAACCATTGACGCTGATTTAAGAGAAAATGCTATGCTGGAGGATGATGTGAATGGATTCGGAGCAACGGAAAGCATCAGTGTTGATGCAGGAATATGTGCGAGTTCGGCTTTGGTCCCGCCTATTGGAACAAAGAGGCCATAGGTCGAGAAATGTGTCACGGCAACAGTTATCGTCTTGTTCGCAACATCAACAGTACCACCGACGGAATCCCATACAGAACCATTAAGGTAATAGACCCTGATGGCCTGTTCATTAATGCCACCGATGTCGATTTTGCTGTAATCAAAGGTCAGCGTAACCGAAGAGAGCGCTGCCGCAAGAGCGCCGTCAAACTTGATATCAACGGACAGGAGTTTCTTGAGATTGGGAGAAGCTACTTCCGTTGAATCCGGAGTTATGGTGACCACGGGGTTGTCAACAGTCGTATCCGTGACAATAGTAACTTCCGTATGGTTTGTGGTGTCATTTACGTTTACTACCTGCTGATTCAAATCCATTTGGCCAACCAAGTGCAACGTATTTCCATCAGTAGTCCAGGGATTAGCCGTTATAATATTTCCGTTAGCTTCATCCGAATAGAGATTCACCTTGCCCGTTGTCCCATCGCCCATTTTGGTTAAGAATACAATACCGTACTGGCCACTGTATTTCCCTTTGTTAGTGCCGGTATGTGACAATATCCAGTTCACCTGGTCAGTAACATCAATTTCGAAAAACTTCTTGTCAAGAACCGCATCTTCACCATCGCTTCTAACTCCTTGTGGGACCGTAACAGAGATATACTTTTCCGCTGCCAATCTGTTTGTATCAGCGGAATAATTCATGGACCAGCCCAGAGGATTTTCGGCATCCATCCATGTAGCTGTTGCAGAAACGTCTTCAATGTCACCCCAAACATCCTTGATGTTATTTGCATAATCCACAACACCGCAGCGTATCAGCATAGGGCCTGGAGTGCAATATGGATTACCTCCAAAAGCATCACGATATTCCCCTCTGACTTTTGCGGAAATGGCTTTTCCCTGCAAATTGTTTAAATCCTTGAACCAGACAAAGCTGCAAAAACCGGCATTGGACGGACCATTACCGAGACCAAAAGATGGGTCTTGATTGCCCTCGCTTTGCCTTTTCTTTGCCGAAACCACCATGCCTTCATGCTTGATAACATTTGCCGGTATCTCTGGCCCTGGGTTGGCGGTAAGATTGTAACCGTTCTTTATGCAATTGTACCAGAAAACATGGGTTGGCGCAGTAACGGAATCAGGATTGGCTTGTGCACCGAAAACTAAGGGCATGTAAATAAGTGCTGAAGCAATTAATTTACGCATTTCTTCTCCTTTTTTTTGTTTTGAACTTTTATTCAACAATGAGATTGTCTTTCAAATTTGTGTGATAAAACTACATCATCTGTACCCCCTTGAAAATGTTAACTGAATACAAAAAAGCAATTGTTGTACTAAATGTGTAATGTGTTGATTAGGTGTGGGTTACAGAAAGAAGGGGTCAGTTTTAAATAATTATTGGTGTAACCAATATAAGGAAATGGAGTATGGAACACCAAAAAAAATGGTTATAGGAAAGGGCCGTATGAAAACTAATGCATGCAACTATATTAACAACTCAACCCGCATAATTATGGACACTAACATAATTGTTACTTATCCGTCGAAGTTAGGTATGGGACATAATCGGCATGTTCTTTTGCCATGACCCATATTGTTAAAATATATCACTGACATCATATATCAAATAATATATATTTATTATAATGAAATATTTTTCTTTAAGAAAGTTATCATGATTCTGGTACGAAGACTTAATGTTATAGAAAGAACGCTTCAATATAGATGTGACGTAAGGAGCCTATTATGAAAACAAAAGCAAGGCATAATGAAGAAAAACTGGTCTTTTTTGACAATGACGAAGCCATTGCCAGAGATCACAAGAAAAATTCCGGAAGAAAGGCAGCTTATGATGAATTGGGTCCTGATTTTGAAATAATAAACGAATTCATCAGATTAAGAAATGAGAATAAAATCAGCCAGAAAAAACTTGAGGAGATATCAAAAATCCCTCAATCAAATATTTCGCGTTTCGAAAGTGGCAGGATTAAGAACTTTTCCTTTGTTTATCTTAATCGGCTTGTTAAACCATTAGGGTATCGAGCTCATGTGTTTTTTGAGAAGGTAAAGTAAACAAAAGAAGAATGAGGCAGGCGAATGGAAATTTATTGTTTTCCATCCTCTATCTTAATCTTTAATTCCATTTGCAATTACCTGAACAAAACTGAATAAAAAAATTACCGCAAGAATACAACCCGTCTTGAATGGCTCTGTCCGGCAAAATCAAATCTTAGAATATACAGGCCTGTAACTAAGGGCTTATCCATTAATGAAAGCGCGAACACCTGTTTTCCAGGTTTATTAACGTCATAATGCTGGTCAAACAACAAGCAGCCATTAATACCATATAAACGGAGTCTGCATGCGCCGCTATGACCGAACTGGCAGAGAACATTCATTTGCCCCATAGACGGGTTTGAAATGGTAACAATAAACGGTCTTAAACCAGATAGAGATGCTTCCGTATTTACATAGCAGCCTTTTTCCACCAACACAGCATAGCTGCCAGAGCCGGAAATTTTTGCTAAAACCTGTTTCTGTACTTTGTTATAAGCGCTCGAAATTTGGATCCAATTGGTTCCATCATATTGGCTGATATGCAGGGAGGTATCGCAGTTTCTGTTTATTACTGATGTATCAATATTAAAAGCAAGCGTCATGGAGTCCATATTTGCCGCCAAAGATGGAGCAATCCATAGGGAACATCCAGCTGTTTTAATAAACAAATCGGAATATATATGGTTATTGGGAAAGCAAATTATGCTGTCATTTGTTAAAGAAACGTTTTTATGCAGGAAGAAGGTTATGATTATGTAAAATGTAGGAAATGATTTTGTAATAGTGTAAGGTAATAATCCTGTTGAATATAAAGAATCAGATTGCAGAACCAGGTGTATTGTATTTCCATCGGTTGTCCAGGGATTAGCTGTGATAATACTCCCATTAGCTTCATCCGAATAGAGATTCACTTTGCTGGTTGTCCCATCACCCATCTTAGTTAAGAATACAATACCGTACTGGCCACTGTATTTCCCTTTGTTAGTGCCGGTATGTGACAATATCCAGTTTGCCTGGTCAGTAACATCAATTTCGAAAAACTTCTTGTCAAGAACCGCATCTTCACCATCGCTTCTAACTCCTTGTGGGACCGTAACAGAGATATACTTTTCCGCTGCCAATCTGTTTGTATCAGCGGAATAATTCATCCGACCAGCCCAGAGGATTTTCAGCATCCATCCATTTAGCTGTTGCAGGAACGTCTTCAATGTCACCCCAAACATCCTTGATGTTATTTGCATAATCCACAACACCGCAGCGTATCAGCATAGGGCCTGGAGTGCAATATGGATTACCTCCAAAAGCATCACGATATTCCCCTCTGACTTTTGCGGATACAGCTTTTCCCTGTAAATTGTTTAAATCCTTGAACCAGACAAAACTGCAATAACCGGCATTGGTCGGGCCATTGCCGAGACCAAAAGATGATTCTGAATTTCCCTCGCTTTGCCTTTTCTTTGCAGAAACCACCATGCCTTCATGCTTGATTATATTTGTCGGCAGGGCTGGTCCCGGATTGGTGGTAAGATTGTAACCGTTCTTTATGCAATTGTACCAGAAAACATGGGTTGTAATGCTGGTGTCATTTATCGGCAAAACGATGCTGTCATCATTCAGCATATATTCCGGATAAAAGGACAGACTATCCCAGGGAGCTTTTATCCAATCCTGCTTGTTGCCATTATACTCAACGCCAAGCCCCAATATGCATCTGTCCCTGCAGCACGATACAGTGCTTGCATAATCGGTTTCATCCGAACCCACACTTGCCTGAAATCTTTTTGTTCCCAAAGGGTCAACGATATTCCGCTTCATGGCAAATTCATAAGTTGGAAACGAGCCATTTCCACTTTGAAGAGATTTTGCCTTTAGATTGGAGTTCAGAAAGAATAGACTATTTATGCCTATATTAACTGAACCGAGAATATCTATTGAAAAGAAATTGTTACTCCCGCCAAAGCTTACTTTTACATTATCACCTGGAAATACCACATTATCATCAGCAGTTGTTTTTATGGCAAAATAAATCCATTCCGAGTCGCAGACTGCGTAAGCCTTCATTTGAAATTCGGCAGGTATCCACAAGGCAAGGGAATCACGGGCAAAAACATTCATGTCTCCCCGAAGTGTATCAATAAGCGCTGTTTCAGGCCATTCATTGATGTTTCCGTCTATTACCGGAATCCAGTTTCGGCATGTTTTAATCAGATAGGACGATGGCGATCCAACTAAAATTGAAAAACAGAGCAAAATAATTAATGAGAAAATTTTATTCATATACTGTTACCTCCTCGTATTGGAACAACAGCGAAACCCTATGTTTTTTGCTATAAAATATTTGGGGCTTACTTCCTTGATACTATCAAAGGTTAAAATATTGGAACGGCTCTGACTTGACCAGTCCCCGCCGGCATATAAAATACGCCATTCTTTTATATTATCAGGGGGATTATAGTATGAGCGATCATCAGCATAATACACCCATTCTGAGGCATTTCCAGAAAGATCATAAATTCCGAATTTCGACACACAGCTCTTTCTTTTGCCCACACTATCGGCGCCCCCGCCATCGTCAGGTAGTAAAAAAGCGTTCCGTTCGGTATTACACTTTCCAGGATCGTATTCATTGCCATAAGGGTACAATGATGCTTCCCATCCACCCAAAGCCAATTTCCATTCCGTGGGGAAGCATAGCCGTTTTTTGGTATTAAGGCAATAATTTTCAGCAAGTTCAAATGGAATATTTGTTCTTGGCATATTTGGGGATTTTGATAATAATTCAGGTTCATGGATATTATAGTTTACGCTGTCCAGTCTGTATTCCATTGAATCATATACTGCAAAATCGTTATTTGTGACTTCATATTTATCCATGCAGAAATGGTGGCTGTCCACTTCCACAAATGCCATTCCAAGCGGGCATATACTGTCAGGGTTAAGGGGTGAACTTCTTGTTATAAAACTGTCAATGAAGGGTTGTGATGTTTGACCAAAAACGTCTTTGAAATCAATGGTCCAGTAGTATCTGCGATTGGGCAACAAACTACCAATGACCTTTGATGACATCACTTTCTCTAACTGGAAAGTCTGTTCTGTATTGGAGAGCTCTCCTGAATCAATGATTCTAGATTGTTTAACAGTATCGAGTGTTATGCTATAGTGTATATGTTCCAAAGAAGTATTGATAAGGAAATCAGAATCCCGACAGGTAAAGGTTAATCGTATTGAAAGGGGCGCGTTTGCCATGTCATGCTTTGGGAAAACCACATTTCTGATTGAAGGGGGTCGGTTGATTCTTTTCAAAGGTATTGGGCCAAGATTATGAACGCCTTTTGTAAGGGCAAGAGAATCGTGCCAAAGAATGTAATTGTTGAATTCTATCCACAATGTTTTATTTCCCGTGAAAACAGAGTCCAGAATAAAATACCCGTTATTGTCCGTTGTTGTGCTCTGATTGGCCAAATATACTTTTGCCCCGGATATCGGCTTTAAAGACAGGCTGTCAACCACTTGCCCTGTAAGACCCGCTTCCTTTTTTTCCACACTAAGCCCGAGGTCCTTGAAATACCCGCATTGGAAGAATATAAAAACGAGCATGAAGATTATTTTATTCATCATCATCATCATCTCCTTCTTCGCCTGATTTCCTGATCTTTCCCTCCATACCATACTTTCGCATCAGACGCCTTAGCGTGCTCCTGTCCGTTCCAAGCGCTTCTGCTGTTCTTGAAAAATGATAGTGGTTTTTAAGAAGATGGTGATTGATAAGTTTTTTATCAACCTCCTCGTGCGCATCCTTGAGTGTTCGGGACTCAATTTCGGATGTTTCCATGAGCGTAATATTGAGGTCATCAGGTGAAATAAACTCGTTGTCGCCGAGTAGAGCGGCTGCCTGAACAACATTCCTGAGTTCACGGATATTTCCCGGCCAGACATGGTGGAGGACTAATTTCCGAGCATCAGGTGTAAAACCCTTTACGGAAAGGTTGTTTTGCTCTCTGATTTCCTCGAGGAACGCATTGGCGAGCATAAGCACATCAGCCCCTCGCTGATGCAATGAGGGCATTTCAAGGGTAACACCATTAAGACGGTAGTATAGGTCTTCTCGAAATTTCTTTTCCCTTGTCAGTGTTCGAAGGTCCTTGTTTGTGGCGGCTATTATCCGGGCATTGACGGAAACGGGGTCATGACCGCCCAATCGGGTAAAATGGCCTTCCTGCAGAAAAAGCAGGAGTTTGGCCTGTAATGCCTGGGACAGGTCTCCTATCTCGTCGAGAAAAAGCGTACCTTGATTGGCCATTTCAATCCGTCCCTTTTTCCTGTCGCTCGCTCCTGTAAACGCCCCCTTTTCATAACCAAAAAGCTCGGCTTCCAAAAGTTCGGAAGGGATGGAGGCGCAGTCAATGGTGATAAGATCTGCGTCCCTCCGGCTGCTTTGTTCGTGCAGCCAGCGCGCAAGCACGCTCTTTCCTGTTCCGGTTGTACCAGTGATTAATATCGGTATGTTTGCCTTCGCAACCCGTTCAGCCTGTGCCACAAGTTTACGCATGACAGGGCTTGCGCCCCACAAAGGGCCGGCATCTTTCCTTGTGGCAGCGATAAGTTTTTGTTTTTCAAGCTCAAGGCGTTTTACCTTACCTTCATATTTTACCCGTTCTTCGGCAGCCCCATGCAAGGCGGCTTTTTCCTTTTCCATTTCCATGTAACGGCGAAGCTCAAGAGATCCCGATATCTGCTGACTTAGAAGGCGCATAAATTCCGTATCAAACAGTCTGTTGAGGTCTTTTTTGTCAGCAGCAAAACCATCAAGAATAACCGTTCCAAAGACCTCATTATTTCTGGTGTTAAGGGGGATGCCCGCCATGGGGCTTCCTGAAACAGTAGCGGCATCCAAATTTATTTGACTAGGTAAGTTCAAGTGGGGCGGGAAAGAGAGAATGGCGCGGCCTTCCTGAAGTATTGTTGAAACAAGACAGTGACATGCTTCCTTACCCATCCATTCAGTTTCCGAAAGGCCTATGCAAACCGCGGTCTGTCTTGCCATTGCGCCTTCCTTAAGCACCAGAACTCCCTGGCTGAATCCGGATTCGCGGCATAATGTACGCATAATTGAGTCTGCCACGGGAAGAAAACCGACCTCCGAACCCGCTGCATCGGAAAGGGCAAGAAGGATTTGAAATTGCCGCTGCCGATGTCGTGCAATCTCAAGGTTATTGTCAAGCGCTTCAAGCGGATCCAATGCAGCATTGCTTTTTCCTGCGCTCAGCATCATGGATCCAATGGGCCCTTGTCTTATTTGCTTGAGCAATATCTGGCTTTCTTCAAGAAAGTCTCTGCTTATAAGGGTCATTGATGTTTCTTCTCCGGCATTTTCTTCCTTTAGCAGTAAACAGAAACTTCCCACTTGAACAATATTGCCATCCACTATCATTTTTTGGCTGATTTTATCATCATTAACATAAGTCCCGTTCCTGCTTTGAAGGTCCATGATAAGCCATCCGTCGGATTTGCGCACAAGGTTTGCATGCAGGGAAGAGACCGACTTATCCGGAAGCACTATATCGCACTGGGATGATCGCCCGATGCTGACCAATTTACCGGTCAGGGCAAAGCGGAAAACCTCTTTATTATTTCGGCTGACGATAAATGTCAACATTGAAATCCTTCTCCGGTCTGTGGATGAGTCCATCCGCGACACTGTATAAGAAAGCACCGGTAAAAACCAGGAAGCCGCCCAGATGCAAAGAAGCAGCCCTTCCCGCGTCAGGGTAATCTTCTTCCTTGAACCCGAAATCGTTTGACTTAAAATGTTCGAGCCGTGAATAACCGTAAATGGAACATGCCAGGGCGCCGATTTGTATTACCGCGCATACGATGGATTTACGTTTATCACCGTTTAAATATTGCGGAATCCCGGCAGGTAGAAAATTGATTGCCAAAGGATAAGCTTTAGGCGCTATTGCGTGTTCGCGAAACAGTTTTTCCCTGTTTTCCTTTTTTGCCATCTGAAATATGGCGACAATATCAGGATGGAAAATGGCGGGGTCAATCTCAATCTCCGGACGGATAAGGAGCAGTTTGCTGAATGTGGCTTTTGCCAGGTCAGGCTTTTCGGCCATCACATAACTTGCGCCGAGCATGGGATAGAGGATGGCAAGACTGTCAATCCTGTTATCCGCTTCCAGATGCAGCACCTGCTCATTGAAGCATTCAACAGCATGTTTGTATTCGCCTGCCGTGTAAAGGATGCTGCAATCAACGCTGTCCTGTGCGCCGGCCTGCTTTAAAAGAATGAAAATAAAACAGAGAAAAATACCACTGTTTGATAAACGATAATTCACCTATAATCTCCAATCTCAATTTTCAGGTGGGTAGAGGAATCCGGTGTAATATTAATTTGACTGCGATAAATTTCACCTGTGGGCCGCCGCAATTCCAATTGATGGATGCCGCATGGAAGCACTATGGGTGTTTTG
This sequence comes from uncultured Fibrobacterota bacterium, assembly GCA_963831235.1. GTDB lineage: Bacteria > Fibrobacterota > OXYB2-FULL-49-7 > OXYB2-FULL-49-7 > JAEUSG01 > CAWHPS01. The sequence continues at coordinate 49,297 of CAWHPS010000041.1, forward strand.
GTGGGAGCTATGCCGTTTTTCTCTCCATCCAGGAAGACATAAGCCCAGACCGTTGAAAAAAGAGTTATTTGGCCTTTACACGGCAAAGGGCTTGGAAAAACCGGCAGGACATCGGCCTCTTTTGTGTCTTTTGCTATGGATTCACTGATTGGTTTTTCTTTATTTGCGGTCTGATTGATTTCAGGAATTATCTGTTTTTGTTTATTGTTCACGGTAGGCAAATTAACGCTGATAATTTCTTTCTGTTGGCCTTTACTTGTTGAATCAGTTATCAGGGAAGATGATAAATTATTCTTGTGTTCAACTTTCACGACATCCTTTATAATGTTGTTTCTTTTCCCAATGAGCCAAAGTAATAATACAGCCATGATTGTCAACACTGCTGCAGTTAAAGTAAAATAAAGTTTTCTTGTTAAAATCAGTCTTCCTGGTTTAGGCAGTCTTGTTTCTGTGGAGCCATCAATGGATTTGAATCCCTCTATGCACTTTAATGCCTCATCATTTTCCGGATCCATCTGAAGGACTTGCTTGAATATGTTTATAGAATCAAACATTTTACCACTGTCTCTGAGACGGACTGCTTCAGTGAGCTTGTCCTCAATTTCCTGTTTTCGTAAAGCTGAGACAAATTTGCAGGGGGATTTAAGATATTGTGCGATAATTGAGAAATCCATGGGTAGTTTTTCTGAAATCGAGATGCCATCAAAGGCCTTTATGATTTCTTCCATGTTGTTAAACCTTTCCGATGGATCCGCACAAAAACATTTGTTTATGATTCCCGCCAATACTTCAGGAACAGATATTCCTTTGTTTTCCAAGGGAACAAAGCTGCCTTTTCGGATTCGATCAAAGATTGCGGGAACTGTATTTCCGGAAAATGGAGGTGAACCTGTCAACATATAATAGAAGGACACGCCGAATGCGAAAATATCACTTTTTATGTCATGCCGTTTACCATCAATAATTTCCGGAGCAATATAACAAGGGGTCCCGGCAACATGATCCAATCCGGTTAATTCAGCGCCATTTTCAGGCTTGGCTAGGCTGAAATCCGTAATCTTGGCAATACCGTTTGATTGAAGCAGAAGATTTTGGAGCTTTATGTCCCGGTGGATAATGGAATGCTTATGAACATGGTTGAGTCCTGACGCTATCTGATAAAAGAGGATTAAAGCAGCCTCCCAGGGTATTGTCTCATGCTCTTTGAGTAGTTTATTGAAATCAATACCATCTATAAGTTCAAGAACAATGAAATAGTTCTCATCGGAAAGCCCGAAATCATAAATATGTGTTACATTGGGATGTGAAATCATAGCCAATGTTTTAGCCTCTTCCTCAAAACGTTTTATCCAGTTGCCTTCCAACACAAGGTGAGGATGGAGTATTTTTATGGCAACCTTCCGGTTCAATTTTGTATCAAGCGCCCGGTGTACGGTTGAGACAGAACCATGACCAATCTTTGCTTCTATGGTATATCGATCAAGAAATTGTTCCAAATCCACTACCTTGTTATTAAGCAGTTTTTATGCCTGAGAAAATTCTTTATTCCTGAACCATACCTGGCATGGGGTTATTATGAAGTATAAATATTTTCAACCCCATTTTGGAACATTTTGCACCATGTTTATGGTACGAGTTGCCTCAACAATGATGCTTTTGAACAACAATGGGTAAAAAGAATAAACTTTTGGCAGGATTCTACGAAAAACGCGGTAAATAGATTTTTATTTATATTAGCAATAACCTACGATAGAATAAGAATCCAATTATAGAAATCTTCATACCTAATCTTTATCTAATCAGCAGCATTACTTTGGTCCTTATCAAAACCACCTGCGCGCAGTCTGCAAAAGTAAAGTCCATTTGCGAGTGACGAAGCATCAAAGAGCGCGGAACCCATGCTCGGAGATTTAATTTCATTTGCCAGGATTGCAACCTCTTTTCCGTTTGTATCATAAACTTTCAACGAAACAAAATTGTTCACAGGAACATTATACCTTCAGATTGTGTTGAATTAAACGGGTTTGGGAAGTTTTGATCAAGCGTAACTGAATTTAAAAGTCTTTTCCGGACTCTTTCACTTTCCGCACCAGGCCCCATTGGACGCCTCCACACGCCATTTCGCGTGCCTGCAAATATATTTGTCCCGATTATAGCAAAAGAATTCACAATAGTATCTGTTAATCCGCTGGTGAATTCGAACCAGCTATCGCCGTTATCAACCAGAGACAAAAGACGCCGGTTTGTGTTGCCTGCAAAAAGATAATCCCGCTTTGCGCGAGGGCGCTGACCCATGCTGAGTCAGGTAATCCATCATTCTTCGGGAACCACACCCTTGCACTATCCTTTGCGCGAAAAACCCGCAGCCGCCGGTACCTGTGAATATGAAGGTGTCACTCATTGCAAAACAATTAGGATGATATTGTCCCTCGGATCCAGGAGGCCGTTGGTGACCAGAAACCAGTCGGCCATATCCCTGTACGGAAAGCGCTGCCCGCCCCAGGTTCCGACAAATACATAGGACTGATTGATGCCTATGGAATAAATATTATTGAAAACAAGCCCAAAATTAACTTCAAACCAATGCATGCCGCTATCGGAAGAACGGCATACCCCACCGCCATTTGTCCCTGCAAAAAGAAAAGTGTCGTTTGTTGCAAGCGCTTGAATATTCAAGGTTGATATCTCCCGG
>CAWHPS010000042.1:0-102801 GCA_963831235.1 uncultured Fibrobacterota bacterium
GGCCTCATGCAGATCCCTCCATGCTCGATCTTTGTCTGGAACCTCGACAAAAATCAGACCAATTGCATTTGAAGCCCACCCGACTACTGCTTCAACCTCATCGTTCACCAGACGCAATACATCAGACCAGGCCTGATTCTTGTCTGCAAACATATGGTGCTTCAACTGAATTGCTTTGCGGCTTCCTCGCGTTCGGCTGGATCAGAGCTAAGGGATTGTTGCCCTGTATTTCCGTCTGATTAACCAACTCTGGCATGGATATGGATATGAACATTAGTTGTATTAAATCTTAGCCATTTCCATTGGTCATCGGTTAAGTCCACCAATCAGCTCTAAAGCGTTCGCGGTTTACATGGGGTCTAGTGCTTGACTATCGTAAACGCCTGCGATAGTTTCCCAAATTCTTGTTATTCCAGATATCGTAGAATCAGATCTGTCCGTCCCAGTGCATGAGTGGCCTTAATGCGGATTCTCTTGTGATCAAGACTCAATGCTTCCAGGAATATACTCATCGCAGGGATGGAACAGCCCGTTGCGCCCATCGAGTCGAAACCTATCTTTCGACCTGCTCGACCGCATACTTTCCAAGGGTCTCGACTTCTACACGATTCTCGAAATCTTCCTTGTGAACCTCGCATGGATGACGGCGCTGGCCGTGCCCATGGCCGTGCTGACCGCCTGCCTGATGGCCTTTGGGCAGATGTCGGCCGACAATGAAATACTTGCGATCAAGGCATCGGGGCTCAACCTGTACAACCTGGTGACCCCATGTTCCTGGCGTCGATAATCATCGCGATGCTGCTCGTGTTTTTCAATAATTCGGTCCTGCCCGAGGCCAACCACCGTCACTCGAGCCTCATGTCCGACATCTCGCGCAAGAAACCCGCGGCGCTTATCGAGCCCAACGTGCTTATCAAGGACTTCAGCAATTACACCCTCCACGTCAAGGATGTTCTCGGCCGCACGGGCAAGGTGTGGGGGGTGAAGATATTTCAGGACGTTCCCGGCGAAGACCCCACGACGACAGTGGCGGACAGCGGCGAGCTGCATGTCACCAACGATGAGAAATACATCCAGGTTACCCTGTACAACGGCGAGTCGCATCGAATCAACAAGGAAAGCAACCGCGAGTATTCGTTGGGGCGGTTCAAGCGGCAGACCATATTCATCGAGAACGTCGACAGCGAGCTGCGGCGCACCGAACGCGATTTCCGGGGCGACCGCGAGAAGAGCGCATCGACCATGCTCGGTGAAGTGGCGGAGCTCAAGAAGCAGCGCGTCCAATACCTCAAGGAACACGAGTCGTCGATTGCGGCGCTTGGCGACGAAGCCCGGTATTTCGATTCGCTTGCGACCGCCGTTGCCGTCGACAGCGCCGCGGATTCCCTTTCAACGTTCAGCCATTGACGGATACATGCGATCAAGTGTGACAAACACATTATTCTTAACAGCACGATAAAGCAAATCCTTTTCAACAAGTGTCAGTTCCCCTCCGGCCTTGCCCGAATACCGCACCTCCTCGAAATGGGCCATGCCTTCATGGAGCCAAAGCGGCAGCCTGCCTTGGGAAGCCCTGTTTATAATGAAGTGGGTGTACTCATGACACAATGTCGGCTTCCAGCTATAACCCTGAACAAGTGCACGGGGAGAAACAAAAAGTATGCGGTTGAACTTACATAAGGCAATGGTGCCGGTCCTTTTAACCTCGTCTTCGGTCAATGTGGATACGGTAATGAAGGAATTTCTATCAGGATAAGCTTCCACGCGTATTTTGTCTGAGGGTTGATACCCCAGATCCTGACCAAGTACCTCATAGGCGCTTTCAAGCACTTCAAAGACATCGCCGGCAAGTATGCTGTCCTTTGGATTGGTGTAATAAAAATCAAAGTGCTTTCCCTGGACTTTTTTTTGGTCTAAAAGGACAGGTATGGCCTGTTCAAGATAATTTTTATTTGAAAGGAGCTGGTCCCTTATGCCAGCCTCAATTGCAGGAAGATTGCTCATGGATTTTTCAGCTTCTTTTAGCGAACCTTTATAGTCACCGCACTCATAAAGAGTAAGAGAATCGCAGGTAGGAAAGAAATGGGTTTCCAGGCTCTGCCTGAACAGCCAAAGAAACCAGACTGTCGGCTGCTATGGCATTGCCCTCTGAAAGAAGGGGCATAATACGTGAAGCATCCTCCCTTACTCCTGCATGCAATATGCATACAGAGAAAAGCACGAGAAGTAAAAAGGTCTTAATTGCCAAGTTTTTCATAGTATTTTTTATTGTCCTGATCGTAATTTTCCGGTCCTTTTTCTTTTATTGCATCCTTAATCATCTCTTTCAGTTTGTTGTCTTTTCCTGTCTCTTTTCCAATCTCAACACTCCCAAGTGCTGTGCCTGCCCGCCCATTGCCATTTCTACCGGTCCCGAAAGATGTGCCGTACGGCATAGGTATCATGCCGTTGCCCTGTTTCATTTGAGACATACATTGCTTCATTCCCTCCTGCATGCGCATCAGGTGATACAGGCCGCTTTTTGCCGACGGCATGGCAGAAGGAAGATTATATTCGCTTAAATTATTATAGCTTGACCCAAGACCGGATAACGCACCATCCATGTTTTCAGACATACCTTTTCCGGATTCACCCATGCCTTCCAATGCACCTTTCATTCCTTCAGCCATGGCTTTAAGTTTCTGCATTATAGACCCCTCATCATTGGCCATCTTCCCCATATTGCCAGAAGCTTCTTTTGACATCATTTTATCCATTCCCGGATATTTATGCGACAAAGCAAAAATGATATCTTCATTTAATTTTCGTGCCTTTTCAGTTTCTAACGAGGCTTTTCCTGAATCAGCCAATGTAAGAGAAAGCTCTGCTGCATTTTCAAAGCCATGCCTGTTTTCGCTTAAAACCGATGCACTTCTCTCTTCATTTCCGGATAAAAAGATATTTTTGGCATCAACCGTCTTCCTTTTAAGATCACGCGCCTGGTTCTGGAAGGCACGGCCTTTTTCGGAATTACCGGCAAGCCCCATAGTGTCTATCATTGAAAGCAGACGATCAAACATACGCGATATTTCCTCACGCTTTTTGCGAAGGATATCTTCCATCATTTTACGCATCTCCTCACCAGAGGCATCCATCATCTTGTCGCCTTCGGAATTTAGCCGTGTCTGTCTCTCGATAAGGTCCTGAAGCTCCTTCATTGATTTCTGCATCATTGCCATCTGCTTGCTATTGCTTTCTGTATTGAACTCATTTGCCGCACTGTTAAGAGACTGGGACATTTGATCCATAAGGTCCCGAAGCTTCATCATCTCTGCAAAAGCCTTGTCTGCATCACCTTTCTTAAGCGCGTCTTCGATCTTTTTCATGGCATCGCTTATGTCATCCGCAGGAAGATTTTTCATGGCATCCGCATTAAGAAATTCCTGCGGAAGGGTGCTTTCCTTGCGGTCCTTCATAATCTGATCAAAGAGCTTACTGAGTTCCTGTTTCAAGGAATTGAATTCATCAAACAATGCCTTGATTTTCTCGTCCATCTTGGCATCCTTCATCCTGTCTTCAAGTTCCTTCTGTTGTTTTACTATATCATCAGCCATGGAAAGGGCATTCATCACCTTTTCACGTTCACGCGCCTCTTCCATAAAATAGATAAAATCCTCAAGTCCCTTTATTTCCTCGTTTTCAGCGCTATATAGCGCCGGAAAATTTTCATTATTGATTTTACTTATGATGCGCGACACCATCCCTTTGCGCATCTCAACAGCTTCTCCAAAACCCGACACAAAGCCTTTTAATGCGTTATATATTTCATCAGATGTCTTGGGATCATTTTCCATTGCAAGAAGCACCTCGTTTCCTGCCTGCAAAACATCAAATGCCTTTGAATCATAAGCCGCACTTTTCATGTAAAGCTGATCCTGTCCATCAGAGGGTTTGAACCCTTCTTCAAGGTGGTCTGCAAGAAGGTTCAGCATCTTCTCGACAAGCGCACGCAGCTTTTTTTCAAGCTCAACATGAGCGCGAGATTCATCAAGCACAGTAAAGGCAACTGGGGAGGAATGTGATTTCTTTGAACCTGAAACCGCGTCATTATCCGAAGCTTCGAGAACAATATAACCCTCATCACCATCCTTTAACATATATGGCGACAAATCCAGGGAATATTGGTCTGCAGCTTCCTTCATGTTTACACCATCTTTAACAACAGTTGCTTCCTCCTGCCCTTTGCGTATCACAAGCATCCGGATTTTCTTTATCCCAAAATCATCGGTTGCCCTGTATCCGAGAGGTATGACTTCCCGTTTTCGGACAGTAAGATTACTCATAGGAGCATTTAATTCAGCAATAGGATACTCATCATTTTCGCATAAAATGCTATCAGAAAGCAGGCTGCTTTCTTTTCCCGATGAATCTTCGCATATAAGCCGGTAAGAATCTGACTGGAGAACATTAATTGTGAAGCCAAGCGTTTTATTCTCTAGCTTGACAGGAATCTTGACTCCTGAAGCTGTCTCAAGACGGGCACCCTTAAGGGGTTTGTCGCATTTGCCGGATAGAAAAACCGATGTACCTTTAAGGCATTTTATCCTGCCGGTACAGTTGTTTTCAATCTTTGCTGGGATTCCGGTATAAGATGGAAAAACATATTTAACGGAAATATCACCTATTATGACCTTCTTTAATTCAATAACAGGTGGTTTTAAGACAACAGCCTCAATACGATCCTGAAAATGAAACAGGTTCATTGTTTCATGAAATGATATTGGGTATAATTCCGATAAAACAACAATAAAAAGAATCAAAGGAATAAAGAAAACAGATAATTTGACCAGCCGGAAAATAACAGGGGCAGATAAAACAGCCACCCCTTTGAGGCTCTCTTCAGCCTGCCCGATATATGCATCTGCCAATACGCTAGATGCGCCATGAATGCCGTTTTCAAGCAAATCAACAGATCCAGTAATTCTTGTACCGAATTGCGGATTCTCTTTTTCCAGAATTCGTGTGAATTTTCCCCCAGGTCCGGATAATTCGATTATTAATTTTATTATTAAGTAAACAACCGGAATTGCAATTAATAGAAAAAGCACCCATGCGATCCAGGGACCTTTCAGATAGGCCGAACCTGAAGAGTGGATTATATTGAAAAGCAGAATAAAAGATATGCCCCCGATAAAGAGGACCTTAACGAGAAACAGATAAACGAACTTAAGGATTCGCCCTATCTTAAGTTTCAACAAAAGATTACGAATGCTGATGCGGGATGTTGTCATAATAGACAAAAATATACAAAATACCTTTTATAATTAGCGTGGAATATACATAGAGAATTATTCAAGTTACCTCACAAATATTGTTGCAATTCATTCTACGCGGGTAAGAATCTTTGCTAAAAAAGTATTGGACTGGATGTCAAAGATAATGGGTGGGTTGCCATTTTCTGCAAGGAGGGTCTGTGCCCTTTGTATACCATAACCGAAACGGTTTACAACACCAAGCTCCTTCATGCTTTCCGCGATTACCGGGTTGCGGTAGCTATTACGTGTTGTAAGTGTATCAGGAGTAACATCCCCATAAAGTCCGCCAGGATTCTGGATTTCGATATGATCTTCAAAAACATAAAATCGAACAGGTGTGTTGGATTGATAATCACGATGCATAATTGCATTGTTTAGAATCTCCCTGATTGCCAATTCCGGATAATTATAAATAGTCTGCTCAATGAGAGGCGACACCTGCCTGAGCCCTGTTTTTATACATACTCTAATCCGAATCTCAAGTTCCCTCAGAACCGTAAAAAGGTCTCCTGAAATTTCAGCTTGATCAATAGGGATGTCTGTCAGCTTTTTACCGGGTAACAGCAGGTATTGCACATAAGCACAGGGCAAATGGTACCTTGGTCTTTTCCCAAACAACAGCAACCCTGCAATTGTTGGACACTTCCGTTTTAAATCGTAGAAGCGCAAAGAAGCGAGCTGCTCTTCCAATGTGCGGTGGTTCGCCTTTATCACTTCTTCATCCAAGGCCTTTCTTCTATAGGCATCAAATTGACTGATCGACAAATCAACCAAAGTTGCCTCCAGGCAAGGCATGGCATCAAAGGATCGCGCGGAAGCAACCCGTCTTTCAGAAAGCATCCGTTCCTCCTGTTCGGAAGCGATTGCTTTCCTGGGGCCGGTTCTTACCCATACCTGACCTTTATAGCGAACAGGCGGCAGGTCAGAGGGAAAAACCTCAACCACAGCCACATCACCATCTTCAAATGAAAACTTTGCAATATTCAGCGCAGGCAGTGGCTGAATATTGCCATCCGACCTCAATCCTCCAAGATTTAGAAGTAATTTATCCGTTACGTTAAGTCCAACCCGCTTTCCTTTATCCGACACACCAAGTACAAGATAACCTGGTTTTCCGGTATTAGGCAAATCATTGGCAAATGCGCAAACAGATTGTGAAAATTTATCCGTATCATTTGTTGATGTGGTTCGTTCTATCCGGTGTGATTCCAAATCAACACAAAGCTCGCTTAGTTCATTAACATTGATCATGCATCACCTTTTCTTTCCGGCTGATTCTTTAAAATTCATCAATCTAATGATTCTTGTCCAAAAGTACGGTCCGATACCTTTGGCGCCATTAAAATATAACTAATTGGCATATTTTTTCACTACTGTCCCAATATTACTCGCACAAAATCAATTGGTTACAGGCTGTCATGTCGAATTCACGCATGTCAATATCTACAACTGCTTGATTTATAGACTGTTTCATAAAAAGTGAGACACTTAAAATTTGCAAGGTTGAGTAGGGAATTGATTTAATATTTATTCGTTTCTTTACGATATCGATTAAGATATAAATAAAAAACGCTCCTTTATGGCAGATTGCCGCAAAGAAACGAATGGAAAATACTTTAGAGTTCAAATCGAAAAAAACACAAAGCATGTTTATCTTTCAAGTTTACAATATGTTACATCGATTTCCAAATTCAACGTTGGGACAGCAGTGATATTTTTTAATAAAATAATCAGTAGATAGTTATATAATTATTTGGAAATTCAATGTCTACCTTCCAATATTGTAAACAATATTCAATACAAAAAGTTCTTTTGTGTCAAAAAAATCCGATTTTACGAATTCATACACGAATTCCAAATCAAAGAAACTGTATTCAGCGGGTATGATGTCCATTCCCATGCCGGCTTGAAACCCATAGCTGATACCATTTGTGTATCCGTGGTCGTCCTTGCCAGAAGGAGAGGTACGTATTATTTCCTCCTGGGCCCCTACTATGCCTGATAGGAAATATGTTTTAACTCGTTTATGTTTCCAGAAAAGATATGTACGCAGGCATGGGATCACTTCATAAGTCGTAAGCTTTGCCCCTGTTCCGGATACAAGACCTGGCGGAAATCCATAAGCCCATGATGAACAATATCGTATATCAGCGACAAAAGGAAAGTCCCCTACACCGGCCTGAAGTATGAAGCGCCTTAATGAATAGTTCGGGAACTGCGTGTAATAATCACCTGTAAATCCGGTTTCATATCCTCCCCCAAGTCCAAAAAACATCTTTTCATGTTCCTGTTTGATATATTCCAGCGGATCAAATGCTAAAAGTATTGAAGCTGATAATAAGATTAATAATACTGCTCGCATGACCTATAAGATACAAAACAAAACCGTTCGGGGTCACGATATGTCGTGTCCCCGAACGGTTTTAATGAATCGTAATTATCTTACTTCAAGAGCGATAAAACCGTCTGCGGAATCTGATTTGCCTGTGCCAACATGGATGTTGCGGACTGGGTCAGAATCTGGTTACGGGAATATTGCGTTGTTTCATCTGCAAAATCCACATCTCGTATTGTTGATTCAGCAGCCTGCATGTTATTTGTCTGGTTATCAAGGTTGTTTACAGCGTGCTCAAGTCGGTTAACATAGGCACCAATATCAGCGCGCATTGAGTTTACAGAACGTATGGCAAGATCAACGCAGTCAACAGCCGCCACTGCAGACGCATTCGTGGAAATACTGGTATTCACAAGACTTAGGGCCCCTGCGGAAACCGCGCTTATGGTAAGAGCAAGCCTGTCAACCCCATCCAGATTATTGGCGCCTATATGTAGTATTGAGGATGGCCCGCCAGGCCGCCCGAAACCACTAACCCCAAAAATCAATGTTTGTCCGTTATACTGTGCAGCACCGGAGATACGGGTAATTTCAGCCATGAGCGCATTATATTCCTGATCAAGGTATGAGCGATCCACTGTTGTCAGGGTGTCATTATCTGACTGAATGGCAAGTTCACGCATCCTCTGGAGCATTGCGGAAATTTCATTTGCCGCACCTTCCGCTATGTTAAGGAGAGCAATTCCGTCGCTTGCATTCCGGTTTGCGACTTGGGAGCCCCTCACCTGCGTCCTTAAGGCTTCGGACACGGAAAGTCCAGCTGCATCGTCGCTAGCGCGGTTGATTCTAAGGCCTGTTGAAAGACGTTCAAGAGACCTGCCCAGATCACGGTTGACCTGATTTAGCGAAGCAGTCGTAATCATTGCTGATATATTATGATTTATTCTTGGCATATTTTCCTTTCGTTAAAATTCCTTTTTTTAGCACATTTAAAAACGCATTTTCATCCATGATTTTTTTTGATTTCTTCCCCTCCTTTTTAAAAAGTTCCTTCTTTTTTGCGTTTTAAGTTTTCCTTTAGGTTCATCCTTAAATCGAAAGTTTCAATAGTAATGAGAAGCAATTGAGATGCCGATCCGTATCGTCTTTAAATAAAAGAAGTTATAAAAACTTGAAGTGGATTTTATCGGTCTCTTTTTCCCTACTTAAAGGCAAAATTTAACCGATAAATTTATATATAGTCGCCTAGTGTGGGAAGTATTACTCTAGCTCCTGCCTGAAGGGAGGCAGTGTAAACATTCTGACTCATGGAAAACGACATTATGGCCTCAGCAAAATCGAGATCTTCCAGATTGGATTGGAGCCTTGTAACTTCAATCTGCTGGCTTGAATTGCGATCAAGGGTCGTATCAAAACGGTTCTTTTTAGCGCCATTAATGCTTTGAGCAGAGCTTAATTTTTGTATTATCTTGTCAATCTCACTGATTGCATTACTGATCTTTGAACCACTGTTGCTTTTCAGACCATTAATTAGATCAACAGCTACTCCAATCATGTCAAGATTATTCGCGGGATCCTCAAAAATTTCATCGGCTGACATGTTGATTCGCGGCTTTTCAGTTTCAGAAATCTCACGGTAAATTGACCCCATGTTTTCCTGGTTTACTTTATAATAGTGATTGAAGGTAAGATTAACCTGTACCAGGCCTCCGCTTAGCGCTGTTTCAAATGCACTGCCGGCAACTGCGTTTATGGTTCCTTGAGCATAATCAATGGTATAATCCGTGCCTTCAACGGCTGTAGTCGCCACGCCTGCCGGTACTGTCGAGTATGATAATGAAACAGTACCGGGATCAAGACGTTTCAGCTGGGTGATTTTTCCATCCGCATAAGATGTCATTGCGTTTGCAACACCCACTTGAAAGGTATTTGCCGGAACAGCAGGAGCCGCAGGATTGGTTGGAGCAAAGGAATAATTCGTTTTTTCCTCATACTTATAAATCTGCTTGTCTCCGTTTGTGCCTCCAAAAATAAAATTGCCTTTATAACTGGAATTGGTAAGGCCCACGAGCTGACCTAAAATCTGGTTTACTTCCTGTGCGATATACTGGCGATCATTTGCTGTAAGGGTATCGTTGCTCCCCTTTTCCGCACTGACCCGCAAATCCTGCACCAGGGTATTCATGTCTTGCATTGAAACCATTGTCATTGAAATCCATGCTGATCCATCCTCGATATTGCGCTTGAACTGATCATTCTGTGCTATTTCAGCCTTATAATTAAGATTATTCTTCATGTCAACAGGATCATCAGATGGCCTGTTAAGGCGCCGTCCAGTTGAAAGCTGTTCCTGAAGATTAGCCAGCTTGGAATAATTATTTGAAATATTCCTTTGCACCATGTCGTTAATTTGTGTAAAAGTCACTCTCATTGTTTGGCCCCTCCTTGTTTACATATTGAACAGCACATCAAGCATTGCGCTTACTGTTGTGATCACCCTTGCGGAAGCCTGGTATGTGTGCTGATACTTTACCAGATTTGCCAATTCCTCATCCATGGAAACACCGGCAACCTCAGCCTGCTTTGCTTCAAACTGATCAACAAGAAATTTGCGTGAATCCGCGTTTGTAGTCGCTTCGTTTTTCTCAACTCCGAGTCCGGCCATAAAAGTATCATAAAAAGTAGTCATGGTTGCCGTATTCTCACCAGTGTAATCCTTTGACATCAGCTTTTCATGACGTAATGCTGCTATGGCAACGGCATTCGCGTTATCCGTGGCGCCGTTGCTTCCAGGTATGGCTGCTTGATATTCAATATTGAGAGGTTGATTTGAATAAGTGTTGTTAAGCAGGATAATCCGGCCTGTCGGGTAATCAATGTAAAAATCCGTGTTCTCTCTAAGTGTTACCCCGTTTGAAGAAAGCTTTACACTGCCGGTTGCAATGGAACTGCGTTCACGGAGCTCATCCCCTGATCCTGGAATAAGATCAGGATCATCATCAACTGTACCATAAGTTCCATCAGGTCCAGGGGTATGATGAACATATTGATAAACCCCAGTTGCCGGAATTATAATGGTATCAGCATAAGCCTTAGTCGTCATGCCGGCTGAAGCCGCTACATTTAGAACGCTCTGATTTATGGCAGCTGATAATTCTATGTTTGATGCCAATGTTTTCTGGACAGTCTGAGTCCCCTGTGGCACTTCGTAATTATAACTGATTACGATATTCGGAGTGGCCGGAGGGGCTGGCTGAGGAGGTGATGCAAGTTGGCCTCCGGGAATGACCGTCACTTTACCGGTCAAATAATCTATATCATAGTCTATTGTTCGTTGAAATGTAATACCTGTCCCATTTGTGACCACTTCTGAACCGGCCTCGATATTAGGTGTATGGAGATCCTGAACATAAGGGACGTTTCCAGGAGGAGTCGGAGGAAGGTAGGCAAACGAGAATCCGGTTACTGTTTTCATATAGCGTTTTGTTTCTTCATCATTCGAATTGACTTTGAAGAAATCTATGCCCGTTGTCCCATTCAAGGTATAACCCCGTCTGTGCTGTTCATTCACCTTCTCAACAAGTGTGTTTGCAAGTTCATCAAGCTTTGCCTCATAAGACGGCACAACCTCATCCCTGGAATCCATTAACCCGCGAATTTTGCCGGATTGGGGCGTGAATGCCTGCTTGGTTGACGAGAATCTTATGCCGATTGTTGAATATGTTGTTCCATCAACCCGTTTATTAACAACCGTAGAAGTCTCAAGAGTCGAATAATTCGATGGGGAAACAAGCATGTTGCCATTGGTGAGTATGGCGGTTACACCGTTGCCTGCGTCCTGGGTTGTTACATTTATGAGTTCGGATAACTTCTTTATCGCCAAATCCCTCTGGTCCCGTGCATCATTGGCCTTTGAATTACTGGAAATTTCAACTATTCCTATTTCCTTGTTAAGACCGTATATCTGCTTTAAAAGATCATTGACCTGGCTCACAGAAACATTGATATCATCATTTTTAGAATCACGCAGGTTGCGAAGTTCTGTCGAGGTTGTGTGAAAAGCATCTATCAAGACCTGAGCATTGGCTTTAACCGTGTCCCTGGTACCGGGATTATTTGAAAGATCCGCCCATGAGTCCCAGAATTTAGCCATGGCATTGCTAAGTGAAGTTTCCGCTGGTTCACCATAAATATTCTCTATCTGTGTAAGGGTGTCGTTCACCTCATTGAAATAATTAAGCTCATGCGTTTGACCGTTTATCTGGCTGTCTATAAAAGAGTCACGTATGCGGGCAATATTCGTAACCTCAACCCCGAACCCCATTTGTCCAAACTGCTGGTCCCGCCTGTATTCTGAAGTCTGATTAAGGCGTTTGCGGGAATAACCTTCTGTGTTAGCATTGCTTATATTCTGTGATGTTACATTAAGGGCAAGCTGAGAGGCTGAAAGGCCTTTGCTGGCAGTGTTCATAATGCCGAATAAACCGCTCATGGTGAATCCCTTCTTTTACGCCCTGGTATTAACCAGGTTCCTTTTAATATTGACGGATGTCCTAATCTCTCCGCCTTTACCGTATCCTTGGCGTGAATCCTGCTTGCCTGTAACCAGTTCCATTGCGCCTTTTATATATTTAATGGAATCATTCAACAATTGATTGTTAATATCATTAAGCACCTTAACGCGTATAAGAACATCCTTTAAGGTTGCCTTTGCGTTAATGAGTTTTTTTGACAAAACGGTTTCAATTTGTGCTGCAATGTCCTCAACCTTAAGAACCCTTCTCTCTTTTTTCATTTTATCTGCAATTGAATCATGGAGAGCGATTCTTTCTTCTTCAAGCGTCTGTATTTTTTCAGCAATTCTGTCTTTTTCCCTTACCATTTCAGAAAGCTCAACAACATTTCCTGATGCAAGACAGCCCTGTTCAAGCATTAATATTTCCCTGTAATGATTGTACCCTGAGGTGATTTCATCAAGTTTCACAACAAGCTTTTGCACCAGATTTTCCACGTTATTCCTCTTTCCCACTTTTGTTCTGATTTACAAAACCCATAACATTTTTCACATAATTTTCAGTTTCAGGGTATGGCGGAATTGCATTATACTTCTTTACAGAGTCCGGGCCGGCATTATAAGCAGCAAGTGCCAATTCAACATTACCATTGAAATCATCGAGCAGCTTCTTAAGATATCGTGTTCCACCATTGATGTTTTCCCTGCTGTCATAAACGTTACGCACCCCAACTTCAGATGCTGTTGAATCCATAAGCTGCATAAGCCCCTTTGCCCCGGCTTTTGATACAGCATAAGGATTCCCTCCGGACTCCTGGCGGATTACCGCGCTAATAAGCGCCGGGTCCACCCCGTTTTTTATGGCTGCATTATTTATAATGTGCGCAATCTTCTGCATCTTTACGTCAACACTTTCATTAATCTTATATTGCTGCACTCCCCCAAAATCTCCTGCCGAATACTTTAAAACATTTCCCATGTTTTTCTTTGCATTATATTCCCTGATCTTTGAGGAAAACCCGGCTGCTTTTTCCTTGTCCTGTAGAAGCGATCTGTAAACAAGATCAGATACGCCTATGCCGCGGCCTTCACTCATTTTATTGGCATACTCGTCCATTAAAAGATCTTTAAATATATTTTCCCCCTGGTTTTCCGGCACAAGAGTGGATTTCTCAACAGCATTATTCATTGTCTTAAGCATATAGCCTGTAAACATGGCTTCGAATTCTTTTGCCACCTTGCGCATATCTTCAGTTGAATAGCGGCCATCATTCTTTTTTACAACCGGAGTTGAACCATTACTTGAAGTAATGCTTTGAGTTGCTGCTTTATTTAATATGTTTAACGACATTTTAGATCCTTCTCCCTACTGGAAAAGCAAGCCACATGCCATAAAGAATCTTAAGGTAAAATCAGAGGTTATACAAGATTGATAAAACGATAAACAATGCAAGGAAGGGCACTTTTTACCCAATCAAGGAAAAAGAAACAGCACCATGAGAAACTTTGGTGGCCGCTTTAATTTAAAATGTTAAATTGAAGTAAGCAGCATTAAGGAATGCAAAAAGAGTGTAGACAAAGCTCACGCTGGACTTAGGTACAAGCCCGTTACTTTAATTTAAAACCAAATAAATTTTAAATCAATTTATTATTTTTTAAACAGTATAATTCAAAAGACAAAGAAAAACTAGCGATTGACAGAAACGTTTATGGCCTTCTCACCCTTCTTGCCAGGTGCTGTCTCAAAATCAACAGCTTCATTTTCGAGGAGGATGTCTCCGCGATTGATGTCGTTGATGTGGACAAAAACTTCGGTCCCGTCTTCCTTGACTATGAACCCATAGCCCTTCTTGTCGTTGAACCACTTTACTTTTCCTTTTGGCATGATACGCCTCCTTTAAAGATTTATGACAACAGTTTTTGGCTTTAAAAATAGGGTGGAAGGCGGATTAACACCTTCCACCCCGTGTACATTATTTTCCTGCTTTGGAATAATCAATTTCCGACAAAGCTTTGTAGTAAATCCAGCGATTATCAGCATCCTTCTGGGCAAGGTCCATAAAGAGCTTGGCGGATTCGGGCCTTGTTTTTGTGAGAGCCTTGAAACGGGTTTCGTTGTATGCGAAGTCCTGCATTTTTATGGTTGGGGCCTTACTGTCAAGCTGGAGAGGGTTTTTCCCTTCTTTTAGCAGGTCAGGGTTAAAACGAAGGAGAGGGAAATGCCCTGACTCAACTGCACTCTTCTGGTTCCCAAGACCGGCTGTCATGTCGATGCCCTGGGCAATACAATGGCTGTATGCTATTATTATAGAAGGACCATTGTATGCTTCAGCTTCAACAAATGCTTTTACAGTCTGGTTCAGATTTGCGCCCATAGCCACTTTGGCCACAAAGATATTTCCGTAGGTCATACTGATTAGACCAAGATCCTTTTTAGCCATTGCCTTGCCGCCATCAGCGAACTTGGCGATTGCGCCGCGAGGTGTTGACTTGCTGGCCTGACCGCCTGTATTGGAATAAACCTCGGTGTCAAGCACAAGAACGTTTACATTACGACCTGATGCAAGAACGTGGTCTAATCCGCCGTAGCCTATATCATAGGCCCATCCATCACCTCCCAATGCCCAGATGGACTTCTTCACCAGGTTGTCAACAACGGATAAAAGATCCTTGTGATCAGGATTTGATGATGCTGCAAGTATCTTTTTAAGTTCAGCAACCCTTGCCTTCTGAGCATCAATCCCGTCAAATGTGGTTTGATCTGCTGATTTCACATCATTCAATAGCTGTGTCATCTGGCCTGCGGACCCATTTTGCAAAATCTTATCAACCACAATCCGTGCATATTCGGTGAATTGATCCGCCGTAAGACGCATTCCAAGCGCAACCTCGGCATTGTCCTCGAAGAGTGAGTTTGTCCAGGCCGGGCCTGAACCATCTGCTGTTTTGCAATACGGCGTTGTGGGCAGATTGCCGCCATATATTGATGAGCAGCCGGTTGCATTGGCTATAATGGCCCTGTCTCCGAAAAGCTGAGTCAAAAGCTTTACATAAGCAGTCTCTCCGCAGCCAGCACAGGCACCAGAGAATTCAAAAAGGGGCTTCATGAACTGGGCACCCTTAATGGTCCCGCGTTTGAAAAGCTTGGAATCAGTATCTGGAATGGAAAGGAAGAAAGCGAAATTTTCTGCCTCAGCATGACGTAAAGGCTCCTGTGGCATCATCTTTATGGCTTCCTTGTCGGCCTTTGGACAATTGTAAACGCAGGCTCCGCATCCTGTGCAATCTTCCGGTGCGACCTGGAGGGTGTATTTAAGGCCGGCCATCTCCTTGCCTGTTGCATCAATGGATTTGAAAGTCTTTGGAGCTTTTGCAAGAAGCTTGGCATCATAAACCTTGGGTCTTATTACAGCATGTGGGCAGACCATTGAACATTGGTTGCACTGGATGCATGTTGCGGGGTTCCAGACAGGAATCTTCTCTGCAATATTACGTTTTTCGTACTGCGTGGTTGCGGTCGGCCATGTGCCGTCATCAGGCATTTCAGAGACCTTTACAAGATCTCCATCCTGGCGGATAATCTTGGCTGTAACATTTTTCACGAATTCGGGTGCAAAGGCAGGAACCGTTGCAGGAATGCTTATGGTGCTATCTGCTTGACCCGGTACCTTTACTTCCTGAATGCCTGCAATGGTGCGGTCAACAGCGTCCATGTTCATCTTAACAACATTATCGCCTTTTCGGCCATAAGTCTTTTTAATTGCGTTTTTGATTTCACTTATCGAGAGGTTTTCGTCAATGACTTTGGAAATTTTGAAGAAGGCTGTCTGCATGATCATATTGATGCGTGCCCCAAGCCCCAATTCTTCGGCTATCTTGACCGCATCAATAACATAGAACTTAAGCTTCTTATCGATAATCTGTTTCTGCACCTCTTTCGGAAGCTTGTTCCAAACCTCATCCTTGCCATAAGCTGATGTAAGCAGGAATGTCCCGCCGACTTCGGCATTTTTGAGCATCTCGTATTTTTCAAGAAATGTGAATTTATGGCATGCAATGAAATTTGCTTTTGAGATAAGATAGGGGCTTCTTACCGGCCGTTTTCCGAAACGCAGGTGGGATACTGTAATTGATCCCGCTTTCTTGGAATCGTATACGAAATAACCTTGTGTGTAGTTGTCTGTTTTATCGGAAATTATCTTGATTGAGTTCTTGTTGGCACCTACTGTACCATCTGAACCCAGTCCATAAAAAAGAGCGCGGTAACAATCCGAACCCTCGATTGAGAAATCGGGATCATAGGGCAAGCTTGTTTGGGTTACATCATCATTAATCCCGATAGTATAATGGTTTTTTGGTGATGCTTTCTTGAGATCATCAAAAACACCTTTCATCATGGCAGGTGTAAATTCCTTTGAACCGAGGCCATAACGACCACCAACAACAACAGGATATGAAGGAAGCGAAATGAGTTTCAATTCCATTGCCTCACCAAGTGCAGTGCGTACGTCCTCGTACAAAGGCTCGCCAAGAGAACCCGGCTCTTTGGTGCGGTCCATTACAGTGATCTTTTTTACGGTCTTGGGCAGAGCCTTTGCAAAAGCCTCTATGCTGAACGGGCGATATAAACGCACTTTAATAACGCCTGTTTTTTCGCCCTTCATATTCAGGAATTCAGAGGTCTCGTGCGCAACTTCAGCTCCGGAACACATTATTATTGCCACATGCTCGGCATCAGGAGCACCAACATAATCAAAAAGTTTGTACTGGCGTCCGGTAAGCTTGGCGAATTTATCCATTGTCTTCTGAACAATTTCCGGGCATGCTGTATAAAACTTGTTTACAGTCTCTCGGCCCTGGAAATACACATCCGGATTCTGGGAAGTACCGCGAATTGTGGGAGTGCTGGGGTTTAGCCCGCGCTTACGGTGGGCTATTATATGATCAGGATTCATCATTGCACGCATTTCATCAAAGGAAAGTTCCGTGATTTTCTGAAGCTCTGATGAGGTACGGAAACCATCAAAGAAATGGACAAATGGAATTCTTGATTCGAGCGCTGCGGCTTGGGAAATAAGCGCGAAGTCCATGTTTTCCTGAACGCAGGTTGAAGCAAGCATGCCGTAACCGGTCTGGCGTATTGCCATAACATCAGAATGATCGCCGAAAATGCACAAGGCCTGACAGGCCAGCGAACGCGCTGAAACATGAAAGACCGTTGGGCATAATTCTCCTGCTATTTTGTACATGTCTGGTATCATAAGAAGAAGACCCTGGGATGCTGTAAATGTCGTGGTAAGCGCGCCTGTTGTGAGTGCGCCATGGACAGCACCTGCTGCGCCGCCTTCTGACTGCATTTCAATTACCATTGGCACCTGGCCCCAGATGTTTTTCTCGCCACGAGCGCTCTTTTCGTCTGCGACCTCGCCCATTACCGACGATGGTGTAATTGGATATATTGCGATTACTTCATTTGTAGCGTGCGCTACATGCGCAACCGCTGTATTCCCGTCAAAAGTAGCCATTTTGCCTGCCATGTTAAGCCTCCGGAGTTAAAAACGTTATTAGTATATCTTTGTTTAAAAGATACTGCCTTAAAGATCCGATTGTTGATTCCTGAATATTCACAAAATGTACGAATCTGTATTGAAGAATTTCGTCAAACTAGAACGGGAGATCCGAATCATCACCTGTAGCCGGTTTCTGGCCTCCCGGGGGCATGGAAGCACCCATTGAGCCGCCAAAAGATGCGCCTTCATCCGGCGCTCCCGGCTGGACAAAATCATCTCCCCCGGCTGAACCGCCTGATCCGCCTTTGCCGCCAAGCATGATCATTTTTCCGTTCATATCAACTACAACTTCCGATATATATTTCTTGTTTCCGTCTTTATCATCATAAGAACGATTGTCGATTTTACCTTCAAGGTAAACCTGGCTCCCCTTTTTCAGATACTGATTGCATATTTCAGCAAGCTTACCCCATACAACTATATTGTGCCATACGGTCTTTGTTTGACGCACACCAGCTTTATCTTTGTAGGATTCACCGGTTGCAAGAGAGAAAGAAGCCACAGAGTTGCCGGATGCAACATAACGCAATTCAGGGTTTTTACCCAGATTGCCAATTAACATGACTTTATTGAGTCCTTGAGACATAAGATTTTTCCTTTTTGAAGATGAATAAGATAGCAATCTATCTATTTAAATGCAAAGAAAATATTGAAATCTCTGTGAAAACAAACATTTTAAAAAAGCGAAATTATGCTTTTTGTGAAAACCGTAACAATAAAATAATTTGTTCATGGCATTCGCTGTGCATTCCTGTTTTCGTGTCCTTTAATTATATCGATCTCTTAAAATGACATTCTTGCCCACCCTCGTTCATTTGAATTAAGTGGCGGAAGGCCAAGTATTTCCCTGCCAAGCTTGACATAATAGCGATAATTCTCTATGGGCGTCCCATTTGTGATGCGATGATCAAGGCCAAACGCTATTCCTCCATCCCGCATCATGGGTTGCATCTTATACTCAAGTTCTTTACGAATAGCTTCTTTGGATTTGCGGAGGATATGCTTGTCAATACCGCCCCGCATTCTTAATTTTGTGCCATATTTTTTCCTGACCTCAACAATATCCATGCCAGCTGCTGGTTCAAAAGGATGCATGGAATTAATGCCGCATTCAATAAGTTTATCAAGGATAGGGTTTACATTGCCATCAGAGTCCATATCAAAAATAACAGTGCCACGGGATGACAACAAATCCCAAACCGGCTTAAAATAGGGCTTGATAAAACCCTCAACCTGCTGCGGGCCTATTAATGGTCCGGATTTTCCGGCAAGGTCTTCATGAACTGAAAGCTGGTCAATAACCAATCTGTCTGTTATACGTTCGTAAACTTTCAGCGCCGTATCCTTGAGCGTATTTAAAATATCATGCATAAGTTCAGGGTTTTCGTAATAGCAAAGACAGGCATTTTCTTCACCCATCAGATTACGGGGAGTATCAAATCCGCCAGGAATATTCCCGAAGACTAATTTTCCGGCAGCCTGATCCTTCTTTGCCTTTTCCACCTCCTCCCACTTGATTCTTCGCTCATTGAATTCAAACAAGGGTTTGACTTTTAACCAGGAGTCCATGTCGTACACCGGATAATTGAGAGGCAATGGGATGGTTGAACTCTTCTTCGACAGCTTCATCGTCCGCCCAAGCTCATCCTTTGTCAATCTGAAATCCTCGTTTTCTTCGAGAACACAAGGCGTTTGACCCCCGATAATATCGGTGGTCCCGCCACAAGGAGTGGTCAGGACATAATCCCAGTCAAAGGCGTGAAGGCTGATTTCATCTTCACTTGCCCACTGGGACCGCCATTCGTCTTCAAGACCGATGAGCGGTCCAAAGAGCTCTACAAACATTTGTCTCCTTGTTGGCCCAAATGTCATTAATTCAAGATACTCTCCTCGTGAGAAAATCATCGTGCCTCCGGAAGATTCAAGGAAGAATCGGATAATGTTAGAATCAGTTGCTTAAACTCCAAAAGCCGGATTTCGTTTATAAAATGTGAGTCCGTTTCATTGAGAATTAAATGTCTTATCTAATCAGCATGACGCTGCGCTTAAGCTCCACTTTGCCCTGCCGGAGCAATACCAGATACACGCCCGACGCATGTCCCGCAGCATTCCATGTCACCTCCCGCACTCCCCTCGCATAAGAACCTCTGTTGAAGGCTGACGTCAAATCCGCCACCACCTTGCCGCTGACATTGAATATTCTGAGCTCGGTTCCCCTCTGCCAACCGGACACCTGAATCTTTACAGCAGGATTAAAAGGATTGGGCGAGGCGCCAAGCACAAGGTTCTCCGGTTTCATTACCCCGGGTTCATTATCAGTTCCTCCGGGTACCACCACACTTACCGCATCAATAAAAGCGGTATTGTCACCGGTTGAATTCGTTCCCGCGAACTTCAACATATGGGTGCCTGATAAAACCAATACAGAATCAGTAACATACTCAACAAAATTACTTGATGACGGGGTGAACAAACCAATTTCCATTTCATCCAGTGTCACCCTGATGGTCTGGTTATTGTCCTGCCGTTGTGCTGCGCTGAACCTGATTCTGTAATAGCCGGAGTCAAAATATCCATTCTGGGACACTGTTCCCAGTCTCTGCAAAAAAGCCGCCTGTACGCCATCCGGCGCATTTGCCGCATTGAAAGCGCTTCCATTATGCTCTATGCCGCTTCCATTGCCTGTAACGCCTGCAAATGCCCAGAAGGAATCAGCCACCCCATACTGGTAAGTGGAAATAAGCGGCGATTCGAAACTGGAATTCCCGATAACAGGTGGACGGATGATATAAATCGCGGTGTCAAAAGTGTTCATTGTATTGGGTATGGATGCCAGATCACGTATTTCTGTAATATGGAAGGAATATGTTGTGCCTGTTTGCAGTTTGGAAACGGAAAGTATTACTGATCGTTGATTCGCCTGCAGGTCAGCCGCTGTAACCGAAACGCCGCTATTGATGGCATAATTGCCGGTATCTTCCGCTGTAGTCTGTTCAACCTTTTCGCTGAAAGTAATTTTAACAGTGGCAGCTGACAAAGACTGGATGGCAATCACAGACGGTTTCACCGTGTCTTGTGCCGTGGCTGCGGATACATCATTGCTGAAGTTGGAACTGGCAAGACCTGCGCCGTTCATCGCCTTAACGCGATAATGAAAGGTTTTGTTTTCAATCCCTGTCTCGTCCTGATAGGTAAGGACATTACCGCCTACTGTAACATATAAATCCGTTGGATTTGCGGTGGTGTCCCGGTAAATCTGATAATTGGAGATACCGCTCTCCGCGTCCGTAGCGGCGTTCCAGGAAAGGGCGATGGTTTGGTCTTTGACTGACGAGCTGTTCACTGTAACGTCCGTGGGCGGCGTGGAATCACCCCAGCAGCCCTTCCACATTTCGCTGCCGGCCAGCAGAAATCCTCCAACTGCATAGCTGCGCGTATCCTCGGGATATGTCTCCCCGGGCCAGCCCGCTACTGCTTGCACATACCCCAGTTTGCCGTTTGCGTCAACCTTGCCAACCAATCCTTCCCAGGCTTTTTTCACCACAGGCAGATAGGTGACTGCATCCAGAATCCCATTGTTAATACCACAGGCCATCGCATAACAGAAAAAAGCCGACCCGCTGGTTTCCGGGCTGGGATATTCCGCGGAATCGAGCAGGCTGCTCCGCCACAGGCCATCACTCCCCTGTTTGGCTGCCAGGGCTTCGCACATTTCCCGCAGCAATTGTTCGTACCTGGCACGGTTGGGGTAATCGGAAGGCATGTATTGCAGAACACGGGCTGTGCCAGCTGTAACCCAGCCATTACCCCTTGACCAGAAAACCTTTTTCCCGCTCTCAGTTGTTTGTCCAGGGTAAAAAAAGCTGTTGTCTCGGTAGAAAAAGTGATCTGTTGTATCATACAAATAATCATGGACATCCCACCACATTGTGTTGAATTTGTCGAAGGCCGTGCCTCATCCCTTGATACGGGCAATGCGAGCAAGCATGGGCGGAGCCATGAAAAGTGCATCGCACCATGACCAGATTGTGCGTCCGGGTTCGGCGCTGGCTGACATCTGATCATACACGGCGTTCATGTCCGCTATTTTGTACTGGTTGGCGGCACTGGAATCCAGGAGGAATAGTTCCGCGTAAGCCTGACCGCAGGCGATATCGTTCGGGAACTCCGAGCCTGGATATCGCAACCAGTTATGTTCCTGCCCCCAGGATTCGACCTGGTTCAAATAAGCCGTGTCGAGGCTGGCCTTATAGGCGGCCACGATACCCGTATAATAGGTTGCATCAAGCCAATCATTAGAGGTGTAACGGGTGTGGTTAGCAACCTTTTTCATGATTTTGAGTATCTCGCTCCGGTCGTAAATAGATGCGTTTGACAAGGTGCAAGTAAGAGCAAGGCACAGCACAAATAGAAATGCTTTCTTCATACGTATTTTTCCTTTCATTGCTTCATTCGGTTTGGAATGTTTCCTTATTTCATCAGAACCAGCTTAAGCCGTTTTGCCGTTGTGCCAGTTTTTAATTCGCAGATGTAAACCCCTGATGCCAGGCTGCCCACATCCGCCTGCACCGTATGCCTTCCCGCCGGCGCCATGCCGCTCACAAGCTTTCTAAAAATTTTCCCCTGCGGGCTGTAAAGTGTCAAACTCACCTGCGCCTTTTGTGACAGACAATAACTAATCTGTGCAGATGGATTAAAGGGATTTGGTGAAGCAACAAGGTCAAGGTTTTCCAACTGGAAACCTGATGGTTCGTTATTCGTTGTTTCATCATATGGGTAGAAATTGATCTTATCCGGGAATCCGCCCTCCCATCCCGTGTAATCACCGTACATCCACATGAGTTCGAATTTTCCGCCTGCCTTGTGACCCCGTGGTACGCAGGGACGTGTGTTCATTTTTGCGGAATTACTGGTTACAGGAAACGTGTCCCAGGTTGCGCCCTTGTCGCGGGTAACCCATTTTTCGATCTCATGGGTGTAATCGCTGATTGAAGAAAACGTAAGCGAATCCTCGAGCACACCGTATTGCCGGGAGAGATAGACGATGTCAGGATTATCGTGGTCGAGCGTCAGGCCGCTGGCAAAACCATCTGAGGCGCCCATGCAATCGCCGCTATTCACAAGCAGTTTGCTGAACCAGGTGGTTCCGTTCCACCGGTAATAATAATATATATGGTTTGGGCCATCTTTAAATATATCCGCCACGAAGACCGGACTGCCAGAACTGTCGAGCGCCACGTCCCAGCAGGTCAGGGTGCGTCCTGTTATGTCCGCGTCCCAGATTGTGTCAAGCGTGTTGTACCAGACAGGAAGATTGGCAGTATCGCCCACACATCTTCCGTCGGGTTGATAAAAAGCTCCTTTTTTATATTTCATATAATACACTGGGGGCTGATAATCCCTGTGCCACGCTTCAATAATCATATGTATCTCGTCTTTTTCGTTAGAGACGTATTTCACATAAGGCCGTTGCAGTTCCGGAGCATCGAGGGGCGTATGGAAGAACGCGACAACCGGAGACCATGTCACTCCCCAATCGTCGGAATGTATCCAACAGGGCGCCCAATCCAAACCACGGAAAAAAAGATAAAATCGTCCTTGCGGGCCTTCATCGGAAAGAAAAACAGCATTAGGATAACAGAATCCTCCAGGGCTGTCTTGAAACATTTCAGTATCCGGGGAAAATACCGAAATATCCTCGGGATCCCGTGAAATGGCGATACTCATACTACTTCCATTATGCCCGGTATAAAAGACCAGGAGCCGTCCGTCTGGCCGGATCATAATGGACGGGTGGTTGTGGTCATCCGCACCATATCCAGTCTTCATGATATGGACGACCTCCTGGTTGGTTTCGTGGTCAAACATCGCGACCCGTACCATACCGTCGTTCTGGTTCACCCATCCGAAATAGGTGCGTTTATGAATTCCTTCATAATAAACGGCTTTGGGCTCGCCATACCATGTCCATCCGCCTGAGTCGCCGGCACAATGAAAACTGGCGCCGGGTTTTGGCAGTTGCGCAAAACCTGCGGGTGCGCAGAAGAAAACAAGCGCAATGAACAGAAGAAACACATGGCTGAATGATTTTATACTGAATAATCCTGCTGCACACATTACAATTAGAGAATGTGATTTTAACATATCGTATCCTTTTGGTTAAATGTGGTATCTGAGCTATAAGTTATATTAGTTATTTTGAATGTCCAATTAGTTTGTTGTCAATACTTTAATAAATTGGAAATTTAAAGCCTATTCCCGCTGCAAAGCCGCCAAAAATAAATTTATCGTCATAATCGAGTTTAACATCGAAACCGAGTAACATTGGAAATGTAATATCGCTTTTTTCAATGCTGTATTGAATGGCAACAGAGGGAACTGCTTTTTGATTCATGTTTGTTTTTGCAAGGTATTGCCAGGCTCCGTCGTTTAACCTGCTTATAATGACGCCTTTTGTATCAATGCTTTTATTTGTCAGAATGGAATCAAGGGCATGCTCAGCCCCTGACTTTGTTGTCACAGTTGTGTCCCTTATAACATTAGTCGCCCATGTCTCCATTGTGGGTTTGGCAACAGGATATGAATAAGAGATGCAAAAGCCATGCATAACCGTCTCTGTTTTACAACCGACGTCAAGAAAGAATCCAAGATTATCAGGCGTAAACACTCCCATCTTGTTAATTGCACCCCAGCCCTTGCGCGCGAATTCGAACTTCTCGCTTTCAAAAGTCAGCCTGCTTTTCTTTTCCTCCCATCCGTATTCTTCTATAAGGGTACCGGCTAATCCCGCGGAATAGACGCCTCCAATATTAATGATTCCCCAATCACGGTCTATGGTATAATTCGCCCTGAACGAAGCGCTGTATAATCCGCTGCCAGGCTGCTGCTCCGATAATAGTGGAGTGCGGTTGTCTTGCATTATATCATAATAGCCCGTGGGAAATGAAAAAACAAGCGCAGTAACAACGCTTGCGCTCTCTCCCCATTTCCGGCTGAAATCCAGTGATAAATCCCCCCATGATCCTGTTTTACCGGCTTGCCATTCCTTGATTAAAAATGGAACCGTAAGTTTTATATCCATTAGTTCGGGAGGGTGATAATACAAATTAAATAACACGGAGCTGGTTTTCAAACGGATTTTCCCGTAATAGTTTTGTCCATTAGCAATATAATTCGTGTCACGGCTCTGGTCAGGATTCTGCCTGAGAACGCTATGTCCCATGACAACCTCGGCGTCAATAAGGGACCCGGTTACTCCTCTGCCGATCCATTTCAATTGCATGTCGCCGGAGGCGCTTCCGCTGCTTGCGCCGCAGCCCCCTATGGAAGCCCAGGGAGTGGGAGCGAAAGAATTGATAAAGTGCGTTTTATTGGAATGGAAAAATAAGGATAAAAGGAGACAGCCTCCCAATACCGCCAGGAAAACCATAGCTTTACCTGAAATTCCATTCAATGACGTTTTAATGGGTTTCATTTCAAGCCCTCCGAACGCAGAAGGTATATGCCCGGCGGCAGCCTGGTATCGCGTAACCGGCCAGCATTTATTCCCGGAATGATTCCGCCGTTCAGCGAATAAACGCTGAAGGAATAGACTGATTTGTCAAGCCCCAGCCAGTTGCTGCCGTCGAATAGAACCTTACATATAGCCGGATGGCTGCCGGAAAAGGAAACGTTTAATGCCGGCTTTTCGCTATTTGTGGTGGCTGGAATCCAATTGCGTGCCTTGATACTGTCCGCTACCCGCGCACCCCAGGCCGCGTTCCCCGCGCGGCTGTAATGGGAAAAATAACCGTCATCCTCATTTATAGCAAGGCCGTCAGTGGGAATGATCAGCGAGTTTGATATGTTATCAGGAATCTTTCCTGTCTCCGCAATAATCGTCTGTGTCTCAGGCAGGGTGATTGCATAGTTGCCTCCGGCGTTGACAGGGTAGCCGGAATGCAGGTAAGGGAGATTGGGCATTCCAAGGTCAGTACGCATATCGGAAACCATATTTTCAATGTCCTGAAGGTAGTTATCAACCAGACTGTTATCGCCAGAATAAAATGCAACCTCAGCAAGGTTAAACATCGAAACAATGGCAACAATGGTAACATTGTTTTTAAGGGCTTTGGCCTTTTTCATCATATCATTGTTTGCTGTTGTTCCTTTTGAAAAATTATCCCTGCATGTCCAGCCGGAACCGGATAATTGCATGATCCCGAAATACCGATCCGGATAATCCATGGCTATTCGCTTTATAAAAGGCATGCTCGGCCCGCCCCTGTCCCCTGAATTATTTACATCCGCGCAAATGGGCTCGATTGCCGGCGCCCAGTCGTAGTTTGCAGGACTCATCTCATATTTCCACGCATGGGGATCAGACACCTTGTCGGGTGAGTTATCACGGCCGGACATAGCGGAATTGCCGCAGAAGATAAAAACGAAGAAACTGTCTTTGGGTACAAATTTTGCGCCAAGCTGAATTCCTTGGCCGAAAACAAGGCATTCTGATGTAAAGACAATAGCCGGTATCAGCAGACTGAAGAATACCTTTTTCATGTTTGTTTCCTCCTCTATAATAATTTTTATCGCATCAGCACCAGCTTTATACGTTTGGCCGCAGCGCCGCTTTTTAATTCGCAGACATAAACCCCTGAAGCCAGCCTGCCGGCGTCAACCAGCACAGTATGCCTTCCCGCCTGATACCATGCCGCCCACCAACTCCCTGACAAGCTTTCCCTGTAAGCTGTAAAGTGCCAGTGAAACAACGGCTTTTTGCGGCAGGTACCAGCTTATTTGTGCGGACGGGTTAAAAGGATTGGGCGAGGCGCAAAGCACAAGGTTCTCCGGTTTCATTACCCCTGGTTCATTATCAGTTCCTCCGGGTACCACCACGCTTACCGCATCAATAAAAGCGGTATTGTCGCCTGTTGAATTCGTTCCCGCGAACTTCAACAGATGGGTGCCTGATAAAACCAATACAGAATCAGTGACACACTCAACAAAATTACCTGATGACGGGGTGAACAAACCAATTTCCATTTCATCCAGAGTCACCCTGATGGTCTGGTTATTCTCCTGTCGTTGTGCTGCGCTGAACCTTATTCTGTAATAGCCGGTGTCAAAATATACATTCTGCGACACTGTTCCAAGACCATGGAGAAATGCAGCCTGCACGCCATCAGGCGCATTGGCCGCGCTGAAATCGCTTCCATTGTGCTCTATGCCGCTTCCATTGCCTGTAACGCCTCCAAATGTCCAGAAGGAATCAGTCACTCCATACTGGTAAGTGGAAATAAGCGGCGATTCGAAACTGGAATTCCTGATAACAGGTGTACGGATGATATAAATCGCGGTGTCAAAATTGCTCATGGTGTTGGGTATGGACGCCAGATCACGTATTCCTGTAATATGGAAGGAATATGCTGTGCCTGTTTGCAGTGTGGAAACGGAAAGTACAACCGACCTTTGATTAGTCTGCCGGGCAGCCCCTGTAACCGAGACGCAGTTGCTGATAATATAATTGCCGATATCTTCCGCTGTAGTCTGTTCAACCTTTTCGCTGAAAGTAATTTTAACAGTGGCAGCTGACAAAGACTGGATGGCAATAACAGACGGTTTCACCGTGTCTTGTGCCGTGGCTGCGGATACATCATTGCTGAAGTTGGAACTGGTAAGTCCTGCGCCGTTCATCGCCTTAACGCGATAATGAAAGGTTTTGTTTTCAATCCCTGTCTCGTCCTGATAGGTAAGGACATTGCCGCCTACTGTAACATATAAATCCGTTGGATTTGCGGTGGTGTCCCGGTAAATCTGATAATTGGAGATACCGCTCTCCGCGTCCGTAGCGGCGTTCCAGGAAAGGGCGATGGTTTGGTCTTTGACTGATGTGCTGTTCACTGTAACATCTGTGGGCGGCGTGGAATCACCCCAGCAGCCCTTCCACATTTCGCTGCCGGCCAGCAGAAATCCTCCAACTGCATAGCTGCGCGTATCTTCGGGAAATGTCTCCCCAGGCTCGGCAGCCACTGTCTGCACATATCCCAATTTGCCATTTGCGTCCACTTTGCTCACAAGTCCTTCCCAGGCTTTTTTCACCACAGGCAGATAGGTGACTGCATCCAGAATTCCATTGTTAATGCCCCAGGCCATCGCATAACAGAAAAAAGCCGACCCGCTGGTTTCCGGGCTGGGATACTGTGCGGAATCAAGCAGACTGCTCCGCCACAGGCCATCACTCCCCTGTTTGGCTGCCAGTGCTTCGCACATTTCCCGCAATAATTGCTCGTATCTGGTGCGATCAGGGTAGTCATCGGGTATGTATTGCAGAACAAGTGCCGTGCCGGCTGTCACCCAGCCGTTGCCTCTTGACCAGAAAACTTTTTTTCCGCTCGCTGTAGTTGAGTAGAAATAGCCGTTATCACGGTAAAAGAGGTGTTCTGTGGTGTCATACAGGCAAGTGTGGACATCCCACCACCAGGTGTTGAATTTGTCATAGGCTGTGCCCCAGCCCTTGATGTGGGCCAGGCGAACCATGATGGAAGGTACCCCGAACAGTATGTCGCACCAGGTCCAGACAACGCAGCCCGATGCATTGACGGCGCAATACTGGTCATACAAACCGTTCATGTCCGCGATCTTGTTCTGGTTGGCGGCAATGGAATCAAGTAAAAACAGTTCAACATAGGGCAGACCACAGAAAGTATTACCCGCGTCCATACTAGTTGATTCACCTTCCCTAAGCCAACGGTGGCTTTGTCCCCAGGATTCGGCTTGGTTCAAATAAGCCGTGTCCAGGCTGACCTTATAGGCGGCCACGATACCAGTGTAATAAGTGGCATCCAGCCAATCATTATAGGTGTAACGGGTATGGTTAGCCGTCTTTTTCATGATTTTGAGTATCTCGCTCCGGTCATAAATAGTGGCGCCTGACAAGGTGCAGGCAAAGGTCAGGCATAAAACGAAGAAAAATACTTTTTTCATGCATGTTTTTACTTTCATTCTGTTCTCCGTGTTAAAATGGTTTTGTCACCTCATCAGCACCAGCTTAAGCCGTTTTGTTGCAGTACTGCTTTTAAATTCACAGATATATATTCCTGAAGCCAGTTTGCCCACATCCACCTGCACCGTATGCCTTCCCTCTGACGCCATACCTCTCATCAGCTTCCTGACCATCTTTCCCTGCGGGTTGTAGAGTGTCAATGAGACATCGGCTTTATGCGGCAGGTAATAACTGATGCGCGCGGACGGATTGAATGGATTGGGCGAAACTGCAAGGTCAAGGTTTTCCGGTGTTATTGTCCCAGGTTCATTATCTGTGCCTAAGTCATAAATGACATACCTGAAATATACAGTGTCAGAACCTCCAGCGCCCCAAATCCACTGGGCCGTTGTTCCAGCCGACATTCCGGATACGTCATCCCACGGACTAATTCCATAAGCGCCAATCATTGTTGCGGGAGTCCATGCCGCGTCATCAAAGCCGGTTGTGGTCCATTCCGCCTGTTCCTGCAAGCTGGTTTTCCAGGCAGTGCTTGTGCCTGACCGACCGACATTGCTGTCGAGGACGATTTCAGCGAGCAGCCCGCCCGGAGCGCCCAAATCAACTCCTTTGACGGCAATGATATTTTTCCCTGCCTGAAGGTCCACGGGATATTTTTCAACATTATTCCAATCACTATTGCTCCCCACAAGTCTGCCGTTGAAATAAAGATCATAAACGTTATCGGCTGTAATGTAAATGGTTGCATGGCTGGGGATGGAAAAGACGGTGTCAAGCGGGTTCATGGTATTCGCTATGGCCGCCTGGTCCCGTATGCCGCTGATATGGAGAGGATAAGTTGTCCCGATAGTAAGAGGTGAAGCAACAAGCTTTACCGTTTTTTTGTCTGACTGCAGAGAAGCTGAGGTCACCTGTATACTGTTGTCAATTGTATAATTGCCGGCGTTCTCAGCCGAGGCCTGTTCAACCTTTTCGCTGAAGGTGATGCTGATATAAGTCGGCAGCGCATGTGCATGTATGGCACTCACGACAGGTTTTACGGTGTCAATGGTCGTGACGGCGGATATATCATTGCTGTAGGAAAGACTGGTCAGGCTGTAGCCGTTCACAGCCTTAACGCGATAATGAAATGTGGTGTTTTCCATCCCGGTTTGATCCTTATACGTTAAGACATTATTCACAGTCATATACAATTCCGTTGGATTGGCTGCAAGGCCGCGATAAATCTGATAATTGGAAATACCGGTTTCCGCGTCCTCTGCGGCACTCCAGAAAAGGGTGATGGTTTGCTGGTTAACGGACGGACTGTTCATGGACACATCCGTGGGCGGCGTGGAGTCTGTCACAGTCACAACCGGCGAGACGCTGGTTTTGGTGACGCTCTTGCCGGCATCACCGCCGTCTGGAAGCGAAAAGAGCATCTGTTCTTTACCAGCCTTGACAAAAAGAAGGTTTACATTTACGGTCAGCGCAGTATTAACCGGATTTGCCACGCTCACCCGATAGTTCGCCCCTGATTCGTCCAACAGCACAATGCAGGGTTTGTCCACCTCTACCGCGAGCCCGAGACGAACGACCACACTGCCCGCCTGGTAGAAGACAATGCTTGTGACGCCAAGACTGTCGTTGCGGACAGCCTGTTGATAAATAGTGTTGACAATGGTGCGGACAGGGATGTTCTGCGCATATTTCCGGATATCCGCCTTGCCCGTTCCCGGAACCACAATATATTCATATCCCGCATTGGAAGGATTAAGTCCGTGGTCAAACCATAGACTGAATACATCTCCGGTAACAACGGTATTGGATTTTTGTTCATTGATGGAGTACCAGCTCCCGCTTTGGGTCTCGTTCTTAAGCGTCACCTGGGACGGATGAGGAAAAACATAGCCCACGCTGTCATGGAACACCCATCGGGGCGATTCCAGTGTCCGGAGACCCTGGGCAACCGTATTACCCTGCCCCGTATCATTTGCGGTCCACACAGACCCGATGAGCCAGCATTGGTTTATGGAAGTGTAAACAGGAAAAGCCGCGCTGCCGGAAATACCTGCGCCCAGTGCCACAATCTCTTCACCCAGGCAGAACCAGGCCTTGCGGCCGGAAACCCCGTCCCAATCAAGGTCAAAACCCGCTGCACCATGAATCCCGTCACTGACACCGCCCACAAAGGAGGTTGTCCCGTACCACCAGTCCTCGCCCCCCGTGAAACTGCCGGGATTGGTTTTGTGGGGCGATGTCACGCCAGGAATACGGCTCCAGTCCCAAAGGGGGAAAATATTGAAATACTCTTCGCCGGTTAACAATAGGGTGGTGGCACCGAAAGGAAGGTAGCGGTTTTGTTTATTTTCGTAACCAATCATCTCCGATCCAACGGTGCGGTTGGAACACATCCGGATGGAAAAGTGGAACCCTTTCGCGCGATGCACATGATAGTCTGACCGCCAGAAATGCTTGTCGCCAGTCAGAGCCGAGTCGTTAATCCCGCTAATGTGATCCACGAAGGCCTGCAGTTCCGCATGCCGGGAACTCTGGAGCAGCAGCAGATTATCCTTAAAATTCTGGGTGCCAAATTTACCGCCCCCTCTGGCAATCTCCCGTCCCCTGCAGGCAAAATCCCAGTTATTGCGTCGTAACATCCATTGGCTTCCGTCTAGGATATATCCGGTCAATATAGCAACTTTGGCTGCGTCATAAGCAAAAGATAACCCCTGTGTCAAGAGCACCCAGAACATGACATCCTCCATGAAAGCGCGACCATACCCTCCGTTGTATAATTGGGCGCCATGCTGGTGAAAGCTGAAATCCGGCTGAATACTTTCGTTGGTGGTGAGCTGAAGCTGGTTCTTGATTTCATTCAGGCCTAAGTTGATGTAGGTCACCGAGTTCAACAGGCATCCCCGCCAAAGATCATTCTGTGAATTCCAAATCAAATTCTGGCCCACATTCAGTTCTGATTGTTCATTATAGTGAGCATTAAATATGAGTTCCGCTCCTTTCCTTACCCTCGCGGTATCGAGGTACGGTTCCATCATGAGCAGCATTGGACCCAGTGCCAACCGCTGACCGATATCATCATACCACCAACCGTTGTTGTAGATGGCGGCGTCATTATCATACCAATAGTCAAATCCCGCAATAATGCCTCTTGACATGGCAGTGTCATGATAGACGGGATAGCCGGTACCGTTGAATGCAATAGCCATCTGCAGGAGGCGTTGTACATGCGCCAGCGGAGTTCAGGGGTCGCCATGGTCAGAATAATTTATATCAGTCCAGGATCCGTCCGTCTGCTGCCTGGAAAGAAAGGCAGCCGCGCTGTCCCCGTTCATCAAACCCCAGGCTGTGTTTCCCTCTTTATAAGATGCCGCAAGCCTGGCTTTAAGGGTATCAATGTCATCTGCAAAAGAGCCATAGACCAGGAATGCAATGATAAAAGAACAAAAAGTGATCAGCCGATCGATTCGTTTTGAGCGCATATCCAACCCTTTCTATAATTGATGCTGTTAAAATCATCTTCCTTTTGATACGACATTATCCTTATCTAATCAGCACAACCTTGCACTTGAATTCCACCTTACCCAGCCGGATCAATACCAGATACACCCCTGACGCTTGACCCGCAGCATTCCATGTCACCTGCCGCACTCCCTTGACATAAGAACCGCTGTTCAAGACTCTTGTCAAATCCGCCACAACCTTGCCGCTGACATTGAATATTCTGAGCTCGGTTCCCCTCTGCCAACCGGACACCTGAATGTTTACAGCAGGATTAAAAGGATTGGGCGAGGCGCAAAGCACAAGGTTCTCCGGTTTCATTACCCCGGGTTCATTATCAGTTCCTCCTGGCACTACCACGCTTACCGCATCAATAAAAGCGGTATTGTCTTCACCCCCATTTGTTCCCGCGAACTTCAACTGATGTGTGCCGGATGAAACCAATACGGATTCAGTGACGCACTCCGCAAACGCCGATGATAACGGGGTGAACAAGCCTATTTCCTTTCCATCCAGCGAGACGCTGATGGCCTGGTTATTTTCCTGTCGTTGTGCCGCGCTGAACCTTATTCTGTAATAGCCGGAGTCAAAATAGACATTCTGCGACACTGTTCCAAGGCTCTGGAGAAATGCAGCCTGCACGCCATCAGGCGCATTGGCCGCATTGAAAGCGCTTCCATTGTGCTCTATGCCGCTTCCATTGCCTGTAACGCCTCCAAATGTCCAGAAGGAATCAGCCACTGCATACTGGTAAGTGGAAATAAGCGGCGATTCGAAACTGGAATTTTTGATAACCGGTGTACGGATGATATAAATCGCGGTGTCCAAATTGTTCATTGTATTGGGTATGGATGCCAGATCACGTAGTCCTGTAATATGGAAGGAATATGTTGTGCCTGTTTGCAGTGTGGAAACGGAAAGTACAACCGACCGTTGATTAGTCTGCCGGGCAGCCCCTGTAACCGAGACGCCGTTGCTGATAATATAATTGCCGATATCTTCCGCTGTAGCCTGTTCAACCTTTTCGCTGAAAGTAATTTTAACAGTGGCGGCTGACAAAGACTGGATGACAATAACAACCGGCTTTACCGTGTCTTGTGCCGTGGCCGCGGATACATCATTGCTGAAGTTGGAACTTGTAAGTCCTGCGCCGTTCATCGCATTAACGCGATAATGAAAGGTCTTGTTTTCAATCCCGGTCTCGTCCTGATAGGTAAGGACATTGCCGCCTACTGTAACATATAAACCCGTTGGATTTGCGGTGGTGTCCCGGTATATCTGATAATTGGAGATACCGCTCTCCGCGTCCGCAGCAGCGTTCCAGGAAAGGGTGATGGTTTGATCTTTTACTGATGTGCTGTTCACTGTAACGTCCGTGGGCGGCGTGGAATCACCCCAGCAGCCCTTCCACATTTCGCTGCCGGCCAGCAGAAATCCTCCAACTGCATAGCTGCGCGTATCTTCGGGAAATGTCTCCCCAGGCTCGGCAGCCACTGTCTGCACATATCCCAATTTGCCATTTGCGTCCACTTTGCTCACAAGTCCTTCCCAGGCTTTTTTCACCACAGGCAGATAGGTGACTGCATCCAGAATTCCATTGTTAATGCCCCAGGCCATCGCATAACAGAAAAAAGCCGACCCGCTGGTTTCCGGGCTGGGATACTGTGCGGAATCAAGCAGACTGCTCCGCCACAGGCCATCACTCCCCTGTTTGGCTGCCAGTGCTTCGCACATTTCCCGCAATAATTGCTCGTATCTGGTGCGATCAGGGTAGTCATCGGGTATGTATTGCAGAACAAGTGCCGTGCCGGCTGTCACCCAGCCGTTGCCTCTTGACCAGAAAACTTTTTTTCCGCTCGCTGTAGTTGAGTAGAAATAGCCGTTATCACGGTAAAAGAGGTGTTCTGTGGTGTCATACAGGCAAGTGTGGACATCCCACCACCAGGTGTTGAATTTGTCATAGGCTGTGCCCCAGCCCTTGATGTGGGCCAGGCGAACCATGATGGAAGGTACCCCGAACAGTATGTCGCACCAGGTCCAGACAACGCAGCCCGATGCATTGACGGCGCAATACTGGTCATACAAACCGTTCATGTCCGCGATCTTGTTCTGGTTGGCGGCAATGGAATCAAGTAAAAACAGTTCAACATAGGGCAGACCACAGAAAGTATTACCCGCGTCCATACTAGTTGATTCACCTTCCCTAAGCCAACGGTGGCTTTGTCCCCAGGATTCGGCTTGGTTCAAATAAGCCGTGTCCAGGCTGACCTTATAGGCGGCCACGATACCAGTGTAATAAGTGGCATCCAGCCAATCATTATAGGTGTAACGGGTATGGTTAGCCGTCTTTTTCATGATTTTGAGTATCTCGCTCCGGTCGAAAATTGATGCGCCGAACGAGGTTAAAACCAGTATAAAACCAAGCAGAAGGAGGAATGCCTTTTTCATTTGTGTTACTCCTTTATTTCATTAGTACCAGCATAAGCCGTTTGGCAGTAGCGCCGCTTTTAAACTCGCAGATATAAATACCTGAAGCCAGTTGGCCTGCATCCAACTGCACTGTATGTTTTCCAGCCGAGACCATGCTGTTCACCAGTTCCCTGACTATTTTCCCTTGTGGGTTGTATAGTATTAATGATACAGAGGACTTTTGTTGCAGATAATAGCTTAACCGCGCAGACGGATTAAAGGGATTGGGGTGTATTGTTAATTCCGGATCTACCGGGAGTACGTTTCCCCCTGCTGCATTGGAAAATCCCGACACAGAAGTGGTACTGCTCCTGGTCATGTTTATGCCATCAGATTCGTTAAAACCAAAAACAAGACTTTCGCTGGATTCATCAGCAAAAATCAGATCAACAAGGAACGTGGGGCAATAGAGTCGCTCTGCATTGCATACCGTCACCTTATACTTTTCATTGGATTCATCGAGCAGGACAATACAGGGTCAGACCTCACTAAAAACGCTCAATTTCCTGTTAAGCGACCGCAAGTTCAATTCCCTCAATTGGTCTCAATTTGATCTGGAAAATACGTCCTGAGCCATTTGGCAGTACCAAGGGCGATTTCTGCAAATCGTCAAGAACCTGTTGAAAACACCGCTCAAGCTTCGGTGACAAATGCGGAGCCGGCTCGAGATAAACGGTTACAGTTGAACCATCGTCCACCCACAATCCAGGCGCATGAGTCAGGCTTCTGAAATACTCGTGGTCGTCCCGATAATTGTCATAGTTCTTTTTGAAAGGCGCCAGCGCTTGATAGAAAATGTTTCTCGCCAGAATCTTGATGCTGTCCATCACACGTTTTTTATTGGTATCAAGGCATTCGTAACCTTGAGTTATCAGATAGTCCAGTTTCGATATCTTGTGGTTACAACTCGCCAACTTTTCATTTAGCGCGGCAATCTGCTGATCAAGTTTTTGCTTCTTTTCCTTATAATCCAGCTTTGCAAGCCGCGTCACAATTGCCTTTTGCCGCGAACGCTCTTTGCGAAGAACAACAAGCTCCTTCGTGGCGCAGTAGGTGGTCGATGCTGTGATGGCCTCGATCTTTTTATCCGTCACGTCAAGCAATGCCCGGGCTTGCATAACCCGATTGTCACGATTATGCTCTTTGTGAAGTAATCGCAGCAAATCCTTTTCGCACTCCCGACGCTCTGAAAGAAGCGCCTTTGTTTCAGCGCTTTCCATCTGCTTGTCAGTCAATGTCGACTTCAAATCTTCATAGGCAATGCTGGCATAGCTGGTGACCTGATTGATGCCATAGTGCTTGTCCAGATACTTGAAGTCGTTCTCCTGTATCCATCGCCGGAACATAAGCCGGATCAGCTCTTTGGCGTCGCGCTTGGTATCGGTAGTGAGAATGCTCACCACGATACATCTCCCCTGTGGATTTATCGCCTGTACCACCAGCCGCCGTATAGACGAATCCTTTGGCCATTTCTCATCGATATAGGAAAACCGATACAATTGCACATCGGAGGCATTATTCCTCGGCCGCGCAAGCTCATACGAGCCGCTACGCCTGCTTTCGTCAAAGCTCTCCGCGACAAACCCCTTCTCCCATGTGACCAGTTCCAGAAACGGATCAGCCTTAACCGACTCAAACACCTCATGACCATAAACCCCACGATCCATAGCCACGGTTATCACGCAACTCGGATCCATATCAACCGTGCGTCGGAAATTACCAATCACCGTTTTGAATCGCTCACGCAAATCCTGATAATTGTCCGCGTATTCCACATACACCGGCATCCCTTCGCTGGTGTGGATATAATCGCAATGCAGCGCCTTGTCAGCCCATCGAATATTGGAACACCATCCCTTGAGAATCTTCTTCATCCCAGTGTAATGCAGCGTGTGCGGGTCATAGTAGAAATCACTGCATTTGGCAACACATGTCACCTCGGCATTTAGCCTAAGAACAGCTTCCGCCCCAAGGCTCTGTCCGATTTCCCCGAGAGCTCTTCGCTGCTCTACCGTTCCACGAACCGTCCTTCCCAGAAACGTCTCCAGGCTATCCCAACTCACATATTTGCCCTGCTCTATGTTCACAGCCCCAAGCAGCACCATCACAAGCCACTGCTTCAACAATACGCCTTTCTCATGCACCCCTTGAAGACGGATGAGCCAACAGGAAAAGAGAAGGACTCCTGCATGATGTATATAGCGGACAATCGGTACCACGGCAGGCTCCTGAATCTGGTCATGTTCAATTCTATTATTACATGTTTCTGGAGGGAGTGCTATACCGCCTCCACGCTTATCCGCCTCCTGTTCAACAGTTCCAGAATCGCCATCGTCATCCTTGCTTTTAGCGCTGGTACTGGCAGACATCCTCCGTTTACATTCTGCAAAAACAGGACGCAGACTCTCAGCGCTAAGTGCTACCTTGAATGTCTTATAAATCTCCTGACGTATCCGGCTGCTGTAGCTATAACGATTATTAGGGTATATATACTCAAATCTAACTTCTGCAAACCGCCGCACTTCCGCCGTCAATTTACGCGGATCATGGCGCGACCGCAATGCTTGAATCGATGCCTCCGCATCCGGCATCAGAAGGGCTTTCCCCCAGCGCTGCATCGTCTTGCGATCCACATCAAAAACCTTCGATAACGCTTCTCGTTTTAATCCCGCATTGTAGAGCCTGCCCAAACAGGCCCGGTAGCTGATGTGATCCTTATCATCAACCACCGTCTCCAGACGCTGTGCCCCATAGTAAACTTCCAGCTTGTCCGTGTCTTTACGACGGAGAACATGCAAATATGGATTGCGCTTGTCTGTTCCAAGAATCGACTGCAATACAACTTCGTTCATCGTGACCATCCAATGTGGGTAAAGGTTGACAGGTGCAATATGTAATTGCATCCCATCAAATAAAATAGCGGGAATCCAATCTGCGAATCAACTGATCAAATAATGATAGGTTTAGTGAGGTCTGAGGGTTGGTCAACCTTGAGGCTTAACCCATCCCTGACAACTACCTGACCTGCCTGGTAAAAGACAATACCGGTAATACCTATGCGATCGTGCCGCACCGCCTGTATGGATACTGTGTTGCTGATCATGCGTACAGGAATGTCGGTTGAATAAGATTGTACTCGATTTTTATCCACACCGGGCAGAACTATATATTGATAGGTTGCGTTAACCGGCGCGTCGGGATAGAGTTTACGCGCGCGCACATTAGGGTTCGTTGGCTTTTCCACAAACTTTCGCTGTGGGCCTCAGCACGACTCCCATCGTCACGTTTCATAAAGCCTCCCTGCGATCCCGGACGGTCGGTTTTCCCGAGTCCGGTTCTGACCTTGGCTCACCTTATATTTTCCGGTCATAAGCCTTCCCATCTTTTGTCTCGGCTTAAGTGTCGGCACACATACACCAAGTCTTGCATGGTTTACTTATTTCCTCGCCACTGCTCTTTATGGATGCTTATCCAGCTCTGTGTCTGGACATCCATATAGTCCCAGTGACCGCCAAGTGCCCAGAGCCCCTTTGCTATGGAAGTGTTACCTTCCGTTCTTAGCTCATACTGGCTCATGCGCCAGTCTCTTGTTCTCCACCCTTTTTCTTCCTATAAGGATGGTCTTTGCAGGTTGCTGCCGCCCCTGCTGAACATGAGACCTTCCCGACATTATTTCTGCAATCCTTGTGTAGGCGCATGGACCCGTATCCCGTTGTGCCTCCTTGCTGCATTTACCCACTTCTTTGCAAGGAGCATCGGCTTCACGTTCGGGGTGATACGTTCAGCGCACAAAACTTATCCTTGCCATGCAACTTCGGCAAGGGGAGGTATTTCGGGACTGCAGTCATTCGTTCATCTTCAAGCTCCTACACTCGCTAGACCTCCAGGTTGCTCCCACCTCAGCTTTATCCAAGCTGGGCGGCCAGGCCGTTTACACCACGCATTCCTCTGATGGTTGCCTGCACAGAGGTGTGGTATCGCTACGTGTCCGACATGGGCAATTGACACGGTTGGACTTCCACCAACTGGATTGCAGCCTTGTCGGCTGCTCCCACCCCATGATCCTGCCAGAGACTGAAGACATCTTCGCTTACAATCGAGGTGGAAGACTGTTTATTAATACTGTACCAACTGCCGCTCTGGGCTTGATTCTTAAGGGTTACAGGCGCTTGACCTGAAAAGACATACCCCACGCTGTCGTGAAATACCCATTTTGGGTTAATTCTCGCATGTAAACCCTGTGACACAACATTTCCA
Source organism: uncultured Fibrobacterota bacterium (assembly GCA_963831235.1). Lineage (GTDB taxonomy): Bacteria > Fibrobacterota > OXYB2-FULL-49-7 > OXYB2-FULL-49-7 > JAEUSG01 > CAWHPS01. The sequence continues at coordinate 38,921 of CAWHPS010000042.1, forward strand.
TTGCCGTTATCGTAACCCGCCCAAACATCGCCGAAAAGCCGGCACTGGTTTATCGAAGTGGCCACAGTGTCCGCACCTGTACGGTTTATCCCGGCGCCGAGGGCTACTATCTCATCATCAAAACAAAACCAGGCCTTGCGCCCGGAAACCCCGCCCCAGTTTAAATCAAAACCAGAAACCCCATACCTGCCATCGGAAGCGCAGCCCGCAAAATCAGTGGTGCCGGTGGTTTTGCTTTCAGAAATATCGGGAATGGAGGGGACGGAAATGCAGCGAGGACAAGTAACTCCTGGAAGACGCGTCCAGTCCCAAACAGCGCCTATGCCGCCATATTCATTGCCATTTGGCATCAACTCAAACACGCCGAAAGAAAGATAATAACCTTTTATGTTCTCGCTATTTATGGCTTCTGTGCCGAAAATGCGGTTGGAACACATCTTTATCGAGGCGTGGTAATTCTTACGTTTATGTACATGAAATTCCGCGGTGCTGAAATATTTATCGCCTGTAATTGCCGAATCGTCAATTCCGTCAAGACTTGCCACAAACGAACGCATCTCCTCGCTGCGGCTGGTCGGCAGCTTCAACAATAAACCCGTACCAACCCCGAAGGAATTCCAAGAAGGTCCGCCGCGGCTTATTTCCCGCCCTGTAGCCGCAAAATCCCAGGTGTTTCGCCGCACCATCCATCGGTCGGCGTCAAGGGTAAGTCCTGTTAATCTGTCAGTCTGGGCCTCATCAAAAGCAAACAAGAGGTTCCGTGTCATTACCGCCCAAAAGGTGATGTCGGCCATAAAACCACGACCGTATCCTCCATTGTAAAATAAGCCGTGCTGAAAAAAGGTGAACTCTGATGTAAGACCATCACCATCATAATTTGTCAACTCGTTTTTTATAGCATTTAAACCAAGATTTATATCACTTTCGGATTTGCGTAAACATCCCCTCCAGATATCATTCTGGGACTCCCAAACCAAATTCTGGCCCTCAGCATAAGCCCCCGAATTAAATAGGAATTCAGCTCCTCTCCTTACCCTCGCGGTATCGAGGTACGGTTCCATCATGAGCAGCAATGGGCCCAGTGCCAGTTGCTGACCGATATCATTATACCACCAATTGTCGCTGGAGATGGCGGCGTCATTATTATACCAGTAGTCCAATCCTGCAACTATGCCCCTTGACATGGCGGTGTCATGATAGCTGGGATAGTCGGTGCGGTTGAATGCAAGCGCCATCTGCAGGAGGCGTTGTACATGTGTCAACGGGGTCCAGGGGGCGCTGCCATGGTCAAAATAATTAATATCAGGCCAGCATCCGTCCGCCTGCAGCGAGGAAAGGTAGGCAACCGCGCTGTCCGCGTTCATCAAACCCCAGGTGGTGTTTCCCGCTTTATAGGATGCCACAAGTCTGGCTTTAAGGGTATCAATGTCATCTGCAAAAGAGGCCAGGGCTAAGACCATGATGATGAAGGAACAAAAGACACCCAGCCGATTGATTTGTTTTGAGCGCATAGGCAACCTCCTGTATAACTATAATAATCCGTTTGTAAAAGTTTTGTAAAAGTATGATACAGCGAAAGTAAGCTGCTTTCTTAGTTGTAAATATATACTAAAGACACACTAAATCAAATATATACGAATAAGATAATATGGTCAATAGTAATATTTACAATGCGTTTAATAAAAGAATATGCTATTTTATTCACCCCAAATGGATATAAATAACTTTACCCTGAATAGCATAAAGAATATTTCACACGCTGCTTTCTTTAATATTGTTCGCAACAGGAGCCATTGGGGTCCGCGTGTAATTGATGATTTCGAATTCATTTATATTGTAAAGGGCAAGGGATATTATAAAAATTCCGATTCACAGCTTCTCACAGTTAATCAGGACGAAATCCTGCTTATTCCGCCCAACATAGTACATATTTTTGAATGCCACACTTACGAAGCCTCAACAATAAGTGTTATTCATTTCACCATTAAAACACGTGACGAATTGAAGGAACCTCTTGTTTTCCAGTGCAAAGAGGATCCGGAGATTCTTAATCTGTTCTTGAAATGCGTTGATGAGTTCGAGGGAAAGCGAGCTGCATTATCAAAGTATGGTGGAACAAATTGTGAATGAAATCTGGATCAGGCTATACAGGATTCCAGGAAAAAACAGCGCGCGCCGTGAACCCCTTAAAGTTACCCATGCAAAAGATTATATCAAAAACCATTATACAACGCCTGTCAGCCGTCGCGATATTGCGCGTCACATCGATGTCACACCAGAGCACCTGAATTTCCTGTTCAAGAAATTCTGTTCAACCACGCCCATGGATTTCCTGGCAGACGTCCGTATCAGGGAAGCAAAAAAGCTGTTACAGAACGCAAACCTGAACATATCTCAGGTCTCTTTCCGGGTGGGTTATATTGATCCTCTCTATTTTTCCAAAGTCTTCAAGAAAAAAACCGGTATGACTCCGCGCTCTTTTGCAAACAAGATATAATTAATCCTTTTTGTAAACTTATCCGAGGTGACCTGATACAGTCCACAGATAAGATGTATATTTAAAAGATCAAGCCACTGGGCAAATTGAATCAATTGCTTCCAATTCCTCATGGCTAAAAACAAGATTTTCAAGCGCCTTTACATTATCTTCAATCTGAGAAACCCTGCTTGCACCCACAAGCACAGATGTTATCACCTGTGTCCTCAATATCCAGGCAACTGCCATTTCAGCCAGTGTTTGCCCGCGTTTTAGGGCTATCTGGTTTAATAAGTTTACCTTTGCCATGATTTCTGGTGTAATTCTCTCCTTTTTAAGAAAGCCATGAGGTTTTGAGGCGCGTGATCCCTTTGGAATTCCTTTAAGATATCTGTTTGATAAAAGCCCCTGTGCAAGCGGAGAAAATACAATGCAGCCCACTTGTTCCTGTTCAAGAACATTCAGTAAACCTGTTTCAATGCTTCTATTCAGGATGGAATATGAGGGTTGCTGTATTAAACATGGCGTTCCCAAAGACCTCAATATGCCAAAAGCTTTTCCTGCTTCAACAGCATTATACCCGGATGAAATCCCAACATACAAAGCCTTGCCCTGTTTAACTATGGTATCAAGGGCCGCCATTGTTTCCTCAAGGGGCGTATTGGGATCAAACCTGTGCGAATAAAATATGTCAACATAATCAAGCCCCATTCTCTTCAAGCTCTGGTCAACGCTTGCAATCAGGTTTTTTCTACTGCCCCATTCACCATAAGGACCGGGCCACATTCTATATCCTGCTTTGCTGGAAATGATCATTTCATCGCGATAGGACTTCATGTTCTTTTTAAAGATACGCCCAAAATTTAATTCAGCAGTTCCTGGAGGAGGCCCGTAATTATTCGCCAAATCAAAATGGGTAATTCCAAGATCAAATGCCCTTAAGATCATTTTTTCAGCATTCTTTATATCATCAACCCCGCCGAAGTTATGCCATAAGCCAAGCGATATGGCAGGTAGAAGCAAACCGCTGTTTCCACACCTGCGATACAACATTTTGTCATATCTTCTTTCATGAGCTTTGTATGGCATTATTCCCTCGATTATTTGAATTATCTCTTTACCCAATTCTTTTCCATTGTATAAAGCTTAAAACGAAGTTCTTTTGCCTTGATTGAAGCCTCGGGACACACAATTTTCGAAAACTCCTCAAGAACACGCGCGGCTTCCTCGCACCTTTTAAAATTGGCCGTAAGAATGTCATTTAGGCATGAGCGATGCATTTCCGTCTTGGTCACTCCATCTCTCCCTACATCCGATTCGCTGTCACGGGCTGATAAAAGTTCCTTCTCAGAAAAAAGCAAATAGCATTTTGCCACATCATGCCTGAGCGACTTAAGCTTGGCCGAAGAACCGGCTTTATTTCTACCAAGCCGCTCCGACTCTTCAAGCACGCGGATACCTTCCCTAAGACGATTGAAATTAGCGTCGATAATTCTGAGAATCTTTTTTTGTTCCATTATATGAATTTACGTTTAACCACCTTTGACAACAAACGCTTGCCGCGAACATCAATCTCAACAAGATTTCCACGCGCAGCATTTTCAGCTTCAACCATTGCAAGCGCAATACCCTTGCCCAAAATGGGCGAATGGCCGCCTGATGTAACCTGACCTATTCTTGTGTCCCCTAAATAAACACCGCACTCAGCACGGGGAATTCCTTTGTCTTCAGCAACAAGCCCTATAAGCTTGCGTTTCAGCCCTGTTTTGAGTGATTCAACAAGAGCCTGCTTTCCTATGAAATCATCTTTTTTATCAAGCTTTACTATCCAGCCAAGCCCTGCCTCAAGAACATTTGTGTCCATGTTTATCTCGTGTCCATAGAGCGTATAACCCATTTCAAGGCGCAATGTATCGCGGGCTCCAAGCCCAATAGGCTTGACGTTGTTTGCAAGGAGGTAATCCCATATTGCCGAAGCTCCATTGTTTTCAACAACTATTTCGCATCCATCCTCGCCTGTATAACCGGTTCTCGCAACAATTGCCTTTTGCCCGGCTATCATAATATTTTCGGCAACCGTAAACGGTTTCATTGGACTAAATAGTCCTCCAGTGGCATTATCCATTATTCCGGCAGCCTTTGGCCCCTGCAGGGCAAGTATTGAAAGCTCAGAACTGCGGTCAATAAGAGAACAACCTTCTGAATTATGCTCCTTAAGCCAGATAAAATCCTTTTCAATATTGGAGGCGTTTACAATAAGCATATAAGATCCCGGCTTGAGACAATAAAGAATCAAATCGTCAATTGCCCCGCCTTTATCATTGCAAAGGAGTGTATAGACCGCATCTCCTGTCTTAACATTCGACATATCAAGAGTGAGCATCTTTTGTAGAAAGTTATCAACACCTGGGCCATTAAGGAATAAATTCCCCATATGCGAAACATCAAAAACACCCGCATTCTTTCGTACAGAAAGGTGCTCATCAACAATACCGGAATATTGTATCGGCATGTCATAACCTGCAAATTCGGCCATTTTGGCTTTAAGCATTATGTGCTTATCATGAAGTATGGTGGTTTTCATTTCTTACCTCTACAATTAAAATTACCATTCAAAAAATATAAATGAAAATAACTTATTCATTGCCAGGTAAGAAATCGCTTTAAAAAATCCGTTCTAACCATTTGACTCATTATACAACAGCAAATTATATATCATTAATATGAAGGCCATTAAATCACACAATAAATCCAGTGCCAAAGCCCCAGAAAAAACCTTGGATATTTCCGGAGCATTGGAAATTCAACAACGACTGCTGCCAAAAAAACTTCCAGACACCGAAGATTTTTCTTTCTCCATTCGTTATACGGAAAATAATCTTACTCCTGGAATGGGCTATAACACTATCAGGCTTGATGATGATGAAGTCGCGTTTTATGCATTTAACATCTTCGGTTCCCCTTTGGGAGCTGCCTATTTTTCCGCCATGTCACACATGGCCTTTTCCCATCACCTTATGCCAGATAAGCCGCCTTCAGCAACACTTCGGGACATCAATACCTCTCTTGTAAAGCACCTTCGATCCCTTGAATATTTAACCGCATTCCTTGGGATACTTGATTTGCGCTGCAATGTGCTAAAATATTGCAATGCGCATTATGGCCCAGCCTGCCGTTTAAATAAAAGAACAGGGGAATTGGAACCTTTGAACACAGGTGGTGGTTTTATCGGGGTCATGCATGATTTTGATTTTAAGGAAGGGCATGTGCAGCTTTGCACAGGAGATGTTGTAACTTTGCTATTATCCACTAACACTCCCGATAAAATCGCAGGTTTTCCGATTATTGAAAAACTTGTTAAAGCACATGAAGCAAACACAAAAAACATCAAACATGTTGACTCCATCGCATCCACCCATGCACTTTTATCTTTTGAGGTCCGCCTTCCACCAAGAAAGGCCTTATACCTAAAAACATGTGGTATGGATGAAAGCGCAAACTTACATATAAAAACCCTTCATGATTTTGATGAAATGAAAGAACACATACGCTATCTTTTATCAGAAGCTGATAAAATAGGCTACCCACTAAGGTTCCAGAAAAATTTCAGGCTAGTGCTTCTGGAATTAATTACCAATGCAATAATTCACGGCAACAAATACAATCGCGAAAAAAAGTGCGTGGTACTTACAGACATGTCCCCGCAAAAGATAGACCTCGGGGTGATAGACGAGGGTGAAGGGTACGATATTAAAACCGTTCCGGATCCTTTACATCCTGAGAACATAAACAAGCCGCACGGCCGGGGATTATTCATAATAAAACATTATGTCGATGATTTCAGACTCCAGGGCAACGGCAACAGCACAGTTGTGACATTCAATAGAACAAAAGAATAGCCCACTTAAAAATAAATCGCCCCAGCCTCGTGTGGTACAAGGCGGGGGCGACTAAATCCATTGTTTTCAGCAGAAAATCAGCTGCGGTATCTTAATCTTTTTTTATGTCTGTTTTTCCTGCGGCGTTTCTTAAGTTTGTGCCTGTTGATTTTATGCTTCTTTCTCTTCTTTCCGCAAGGCATAGAATTTCCTTTCTTTGGGTTATCTGCTTGTTAATATAAATTATAAATTAATTTTATTTCAATCTTTTTAAGCCATTTCACCTGAAAAACAATTTTGATACTCCTGTAAAGGATTTACAGAAACACCTCTGGTTTTTATAATCAAAGAATTTACGTTTGTAATGCGTTACCTTCACCCAGTCAAGATTGTTCGGAGAAACAGCCTTGAAGTGGCCGTAAACCGCCAGCACAACATCTTCTTTTGTGCACCAAATAAAGCAGTGCCCCTCTTTGGTTTTGTCTTGATATTTCCAATACGACATATTTGCCTTACCGTATGTTTTAACAAGCTTGGCAATAACATTCTTCTTGAATCCCTTCTCCCCTGTTTCAAAAGTTCGGTAATCGAGTTCAACTGCTACAAGCCCATTCTTGAAAAAAGAATATATCTTTTTTTCAATATTTTCAGAGGTTATCTTTTCAACGGCAAATTTAAGTGTGTCAGGGCCGAATATATTTACACCTTCAAAATAACATGGGGTCATTTTTTTAACATGAGGAAAAGCCTTTTTTACAACACTGCTGGAAGAATTCCATCTAAGGTTTTCATATCCTGAGGCGGAATATACAGGCAATATGGATATTAAAACAATAAAACAGAATACTTTTCTTATCATTATTTAATAATTTAACCGTTTAGAGGCTGGCGTTTCGGGGAATAAATATAAGTCCTGAGCAATTAATTTAGCAAAACCAAAACAAAAGGCAAACCGGCAAGTTGAATAATAATTAAATCTGAATACCGTGTTCTTTAATCTTGCGCCAGAGCGTGGTCCTTGAAAGCCCGAGTTGCTTGGCTGCAAGTGACTGATTGTTGTTTAGCTTCGTAAGCATGCGTTTTATATGACGTTTCTCGAGTTCCTGTAGGCTTAGTAAATCCTCTTCAACTTTGTCGGAAGGTGATGATATCATAGGCCGGTCCTGCATAATATTTGGCGGAAGGTCATCCGGCTTTATTACACCATCTTCCGAAAGTATGACAGCCCGTTCAATTATGTTTTCCAGCTCACGGATATTTCCGGGATAATCATAGTTCTGTAAAAGGGCCATTGAATTTTGATCAAGGACAGGCGGCTTTTTATCCTGTGCTGTAGCGTATTTGATTATAAAAAACGCGGCGAGCCTTGCGATGTTTTCTTTACGCTCCCTTAGCGCCGGCAGCGTAATATGAATCACATTAAGTCTGTAGAACAGATCCTCTCTGAAATTCCCGGCCTCAATTTCCTTTACAAGCTCTTTGTTTGTTGCAGCCATTATCCGCACATCAACAATTCTTTCTTCATTGCCGCCAACCATGCGGACAGTATAATCCTGAAGAAAACGAAGCAATTTTACCTGGGCTTGTGGCAAAAGTTCCGCAACCTCGTCAAGAAATAACGTACCCTGGTTAGCTTCTTCTATAAGGCCCTTCTTCTGATACACAGCGCCGGTAAAAGCCCCTTTGGCGTGACCAAATAATTCGCTCTCAATAAGGTTTTCCGGTATTGCGCCGCAGTTGACTGCTATAAAGGGCCCATCAGCCCTTTTGCTTTTCATGTGGATATATCGTGCAAAGACCTCCTTGCCAGTGCCGCTTTCTCCGCTGACAAGTATCGTACTGTCCGTCTTTGCCACCTTGTCTGCCATGGCAATTGCACGCGCCATTTTTTCGTTGCCACCAACTAGATCGTGCATCAGACGCGTCTGTGACTCAAGATACTTGAGTTCCTTTTCCTGCCGCAGGGATACTTTTTCTATGACAAGCTTAAGATCCTCCATGCGCAGCGGTTTTACAAGATAGAGATACGCTCCATGCCTTATTGCGCGTGTTGCAATTTCAATATCCTTAAGGTCTGTAAGAACGACTATTTCGCATCCGACAATATTGACCTTGATATAACTTATAAGGTCTATTTCCTTATCACAGGGGCGGCTTATATCAAGCACCACGATTCTTATCTTTTCCCTTGAAAGAATCTTCATTGACCGTGCTGCATCTTCAGCCTCTATGACCTCAAACCCAGGAGAGCTCAAGTAATGGCTCTCTTCATGGATTTTAGGATCACAATGGATGAAAAGAATCTTCTTTGGCCCGCCTTCGGGATTGGTTGATTTATCCATAACTCACATTTTATTCAAACCACTGCTTTGCTTTTTTGAAAAACCCGGTTTCCTGCGATGTCTTGCCCTTTTCGATCTCACTTAATTTCGCATACAATTCTTTTTCCTGGGAATTCAGTTTCTCTGGCACAACTACATGTATTCTTACAAGTATATCACCCCTGTTGCGCTGATTATTGACGTCCGGCAACCCCTTGTCCCGCATGCGAAGGATGGATTCAGACTGAGTGCCTGGAGCAATATTCAGCTTGACCTTGCCGTCAAGGGTCTCAAGTGTAACAGCATCTCCATTTACCGCCTGGGGCACGGAAACATTAAGCTCGCATACCAGGTCTTGTCCGTGCCGCTCAAAAACCTTATGCTGTTCTTCTTCGATTATGACAAGCAGATCTCCAGCCGGGCCGCCGTTAGGACCGGCATCTCCCATACCGCGAAGCGGTATATAATTTCCTTCGCTTACTCCAGCCGGAATATTTACGGAAACAGTTGTTTCTGTTTTGAGACGGCCATCTCCATTGCAGGTCTTGCATTTATTGGAAATCGTTTGCCCTGAACCGGAACAGACATTACATACCGTAACATTTACCATCTGGCCGAACAGGGATTGGGCAACCCGCCTCAACTGGCCTGAGCCGCCGCAGGTGCGGCAGGTTTCAAGACCTGTGCCACCAGTGCCGCTGCAAACAGTACACCTCTCCATCTTTTTATATTTGATCTTCTTTGAGGTGCCTGTTACGATTTCCTCGAGTGAAAGTGCAATACGCACCTGAAGGTCGTTACCGGAGGCTTTTTCACGGCCTCCTCCCCTTCCCCCTCGCTTGCGGCCTCCTCCACCCATGAAATCACTAAAAAACGAGTCCCCGCCGAAATCGTTCATGAAGGCGCGAAGAGCGTCTGATATGTCGAAATCGTGAAAACCCTGACCTCCGCCGAAACCATGTCCGGCACCACCAAATGCCTGATGGCCAAATTGATCATACTGCCTTCGCTTTTCAGGCTCCTTTAATATTTCGTATGCTTCCGTTGCTTCCTTAAATTTCTCTTCAGCGGCTTTGTTACCTTTGTTCTTGTCCGGATGGTATTGCATTGCCAGCTTACGATATGCGCTTTTGATCGTATCCTCGTCGGCTTTGCGATCCACTCCCAGAACTTCGTAATAATCTCGTTTTGAAGCCATTACTTATCGTCCACTACTTCGAAATCAGCGTCAACAGCCCCATCTTTCTTTTTTCCCTTATCATTAGGCCCGCTTTCCGGTCCAGCCTGCGGTCCCTGGGCACTGCCATCCGGGCCACCTGCCGGGTTTGGTCCGGGACTTCCTTGAGCACCGGCTGCGCCACCTGCCGCTGAAGCATTTTTATACATTTCCTCAGCAAGCTTATGCGCAACCTGTGAAAGCTCCTCCACACCGCGGTTTATTTCTTCTGTGTTTTCGCTTTTGACCTTTTCCTTGAGCTTTGCTATTGCTGCTTCGATCTTTTTCTTTTCATCATCTGATACCTTGTCTCCATAATCCTTTAAGGATTTTTCGGTTGCATAAATAAGCTGTTCAGCCTTGTTTTTGGAATCAACCTGTTCATGCATTTTTTTATCTTCTGCAGCATGGGCCTCGGCATCCTTTACCATCTTCTGAATTTCAGCCTCTGATAATCCTGACGATGCTTCGATACGAATCTTCTGCTCTTTACCTGTTGCCATATCCTTGGCCGATACATGAACTATTCCGTTTGCGTCAATATCAAAGGTTACCTCGATCTGAGGTATGCCACGGGGTGCAGGCGGTATGCCTACAAGATCAAATCGTCCCAATGTTCGGTTGTATTTGGCCATCTCGCGTTCGCCCTGCAGTACATGGATAGAAACCGCGGTCTGGCTGTCATCAGCTGTTGAGAATATCTGGCTTTTCTTAGTGGGTATGGTTGTACCCTTGTCTAAAAGCTTTGTAAATACACCGCCGAGTGTTTCGATTCCAAGTGAGAGCGGTGTGATATCAAGCAAAAGAATGTCTTTTACAGATTCTTCGCCGCTTAATATGGCACCCTGAATCGCAGCCCCGACTGCAACAACCTCATCCGGATTTATGCTCTTGTTAGGCTCTTTATTAAAAAGTTCGCGCACCTTTTGCTGGATTGCGGGTACCCTTGTGGAGCCTCCCACAAGAAGCACTTCTGCAATTTGATCAGTTGTCACCCCAGCATCTTTAATTGCCTGGCGACACGGCCCGGCAGACCTTTCAATAAACGGCATTATCAGTTGTTCCAGTTTGGCCCTTGAAAGAGTTACATCAAGGTGTTTAGGGCCAGTGGCATCAGCTGTCACGAATGGAAGGTTTATATTGCTGCTCATTGTCGAAGATAGCTCGCACTTGGCCCTTTCCGCAGCTTCTTTAAGACGCTGCAACGCAATGCGGTCTTTACGCAAATCTATTCCATTCTGCTTTTTGAATTCTTCAGCAAGATAATCAATTATTGCCTGATCAAGATCATCACCGCCCAGATGCGTATCACCGTTTGTTGACTTTACCTCAAAGACTCCATCGCCTATTTCCAGTATGGAAATATCGAATGTACCACCACCGAAATCATATACAGCAACAATCTCATTCTTCTTTTTCTTATCAAGACCATAGGCCAAAGCAGCTGCAGTGGGCTCGTTTACAATACGTAAAACCTCAAGCCCCGCAATTCGGCCAGCGTCTTTTGTTGCCTGACGCTGAGCATCGTTAAAATATGCCGGTACTGTAATAACCGCCTGCTTTACCTCCTGACCAAGGAAGTCTTCAGCAGTCTTTTTCATTTTTTGAAGGATGATGGCTGATACCTCTGGAGGGGTGTAATCTTTTTCTCCGGCCTTTACTTTAACAAGTTCTTGAGGGCCCCCTACAATTTTATATGGAACAAGCTTTTCTTCAGAATCAACCTCAATATGCCTACGCCCCATAAAGCGTTTTATTGAATAGACCGTGTTTTCAGGATTTGTAACAGCCTGGCGTTTTGCAGTTTGTCCAACAAGAATTTCTCCATTCTTTGCAAAACCTACAACGGACGGAGTAGTACGCATTCCTTCTGAATTTTCAATTACTTTAGGCTCTCCACCTTCCATTATGGAAACACAAGAATTAGTAGTTCCTAAGTCAATTCCAATTACCTTTGCCATAGCTTCTCCTTTTTTATGATTTTATCGTTTTCCCAATATACATTTATATATGTAACAAAATAATGCAATTTCCGATCCAGAAATAATTTCTTTGAAATTAACGAGAAATGTGGGTTATCGAAAATATCGACTATGAAGCGTTTCCTTTTGAAACAGAAACCTTTGCATATTGAACCACTTTATTGTTGAGATTATAGCCCTTCTGAAAGACCTGATTAATCTTGTTCTCAGGAACGTCATTGGAATCAACATGCATAATTGCTTCATGCTTTTCAGGATCAAATTCTTCACCAATTGGGTTTGACTCAGTCAGTCCGGCTTTTTTCAGTGTATCAAGAAACATATTATATACTAATTCAATGCCTTTTTGAATTGCTTCAGTATCGCTGTTTTTATGATCAGGATGAAGTGCACGCTCAAAATTTTCCAAAACAGGAATGATAGACTTAACGAGTCCTTCATTAGCAGATTCAATAAGCCTGACAGAATCACGCGCTGTCCTGCGTTTGTAATTATCAAATTCAGCAAGTATTCTTAACTTGGAATCTTTAAGACATTCCACTTCATCCTTAAGCTTTTTAATTTCATCCTCTTTTGAGTCTGCTAACGGCTTTTTTTCTTCGGCCTTGCATTCTTTTTCAGATTGCTCGTGGTTGTCTTCTTTTTTATGATCTTTCTTATGGAAAGATTCTTCAATTATTTCCGAAACACTCTTGTCTATATCTTCATTTTTTACTGGTTCGACCTTGTTTTCATTAACGCCATTACATTTTGATTCATTTTCATGTTTGTGACTCATGGTGCTCCTTTTAAATCCCGGTCGCATTGATTTCAATTATCTTTTGCAACGGGAAAGTAGAACTGTATTTCTTTGACAATATACCGGCAGTATACGATACTACCGGAATAAGTTTATGATAAACCATTCGCTTGGGCCCTATGACCCCCAAAGCTCCGGTTACGTCCCCAACCTGATAATTGGATGATACCAAGCTGTAGGAACTCAGGCTCTCTTCTGGGTTTTCGTGGCCTATTGTGACATTGACCCCTGCTTTTAAATTTTTATTCTCAAGAATATGAATCAGCATTTCCTTATTTTCCAGTAGTTCAATTACAGCCTCTATGTTCTTCTTTTTTTCAAATTCCGGCTGGCCTATTATATTCGAAGTGCCGCTAAGATGGATTATTTTGTCAATTGGAAAATTTGATAAATCAGAATAATTGTCAGTGAAAAGCCTTATGATACCCACCTTTTCCTTATCATCAGTATGCATCATTTCTGACAGATACTGCTCTATGTCCGAGAGTTTTCTACCGGAAAGTCTCTGGTTTATGAAATCAACAGCAACCGATATTTCCGCTGATGAAAAGGTGAATTCCACTTCAACCACAATTGAATTAACAAGACCGGACTCAATGGTAAGTACCAGCATGAGCTTTTTTTCAGCCACTTCGATGACCGATAATTTACGGAATACCCCATTGTAAAACCGTGGTGATAATACAAGCCCAAGTTGATGTGAAAGGGATGAGAGAATCCTTGATGTGACAGCTGCTACGGCTTCAAAACTTCCTGTCTTGACATCGAACTGCATTTCAATTGATTCTTTTTCCTGCCCTGTGAGCTCCGACAATTGGATTAAATAGTCAACATAATAGCGATACCCCTTGTCGGTTGGGATTCTCCCTGCTGATGTGTGCGGCTGTTCAACATATCCCTTTTCTTCAAGGTCGCTTACAATATTGCGGATTGATGCAGGACTTAAATCAAGTCCGCTCTTTTTTGAGAGCATGCGGGAACCTTCGGGCGATGCCATGACCATATAATCACGTATTATCGTGCCAAGAACGGTCTCTTCTCTATCTGTCAATAACGAGCTTTCCATATGTACTTTTGCTCTTTAATTTGTAAAAAAGGATTCCCCGCAGGGCTTTTCTTTTGCGCACGCGGGGAATCCGGTTTACATCTTACTTTAAGACTTGGGAAACGGCTTACATCATTCCGTCCATACCGCCGCCCATGCCTCCCATTCCACCCATGCCGCCGCGTCCGCCGCCGGCATGTGAAGGTTCCTTCTCCTCTTTCTTCTCGCAGATGATTGTTTCGGTTGTAAGGAGCAGTCCTGCAATGGATGAAGCATTTGTAACCGCAGCTTTTGTGACCTTGGTCGGGTCAATAACGCCGGCTGCAATAAGATTCTCGTACTTGTTGGTCTGGGCATTGAAGCCATAATCGTCCTTGTGCTTGCGTACTTCATCAACAACGATGCTGCCTTCAACACCGGCGTTGTTTGCTATCTGACGAAGGGGCTCTTCCAATGAACGACGGACAATATTAAGACCCACAGCTTCGTCGCCTTCAAGCTTTAACTTGTCAAGCGCAGGGATTACACGCAAAAGAGCAACACCGCCGCCCGCCACTATGCCGCCTTCAGCAGCAGCGCGTGTGGCATGGAGCGCGTCTTCCACGCGGGCTTTCTTTTCCTTCATTTCGGTTTCTGTGGCTGCACCAACGTTGATTACTGCGACACCGCCTGCAAGCTTTGCAAGACGTTCCTGGAGTTTCTCGCGGTCATAATCAGAGGTGGTCTCTTCGACCTGCTTGCGGATATTGGCAATTCTAGCCTTGATGTCAGCGGATTTGCCGGCACCTTCAACAATAGTAGTGTTGTCTTTATCGATAACAACGCGTTTGGCTTTGCCCAAATCAGCGAGAGTTGTATTCTCAAGCTTCAGCCCGAGTTCTTCTGAAATTACCTTGCCGCCTGTAAGTGTAGCAATATCTTCGAGCATTGCCTTGCGACGATCGCCGAAACCAGGGGCTTTGACAGCGGCAACCTTAAGAGTGCCGCGGAGTTTGTTCACAACGAGTGTTGCAAGGGCTTCGCCTTCGACTTCTTCGGATATGATAAGAAGCGGACGGCCGGACTGTGCTGTTTTCTCGAGGAGCGGGAGCAGGTCCTTCATGGCGCTGATTTTCTTGTCGTGAATAAGGATGGCTGCATCTTCCATGACAGCTTCCATGTCATCAGCGTTTGTCACGAAATAAGGTGAAATATAACCGCGGTCGAACTGCATACCTTCGACAACTTCAAGGGTTGTCTCTGTGGATTTTGCCTCTTCAACCGTTATGACGCCATCTTTGCCTACCTTTTCCATTGCATCTGCAATGAGGTTGCCAATGGTTTCGTCGTTATTTGCGGATATTGTACCAACCTGTGCGATTTCTTTCTTTCCTGATACCGGCTTGCTCACCTTGTCAAGCTCTTTGACTATGACTTCGACGGCTTTGTCAATGCCGCGCTTTAAACTCATTGGATTTGCGCCGGCTGTAACGTTCTTGAAACCTTCGTGAACGATAATCTGTGCAAGCACTGTTGCGGTTGTTGTACCGTCGCCTGCGATATCAGATGTTTTGCTTGCAACTTCTTTAAGAAGCTGTGCGCCCATATTCTCGTATGGATCCGGAAGCTCGATCTCTTTAGCAACCGTTACACCATCTTTGGTGATTGTGGGTGAACCAAAAGATTTATCAATCACAACATTACGGCCTTTTGGGCCGAGGGTCACCTTGACTGCATTGGCCATCTGGTCAACGCCGCGCTTTAGTGACTCGCGCGCGGCCATATCAAATTTCAACTGCTTTGCCATGTTAATTTCTCCTTAGAAAATATTTAAGTTATGGATTGGTTCAGGTTTATATCTTGGCTAAAATGTCGCTTTCGCGCATTATCAAATATTCCTTACCTTCAACTGTTATTTCGGAACCGGAATACTTTCCATAAAGTATGACGTCGCCGACCTTGACTTCCATTTCAATCTTCTTTCCATCTTCGACTTTTCCTGGGCCAACTGCAACTACTTTTCCCTGCTGGGGTTTTTCTTTGGCATTGTCTGGAATGATAATGCCGCCCGCTGTCTTGGCTTCTGCTTCGAGAGCCTGTACAACTACTCGATCCGCTAGTGGACTGACTTTCATGAATACCTCCTGTTAAATGAATTTGTTGAACTTGGCTTTTTTATTATTTTTTGCCTTATTGCCTTATTTTATTAGCACTCATCACTACCGAGTGCTAATTGTGATTAAAAGTATAATAAATTTGGGAAAAAAAGTCAAGTGGGTATTTAATTTTTTTGGAATCGAGGATGGGAAGTAGCTTTTAGGTGACCGGTTAGCGCCCTGCTATCCCGGTCACCAAATCTATAGTGTCACTTAAGCATTACCATGCTTCTACTCAATATCCTGCTCCCGATGGTAAGGCGATAGACGTATATTCCTGCTGAGCAACCATTACCCAGCCCATCCTTGCCATCCCAAACCATGGAATACCTGCCAGCTTTTGACACTGACTGTGACATGCTTTTGACAAGCTTGCCACGAATGTCGTAAATATGGATTGTCGCGGACTTTGCGGTAGAGACATCCTTTGCTGCCACGGAAAAGCGGATAGTTGTGACAGGGTTGAAGGGATTTGGCACATTGCCTTCAAGCGCGGTGACGATATCGGGATCGGTTGTTGTTTGTTCGACAGCAATGTCTGATGAATCAAGCTGGATGTCAGCATGTTCCGTGGTGTCGCCTATAGTAACGGTAACGGGAAGGGCCGAAGCGAAGTCGCGGCCTGAGAAATGGAATTTGTATGAAAGTGGTTGGCTGGAAGTTATATTTTGATAGGAAAGAAGAGCACCCACTTTATACTCTCCGGCGGGCAGACCTGGCATAATGAAACGGCCCAGTGTTTTAGGATCGCTACGAAACACTGAACTTAAAGACATGGCAACACTGTCTTTAAACGCCATGGGTAAATCAATTTTTCCATTGTCATGCAGGGTTCTAAGCGTATCACCTTTGGTAGAGATGAAATAACCTGAAATTGCACCCCATCCACCGGACTTAAGATTGAAATCAATGGCTTCAATTTGATTCGCCCCAATTATTGATAGCTTTGTTGCTGCTGATGGAATAGAAGCATTTGGATAAAATTCCGCCCGATATCCAGGTACGGTATTATCCATTAGCGGAAAGTGTTGAATGCGGTACTTTCCATCCGGCAGTCCAGAAAGATGATAGTACCCATTCGAATCTGTATATGTCCAAAACAATAATCCCTTTTGATAAAACTCCCAGAAAGAGCCTTTACATTCTGGCAACGCAAGAAAATATTGACTTAAGAGGGGCTTCCCTGTTATGGAATCAGTTGCTCTTCCTGAAATGACACCACCTTCTTCCAGGGAGAAATTAATTCCGTCAATCACTTCTCCTGAGGCAATATTCAGCCTTGCCGCTTCATCAAAACCCTGTCCGTTTGGAAAAAACTTGGATTTGTAACTTGAACTGTCCCAATGTTCAGGCCAATACAAAAAATCTTCTGCTTCAACGTGAACAATAAACTTGCCAGGATTAATACCACGTATTACATAAGGCCGAGTAGTAACAATACGCGGCACAGATAAATCATTATAAGAAAATGGCAAAGGTGGATAAGAATAACTCGCCAAAAGATTCCCTGCAGTATCATAAGTTGCAACACTATAACTCCTTGGAAGCGGCTTTCCATCTGCTGTAGAAATAATTCCACGGATTTCCCCTCCTACTATCATGGTAAAGTCAATTCCGTTAACCTGTTCTGCGCCATTTATAACCACAGGAGTCGCTTTTTCTTCATTAAAAACCTGATTGTAATAATAATAATTTATATAAGGGCTTGGGTCGAAACTGAAAGAAATAGATAGTCCAATTGAATATGTAGCCGGTGGTAAGCCTTTAATAGTGTAAGGAATTGACGCAGATATAGGCTCTTCCTGGCTGATAAATTTATAAAGTCGGTATATTATCTCACTGCTATAATCTGAAGTATTGATATTAATACTTAGATCACTTGGAAGAGGATGGTTATCCGATGTTCGGATGGTACCTGATATTGAACCCCCTTTAGTCAGTGAAAAATCGATATCTGACGCTGTGTCATTTTTACTCCGATTAAAATAGAGTGCCTCTTCAAAAGTCATCTTATTGCCATAATATTGGCCATAATAATTGGATGACGTGTCGTCCACACCGATACCTACGGTATAGCGCCCAGGCTCCAACCCACCAACTGTATAGGTTATGTCTTTTGTAGGGTTGGAAAAATACAAGCTGGTATTCTTAGTGTAATGGTACATGTCGGTGGTTGTGTCTGACCAAACATATATTTGCATCGAATTTGGTAAGGTACCTCCATCTACTGCTCTTATATGACCTTTTATGACAATTCCTGTTTCAAGATTGAAATTGATGGAGTCTCGGAACTGACCTTCTGTTAGAACAATTGTGTCAGCATTGTTGAAATCCGTTACATTATTGTAATATTGATTTTTAAGGTTTGAGCTATTATCCCAAATGTCAAACTTTATTTTATAGCTGCCTATAGGTATGCCTCTGATAACAAAGGTTGTCTCTGCGGGGGTTTTATTATTCCATGTATATAACCAAAACTCTTTGGTATGCGGCCAATCAGATAAATTGCTGTCTGGAATTACCCAAACAGTAAAATTTTGGGGGAGCAAGCTGCCCGAAGGAGCTGTTATACGGCCTGTAATGGTTGCACCGCTATTAAGAATAAAATCGATATTGGAAATGGTCTGGCCACCCGAGACGGTAATTGAATCTGCGCTTTTATAGTCTTTTTTATCATTATAATATTCATTCAAAGCAAAATCACATTCAGTCCTGACCCGATAAGTACCGCGCAAGCCGGCAATTATATATTTCCCAAGAGAATCTGTCTGCCCGTACTTATATGGAGACCCATCAATATTTCTATCATTTACTTTTCTTTCTACAAGCACACGCACATTTTTCAAGGCATAGCCTTGTGCATCTTTGACTTCACCTTTAATAGTGCCCCCCAATAACAATACAAAACCAATTGTGTCTCTATTCTGGTTCAGGTGCACTGCTTCGCCATTACCAAAATCGAAACTACTTTTATAAAACATCCGACAATATTTATCATTAAGATCCTGTATGCGAATAAAATAATCTCCTGAATCCAACAAAAAAGAATACCTGTAACTCTTTACATTGCCACTTGGATAAAATATTTCTGAATCAAACCATTCTCCTTTGGTTGTATAAACGGTAAAGTACAAAGAAGGCACATATCCCCCATCCTCTGTCGTCACCGTCCCACTGAGTGTAAACTGTGTTCCACCAGCTGCGGCCTTCATAAGCCTCGGCTTTGCCAATTTGCCAGCCAGAATGTCTTCCCGTTCCTGCTGCATCTTTCTTTCAAGGGCCATGCGCTCATTCAGCGCATTCTGCTCCATCTGACGGGTGCGGGTCTGATTTTCAATGGCCCGCTTATGGAAAATGGAGTCCCTGACGGCACGGTCTCTGCCCGGTCGCTGGAATGGGTTTGACATGGGAAAGGCCATGACAGCCAAAAGCAGTGTAATGAGCATTGTTTTCATTGTGATTTCTCCTTTATTGCGTTAATGTTTTTTATTCCGTTCATAGTATTGGATGCAGGAAGAGTGGGTTTTGTGCAAGAGCCCTCACCCCCCGACAACGCCGTTGATTTAAGGTTGACATGTGGCATACAGACAAATTGAAGAAACTACTCTCTTGCGGGTGACCCATCCCCCTTTCCCCCTTCCCTACGAGTAAGGAAGGGGGTAGTTCGTTTTGTTCCCCTCCCTACTCGTAGGGAGGGGAAAGAAGGGGTGGGTCACCCGTCAACAACCCGGATTTTTCAGCTATTTAGCATCAGTCAATTTTAAATCAACTGCACTACTCCCCTTCCTCCCTTCTCTGCTCGTAGGGAAGAGGGCTCTGGATTGTTAAAAAAGTCATCCAAGAGAGCAATAACCTTAGGTTTATCCTTGACATCTTCGTTACTTAAGCGAATTATCTTGAACCCTTTTGTAACAAGTATTTCTTCACGTAATTTATCATATTCTTTCTGCTTTTCATGAACTCCACCATCAACTTCCAAAACAAGACTCGCTTCAGGACAATAGAAATCAACAATAAAAAAATGACTATTTCCCTTCTTTATATATTCAAATACATACTGCCTTAAGAATCTTTTACCAGCTATATTTTTGTTTCTTATTATCCGCCAAACTGCTTTTTCTCCAGGTGTCTGATGTTTACGTAATTCTCTTGCATACAATTTAGCGGCTTCATATTTCCCATATAAGGATTTTTTCATAGCCAATTTGCCATATTTTTTAAACTGTCTTTCTCCCCCTTCCCTACTCGTAGGGAAGGGGGTTGGGGGGATGGGTCACCCGCAAGAGAGCAGAACTCTTCAGCTTTACCTGTTGGTTTGTCATATATCAATCTTAAGTTAACGACATTGGGGCACCCGCAAGGAGTCCGGATTTCCCTTTTAAAACCTCATCCCCACCGTAACACTCCACGGTGAGCGCAGATAATAATCCGCGCTCCCATCTGTTTTCGTTGACAAATATACCCCACTCGACCACTGTCCGATAATTGACAGTGACCACGGGAGATTGACCTGCACGCCCGCCGTGCCGAAAAAACCCACAACATGCGCCCATACAACCGGGATGGGCGGATAACCCCCGCGCAAGATTTCATCTTCCTGATAACGGACCGCTTCCTGGCGGATAAATAGCGCCCTGCCTGATATGCCGCCAAAGAGCCGGTACCTGGTACTGTTGCGAAATGCATAACGGGCTTCCATAAACGGAGCAATTGTGTTTCTACGAATTTCAAGAAAGCGGCCCTCGGAACGCTCATTGCCATAGCCGACACCAGAAAGAATTGAGACACGATTCTGCGTATATTGATAAACAGCTTCGTAAAGTGTCATAGTTTCACTTTTCCTTGGAAAGGAGCTTTGTTGTGTCACGCGAAAACCTGAAAAAGAGGGCTGATATCTTATGTTGTCGAATCCTTTTGCGGCAAGCACATCAAGCGGATACGGTTTGAGGGAGGATTGCATAACCACGGTTTCCCCGCCCCAGGTAAGATCAAAATTCCCAAGATATACCGTGGATGTCGTGGTCTTTTGTACCACATAAACCTCATTTGAGAGAGCGAGTGTCACCTCCTGGCCGTTTGCTATAAAAACCTCTGCCACTTTGGATCTAGAGGCTGCATTTACCACAGCGTAAACGCCATCCTTGAGACCTCTGAATTGAAGAAATGCTTTACCGTGATCAAGGCGGGTCAAGACAACATTTTCCGTACCATGAATATCAAAGTCAAATGATGGGTTCTGGCTGAAATTCTTGATACGCTCTCCCCTCTTGAGTGTATTAATTCTCGCAAAGGTGTATGCCTCCCAGAGTGTAATCCTGCGGTCATTATCCATATCCGCAGCACCCAATAACCCTGATACAAAATAATGTGTGAACAGAGAACCGGAAAGGTCCCGTGATTCATGGGAAAGTTCTCCTGCAGAACTGGATGTTATTATGGCGGAGCCACGTACTTTAAGGGCATTATCCATTCTGATATTATATGGTTTGGCAAGGGCCCCGCCCTTGTTCACAAGAAGCGCACCGCTGTAACAGGCATCCGCAATCATTATTTTAAGATCAGCTTGCATGGAATCAAAATATTCGCGGATAAAAGCAACAGAAAGCTCCTGTCCGTTCAAGTGAAAAGCATTATCACTGCCGTGGCCGGAAAAATACAGGATGACCTCGACCTCAGAGCCATTGCGCTTTATTTCTTTTACACGGCCTGAAATTTCCTGAAACGCGGCTTCAACCTGTTCGCGCGACTTGTTGAGATAAAGATAGCTTCTGCCCTTTTCAATATCACCGAGTGAGAGCAGGACATTATAGACTTTCTCTGCATCGTCCGCAGCAAACTTTAGCGGTTCTTCATCAGAAAGCCCCACGTTATTGCCAATTACAAGAGCAATCTTCTCGACTGTTGCAAACAGCATTACTGATAACATCATTATAAATAGAAGGACTTTTAGCAGCATATCAGTTGACAGGAATGCTTCCTTTCTGGTTTTGCAGGGTAAACACACGGATCTCATTTCCAGACTTCAAAGATTTTCCATCCAAATGTTGCTGAATCAGTGTTTTTGCATCTGTGAAAGAAATGAATGCTTTGGAAAGCACAATATATATGGTTTCAGTCTGCCACTCGCTGTTCAGGACAATGCTGCTCGGTAAAAGATCACACATTGTACTTCCAAGTGCAGGCATTGCTGTATCGCTTTTCGGCATATAACGCTCAATTGGCTTGTTGTCATCAATAAAAAGCACCTGATAAAAATATGGTTCAGCACTGACTATGCCCAATTGAAGCGTATCTCCCGGCCTGACAGGAATTGCAGCCTCATGACTTTCCACAGAACCACCATTCACCCAAAGGCGAACCTTTGCTTCACCTTTTACGGATAGATCCGGTGTGTTCACAGGATGCTGCTGAAAGAAAATCGTGCCTGTCACAAGCAATGCCAGAGTAACAACAACCAAAGCAGGACGGGGCGAAAATAGAAAGGCAAAGAACTCCTGAATAGCCGAGATAAATGTCCCACGCTCCATTTCCTGTTGCGGCCGGCTTACCTTATCAAGTGATTCAAAGGTGGGGAACTGTTTCAGAAACAGGTCCGCCTTTGCGGGTGCCTCTTTCAAATAAGCGGCGCATTGTTGGCAGGAATCAATATGCTGTTTTATTTCCGGTTCATTGGAAAGTTTCAGATCCCCTGAAAGCAAAGCTTCCAGTTTCAGGATTGGAATGTGAACTTTTGGTTTGATGTTCATAGGGCCATCCTTTCACTATCAGCCAATGTTGTTGATTTAGATTTGACGAATGCGAAATGGCTGGAAGATTTCGGGTTGCTTACGGGTGACCCACCCCTTCTGTCCCCTCCCTACGAGTAGGGAGGGGAACAATAACGTACTAGTCAAGAACGTATTAACCCCCTTCCTTACTTGTAGGGAAGGGGGAAAGGGGGATGGGTCACCCACAAGAGAGCAAAATATTGCCATTTTATCTCTAATGTTTATCATTTGTCAATCTTCCTCCAAACTCAACCCTTTTTCCCTTACCATCGCCTGGAACGTTTCAAGTCTATTGTTCAGCGTACGCCTGGAAATCTTGAGAAGTTCCGCTGCTTCCTCCTGTTTCATTCCTTCATAGTAAAGCAGCAGCACTGTTTTCTTTACCATTTCATCGCACCCTTCAAATATGTTTTTCAATAACAGCTTTGTTTCAAGATGCCCGCTCCCATCCTCAATCGAAAAGGCCTCGGTGAGCCATTCATCATCAAGCCGTGTTTCGCGTTTCCGCTTCCTGATAAGCTGAAGACACTCGTTAACTGTAATCCGGTAAATCCATGTGAACATATCGCAATCTCCCCGGAACTTATCATGTTGTTCATTTACCTTTATGAACACATTGTGAACCATGTCCTGTGCATCCTCATGCACGTTTACATATCGAAGACATATTCGATATACCGAACCGCCGTATCGACGGTACAAATCCTCGGTCAAAAGCCATCCCTTTCTTTGTACATTCGAGTACCGGAACTCGCAGAAAAATTAAGCCGGGAATTGGACAGGCCGAAAGGCCAGGGTATATGGTGCCCCGGGTCTTTATATGCGCTCCAAACAGTATCGACGCCCCCGGTATTCCGGAATGCGGCACTTTCAATTGCATAACCCCTGTATGAGCATGGATTGGGAACATTAAGCTTCTGGGAAGAAATAAACCTGAAAGATCCACTCACCATGTCTGGATAAACATCATCCCACCCTTGTGCAAACAGATCATTCTGCGCAATGTAATAATAATAGAGATCACTTTTAACCGATTCCTCGCGAAAATAATCAGCCGCTTCTTTACGGTAACGCGCAAGTGAAATGGAATCCCAACATAACATACTCCCCTGCCATTGAGTGACAAAATCGTAAAAGGCCTTGAATTTCTGCGGATAGTAGTGGGCATCGGCAATTGACTTGGTTTGCGGGGGAAGGTAATAGCCGCCGCTTCCTGTCTGGAAAAAGAACACGGGTTTAAGATCGTTTGTTGAATCAGTCCAAAGTGTTATTTTTTCTCCAGGGTCCTGCGCTTCGAGCCCTGCGAATTTGGTATTGAACCGGCCACCGGAAAGTAGCGCAGGGTTGAACCGAGTCAGGGAATAGCCTTTCGCAAGCCCAATCCATCGGTCCTCTGGATTATGAAACATTCTGGCATAAGTCTCGCGCGCATCGAGAAATGATTCATCTTCAACATAAACAAGCAATCTGTCAACCGATATCGCGACCACAGTGTCGAATCCCGGCAGCGAGTTTCCATCTTTCGAGGCCATGTCAAGTTGCCCGTTACTATTGCGGTCATCAAACAAAATAAGACTGCCTAGAAAAAGACGCACCCTCTTGCCGTCAGGCATGGTGACCGTGGTAAGAAGCGTGTCTGAAGGCACCTTAAAAAATGCAGCAATAAAATTAAGCGGGAATGAACCTCGAAACGAATCCGAACAGAGGAGCGGATAAGTGTTGTGCCATGCCATAAGGGTGCTGTCGAAAGAGGAGGATGAACCATTGTAAGCAAGCGGAAGAAAGCCTATGCGGGGATTTGTCATTGAACTCATGATTGTACTGCTTTGCTGCCCCTGAACCTTCCCGCGTACGGTCAACAGAGGGGTTTCAGCAAAGAAATCATCAGGGTTCAGAAGTGGGTATCGTTCTGAACAGGATATAAAGAAAAAGGCAAAAAGAAGAATGCGCATAAAAATCATAATAAAGGAAAATACTTCCTTCCTTACCCTGTGATAAAGAAAATCATGGACTTGGCACGGGAACTGTCAAACCTTATAATAATTAGATGCATAACTCCCTTTTATTGTGCATCATAAACATTACAAACAACAAATCATTAAAGTTTTCCTGGATTCATCCGATATTGTAACGGGATATATTTTTTTAAATCCAAAAGGGAAAGGAGGCGCCGGCAATAAGGGAAATTGCCTTCGTTTTTAAACAAAAAAAAGGATTTTAAACATTAAGTAACAGGGAGGTTACACAATGAGAATCAATCATAATATTTCGTCGATGATTACCCAGACTGCTTTAAGTCAGGGTTCAAATGCTCTAAACAAATCTCTTCAAAGATTATCAACCGGTCTTCGCATCAATACCGCAAGCGATGATGCTGCAGGACTATCAGTTTCCGAAGGACTCCGTGCTCAGGTAGGTGGCATGGCGGTTGCAAAACGCAATGCTTCGGATGGTATCGCGCTTTTGCAGATTGCCGAAGGCGCTGCAAACGAAATATCTTCGATGCTTCAGAGGATGCGTGAACTTGCCGTACAGTCAACCAACGACACCCTGACAACCGCTGATCGTAGCTATACGAACCAGGAATATCAGGCCCTCATGTCGGAAGTTGATCGTATATCAAACGTCACACAATACAACAGCCAGACGCTTCTTGCTGGCGGTACAGGTTCGTTTGGTGGATCGGGTTCCGTGTCCAGCATACTGCATATCGGACAGAACAGTGGTGCAAACCATATAATGACCCTGTCGATAAACGGTACCTCATCCGGTGCTCTTACGGTAAGCGGAACAAGTGTGACCAACCAGACAGCTGCAGGCACTGCCATTGCGTCCATTGACACTGCCATCAGCTCCATCAATGCGCTTAGAAGCACACTCGGTTCTTATGTTAACCGTCTGGAACATGCCATAAACAATCTGGATAACCAGTCGCATAACATGCAGTCCGCCGAATCCGTGATTCGCGATGTTGACTTTGCGGAAGAGACATCGAATTTTACACGTAACCAGATCATGGTACAATCCGCAACAGCGATGCTTGCTCAGGCTAATGCTGCACCATCATCCGTGCTCAACCTGCTCAAGTAACAGCAAAGTTTTTGCAGGATTTTTTAAACCCCTTTTCCTACTGGAAAAGGGGTTTTTTAATTTACTTGGAATATCTTCATATATTATTTTTTTAATATTAAAAGGAGATCTTAATGGAAAATACTTTAGTCATGATAAAACCCAATGGCGTAAGCTTTAAACTCATAGGTGAGGTTATTTCGAGGTTTGAAAAAGCCCGTTTATCCATTACAAAAATGCAGATGAAAACTCTGTCAACGGAAATTGCATCAGAATTCTATAAAGAGCACAGGGAAAGGGATTTTTATCCTGGACTCATACAGTTCATGACCTCAGGCCCCATTGTTGCCATGGTAGTTTCAGGCGAGAATGCCATATCAGCAGTAAGGGCCATTGCAGGCGCAACCAACCCCAAGGAAGCTTTGCCAGGGACATTAAGATACGACTATGGAACAAGCACAAGAGAGAACATTCTGCATGCCTCGGATTCGACTAAAAGCGCTGAAAGGGAAATAAACTTTCATTTCAAGAACGATTAATCCGTTTTGAAAATGCGGGTTTCAAGGCCCTGTATGCTGAGCCCATAGAAGTAAAATCATTAATAGAAAAGTACTGATACCAGCCGCATCTTCTTTCACAATCCTTCATGGTATTCCGTAGTTGTTTTGCCTTATCCCCTTTTAGAAAATCCATAAGGTTTTCCTGCGATAAATCCGGTCCACGTGTTTCCAAAATATGACATGGATAATAGAGTCTGCAATCTGAGTCAATGATGACCGAAGCCGTACTGCACCTGCCGGTCCTTATGGCATTAAAAAAGCCGTCGGGCGTATGAATTATTTCAGGATATTTATGTTTTAAACGCCCAATTTCATTCTCAAAATCCGCCAAATCCGGAAAAAGATCGGTTGTTCGATTCATTCTCACAGCAGGCATGATCACCATATTTGCGCCGGCCTTTGCACAACGCGAAACCTTATCCTCGAGCAGGGATATGGTGTCGGATGAAACCACAACTTGTATTGAAAGCCGTGCGCCGAATGATCCATATTCTTGAAGCCGGTCAAACATTTCAAGGTTATCATGCCCTTCATCAATTGAAATATGCAGGAAATCAATATAC
The DNA here is from genome assembly GCA_963831235.1 of uncultured Fibrobacterota bacterium. Lineage (GTDB taxonomy): Bacteria > Fibrobacterota > OXYB2-FULL-49-7 > OXYB2-FULL-49-7 > JAEUSG01 > CAWHPS01. The sequence continues at coordinate 65,732 of CAWHPS010000042.1, forward strand.
CTAGCAAATTCCTTCATGGGATATTTCTCGAGATGTCGTTCGCTGGTTGTAAAAAGCAGGTAAAAGTTCCGGCTTCTCGCATATTCCAGGAGTTCACCTATATCATGACGCAGGAGAGGCTCCCCTCCCTCGAAACTGACAAGTATCACACTGGAACCTGAAAGATTATCAAGCGTGCTCTTTATTTTATCAGTCTGGCTGTCGGGTCTTTTATCATCCTTTATATTACAGAACTTGCAATTGAAGCGGCACTTTGTGGTTAGTTTAAAGGAAGCATAAAAAGGATAAACGCTCTCCCCTGCCATTTTGTTCAATACAAGACATTTTGCCACAGTTGCATATTTCATTGCCGAAAGAAGACGTATCATAACCCCGCCTTGCTTTGAACAAGCTTTCTTTTAACATAACCATCCTTCCAACTGAATCTGCCAAAGATACCGAATATACATGCAAACACAATTATCGGAATATGTAGAAGTGCCGCCAAGGGAAAATACTTTAAAAGCTCCTGCTTTTCAAAAAGCCTCATGCCAGGAAATGCGAGTCTGAAATCAAGCAGGGTTTTGAAAATAAACGCGAAAATCACCCAGGGGAAAATGGCCGGCCTTAGAACACTCGCCATGATACCAATTAAGATCATACAATAATATGTAAAGACACTGGCAAGCACAACAACCTGTTTTTTATTATAATATACTGTCTTGGAACCCCACCGTTTTCTCTGCTCCCATACCCCCTTAAGCGTCCTTGTCGGCTCGGTTGTAACAGCCCCGCCACGCTCAGTGACATACCTGACATTTCCCTTCTCTTTTGAAACAGCCTGGAGAATTAAATCATCATCTCCTGACACTATGGAAGCCAATTTAGTGTAGCCCTTGATATGCTCGAAAAGAGTTCGTCGTACCGCGAAATTATTGGCATTCGTATTGATTGGCAATTTGGCCCCAATTGCGGCGGCTGAAACAACTGCATGAGAAAAGAAGTCCATTGCCTGAATGCCAAAGAAAAGTTGGTGCATGTTGCTTGGCTTAAAATATGTTGTGAGCCCCGCAACAGCTGAAACATCAGGACTGAAATGGCCGTTAATCGTGCGGACCCATGTTTTTTGAACAATGCAATCAGCATCAGTGAATAGAACTATATCGCCGGAAGCTTTTTCTATTCCATGGGCCAGGGCGTTCTTCTTGGGAGAGACACCCTCAGGGCATTGCGTTATATTAACCAGCTTTACGTTGCTCCTTCGCCTTAAATATGATTCGATTATATATTGCGTGTTGTCCGAGGATCGATCATTCACCACAATTACCTCATAGAGGTCGAGTGGGAAATCCTGATTAAGCACACTGTTAAGGCATCGGCTTATATGCGTTTCCTCGTTTCTTGCTGCAATTATAATGCTGAATGAATTCAGAACAGTGTTTGTGCCGGGCTTAAGTCTCTTGAGTCCCCTAATGAACAAACCAACAATAAACGCGTATGATAACGATAATAAAAGAAGGAGTATCAGATAAATATTCATGGCGTGCATTAATCTACCCTGAAACTATAATTATAAAATTGTGTCTTGGAGAAAATTCGAATCATCACGTTCCGGATGGTCGATATTGAAGTTAAGCCCCCTGCTTTCATGCCGTTTAAGCGAACATTGGACAATCATCATTGCAACCTGGGCAAGGTTCCTCACCTCAAGCAGTTCTTCGCTTATTCTTGTCCGTTTGTAATAAGCTTCAACCTCGCTTAATATGGTCTCGAGTCTGCGCATGGCCCTTGATAAAAGAAGGTCCGAACGTACAATACCTGCATAATCCCACATGATGTTCTGGATTTCCATTTTATCATGGACCAGTTCAATCTTAAGTTTTGGATCAATGGTCCCTGTTTCGTCCCATTCCGGAAAATCCGGAAAACCTGCGTCAATTGTATGAAGCCTCTCTTCCGCATCATGAGCAGCGCGCTTTGCAAAAACAACCGCTTCAAGCAGGGAATTACTAGCAAGCCTGTTTGCCCCGTGGACTCCCGTATGGGAACTTTCCCCGCAGGCAAAGAGACGTTTAAGCGTTGCCCTTGACCATTCGTCAACAACAATCCCCCCGCACATATAGTGGGCCGCGGGTACAACCGGAATGGGATCGCGTGTGATGTTGATACCATATTCCAGACAAGTCGCGTAGATGTATGGAAACCTGCGCTTGAGCTCCTCTTTGTCAAGAGCAGTAGTGTCAAGCATGACGCATGGAATACCCTTTTCCTTGAGCTCAAGGTCTATTGCGCGCGCAACAATGTCTCTTGGCGCAAGGGAGCCCATCGGGTGATGGCGGAGCATGAACTCCTTGCCCTCATTGTTTCTTAAAACAGCCCCGAACCCTCTCAAGGCCTCGGTGATAAGAAATGATTTTGCCCTTGGATGATAAAGCGTCGTAGGATGGAACTGCATGAATTCAAGGTTTGCAATCCTGGCCCCTGCTCGATAAGCTATTGCAAGGCCGTCGCCTGTTGCAATTTCAGGATTTGTCGTATGCTTGTAAACACAGCCGGTGCCACCCGAAGCAATTACAGTAAACAACCCAAGAAAAAGCTCAATTTTCCTTGTGTGATTGTCAAAGGCATAAACACCATAACAGGTTTCACCGATCAGGGAGCCGCTTAAATGGTGTTCCGTTACCAGTTCAACACATGTCATGCCGGTAAATAAGTCTATATTCTTTTCTTTCGCAGCGCGCATAAGCATGGCCTGTTCAATCTCGCGTCCGGTAAGGTCCTTGGCATGTATTATACGATGTTTTGTGTGCCCGCCTTCCCGTCCCAGGTCAAAATGGACCTCACTTCCTTCCTTTGCATAGCCGGTAAAGGCCGCCCCCCAATCAACAAGGTCAAGAACAGCGGAAGGTCCGTTTTCAACCATCAATTTTACGGTATGTTCATTGCAAAGTCCTGCACCAGCATCCAATGTATCACGGACATGCTCTTCAAAGGTATCTTCCTTTGAAAATACCGCCGCAATCCCGCCTTGTGCATTATTGGTGTTGGAATCACCCGCGGACTTTTTTGTAAGCACAGCGACTCTTCCAAAATGGCATGCCTTTAGTGCAAATGTAAGACCCGCAATGCCCGAACCTATGACAATAAAATCGTATTGTCTCATGTTGCCTCAGTATCTGCTTTTTTCAAGGATTGCAAAATCCTTTTCAAGTCTGCTTTTAAGGTAACCTCCGTATTTACTGCGTTTAACTTCTTCGGTAATGACATCCGCTTCTTTTTTTCTGCCCATTGAGTAAAATATAATGGCTTTCTTTATTTTAATGGCAGTGTAATTTACAGGGACCTCTTCAATATTTTTATATGCCTTTTGAAGCCGCACCACATCTTCAAGTGAAGCTGCGTAATTTTTCTCTTTGTATAATATATGCATTTCAATAAGCCTGAAAACACGGTTTTGTGGATAATCCTTCAGTGCCTCTTGACATAAAAGCAGCGCATCAGAATAGCGCGCATTATCATAATATACCCAGAGAAGGGAGTTTAATAAGGCAAACCTGAGATATTCCGCTTTCTTAAGACCAATAGACATCTCCATTATGCCCTGCTCCCTTCGATCTTGTATAAAAGGAAGCCAGATAAATTTTTTCATAACAGCTGAACTCCAATAATGATAAGACCCAAGCATTCCAAGAGCATCTCCTGATTTGATATTTTCAGCCACCATCTTTTTAAAAATATCAGCAGCCTTTTTCCCATTCATTGCTCCGCTCATCCATCGCCCATCCTTTGAAAGAAAGACTGATAAATAAGCGAAGGTCGCGCCCCTGTAAAATCTGAAGATTGGGTCTTCCTTGTCTGAAGTAAGTTCAATTATCCGAGCTGTCAAGGGATAAAATCCCTTCAATGATGAAGTATCGTTTTTGTCATAAAACCTGGTTACGATAAGAGTGGCCTGCATGAAATACCCTGCTGGATAATCCTTTTTCTTAAGTACCATCTGATTAAAAACAAATGATGCAGAATCATACTCCTGACGCATTATCAGATCAATACCATATTTCATTTCCTTATGGAAATAGGGGTCAATGAGTTCCGTACCGCAAAAAGCAATCCGGAAAACACTACTTACGAATAAAAGGCAAATCCATTTTGCTTTCATTTTTCAGATTATCCAGTGCTTCAATTGTAAGTACATGTCTGCCGTGAGAAACACCTTTAAGGCTTACCTTGACCGCATCCGACTTAAAATCATATTCGCTTAAAATCCATCTTCCATCCATATAAGTCACCACATCCTTGTCGGAACCAATGCCGGCACCTTCATCCCGGACATACAAAAGCAACTCTGAAGAAGTCACAGTATCTCCAGCCTTGCCAGGCATCTTAAGCTTTATATTTGGAGGAATGGTATCTGAAAAAAGTCCGAAGGGAGTATTCTGCATGACCATTCCATAAAAACATCCTTTTTTTTCATCATAATTATCTGAAAGAAACTTCCAATAATTATCACCGGTATAAATAAATAATCCGGCCTTGTTTTGATGGGGGGCCACTATGGCAGCTCTTATTTGCCTGTCATAATACAATGCTTTGGGAAATGCTGTGTATGCCATCCGGTTAAATATTATTTCTTTCAAGTCCTTCACCTTGACAGAATCAGCATAATCCATTACCATTAAACAAGCATCCCTGACAACTCCTCCCTGAACCACATTCATATACCCTTTTTTATCAATCGAAACAGCCTCTCCACAACCTTTTGCGGTTAATCCGCAAACCGGATAATCCTTTTTATAATATTTTAAAAGGCTGTCGCTCTGGACTGAAATGGTTATGTGAATGATCTTCTGTCCCACAAAACCGCTCCTGAACCTTATTTCGTATAGCCCTGGATTGCGTGAATAAAGTTTCGGTATCTGTAATTTAAGGGTATCGGCAAACACCGTGATTTCAGGGGCAATTGAAATAATCGGATTCATCCGGACCATGATATGCATTATATCGTCCACCATTTCCAGTTCAATCTCAGGCTCCTTTACTGCCCTTGATTTTTGAGTAACAGGAATAATGAAAGGCAGGGATGTGTAACCATTACTATCATAAGCAATTGTCTTAAGAAAAGCCCCGGGAGATTTTATGGAATCAAGCGTAAAACGAAAAATACCGCCAGGACCCGGTATAGTCTTGACCTGAATATTTTTCCAGTGATCGCCACTGGTTGACGTTAAGAATTTAAAACCGCTAAAACCTGCGCTGCCTCTTCCTATGGTAATGGAAAAATTCTTCAAGCCCGAATCGTCCTGCCATTCCACTTGTTCAATAACAGGCGGTCTTGCGCAGGTTATATTTACAATTGCGCAAGCCGTGTTTTGTGCGGCATCAGAGGCGACAATCCGTAATCTATGATGTCCCTCCCGAATACCGGTACCTGATGATGCCATCTTAAGAATTCCTGACAATTCTTTAAACCTGCCGTAAAACGGAAGTTTGTTCCCGGTCTCTACATATAGATTGTAGTAAGGCACCCTATCCTTGCATATCATATTTAAATCATAATCAAGATGGATTTCCTGTGTTTCCTCAAAAGAGAATGAATCGCGCACGCTTTTAAAAACAAGGGAATCATCTAGAAATAAAGAAAGCCCGTATATACCAAAATGGTTATCCGCAGCATCCGCCATATCGAACCCTTTTACAGCAAGCCCTATGCATCCATAAAACATCACTGGAGCACTTGTCCGAAATGTATCCCCTGCTGATTTTATAAGGGGCAGGACCACGGTTTCTTCGCTTTCATTAATGTATGATCCGAGCAAAAAAGGTTTGATTGCAAGTGATTCTAGAACAGGAGGCTTTTTATCAATAACTTTAAGGCCTGAAGAAAGTGCATTAATGGGCACATTGCTATCTGAGCGGTGCTCATAATGAAGATGGGGAAACCCTATTCCGGTATTGCCGGAAAGTGCGATGATCTGTCCCTTCTTAACCGGAATCTGGTCCTTCTTAAAATAAAGCTGCACGGAATAACGTTTGCGCGCATATTGTTCTTTTTGAACCAAACTGTCGATTCCCGGGCCGAATTCCGAAAGGTGTCCATAAACCCTGTATCCGCCCTGGTTAAGTTTGATATAAAGTGCCTTGCCATAGCCTCTGGTAGAAATGCCTATCCTGAATACATAACCATCACCGTCACTTGCAATGGGTATTCCAATCCTGCCCCATGTTTTAAGGTCAACGCCCGAATGAAAATGACCTGGTCTGTAATCACCAAAAGCCGACGTCATGCCGGGTTCGCAAGAAAGCGGCCAGGACATGGAATTACTCTGTGAAATTGTCCCCTGAGCTAAAACAACCAATACTAGAATGGATAAAACAAACCAGAGATTTTTCATTTGTTCGATTAAAACAGGTTTTCGCGTGTTTTCCATTGGAGAATGCGTCCGAAATAATAATCAGCTTGCAATCTTAACCAGGGATTTGAGTCATCAGCATTCAGGTTATTCTTATTGATGATCAGACTGTAGCCGGCTGTCATGGTTGCAGAAAGTCCTTTGTAACCGGAAAGTCCACCCTCAACAGAAACTGTATGGGTATTTTCAACCCTTCCATGAGGTATATTGGCATCAGCCTTTCCAAAACCATCCCAGGGGCCATAGATGTTATTCAGATCTCCCAGCCTTTTCAGATTATATGCAAGCCCAAGGCTTAAATGATCAGAGACCCTATTTGTCAGCCATAGATTCAATTCCTCTGCATCCGGCCCTAATTCATGCCCCAAAACACCTCCATGTGAATTGGCAATATAGTGTGTGGGCCACCCTCCCATATGCTTGTAAACATACGAATTTATATGCACAAATTCAGCGGCAAACCCTGTCTTTTTATATACCTCAGGGCAATCAACACCAATAAGCCAGGCAATGGCATTCTGGGTTGTGCGGGACGTAGCATCCCTATCAACCTGAAAATCATCAGCAAGGAATTCAAAATACGTCCTGACCATTTTATTTATACGCCATTCCCCGTCAGCGCCGACAAAAGTATTTTCTGTTTCGTTGTATTGCGTAAAACCGAATTGACTGAAATAATAAATGAATGATGGGGTCAGATAATAAAGTTCAAAACCGCGTTTGTCGCCTGAATAAATCACCGATTGATTAAGCGCAAGGCTTATATCTTTATTTATGCTTATTACAAGCCGTGATGCTGAAAAGTTGCTTTCCATACCATCATAAGAATTAAGTTTTGATGAAAGCGTATATCCTTTAAGAAAACCTATTTTGGCCCAGGCTGATACGATGTTCATGGAAGGCTGGCGTGCCCCGAGAATCAGGTTGCCGCTTTTGCCCGGCCCCCACTGCATAGCATTCCTGCCAAGGAGCATACCGAAATGTTCACCTGAATATGATAGATAGGCCTGGGGCATATCTGACGGTAGTTTTGCCTTGAATTGCCGGTCCAGATGATCATATCTATTATCTTCATTTGTTAGATCCACCGATACCCTGTCGGCAATTGTAAAATTACCGTATGTATATGCAACACCGCCAATACCACGCATCATACCGAGAAGAGAGTCCTTGTAATCCCCATATCCATGCAGATAAGCCTCAAGCAAAAGCCTATTATCCTTTCCTCTTGATTCAAATACGGACAAATATCCTTTCGCTTCTTTCCAATAACTTTTTTCCACAATGGAAATAGCCGAAGTGTCAACCTTCAGCAAAGCGGAAAGGGCATGATACGAATCATAGGGTTTGGCATTGCCGGTAAGTTCGGGTAATAGATTCCTGTGAATCAGGAAATCCAGGGAGGGATATACAGGATGATCCAACGGAAGAAAATATGCAAAACCCCATGCAGCCATTGACAATAATGCAATGCATAGGATGCTTTTATTAATTCGCAAGTGATATATTATCGAATTGAATTGTAAACCTGCAAAGCTTGAGATTATGCTTTTTGCATACATCCTTAAGAACACCTTCGCGGTTGCCGTTGATGAATGGTGATGAAATTATTATTCGCTGCACATTATTTACAACAACCAGATTCTCCAGTTGATTTACATCGCCCAGAACGGGATATCCCAGTATTTCCTTATTGTGTTTAGAAGGGTTGTCGTCTATGAAGCCAAGGGGTTTGTAATCAAGAATATCCTCCTTGATGAGAGAACTTAAAAGCACTTCGCCTCTATCCCCTGCACCATATATAAGCGTACGGTCGCCTCCTGACAGGCGTGTGAGCTCGCGTTTTTGATAGGTTACGTAGAAATTATACAGGAGTCTGCTTGCGCATATCAGGACCAAAAGAAAAATCCAGAACAGAACAATATGCCTTGGAGATAGCATTAAAGAAGGATTAAAAAATGCCAGCGCAAAATAAGACAAAAGCGCACCAAGGGTCACACCCTTGACATAACGGCCAATGGCATCAAGATTAACATATCTCCATAGTGTCTTATAGAAGCCGAAGACCGCGAAGGAGATGAAACAGCAAAGGGAGATTATTATCAGCTGGGCATTGAATTGATTTATGTTCTGATGAATTGTACCAAAATCTTCAATAAACATCCTTGTAAAAAAGACAGATATGACTATAAAAATACAATCAATCACAAGTTCGAATACAATCTTCTTTGCAGATAATTTATACCAGAAAGGAAGTTCCTTCTCTTCATCACTATAAAGCGCATTATAAAGCTTTTTCTTTTGTCTGTACCGTTCCCGTTTAAGGCGAATCAGGATGGTTTCAACATAACCAAGACGCCTTATTCCTGTATAAACAATTAATCCAAAAATCAAAAGAAGACTGGCAGCTATCTCGTTCTGTGCCGCGGTCAAGGCCAATGCTATTGCGCCGAACACAATGCAGATTATATACAATACTGTTACGGTCTGTTTCTGATTTAACCCTGAAGCAAGCAGCCTGTGATGTATATGCTCTTTGTCCGCTGAAAAGGGGTTTTTGCCGGTTATGATCCTTCTTAAGAAGGCAAATAGTGTGTCGAATATAGGCAGGCCAAGCGCAATGAAAGGTATCAGGATGGATACGGTTGTTGAACTAATCAATGCGCCCTTTATGGAAAGGGTTGCCAGGATAAAGCCAAGAAAAAGGCTTCCAGTATCACCCATAAAGATTTGCGCGGGATTGAAGTTGTATTTAAGGAAGCCAAGGAGAGCCCCGGTCAAGGCCGCGGACATTATTACCATGGCGGGATTTCCTATATTCATTGATATGGCAAACATGCAGACTGCTACAATAAGACAAATACCCGAAGCCAGTCCATCAAGGCCGTCTGAAAGGTTAATGGCGTTTGTGACACCTACAATCCAAAACACGGTTATTGGATAAGCGAAAAACCCCAGATGAAAGGGTTCTCCAAATGGGTTAGTTATCGCCTCAACCCTAAGGCCTGAAGCGGCAATCAAGATAGCCACCGAGAACTGGATTATAAACTTTATCTTTGCATTCAGACCGATTTTGTCGTCTATAATTCCCATTGCCATCATAACAATAGAACCTGCAAATATATATAGGTATTCCCTGTTAAAGAACAGGGCAATGAAAGAGGCATGATCATAAAAATTGAAAAATAAGAGTGCAACCATCACCCCGCCGAAGATGCCAAGGCCGCCCATTCGCGGAATTACATCAACATGAATCTTACGGGTGCCGGGCTTATCAACTATATCAAGGCTTATGGCAAGCTTTATGACAAAAGGCGTTAAAACTATCGAAGCTGCAAGGGAAATGGAAGTGATAAAAAGGTATAAAAGAAATGGATGATCTATGTTTAGCATAAATGTTTAATCTTGAATAATATAATTTATGTAATAAACAATCTGCAAATTATGGATTTAATGCTGTAACATGTTGATTTGACAGCCGTTGAAATAATAATAGTTTTGAAACAGACGGTCAATACAATCGATTATAACTTCCCTGCTCTACATTAAAGTAAACCTGAAATCCATTCCCGCTTCCTGTCATACTCCCCAGCATAAACAAGCATTGCCTAAAACAATCTTGATTGCTTATTTTTCCTAACACTTACAGGGCTTATTATGAATTCCTATCATCCAAAATCTTTGCTGAAACAAGGCGAATGTGAGACAATAGAGTTTAAGGCTAATTTCGGTTCAGATACAATAGTCACGCTTAATGCTTTTGCGAACACAAACGGCGGTTATGTCCTAATCGGCGTCAATAATTCCGGAGAGCCTATCGGTGTTTCCCTTCATAAAGAGAGTATAAACACGTGGCTAAATGAAATCAAGCAGAAAACAGAACCTTCAATTATTCCTGATGTATTTCCTTATAGGTTGAAGGGCAAAAATATCATTATCCTATCAATAAAAGCCTTTCCCGTAAAACCGGTATCTCAGCAGGGACGCTATTATAAGCGGATATCCAGTTCCAACCATCTGATGTCATTAAGCGAAATATCCGACATGCACCTTAAAACATTCAACCAGAGCTGGGACTATTATACCGATCCTCAACTATCACTCGACGGCATTGATCCCGAAAAAGTCCGTAAACTCATCAGGCAAATCAGTTCCAAATCAGGAAGGCCACCGGAAGACGATTTTATCCGGTTTCTTCAGAAATTTGAACTTCTCCGTGAAGGGAAGCTCACCAAAGCAGCACATCTTCTATTTGTTAATGATTTTTCTTCAATGACAGGGATTCAAGCAGGCCGGTTCAAAAGCGATACCAATATCATCGACAACCTAACCATACAGACGGATTTATTTTCAGAGGTTGATCTTCTCCTGGAATTCATACATAAGCATTTGATGACAGAATATATCATTACCGGAAAAGCCCGCAGGGAAGAGCGTTTTGACTATCCCGAGGCTGCCATTCGTGAGATTGTGCTTAATATGATTGTACACCGTGATTACAGAGATTCAAGCGACTCCATAGTAAAGATATTTGATGACCGTATAGAATTCTTTAATCCGGGAAGACTGGTCGGGGAACTCACCGTAGAAAAATTGCTTTCAGATAACTATGTACCAAAAGTAAGAAACAGACTCATAAACCTTCTTTTTAAAGAAGCAAATCTGGTAGAGAAATATGGTTCCGGTATCAGGCGAATATGCGAAATATGCAGGGAGCATGCCAATTGTGAAGCCTCTTTCGAAAATCTGCAGCATGGCTTCCGTGTGATTTTAAAAAAGACAAATAGGAAAAGTCTTCTAAAGCCTGCCGTTAAAGACATTGACAAACAAGGCACAAACAAACAAAATGTCGTAGAAAATGTCGTAGAAAATGTCGTAGAAAATGTCGTAGAAAATGTCGTAGAAAATGACTCGAAAATATTGGCAATGATAAGGAAAAATCCAATAATAACAGCAAAAGAGATCGGGATCAGGCTGAAATTATCAGAGCGAACAATGCAAAGACATTTGAAAACAATGCAGGACAAAGGCCTCATCAGCAGGGTCGGCCCTGATAAGGGAGGCAAATGGGTTGCCAAGAATGCGGTTCTATATCAAGTGTGATAGTAACTTTGCAGAAGAAAATTTCAAGCAAATAAAGGAAACATATCAATGGTTACTGCAGAAAGTGTAAAACGAATAGTTAAAAGACTCGTTGACGCTGTTTCGGCTGCGGGAATTCCGATTTCCAAAGCCTACCTCTTTGGTTCAGTTGTGAGCGGAAGGAACCATGAATATAGCGATATTGACGTAGCGCTTGTTTCAGACAAATTTACCGGAATTTCCTTTGATGATCGTAAGGTATTAAATCCATTTGTCATTCAAATAGATCCCTCACTTGAATTGCACCCTTTTACCGCCACTGATTTTTCAAATGACAATCCATTTGCAAACGAAATCATGCGCTCCGGGGTATTAATTTGCTGAGATAGAAACACCGTTTCTTTTATTTGATAAATTCCAGTACAGAATCCGCAACATACTTTAAAGCATCAGAGGTAATCTCAGGGTAAACAGGCAGTGCAAGCGATGTTTTAGCTGCATGCTCTGAAACCGGCATATCACCTTGCTTTCCACCCAAATAAGAAAGGCATTCCTGCAAACATTTGCAGGTGGGGTTACCGCAGGTCAGCTTTCGTTTGGAAATACTGCCCCGTATAAAAGGTTTTTCGCTGATTAGGGCGGTCAGCTTGGTTCTGGCGGATAATTCGTTCATAGTAAGGGCTCCGTTTAATGGTAGAGATAAGGCTTACCTATTAATATAAGTAAGTCTTATCGCCAGTTGCAAGGAAATAATGCGGATGCGAATCTGCTATCTGTGAGTTTTAGAGCTAAGACTTTGAAAAATTAGGGGGTAATAAAAAACGTTGCGGAATCGCTGTTGAACATATTTTGCTTATGCATGTATGTTGATCTGTTTCTTTGTCCGCACCGGTTTGCCGCGATCCGGGATGTAAGCTAGTATCCCGATATAATACCAACCAGCATTGCTTGACGATCCGGTCTTAACAGAAATAAGCACCTCCATTGTTCCAGGAACCAGCTTCTCCCCGCTCTTAAAAATATTTACACCATACATATCACCAACAGTGACAAATGGATTCGGCAGATCATTATGAGGCGCTGTAAGAAAGGTTTGTTCCGTAAGGATGTCCAGGTCTTCGAATACCTCATCACGCGTTATGCATACTGGATGATTGTATAGGCCGCGGAGTTGATCCGGCGTATTGCCCGGACCATTAGCGGGCGGCATGCCAAAAGCGGTATTGTCGCACCAGCCGAAGGCCCAAACCAGGAACCAGGCATATCCGGTTGCAGCCTGCAGGCATTCAGGATCCGGTGTGAGTCCGCATTCCGTAATCGAATAGGGCTTGCCCCCCATGAAGCTTGCAAGTGAAGCATCCTGTGCCACCCACCTGTCGTCCTCCTGGATGGAGGTGTAATGGTCCACACCACCGACATCCACAAGCTCCGGCTGGTAATATGCGGCATTGACATCTGTGTTCGGGGACCAGACCCAGAGAAGATTATCAAGCCCCCTGCAGTTTGTCAAGCGGTCATACATATTGTACCAGAGCTTCTTGAAGGAAGAGGGCTCCTTGCCACCCCACCAGAACCAGGAGCCATTCATCTCGTGATAGGGCCGCCATAAGACAACAACCCCTGAATCGCGGAGCTCTTGCAGGAATGCGGCTATGATGTCCACGTTAGCAGCCCAGCGATCAAAAAGCAACGTTCCCGGGGTCACAACCTCGTTAAAGTCCTTTTGAGACATGGATGACCGTACGCTCTCCCAACCGCCCGCATCCGGCTCCATCTCCTTTGGACTGGTCTCATGCCAACAGATGGTCACAAGACCACCCGCGCGCCAGTATTCGATGGCTGTTGCAATCATGCCAGGCCGCAACGAGACAGTGTCCTCGCAATAAAAGTCAAGGCCGATTATCGCGGGCCATTTCCCTGTAACTTCTTTAATATGGCGGGCATACTGCATGTCAAAAGGTGATTCCTGGCCGGAAAGGATTTTGTTATGGTCCCTCACATCTTCAAGGTAATCAAGTACTTTCCTTGCCTCAGGAGTGGCATCTGGATTGACCGGCAGGGCAGTGAACCCGGATACGGCAAGGAGGGCCGCTGTAGCCGACGCTATGATTAGATTTTTCATAAGCGCCCTCCTTGTTCCCATGATTAATTATAATCAGAAAGAGGGTAAAAAACTACAAAAGGGGTTAGAAACCAGTATGAATAAAATGTCAGATCAGTTGCGAAAGGCCGTGGGCGTGGTTTTGAATTTTGCCTTGAACAGACGATTGAAAGGCTGAATATTGTTGAACCCGCACCGCATTGCAATACTGATGACCTGTTCAGATGAATTCCGTAGCATGAAAGAAGCCCGTTCCAGCCGCCGGTCATTCATAAAGTCGCGAAAGGTCTCTTGATAAACCTGTTTGAATCGCTGGAGGAAATAGCGCTTCGACAAGCGGGTCCTGGTTGCGAGCATTCCGGCAAGGTCGTCGGTGTCCGGCTCCTCGGCAATCACAGACTGGACAACCTGGGTGAACCGGATCGTGTCTTCAACAGTGGAATCCAATTCCCCACGGTATTCGGATGATCCAGGTATCTGTACTGGCTTTAGGAGGATATCAGGACGATCATTAATTCGGGGACCGCTACTAATGACCGCCTGTGCACAAAGTCTGCCAATCTCAATGAAATCCTCGTGCATGGTGGAAAGGAACGCTTCGTTGTGCGGTGGGAAGGGGTATTTCTCGTTCCCGAAACCGGCAATAGCCATTTTCCCGGGTATTGCTATACCGCGGCCCACGGCCGCCAGATAAAGGTGTTCCGCGAAGTAATCGTATTCGCAGAGCACCGCGTCAGGGAAGGCCTCGTTCCTGAGAAAAAGTTCAATGACCTGATCCGCGTTTTCCGCCATTATACGGCTTGTCTTGTGGTCGCCGCCCGGCATGTTGTGGATGAACGTCCTCATCCGCTTGTCAAACACATGCGGCTTTCCGGTTTCAATGGAAAAACCCGGAGCCCATCTCTGTTCCAAGTTTAAGCCAATGGCTCGCAGCTGGTCGCGTACAATCAGGAACCTGTCGATGGAGTGCTTTCCGAAAAATGACCCGATATATCCAAAGGTTGAAATGCCATGCCGCATGAGCCGGCTTATCTGCTCCCGGTAACCACTTTCTATGTCGGTACCGATGTAGGGAATCCCCTGCACCGGTGGTTTAATCATGCAGGCCACGCAGGGCATGCGCTTGCTAAGACCAGTAAGCCTCCTGCGCGTTTCCGCCCCAAAGCCCATGAGGGCGAATATGGCGCCATCAAACTTTTTGCCACGAAGCGCATCCATGAACAGGTTAAGCGGATTTGAATGTATGAAGTAATTGATCCGCACAGCCTCGTGCCGGGCCTCGAGCATGATCCCATACAGCAGGCGGAGAACATCCTGCCGCACGAAACTCGGGGTGACAGGTTCGTGGTCTGAAATAAAAGCTATGCGGACGGCCATAGGCTTAAAATACGATTTTTATACTGCTGGATGACAAGCTCGACGTAGGTCTTGCAGAAACCGGCAAAAAAGCTCAAGATATTATGGTTTTAGGCCGTGTAATGAAATCTTTGCGCTTCCCTATCAACGAAAGGGCGTTTGGCAATCCAAGCACGCAAGTCCAGCCTGGAATAAAAAATGCGTGATGAAACATCCTGCTCGATAACACAACCCGCAGGTTCTCTTATCAGATAAAGAGAAGAATATGATAAAGTCTGACACGACCCAAACCTAATCGGCTTCTGAGCAAATCTCGAAAAGAATCACTGAACTTTGGGACTTACGCGAGGAAACGCTCGGCAGAATGCGCAACCTCATTTGAAATGCCGGAAAATCCGCTACCAAGGAGGAAAAAAGCGCAACAACTCTTCAGCTATTATCTCGTGGCCTTTACGATTGGGGTGGTTTGACCATGACAGGAAATCGGACAAGGCATGTCCGTTCTTCTGCTGCACCTCGAAGGCAGAAAGAGAGTCGCAAAGCCCGATACCGTATTCCTCTGCTAGACTACGAATTTGGTCTGCATGCTGCTGAAGAACCTTCTTCTCATGGATGTCGGCGGCAGGTAATTGGGTGATATCAGGGGAAGGCGTAAGCAGGATGATCTTAACTCCCCGATCAAGAGCGATATTAATCATTCTTGACCACGCAGCTTTGGCTTTTTCGAGGCCTGCACCGCGGTCATTCAAGCCATAGTCCAATGTCACTACATCCGGTCTGTGGCAGATTACCTCTTTTTCAAACCTTTCTGAACCCTGAATTGATGCTTCACCACCAACGGCAGTGACAATGACATTTATGACCGCAAAGGGGAATCGGTGTTTAAGACCTACATGCATGAGGTGCGGGTAAGCGTTGAAAGTATCAACCATAGGCGTCGCAAAATAGGCCGAAGGCACACTATGACCATGGCAAACTATATTCACTGTGCGATTATCAGGCCAATGCTTTTTTAAGACGGAAGTGACATTGGATAAATAAGTGTCAGGAGAAGAAATGGACATAATAATCCTTTTATTTTAGTTTTTATATAAAATATTGTTTCAAGTACCAAATCACAAAATGATATATCATCTATCATCAGCCTTGTAAAAAAAAGCAAAAAAAGTCTGGGGAAGAGCCCATAATTTGGAGAGTCGAACTTTAAAAAACTTTTGCTTTGCTAAAATCCACAATATATCGGGTAATTTCTTACCTATACCTTAAACTGTCGCACCAATCCTTTTAAACTCTCAGCTTGTTTCGCAAGATCCTCTGCGCTGGTTTTAACCTGGGTAATCCCCTGGGACGTACCCGCTACCGCGTTATTTACGCTACTCAGCGTATCTGCTACTTCGGAAAGTTTTTGCGCTGATTCCGCTACATTTCGTGCGACCTCTTGCGCGCTGACATCAACACTATTGACATTCCTGGAAACTTCATTTACAGTGGCACTCTGCTCCTCGACCGCGCTTACTATTGCTTGTGACAGGGTATTCACCTCTTCAATGACATTGGTCACTAACGTAATCGCCTTGATTGCGGATTCCGTATTACCCTGCATCTCCCCAATCTGCTTCTCGATTTCCTGTGTCGCCTCCGAAGTCTGCTTCGCAAGCTCCTTTACTTCGTGAGCAACAACGGCAAAACCTTTCCCGGACTCTCCGGCAGAGGCCGCTTCTATCGTGGCATTTAATGCAAGCAAATTTGTCCGATCAGCAATACCTTTGATGACCAGCACAATTTTACCAATTGATTTTGATGCGCTACCGAGATGGTCCATTATCTCTTTACTGGTATGCGCATATTTACTGGCATCCGTGGATATTTGCAATTCTTTATGACAGTTGCGGGCGACTTCGTTGAGTGATATGCTAATCTCATTAATTGCCATGGCCACGGCATTTGCCGCGTTTGACATCTTTTCTGCGGCAGAAGAAATTGTGCTGATATTGTCTGTGACTTGTTTCGTCGCAGATGCAACAGTAGTTGTCTTCACGGTCATTTCATCGGCATTTGCAGCTATTTTCGCGGAAGTTAACGAGAGTTCCGTAACAGAAGAGGCCACTGTTTCAGTATGACCCGTAATGCGCCCAATCATATCTTGCAGCTTCTCAATGAATTTATTAAAATATCGGGCCATATCCCCGATTTCATCCTGACTTTCCACTATAATTCTTTTTGTCAAGTCCCTATTACCTTCGGATATCTCGTGTATTTCCAAAGATACTTTTTTAATAAAACCAATTATAGTGGTTTTTCCTATTAAAAATGAAATCAGGCCTACGATAACTCCAGCAAGGACGCAGGAACAAGCAAAAACTATAAAACAAGCACTGCTTTTAAATTTGGCCACAAACAATAATGAGAATACAGGGAATATTGCCCCCATGAGTATCCCCGATAACAACGATAATTTCAAATATTTATTAATGATGCTTTTTTTATTATTCATAAGCTGTTTCTCCTGTTAGTTTTTGGAGAGCAGAAAACCTCCCACCCTCTGAGAATATAATGACTTATTTGTTTTTAATCCATCAAAAAAAACCATTTACCAGGCTTAATGATCAGCCTCCTCGTCTTGCTCCTAATAATCATTGTTATTTTAATAGGTTGAAGCCTATTATAGGATGTTAACGATCTTGATAGTAGTCTTATGGATGCACTGGACAATATCCGGATGCTTGCTCAACGGACATCTGGATTGGAACCAAAGTATAATCCGCTAGCCTAATCTCGACCTTATGAAGACCTGAAAGCAGAGGGGTATCTCTGTATGGCATGGTTTTTGCATTTCATTGCAATTGTGGAGCACAGCTAAATATGGAAAAACAAAAGTTAATGTTGGTCTGCCTGATTTTAACGCTTTTCTCTTTTAATTGCCGGCTGTTCGAATATAGCCCAAATCAGGTTATTTCATCAGATTCCCCCGCTCATCTTACAAGAAAAAATCTGGATAAATTAATGGCTCAGAATCCCGGTGATACCATCCGGATTGTGCACTTCAGCGATACCCATCATTACTATGAGCGCTTTAATCAAATGATTAAAAACATTAATCAACTTGAAGGAATTGATTTTCTTGTTCATGCAGGTGACATAACAGACTATGGGCTGCTTCGGGAATTTGAATGGGCGGCCGATATTTTGGCTTCCTCACGGTACCCTTACTTCACTGCAATCGGGATTCATGATAAGGTCGGCAACGGGAAAAAAGCCTATGAAAACATATTCGGGGAATTGAATTACTATTTCACATACGGTAAATTCAGATTCGTTTTCATTGACACAAACCCTGATGCCTTTCTTTTTAATGGCTCCATTCCGGATTTGGCGTGGTTAACGCAAGCTCTTGCTGATACAAACAATTATGTCAATGCCATAGTGGTTTTTCATGTTCCTCCTTTTTATGAGGATTTCGATTCAACATTGAGCGAGCCATTATGCCAATTGCTCAAACAAAACGGGCGGGTACTACTTTGCATGCACGGGCACATTCACGATTTCACAATAGAAAAAACATGCTCAGATGTTCCACTATACAGTTCTACGGCCCTTGCTAAGGCCACGGTATATTGGACTTACAAAATCTGGCCAGGTGGATTTTATGCAGAACCCGGGTATTATTAAAAAGAATTTTATAGCCGTCCTTATTTTCTCCATTATTCTTCTGGGAAAATTAGCTCACGGTTCGCAGACCGAATCCCCTTCCTGGTACATACCTCATCACTGTAAACTCCAGTTTGCCGGGTCCATTGGATTCTTGTCAGCAGGAATCGGATATGACTTATTCAAAGAAAAGGCGGAGATTGATCTTTTCGGAGGCTATGTTCCGGTATCAATGGGAGGAATAGCGGTAACTTCATTGACACTTAAAATGAACGGTAAATTCTTTACCTTTCACCCCTGGCCTGAAATATCCGTGACTCCTTTGATTATCGGGGCGTTCATGAATTATACCTTGGGTGATAAATTTTATTTGTTTTGGCCGAGCCGATATCCGAAGGGATATTTCTGGTGGATATCAGCCCTTAGATTCGGACCTGAGATAGGATTGCTCCTCAATAAAAAGATGCACATAACTTCATTCCCACAAATTAAAAGTTTGGGCTGCTATTTCGAGATAAGCACAAACGACCGTTATCTTGCGAGCTTCTATTATAACCCGAGTTATTTAAGCATTATTCATGATCTCATGAGCGCAGGGCTTGGGGTAAAAGTCTCTTTTGATTAATTGTGACTGGAACCGGTTTTGGTTAAAGAACGTTGATTTGGAAATATGAACGTCGTTAAGACCCTGAAAAAGAGTTCAAGGGTTTTTCGTCTTTCTGAGCCATAGGCCAAATCAATTTTGTAAATTAAATTCTCAAATCCACAAATTCGATAAAATTATTGCTCACACACATGATTTTCTTCATAATTAACGGATTTGGTATTCGACAGCCGTTTTGCTCATTATATACAGAATAACGTCACAACATGAAGATTGCCTCGACTTTGTGGCAGCATGGAACAAAGTCATGAACCTGGATCGTTTCGATATCTCCTGATCATGGCTTAAACATGCCCCCGTATATTCTGATTTACAGGAATCGGGATAGGATTGTGCCTTGCCTATGCCAATACTGTCTGTTCAGCGGTGGATATAACATTGAATAATTCCATGGGAGACAGGACATCATTGAGCCTGGTCTCCAAAAAATCGCTTTCAAAAATACCCGCAATGTGCGAAAGTAAAATTTGATGAATGCGAGGCTCGTTGACCGGCGTTAGAATGATAAAAAGAAAATTGACGGTTTCACTTGACACGGAGGTCGGGGCCGGAATCGGTTTTTTTAACTTGGCGAAGATCACGATCGGCTGGGCGGAGATCGGAAGCCTGGCATGTGGTATTGCCAGACCATGCCCCACATAGCTGTTGGAGAGGCGCTCCCGATCGGAAATGGAGACCATTATTTCACTTGCTGACAACGGCAGTTCTTTGGGTTGCAGTCGATTCAAGGCATTTCGGGTGGCGGCAATAATGGTGGCTCCTTCAACATCAACCAATATACGTTCCGGGGATAAAAAATTTGATAAGCTCAACTGCTTCTCCAAGGGGAATTCCTCTTCAATGGTGCCGATAACTTCTTCAACAGCGTCCTCCAGAGTCACCATGCCGGACCAGTTGCCTTCTTTGTTAAATACCAGGGCGATATGATTCCCTTTGCGTTGCATCATGGACAGGACTTTCTCCAAAGACTCTTGTTCCTGTGATTTCAAACACGGACGGGCCAATGCCTCAAGGTTGTGGGTAAATGATCCTTTGGGGGATGTCAAGAAAAGGTCCTTCACATGAATATAGCCGAGTGGATTATCAGGGTCCTGTCCAATAAGGGGATATCGTGAATAACGGTATCGGGCGATAGTATCAATGATGTCTGCCGTTGTTGCACCAGCCTTAATACAGCAAACAAGCCTTCGCGGACGCATGGCGTTCCGCATGGTAAGCTGCCCCAAATCAAGAACATTCTCTATGTGCAGGAGGCGGCGGAAAGACATCATTCCTCCCGATTGGGATTGCTCCAGAATCAACCGGATTTCGTCCTCTGTATGCGACTCGTCTGTGCCGGCGGGTGGGGCCTTTATCAGTCTAAGGATTAAATTTGCCGCATTATTAAGGAGCCATATAGGTACGGCAAATATATGGCGGAATACCATGATGGGATAGGCAATGAATAGGGCGGATTGGGTCGAGGCGCGGATTGCCAGGGATTTCGGAACAAGCTCTCCAATTACAATGTGCAGGAACGAGATAAGCAAATACCCGATTGTTATTGCGATACTGTGAACCAGCAAATCGTTATTGGCCCCAAACCCAATCAAGAGAAGCAGCGGTTTAATCAATTTGGCAAAAGCAGGCTCACCTACAAAACCGAGACCAATACTGGTTAAGGTTATTCCTACCTGACAAACAGACAGAAATTCATCAAGATGCATTTGGATATATTGGACGCGCTTTGCTTTTCGATTGCCGGTCACGGCAAAAACTTCGATTTGGGTAGGCCTGACCTTAACAGATGAAAACTCGGCTAAAACGAAAAATGCGTTTAATAAAAGCAGCAAAAGAACCAAAAGTAAATAAAAAATGACTGCCATAGTCTCCTTTCTGTTCCAAGCTCAATGTGTGCATTTCCCACCTCCCTTACAATTATAATTTAATAAAAGATAGGAGTAAATCAAAATGGGTATTCCCATTTTTGGATTGACATTCCCGAAAAGCCGAGTGATGAAGTAATCTACTTGAAAAGGCGGAATAAAACTGGAGATGGAGGAGTCAAGCCCCCTACCTCGCCATTTGTATCATTCACTGGAGGTTTTAAATTCAATCAGCTTTTCTTTAATCACCGATGCTGACGCATGAAGAGCAAGCAGCTCTTCCTCCGCCAATTTCCCATCTATGATTCTTTCCACACCTGCTTGGGAAACGATACAGGGCACGCTAAGACACACATCCTCCAATCCATATTCTCCGTTAAGCAACGTCGAGACGGTCAATATGCTGTGTTCGTTTCGGAGTATGGCTCCAACAATGCGAACCAAGGCAAGTCCGATCGCATAACAGGTGGAACCTTTGGCATCGATAATATGGTAGGCTGAATCCCGTACTTCAGTTACAAGCCGCTTCCTTTCCTGTTTCCAGTCGCATTTTTGACACGTCTGGCAATATTCATCCATCAACATCCCGGCGATATGGGTCATGGACCAGGCCGGAACCTCGCTGTCACCATGCTCTCCCAGGATATTCGCATGGACGCTTCTTACATCCACCCCGCAATGCAGGCTGAGCAGGTGCCTGAACCTGGCACTGTCCAGAACTGTGCCCGAACCCATGATTCGATTTCGAGGCCAACCCGTCTGTTTCAGCGCCGCATAAGTGAGCACGTCTACCGGATTTGATGTGATGACAATAACCGCCTCTGATTTACGGGTAGTGATTTCGTTTACAATTTGACCCAATATTTGAGCATTCCGCTTCAGAAGATTGAGCCGGGACTCACCCGGCTTTTGCTTGGAGCCGGCGGTTATCACAATAACCGTTGCGTCAGCATAATCATCGGCTGTTCCGGCACGCACAATCGTTGTTGGAACAAATGGAAGGCCGTGTGCAAGGTCAAGGGCTTGGCCTTCAGCTTGTTCACGCCTTGCATCAATTAGCACAATGCTTTCCGCGGTCCCGCTCTGAAGAAGCGCATAAGCAAAGGACGCTCCCACGTCCCCGGCGCCGACAATCACCACTTTGCGGGAGTTACATTGGTTTTCTTTATTGTTCATAATTTTATCCATTTGATTATTTTACGCCAGGGTCTATTTGCCTAATCCAATTTGATTCATGTATGTCTGGTTGTCCCGGAATAAAGATTCTTCAATCATGACCCCGTCCATCAATGGTTGCCTCAGGTTTTAAAGAATGCGAGCAAGTCAGCGTTGATTTGGTCCTTATGGGTGGAGCATAGTCCATGCGGCATGCCCGGATAAACTTTCAGGGTGGCCTCTTTGACAATCTTGGCTGATAGCATGGCCGAAGCGCCAATTGGCACAATCTGGTCGTCGTCGCCGTGCATGATTAGCGTCGGCACATTGAACTTCTGGAGGTCCTTTGTAAAGTCGGTTTCGGAAAAGGCCTTGATGCAATCAATAACAGCTTTGAATCCGGCCTGCATCCCCTGCAGCCAAAAGGAGTCCCTCAGCCCCTGACTGACCTTGGAGTCTGGTCTGTTGGCACCGTAAAATGGTATGCTGAGATCCTTGAAGAATTGCGAGCGATCAGCGAGTACACCCGCGCGGATTTTATCGAATGCGTCGATTGGCAGCCCGGCGTGGTTTGCATCCGTCTTCAGCATGAGCGGTGTTACCGAGCCTATCAGCACAACCTTGGCCACTCTTTTAGTGCCGTGTCGGCCGATATAACGGGCTACTTCACCGCCCCCTGTGGAATGGCCCACATGGATAGCGTTCTTCAGGTCGAGTTTTTCAACAAGCGCCGCGAGATCATCGGCGTAAGTGTCCATTTCGTTGCCATTCCAGGTCTGGCTTGAACGGCCATGGCCGCGACGATCGTGGGCAATGCAGTGGTATCCGTGGTGACCCAGAAACACCATCTGGTCTTCCCAGGCGTCCGCATTCAGCGGCCAGCCATGGCTGAAGACCACGGGTTGTCCTTTGCCCCAGTCCTTGTAATAGATCTGCGCTCCGTCTTTCATCGTCATTGTGTTCATTGATTGCCTCCGTTATTATTTTGGTTTCCACTCACAATATATTTTACATGTTTAGTGCTATCTTCAATATCTATTTGAATCCCTTTCCATTGCCGCAATCGATGTTTTCTCCTTCTTAATATCCTGCCTGAGAAAGCTGAATAAACTCATGTAAACATTGGCTATCCATATAAGCGAAAATCCGGCAACAATATAACCTCGCCAATCATTTAGCAGCAGTTTGTATTGCGTTAAAAAAAGGATAAAAATGGTTACATAGTGGCTAAAACAATACTCGCAGGTAAAAAGGTAAAAGAATTTTCTGGCCAAAATAGATTTACAGTGTAAAGAAAGGTCAGAGCAGTACTCTCTGGGTTTTCGGAAAATTTCTTCGTGAGTAACTGTCCATGAAATACAGGCGATTGGCATGGCCAAAACAAAAAGCCAGAATAATGGAATTAGTATTGCCATTTATTTATTCATCTCCGAGGAATAACCCATTTGGCTTTTCCTGCAAGAAACGCCTCTACTGTGGATACTATCGGCGCCAACGCGAGATACCCCACCCGCCGCCACCTAATAGAAGGATTATCAGAAGCACAATTAAAAGGGTCATCATAAGACCTCCTTGGTTGATGATTTAGCTCAACATAGCTTGAGAAAAGCAATAAACACGCCACATTATATTATAAATCAATATGGCTTAGATGGCGGATATGAATGGTATGCACTTAATATTAGTAAGGCATATTCTTAATAATAAAGAACCAGCTTTCCGTTTTTGAAAACAATACCCCAAATACGTAAACCCACCCCTGCCCCTCCCTTTTTTTTGAGTAAAAAAGGGAGGGGTTCTGAGAAATGCGGGGTATGGGATTTTTAAATAATAGTTTTAAAAAATACCTCCCTCTTCCATTTTTCCTTCAAGAAAAAGGGAAGAGGGCCGGGGTGATGGGTTGTAGCTTAATGCTGAAAGTTTCAAGAGTCTATTGTGTTCACAATATAGAGTATGTACTCACTAAAATAAACGATGCGCCTTATTTTTAATAGACAGTCGGCTTTTATTTAAGTTGCGGCACAAAGGATGATGCAATTTCCGTTGGGGGTACATTGCCCGAAACGGTATTAGCATAGGCGTGGGTGAACTCCGCACCGTAATAAACTATCATGGAAGAATAAGAAACCCACAACATGATTAAAATCACCGAACCTGCGGTTCCGTAACCTATGCCGGGAGTTGCTTTTCCGAAATATAATCCCAGACCATATTTACCCATGGTAAAAAGAAAGGCTGTAATGAGTGAGCCAATCCATACATGCCGCCATTTAATTTTTGCATCAGGAAAATATTTAAACATAAGGGCGAACAAAACAGCGATAATAATAAAAGACAAAACAAAATTGACCCCCTTCAGCAACATCAGAAAGGAATCGGAAAAATTACTCGACAGCCAACCGCCAAAAGCGGAAAGTGTGGCGGAAATCACCAGTGACACAATAAGCATAAAGGCAATGGAAACTATGAGCCCGAACGAAAATAACCTCACCCGGATTATGTTCAAAATGCCCGCTTTGGATTCGATCACCTTTACTTCCCAAATAGCGTTTAATGATTTCTGAAATTGCGCGAACACGCCTGTCGCACCTACAAGAATGGTAATCACCCCGATGATGGCCGCCCAAACGGACTTGTTTATATTCCTTGCCGAGACAATCATATTTTGGATTTGTTCTGCAGTATCCGCCCCAAATGTGGCCCTGATTTGCGCCATTACATGCGCGTTCACCGCCTCCCGGCCAAACACATATCCGGCAAGCGCCATAATGACCACCAGCAATCCCGGCAATGAAAATATGGCATAGTAGGCGATTATCGCGCTCTCGCGAAACGGGTCTTTTGACAGCCACGCCTTAAAGGCGGTTTTTGAAGCAACAGGTATGTTCTTAAGCCATATTTTCATTTATTTTCCCTTGTTCCCTTTCGGTTTTCCGGACGAATCCATTTTATGCAACGGGTCTCCTTTATCGACAGGTTTGCCTGCCTTAACCGAGTTGATGCTGATCTCATTGTCAATACGAGGGACCAGCGCTTGTATGAATGCGTTTCGCAGGACTTCCCAAACAGCATAAAGAATATTGGTCTTCGGATTCTTAAACCTGCCCTCGAGGAGTACCTTGGTTGCCAATTGGTCTTCTTTTTGATTCTTGAAAACCACCCCAAGACTACCGATAAAATATTCCCACATTTTGTTGAAAAAGCTGTCATTCTTATCCTTGGGTCCCACTACAACCAAATCAGTAATTACCGGCTTTACATAACCTTTAAAATTGCCTTCCTTTGCGGCCATTTCGGTGGAGAAACCAAACCGGCCTTTGTTTACATCAAAGTTTCCGTAGGCCCTTAAGAAATCATTGTATAAAACAAGGTTAGAGTTCTTCATTTCAGCATTCAGGTCAAATGTTGCATAATCAGCCAAAGCATTCAATTTCATGTTAAAATCCAGGGTGCCTTCGTAAACCGAAGCCTGCGCTGTAACAGTGGACGGCAGTTCAATTTTATCATTTGTAACACTTGTCAGGTTAAAGGCCAGAATATGGGTTTGCTTTAATGACACGTCAACCTTGGGGTTTGACGTGTTGTCTGTATAATGAATCGATCCATCATGGACTTCAAAACGGTTTACCTTTAACGGCATAAAAGAGTTTAACAGATCTCGAAAATCAGTAGTGTCCTTTCTTATATCACCCAGCTCAACTTTGTCTTTAGTGAAAATTAAGTCCGGTGAATCGAAAACCAATTCGCCCACAAGTGAGCCGTGGAAAAGGGCCCGCCATTCTATGGCCAGGTCAATGCTCCGCGATTTAAAGAACGGGGTTTGATTTTTTAAAACCGAATCGCCTTTGTTTAAATAAATATCATTGATGATGTAAGCACCCCTGTAAAGGGATATATCAATATCGCGAATACGCCCATAATAATCCTTCATGTTTGCCAGTTTTCCGTTGGTGTATCGCAATACAACTGAAGGTAAAATAAGACGGATGAGAATAAAAAGAAGAACAACGCCAATAAGGATTTTATATCTTGTTTTCACATTAACTGGACCTCTTTCCTTGACAACTACGCTCGTCCTGAACCGCCTTTTTTACCTCCACCATCGATCTTGTTTACTGTGGCCCACGCGCGCGCCTTTGCCACTTCTTTAGGAACATTGCGGCTTTCATAACCTTCTGCAATATGCGCAGCTTGTCTTTTTTGTTTGTCCGTATATTTATTTTTACTGCCTTGTGACATAATTTCAATGATTTTTCCGCAATAAGGACACGATACGGAAACAGGTTGCTCAAGCATCAGAGGTTAAAACTACTTTCAACAAATTTCCAGTTAACGATTTTCCAGAACGCCTCAAGATAGGCCGCCCGATTATTACGATAATCAATGTAATAGGCGTGCTCCCAAACATCACATGTCAGAAGCGGAATCTTGCCGATCTTTTGCGGCATGTCCGCATTACCGGTGTTCATGATGGAAAGTCGATTATCGCTCTTGACAAGCCATGTCCATCCGGAACCAAAATTGGCTATAGCAGTTTTTGTAAAATCTTCCTTGAGCTTCTCCAGCGATTTGAAATCCCGTGTGATGGCCTCGGAAAAAGCGCCTGATGGCTGTCCGCCATCCTGAGCCAGGCACTTCCAATAAAAGGAATGGTTCCAATGCTGTGCGGCATTGTTGTAAACAGGGCCTATTGCTTTAGCGCAAATCTGTTCGAGTGTCAAATATTCAAACTCCGTGTCCACAATGAGTTTGTTGAGGTTGGTGACATAAGCGTTGTGATGCTTTCCGTGATGATATTCAAGGGTTTCCTGTGAAATGTGCGGTATCAGTGCTGTTTTCGCAAATGGCAGTTCCGGAAGTTTATGTTCCATACAGTCTCCTTTTTGGAAAATGGGTTATTTCATTTCAATCCACAAAAAAAAACACTTTTGAGAATAAGGTTCTCAAAATAGATGTTCTTCGGGCAGGCAAAAGCCACCGAATCAGCCATAACCATTTTTAAACTCAGCCTATTACCCTTATATTGCCAATAGCCTGTTTAAAAGAAAGCAAATGTTATACCGCGCACATGGGGCAGGTGATCAACCTTATTGAATGTTGTCAATGTATTCAGTATTTTTGATGGCGCATCGCGTGTTTTAGTGGGTACACACAACCAATTGTATTTAAAAACCTTAACACATGGGAAACCCATCCCCCCGACCCCCAGGGCAATCGCATTAAAATTTAACGATTCCAAGGATGCGCTCCAAATATTGTGTGCTCAAAGCTGCTTTTAATTGTTTGCGTACGATACTGGCTTTTATTGATGTTTCCTGTCTCAATAGATTTATAGCGACATGCCGGACTACATTCATATTTGTTGGTGCATTTGATTTTCTAATGCGACAGTCATCCTCTCTAAAAGACACATCCAGATTCCAATGCAATTTGTTTTCAATTCCCCAATGACTGCGTACTGCCTGACCAAACTGTTTTGCCGACATTTTACGACTGAGAATATAATACCGTATTTCTGTCTGCTCTGCTTTTTTTGTTTTCCTTATGGAGTGAACAGCACCGATAGCAGACAATGATCGCCACTGTTCCTTATTTTTTAGCCAGGTAATATCATCGATAACATGATACTCACGATGCTCTTCGCGACCATGTCCCTTATCCTCTGTTGAATACGTGTCATGGGCCACATCTTTCAACCCATCCACCACGACAGTATCTACGCGGTTGCGGATTTGTTCATACAGGCTCGGTTGATTTTCTTTAACGGCGAGAACATAATCCGCGCCATTGGTTACAATATTGTCGGCAATAGCTTTTTGACAACCCATTGCATCGATAGTGACGATACATCCTTTCACCATGAGCATATTCAGCAATTCAGGGATAGCGGTGATTTCGTTGGATTTATCATTCACCTTTATTTGCCCCAGTACCAAGTTATTTTCTGCTGCCCAGGCACTAACGACATGGATAGCATTTCGGTCGGCCTTGGTATCAAATGAACGCCGTGCGGTTTTTCCATCGACTGCAATTACTTCATTTTGTTTCGGCAATCGTAACGCCTCAACCCATTTTATAAAGCATTCTTGAAAGTCTTTCGGATTTAGCAAGGCACTGGCCCGCCCAAAAGTGTCATGCGATGGAATGCCGTTTTTGAGTTCAAGAAACTGTTTAAGCCACTCTATTCGCTCGTTGCCAAATAATTCGACTTCCTCGAATGACTTGGCGCCGCAAAGGGTAGCACATACCAAGACAACAATTATGTCGATAAGTTTGTGGAGTTTTTTACGTTCTATGCGTGGGTCCGGTATGTCTTGGAAGTATTCGATAAAAGTGCATGGCGTTGAAATCATAAATCCCCCTTATAGGTAAAATAAAATGTGGACATTGCCTCTTCTTTATACTATAATATAGCTCTACGGATATCCGTAGAGCTACTTAAATAGAAAGGAATTGGGCATGGGCTATCCAACAACGATTCAACTCATCTCACGGAAGAAAGGAAATCAGTGGTATGTTAATTTTCCCAATGCTTTGGCAAAAGCGATGAATTTCAAGAAACGCGAAATTGTGGAATGGGAGGTTGAAACAGTAAAGTGCATGAAAATGATTAGAACTGGCAAGTCTAACAAAGTAACTGCAAGAACAAGAACGGATCGTGTGTCACGTATTACCGTTGACAATAAGAAATAAAGTGGCGAATTTTAATGCGATTGCCCTGCCCCGACCCCCTTCCCTTTTTCTTAAAGGAAAAATGGAAGGGGGAGTCAAGATTAAAACACAAAAAACCTTTTTGCATTCTTCAGAACCCTTCCCTTTTTCCCTCAAGAAAAAGGGAAGGGCAGGGATGGGTTTGGTAATTTGATAAAAATTCTTTTTATCAAACATATTGTATATACCCATGAAAAAGTACGATGCCCCTTTTTGATAAACAATGGTAATTTTTGTAGAAATAAATCAAGGATTTTCCAGCCGATGATGCAACCCGCAGCGGGATCACCGTAGCATGCTTTACGGTATTTGGAAATAAAAAGTTGCGCCCTTATCCTTCTCACCCTCAGCCCATATCGCGCCGCCATGTTTTTCAACGACTCTTTTTGCAATCGCAAGGCCGATTCCTGTTCCTTTGTATTCCTGGGTTGAATGCAGGCGCTTATAGGGTTTGAATAATTGGTCGGCGTCCTTCATATCAAATCCAACCCCATTGTCACGCATGAAATAGGTGTGCTTTCCATCTTTCTCAAATACCCCAAATTCAATCTGGGTCCCTTTTCTTTTTGAGCTGAATTTCCAGGCATTGCGGGCCAAATTCTCTACCAGGAGCTTTAGAAGCCCTGGGTCTGCATCAACCATTAAACCACCTTGTACTTTGAATTCTGCTTCGCGGTGTGGCTCGGAGGTCTTTAATTCCTCAAGAAACTTTTGGACCATTGCGCTTAAATCGACCTGTTTACGCTTGATATCCCGGCGTGATATTCCGGACAGAGTCAATAAATCGGTAATGACATTAGCCATACGGTGGGTCGATTCGGAAATATGCGCCATGGCCGTGGCGGCGTCACTGTCCGCCTTTGCCCCGACCTCCATGGACAAGACTTCGATATTCGTCATGATGGCATTTAAAGGGTTCCGTAAATCATGCGACACCGAGTAGGAAAAAGCCTCCAATTCCTTGTTTGCGAGAGACAATGCTTCCTCCCGGACCTTCAGTTCATTCAGTATCCGCTCGCGCTCTTCCTCGGCCTTCCTGCGTTCCGTGATGTCGCGGATATTGCATTGAATGACTTTTTTACCGTCAACCAGATAAACATTGCTTACGAATTCCACGATTCGGCTTGTCCCGTCTTTTGCCTCAAGCGGCAGGTCTTCATAATGGATAACTTCCTTGAGTTGCAACTCGGCATAGGCCTCTTTTGATGCGGCTATATCTTTAAAAACCCCTACGTCCCAAAGATGCTTTTGAAGCATGTCGCCGTGAGAGTATCCTAGCCAATCAAGCAAGAATGGATTAGCATCTACAATCAATCCCGTATCAAAATCCAGTATCAATATTCCATCTTTGGCAGCCTCAAAAAGCCTGCGGTATTTCTGTTCGCTCTCCAGAAGCGCCTCTTCAGCTCTTTTACGTTCGGTGATATCCGTGGAGAATCCACCGACGGCGTAGATTTTGCCCCCCGAGTCGCGAAGCGGGAACTTTGTCGTCAGCCACGTTATCGAGCGGCCCTGAAGTTCATTTTTCTCCTCGAAGTCCAGTACCCGGCCCGCTTCAATCACCTTGCGGTCATTGGCCTCATGCCAGTCAGCGTCCGCCTGAGGCATGAAGTCGTGGCGGCGTTTGCCGATCATCTGGGCCGGCGTGGAGTTGAGCAATTTGGCGACGGTGGCATTGGCCATCACAAACCGCTCTTCCAGATCGAAGGCATAGACAATGGCTGTCGTGTTATCGATGATGTTCTGTGTCTGCCTTTGCGCCGCGACCAGCGCCTTGCCCGCTTCCTCGGTCTTTTTTTTGGCCTCAATGGCATCTTCCATAAGGTTAAGCGCGGCGATACGGGATTCGCGCAGTTCCTCGTGCTGCTTTTGAAGAAGGGCGATTAACTCCTTTTGGGCTTCAAGTTTGCTTAAGTCCGTGCCAATAAGGCAAATCATAGGGCCATCGGGCCGGTCAAGATGGCTGGCCCACAAATGCATGGGCAATGTCGACCCGTTTTTAAGAAGGAATGAGAATTGTTCATTCGCGGTTTGCGTCAGCGCGGTTTGCAACAGGCGGTTGAACCGCTTCCTGTCGCCATCAGCCACAAACTCGTATAACGGGTGGCCAAGAAGTTGTTCCTTTGAGTGTTGCAGGAGGGCTGCAGCGCGGTCGTTGCAGAACACAAGGGTGCCATCGGGCGATACGGCCACACCGGCTTCATTCATGGTCTCGACCATAAGCCGGTAAAGGTTCTCGGTTTCCACAAGGGAGAAGACACGGTCGCCCTTGGCGCCGCTCACGATAACGGCATCCACTTCGCCTTCGTGGATAGCGCGCAGCGTTTCCTCGGCTTCACCGAGGCGCTCACGAAGGTCGGAATTCTCGTGCAGGAGTTTTTTCATGGAAATTGACGGGATGCTTTTCTTTTTCAACACTGTTGCTTTATGTTTCATATTTCTTTATCCCCTAACCCATCCCCCTGCCCCCTTCCCTTTTTCTTGAAGGAAAAAGGGAAGGGGGTGAAGGAATTATAGAGTTTTTTCAAGAAGACTGATTATTCCCTCTGGTTTTTCCAAGTCCTCATTCCTAAAACGTTGGACTTGATAACCAAGCTGGTTGCAGATTGCCGTACGCAGCGAATCATAATCTTTCTGCGTTTCATGTATACCGCCATCCACCTCAATAATAAGCCTCTTCTTCGCACAATAGAAATCCGCTACAAAGCATCTTTTCCGACCTTCATGCAAAAATGTAATGGGATGCTGCCTGAGGAATTTCAAAGATTTGAGCTTGCGGCCACGCACCAGTTCCCAGAAATGCTTTTCCTCGGCCGTGGTACTCTTACGCAGATGGCGTGCTATCTTTTGGTTCTGATTCATACCGGTTATCGTTCCATTGACCCCTCCCTTTTTCCCCCAAGAAAAAGGGAGGGGGAAAGGGGGTGGGTTTACTCTTTTTCCCTTAAATCCAAACCCACCAGGACCTTTTTCGTATCCGCCATATTGCCGATAATCCGCCTTAGAGGAAGGGGTAGTTTCTTTATAAGCGTGGGAGCTGCGATGATTTGCTCACCCTTGGCAAGCGTGGGCTTTTTGTGAATATCGATGACTTCGAGGTCGTAGTGGCCCTTAAGATGCACTTCGCAAGTCTGCTTGACAGCCTTAATCGCATTTATAGAAAGGGGGGTGAGCCCGGCCACATAAAGCCGCAACACATATTGGGATTTGGCGTCAACGAGGGCCGCCTGTTCTAGTGCAGCGATATTTTGATTTGATTTCGATTTGCGGTTCATTATCGCTCCGTTTTCAATTTCGTGGCCTTAAATCGAGGCCTACAAGGACCCGCGCGGTATTTGAAAGGTCGCCGATTATTTTGCGCACAGGCTCAGGGAGCTTGCGCACCAGGGTGGGTACGGCGATGATTTGGTCGCCCTGGGCCAGCTTTGGGTCTTTAAGAAGGTCAACTACTTCGATGCGGTATTCCCCTTTCAAGTGCTCTTCACAGATTTTTTTAAGGTTCTCTAAGGCTTTTATTGACCGCGCAGTCTGACCCGCGGTATAAAGACGCAAATCCCATTTCTTAGGATGTCCGGTTTTGCTTTTGGTCATAAATATTCTCCTGTTAATCCGCTTTCCTTGCATGCGATATCCTGTTGCGGTCGCGGTTTGTTTTTTCCACACGCAATTTCTCTTCTTTAGCGGCAATGCTTATTTCGGTGGTGACATTGCTCACCTTGGCTTGCAATGCTTCTATTTGCGCCTTGAGCACAAGCCGCTCCTCTGTAAGTTCGCGCTGGCGCCGCTCAGCAGCCTCCTGCGAGGCAAGGGCATTGGTCTTGTCGCGCGCTTCCTGGTTTAACCGCTCTGAACCGGTATAGACCATTCCAGACCCCGCGTAGATATCCACGAGGTCGATTCCCTTCTTACTGAGCGTGTATTCGCGCATCTGGTTGGAGTGCGCCATGCCGCGGCTCTTTAGCACGTATAAAACACGGTTGCGCTCGCTTGCCGATTGTACCATGGCGAGCAACAACCATGTGTCCATGAGGGAACTGATGCCCATCTGCGATTGCTCGGGTGAATTGGCATTGCCACCTTCGGTCAGACTGGTAAAAAGCGCGGTCACCCCTGCTTTTTTCAAGAAATCAATGGCCCGGGTAAGCATGATTTTGATTTCCGATTCGTTTCCTATTGACATGAAATTTGTGATCGGGTCTATAATAAGCGCTTCCGGCCTGAATTCAGTGACCATTTGATGAAGCGTAACAAGGTGATTCTCCAGACCATGAAAGGTTGGCCTTACCGAGTAAAAGCGCAAGAGCCCCGCGCCCACGTGCTTATTTAGGTCGAAACCGATGGAGGCCATGTTGCGGGTAATCTGATCCGGCGCTTCCTCCGAGGACCAATACAGGCAGCGCGCCCCGCGTTTACAGATGTTGTCGGCAAAGGCCGCGGCCATACTGCTCTTGCCCGTACCTGCGGTGCCGGAAATCAGGATACTGCTGCCTTTATAAAAGCCCTTGCCGTCGAGCATGGTATCGAGCCGGGCGATGCCGGTAGGCACCCTTATTTTTGACACCGGATAGTTAAGGCTGAGGGAACTTATCGGGAGCACTGTCAGGCCATGCTCGTCAATCATGGTGGGATATTCATTGGTGCCGTGTTTGGAACCCCGATACTTGACAACCCTAAGCCGCCTCGTGGCGACCTGGTTGTTAAGCCGGTGATCCATGAAGATGACGCAATCACTGACGTATTCCTCAAGGCCGTGACGGGTAAGGGCTTTTTCACCCTGCTCGCCTGTGATAATGGCGGTGACGCCTTTTTCTTAAGCCAGCGGAAAAGCCGCCTGAGTTCAGCTCGCAGCAGCGCTTCGTTGGAGAGACCGGAAAAAAGCGCTTCCAGACTGTCAAGAACCACCCGTTTGGCGCCAATGCTTTTTATCATACTGTCGAGGCGGATAAAGAGCCCTTCCAGGTTGTATTCGCCTGTCTCCTCGATTTCGCTACGTTCAATATACACGTAATCCATAACGAGTTTCTTATGCCGAATGAGTGTGGGAAGGTCAAATCCGAGCGAGGCAACATTGGCCGAAAGTTCGCGTTCTGTTTCCTCAAAAGCCATGAAAACGCCCGGCTCGCCCAATTCCCTGGCGCCGTGCACAAGAAACTCCATGGCAAGCAGCGTCTTTCCGCACCCGGCTGAGCCACAGACCAGGGTGGGCCGCCCCTGGGGCAAACCGCCTTCGGTAATTTCGTCGAGCCCACGTATACCGGTAAGACATTTTTTAATTCCTGGTAGTTGCTTTGTGTTCTGACGGTTTTTCATAAATCTCCTTGAATTATACAGATAACAAAATATTTTTATCGTCCATTAAGATTTCCCATTTTTCAAAAAAACCAGTTTATAGCTTGCCGGCCAGCCTGTGCATCAACCTCGTTCACTTGTTTCTTTAATTCAATGACTCGAAGTTCGCGGTCAACCATGGCGCGGTTAAAACGTTCCAGTTCTTCGTTCTTAAGGCGCAACTCTTCGGCATAGCGCTGCACTTTTCCCTCGGCCCGCCTCCGCTCCGAAATATCGGTAAATGTAATGACCACGCATTCAATCCTGTTGAAGTACAAAAATCGGTCTTAGAACAGAGAGAGAGAGAGAGAGAGAGAGAGAGAGAGAGAGCAAAAAGTGTACTGCTGATTAAAAACTTCGAGCATATTTTCAGAAATCCAAATTTATCGAATAAAATCCCATTTCCCATGTTTACACCCAAAGTAAACTAATTATTTACACCATTTAAAAACAATAATTGCAGCGGTCAGGGGTGACAGCTAATGCAGGTTCATTTACAACCCTCATCCCCCGCCCCCTTCTCCCGTTCACGGGAGAAGGGGAGGAATAAAATTGATGATACTCTTTAATAATTTCTCTTATAGTCAAATTTCCCTCCAATTACGATCGCTTTGGTGTCATTTCATGCAAGTTTCAGCTACCAACAAATGATGCCTATGTTTTTCCGGTTCCCCTTCTCCCGTGAACGGGAGAAGGGGTTAGGGGATGAGGGTGTATTTCATAACATTAGTTGTCATACACCCAGCGATCAGAGCGGTCAGAAATGTATCTGAGGTGTAAAATAGAGCATTCTCGTGTCGAAGCCCAATTGCTTCGCCTTTTCAAGAAGTCTGTTTAAAACATCCCTATTCAAAACAGGTTTTCTCGACAATATTCATAGATAATTCTGAGACCTGAAATTTGAGTGACATCTGGAATATTTGACGGAAGAATGAATGGATTGTCCTTTCCCTTAAGCAAATCGAAAATAAAAGGTCGCCCCTTTATCTTTCTCGCCTTCAGCCCAAATCGTACCACCATGTTTTTCAACAACTCTTTTTACAATCGTAAGGCCAATCCCGGTTCCTTTATACTCTTGAACGGAGTGGAGACGTTTATATGGTTTGAATAATTTATCAGATTCTTTCATATCAAATCCAACACCATTATCACGGATAAAATAACAGAAATTTCCATCCTTGTCAGTTGCGCCTAATTCAATATGCGCAACTTTTCTTTTGGAAGTGAATTTCCATGCATTGCGGACAAGATTTTCAACCAAAATCCGGAGAAGCCCTGGATCTGCATTCACCTTTAAATCATGCTGAATTTTAATTTCCACTTCTCGATCCGGTTCAAAGCCCTTCAATTCTGAAATGAAGGCTTGAACCATTTCACCTAAATCAACCTTTTGAAGCTGAATGTTCTTGCGAGAGATTCCTGATAGTGTTAAAAGGTCGGTAATCACTTGTGCCATACGTTCAGCGGATTTATGAATATGTGTCATGGCCGTTTCACAGTCGGTTCCCGGCTTTGCGCCGATTTCCATGGCTAAAACCTCGGTGTTGGTTATGATGGCGTTCAGGGGATTCCTTAAATCATGGGACACTGAATAGGAAAAAGACTCCAATTCCTTGTTTGCCAGTGATAATTCATCCGCTCGCTGCTGTAAGACAGTATTGGCGAGTTCAGCCTCCTTGTGGGCAGCAATGGCATCTTTGGTCAGGTTAAGGGCTGCACGGCGGGAATCACGCAATTCAAGATTTGCGGCCTTGAGTGTCTCTTCCGCAATTTTGCGTTCGGTGATGTCACTAAACACGGTGTAAACCTGATAAGGCTTGGCAGCTCCGGGCTTAAAAATGGGCACAGCATCAATGCTTATCCAGCGATAACATTTTAAATAAGGGTTATAAACACCCATCACCACGGCCTGCACTTTTTCACCTGTCCGTAAAGAGACCATGGCAGGATGTTCCAACCCTGGAAACAACGAACCATCTTCCCGTATAGTGTCGTGTTCCTCCTGTACTGACGAGCTGCCAAGAAATTCCTTATGGGTCTTTCCCAAAATCTGCTCTGCAGCAGGGTTCATGGAAATGATTTTTCCATCAGTATCCTGGTAAACCACACCTTGAAGAATTGTTTCAAATAAAAGGCGAAAATGCTGCTCACTCTTCTGTAAAGCCTCTTCTGCCTGTTTACGCTCGCTTATATCCGTAAGGAATGAAGAGTAATAAAGGGGCTTTCCATCCGTATCTTTAATAATATGCACAAGCAACTCGATTGGCACGCGCGTCCCGTCTTTCCTGATGTACTCCTTTTCGTAGCGTACCGGCAACCCGGTTCTGGTTAGTTCTTCCAGTTTTTCTTGCTCAACCTCCTGCCATTCCGGCGGGGTAAGTACCCGTGCCCAATCAAGTGACCGAAGTTCGTCGCCGCTGTATCCGGTGAGTTGTTCAAATGCCTTATTGACAAGCCCGAGCCGTCCGTCAGGGTACCCCACACCAAACGCCTGGGATGAGGATTCAATAACATTGGCAAGGAACTTATTCTGCTGCATGCTTTCGCGCAGTTTTTCCTCTGCCTTTCTGCGCTCGGTAATGTTGCGGCTGAAGGAGACCACGGACCTCACACAGCCGGCACCGTCCAGGGAGGGATAAAAGCTGTGCAGGAACCGCATGCCATCCCTTTCATCCTCGAAGTCAACCGGCTTTGCGGAGGCAACTACTTCCATAAGACGTTCCATGCGCGTCCGAGCCAGGTCCGGAGGCAGGATTTCATACATCTTTTGT
>CAWHPS010000043.1:0-239981 GCA_963831235.1 uncultured Fibrobacterota bacterium
CTGAAATTATGCGCGCTTCTGGGAAGGGCGGAATACAAGGACCTTATTGATCTTTACTTTTTACAGAAGAACGGTTATCCGGCCCTGAAATATCTTTCCCAAGCCTCGAAAAAAGACGGAGGAATATCAGGTGTTACGCTGGCCTATGTGCTGGATCAAATTGATTTGGCCCACCTGCCATCTGGATTAAAGAACGTGGTACCGCTTAATGAACTCGAATCTTTCCGAACGAATCTGCGAGACCAATTATTGAAAGATTCCTTTCCAAGCCAATCAACATTTTAAGAGTCACGCGTAAACCGCTAAAGAAATTATTCCATCACTAGGACTTTTCTCAATAAGTTTGACTCCTGATTGGATTCTATTTCCAATTTATGTTTACATTAACATTTAGCATCAATTGGAAATTTATACAATATCTGGTGTTGTCTCAATTAAATTAAACGCTATTGTTGTCTCTGGTATTTTTATGCTTCTCCTGCCAGTTCGAGCGCTTTGAAATAAAGATCTTTGCTGATTCGGATATTATGGCTGATTAAAACATCCAAATGGGCACGCACACAGGGTATAAAGCCTTTTTTCCTGGATTGCAGCAGCACACCGATGGTGCCTATTGGGAACAGACCATTAGCATGAGCGGTCTGCCGGCCTTTATAATCATCGATGAGAATATCGCGAATACCATTTTCAAGCGCCAGGACAATTGCTTCCGCTTCTCCGAAATCCACTTGTTGACGCAATACGCTTACCGCAAGTATATCCTTTATTGGACGGACCTTGTCTCTGAGAAATATTTGTAAGTCAACGGAATGGATTTTACCAGGTCGTACAACTTCCTCGTACACTCCGGGCGGAACAATGAGTCCATCGAAAACTTTATCCAGCAAATCCAGTTTATCGATCACGGCAAAAGAGATTAAAGGGGATGAGTCGGCGACAATAATCATTATTGATTAAAACGGGTTATTTCGTTTTGCAAATCAGAGGGCTTATAGTTGATAAAATCAATACCATTCCGTTTCAACTCTGTCAGGAAATCTTCGCGCCCTATTCCAGCCAGGTCAATTGCCTTGCCGAAAGATAATTTATGGTTTTTATATAGCTGCAAAGCGGCAAAAACCCTCACTTGCTCGGAAAGTTCCGAAGCATCCTCGTTTAATGAGGCGAGGATTTCACTTGATATATCGAAGCTTATGGTAGTATTGGCCATAGAACTAACTCCACACTGCCACCCATTTTATCAAAAACTTTTCCTCAAGGGGCGCTTAAAAAACTACAATAAAATCAAACTTGATGTAAAGGGTATTTTAAGAAAAAGTTGTCAAATTAATGTATTACACCCCGATCTGTTTCCCCTTATTCCATCACCAGCACCTTTCGCACCACCGAACCTGCACCTGCCGTAAGCTGCACCATATAAACCCCTGAGGCGAGCCTACGAGAGTCCAAGACCATCGAATACACCCCGGCTTCCTTGTGCCCACTATCGAGTGTACAAAGTCGTTTGCCCGTGATGTTATATACCGTCAGGGTTATGTTTGTTGGGATGTAGAGAGAATAACGGATGATGAACTGACTAAATGAAAATGAACTCAAAGACAACTGGGCTGGTAAGAATTTCGATCCCGCTGCTCCAGGTTGCCGAACCGGCCGGCACTCTGACCGTGTCCCCCGCTGAAGCGGCTGTTAAAGAGCAATGAATATTTCAGCCTAATTTCAGCATGGTATCATTATCTTCAATCCGGCACCATTAAGATTAGTGCCTTTTTAGTTAAGATGATCTTGCGCCGGATTCCTCTTCTCTCTTCTCTTCATTTAAGCTTAATTGTGCGGTTCTTTACCGCATCAATTACAGTGCACAAGTTGGGCGGCGCTGCATCGTCCGGCCCAACGGCGGGGTGTATAGCGTGCGTATGCGAGCGTAAAGCAAGCTATCCTGTGAATGTGGAAGCCAATCCATGATCTATTTGACGCTTCCTTTCCTCACGCACGTCAATACCACCCCGATAGTTGGGCAGCGACGCGGCCTGCCCGCATATTATGCCAAATCCGCGGCGTCTGCATCTCCTGCTTTCTTTGTTGCCAGTGACTCCATTAATATAATATCAGGCCATCAATTATGCGAGTCTTTTGCCGGATATGTGTGCCTCCATTTTAGTCCACTTGTTCACCTTTTTTCTTAAGTGTGACATTCTTTGTCGCACATCATTAGTTATTTTCTCTGCCGTATAATTATGAATGAGTTGTGTGTTGACTTGTACCGAGCTTGTCGAGGTATGTGAACGAGTACGCGACGTATGATGCCACCCGACCTTCGACCTGACTTGCCCGCATGGCTTGATACGCCTGGAGACAAGCCGTGGTCTGCGAAGTAGCCCAGCCCCGTAAATTCTACCGGCGGCGTGACCCCGAAGCCTCCCCTTTCTTCAAGGTGGTGACAGGTCATTTTGACGAGTTCGAGCGGGTCTATGCCGATAGGTTCCAGACCCGTTACGGTTTCTGGCGGCCGGTGATACGCAGGTCCATCGACAAGTTCCTGAAATGCGGCGACGTCAAGGAAGGGTTCGCCCGGGTCAGATGCGGTGACTGCGGTGAAGAAATGTGGGTAGCATTTTCTTGTCGCCAAAGGTCATGCTGCCCAAGTTGTGGCGAGAAGCGGGCCCTTCTCCTGGGCCATCGCTTGACCACTGAAGTGCTGGCTGCTGTCCCCCATAGGCAATGGGTCTTCACCATCCCGAAGAGACTCCGCATCTACTTCCGGTTCGACCGCCGATTGCTGGGCAAATTGTGTCGGGCGGCGTATGAAGTGGTGCGTGAAGCATTCAGAGATGCTATTGGCGACGACCTTGTCAACCCAGGAGTGGTCGCTTCGATCCAAACTTACGGGGATCTCGTAAACTGGAACTCACATCTCCATTTTATCTGCACCGAGGGCGGTTTTACGGAGAACGGGGGGTTCGTACGCATCCCTAACCCGAACAAGACCGTATGCCTTGCCCTATGGCAGGACAAGGCGATGCACCGAGCTTGTCGAGGTGTTTTTGACCTTCTGCTTCGCGAAGAGAAGATTGGCGAAGATGTGGTGCGTAACATGAGGGAGTGGAGACATTCCGGGTTCAGCATCGACAACAGTGTAAGGCTCGAAGCGGACGACCGCAAGGGTATTCAGCGGTTGATTGAGTATATCGCCCGCTCCCCTTTCAGTTTGACCAGAATCATCGGGTTGACACCTGACGGCAAGGTCATTTACCGGGCAGGGAAGTCCGAATGCCAGACTTATCCCGAAACGGGTCATGAAGAGTTCAAGGCCGGCATTCCCAGAAATTTCCAAGTCTTTGCGCCGCTGGATTTCCTGGCGGAAGTCACCCAGCATATCCCTAACAAGGGTGAGTATCAGTTGCGTTATTACGGCGCATACTCGAACAAGAACCGTGGTTGGCGGGCAAAGAAGGCTATGCCGGTCAGTTCTGCTGCGAAAGAGCCTGAGCCGGGTTTGTCCTTCAAGAAGCGCTTATGCTGGGCTACACTGATCAAGATGGTGTACGAGGTAGACCCGCTTGTTTGCCCAAAGTGCGGCGGGAAGATGAAGATCATAAGCTTCATTGAGCAAGACGAGGTCATCCGGAGGATTCTCACCCACTGCGGTTTATGGAAAGACCCGCCGGTCAGACCGCCGCCAATGTCTGCCACATCCAGAATTTCGGCCGCTCCAGTCACCGAGGAGACGATAGATGATATTCCGGATTATTCCTTCTTCACCGATGATTGCTATGAGGATTAAATTTTTCTGCGGAAACGCCTTGGCAGAACTCCATCTTTTTCCTTGAATTCTGAACGTTTTAGGGTCTATATTCTTAACACAAAAAGAGTGTGCAGATGGTACACAGGTGAAACAGGGTAATTTCCGGTGTGGAATTCGTAAATTTTTCGCGATCCGGATTTACGAATAGAGAAAAATGAAAATATCTATCAGTCGAACGTGTATTTGTGGCAGCTTGATGTTAATAAATACGAAGCTGTCACCCAGGTGGGATGTGCGTGGGATTTTTATGCGGGCGGATGGGTGCTCGACACCATTCCTCGGGCCGCTCCGACGGGCCTTCTTTTTGTAAAAAACACATCCAATTCGGTAAGTCTGTCATGGTCTGTGCCGACATCAGGTATTGCTCCCATCGGTCATGTGATTGAACGAAACAACGTGAAGATTGGCGAAACAGAAAGCACCGCTTATACGGACTCCCTGCTTGCGGAAAATACCGAGTGCAACTATACTGTTTACGGCAGGACCAATGGCATCGTATATTCGTCCCCGCTTTCGGGCGGTTATTCCACCGTGGCCAACGAGACGCCGGCGTCGATTGTTTCTTTCAGGCCGGCGCTATACGTGTCGCCTATGCCTTTTGCATCGCAGGTAAACATTTCCTACAGCCTGCCGGTCAAGGGTCAGGTCAGGGTCGCCATTTATAATGTTCAAGGACAGATGGTGGCGCTTGTTTCAAACCGGGTTCAGGATAAAGGGACATACCAGTTACACTGGAAAGGTATTGAT
The DNA here is from genome assembly GCA_963831235.1 of uncultured Fibrobacterota bacterium. Classification (GTDB taxonomy): domain Bacteria; phylum Fibrobacterota; class OXYB2-FULL-49-7; order OXYB2-FULL-49-7; family JAEUSG01; genus CAWHPS01. Next base: position 4,550 of record CAWHPS010000043.1, read on the forward strand.
TCAAACGGGAAGAGTTTGACAAACGGGATATATTTATGCCGTCTTTTCCTTGACAATAGAATGGAAAAGACGGAACGGCTTGTATTGGTACGTTAACATTTACCAGAGGGGGTTTGTGGTTGCAATCACCTTCACTATCCTAAGCCACAGACCCGGATGGGTTTCTTCCTTGCGTATGACCCGGTTGAGCAGGTTTATTATGTGAATAATGTCCAGTACAACAAAAAGCACGCCCAAATCTATGCCCGCCCTGTTGCCCGAAATAAACTTTACAGTCCGAAATAAATTATATTAGCATACCTGGTTTGACGTTGAAAATAACAATTACCGGATATCTGAATGCCAGCAGCCGTCAGATTAAATTTTGTTTTATTCATATTCTGCCTGTTATTGATGGCGGCCTGCGCCTTTGGCATAATTTACTTTCAGGAAGATTTCGAATACGGCGTCACCTGCACAGACGCGCCGGTTGATTCAGGCTCAACGGAAATTCCCTTGCGCTTGAACGACGCTCTCTGCGAGTGGAACGAACATGGCGGCAATGGTTTGCTGGAGGAAGACAATCCGGCTCGGCGCGATTATTTCTCCTATACCGGGAAAAGGGGCGGGGTCATTGTCGGGGTAAAGGGCGTGGATTTCCGGCATCCGGAAGGCGTGGATTTACGAAGCAACGGAATGAGCCGTTGGGACAGCCTGATGGCGGATAATATTGTATTTAACGATTCGCTTTCGGCAATCCATCAGGGATTCGGCCTGCGCTATCGGCAAATGCCGGATTTTCCCAGGCCGCCGCTTCATATGTTACGGCATCTGCCGGCTTTAGGCAGTAATTTCTGTTTGCGCTTTTACCTGCAAGTCGATACCATTGCCAGCCCGGATGAATCACCCCCTTATATTTTTGGCCTGCACGATTTGATTCTGCATGACAGAAAGGGGGGGAATAAAAAGAGTCTGTTGTCGCTGCAGGTGCGGTGTGACAACAGTAATCTTTATTCTCTGTGTGTTTTGTCGTGGGATGCCGCCGGGCTGGTTTCAGACTACCGGATACCGGCCGGCAGGAAGATTTGCCTGGAGTATGAGATGCACATATTGCCTGACAGCGTTAAATACACGGTATATATTGACAATCAGCTGACCCTGATCTGTCAATACAAAAATAGAATCGGCAGGGAAAGGTATGCTGATCTTATATTTTATTCCAATTCAATATTATCAGTCGACTATGGTTACCCGACTATAGTTGAGATGCGGGTTGACGACATTCTTTGCACGGACGCCAGTGCCGGCTTGTTCAGCAGGAATCAGTTCCTGGAAATACTTCAATCGGAAAGAAAAACATTCAGAACTGAATTGGAATCCGACATGATACAATACGCTAATAATTACGGGTATCTAATCAAGCTGAATGACAATAAACAACTAAACCTGCAATTCCAGATAAGCAGGGATTTCGCCTGGGGACTGCCGCTATTGTCCAGGAAATATGAGGGTTTTGTTTTACAGGAAAGTTTCAGGTTCCTTAATTTTCCCAATGGACCATTGACGATTAGAAGCAGGGTGAAAGAGGAAGGACTTGCCTGGACCAACTGGAACGTCCAGCATTTTGATTTTTATGAAGACAGGCAGGAACTCCGGCCTGTTGTTGATTCTCTTATAGTCAAGCAATGGATTGATACCAGATTTGTGGAAACGGACACCATAAAAGCCGGCCTTTTATATGAGCTTTTCCTTTACAGCCGGGATCCTGCGGGCCATGCCAATCAGCTGTATTCGTCCATCATTATATCCCACAGCGATTATCCGGAAGACGATGTTTTGAACAAAGGCAACGAGTTGACGGCTGACAAGGGGTATTACATCAGTTTAAGCGCATATGGCGGCAAACGGGATGTTTTTATCAAGTCTGAAGATCGTAATACGGCCGGCACACAGATGTTAACCGGAAAAACCGGAAGTTATGTTGAATATCGCACGCCACGCTTTATTGTGGATACGGTCAAGGGGTATTGGCAGACTAACTTCAGGCTTAATCGTTCGGCAAAGCCGGGAACGTGGTTTATCAAGGGCGCCATGTTCAATAAGCGGGAGATACCCTCAATAACCCTGTTAAAAAAAATCGTGGTCTTGCAGGGGAAATATCATTGGTGGGAGAAACATAAGATTGCCCTGATAATAATGGGGATATGCACAGCTCTTTTACTTGTCCTGTTAATGAACAGGCGAATTATAAAAAAATCACTTTTCCCCTTGATGACAAAGGACATTGAACAGGGAAATGATGTATTAATCAATAAAGAAAGTCTGGATTATAGAATCACGATAATTTTAGGATATATTAAGGAAAATTTCACCTCTGATATTTCCATCAAGACCCTTGCCAACCAGTTCAAGATTAATCGCGCCACTCTTGGAAGAAATTTCAGCAGGCAAACCAACATGAGTATTAATGAGTATATCAATAAGTTACGTTTGGAAAAATCGATAAGTTTGTTAAAAGACCCATATTTAAGCATTAAAGAAGCAGCCTTTCAAGCGGGTTTTAATGATGAAAGTTATTTTTCAAACATATTCAAAAAAACAATGGGGGTATCCGCAAGAGATTATAGAAAAAATCTCAATGGATGACAAAAAACCCAAGAAAAGTCCTTTTTTCCCAAGAAAAATCGCATAAATCCAATTTATTTCTATTGCCAGACCAACAAATAATGCTTATCTTTATCATTAATGGGAATAGATGAATCCGAGTAATTAATGCTGTTTCAATTCTTTATCAAGGAGTGTTGTTATGATGAATTCCACGAAAAGGATCATGCAAGTCATGATCATGGTCAGCACAATTCTGCTGACGGCTCTACTCACAGAAGCGACGATTTCCAGGGAAGAGAACTTTGAATTTGCGCAGCAACCGCAGGTGAGCAAATCAGGAGACAACTACATAATTACCTTTGCGGCGGCGGCCAAATGCGACGCCACAGTGGCGATAATGAAAGACGGCATTATTGTACGGCATCTGGCATCCGGGGTTCTTGGGGCCAATGCGCCGTGGCCGTTTGCCAAAGACGTTCTTGCGCAGAGCCTGGAATGGGACGGCAAGGACGATGCAGGCAACCCTGCGCCGGACAGCTGCATTGTGCGTGTTTCGCTGGGGTTAAAAGCAAGTTATGCCGGCGAGATTTCAGCCCAGGGCTCTTTAGGCTTTTTTCCCGTCTGCAATATGATTTGCGACAAACAGGGTCTGCTCCATGTGTTCACTAAGGGAAATATCCGCAGTTTTGATAAGGAAGGCAAATACGTAAGAACGCTTCTGCCGACTCGCAGCGATGTGGCAAGAGATAAGGTTCCCTTTTACGATTATAACGCTACTACTGACGGCGATAAAGTCATTGCCCAGAACCATTGTTTCCAGGCCGGCACCGGCACCTTTTCAGGCACGATCTATGGAGGAATTAGCGGTTTGATGACTAATCACGGAAACATCGCCTATTTGCCGTCCTCGAACAGGATGCTTATGATCTCATCCAATGCGCCTGGCTACTACATGGGTAACTCCTATTTTTTATATATGGACTGCATAGACGGCGCCATGAACAGAATCGAGAATACCAATTACAAATATAACAACGGAGAAGCAGAGACTTCTTATCTTATGAGTATGGCGGCCACCCCTGACGAGCAGAGTGTTTATCTTGATATTTGTCATGCTGTTTACAAAGTACCCGCGGCCTCGCCGAATACCATGACAACACCCTTCCTTGGCGAGGCTGGCGTTGCGGGCAGCGATGCGCAGCATTTCAACAACACCAATGGTCTGGCTGTGGACGCTTCGGGCAATATATATGTTTCCGACAATGCCAACAACCGAATACAGGTATTCAAGCCTGACGGCAGCCTTTTACGTTCTATAGCCCTTACCGGGCCAGGTAAAATATTCGTCCACCCTGTTACCGGAAACATCTATTGTTGTTCAGGCCGTATAAAAATAGTGAAATTTTCTCCTGAAGGAACGGAACTTGCGAAATGGATCAACAACAACGACGACGGGGAACATCCGGACCTTGAGGGGTTTTGTCTTGACGCGGCAAGTGAGCCGCCCGCTATCTGGGTTTGCCTTCAATCCTCGCTTGACAATATGGCGGCAAAGCAACCGATTATAAAGCGCCTTGAGGACCGCGATGGCGCGTTTGTGGATGTTTTGACCATTCCGATCTGCGGTTCAAATTTGCCCTTCCTCGGTGGGCATGCACCGGTATCTGTGGATCCGGTTACGGACGATGTTTATGCAAATAATGCAGAAATTTATTTGGGGGGACTTCGTTACAACGGGAACACCCTGACATTGGACACCGCCTGGACAAAGTCAATCGGCATAAGTTGTAATAACATAGGTTTTGGCCGTGACGGGCTTGTTTATTTCCGTACCGGCACAATACCGAAGGAGGACTTTATTTACCGTCTGGACAGGTCGGGCAAACCTGTGGACTTTCCCAATGGTGTCAGCATAGATTATCTGATGCCGGACTGGGGTGTTGATTTTCTAAAGGGTATAAACTACAAGGGGTTACCCACAGATGATCATCAAAACGGTGACGACAATGCCTGGAAAAAAGGTCTGGATGTAGCCCCCAACGGCGACATATACCTGATTACAGGCAGTTTAGATGTACCTGACACCCTTAGGGTCTTTGACAACCTGGGCAATCTGAAGTGCCCTTATGCTGCGGTACATCTTGGGTACGCAAGGGCCAGCACTGTCAAGGCAGGCCGCGAAGGGGCTTTTTATCTTGGGACTCAATATGGAAAGGCAGGCGCTGCTTTGCCTGAGGGGCTGGCTGAAAATGAAAATGCGGGTGCTACTTGGGCCGGAAGCGTGATCAAAGTCGGCAATAAAGAATGGCCTGCGGTCAGGTTTTATGGAAGCGAGGAAATTGGAAAACCGGCCGGTATAAGCCCACAGCTCTATCTTTTTGGTCAGGGTTGGAGTGGTGGGGGCGACTATATTGTTGTGGATAGTCTCCATTGGGCTTATTATGGTTTGACAGGCATGGGGATGGCATCTGGTGGCTGTATTTGCCACCATCAGAAGTTTGACATGGATCGTTTCGAACGGTGTTTTTTACCCTGTAATTATCTTTACAGTGTAATAGTCCTGGACGCTAATGGCAACCGCGTGTTGCGAATCGGCCGCTATGGCAACCCGGACAGCCGCGGCCCCGGCAGCCCTGTTCCCAATCCGGACATCGCTTTTTGTTTTGTCAAAGCTGTTACGGTAAGCGATAAAGCGCTCTACGTCTGCGATATCGACAACAACCGCCTTCTTAAAGCCGGGCTCAGTTACGAGAACGAGGTTTTCAAGGCTCTCGACAACACCACCATCTCATCGGCTGAAGGCAGGGTTTTGTCCGCCCAGGCGGTGCTCTACCAGAGCGTCCCCAATCCGTTTAATGTTGGCGGCGGCGTTATCCCATACTTTCTGCCCAGGCAGAGCAGGGTATCCCTGACCATTTATGACCTGCGCGGCAGGGTCATGCACAGGCTTGTGAATATGGAGACGCAGCCGGCCGGCCGGCATCAGGCACAGGTCCGCAGCGGGCTGTTGAAAAGCAGCGGAGTTTACATTTATGAGCTTAAGGCAGGTTCTTTCAAGAGCCGGAAAAGGATGGCGGTGCTGCAGTAGGATCGACAATCTTTCCCGTCTTCCCTTAATTTATCCGGCGGCGCTTAAGCCGCCGGATAAAAGCGACAAGGAAGATTGGGAGTTGACATGAATATTGCATGTGCGTTTTTTTTATTACTGGCGTGCTTTTCCATGACAGGCGCACAGGATAGAATTGACACTCTTAAGATTTATGACCGTGCGGACAATCTGCTGTATTACCTGACTTATGATTACGGCGCGGACAGCATACTTATCGGCCAGTCATTATACGACCGCACAGGTTATTTTCTGAAAGTCATCTCCCTTGACAACTCCGGAAAGCAAAGCTTTAAGGACGATAACGGGGATTTGCATCATTATTCATTATCCCATAAAGACAGCACGCGAAGTTATTTTGATTTATTTGATCATTTCAATAAACCTTTGGAACAGCGGGTCTATCAGGGTTTTTACAGCCCGGGTGCATTGGAAGGTGTTGTCGAGTTTTTCAATCTTTCAGGCGGGCTGACGCATCAGATGCGGTATATATTTGATTGCGGCAGGATTGCGCGGATAAACTTGCTGGATAATGCAGGCGTTTTGTCCAATCATGTTGATGCGCATTACATGAATCAGCCAATCAGCATATGGACGCGCATTGCACGAATATGGAAGAATCCGCCTGGTCGTTTTTCGGATGTTTCTCCGCAGCTTTTATTTGACGTACTCTACGCGTATCAGGAGCTTCCGGGACTGACCCGGTCGCCATATATTTCGCCCACATCCTTGGCGCCTTCTCTGAATGGCAGGAAGCTTTATGTGGCAGGGGCCACGGGTCGCATGGTCATGGAGGTGGACATTTCCTCAGGGTTGGGGACTGTGTCCCGCACGCTGATGCTTCCCAAGGAGCCAACAGGGCTTGTGGTTTCGCCTGACGGGAACAGCATTTATGTGACCTGCGCTTCCGAGCTCAGGCCCGACGGAGAGGTGTTTGTGGTAAGCACCGCGGGGTTTACTTTGGAGAGAAGCTTTTCAGCCGGCCATTCTGCGCGTTCGCCGATAATAGGCCCTGACAACAGGACGCTGTATATTTGTAATCAGTTCAAGAACCTTGTCTCAATTTACAACGCATTGACCGGAGCCCTGGTGGATACAGTTCATGTGATACGGGAGCCTTTTTCAGCCGCAATAACGCCTGACGGGACGCGCCTTCTGGTTACGAATTTCCTGCCATTAGCCAGAACGAGGCACGAGGATTCAGTTGCCTGTGGAATAGTTACGTTCATCAATACTGCCGCACGAAGCGTTGAGGCGAATGTGGAATTGACAAGCGGTGCACAGAGTCTGGCCGGGATATGCGTGTCAAAAGACGGAAAATACGCTTACGTAAGCCATATCCTTTCCATGTTCAATATGACGCCGTTGAGACACAAAAGAGGAAACTGGACCAACATGAATGCGGTAAGTGTGGTGGATATTTTGAACAAATGTAATGTTGATGTTATGACGCTGGACCGGGAAAATGCCGGGGCCGCGGATCCTTGGGCCGTTTCATGTGATTCGCATGTTTTGTGCATTGTCACCGCTGGCAGCCAGGCGATTCATGTGATGAAGCTGGATTCGCTTCATCAGGCATTGTCTATGACGGAACAACCGAGAAACCTGTCGAAGAACCTGACGTTTGCGCGGAAATTCACTCGACAGAGAAAACTTACGGTGAAAGGTCCGCAGTCGATCACCATCATCGGGAGACGCGCCTATATCGGCGGATATTTTTCGGATTCCCTTGAAGTGGTTGACATTGCCTATATTGACACGAAGCTTCTTGGCTGCTTCCCATTGGGGCCGCCGAAAGCCTGGGATAAACTGCGTAGCGGGGAGTTTTATTTCTCCGACGCCACACGTATGGGAATAGAACAGTGGCAAAGCTGCGTTTCCTGCCATCCTTTTGGCCGTATGGACGGCTTGAAGTGGGACCTGAATAATGATGGAAGTGGGAATTTCAAGAATGCCAAGAGCCTTTTGTATGCGCATATCACACCCCCTGTCATGTGGACGGGGGTACGGGACTCTGCGGAGTTGGCGGTGCGCGCCGGTGTGGCCAATATTCTGATGACTAATCCCGCCTCCGTGCAGACCGAAACCTCGGACATTGACGCGTATTTGAAAAGCAAACGCCATGTTCCAAGCCCTTTTCTGGAACACGGCAGGTTAAACGCGGCGGCCAAACGGGGTAAAGATGTTTTTGCGAAAATGCAGTGCAACACCTGCCATGTTCCTGAAAATTATTACACTGACATGAAGCTTTATGCGGGACTGAAAAGCGAAAACGACTTCGGACCACGAGACGGCAGTTGGGACACACCTACACTTATTGAGACCTGGCGCACGGCGCCTTATATGCATGACGGGCGGTTTCTTGACATGAAAGAGCTGTTTTCAGGGGAGACCGGACACGAGATATTCCAGTCCATCACTACGCAGGAACTGGATGATCTGCTTGTTTTCTTGAAATCGTTGTAAAAAATATGCAGCACAAATAAATCATCAGACACTGTGTTTTCAGATTACTCGGATACCGATTCAATATTTCGCCCCTGGATGTATACGAATACCGACACCCCGCCTCTTTTTACAAAACAGGCTGCGCTTCGTGGTGCGATGGGGCTGAATGTTGTTTACATGGATCCATCTGCTATTTACCAAAAAGCGAAGTTCCATGATAATTCATGGCAGAGGTTTAGGTCTCGTTCAAACAGGCGATCCATACCATCGGCACTTATGCCTACCACTTCTGGATGATGACAATGAAACCTTTGAGTCGTAAATCCGGTAACCAACACCTGCACCGGACAACCGTAAAATACCGTACCGCTGTCGTTCGCAAAATGCGAGCTTACCATGCATTCATGATGGCCGGAGTCATCGCACAGGGATTGGCGCAAATCATCGCTATCGCTCAACTTATATACATCTTATCTTAATAATATCAATCTCTTCATGTATTGTATCTTATTGCAAGTGATGCGGCAAAAATAAATGCCTTGAGACAAATATGATGCATTCCACAAATAATGATTGGACCCGGATATTTTTTCCAATAACAAGCGCTTACCATCAGCAGAAAATATTTCCAAATTACCATTTGCAGGAGCGGGAAGTGAATATCTGAGAAGGGTTGAAGTGTTGAATGGATTCGGCGAAACATTCAGTATCGGACATGATTGTAAAGGCAAAAAGCGTTCAATCGCTTCATCAGAAGATGCAATGGAATTCGTAATGATGATCAATTGACGATCTACTGGTGGAAATATGCCAGGTAATGAACAAAAATGTTTGTAGAAATATATTTCAATTCCTTTAGAGTATATAAGCATTACATTAGAATCACTAAGCACGTTTTTTAATCCAATAGAATCGTATGAAGACATTGCTGTTCCGGTAATGTGGAAAGAAGAAATATCTGTAACCGGTAAACCAGGGTTAAAGCCAATGCTGTCACCATAAAATTGATAATCAAATGCCCCGAACTTCATGCCATCCAATCGCATATTTACCAGTATAGACGTTGGATAAACACGTGAAAAAAAAGCAAGATTACCCGGATCCATAGGGGGAATCATCCCCGAAAGGATGCGCCCGTTTGCCATAGTATCTCCTATAAAGTTAATGCTATTACAGACCATATACTTAAAGGAATTATTACGGAATTCACTATCCGTTGCAAAACGGTTGGAATCAACTGTTACAGGGTGCATTCCCGTTTTGTGGGTGACATTATGAGTGATCTCCTGCCGATGCGGTGGTTGCCATGAGAAAGAGATCGTTCCAGCGTCCCGCTTTGTAGTATGAGCGTAGCATGATCATAGCTTCCGCATTCTGTTCCAGCCAAAAGATGCCATTTCCTTTCATGCGCAGATTCACCACTCGCCTGATTGCGCTTTCCATTGGGCCGTCTGCCAATGGGGAGATTGTTTTTCCGGGCCAATGCGTATTGCATTCTCTGAATATTACCTTCGAAATAATTTCTTTCACGCGTTATCAGTTTGCCATTTCGACCCCGAGAGATTTCGCGTACTGCCTCCACAACCTCCTCATTCTTTCCCACCCACAGATAACCCTTTAAGCGGCTTACCCATTGACGGCGTCGTTTTTCCGGCCAACGCTTGCACAGCTTTGCCACGGCGTTGAGGTGCTCCACGGCATGATAGAAATCAACAATTTGGTAGACCTTTGCCGGGTCAAGCCCGAGTTCTTTTATGAGCAGCGGAACCCGGGCCCATATCCAAGGTGCTCCGTCAGCAATAAAAAGGACCTGATCGGCGCTGGTGATATTGAGTGCTGTCAGGTAATATCCAAGGAGCATGAAGACGGCATCGGGACCATTCAGCGTGCCGTCAATCCACGGCGCAAAATCACGACAGATAGTCCCATCACCCTCCAGAAGCCAGATATGGAGCAGTTTGGGTTCACGCCAATCTGCCTTGAAACGACTTCGCTTTTTCGAGGTCTTTTTACCCTGCTTGGGCGTACGAATTCGGATGCGTCCACCATCCACGGAAACAGCACATCGTTTGCCCGCAACGGTATTGGAAAGAGTGAGGGGGATGGTTTGCTGTACTGAACGGGCTGTATCGGCGAAATGATAGGTCAGACGGCGCAGGGTCTTGATATCAATGCTGCGTCCTCGTTCCTGGAGTATCACAACGGCTTCCTTGAGTGAGCATAACGCCGTAGCCAATTGCGTTATCTCACTTGCGGCCACCGGCGTATGGTGGGCGAGGACGCCAAGCAGTGTTAATTCGGGAAAGAACCCTTTTTTTTTGCTGCAGGCCGGTGAACCTGCCCCGCCTTGTAGTAATAGGTCGTTTCTACAGTAAAAGGATCGCCTCGATAGGGCTGTATCACGACATCACGCTTGCCGTGGTTTTTCATGCGTACGGTAGCCCCCTTTGCCAATAACTGTCCCTGGGTAATAAGGTACTGGTCTTGCAGAGAGTGTTTGATGACAGTTTTGATGACATCCCCGGCCATTCCATCGGTAATTGCGGCAATCTCCAGTTCGGCTTTTCGCAATTGTTCCGCGTTGCGTACGACGCCGGTGTCGGCAATCTTGTTCAACAAGCCCTCTATTTGTTCCATCATGCGAAGTTTGAGTTCTTCTCTCTCCTGTTCAGACATATTCCCGCTCATAGCTTTTTCTCCTTTGATTGCTGTAATCCTCCGTTACGCGCCCATAGCAAATAGGCGTTTAACAGGGTGTTGTTGAGTTTTTTGAATTGTCTATAGCGCTTTATACATTCTCGTACAGCGGATATATCGGCGGCCTTAATGAACATTGAGGAGCTCTTCCCGCCAACGGTAAAGCTGAGCTGGTAATAAGGGCCGTGTTTACGAGGCTTTTCGGGGTCTTTGCAACGGCAACCCGCTTTTCCGCAGACATTCCATTGGGTGCTGATGCTGCCAGGCAACAAAGGGCCAAGTCGATAAAGTGCGTCCTTAACCTGTTGGACAGGACGTTTATTGGCGGACATGGGCATGCTCCTTTCCGATTGCATTATAATTGCTATCGGAAATATACTAAAAAAAAGGGTCAATGTCAATACTTGGCTTAAAAAACACCAACAAATCGGGAATGCACCCACTGTTACAATATGTTTGGATAAAATATTATATGAGGAATCGGTAAAAAAAGTAAGGTATTGAAATTGTGAACCTGGTGCTGATTGAATAAAAAGCAGCATTAGAATCAGTGCAAGATAATTTGCCGGTTTTTTCATGATTATTCCTTTTCTATTTAGATTATAAAGCGTGGTTGACTACCCATGTCCAGGCGACGCAAAGATATGTTATATCACCTGTAGGAATACGATTTACTGGATTTGAAACTACCGCAGAATAAGTTGTATTAGGAAGCATATAATTATCGTTTATTACATTCACTATTTCAATGCTTCCATTATAACTCGCAGAAGTATAAATATTCGGTCCTACGATTAAAGAAAGATCAAAATCAGATAGAGAATTATAAGTATCCATTAAAGTTGTTGTCCTTGCGTTGCTGTCCCAGGTCAGTACCACACGCAAATGTTTACCTACTGGCAATACTGATGGTGTTTTTATCTTAAAAGTCATGGCTGCAATTGAACCCCCTGCATTGCATGTTATGACACCCATACCATTCTCAACAGGTGATGCATTAGAATTATATACATAGTTTGGAGCGATATTTATACAACTTGATGCGAACAGTTCGGCATTGCGCCCCGAAACAACACCAGCACCATCACGTCTGTCAAAGTTGCAGTCCCATTCGCCATAATCAACATTTTGCGCAGTAACAAGCAGTGTTGCCCTAACTTTTTCCGGCCACAACCACATTTCAGCATTAACAGAACGAAGATTTGCAGCAATTCCATTAACAATTGGAGCTGAAAAACTGGTGCCACAGCATAATGGAATAATACAATTTGCTGTAACGTTTTCATTTGCTTGATGTCCCTGTGCCACAAGGTAAGGCATTTCTCTGTCACGGATAGCTTTTATACCGTGGTTCTTGGAAAGCAAACCAATCCTGCACGCGATTGTCAAAGTCGCCATTGGAAGTTCCAGTATGTGCATAACTTTCACTTGCAACCATGATAATGTGCTGCTGAATCCAATTTCTTGCAGCATAAAAAATAGGATTGCCAAGATGACAATAATCTGCAAAATGATGTGGTGTGCTTTGTGGTGAAGTTTGCTTCATCATCCAAAAAACTGCTTCGCAGTGATCTTTATAATCTTGTGGATACTCATGGGGTAAGGGATACCCATATGTCAATGGACCGGTACCAAGATCATCGGAATTTCTTGTTATTCCAAGACAATTCAAGAATGCATCAGATAAACCAATTTCAATTGTTGCACAGTTTATTCCACCTCCAAGATGTGTCATTGAAGGTGGATTATAAGCATTGTTTATCCAGGTTTGTGTTGGTGTAGCAGTTGGTTTTACATCATATGCTTCTTCAATTGATGCAATATCGGGATCAAACGCTAATTGTCGCAATTTGGCATTTGTAATTTTGATCCTAAAACATATTGAGAAGTCTGAATCAGTGTCCAAAATCGGAAAAGAATTTTTAATTTTATAATCCCTGATTTTAACAAAAGGTCTGAATGGTTCATACACCTTCTTTTCAAGCCTGCTCTTCATCGCAGGTATGGACAGACCATAATATACGGATTTGTCTGCTTGTGGAATTTCCTTGTGCATAAGAATAATATTTACATCCATTAAATCCGCATCCATCTTTTTTGTCATCTTTTCCGCAAGTGAGGTTGATAATTTACCATATTTTCTTTGTATAGCCGTCGCTTCTTGTTCTTCTAATAGTTTTATATTCTCACTCGTTGAAGTAACAAGTTCAATGCTTCCTGTTTTCTCATCAAGATGTTTTTCTACAAAAATCTTTCAGTTAGCTTCATAGAATGATATAGTATCACCTGACAGCTTCTTTCCATTTACAGGTGATGCCAACATAACCCCCGTGGTTACAAAAAGAAATATATACCTTATGTTTTTAAAGAATATTACGCAAGCCGTTCCTCATTAACCAGCTCCTTTTTGAGATTGTTAATAATCACATTTAATTGTCGTGCCTAATATAGTATATTGCTTTCGATGGAACAAGTAGATTATTACCAAGATAATGAATATAGCACCGGTATTTAAATAACATGTTTATTTTAAATTTATTTGGCGATCAAGTGCGTGTTTATTTATGTAATTTTATCACATATGGTCACGATCGGTCCCTCTCATTTTCCGGGTAAGATCAAAAACCGCTCATAGGGGTAAGAACTTAAAGAGAATTTTTTACAATTTCAGTTGGTCACCAATATAAAAGAGAATTATCAAATATTATAGCATTTTCTATAAAAGCATTTTTTTACAGACCTCTATGATATTCCTTGGGCAAAGCTCCTACTCCAAAAACAATTGATCTTTTCCAAAGGTCTTTTCCTTTATTGAAAAAAGTCTCCAAATAATTCAAATCCCTTTAAAATCCGTTTTCCAATAGTGTATTTTTACCTTACTTGTAAAAAACAGGAGGTTGCTTTGGACACAGATTATGATTTAAAGAAAACTCACAATTGCGGCGAGCTTACTATTGCTGATATCAATAATGAAGTCATACTAAAAGGGTGGGTTGATCGTAGGCGTGACCTCGGCAACCTCATATTCATCGACCTACGGGATCGTGGTGGGAAAACCCAGGTTGTTTTCAATCCATCCGAAAACAGCGAGCAGCATAGTAAAGCTTCAAGGTTGCGCAGCGAATATGTTATAGCTGTTCGCGGTATTGTTGTCAAACGTCTGGAAGCAAACCCTAAAATCCCAACCGGTGAAATTGAGGTTACTGCAACGGACATAAGGATTTTAAACGAGGCTGAAACCCCTCCTATTTCAATTAACGAGGAGGGGGGTGAAAGCGAGGATGTTCGCTTGCGCTACCGTTACCTGGACCTACGCCGTCCCTTCATGCAGCGCAACATCATTTTCCGCCACCGCGTAATGCAGGAATCACGCCGAATCCTTTCGGCAAACGACTTCATTGAAATAGAAACACCAATACTTATGAAAAGCACGCCCGAAGGTGCGCGTGATTTTTTGGTGCCATCAAGGATGAACAAAGGCAAATTCTACGCCCTTCCACAGAGCCCCCAGACTTATAAGCAGATTCTCATGGTTGGTGGTTACGAAAAGTATTTTCAGATAGCACGCTGTTTCCGTGACGAAGACTTAAGGGCCGATCGCCAGCTTGAATTCACCCAGATCGATTGTGAGCTCTCTTTTGTAAACCAGCAGGATGTGTGCGATACATTCGGGAAATTCATAAGCGAACTATTCGGCAGCTGCATGGGGGTTGATGTCGGGGCCATCCCAAGAATGACTTATGAAGAAGCCATGCAGACTTATGGAAGCGACAAACCTGATTTAAGGTTCGGCATGGCAATAAAAGACATGACTGATATCTTCGGCAGCACAAAATTCAAGGTATTCGAGTCGGTAATAAAGTCGGGCGGCGCCATAAAGGGCATTCTTGCCGGCAGCTGCGGAGATTTTTCGCGCAAGATTACTGATGAATTGACCGCATTCGTTGGCCAATATGGTGCAAAGGGTCTTGTATTTTTCAGAGTAACGGAAGCGGGCCTTGAAGGTCCTTCAGCCAAATTCTTTGAGCCTGAAACACTTGATGAAATCAAAGAAGACCTCGAAGCTCTTCCCGGTGACATGATATTCATGGTTGCTGCGGACAGCAAAATAGCAAGCGTTTCGCTCGGTCAATTAAGGCTCGAGATTGCAAAACGGAAAAATTTGACCAAACGCAATGATTTCAAATTCACATGGGTAACGGATTTCCCCATGTTCGAATTCAGCGAAACCGAACAACGCTGGTCTTCAACACACCATCCATTTACGGCACCGCTGGATGAGGACATAAGCCTAATGTACAGTCCTGAGTATTTTCTGTCGCGCGCCAAGGCCTACGACATGGTACTTAATGGAAACGAGATCGGCGGGGGAAGCATTAGAATTCATCAGTCAGGCTTACAGGCAAAGATATTCGAACTTCTTGGCATCAAACACGACGAGGCCCAGCGTAAATTCGGTTTCCTCCTCGAGGCTTTCAAGTATGGAGCACCACCGCATGGTGGAATAGCATTCGGACTTGACCGACTTGTTATGATCATGCTGGGGCTTGATTCAATCCGGGATGTCATCCCATTCCCAAAGACCACAACCGGAAGTTCTCCAATGGATGATTGCCCATCCCGTGTTGCAAAGGACCAGCTCGATGAGCTTGGAATTGAATTAAAAAAAGGGCTGTAAAATCATAATAATTAGAAAAAAACAAGAAGCTGGGTTGATTAAGCTGAATTCGCTTGACACAACCTATTCAAAAGCCTATAATTTCTAGAACGAAAAACGAAACAATCATACAGGATAAAAACCTGCATGTTATGGAGGTCCAAATGAACATCAAATTATCAATCACTGTAATTGTCGCAAGTATGTCATTAATCCTTTACAATGGCTGCACAAAGAAACCCGGTCCGGATGAACTTAACAAGCTTACCGAACAGAGGAACTCGGCTGAGGCAGCGGAAAAAAAGCTTGCTGATCTTAAAAATGAGCGGATTCAACTTGAAGCCCAGCTTGAAGCAAAGAAAGAAGAACTTAAGAAAGCCGAAGAAGAGCGCGATGCTGTCAAGGCAAAGCTTGGAAATTAACTCATAACTTTCTGGAGATCCTAAAATGAAGCATATAGCATTAATGTTATCCTCTCTTCTTTTAATCGTCTCTCTTGTTTCAGGGCAAAAGGAAATGACCTATAAGGAATGGGAAAGCTCTATGGCCGATGTTGCAAAGCAGGAACAGGCTGCAAAGGAAAAAATTGCCGAAGAGCAGGCTAAATCCACTTTACTCAAAGATCAGATAAAGGAAACAGGAAAAAAGGAAACACAGACACGTGCTGAAATCTTAAACATTGCCGGAACAACAGCAGATGCCGTTGACCAGTGGAGAATGTCGGTCAATTCCCTTCTCGATCGAATCGGGGCCTTCAATGCACTCTCATCACAGGATAAGATCAATCGTCAGGGAGATGTGACTCTATTCGAAGCAGAAGCCGCCGCTCTTAAACAAGATCGCGCCGCAATTTTGACCTCAGGCTCTGCCCAGATATCAGTAGTGGATAACGCACTTACAGAAGCAAAGAATGGGGTCATCCAGGCTGGGAAGGATATTGTTTCTTCAGCTGAAGCCGCAAAACAAGCCGTGATTGACGAAAAGAAACGTAAAATTGAAGAGGCAAAGGCTGCAAAAGAAGAGGCAAAGCGCAAGGCCGAAGAGGAAAAGCAGGCAAAGATCGAAGAAAATAAAAGGATAAAAGAAGAAGCCAAGCAAAAAAAGGAAGAAGAAAGACAGGCAAAGATTGCAGCAAGGGAACAGGCTGAACAGGAAAAAGAACAAAAGAAGGCTGAAGCCGAAGCTGCGAAAGAAGAGTCAACACCACCTGTTTTGTCATCAGAGGGTGAACTTCAGGCAGGTTCTGTTTACAAGGTAAAGGAAAAACCAGGTGACCGCGAAACATTATCCAAGATGGCTCTTCGCCTTTACGGTGATCCCAAACTCTGGACAAAAATTTATGATGCAAACAAAACAAAGATCGATTCTTATTTTGAAAAGCTTAAAAAACGCAATCCTGATTTTAAATACAAAGAACCGCAAGATTTAATATTTCCTGGATTGGACCTTACCATTCCAAAGTGACATCCTCTTATGTGCAGGAATGTCCGTAAATGAAAATTACGTTAACTGTCAGCCAGTCTGATTTTATTCATGTTTTCGGCACCCATAACCATCGCAAAAAAGAGATCGAAGCCACACTTGGCGTGGCTATTATAGCACGCGGAGACACGGTCACACTTGAAAGCCGTTCCAAGGCTGGTTTAAAAAAAGCACATCAGCTGCTGAAAGGAATGTTTGAAGCTGTAAAAACCGGGTACCCGCTTTCATCTGTGACGCAAAATGTCATTACCGAAGAGGTTTCCCATTCCAGTGGGGAAAAGAGCCTGCTTGTTACAACGGGTCGCCGTGCCAATATTTATGCCCGTTCAAAGGGGCAGGCTGAGTTTTATAAGGCAGTCCAGGAAAACGATTTGGTGTTTGCAATCGGTCCTGCTGGTACCGGCAAGACCTATCTTGCAGTAGCCATGGCCCTCGAATCGCTACGTACTCGCCAGGTTGAACGTATTATCCTTGCACGTCCGGCTGTTGAGGCCGGAGAATCCCTTGGTTTCCTGCCGGGAAATCTTAAGGAAAAGGTGGATCCTTATCTGATACCATTATATGATTCCCTCTACGACATTCTGCCGGCCGAGGTTGTTGAAGGTTATTTTGAAAACAAGACAATCGAGGTTTCTCCGCTTGCTTACATGCGTGGACGTACCTTAAGCAATTCGTTTGTTATTCTGGATGAAGCCCAGAACGCAACGCCGGCACAGCTCAAAATGTTTTTGACCAGGATTGGAACAGGTTCGAAAGCAATTGTTGCAGGCGACATGACGCAGATTGATTTATCACCCAACAGGTCTGGTATGATTCAAATACCTGAAATCCTGAAAGGCATCGAAGGCATAGCATTTGCAGTTCTCTCCAGCAGGGACGTCATGCGCCATAGGCTGGTCAGGGAAATAATCGATGCGTACGCATTATACGAGAAAAATAATGGCATTAAGAAATAAACCCAATAAATCCGGTATTCACGAAGAGACCTCATTTCTTTCATCAACCAGGGTAATCCGTATTTTCGCAGGCGGGTCAACACTCAAGGTATATATTTTCGTATGTCTTTTTATCATCATAAACTTTCTTTTCCCAACCGGAAAAGGGGATGAAGTGTTTGATATTCCTCAGGAAGGTGAAATCACGAAAAAGGCCATAATAGCGCCTTTTACATTCGACATCCTTAAAACACGCGATGAAATGGAAAAGGAACAGAAAATAGCAATACAAAAAATACTTCCCATAGTGGAATATAATTACGATGTTACTGAAAAGATCTTTGCAAAGATAAAGAATTTCTTCAGGATGATAACCAAACTCAAGAATCAGGATGTGTCGGATTCAGCCAAGACCGCGATATGGGCTGAACTTAAAAAAGACCTTTCTCAAAACACAATCGAAGCTTTTGTATCAAGCGACATGAATTTCGACAATGTGCTTTACGTGATAGATGACATTCTGGATCAGGGGATTTGCGCTGTTTATTTTGTAAAAGACGAGAAGGAGGTGGATGAATTCAAGGCGCGCTTTAACCTCGACTACGTCGATTATCAGCTTGTTAATGACGGGTTTGTCACCTTTGTGCGCGACGACAAGGAGAAAACGATCGCTATCAGGGACCTTTTGACAAAAGAAGAGGTAATGGAAAAAGAAAAGGCCCGCTTGCGCAAACTTTACAGCAAGAGCATGCTCGGCCCGCTTTACGAAATCCTTTATGCATATACAGCGCCCAATATTTTTTATCTCGCTGATGAAACACAGAAAAGGCGTGATGCTGCGGCAAGAAACGTTTTACCCACAAGGGGCAAGGTAATCAAGGACCTTGAAATAGTGGGCAAAAACAAACTTGTGACACAGGAAATCTACAGGAATATCTATTCGCTCAAAGTCGCGCAGGACAGGCAAAAAGACGTAAAAGTACGTCGAGACTGGTATCCTATTTTGGGGCGCATGCTTCTGGTTCTTTTTATCCTTACATTATTTTTTTATCGGCTCGAGCATTACGAGAAGCGGTACTTTTCGTCTGTCAGGAATGTAATAGCCATATCCGTTATTCTCGTAATGGAAATTGCGTTCATCGCCTTTGCCTATCGGCTTGTCAATACGGTGCTTATTCCAATGGAATGGGGTGGGGATGTGGAATGGGGCTATCTCCTGCCATTTATAATGGGACCCATGCTTGTCACTGTCCTTTATGACCATGAGACCGGAATTGTCTTTAATCTTGTTTCAGCGCTTCTTCTCGCACTTATGATTGGTTTTGAGTTCAGAATCACTCTGGTGCATTTTTTTACAGGGATAATAGCTTCCCGAGCCGTCAATAATATCCGTTATCGCTCGCATTTTCTGCTCGCACTGCTTTTTTCCTGCGTTTCATACGCAATTCTGATAACCGTGATGGGGCTTATTCAATATGGTGAATTAAATATTGAATTGCTCTTAAGGAACCTCATGGCTGCCTCGGTAAGCGCTCTTTTCAGCCTGGTTATGACAATCTTTCTGATATGGGTGTTTGAACGGATTTTTGGGATCACAACGAATCTTACTCTAATAGAACTTTCCGACATGAACTCACCGGTCCTTAAAATGCTGTCCATGGAGGCTCCTGGTACCTATCATCACAGTGTACTTGTCGGCAATCTCGCGGAATCTGCCGCTGAAAAGGTTAACGCAAACCCACTCAAAACAAGGGTGCTCGCTTATTATCACGATATAGGAAAAGTTTTCAAGTCCGAATATTTCATAGAAAACCAAACCGGTGTAATAGACAGCCTGCACGATAAAATATCTCCAAGGATGAGCGCAATAATAGTGTCTTCCCATGTCAAACAGGGTATTGAACTGGGCAGAAAATACAAGCTACCCCCGGCAGTCCTTGACACCATACGTGAACATCATGGGACCACTTTGATCTCCTTCTTTTATGATCGCGCAAAAGAACAGGAGCCGGACAAAAATATCCTGCGGGATGATTTCTGCTATCCCGGCCCCAAACCATCATCCCGGGAGACGGCCCTTATCATGCTCGCCGACTCGGTCGAAGCAGCATCGCGCACTTTGACGGAACCCACTGCGAGTCGTCTGAAAGGCCTTGTAAACAGCATTATTGATGCCAAGATTGCCGACGGACAGCTCGACAATTGCGACCTCACATTCATAGAATTATCTGAAATTAAAGAAAGTTTTATTCCCGTACTTACGGCAATGTTCCATGCGCGCATAGAATATCCTGAATCTGACGCTAAAAAAGCAGCAAGGCAGGACCAAAGAAAAACAATAAAAATGTCATTAACAGAATGAAAATGTTATTTTAAAGTAAAGTAGTTTTGCTAAGGAGGTTCTATATGCCGGAAAAGTTCAAAAGAAAAAAATTCTTCATAAACAAAAGACTTCAAATACGTTATATGGTCTCTCTTCTTATACCCATGCTTATACTCATTGTTTTTATCGGGCTCGTGATGTATTATTCTCAATACCGCTTTCTGCAGGCAACAACCAAAGAAATGGGAAATGACCTTAAAAACATCATCCGCACAAACCAGATGTATGTTGAAAATGAATCAGAACGCAATGCCAAATCAGTTGATGAAATAAAGGAGAAGCTCAATTCCTATGTTGTTGGTGAACACTCCTTTTCCGGATCGCTTTTAAGGACCGCTTATAAAATACTTTTCCTTGGTCTTATTATTGTTGTAGTCGAGCTGGCATTTCTTACGATTTTTATTTCACACAAGGTTGCAGGCCCTATTTACCGTTTTTCAAAATTCGCTGAGGACATTAAATCAGGAAATTTCTCTTCCAAGATTTACCTTCGAAAGGGCGACGAACTTACGGATGTGGCTATGGATTTCAACAAAGCAAGTGATTACATCTGTGAAAATTTCAGACGGACCATGGATATCAACGCCCTTCTCATTGCCATGCTTAAGACCAATGAAAAAGACAGCAGCAAACTTATGATGCTGGAAAAAGAATCCCAGGAAATGCAAAGCCGGATTAAAATTAGCTGAAAATCATGAGACCGTCTATTACAGGTCGGTTTTCCTGATCTCACTGTCTTCTTCGCGATCAATCTTTAATGCGCTGTTTTGACGTGTAATTTCCATCTTCAGCACTTTGGGAAGATTCTTGTAGCTGAAATGGATATAGGCGCGATCCGTGGAAAGGGGTTCAACGCAGACAATGTCTGCACCTTCAGGGTTGCCGTATTTGGCTGGAAATTTGGACAGTTCCTTGAAGAAAAGCTGTATTGTATTTACAGGCTCGCCATGCTCCTTTAATCGCATTACATCAACCTCGCACTCTTTCATGTAGCGTTGATTGATCAGGCTCTTCCATAAACCAAAATTGTCTGTTATGAGGGAGTTCTGATAGTCCTTGAAAAAGATTATAAAAGGTTTACTGGCATTATTAATTAGATCCATCTTTTCCTTTATAAAAGCATCTTCAGGGTTAAGGGCGTATGCCTTTTTAACGGCCATTACAACCCGATAGGTTAAAATACCACGTTCATTCATAAGAATGGCCTGTGCCTTTTGTGCCAAAAGCTTTTTTTCGCCGGGTTTGTATTTTAAAACCATATCAGCGGCCTCCATTACACTCGCCCACTGTTGTTTAGGAAAGAGTTCCTTATCGATCTTGAGTTCGAGAGAGGAAAGGGCGGTGTTTAAGACGGTCTTGGCATCTTCATTTTCCGGATCAAGTACTATTGCCTGATCCACAAGCGGGATGGCATATTCAAAAAGACCGCCCTTTACAAGACCCGCAGCCGTATCAGTAAGAAGTCCGGATCTTGTGAGGAGAAGATAGGTCTGGGCCTCAGTATTGGATGATTCAATTTGAATCACCTCTTCAAGAAGATACTGGGCTTTTTTATATTGCCCATGTCGGTAAGCCCTTTTTCCACGTGAAAGTTTGGAGCATCCAGATAAACCAAGTAATACGCATAAACAAATCAATAATATTGACCGCATAACCCCTCCATATTTTTAAGTTAAGCAATGCTAATATATTATATACTCAATTTGGTTTCAAGATTTGTCGCGAATATTCTTATTTTATTTTGCATCGGATCTGAAAGAGGGCTATCTCTTCCTTTCCTTGTTCTCAAGAATTTTCCTGTAAACCTTAATATCGTTTTCCGTGGCCTTTATATTGTCATCAACCGCACGGATCCGGTATTTTATGCCCCTGATTCGTGTCTGCATGCTCTTGATTTCCGTGTTTGCTTCAGCCTCCCGTGTTTCCGCTGTTTGAATAGCTTTCTCAAATTCACCATAATTCTTGAATTCCTCATAAAACGGCTTTTGTTTTTCTTCAGCTTTTTTTTCGTTCTTTTGAGGCGGTTCGGATTTTTTCGTTTCAACAAGGGTAATCGGTTTCTTTGCGGGTTCCGAAGGTACTTCGTTTTTGACAGGAGCCGGCGCTACAACAACCTGAGCAGTACCTGCTTTGGAGGTGTCTATCTTGGCGACCAACGTCTTCGCCTTTGTTGAATCCTGAGATGGAGCCTGGATTTTTTCAGGAGCTTTAACAGGAGCCGATGGCACAGATGGAATCAATGGTTGAGTCGGAACAGATGCCAAAACAGGAACAGGCGGCGGACTAATTATTGGGTCCGTCTTTTTATCCGAGAGTATCGGCAGGTTAAACGCTGATTCAAAGTGAAGTGAAGTGTCGATAATTGCCGATAAAGAAAGTAGAAAACCTGATGAATTATCGGAGCAATTGACAACAGCACAAAGGGCATTGTCTCCTCCGGAAATTAAAGTTTTAAGATCAACTGAATCTATGCGCTCTGAAATCCTGCTTTTTGAAGTATCACCTGCAATTGGAACGCCGTTTATAAAAAACTTATACGGTCCCGTGGATTTTATCGCAAGAGATGCCGCGGTAACCTTACCCGGAATGAGGAATTGTTTTTTGAGATAAACGAGCCCCTGCCCTTTTGCGTGCCCTATTGCAGCAAAGTCTTTGAATCTAGCTGAAGTATCTTGCGGAACAGGCTTGACAGTTGTCCTGGTCCACGCGGTGTCTATCCGAGACAGTTTGTTCCAGAGTGGAAGGGAATCGGTCCTGGCCATCCAGGAATCATCAGTCCCAATACGGATGGTTTTCAGTACATCCTTTGGCGTATATGTTTGGGGATCAAGTTTTTTAAGGGCCTCAAGTATCTTCTGCTTCCATTTGTTGTTTATGTTCTGATCATTCAGATAGTTGTAACCTTCCTCGAAAATCTTAAGCGCATGGTCCTGGATTTCAAAAGCAATGTCCTCAAGTTGAAACGCAAGTTCCTCACGTTCCGATTCCTTCATCTCTTTGGGAATCTGGGGGTTGTTAAGCATTTCCGAGGAAAGTTTTTCAAGAAGATCACCGCGCCTGAAAAGAATTCTGGAAAGAGAATCATTTACAGCGGTTATAAGACTGTCAGGAAGCCCCTTTTCCTTGATGCGCTTCGCATTTGAGGAATATTTATCTATAGCCTGGTCTAGCATGGGAAAAACGGTCTCGACCAGCTTTTGCTGGTAAAGATAATACTGTACCGGCTGACGCTTGATTTTTTCCGGGACCGGTGAGGAGAGAAGCACCTCTGTCGCTTTTTCAACATAAGAGCCCTGTGAAACAAAAACCTGACCCAAGGCTTGTTTGGAAAGTTCGATGTAACGCGTTTGTTCTTTTTTTAGCGAATCAAGGTTGATTGTACCTGCAATATTTATATTGACAAGGTGCGGTTCGACGCTTTTCTCGTAAAGATCAAGGGAGGCAAGGTTTAGATCGCGTTCAAAGATTATCTGTTTTGTGTTCTCAAGCTTTGTATCGCGTTCCTGCTGATAATAAACGTCGGCAAAATGAGTATATGCCTCGCCTATTCTAAAGGCCGCCTCGAAAAGCCTTTCCGACTTAAGCTTTATGACCCTTGAATACGCCTCCACTGTCTTTTTTAACAGATCAGCTTTCTCACGCTGGGCATCTTCCATTGCCTTGACGGGTAATTTAAAACGCACGGCCATGTATTTTTCGCGCACCATGTCTGCGAGTCTGAACGCAGCCTCGCCGGAATAATAGTCGTTGTTCTTCCCGATGGCTGCAAGCACCGTGTTGCGTTCGATCAGCTGGGAGAATGCATCTTCAGCGCCTTTTTTGTCGCCCTCCTTGAACATGATCTGGCCCAGATTGAAACGACATTCTATTTCACCGGCAGACCCGGGATAACGGCGGATGAAACTTTCATAAGCCTTTCTTGCTCTATCAAGCTTACCTGACTCATTAAAGAATTTTGCCGATGTAAAGAGCATGGCCTCGACCTCTTTGGAATCCGGGTACTTTTCAGCATACCTTTCCTGTGCTTCGGCCATTTTGTCGTAAACCTTCATCTTTTCGTAACAAAGGCCTATGTTATAAAGCGCATCCTTGGCACGTTCGGATGTAGGGTATTTTGATAAGAGCGATTCGTAGTTTAAAATTGCCTCAATATAATTGCTGTCATTTTCAAAACAGATAGCGCCATTAAAAAAGGCGCCGTCGGCAAGTTTTGACCCGGGAAACTTGGCCGGTATTCTGCGGTAAATGGCTGCCGCGCCGCTCCAGTCTTTCTGTTTTTCAAACGCGTCTGCGGCGTTGAAAAGCACAATGTCAAGATTGACGAAAAACGGGTATTTCTCTTCGATGCGTAAAAACAACTCACCCGCGGCCTTGTATTCCTTACTGGAACGCTTTTCTTCAGCGTTTTGGAAGGCGGCTTCCACCTGACGCACCTTGGCATCTTCCCTGTATTTTCCCTCTGGCGCTGCGGCAAACAGTTCGCCAAAAGTCTTCTCAGCATTAACATAATCCTTCATACCAACATAACATTGCCCGGCGTAAAGAGCTGCTTCGAGGGCCTTGGGATTTGATGGGGTCTTGGCCTTTGCTATTATCAATTGATATATGGATAAAGCCTTGGAATATATCTTGCGGTTAAAATAAAGGGATGCCGGTATAAAAGCCACGTCTATGGTTTCAGCTCCCCTGTCAGGGAAAAGTTTGACATAATTCTGGCAGGCTTCAACAACTTTTTTATCGCGCTCTGTAAGACGCCCTGTATCAGGGGTTTCAGTTTCCGGAAACCTTTGGGCAACGGCAATGGCATTGATCGCGGCTTGAAGTTTGTGTTTCTCCTCTTTTCGCTGGCTTATATCAAGATATATGATTCTGGCGGTATCAGACTTATTGAGGTTTTGTTCAAGTATGACCGCTGAACTCCAGATTGCCTCGTATGATTCCGGCGTCTCGGGATATTCCTTGCCAAGCATAATGTAATATCTGACAACAGCATCATAATCGCCTGCATTTCCGGTTTTTCTCGCTTCAGTTATTCGATACTGGGCAGCGGAAAGGATGCACTTGATGGAAAGCGAATCGGCTTTTGCCAGGTAAGAGGTGTTCTTTATTTTTTTCTGCCAATCCCCGCCTCTGGAATAAAGCTTGAAAAACTCCTCCTTCATGGCCTGGGCTTTTACCAAATCCTCCTTGCGTTCCAGGCAGCGTATATTGCCCATTCTCCCGTCTAGCACATGACCGAACGAGGGATAGTCTTTCATCATCATGTCGTAGCAAAGCATGGCCTGGTCGTAATCAAGCTGTTCCTCGTAATACTCTCCCATCCTGTTCAGGATCATAAGGGAATATTCCTTGTTGCCTATCATTTCAAGAAACATGCTGACTCGTTTCAAGTCCCCCACCTCACAAAGGCTTACGGCTATGTATTCTATGGCCTCCTCACGAAACATGGGGTTTTTGCTTTCCTTTCCCTTTTCAGAACCGTAAGTTTCCGTAATGTCGATTTCTTCAATCAGATGACGGAATACTGTCACGGCATCCTGATATTTGTCGATCATGTAGTAGCACCAGGCCAGCCTGTAAAGGGCTTCAATGAATTTATCGCTGTCGCGGTGTTTCAGTACCTCTTTGTATATATCAATTGCATGGGTGTAACCATTTCCATTAAAGGAAAGCGGGTTATTGAAATAATATCCCCCTATTTCCATTAGAGCATCAAGATAATAGGAGCTCTTGGGATAGGCTTTTACAAGTACCTCGAAGGCAGAATTGGCTTTTACGGCATCATCACTTTTCTGATGGCAGATCCCTGTAAAATAAAGGACTTCGGAGGCCAGATCAGGGTCGGGATAATTTTTTAGTATCTGCTTGTAAAGAGACATTACCTGGGTAAAATCATAAGAGGGATAAACAGGCTCCTCTTTGATCTCGCCCTTTTCAAACCGTGTATAGTCCTTTTCATATTCATGAAGACTGTTTTCAAAATTTATGACCGCTTTTTCGTAATACAGCTCTGATAAACGATATAGGAAGGCATTGTTGTATTTTCCTCCCGGCGACAGACTTATCAGGGTGTTAAGGCTCTGGATAAGAAGTGTCCCTTTCCACAATAACGCCATCTTCCAGGAATCGGGCCTCCTTTTCCAGGTCCGTAAGCCGTTCTTTTTCAGGTACGGCTGCAACTACGGCAAAAAATAAAATTAAAACCAGATGTATTATTTTCACTTTTCAGGCTTTTTGGAATTTTCAGTTTTTCCGGGAGATGCCGGACCTTTAATGCTGTCCGGAACTACCGGTTCAGGGACAATTGTCGCTTTTGCCTTGGGTTTTTCAACCTTTTCCCCTGCCGTCCCGGCAGGAGAATCATCAGGCGATATCCCTGCTATTTTGCTTTTGTCAATCTTTGATATTTCTCTATACACTTCCCTCAATCGGTTTTTCATTTCCTCGAGGTGCATTATGTTCCAGTCCACGAATTTGGCCTCAACATCTTCCGTACCAGTCAGATACGGGTTCTCCGAAAGACAGAAGGTTTTTATATCGGACTTGAGTTCATTAAGGTTTCGTATCCGGCTTTGGATATCCTCGCGTTTTTTTAAAAGTGCCTTCTCTGTTTCAGGGTTTTTGCCTTCGACCTTTGCCGTATAAAGCGTAAGCTCAGAGGATAAACTGTCGGCATTATCCATAAGTACCTTGATTTGTTTATCCAGGTCCTCTATGTAACGCACCTCGTAAATGCCGGAACTTCCGATTACATAAGCTGTCCTGTCGATCGAAAACAACAACGAGGCATCCTTCTCTTTCAGTTTGTTTATTTTTGCAGTGTATTCGTCGAAGATCAAAGAGACTTTCCGCCTGTTTTCAAGGTTCACGAATTTTTCCGTCTCCTTTTCACAGAAATAATTGAAATTAACCTGCATATCAGTTAATATGTCAAGCTCACGGTAGAGTTGAAAGATCATTTTACGTTTACGCACGGTAATCTCCAGGTAGTTTCGCAAAGAATCCACCTTTTCTCTTTTCCCCTGCTTCATGTAAGCATTTTCAAGGACCATTGCCGCCTCGAACATATAAGCGCCGTTGTTAAAAAAGAGAAGCTCTTCGCCCATTCGAACAGCCCGTTCAACCTCACCTTTTCCCAGATAAAACTGTGATTGAAAAAGCAGCGCATCCCCGTACTTGGCCGATGATTCACTGATATTCTTAAGGAGTTTTGATGCAAGCTCATCTTTTTTAAGGTTTCTGTATATTTCAACAAGTACAAGAGCGGCTTCATCCTGCAAAGGTTTTGTTCCTGCGGTTTTAAGAACAGCCTCAAGTTCAAGAACCGCCTTCTCGTAATTGTTGTTTTCAAGAGCGCAAAGACTCCGTATAAATGACGCAGGTGCAAAAACTTCGCTTTTTTTTGGGATTCCGGAAAGGAGTTTGTCTGCTTCGGCGCATTGATTGGCCTTATAGTACCTCTTCCCCTCCATGAAAAGCGATGCGTACCCGACTTCAGTGTCCTTAAAATTTATTTTAAGGAATTTAAAGTAATATTGCTCGGCCGGTTCGTCGCCGCGTGTATAAGCGTCCTCCTGGAGACGGTAGCTTGCATAGCCTGAATAAGGACTTCCAGGATACTGTTCCAAAAGCTGGCGTAAAAGCTTTGTTGCAAATTTGTCAAGCTTAAGCTGATGATAGCACTCGCCGGCCATAAAAAGATATGTGTCAAGCCGTCCGTCCGGAAGACCGAGGTTGATAAGATCTTCAAGTTCAAGGATGCAGAGCCTGTAGTTACCCGAATTGTAGGCCTTTAGGGCACGCTCATATTCATCAGGAAACATGAATTCACCCATTGGAATGGGCTGTGAAAGCCTGTCAAGGGAGGAATTCATAATGAAATAAGGGTCAACCATAGCAGCACAGGCCGGAGAACCATTTAAAACAACAAAAACCATCAAGGGCAATCCAAGGATTGCAGCCGAAGCTGAAATAATAATGCGCTTTAAAATTATTTGCAGCATCTGAACCCCACAGATTTTTCACGATTGGAAATGAGATTGATGAATGATGCGTCACACCGGGCGTTTTTCCCGTATTCGTAGTCGCCGCCCGCAATTACATTATAACCCTCGCTTCTATCGATCACCCATTCCCAAACATTCCCGGTAAGATCATACACACCATCCGCACTGACACAGTCACGCCTGTCTCCCGACGGAAGAGCGGCCCGCCCCTCGGTATTGCATTTACGGGGATCATAAGTGAAGCCGTACGGAAAAGACAAATTATCGCGACCCATGCAGGCTGCCTTCCATTCGGAAAGAGCGCAAAGGTCTTTGCCCACACCACGGCACTTCATGACAGCTTCCACCCAGGTGACATCAGTAAACGGCATGGAATCCCTTATATTCGGGAACTCAAACCTGTCCATGCAGAAAGCACGATCCCCCTCAAAAAGAGGCAGCATATCGCGAGGGCAGTCCTTTATAACACGGATTTTACGTGTTAAAACAGAGGTCAGCCCCGCTGTGTCCTTTACCTGCAGTGTGACCGACTTTATCCCGGATGAGGTATAAGTCATCATGGCTTTAGGGTCGCGTCCGAAAAAAGTGTCCCATTTCCCGTCATTTTCAAAATCCCATCTGTATTGAAGACTGCCTGTAGGGGATTCCTCGTCAACCGATCCGGATGCATTGAATGTTAAAAGCAGCCCTTCGACAACAGGATCATTGTCAATTACAAAATCGGGCCTGGGAGGCAAATCGATTTGATATGAGCCTCCCTTTACAAGCCCCTGAAAACCATACAGGTCAACCGCGAAATATTTAAGGGTTGTGGTCTTTGTAATTGGAATCGGAAGCTTGTAAATGGAGGAATGATCCGTTGGGTTTAGTCCGTCGGTTGTATAATAAATCGTGGCATCATTGAAGGTTGTCAAGGTAACATACAGGATTTCATTGTAGTGCCCCTCAGGCGGGCTCGCTATTACAGTAGGCAGGTTCACATCGAAAATGTACATTTCGCTCCGGTTGCCGGCCGCGTCTTCGCCTATGAAATTTATTTTAAGGTTCTGCGTCTGCTTAAGTTTCAGTTTATCCTTTGACAGAAAAAACTTGTTGCCCAGCACCCCTGCTGTCGGGCTGTTATAAGGGTTCGTGCCGTCGAGGGTAAAATAGATGGCGGCGTTTTCGGATGACTGGAAATATATGGTCACGGTGGAATCGACCTGATTCCTTTGGGTGTAAACATTTATTTCAGGTGGAAAAAGGTCTATAAGATAACTTTCTTCGGTGATGGAGGATCGTTCGCCCAATTTGTCTTCTGAGCAGTAATCAATCTTGTACAAACCATTGACATTAAGGAGCAAGGGTTCGGAGTAACTTTGAAAATCCTGCATGTCCTGCGCTCTTGACCGCATGCGGTAAAGTATTTTGCCTGGAATGTTGGAAGCAAGCGCGACACGGGTAACATTTTTATAGATGCCTCCCGGAGGTGTTGCCGTGACTTTCGGCAAAGCGAGATCCGTCATTTCCTGGATATCGGTCTTGTTGCCGGCGCTGTCGATTGCAATATATCTTAAGATACTCCCGCCTTTAACCTCGATGGGCGCGGTATATTTTGTTGACATGACAGAGGGAACACCGCCTCCGATAGTATAATACAGCGAGTCTCCCTTTACCAGTTCGAAAGAAACAAGAAAGTTGGCCTTTTCGCTCCCTTTTTCAATTTTAGGAGTAATCCGCGGGGGCGTTTGATCCAGATTGTACACAACAGAAGAATAGTCGGACTGGTTTCCCACTTCGTCAATTGCAAAATACGTAAGGACAAGTCTGCTGTCGCGCGTCAGGGATATAGGGGACATGTATACGTTCGAATTTTTATCGGGCAGGGTGTTATCGAGCGTATAGAATATTTTTCCAGGTTTGTTGTTGATAAGGAGAATCTTGATGGGCTTATTGTATAGCCCCGGCTTCGGTTCCAAAATGACGACAGGCGGCGTGACATCATAACTGAATTTCTGCTGAAAATCAGTGCTCTCGTTCCCGGCAGGATCGCGGGCAAAAACCCTTATATTAAGCAGGCCTTTTTTAGGTATTGGTATTGGCGTCGTATATTGTGCGGACTTCGATGTCGGGACAGATCCATCGGTTGTATAGGTCAGATCCGCCTTTTCACTGGCCCTCAATATCAAGACCCGCCTGTCTTGATCCTCTTTAACAAGTACGCTCACCTTCGGCGGATGGTTATCTATAGTATAAATCTTCTTTAAAACGTCGGATCGGGTGCCTAGAACATTTTCTCCATAAAAGGATACGATGGTCTGGCCGTTTTTAATTTGAATTGGATTTACATAGCGCTGATACGATATAAGAGGAGCAAACTCATCAAATGTATAGAATATCCTCACGTCGGATCCACTGGAAAGTTCGAGCTTGAAGGGCTTGTCGAATATCCCGCCTTCACGGCTAGCGGAAACAACAGGCACATTTTTGTCGATAATATACCAGACTGATATTTCTTCACTTTTATTACCTGTTTCATCTTCTGCAGAAACCAGAAGCGAGCATGTTTTTGCAATCTTCAGGCTGTCCTTGAACTCAATAAAAGGTCCCCTGTCAATTGAATATCTTATGTTTCCACGTTCGTTAATCCGGATTTTTAAGTTTACCTCTGAGCTGTAAATGCCCGATGCAGGAGAAAAATCGACTATTGGGGAATGAGTATCGATCAAATACACATTCTCGTATTCCCTTGATTTATTGCCGACCATATCGTAAGCAACAAACTTGAGCACAGTCCTGCCCTCTTCTGAAATGGAGAGAAGCCCCCTGTATTCAGAGGATCTGTCCGAGGGCTGTGAACCATCAAGCGTATAGAAAATATTGGAAGGTTCGTTTGCTGTAAACTTTATTGAAAGCGGTTCCTTGTATTTACCGGAATTATAGTTAATCTTAATTACAGGAGGTACCGTATCAATGGTGCCTGACATTGACTGTGCGCTTAGATTGGAACAGACAAACAAAACTATGGATACAATTAAGATTAAATAAGATAGTCGAGATATAAAGGAAGTCTTAGTCTTTTGCATAATCAGGAATTATAAATATAGTATATGATATCAAATCGAGTAAAATTGTAAAAAACATATTAGGAAACTTATCTTTTTCTACAAAGCTCTGAATATGTGTTACGAAGCTGTGTCATCATGTTTATTGCAGTGTCAATTCCACGCGCGTCCCTGCGTGAAAGTTCGTCAAAAATAAAATCATAGATAAAAAACAGGTTCCCCGCCAGTTTCCCCCTCTTAAAATTGAGCGCTCTTTCAAGCTGAGCCAGGATATTCTGCGTTTTTACAATTGCGGAATTGCGCTTTTCAGGCAGCTCCTTTGCCTCCTTCAGAAGTATTATGCCTCTGTTTAAGAGCAATATAAGACTTTGAATCTTTCCCGCTGATCCGAGCGCGGTTTCTATAAATTGATCAACCTTGGCTTTTTTAGGCATGGCTTAATAAAATAAATTCTTTGTGAGTTCGTTAACGTCCTTTATCCCGATTATTTCAACAGATGGATTGGCCTTGATTTTTTTTGCATTGTTTGCGGAAAGGAGTATCCTGTTGAATCCCATTTTTTGCGCTTCTTTGAGCCTTGTCTCAAGAAAACTAATTGATCGTACCTCTCCTGATAGGCCGATTTCACCCATGGCACATACTTTTCTATCAACAGGCTTGTTTAGAAAGCTTGATAAAACCGCACATGCAACAGGCAAATCCATGGCCGGATCATCGACAGTAAAACCACCTGTGACATTAAGGTAAATATCGTGCATGCTCAAGGGAAAGTCGGCTATTCGTTCCAGTACCGCGGCAATAAGCGAGAGCCTTTTGGGGTCAACACCAGCGCAGGTCCTTTGAGGGTAATTGAAGTTCATCTTGCTTGCCAGGGCCTGAATTTCAACAAGCAACGGTCGCGTCCCCTCCATTGCGCAAGCCACAATTGAGCCCACGGTCTTTTCCCTTCGTTCAGACAAGAAAATTTCCGAAGGATTCAAAACCTGTGTAAGCCCGCTGCTCTTCATCTCAAATATGGCGATCTCGTTTGCCGCGCCGAAACGGTTTTTGATTACCCTGAGTATCCTATGAACATTATTTCTGTCGCCTTCGAAATACAGTACAGTATCGACTATATGCTCCAATACCTTGGGGCCTGCAATGGAGCCTTCGCGCGTTACATGGCCTATCAGGAATATTGCTATGTCAAGAAACTTGGCCGCGCGCATCAGTCTTGCCGCGCATTCGCGCACCTGCCCCACGCTTCCCTGGGCTGATGGTATGTCCGGGTGGTAAACCGTCTGGATGGAGTCGATTATAGCAACTTGTGGCTTTAGTTTTTCCAGGTAATGGATTATTTTGCTTAAGTCATTTTCAGCTGCCGTAAGAAGATTATCGCTGCATGTCATGAGTCTGTCGGCCCGAAGCTTTATCTGTGTCAAGGATTCTTCACCTGATACATAAAGCACTTTTCTTCCCTGTGATGCCAGCGAATTCGACACCTGGAGCAGGAGCGTTGATTTGCCTATGCCGGGATCTCCACCCACAAGAATAAGCGATCCCGGAACAATCCCGCCGCCTAAAATATGATCGAACTCCGTGCTGTTTGTAAGAAATCGTTCCTGCTCCTCTTTTTTAACCTGCGACAACGGTATGGGCGGTTTGTCTTCCGAGAATGCGGCTTCCTGCCTGTTTGATGAAACAGTCTCCACCTCTTCTACAATGGTTTCCCATCCTTCGCAGCCGGTGCATTTTCCCATCCACTTTGGGAATCTGCTGCCGCAACTCTGGCACACATAGACGGTCTTAATTTTTGCCATGACAATTGAAAGATAACATTTTTTATAGCGTCAATATAAATGGATATATTGAGTTATTTGATCAGGCTTTCGTCATACTGTTTTAAGCCGTGTAGATGACTTTTAAGGTTTTTTTAAGGCCAAACTTTGATTAAACTTGCTTTAAATATAATGAGAGAGTTATTTTTTTTATCTTTAAAAGCGGAAATAAGGCGCTTTAGCTCAGTCGGTAGAGCAAGGGACTGAAAATCCCTGTGTCCGCAGTTCGATTCTGCGAGGCGCCATGTGGAACCCCATAATTCAGCAATGAGTTATGGGGTTCTCTAATTTAAGCCTTTTTTACTGTCCACAACCTTCACCACACGAACCTTCACCACTTTTATCCGTCACAGGTGGATTCAGATCTTTTCCTGCATTAATTGGAAGTCCATACTGATCATTATTTTTACCTTGGCGCTGAAGAAAATTCATTTTACTGTTAGGTTTCGGTGCTTCCTTATCAAAGCATTCTGCCGCTTCTTTGTAATCCC
This sequence comes from uncultured Fibrobacterota bacterium, assembly GCA_963831235.1. Classification (GTDB taxonomy): domain Bacteria; phylum Fibrobacterota; class OXYB2-FULL-49-7; order OXYB2-FULL-49-7; family JAEUSG01; genus CAWHPS01. Next base: position 38,202 of record CAWHPS010000043.1, read on the forward strand.
AGAATGACAGATAAGGGATCGTCAAGCCTGCACGACCCATAATTGTCTGCGTATCTTGTTTGGTAACTTTCTCATATCTTTTCATAGAGGCTAATGAACGATGCCCAGATATTTTCATAACATAAGCGTCATTGTGCCCTTGTCTCTTCCATCTCGTAATGGCACGATGGCGAAGGTCGTGGACATGGAAATCCAACATACCGATGCGCCGTTTAAGTGTATTGAAACCTTTTCTGATACTTTTTACAGGTCGACCATAGAAATCTATTATATGATCGCACACCTTCTTTTGATCGATTTTGGCTTTATCATACCGTGCTTTCTCAAACTCCAGAATCTTTATGAGTTCATCGTGAATTGGAATGTCACGTTCATCCCCATTCTTGGATTTTGGCACATGGATGAATTTATCCTTAAAAATCACTTCCTCCCAACGCATTGAAAGAATTTCTTCTGTCCTCATACCAGTAAAGTCGGCTATGATAAGAGTCAGGATAAGATACCTCTTAACACCTCTTTTCTTCGTTTGCTTACGCATTTTTTGCATCCATTGATGTCCGAACAAAGAGCGGAATTCCTCGTCACTAAGAATCCGGTCTCTCACGTTGTAGAATTTGGGCAATTCAACATCCTCAAAAGGATTTTCAGCAATTCGATGTTTCCTGACTTGCCTCCGGAATACTGCCTTCATCATAACCATTTCTTTATGGCAATATCCTGAAGATACTTGGGTAAGGCGTTTGTCCATAAAAGCCAAAATGTCATCTTCGGTTATTGCGGTAATATCTTTTTTACCAATAAAGTCAACGGAGCTTTTTAGATTAGTATACATGCCTTCGCCAGACTTTTTCCTATTAAGTTTTTTAACCTTGTGCTCCTCAACAGCATCGGAATAAGTAAATGGCTTGGACCCTTTTTCCAATAAACTCCGAACTATATCTACGTTAGGATTTGTTTCGAGGTTTCGCAGGAGCCTCTTTGCTTCCTTAATATCCCGTCCAGCAGGAATTTCTACCCGCTTGCCTTTTATTTGCATTCGTACATAATAGCTCTGGTTTCTTTTTATAATATTATGTATCCTCATAATAATGCTCCTCTATTCATCCTTCGGGTGAAGCCAAGCCAAATATCTATATCTGGATTCATTTCGCTCTGAAGCTTCGTAGTATTCTTTTGGCTTCATCAGTTTTTATTCCCACAGGAAGTTCAATCCGTTTGCCGTTCAACCGAACTCGAATGTAATAACCTTTATTCCGCTTGACAATGTTGTGTTTCCGCATAATTATTCCCCTTTAGGCTTTAAGAATTATTTGCTCACCCCTCGACAACGCATCCTGAATCTGTGAAATTGGAAACCGCCACTGACCGCCTTGTTTGATCGCAAAACGGACATTGTATTTATGGGGGCTTTCGGACAACCTTCTTAAAATATGCTGTGCTGAGAACCCCATCATTTTCGCAAATTCTTTGACGGTCAAATACATCTTGTTTTGTTCGATATTTTCCATACGTTACCTCCTTCCATTATATATCATAGATTATTGGCACTTTTTCTTATGATTTGCACTTTTTTACAGATTAATGCCGATGAACGCTGATTTTTGGCTTTTCCTGAACCCTTTTTCGGTAATGATCTTTTTTTTTGTTTAAGTTCGCTCTGTCGTGTTTTGCTTTTATAATTTTGTCGATTTTTAAGTCTTTATCCACATAATCATAACCAAAACATTGGCACATTTTCTGGATTTTATCCTTATCAATCTTGGAATCATCGAATGTGCTTTCTCGAATAAATTTTAATAGCGGAATTGGATCAAAAGGAAAAAAAGATAAACCGCCAGCCAGTTCATTGTAATAGTATCTATCATTTTTTGATACTCTTGACTGACTTCTTAGTTTTTCGTTTAGTTTATCTTTATATCCATTAAGAAGTTTTTCACCAACACGCCTTGTTGGTTTTTTGCCTAATTCTCGCTTTGCGGTAAGTGCTTTATCGTTTTTCGTAATCACCCCGACCTGATTTTCATTAATCTTTGTGTTCACCATACGAAGCCCCCTAATTAATTGTTATGGTTTTAGCCCAAAATTATCGCTCCTTCGGCGTTCAGTTATACTTTTTCGATTTCCTTAAGTCTTCATAGGCATAAGTACGCCATTGTACCGCATTACCATTGATGTAACATGGCACTCCATCGTCAATAATGTGGCGCAATTCATGTTTTACAACAGAATCAAAATAAATATGATTCTGTTTGATATCTTTTATCGTTATCAACCACCCGTTCATTTCTCGCATTGATAGCAACATTGCCGCATACTCACGTTCTGTTTCGACATTCCCATCATATTCTTTCTGGTTGGGCGTAGAGTGTATTATTTTAAAATCCTTCCACAATTTTTCAGCGTCATGTTCTTTCATAAAACAGGCTCGTATAACGCTTTTTGGAAAAGGTTGTGGAGTTAGCTGGCTCCACACGGCACTGATAATTTCTGGTTGAATCTCAACGCCTTTAATCCTGCCCCTTGGCGTTTTTTCTCTGTCCATACTTCATCTCCTTGGCTTAAATATTTTCTTGGCTTTTTAAATAATCCTTAACCATCTTATTTTGTACTCTGTTTATTCTCAATCTAAATTCAATACCGCCTAGTCAAGACTTGAAATTATTTTCATATATTTTCTAAAAGCAGCTTGAAATAAACGATATATTATAAGTTTATCGCTTTTTTAAGCCACCCTCGTTTTTAAGTCTTGTGCATCTATCCGTGCCCAAAAAGCTTTATTTTCCTTCATTTCTTTTTCTTCTGCTTTGCTAAGAGTTTTTGGGATCGCATTAGCAAGAATTAGCTCCATAAATTCATCTCTCATAGGCTTTAGGTTTATGGAGATATTTGAGGCTATCGGGCTGTCCGGATCAATACCTAATTCGTGTCGAAAACGCTTTTTGGCTTTATTGAGAAAACTTACTTGTTTGTCAATACACAGCCAATTACGACCAGTTAAATGACATGCAATTGCTGTTGTTCCGGACCCACAGAAAGGATCAATAATCAAATCACCCGGCTTAGTGAACTTTTCTAAACACCAAACAAAAAGGGCAATTGGTTTTTGTGTTGGATGAAAGCCAAGTTTTTCTCGCTTTTCCTGTATAAATCCACTCCAACGATACGAAAATTTCTCTTGTCGTCCTTTCAGGGATGTAAATGCAAGCTCATAATCTGAGGCTTTATATTTTTGGTTTTCCTTTTTCTTATCCCAACATAATGTTTTTTCGCTTTTAGGAAGCATGGGGTTGAAATAATTGCCTCCCCAAATCACATAATCAAGACTTATCCGTATTATTTCATTAAAGTATTGAACAGATGGCGTTTTATCCCATTTGTTACAGCTCCATTTTCTTGGTTTAGTATTGTTATGCTTACGCTCGTGCAATCTTTTCCTGTCCGCACCGATTCCAAAGGGGGGATCGGTTAAAGTAAAGCAACACCGATCAGGCAGCCATCTTAATACATCAAGACCGTCTGCATGAATAAATTGGTTGACAATTAATTTTCCATTTTCATTAAACAGTAGTCGGCGCAATTCCTCAAGTTTCTCTGCTTTTGATTTACTTTTTACTCCGGCAGGTAACATCAGAATATCTTTAGGATTGTTTGGAGATATGGCAACCAAAGGATCGTTTTGGATTATGTCCGATGATTGTTCTATTGGCTGAAGACCAATAATATTTTCCATAGAGAGGTTCCTTTCGTTAAAGTTAATTTTATCAGTCATGTACTCTTTTTGCCTGTTTGAGATGTTTGACATGTGCGCCTCCTTAATGGTTAATTGTGATTCGTTCATCTTTTACAGTTTTTTGAGCCCGCCTGATTATCCTTGGTGTAAATCATCGAAATTTCCTTTTTTTTAAGCATTTTTATTTTTATTTTCCTTATACATACTATCGTGTTTTTTCATCACATCTTCTTGCGACAGTATGCATCTTTAAGCAAATTATAACCCAATGAAATTCAATGTATTGCAAATCCAAAATTACGGGAAACCCTGTTTTTTGCAATCTTTTACGCATAAAAATAATTGCAAATATTTTCATAATTTTTCTAATATTTTTGGCATCAAATTTTCCCGCCGTATGACATTTGCCATTTTAACCCTTGGCGCTATTTACCGCCATTTTTACTCCTAACACCCTATTCATATGACAGACAGCCGGATTAACAGTTATCCAGCCATCCATTTACTATTTTCACGTCGAACAGTTCGTAAGCTGTCGGGATCAATGTTTAATTCGTGCATAAAGCGTTCTTTAGCTTTATAAAGCATTTTTATTTGCAGGCAAGACTCTGTATTCAGGTAACAAGTGCCTCAAATCGAGGCGACAACACTGACGGGTTAACAACAATTTTTACTTTTTATTAACGCAAATTATGGTATACTCACGCTCCATTTTCTTTTTGCTTGGCCCGTAGCTTCAACTCCTCATCCATAAGGCTTTCCACCCATAGGACATATTCCCGTTCTTCTTCTTCAGACATAGGGGGGGCTCGCAATTCCTCTTTTTCAAACCCCTCGTCAGAATCTATTATGTACATTTATTCCTCCTTAATTTGAAAACATCATTTGGCTTCACAACTATAGCCTCTTTGCCTTTTAACATATTACACCTCTTAATAAGTTCCTTTTACATCACATTTGATCAATGGCGCATGTCGGAATTGGCTTGATAGCCTTTACACCCAATTCTCCTACTGCCAAGATTTAAAAGTTATCACGGAAACGGCTGGACTGATTTTGTATAATTTTCCAGATTTAGGTTTCCTAAAGTTGCCGCCGTTTCTATCCGTGCTCATGAACGCATAATCCTTAAAAAGCTCCTGCACGTTATTTATTTTATCGGGGATGAGCGTTGAATCGGGTAGCGGCAAACTACCGAAAAATGACCCCATGAAATAAAGCGGAACCCCCGTCATGCCATGCCAGTTAAAACAAATGCCTTGACGCTCTCTGTGAAACAACACAACTCCTGAAACTTTGCCTGTTAAATCAACCAATGTTTCTATCTTCATCGGACCCTCCCAATAATTAAGGTTCTATCTACTTTTATTGTATCATTAATTTTTTATGGCTATTATCTTTTCACGATATATTCTTTTAGCATTCGCCTCCTTTATTAACTTGGATTGATACAGTGTTTTGTACATGGTTGGATATATCATTTAAATTATTTAAAAGTTGTCAATTATTTTAAATTAAATTGCTCTACAAGGATGGCATATAAATTGACTTACAGGAGTAGTCTCAGTAATTAAAAAAGAGAGATGCATAGAATGGTTCCTTCCCTATTATTGTTTCTTATGGCTTAATATTCCATTGTTTGCAACAATGATATATCATTAATTCTTTTTCATATTTAGTTTTTATTTATTAAAACTAACTGGGTATTTACTTGACTCAGGTAGGCACTTGATGCGGTTATCTTTGCCGCAGAAAGTACGGTATTTTGTGACGTTTTCCAAATAACCTGAATCAAGTAAATACCCCATTAAAACTATTTATCATTTTCAAAACCTTTTCTGTATTCATGGAATACTGAAATCCGTCTTTGATTCTTTTTAGGCATATCGTCTTTTCAGACTTTGAAATTATCTCATAGACATTGTGGGCTTTTCCAGTGCTGTCTATTTTATCACCTACCCGAATATCCCAGAATGTTATTCTCATGCAATTCTCCTTTGATTAAATTTGTTATGTCTGCGTGTATATATCATATTTATTATTTGCAGATTTTAATAATTCATCATTAATTGTTTTTGGCTAATTTTTATTTGAAATTAAATATTTTAATTTTTCACTAAATCGAACTGATAAATACGATATATTGCAAGGTAGTCTATCCATTTTTTCAAGAATACAGTTTTGGGGTTATAAAAAGTAGAAGTAAAATGTGTATGCAAATAAAAAAGCCGAAGCATCAAGCCTCGGCAATTAAAATTATTCAGTAATTTTATTTATTAATAACTCACCCAACCTGCCTCGCCAAGATCGCCATCGCCTTTCGTAAAATATTATTCTCAGCCGCCAAGGTTGCATATTGGCGTTCCGCCTTCTTTGTTTCAGAAATAATTGGTGTACGATAAGCTGTTTCCGGATTTGCCTGATAAATTCTGATCCACCTTAACAAACTATTTTCCGAAATACCTCGTTCCGCAGCCGATGTTTGCAGGCTTTTTCCGTTTTGCAGTGCATATAGAACTGTTTCTAATTTGAAATCATCATGAAATCATCGTCTCATTATTCCTCCCTGTTCTGTGCAGGTTTTACCGGAATGGCTTCCTCTTTGACTATATCTCCGCCTTTCGGATTAAACATCTGTCTGGATGCTATTGGCGTGTGTTTTTTTAAAGCTTCTTTCCGTTGTTTAAAGTCCACCACGTCTTGTTCTGAATACAATCTGGTTCTTTCATTTAGATATCCCCGCAAAGGGATTTCCGCCCTGTCCGTCAACCTAATTGCTGTGCTTAAGGATACACCCATCAAGTCCGCAATACGCCCTGAAGTGTAGAAATACTGCAGCGCCATAATTCCTCCTGATTTTTAAGGTTATACTATTGTAAAAAAATAAAGACATTAGAAAGAATATTCACGCTGGTTTGAATGTTTATGTTTTTTAATTTTAAGCAAATAAAAAACGATATATTAAAATATGATGATGGGTGTGGCTATGAATAACTACTGTCTTTATAAATTTATTGAAATATAAAGGAACATATGTCAGAACAGTTACCGAACGGCAAATATGACATCATTAATGATTTTACAGATGAGTTAAATCTTTGTGGAAAAAGAATCCTTCCAGAAAAGTTAATCCCTAAAGAAGAAATGATATTGCGCATAACCGAAGAAAATAAAAAGCCGGTATTATTACAAAGAATAAACGGTCAATGGGAAGCCATATCTCAAAAGGTAGTCTTCCATATTTTAATTAATCAAATGGAACAGGACTTTCATAAACATCTTGGCACAAAAGATCATCCTGCAAAACGGATACGCTGGATGGCTCATAATTATAGAGAATTTCTAAGGCAAACAAGTCAAACACAGCCGAAATTAAATCCAGGACAAATCGACACGCTATTAGGACTTACAACAACCTCAGCAATTACCAATTATTCACGCTTTATTCGTTTTCTTGTCCCTGACATTAAAAATATCAGTGAAAACTCCCCATTATTTTATTGTTCAGATTGGCTGGAAAAACCCATGTGGCGACCTAACATTCAAGAAAATGTCCTCTATCCATCAATTTCTTTTGACCTTTCTAAACTTCAAACAGAAATAAAATGGCATTTCTTAGGCGGACTCCGAAGGAGCTATGTCTTGGAAACCCTCAAACAGTTTCCAATCAAAGGCATCTTTCTCAAACAGCTTTTTAGTAAAAATCAACCCATATATCCATCCAACGAATTCCCACTATTCAAGCATTTTATCGGATCGATAATTGATCCCACTTATGCCCAATATACGGTTATTGATTGTGATGCTCAAAATAACCCACGACCTGCTGTAGAACAAATAATCCGTCATTTCGGTCAGCCGGACTACATATTTCGTTCCAGCCTGAAATTCAATAAATTTGCTTCTTACAATGAATGGGGCTTCCATTTGTACTATCTCCACAAACAACCTGAATATTTTATTAAGACTAAAATCTATAAGCATCTAAAAAGCCGCTATAAGGTTGAAATCTATCCATTGGCTTCCAAACCTATTTGCCTGCCTTTTGGCAAGGGTTCGGCTTTATTATTTAAGGATTTTAAACCACGCAAAATATCTTTCAAAGATTTTCTGGACGATTTTAACGAAAAGAGTTGTGTATGAAAAGACTGTACAACAATTATTCAATGCATATTAAGAGGTGGATAGAAGAAGGTCCAAATGAAGATGAAAAAAACCTACAGGGGTTTTGGAATGAATTAGTTTTTGCAATTTTAAGACATTACTACTGGTTAGGAAATAAGGATGATGAAATTCACAGAGAAACATGGGATTGGGTTGATAGCCATGATATTCTTTCACTACCACAAACCTGTATTGTTACTGAAAGAGATATGGAAAGAATAATCCGGGACGGGATCAAGTATTGTCATGACCATCCCGAGTTGGTTCGGAGAAATACAACCGCTCAAACATTTCCAATAACACTTGATCATGTTAAAGAAATTATCAGGCTAATGGACATAAATGAATGGAACACATTTAACCTGCGATGGTTCTGTTTTATCTTTCGCTTATATCGGTTTGTGGCGACAAATGGAGAAAGATATAGAAAAAACGGATGGTATTATGTCAGTAGCCGTGATATGTGGACGTTTGGATTTTACGGGAGTAATACTGAAACAAAAAAAAGATATAGGAAATTCTTAGAAAAAACTAAAAACAACCAGATTATTTATTTTACTGGAAGAAAACAATCACATTTAAAAGTAAAACTTCGTATTATTCCAAGGATATCTGATAACAAAGATATAACAACACCTACTGAAGCTTTGATTTGTTATTACAGTAGTGATAAAATTGAAACTATTTTTAGAAAAGTTAAAAAAGAATATTATGATTGTTTAATACGGGTTGTTTAAAGTTTCATTCTATCAAAGGAAAAAAAAGATAATTTTACAACTATTCAGAATATTTTAAGAAAAGTATTATGATTGTTTTGATTCGGATTCTTTGATTGTAACATTTTAAAAAATTAATAAACAAAAAGGTATATTACTCTATTGTCCACTTTTTTAAGAGTTAAGGTATTGATTTCTAAAAGAAACATTAAAAAATCCGTTTTAGAAGTATGATTTTTTGATCAGGTTTCACAATACCTTATATATTGTCCACTTTTTTATAAATCTGACATACAAAAAGACAGGTGTTCAACACACCCCGACAACCATTCATTATTGGTTTTTTGTTCACGTCTGTCAACTTGGGTGGGATTGGACGGTCAGCTTGGCTGGGATCGGGCATCAAACAACATCCTCTAATAAAATAGTGAGAAAAGATAAACCCCCTCAATACTGATGAGGGGGTTATAATCCCCACCGATCTGTCCGTCTTTAGCTTGGAACAAGTTAAGAAAACAGCTAATTTTGACTAAGAATGTAAAATGGCGATTTTGATTTAATTTCAATAATACCCTTCGTTTTTAGCCTAAAACAGCGTTTATCGAATAAACGCTATTTTGATTTAATTTCGGCAGTACCCTTGATTTTTAGGTTAAAAACATCATTTATTAAATAAACGCTATAGTCATCTTAAAACACCTTGCAAACCTGTCCGTGACAAGCCCTACAGTTAAGAATGGTCTAAAAAATAATAAGGAATAGTGAGCCTAAAATTGATTCAAAGCTCAACGTTGATATCCGAACACCCCGGGAGAGCTTGAAAACCGATGGAACCCACCACCGTGCTTTGGCTCCGTTTGGACTGATGCAAAAGCTGAATGGCTATTTTATTATGATATATATAATATGAAAAACTTACCTGAAAAAAGCATAGGCGCAATTAGAGGGTGGATAGAAAATTCGCCTAAAACATGGAGTCATTATCAGATTATAGATGGTAAAGCAAAGAAAATATCGGCTGACACATTTTATAATTTGCTTGATAGCGGTTCCACGATAAACCCGCCACGGTATGTCGAATGATTTATTGTTTTGAAGAGACACCCCCTCATTTGTGTTGAGGGGGTTGTATCCCGCCGACCTGTCCGTGAATATCAAATAGCCTTAAAAACAATAAGGAATATCACCCCTCAAATTGATTCAAAGCCCCCAGGCTATCTGAACACTTCGGGAACAAGGAACAAACCCCTACAACCCCTTATCTCTTACCACAGGAAGGCTGGAACACTTTGTAACCCCTGCCGCTAATTATTTACTCAGCAAGGACTAATTCGTTATATTTAAATCATGGGAAACTACACTGCCGTTGTCATTGACTTTGAGACCACGGGCCTTTCTCCCAATTATGGCGATAGAACAATAGAGGTCGGCGCTGTCCTGATTTCCAACAATCAAATTGTGGACAGATTTCAAAGTTTGATGAACCCTGAAAAACGAATATCAAGTTTTATTGAGGCTTATACAGGGATCACTAATAGGATGCTTTCAACTGCACCCCCAATAAGAGTTGTGATGACAAAATTAACAGGGTTTATTGCCAACCATCACCTTATAGCGCATAACGCCTCTTTCGATACCCGCTTTTTGGACGCTGAATGGGGACGCATTAACCACAGACGGAAAAATTCTTATGCTTGTTCGATGCTGGCCGCACGAAGGGTCTATCCTGAAGCTCCGAATCACAAATTGGAAACCTTAGTGCGATACAAAAGTTTGAAAACGGATGGAACACATCACAGAGCTTTGGCTGATGCCGAAATGACATCCCATTTGTGGATTAGGATGGTTCAAGACATTAAAGTAAAATACGGGCTACAAACGGTTCCTTTTGGACTGATGCAAAAATTAGGCAGGGTGCCGAAGAAGAAAGTCCATGAATTTTTGGCGAAGCAGAGGTAGCGCCAAAGCGATTCCATAAATGCAGACCGCACTCGCATTGTATGTTCTCAATGATCCCTAATTATTTCCTGCATTCGGGATATAATCGTTAGCTGCTGGCTGGTAGAGGACTTTTCCATATTGGAAGTCATCATAATAATCAAAAATACCGGAGTCTATAATTGTGCCATCCACCGAACCCCACCAATTTTGTTGGACTGTTATATCTGAAGAGTTTTGGTTTGAAAAGTTATTGTTTAAGTTATGACAAATATTGTTATTAGAAATCAGTAATCCCGTGCGGTCACTACCTTCACATATTATACCCACTTTATTGCTATCAATAAGGTTATAAGTAATTTGCACTTGGGAGCTACTATAAACATCAATGCCTGCTTTATTTACAGGGTGTACAGAATTGGCTTGTCCATAACCATTGGCACTTATTTTGTTATACATGATTTGACAGCCTCCTGATGTATAAATCCCACGGTCGGAATTATTGATAATTGCATTGTTTTTAATAACATGTTTACCATATCCAGCAAAAATGCCGTCCTGCATATTATTAGAAATTACATTGTTTGTGATGGTTGCAGAATCCGTGCTCTCCATGTAAATTCCTCCATAATTGTTTGATATTATATTGCTATCAATAATTGGAAATCCCATATCACAATGGATTCCACAGCCATTATCCTTTATAATATTGCCTGTTATTCTCGGTGAACATACATCCCATCCACCACTTAATATTCCACAATCGCTATTTTTCGTTATCGTACAGTAAGAAACGGTTGGTGATGAACCATTATCGCAATAAATACCAAGTTGAGCATATTGGATCCGGCAGAACTTCAATACACGGTTTGTTCTATCAGGAATAATCCCTCGCTGAGTCGCCTTGATCAGATCTACTTGTTGACCATCAGCCCGAGCTAAAGTGACGAACTGTATATATTGCCAATCACCGGGAGAAGGGGACAATTCTGCGGAGGTAAAAACAATAGAGTCCGTTTGAGTCCCAACAGCTTGCAACACCCCGCCAATTTTAAAGCACATGTTTTTCTGAAAGCGTATTTCAACACCGGCTTCAATTACCACCTGATAATCAAATGGGATAAACAAATTTTGGTTTATAATGTATGGGCTTAACGCTTTCTTGAACACATAATCTGTTGGAAGCATACCCCCAACAAAGTTTCCGACAAAAACCTTAAAAGTATCAATTCCAGTATTTCGGTCATCATCAATCACCGCAACAACAACCGTGTTTAAACCAAGGGTATTGAATATATGTGTCGTGGTATTTGAAGTGAGGCTGCTATCATCCCAGGTTCCATCATTATTAAAATCCCATTTATAGGCTGTTATCAATCCAAATTCCTGATGAGAAATTGTATTAAAAGTAACGGGGGTACTGATTGGTACCGTTGTATCCCTTATGGAATCAATTCTCGGAACATCTCTTAAAACACGAATATTTATTGTATCACACTTGGAGTTGCTATCATCGTCCACGACTTTAAATATGCATTGAAAGTTGCTATCGCCAATAGCAGGAGCTATGATAGTCGTATCACCGCTCACGGACTTTTTAAAGACTCCAGTATTCCCAATATCCCAATACATCCCTATAATTTTACCCAGCGTATCTTTTGCAGTTCCTTTCAGACGAATAGTATCCATAATTGAAACCACGGTATCAAAGCCTGCGTCCACAACAGGCAGTCCCGAAAATTCTCCTCCATATAAAAGGACTGTATCCAGATTGGTTGGATGACCATCATCAACCTTAATATTCATTATTTTCACGGAATAATTACTTAATGTGGGATCGAAAATTACCTGATATATTCCCTTTGGAACTTTAGTAAACGAAAAGTGTCCTCCAATTATCGGCTTAGTTAAAAAACGTGTTCCGGGAATATATATGGTAACCCTAACCTGATTGGTATCGTTTTGTCCCAACATACGGGATACACCCATGATCCCACCGGCTGTTTTAACGGTATCAGTACCTACTCTTACACCACCGGTATCTCGGACATTTATGCTATCGACTAAAACAACAAGCCCATCAGTGGATTCGCCATAAATATTGTATGCACCACTGTCAGGCAAGGGGAAGAAATATATTCCTTCCGAGTTTGTAAAGATTATTGTATCAATATTACTTTCATTAGCATATCTTTTTTGAGCCGAACCTCCAAATGAGGGGACATAACGGACATCAAAGATTTGAACTTTTGCCCCGCTTGCAGGATCGCCATTGGTATATACCAACTTACCCTGTATGTTCATTCCGTTCCCGTTTGTGGTTTCCGTTGAGCCAATCTCCGTTGGCTTATTTGTGCAACCTGCAAGTCCGATAACCATAACGCCAATAATAAAAAACAGATTAAATTTGTTCATGGCATCCCCAATTTCATTGTTTTGTTAATGGAAAACAATTGAAGTTTATTTGATATATTGAATTCGCATCTTTAAATTGACCTTCCAGCTCAACCAGTTCTTTGCGCCATTGCTTTATCTTGTTTTTGACAAGAGATAGACCATCCTTTGACAGCCTCATGGTCAAAGTTGAAAAATCAACCAATTCTCTCGGAAAACGGTTGATTGCTTCTTCAGCGAGGCGAATTGTAGAGCGCTGATAATTATTAATCGCAATAGATCGCCATTCGTCTCCAGTCGTAATATGGTTTTCACAAGACTCATAATATCCGTTACGGTTTTTCTTTATTAAACTCAACTGTTCCAGTAGCAGAATCGCTTTCTTGGCTTCTTTGGGTTTTATATTCGGTTGCAATTTCCTTGACAAATCGTTATAGTCGCCATTAAATCGACAAATACCCAATAGCTCTCGGATAGCGATATAATACCATTCCTCAAAATACCTGTATTGGGCTTCTTGTAACGTTTTTGCCTTTGATGAATGATAAACGAGAAGCTGTTCGAAATATTGCTTTTTTTCATCTTGGCTTTTCACCTGATCAAACAATATAAGCAGATTAAAATACTCCATTTCTTTTTTCGTAAATTTGAGTATTTTATAAAACTTTGTTGCAAGTCTTAAGGATAGGTTTCTTTTCTTTTGTAGAACTTTCGTGAAGGTGCTTGAGCTTAATCCAACTTTGGATGCAACAAAACGATGCGAAAAATTCGGATTATCATTCTTTCGGGCTGTATAGTAATCTTTTAAGAATTTCCGATAATCCCAATATTCAAAAACGCTAATCATTTTTAGACCCTTTGCGCACAGTTTTTCACTTTCTTTTTAAAGAATATACCATAGGATTTTTCTACTTTGCAACAATACTGTAAATATTTCGATGACAATTGTCACCATTAATATGCCCTCTTATGGTGCTACGGAATTGATATCTTATCGTTCTCAGTATAATTGTGAAGTCTATAAGCGTATTGAAAAACTATTAAACAGGCAATTATTATTGATGTTTTGTCACCACATGTGTAGCTATTAATGGAAATCTACGGAATATTTTCTTCATTTTAAATTCTTTTCTTTGCCCAGACGGAATAAAGCTCAAGACTTTATTAGGGCTTTCTGTGTACAAACGCTATATTCGTTTACGTCAGTTACTATATTTTAACCCAATCAAAGAATTACTTGAAACGTTAAAAAGGAACTTCCCATGATTGCTATCAAAACAATTCTCTCTCTTGCTGTTATGTTATGTGTCTGCGGTATGGCAATCGGTAACGAACATGAAAAGGAATTGAAGAAATCCGATCTTCCGCCTGTGGTGCTTGCATCCTTTGAAAAAGCTTATCCCAAAGCTTGTATCAAGGAAGTCGAAAAAGAGACAGTAAATGGAACAGAGTATTTCGGAATAGAGGCAAAAAGCAAAATATGTTTCTTTTGCTGTGGTACAAAGATCGATGTACTTTATACGCCCGATGGGGTTTTGTATGAAACCCGAACAAAGATATGTGCGGACAAGCTACCTGAAGCGGTAAAGAAAGCCATAGCAACAAAATACCCCGGCAGTAAGATTCATAGAGCGGAAGAGTTGGTTCGTGGTACGGTCACGGAATATTCATGTAAAATAAAGAGTGGAAAAGAAAAGATCGTGGTACTTGTTGGCGCTGACGGCACGGTCATTAAAGTTGGTGATGATAAACACGAAGAAAAGGGTGATAAATAGAAAGTCTTGGAACTGCCTGTATAGTGATATCTTTTGAAAGGTCTGAAAATCCTTAAAAATATATACCAGCCGGAGGAGCACCCCCAAAGTGCTTTAGAATTCGTGCGAAAAAGACTTCATCCGTACCATCAAACAAAATGGTCTTTTTATTGAATATTTTTAATAATACCGACTTTTTGCACATCGGAGAGCGGGTAAAATTTATTTATATGAATCAAGTCCGCCCTTATCGTGGAACAGCCGTTTAGAAGGAGGATTTGATGATTCATAAAGGAAATAATCGAGCCGCTTCTATTCTTGGATGTCCTGCTTCTTCACAGAACCTACTACCGATTAAACTACCGAAGCCCACACTTGATCGTGGTAAATCATTATTAAAAGCATTACAGCAAAGAAAAACCATCCGTGAAATAAGTGATAGGAAACTTTCTTTGCAAGCCATTTCAAATCTCTTATGGGCGGCGTGTGGAGTAAATCGTAAAAAAGGTCCATTTGGAATTTCTGGAAGAACTGCTGCGTCCGCAAGCAACTCACAGGAGATAGATATTTACGCTGCGATGGAAGATGGTGTTTATTTCTACGATGCCCTGAATCATTCGTTGCTTCCCATTGTGGGGACAGACCTTCGTTCGCTTGCGATAGGGCATGGTCAGTCTATCTTTGGTTCAAAAGCTCCGATTCGTTTAATTTATGTTGCGGATATTGATAAACTTACCCATACAAAAGGCTTTCAAGAATCAGGACTGCAAAACCCCGAAATTCAAAAATCGTATTATTATGTTGATACAGGTCTTATTGCAGGCAATGTCTATTTGTTTTCTGCTTCTCAAGGCTTGGCATCATGGTTCCATAATTGTGACAAATCCGGTCTCATAATAAAATTGAAATTGCGAGCTGATCAACGGGTTCTTTTTGCCCAAACAGTTGGATATCCTACGAAAAAACAGTCAAAATAGTTCTCTTCTGCGTATCCTGTCTGTACACAGCCCCATCTCTTGCCGTTTGCGGGTATTATAAAACTATAAACCGTAGAATTGTATATTTTACCATTCCTCCCCAAAGAACTTAATTATGAAATGTACGACTTGCAGAATTGAAATACCAAAAGCGGAAATAGACAAATCAGCTCACGCAGGTGACGGGTACTGGTGTCCGAAATGTGTGAAACGGCTAAAGATCGATATTAAATCCAAAGAAATTTGTCGATTGCCGAATCTTAACGGAGAGCCATAAATCCGTTTTAGAAAGATTATTATGCAAAAAAGCGGTGATAAATATTTGAGCTTCTCACAGATTAAAGAAAAAGCCGGAGTGCTCGGGTTTCAAGCAGATAATTTAGAAAAATCAAAATTGATCCATGCCATTCAACGGGCAGAAGGAAACAACCCCTGTTTTGGCACGTTGCAAGAGGGCTGTTCAATAAAATGTTGCTGGTATCGAGACTGTGTTCAATCGGCATGGATGGCTTATTAAAAAGTAAAGTCGATACTTTTCCCGCCCTTTTACATTAAGCACAAAGGGGGAATTTATCTCAGCACAAATAGAAAAGCCATCAGGAATATACCCGATGGCTCCCTTGGGATAATTTCTGTTAATCCGCTATTTCTTTTCTTCCACCTTCACATTATCACCGATTCTGAATAAGGCATATAGCGCCGTACCAGGAATTCCAATAAGAAGTGTTAAAGGAATCCAAAGCCCGTTAAAGCGTTTTGTTTTTGTCATATCCAAAATTACAAGGATGGTAAGAAGAATATTAACAACAGCGCAGAAAAGAAGTACCAAAACCATCAGCATAATACAGGCATGGCTATGGCGAAGGATTTTACACCCATACATCGGTCCCATGTTCCGTTGCATCCCAGGCATACGCCGCCGCCTCAAATATATTATTTTAGCTTCGTGGAACATCTTCTAGCTTTATTATTTTCGCTTTTATTTCTTTCAAATTGTGCTTATTACCAAAAGACTGACTGCACCTGTCTTTATGTCTCGGATTTAAGCAAGCCTGCCAAAACTATGCCTGAAATGTCCTTTACTATGGACGAAGAAAAAACTGTTCCAAAAAATTATAAATTGCTTAAAATTGTTGCAGACCACGATTTGAACACATTTACATACTCAGCCAAGCAACCACTTCCAGATTATTTTTATTCACTCAATTATAAAGAAAGAAATAATTATTGTATTCAAAATCGTGTTTTTGATTTTGGCGGCGGCAACCTATCTGGTTGGAAGACAATTTCTAAAATCTATTTTATGGAAAACTCTTTGCCTTTTGAAATACTGAAAATTGACACGGTTGAATCATCTTGGGGTGGAAAGCAAATACTATTAAACATTAAAGATACAGGGCTGGTTCATTTACGGGTGATTGCAGGAGGGGATACTTTTACCACGCCACTTCTTTTTGCAGGTGATACTGTCATCGTAAAACCAGAATGCCACTTAAACAGCACAACCACAAAGAAGCCTTATTTAAATATTTTTGAATGGCTTGGTTTCTATATCTATAATCTTGTTAAAAGACATTCTAAAAAATAACCGTCATTCAAATCTATTATAAAAAGCGTGATCCATTTCTGGATATTCGTTTCTGGTTTCTATTCCTAAGTCATATATTTGATCAAGCAAAATGGCAGAATTATTCCGATATACAAGAGAGTCTCATGCCTTCGGCTTGACATGCGAGTACTGGAAGAATGGCAACCCTCTTTTTGATACAAATCAGATGCGTAACGACTCTTTCAAGTCATTCCAACGATCCAAAATGAAAAAGAAAACAGCCACGATAGGTCGTTTCCCCTTCCAGAACAGACTTGTCCGTTATATTTCTAATTCACTTATCTGTGCCAGAGACCCACGCTCGGACATAATTCAATTGGCAACATCCTTTCTAAGCCAACATCAACAGCGAATTATCATTGAAAGTGCCATAGAAGAGCTTAGTCTTTCAACCAACGAAGATCGGAATGCAGACACGATCTTAATGGGTTATCATACAAATTCGGTTCCAGAAATGGATACGATAATAGAACTCTTTGAAAATCGAAGAATAAATGGATTAAATGCCATTAAACGATTGGTCGCAAATGCTATTAGAACGATAAAAGTCGCAGATGATGGTTCAGAATCACGTTTGGATGAACTTGGGAATATGTTCAGGTTATCTGATTCCGAGAAAGACCTTATCGTTTTATTCCACATTTTAGAATCGTGTTCCCCCCTATGCGGGACGTATGATGAGATCGTTATTTCTGGAAAAATGCGAAACAAAATTACGCTTTGCGCCCATGCTTTATCTATAATAACCGGGTTATCCCGTGGGGAAGTAAACAATGCCATTAAGAATGATGCTCGTATATTTAAAAGCGGTTTAATGGAAGCGGGGGCTGTAGCACCAGAGATTTCAGATCTTCTTTCAGGCTATAGCAATCAAGTCACATGTCGGTATTATTCTGAACATCACGGGAAAGATTTGTTGCCGCTTTCAGAATTCAGAATTTCCAGTTTGGACACTACGATTATTCAAAGCATCCTAAACAATGGAATTGGGCGTGTTCTTCTTTGGGGCGATCCCGGGTGCGGAAAAACCACTTATATAAGAGCACTTGCGAAAGCTAATAATAAGAGATTATTGGAAGTGCAATCGTTCTTGCCAACCGCCGAAAAAGATTCTCCAAGCTTTAGACAAAGAGCCTTGATAGCAACTCAAAACATTGCCACTGCTTATGGGAATACATGGGTCTTGGTTGATGAAGCTGATGCATTACTCAACATGCCAAGTTTTAGAATGAATTTTCTCTGGGGTGATTCCGATTTTTCTCAAAAAGCTTCACTTAACAATTTGGTTGAAAGTCTTGAGAATTCTACAATATTTATAACAAACCATATTAACGATATCCACGAATCAACCAAAAGGCGCATGGATTTTTCTCTTAAAATTGAGCCTTTGAATGCTTCGGAAAGAATCAAGGTATGGAGTTTAATTGCCAAAGAGAAGAATGTCCAATTACCACCCGATGCCCTAACACGGTTTTCTGATGAACGGCTAAATCCTGCTGTCATCGAAAATATCTTAAAGCTTACAGATAAAATACCTCTTAAGCCTCCGGAAACTATTGAGCGTATGATTTCGGCTTATAAAACGCTTACGACTGGTTCTAAGCCGGACGTTAAGCCAATTTCTAATTATTCAATCGAAGGATTAAATATTCGAGGCGATCTTACTAACCTTTCTTCCATTCTCGTTGCGCTGGATAATTTTAATTCCCATTGGGATGACAATAACATGGCTATTTTAATTTATGGAAAGTCCGGTGTTGGTAAAAGCGCCTTTGTATCGTATTTGGGTAACAGGCTCAACAGGAAAGTCATTCAAGTTTGTGGCAGTGACATCCTTGATATGTGGGTTGGTCAATCAGAGAAGAAAATAAGAGCCAGTTTTGAAGATGCGGAATCCCAAGGCGGAATTCTTTTTTACGATGAAGCTGATAGCCTGTTGTCTTCACGGGAGGGGGCGGCTCGATGGGCGGTTAGTCAAGTGAATGAAATACTGGTTAGGCTTGATCGGTTTCACGGTTTATTTATAGCGGCTACCAACAATGTTTCGTCACTTGACTCCGCTACAGCGAGGCGCTTTACTTTCAAGGTTGAATTTGACACATTAAAACCAGATGGCATTTTACATTTTTATAATCTTTTTCTTTCCCCCCTTGTACAATGTGAGCTAACTGATGAACAACGAATAAAGCTTGAAAGTTGTTCTTCCGTAACAATTGGAAATTTGGTAACAGTAAAGAAACGGTTTGAATTTATTCCAGAAAGATCACATGATGTTTTAATCGCTGCGTTGAAAGAAGAGCTTCTTTACAAATCCGGGCGCAAACAATCTGAACTTGGTTTTTCACGGGGATAAAATGACAGCTATTGAATTTATTTCAGAATATTCAAAAATGGTTTTTGAAATCTCTGTTATCCTCAAACCCGAAGCGGTTGCTTTCTTGCAATCACTCGATCCTCACGATCTTATTTCCCCTGATGCATATTTTTCTGGACGCACACACGCTCTTGGCTTTATCATCCATATCGCTATCCAGCAAATATCCAAGTAACTCATTGTATTTAATGGCATTAGTCTATCTTAAACACGGTTTTTGTATAAATAATCGGGTTTAATGGGTCAGAAATCTTTACCGCTCTCATCCCGTATCCTTGCTCGTTTTCGGGTATTAAATGTGACGTGGTGTGTCTGGTGCAGTCTGGTGGTGTTTTACGGGCTTGGTTGCTTGGCATAAAACATAATCCCTGCATAATACGGTTGATTTAAAAGAATCAGCATCTATAATAATGTCCGCAAGTTTTAATGAATTTTGAGCCTTCATAGGAAGATTGACATTTTGAGTAGTCGAATTCAAATTCTTTCCATTATGCGATTTATGCGAATTATTCATAGAGGTTTTTATTTACTGCGACAATTAAACAAATCACATAGGGTGCTGTCCTGATATTACGCAACTTTATGGGGGGGGGACAAGGGCACTTTTCCCATAGCCAGTTTTCAATGGCTGATTTTGGTACAAACGGAAAAGGCTTTTGTACAGCTTCATAGAATCCCTTTGTCGTAACGGCGTTTTTGGTATAAATTCGCCATTGTTTTGCGTAATATCGGATCTCCACCCATCACATATAAAGAGCATTGGAAAAACATCAAAATTGACACGTCGCATTAGCTTCAAAAAGAAATAAAACATTTTCCAAATTTAATTTGTATTTGTTTCCGCCACAGAACTTGTTATCGTTATGCTCTTTTAATGATCCGATAAATCTGTGAGATCGACACGCCCACCGACTTTGCAATATCCGAAGCTTTTGTTCCCTTCCAAGAAAGCTTTACAATTTTCTCATCCCGCTCTTTGTTCTTTGCCGTGTTCGCCTTGATTTCGTATTTCTCACGAAGCTGATGTATAGCTTGGCGAGAAACACCGAATTTCTGACCGATAGCTCTATCGGTTATAAGAGTTTTCTGAAGCTTCAAGAGCTGTTCTTTGGTGACTTTTGCCATGACGGGTCTCCTTTGGGTTAATGGTTTACAAAACGCTTTCTACTTTCCTTCAAGCTTATTAATTTCTTCTTGAACCCACGCAATAGAATCAGAATCAAACCCATCGTGGGTTTTCATGTATTCGATGGTCTTCTTATAATACTCAATGGCTTTATCTTTATTTCCTCTTGCGGCATAAACCTCGGCATAGCGGTGCAAACCATCATGTTGGTCTGGATAATCTTGCAGCAATTTCTTACAGGCTTCCTCAGCCTTATCTATTTGTCCTTCGGCAATTAAATCTGGAACACTATTTGAGAGTGAATCTAACGCATTAAAATCTTCCAAACAACCTTGAGTTAGATTACTTGCAAGGAATGTTGGTTTTGATAATTCATCGGAGGATTTTGACATACAGCATTTCTTATACTTCTTACCGCTTCCGCAAGGACACGGTTCATTTGGTCCTATTTTTCCCATTTGGTTCCTTCTTTCTTATATTCCTTCTCAAGCTCTGTTTTTCGGGCTTGAAGCTCATCAAGTCTCTTTATTAAAGTTGTCATTTCCTTCTTGATCTTCAGAAGTTCTGTTTGAGTCTTGCCCGTCTGTAAATGATCTTTTCCGAGTTTTTCCGTAATGTATTTTTCAAGCTGACTGCGCAAAACCTTTAGATACGGATTGCCACACATTGAACCTTTACGGCATTCAAGTTTCCCCTCTTGAATGCCTTTAACGATAAAATCCCACTCCACCCCATATTCTTTCTTCGCCGTTACGTTGCTTAGGGTTGCCCCTTTTTGATTCCACTCACCGTATTCCGCCATATATTATACCCTTGATCGAATTGTTGTGTTAAGCTGATCGCTTTCGTAAACGATTGAGCGTCCCGTTTTTCGGATTTTCCTTAATAATTCCTCAATCAAGAAAAGAAAAGTCGAGATTGTCGTACGCAACCAAGCAGAGTCATCTTTATCAAATTTCTCATAAGCAAGTACATGGCGGCGTATTCGTACCGAATATGCGCAAGCCCGTTTGCCCAATTGGGACTTTCGCCGCTGTACGATGTGACAGGCTATCACATGAATTACATCTATTGGAAAAGCAGGGAACCTTTGATTTTCAAGTATCTCGGCATGTTCCAAAGCCAATCCGCAAAAATACATACAAAAGTCAGCAGCTTCCTTACACCGGGGATCAAAGCCTACTTCGTCTATGCGTTCGCAAAGAAAAGGTTGCCGACGACGCAGTCTCCTTGTTAACTGTCCACGAAGTTCGGTACACACTCTCACACAAGCGGCAATATCCTTCAAATCTTGAACGGTAAATCTCATTATCAAACCGAATCTTTCATTAAAAGAGTTAATCTTCTTCGGCTGATCTTTCTTTAATTTCAAACTTAAAACACCATCCTTCATAGGGTTCCAGTAGTTTTGCAAAATCTTCAAGCCTGATCTGCTTGCCGTCTATAACGAATGCCCTGTCAAACTGTGTTTCAGGCGAATCTTCACTCCATTCAATTCTTCCCCGTAGGATTTGATTATCATTAATCCGTAAATACCCGTCCTTGTTTTCAAGGTGTTTTCTGTTGATACCTCTTTTGATCTTTGCCTTTAACAATAGTTCGGCTTTTTCTATATCCTCTTCATCGGGAGAAAGAATCTCGAACATATATCGTGGTTCATCCACATCCGCCTTATATTCGATAGCTTCCGAAACCTGTCCTGTCGGACATGGAAACGTTGATATCTTGAAATGATATTCCCTGCCCTGTTCATCCTTGATATTGAAATCATAGCCCTCTTCCAAAGTGGAATGGACGAAGCTGGTACCGTTAAATTTCATTGTTCTGTCCTTTCTTATATTTTATGGGCGCTTTCTTAATTTCTCAATATATTTAGAGGCTTCATCCTTTGCCTTTTCTTCATCCCCTACCATAAAAATTGAAATGTCTTTCCATAAATTGGCGGCATTTTTTATCGAAAAAGTTTTCAGTATGCCATGAAGTCTGTTATCAATATCATCAAATATCTCTTGTGGGGCAATGTCGGGATTTATGAGTTTGATCCAGAAGGCAATGGTTTTATCGGATAGGAATTCCGTTTTGTTTAATCGGATGGCATTCTTATAGTCATACCCCTTGAAGCTGTTAAGAATGTGTTCCTGCATCCAAGTATCAAAACCCGCAAAGCCATCCCTTGCCGTGAAAAGTAACAGGAAATTAATGTTGATGACAACATCATCTTCCGATATTGGAATGGAATCTAAAATATCGTCCATTGATACCCTTTTAACCACCGATTACGTCCCCTGTGAAGGAAGGCTTACATCGGTTAATTTTAATTGGAAAATTCCATTTTAAGGTCTATTGCTGAACCAAACCGAATAATCATCAAGAACTTGCCCATTTTGAGATTGTTTTCTTATAGGCTCTATAGCACAGAACGGGAAATCTATGGCTCCACTTTTCTTTTTAACGCTTGCAAAAACCCCATACATTTCATCAATCTCTGAATCGGAAATTGCCAGAACATTAATTTCATCCTCGTCTTTAAAGGGTTTGCGCTTATCCCAGTCGTAAACAATTCCCTCAAAAGGGAAAACGAGTGATTTTTCGAAATGCTTTTTCCATGCCTCATAAATATCGAGGACATCATCAGATTTTGCGGTCATAATAACATTCTTAATGCGTTTCCCTTGTGCGCCAAAGTCCGTCCAGTAATACATGCTTTCTAAACGGTCTTTTTCTTTCTCAGCATCTTCTATCGTATCTCGTGGTTTCGCTTTGGTTATTTCATTTTTCTCAAGATTTATTTCAGACCAATCCATTCCTTTTTTTTCGAATTTCTCTATCTCTTGTGAAGGTAGATTGCGAAGGGTAATGATATCCCACTGAATGGTAACTATGTCATCATCCGATAAACCGAAAATCCTTCCAAAACGACCGCCAATATCTTTTTTGCTATCCGGGTCTTTAACGCCTTGATTTACGACTACTGAATCACCAATCCTTAATATTGGGTCACTGATATCAGCATTAGAGTTTTCTTCCAATTTATAGAAAGCCTCTACAGGGATACTTTCTTTCTTGGTGGATTTCTTGAATAACCAATTGAACATAATTTCCTACTTTTTCCGTTTTGCCTTGAACCAGCTTTTGTCGCCTTCGTGGAAAAATAGTTTTCCATACAACTTACCGTCATCTTGAACCTCTGCACAGCCCCTACCGTTGGCTTCATCCATTTCAGCACTACCATTCCATGTGAATTCAAAGCGTGGCTTTCCTTCTACGGTTTCAATTTCACCGTGCATTGAACCCTCAACATTGCCAAAATGAAATTCACCGCTTCCACTGTTGCCGAATTCAACAAAACCTTCTTCCTCTTGATCGATAAAATCCTTATCCCATTGTTCCATCTCTGTAATACGCCATCTACCAAGAAAAGGATTCTTTTTCATAGCCATTGGGCAAAGTCCTTGTATTTAAGATAAATATGGTTCTCGATAATATAGAAAACCGCCATCTCCAGTCCCAAGAATAAATAGCCGTTGTACTCCAAGCCCTATTGACGATACGGAGTCACTTGGGGTGGAACATAATTTTCACCGGTCAACACCGTTTACCGGTGAAGAAATACCCGACTTTGGCGTTTGGACATGTTCAGTCGGCGAAACATTCAAGGATTTGATGGATGGGGGAAGGAATCAATCGGCATTTAGATAAACTTCCCCTGCTTCGATCAAACTGTAAACATATCAATTTTTATGGACTTTCTTGCTTGCTTGAATAAAACAATCCATCAGAACCAAAGCCATTAATATGCAACGTTCATTCGCCTTTGAATTTTTTATGAAACCGTGCTCTTTAAAATAACAGAATACAAAAGCAGCCACAAATTTATAATGTCCTTTTGCCAATGAAGTTGCAATTATTTCAATTCCGTCCTTACCTTCTTTGTCAATATATTTCATCATTGAAGCATATTTGTCGATGATTTTCATGATCATTTCTTCTGATATTTCCGGTAGGGAAAACCCGCTTCTTTTCTGAAACACATCATAAAGAATAAAGAATAGGACAAGCACATCTTCTATTTTATCCACTGGAATATTAAAATTCTTAAGAAGAAAGACAGAACGGAACAAATTGGGTTGCTTGGCATATATTTCATCACCAAGCTTTTCCTTGCCACGGGAATTCAGAGATAAAACATGACGGATGCTTTCAACCATTATCTTTTCAGTTATCATTGGAAATCCTTTTATCTAAAAAATGCCATAATTATTCCGACAATTATGATGCCCATTGCATAGAGCGACCCTTTCCAAGGCGTGATGGTTCCTGTTTTCTTGAATAAACGATAATTGTTGATGAAAAGCCCTGTACAAAATATTAAAGCTAAAACAGGAATAGAGTATTTTATAAAAATATTCGGATAAATAAAATTCACTATCGGAAAGACCAATAATAAAATGGCTGTAATAAGAAACCCCAGCCCTGATAATCTTAAGAATGATAAAATTACGGATTTAAGAGGATTTTCAATTTCATCCCATAGTTTGCCAGCGGCTTTTTCATGAAACGGCAAATACTTGTCAGACAAAAAACACTTAAACGCCATGATCAAACAAACCACACCCAAAATAAAATACAGGATTACCGGGATTATATTGAATATTTCTTTCATAAGTTCATTTTCCGCAATACCGCCGAACGTCTAAAAAATACCCTTGGTTTTTCTCCGTCAACAACAAAACCGCATTGCTGAGCTTTTTCCAGAGTTTCCTTGAATTCCTGTTTGGATACCACAAAGGAGGGTTCCAAAATTAAGAGCTTTCCAAGGGGTTTTATAATCTGCTCCGCTTCCTTAAAGAAGGCATCAGCATCAGACAATTCGTGGAGGACATTCAATACAAATATCAAATCAACTTGTTCGGTAACACCGATTTTATTCTCCTCACAGTGATGAAAGACGATCCTCGAAGAGAATTCCGTGCCTATTAACGATTTTGCCAAGAGATCAAGCATCCCTTGTTGAAAATCCACAGCAATAACCCTTCCTTTTGCACCAACTAACCGTGCAGCCTCACGAGTAAAGAACCCGGGACCGCATCCCATATCAAGAACCGTCATTCCATCTTTGATGAAGGGGGATAAAATTCTATGCGGGTTTTGCCATAGTTTACGGAATCCACTATTAAGATGCCCCGCATGTGTTACAGAGAACGTGTGGTGATGATGCTTGCTCATAACCTTAAACCTTCCAATATTTTCAGTTGTCCGATGGCAATCGTATTCCTCGTATTGCCAACTGTACGATGTTCCAAGGTTCCAGTATACGCTTTTTCGGTCCATGAATGACGACATTAATCATAGCCAACCCAATTTCTCTTAGCGTTGAAACATATTTTGGAAACAAGAACTTCAAAATTGGATAAAACGGGGCAAATAAACGATATATTTTATAGGTCTGTTTCATGCCTTTGGTTGGCTGTATATAGCCGGGGCGAAACATGTATGCCTGCCGAAAAGATAGCTTGAATAAATGATTTTCTGTTTTGCCTTTGACTCTTGCCCACATAACACGACCGTGTTCACTACTGTCGGTGCCCACTCCAGATACATAACAAATGGTCATTTCGGGATTTTCCTTTGAAAGAATGCAAGCCAATGACATGGTTAGGTCATAAGTTAAGTGATGGTATTCGTTTTCACTTTTCCCGAAGGAAGATACCCCCATGCAAAGATACCCAGCATTATAGCCGGTCAAATCACTCTCAAGACCGCTAAAATTGGAAAAATCCTGATGGAGTATTTCTTTTAGCTTTGGATGTTCGATACCGCATGACCGCCGATTAATAACCAGAATGGATTCCACATCAGGGTGCAAGAGGCATTCATTTAAAACGCCTTCACCAACCATACCTGTAGAACCGGTAATAATAGCTTTTATTTTCATGTCCATCCACATTGCTTTATCTCACAGCACAGAAAACGGCGAAGTTGTAATATTTCCACAGAATTTCTGTGTGCCTGAACCCTATATTCCTTAATCCTTCCAGATCATCGGATAGAACGGTGGGTCTATCTTCTTTCAAATATCTCTTATAGTTTTCCTGCATCTGTTGTTTTGTATTAGACAGCAAAACAAATTCACCCCATTTTTCCAGATATTTCTTCTGCATAGCGTTATCGGCGGAAATAATAATATCCGCATTTATAAAAACCCTGCCTTTTGGAAGGGCGTTAAAAATCTTCCTCCACAGATTTGTTTTCTCTTTCTTCTCAAGATGGTGTAGCGCAAGCGATGAAACCACCACATCAAACCGCTCCTTAAAGCTATAGGAGTTTAATTCGCCAAGCTCAAATTTGATGTTTGGCAAACCATCCAGCTTCTTTTTGGCAAGAGTGAGCATGTTTTCGGACAGATCAATGCAGGTGATATGGGCTTTTGGAAATCTTTTCTTCACAAGGAATGAAATGGTACCCGTCCCGCAGCCAAGATCAGCAACCCTGATCTTTTTACTGGAAGAAAACGGTATCGCCGTTACCAAAGCACCAAGCATTTCAATATAATGCGGCACAAATTTAACAACCTGCTCATCAAAAATACCAGCTTCGGTATCAAAATGGCTTTTAATGTGCTTCATCCGTTTATTTGTCATGTCCGTTATATATTTCTTTCCCAATACTCCCATAATCCGTAAAAAGGTCCCCTCCAATAATTTGTGTCTGGAAATTTATCCCGCAAATACAGATAGTGGCTCCACATAAACTGGAAATTCTTTGGATAATCATAAAATCCCAACAAAAGGCACATAATTGAAAGCTGATATATAGGCTTCTCATGCCGTTCAATGATTTCTATCAATTCCGCTGACACATCAATTTTTGCCTCCGCCATTATTCTTATCGCAATTTCAACAAAACCGGTCTGTGTGCTTTGTTTTAATTCTTGTAATAGCTTTGAGACCGCCTCTTTAGGACATTCAAGAAGCCTTGTTTTAAGAAGATAATTATTCAATGGGTCAATCCCACCTTTCATTAAATCAATAAGCTCGGATGTGTTCGCACAATTCCGAATAGATGCGGCTTCCGTCTTTCCACGGGAAGACATTGCATTTGTGACCCCCGCAGCCAAAGATTCTATTTCCGGGTTCAGGAGATAACTATAAAGCAATTGATGCGCTGACAATTCGTTGGTATCGTGATCGGAAAAGAATTCCTTGGAAAGAGTGGGCATATCATATACGGTCGGAACAGGTTCCTGAAAGAAATGCTCTTTAATTTTTGGTGTCCAAACCGGTGGAGCTATCTTACTGTCATCACAACATTTCTTATACTTTTTACCGCTACCGCATGGACAGGGATCGTTACGAGATATTTTCATAGCCTACTCACTTTATAGATGGTTTTGATATCATGTCCTTTATGCATGTCCATTATTTTCAAAATTTACAATAAATCGGATGCTTTCCACTGTACCCGCATCAAATGAACGCCGGTTTTGTCTGGCGTAATACTCTCAACATCATTAAATTCGACGACTTTATTACCTTCTTGCTTCGCCAACAAGTAAAAACGGTTATATGATTTTTCATCAAACGAATAAGCTGCTCCCATGTGGAGACATTGTAAAATTAGCCCATATCTTGCTTTCTTAATTTCGTAAGCATCTTTTTTTTGACCCATTAAACTGACAAAATATTCTTCCATCTTATTTCCAGAACCAGCAACAACAGCGGAATCTCCATCACAAAGAAGATTATTACTTCCTTTTATTTGCGCAATGAATCCAATAACTTTGCTTTCATTATTCCCCATTCTTTACCTCCATATTTATTTCAGAAATCAACGATCCTTTTCAGTTCCCGCAATTCATCATCAGGCAAAATAATCCGAATTGACCTTGCCTGCCCCGGGATTCGTGAAATGAATCCATTCTTCTCAAGTGTCAAAACCATTTGATGAATGGTTGGGGGTGAGACTCTGAAATGCTCTTCAATATCATGCTCTGCCGGAGCACGTCCATGAATTTTAATATAATAGTGGATGTAGGCAAGGTAATCAATTTGTCGTTTCGTTGGTTTTTTGATCATACGACCCTTTCAAATCGAATTCGGAAAGCATCTTCTCCAAAGCTCTTATACACCTCAACAGTAAACTGGTACTTGTCCGAATCATTTCCAATAATCATTGGCTTTTTTGCTATATGCAGGTATTTGCGAAACAAACACGATTCTTCCGATTTTAATCTACCAATCTCTGTTCGGAATGATTTTTGAACCGCAAATATTTCTTCATTACCATCTTTATATTCAATCCTAACCTCGGCTGCTTGAAATTCCAAAGCCTTTCTAAATAAGCCTAAAAGGGTTTTCTCGATTGATGTTTCTTTATCTTCCATGCTTTAGGGCTCCTCTCTTTAAAATTTATTACAAAAAGTGCTATCCCTTTCCGCCGTTCGGCAGAAATCATTTTTGTGACTTAATGTTTTATTTTTGCATGTGAACCATAGTTACATTACCATCCTTTTCCTCACCAGTTATCCTGTAGCCCAGCTTATTATATAGATGAATATTCTTAACACTTTTACTTCCAGTAACAAGTTCATATTTCTCGGCACAAGGGAAGCAATCTTCAATTGCAGCCATCAATGTCTTCCCAATTCCTTGATTTTGATATTGGGGCAATACGATTAATCGTCCTATCCAGCAAATATTATCGTTCAGGCGGGCTTTAACCGATCCAACAATTTTATTGTCAGCAATCGCTTTTAGGATGACATAAGAATCAAAATCATTTCTTAATTCATCCAATGTCTGTATTAACGGCGCAATATTGTAATCATTGTAAAGTTCCGCTTCGCTTATAAAAGACATTCTTTGAATCTTCAGAATATTTTCCGCATCACCTTTGTCAGCTTTTTTTATGATTATATCCATTTCTATATCCTCAAAGGCTCACGATTTTATAGTTTTCCCTTTAAAAAAAGTGTAGCAAAAAATTCCATCATTTTCAGCTGTCCGATACAGTTCTTTTATTCCCTTGTCCCATTCCTTTTTGGAAATTAGATCGTTTTGTAGTGCTTCCTGTTCCACACCTTCGATCATCGCAGTGAAGGTGTTCTTTATGAAGCCTTCAACCAATCTGGGCTTGCTGAAATCAACATAAACCATTCGTGGGGAGACCGTGCAATCAGGAAAATCCGGCTTTCTTGAGCAAAGGGTAAACTTCTCTGCCGATTAAAGCGTTCCCGCCGTGCTTCGCTTGTAAATTTACCTGACAGTTAATGACTTTTTGTGCGGATTTGCCATTGGGATAGAAATATGCCGACCCGTGATCGCCTTCGATTACCGTAATCGAACCACCATGTTTCAAGACCCGTTTCAGGCATTGCAATGCTTGGATTGGGTTTGGCAGATGCTCAAGAACAAAGCAAACAAAGATGTGATCAAAGGATTCATTTTTGAATTTTAAGTCGAAGATGTCTCCTGTCTGGAATATCCACATTTTCAATATGCAGGGACTGTATCAGTCTCTTTGCTTTTTTAAGTGATTGTTTGGATATATCAATCGATGTGAATAAGCAGGAAGGGTTCTTGGGAGCAATTATTTTAGTCTGTGAACCAACTCCGCAACCAGCTTCCAATATCTTTGAGTTTTTAGGGAAGATAGTATCGTGATGCAATAGCTCATCCAAGTGTGTCTGCTTGGTTGTGGAGCCGTTTGGATTCTTTTACTGAGTAGCCGTGAACGTAGCGGTGCATAGTAATTATCGTGCCATCTTTTAGAATTGTCCCTAATCCTTGACCCTTATTGTCCCTTAAGGATGTCCCTTAATGTCCCTTATTTTCCACTGCCGAATTCAGGCGAAAGAACATAGAAAGTTCCGTTCTTCTCTCCCTTACATCAGGTTTAAAATTCGGAAAGAGAAAACACCTTTGACATTAACCGTATTTGTAATTATCTTATGATCGAGCCTGCTGTGCATGAACTCCGACTCCATGTCGTTGAAGGGTATCCTTCTTAGTGCAACGGTGGGCTTGTTTTATTTCGGGTTGTCACTCTTTTAATCCCTTCTTGCGCAATAATTCACTCTCGACATATTCTCTATCTTCTTGTGACAAAGTAGTCTTGTCAACAACAAGCCCATCTATTAGAACCATGTTTTTCATTGGGCTTTGATTAGCCATACGTGTCGTAGAAAATTCAGGATCAAAGTATTGAAGCTTGAACATATCACGAATAACCTTTGATTTTTGAGCGGTCGTACTGTTGCTGGTGTGGAAATAATTTGATATGTCTTCCCCTGTTACAAATGGCTTAAAACTTTTATCAAACAAAAAGTTAATTGAACCAATTGCATAAACAATAGCGGCAGCCCATATTTCAATTCTGCCGGACAGAAATGGAACATTCCTCTTGCGGCTCATTTTACCGATTATTTTTATGCAAAGCTGCTTATATTCGTCATCAAGATGTTCATCGCAATATTTCGATGTCATTTCAATTAATATTTTTGCGACCTCGTTTATGTATTCGTTGTCTTTCATCAAAAACCCTTTCTTTATGTGTAGTTAGATCGCCTTCTGTCTTATTGTGTCCCATACTTTGGCATCTGTCAGACATATACGCAAATGACAATGAAAGCAGATGGAATTCATCCACGAAAGCTTAAGCCTCCTGTTCATCCTATTTTTACGGGTCTGAAATTAGGATTCGATCATAAGGTGTTTTATAGAAAAATACCATTTCATCGCTTATTAAGGAAATGGTTTTTCTGCAACGGGTCAAGCCTTTTTTGTTCTCAATTGCGCTTTAAGATAATTATCTTATTGTTTACTTTTTAATCTTAATTTATTGGAGGCTTTTATGCGCACTATAATAATTGTTCTATCCATTGTTTCTTTTGTTTTAGCCACAAAACCATTTATTTCTGCATCCTCACAACATTCTAATTACTCATTTTTACGCAAGACATCGCTACAAGGCACACAGGACAGTATGATGTCGCCTATAAAAAGAATCAAGATATATTATTACATTTCTGGGAGTGATGCGGTTCCTATTTCGGATGCATACACATTATCTGGTACTATTTTTTCAAATGGTTCGGATGGTATTCCCGACAATGTTCAATTCGTGGCTTTTGCATGTGATTCCGTATATTCATATTTACACGATATTCTTAAATATGATGTTTTATATAATCAACCTGTTGTGGTCATGGAAGAATTGGGCAATTATTACAGCAGTGCGGACGTTACCACCAACACCTTGCTTATTGACAATGATTTATCATTCCTTAACAAAAATGATGTTAAGAATGGGTATTGTGTGACTCTTGCACATGAGTATTATCATTTTGTGCAATTCTCTTTTACAGATATTTTCAATTTTTTAAATGAACCTTCTGCTGTTTGGATGGAAGATAGAATATTTCCGGATGTAAATGATTATTTGCAATATCTTGGACAGCGATGACGACTATGTGGATTTTCCGAGCAGGGTCAGCCAACCCTTTTTCGCACACTTTCCCTGGTGTAAAGCGCTGCCCTTCCTGAATCGGCTTTTTGTTTTTCATCATTAGTGTAGGGGTGACTTGCGGCAGAGGGGTGAACACAGCATACGGGAGGGTTAAGCAGAGTCGAGACGTATTTGGAATACAGAAGTGAATAGCGCTTCGAACTCTGTCATGGATATAGGCGCAGTACGTATACTTTCCAGCAGTAGCCTGGCGATATTTCTGATGCTGCCAATTTTTTTCCTGGTTTCCTTAGATAGCAGCGATCCTTTTTCAATCAGCTGATTAATGGTATGTGCTATTTGAAGAAGGAGATAAAAGCATTTATCTGCATTTACATTGTGAGTGTATGCGTGTTCCAGATGATACCCCCCGTTTTTCTGAGCATTAAATCCTTGGTTTTCAATATTCCATCGTAATCGTCCTCCTTGGTTTGCAATTGGCACGCATGTGCTTTTGGTTACTGATATATTAGTCATCCAGGCGTATTGCTTGGATGTGTCTTCTTCCGGTTTTGTTTCCACGCAGCGAATGACATTGAAGGCATGGTCCTCATGTTCAATATTTGTTGCAAATTCAAATTCCTGCTGAGTTTTGTCTTCCAATAGCCATGTGATTTTATTTTCTTTTTGTACGCTTTTGCACAATGACACAAACTCATCATATTTCACAGGCATTGAGCCTTCTTTGAAGCTGATAATGTATTTCCATCGGTATTGGTTGCAGATGCCCATGACTGTCTGATTGGCATATATTCCGTCCATAAGCAGGCAAATGGGTAATGATGGAAACGCTTTTTTCAGACGTGGGGCCAAGCGGTAAAAGGCTTTTAGTTCGCAGTCCTGCTTTGTGGTATTTATACCAGGGTTCTCAATGAATTCAGTATCGATAGAGAGCGCCAATCCATTTTCGGTGACTAATTTTGCTTCCAGAACCATGTGGTAGTATGTCACCTTACCTGTTTCTTTACATTTCTTGGTTAGGCAGTGGTCGCAATGTCTATGGTCAAAAGATAGCATGCCGCTGCCATCAATAGCGATTCGGTAGAACTTGCCTAATAAACGGTATTTGTCCAAGACACGAGAGCGTATCAGTTTTCTCACCATATCCGTTCGTATGGCGGCAAAGTACTCGTAATTCACTCGCTCCAAAAGATTGTTCAGTGTATCGCCATGAGAAGCGTTTTCCGGCTTCAAGTCTGACTCTGCTAAAATATTCAGATGGGTAACGGCAGCAGGGGTGCGCAATAATTTGTGTATCTGTCTTCTGGAGCCAAGATTGAGAGAAAACATGAGAATGCCTTCCCAGACAAGAAAGCTCAACGAATATCGTACCATTGGCATGAATCGAGGATCTTTGATGCTATTGAATTGCCTGGAAAGTCCCGGAAAAAAAATGGCGAACTGTTTTGTGGAAAATCTCCATCATAGCATTGTCTCCTATTTTCCGGCCCCTTTGGCGGCCACATGATTGCGGATTATATCACGTTGAACTTCCGAGATTTCTCGGATAAGGAATCGGACCTTGGCGCACTCTTCAGACCAGGTTTTTACTTCGTCGACCAGTGCAACCGGAACATAAAGGGTTTTTGTCTTTGAGGGTTGGCCGGGGTGGGTACGAGATGGTTTGTAGGTCAGGAAGAAACCGGGATACTTTTTTGTACCTGGTCGGGTTGCTCTGTGGATGACAACTAAACTGCCATCAATCAGTGGACCAATGGAATGCACCTGACGGAGAAGAACCGTTCTTTTTTGTAACAGCTTTTCGAGTCGCTTCGCTTCTCGTTTCATAGGGCTCCTTTCGATATGCAGAAAAGTAGTATAACTTAACTGCTAAATGCAAGTAAAAAGTGCATTGCGAAGAATCTTTTTTGAATAAATGGGGGTCAAAAATGAAAAACCGTTAAATTCTTAGGAATTCGATAAATTTAACGCTTACCCGGTAGTTGTTTTGTGCGAAGAATCAGATAATCGTCAGAGCTGTATCTTGGACCCGATTTTTACGAATCTGGAGTAGAGCGTAACATTTTTGACAAACCTAATAATTCAATATTTGCTTTTAATAGTGATATGCCTACCAACTTCGATAAGGCTGTTTGGTGTATGTTTCTTGCAAATAAATATTCGCCGGATATTATCAAGAATGCATGGACGGAATATGCTTTAGGTGCAAGTGCACCTGACACGGTATTTCAAAAAGCTATAATTAAATATGACACAACCCTATCTTTTAAAAAAGCTTTTTATGAATTTGGCTCATGGATGTTATATGCAGGTACAAGAGCGAGCCTTAAGAAAACATTTGATGATGCAGCATTGTTTCCGTCGATCAGGATCGACTCGCTTAAAGATTCAAATTACATTCTCAATCCCTTTTCCTTGATTTATTTTAGACCCAATGCGGTTCTACCAGAAACTTCATTGACTTTCAATTCCATAGGCGATATTAAGGCGGAAATCGGTCTGTACACTTCAAACATCTCCAATGATTCTCTATTATCAGATTCTATATGTTCTTTAGATTTGTCAACGGAACATACCATTCCTATTACTCCTCAATCAGCTTATTTAGGTTTATTTAATGCAAATCCTTTTCCCATTACATTTACATTGGGAAATAATAATAGCCCTATAGAGCAGGCGAAAAGCCCATATAATTCATTTGTTTTATCAGCTTCACCCAATCCATTCAATAAGTTATTATCTATTCACTTTCCTTGCCGAAAACCTGATATTATTAATGTCTATGACGTAAAAGGAAGTCTTGTGACTTCGATAACTGAAATCAGGGGGCATTCTGTTCAATTAAATGCAGTAAATTTAACATCAGGAATCTATGTTCTAAAAGCATACTTTCAAAAACGCATAAAGACTTTGAAGTTAATTTACACAAAGTAAATTGTTTTCGAGAAAACACAATTAACAGGGATTGTGTTGTTTCCGGGGTCTTCGGATAAACCTTGGGGGCTTGGAATGAATTTAAGGCA
Source organism: uncultured Fibrobacterota bacterium (assembly GCA_963831235.1). GTDB lineage: Bacteria > Fibrobacterota > OXYB2-FULL-49-7 > OXYB2-FULL-49-7 > JAEUSG01 > CAWHPS01. The sequence continues at coordinate 73,473 of CAWHPS010000043.1, forward strand.
TGAAATTCCTTACTATTCTTAATGCCATTCTTGTTTGGTTCGGGTAATCAGGGCAGGTTGGCGTGGTTATAACCCCCTCAACACGAAGTAGGGGGTTCCGTTTCGTCCTTTTCAAAAAATGGAGGCTTATATATACGATTATCGCTTTCCCCTCAAACTCAAAACCTTCAAATTGTTGAAGACATAAACGATCTTACAAAAAATGGAGACTTATATAGCATTATAGGGGATGTGTATATTTTTAGAGCAGTAGGGTAGCCGCTAATAGTGTTTTCGGAATACTTGTTTTATAAGGGTAGCCGTAAATAAGCATTAATTTGTTTTCTTTGTATCAAAGATTTTAAGAGTTAAAAGGAAAGACAATAAAAACCAGAACGATTAAAATACTAATGGGATAGGGTAGCTTTAGAATCCTTTGTTTTTTGTAGTAGGGTATACACAAGAACTATATTAATTTCTCTCCTTTTGTTTTATTGAAGATATAAGAAAGAAAGAAAGAAAGAAAGAAAACAGAACAATCAACCAGAATGGATCGGTTATAGGGAATGAAGAACACCCGTCTTTTACCTATCACACAGTTCCTGTATTTTCGCTTTTAAGCAGGCAAAAGCGAATTATAATAATAGTGCGACATAATTGATTTAAATCAATTATGTCGCCGATTTCAATTGACAACAAGACCTAATATGCGTAAATTAATGTTTTTTCGGCACTTTGTGCACTTTTGTCAGTCGATTAAGCAGGCGTGGCAACGAATTGATTATAAACATGTTAGAGATAATGTGCAACATTATTGATTTAAATTATATTACAATCAAGTAAAAAAAAGTAACATAACACCGTCGTGGCGGCATATGTATGGATAAAGCGATATAATAGAATATGGAGGGAAACTCATGAAAATAAATGTATTAATTTTTAGTTTGTTCGTTTTATTTATATCTGAGGGCAGAGCTTTCGAACCTTGCAGTTTGAAAGTTGTTGTTGACTGTTTTTCAGGAAGACCAAATCCATTTTTTATTATAAAAGATTCAAATGACTTAGAATCTATTTCTCAGAATCTTCTATCTATCCTCGCCGACTCAACTTCATTAATTGATACCCCTGTTACTTATCAATCTAAACTTGCGTATAGAGGTTTAAAAATAAAAAATTATAATGTGAATAATATCCCCGCAGAATTTCAACTTTTCGCAGGAGTATTGGAAATTGGTAATAACGATACGGCAAAATATTATAAGGATACTGGAAGTAATTTTGAAGGTTTGCTTATTTGTTTAGGATTAGATATTGGTTTTATTTATCCAGACAACATTGTAACAAAGGATACTGGCGTAATTCCAATCAATAAAAGAGCATCCTGCGCTTCATCTTCAAGTATTATATCTTTTATAAATAACAACACAGCACTTGCTTCTGGATTAACAATGCATATTTCAGGAATGCGGATGTATGTATCAGGTATAAAAGCATTAAGCACTTCAGCAACTGTTTCCCTATTTAACATCACGGGAAAGCGTATGGCAGTACGACGTATTCAAAAAGATTTATCGTTTGATATTTCTGATTTGTCAAAAGGGTTATATTGTGTTCGACTTGGAATTACAACTGATTTTCTAACAACTAAATTTGTTATTATGCGTTAAGTTAATCGATATTGAATGTTTCAGGCGTACCAGCTGCAATAATGTTCTTCTGTTTTCGTTGTTTGTTCCAGTGGTTTGCGCTGTCAATTTTACCTTTGTCGTGAACATAAGAACCCAAGATAATGAGGCAACAAACAGAATATTACGAGTAATTTCATTTTTTTTATCTTTCGGAGAAAGCTCTTCCTGTTTTATGAAAGGTTTTAATTTCTCACGTTATTTAATCAAACAGCTTATTAATTCATTACAGGATGTTTTATGTCTGCCAAGAGAATCCTCCCGCAATGAAGAGTAAAACACCCCGTCCATAGAACGGGGTATTCTGTGAAATCTAAATTGACGGAATTATTTTACATGTTTGGCAACAAGCTTCGTCATCTCAAACATGTTAACTGTCTTCTTACCGCCAAATACAGCTTTCAGGGCTTCGTCTGCGTTGATGTTGCGCTTATTCTTGGAATCTTGGAGACCGTTCTTCTTGATGTATGCCCAGATTTTCTTCGTCACTTCTGTGCGTGGTATCGGCTTTGCTCCGACGACTACGGACAACACCTCATCTGGTGTTACCGGCTTCATAAACGCTGCATTGGGTTTACGGGCACTTTTCTTAACGGCTTTCGTTGCCATACTGAATCCCTTCGGTAAAATGTGAATGTGTTTTTCCTATGTGGAAAATATGTTGTGCCATAGTTACAAGGCAACAGAAGCGGTAATGGGACATACCCCCTATTAACTTAATTCCTTCACAGGTTCTGTATCGGCGGCTTCTTTCTTTTCTTTTAAAATAGTGCGGTCATGGGGCATGACCACACTTTTGCCATTACGGTTGAATTCCTTTATTCACACGATTTTTTAATTCCCTGCTTGCTTGGAAAATTGGTTTTATACCCGCTTTTATCTCAACCTTCTCTCCGCTCCTCGGGTTCCTTGCAAGATGTGCATTCCGCTTTTTCAATTTAAAACTCCCAAAGCCCCGAATTTCAATGTTGTTCCCGTCAACAAGTGTGCGTGAAATTGTGGCAAATAATTCCTCTATAACAATTCCACAGTCAACTTGGGTTAAGCCTGTCCGGACTGAAATTTCATCAACAATATTCTTTTTTGTTACAGACATGGTTTTACAGCACTATTTGACTTTGCCGTCGTTTTATTCCTTCGATAGCCTGTCTCTTTATCTTTTTATTTTCTTCGGTCTTAAAGCTGAATTAATCTCTTTTACATCAAATTCATCAGGATCGTATTCGCCCAACCATTCAAGTGTTTCCTGAGCCTCTTTCGATTTAGGATTCTTAAGAGCATCGACAATGTCTTCATACCCCGGAACCGAACCACAATCTTCTGGAGGGCAAGCCCTCTGTCCTTCAAGACAAATTGGAGCCATTGAGTTCTCTGTAGCAGGAACAATATCTTCAACCGTGATGACATGTTCCCAACTGTCGCCAAAATCATAGGTATAATGGAGTTTTGATTTTTTCTTTAAAGGTAACTGTGATAATTTCACTTTTGTTGTGTCTCCCTGTTCGGCATCTCCAAAATCGGAATCCTCATCATCTGCATCAGGTGAAAGATAAGTTTGATGCATAATTTCAAATGAATAAAGATGAGCATTATCCCAGCCCATAACCGTTTGAACAACATCGTGAAGATCATCCAAAGTTATTGAGGAATCAACGATAAATCTTCTCCATATCGTTGGGCTAATTTCGGCAAGTTCGATTTTCATTTGAATAAGCTTAGTTTCCATTTCATGCGCTCCTTGGTTTATGCAAATTTAGTAGGTTCACTATTTCATTATTGTGTGAAAGCGAATGGGTATGTTATGGTTGCTGAGCCATACGTTGACGATGCTTCAAATTTCCACGTTTTAATAATTGATAGGATTTTGTTATTGAAGGAAGGTTCAAAAGAACTTGACACTAAGTCGCACTTGATGATATCCCCATTAGGATCGATGGTAAAGCGAACCATAATTTTACCAGACTGTGAATTTGTTCTGCATAGCTTATCGTATTCTTGCTTTAATTGGTGAATATGCCTCATGACAACGGTTCGAATTTCTTCTATAGGTCTGGCACCTTGCCCGAAAGAAATATTTGTTTGAAAAGAAAGGGGGTAAATGCTCGATATTGTTAGATTTATCTCAAAAACATAAGAGGGTTGGCTTCCTATAGAATCAAATCTGACACTTTTAATAGCATTATAAAGCAATGATAGCGGAGAAGGTGCAGATTTAATGTATTCGCTGGTGTCTCGAAAAAAGATAAGTCCGCTATCATTAATGCAAAAATGGAAATGGAGTGGGGCATTTGCCATGAGGATTGATGATGAATCTTTGAAAGTGCTTGATAAAATATTATGAATAATTGAATCAACAATAGGCTTTGCCTGTTTTACAATAAGATTAGATTTAGCGTTGCCTTGACAGTAAGAATCTGAAATTAAGGAGCGGGAACAGTTAGAAAAAAGGATTAAGAGTGTAAGTAATGTTAATTTAGCCATGAATAAGCTTGGTTTCCATTTTATGTTATTCTTCGTTATTGTGATTATAGATTCAATAAAAATAGCGTTTTGACTATCATAAAATCAATTCTGGGGATAAAGTTCGGTTTTGCTTTATATGAAGGATAGTATCCTTTATATGGAAAAACATGGAACAGGACAAAGTTCAAGGGATTACAAGGAAGTCGCTATAGGCTGGGGTTCTGTCTAAATACGGTCACTCCAAAATCAATCCTCTATTTTCCGGCTTGTATGAGTTTCCGTTACATGAATCAAAACCGCAAATTCCATTTTATCACTTTCAACATCAACGATTTTTGATAATTGTTCTTCTATAAAGTTGAAATACCCATCCGCCCCTTCTTTTTTAATCCAAAATTCAACGGAATCCCTAATTCTTAAAAGACACTGTATTGCTGGAATAAAATATTCCCTGACCTTCGCCGTATTGCTAAAATCGTACGTTGCCATTATGGCTGAGGAAACTTCTTCATTGGTGAACGGATCAAAGCTCTTCATTAAGGCTTTGTATAGAAGGGTATTTCCATCATTCCAATAATTCCCAAAATCATATTCTTCGGAAACGATATATCCGTGAATTGTCATAAGCGCCATATTAATGGCTTCGGTCACTCGACGGCTGGTACATACAGGATTTCGATGGCGCATTTTTAACATATTCCCTTCCATGCACAGAAGCATGGGATCGTATCTTATTTCGTGTCCGTCTATTTTGCCAAACATTTTGGTCATTTCTAAATACTTTTTTTCCAGTTTATATTGATTGATACTTATTGGCTCCATTTTATCCTTGTGGTTGACTTGTAAAATTATTTCTTATCCTCAAAAATGTTTCCATCTGAAGAGATGTTGATCGTAGTGCCCTTTTTAAATGTTTTCCCATCTTTAGAATAGTTTGCCGATAAGGTGCATTTTAATAGGGAACCATTTTCGTAGAATTGAACTCCATGAAATAACGATGCCTTACAAGGAACGCCTTGAATTATCTCATCTTTTGAAAGAAAAGTACCGTGCAATTTCCCATTATTGTAGAAGCTGGTTTCAATCCAATCCCACAATCTTCCTTTGCATGGAATTTCTTGAACAAGGACATTTTTGGGAAAATACGCATAGAATATTGTAACGTCTTGCCTAAAACGCATCACTGTCTTTTTAAGTAAAAAAACAGAATTATATATGGTGTCTCTTGCTACACGGCACTGGGACAGATTGCCAATCGAATCAAAATGTACCCATTGTTCACATGGAATACCTTGAATTACAATTGGCGTACATAACTTGGCTTTTTTAATTGAGCTGTCTGGATAATAAGCGATAGATTTTGACACTTTCAGAATATAATCATTTGGTTTTGAATATATTGGAGAGGAAGCTATGATAACAGCAACAAAAACGGAAAGAAATCTTTTCTTTATGATTGAATGTTCTAACATTTGCTACTCATAAGGTTTAGCCGCCCAAGCTGGATCCGTTCAACATGCTTCGTATTTGATAAATTCCTATTGGGTGTATGGTTTACTTGGATTTCTTATTTATAAGTTTTCGATCCGTCTTTGACTAATCTAACAGAAAATCCACAAATTTTACAATTTGTTTTAGAAGTCCTTAAAAGATCGTTACCGCATCCGAGTTCACGATTCATAATGTATTCGTACATTGCTTCTGTGGATGACCACCAGTGAGCATATTTTCCTATTCCTTCAAAATTGCTTTCAAGAATTCGACCTGTAAGACGGCATCCACTTGGCAAAGCTAAGAACCCAGACTTGTTATTTTTAAGTAAATTGTCACCAATCGCACCAGTTTCAACTAAAGTATCCCAATCCGTTGTTGCGGCAAGAGCCTTTGCAATTTTATTTCCTGTCCTTGTTCCATCATAATTGTATCCGTTACTCATCAGATAATTTTCTAATACCGTCCAATCTTCATCTGTTGGAACCCGCCAGCCGCTTGGGGAAAGTTTTCCGGTTTTTATAGCATACCAGTTATACAGTGCGCCAAACTTTCTTGTAGAATCTAAATTTGAAGAGTTGTTATAGAAGCAATATCCACCTAAAGTGTCTTTTGCCCATTCAATGTTGCCTGTAATATTAGGAATTGGAGTGCCATCATTGTACTTTGTGGTTCGCAAATTCTCTGCCATCCATATCTGTTTTCCAATTTGAATGGATTTGTAAACATTCCCGTCTATATCAGTTGCTTGATTCAAGTTTCTGTTTTTGCCTTGGCTTTTTACACAGACGCTTTCACATCTATATGATATCAATGCAGTTAATAAAATAAGCGCAAAAGCTGCACAATTCATTTTATTATTGTAGTTTGGGAACATTTTTATCTTTTCCGTCTTTTATCGGAGAAGCACTACTTTTTGAAAGGATGTTTTGCCATTCCTTGAGTATTGGATTACATAAATACCGTTAGGAAGCATGTTCGGAGTCCATGTCGTAACGAGTGACGATATTTTATCAATCCGACCAACGGATGCTCCCATAGCATTATATATATTGATCTTTCCAAAAGGGCTGGTTGGCAATAGATTTATTTTAATCGAGGAGCTAAATGGATTGGGTTCACAAAACATACTGCCGGTGAATCCTTTAATTGATGCCTGTTCAATACTGCCAACCATAGAATATCCTACATGATAAATTACGGTATCCCTTTCGTTGCCAGCACAGAATATAGCGGTTAAAGGTGGAGGCGAAGAATAATCCGTGTTCTTAATATGCCGCTTTACGAGATAGCCATTGATTGCAGTAAAACTGCTTGCAACGAAGCTATCAAGGGGGTGAATTGTAAAAGTTGGTCTAACATTGGAATAAAGCCAAGGATCAGTGTAAGCAAGAACATGCCAATTGTCTACCTGCCACTCCGAACCTGGTAATATGCTATAATACAGGGGATAATCAAAATCCAGCGGCAATAACAGAACGGAGTCTATTTGAATGTCCTGTTGTGTAGAGTTATTTATGGTGAGTCTTTGTGGCAACGAATCGGAACGCCATCCATAAATCGTATCTGCCGAGAAAGATAAGCCGTTTATAGCGGCATTCGTCTGGAAACCATAAAACGCACATAACAAGAAAAGCGTTTTTACCATAACCTTCCTCGAATTCGGTATAAAGATATAATTGTTGGTCATTCTTCAAACACCTTGCTTAATAATAACCCCTTTGGCGGATAATGTTTGCATTACTTCAAACGGTGAATCTGTTGTAAATCCTGAACGAAAGAAACTGTTTCTAATGTTGATAATGAATATCCTGTCCTTGGACGGGCGCTTAAAATCTAAGGGGAACCAAGTCATAAAATCGCCGCTTCCCCATATTCTATATTTTCCGCTTAGAAGGGTTGGTTCATAAATTTGGATATTTTCAATGCTGGTAAATAAGATGCGCTTGCTCAACCCAACAGGGAAATAGTAGCATTTGAGAATAATACTTTCGTCGGTGATGGTTATTAAGGAGTCGCTGTACATACCGAAATCCCATTAAGCCGCTAAATTCGATTTTTCATGTCGTCAAAAAAGTAATAATCATCGGTGTTTTATCATCATGCGGAGTAAAACCGCATTTCTTATAGAAATCAACCTCGGAATTATAGGCGATGAGAACTTTTCTTGCATAAGATTCATAATGCGCCAACATTTTATTCACCAATGTTCTCCCAATCCCTTGAGAGTGGTATTCCGGCATTACTAACAGGTAATGAAAATATGCCGTCATAATTTTATCAGACAAAGCATTCATAAGCCCTATTAATTTTGTTCCATCCCATGCAGATATTACGGTATCGGAATTATTCATAGCAATTTTCAGTTTGTCAGGATATTTTCCTGAAGACCATTTAACGGACAGGAACAAAGCTTCTAATTCTTTTTCAGTAAAATCTTTAATCGCTTTGAACTCTATCATTTGTAATCTCCATTTCATTCGACTTGTGGTGTTGCTGTCGGTTCCCCTTGTGTTTTGACAATCGCTGTAATATATAAGTCCTCAACCAATTTTCTTGCCCAAGGTGTCATCCGTAAGAACTTTAAACTCGACTTAACGCTTGGGTCATCTTTAAAACAGTTTATATTAATTTTACGTCCCAATTTCTCCCACCCAAAATGGTCAACAAGCCTGTTTACAATGGCTTCAAGGGTGATTCCGTGTAAGGGGTCTTTGGGATGTTCCGCCATATTTGGATAGGTTGAAGAATTTGTGGGTTAGTTCGAGCTTTTAATGAATTTGTACAGGATTCGGCATACCGAATCATACGCTGTCATATATCTTTGTTCAGTAAATTCATTTGGGTTCCAGCAATGAGGCAAAGGACCTCCAACATCATTAATGTAGTGCAATAAAATCTCTCTGCCTGTCCATTTTCTTTGATGTTCGTCATTGTGGATTCCTCTAATAATTTCACCGCCAAGAACCCAGAGGTCTGCCATATATTTCTTTATCGTACTTCTTGCTAAGTTTTTTTGAACCAAAGATTCAATAAATGGAACAAACTCTTGTATTATTTTATCGCCAACCTCAATATCTTTTTCAAACCCCATCCAACTTCTTGACCATTCATAAAAGTCTTTATTGTAAAGTAATGGCGTTTTAGATTGCATCAGTTTCACCCCTTCCCTTTCTTTGGCAATGTAACCGCCGCCCCATCTGCCATCCCTTCATTAAGCATTGTCATTACATCATCTACAATTGAGGCAATTAGTTTGCCTTCCACGAATGAATATTTCTCTCTTGAAATAAGCTCACCGATGATACGATTGCTTGAAATATTCCTGATTTCATTTTCCATACTGAACTCCTTTAGGATGGGCAATAATATTGCTAAAAAAAGAATAAAACATCAAGAAATCAATGCCCTGCCCGCAAACCCATCATATTGCTCCGTTGTCCCGTCCGTAAATTCGCAAAATAAATATGGGTTAATTCACCAATGCCGACTTTTCTTCCAAACCTGACAATTGCCTTCAAAGCCAAAGCCGTAGGAACCGTGAACTCAAAGCTGACAGAAACCCCGTGCCCTCGAACCCTGACAAGCCCTTCGTTCATGGCGATTTTCAAAATCCGAACCCTATCCACCTGTGGATTCATCCGTACTATCCGATTTATAGCACTTGCCGACAGCCCCACCTTTTTAGAATTTGCCGGTTCCGAAATCCAATGAGCGTGTTCATAGATTTCATAATATCGCCCAGTTTTAGCACTGAGCCACCAGCCTTCTTTCATTGTTTCGACTTTCGCTTATATTGAATTGTATTTCTCTACCGCCTTGTGAAGGTTTTTTGTTACCAATATTGATTTCTCATCGTTTGCAACCTTGAAAAATAGCCCATTCCCAGCAAAACCAAGCCTCAATGATTTACAGCCCTTGTCGTACTCTCGACAAATTTCCACTTGAAGCCCCATTGATCTATTGCGTGATGCAATTGCCATAAAATATGCCCAAGACCTTGCCAAAGCATCAGCCGATTTAAAGTTTATTTTCCGCATTGATCGCCTTTTTTACCTTCTGGACAGTATTCACCGCAACATTGTTAAGCATTGCCACTTTCCGCAAAGCTAGCCCCAGTTTAAGGTCTTTTACGACACCTGCATAATCCTTTAAGAGACGTTCAGGGTTTTTAATGCTATCGGGCGGTCGTCCTAATCTAACCCCTAATGCACGGGCTTTGGCAATTCCACTGTTGATACGCTCCACAAGGAACGTTCTCTCCATTTGTGAAAATTGGTTGACGATTGCAATCAGCAAATCCGTCATCGGTGAGCGCTTACCATTCGGAAGGGTCTCAATATTTAGATTTTGAACATAGACATTCACCCCGAGTTGAATTAATTCTTCTAAAACCTGCGATACAGAAAAAGCATTTCTTCCCAAACGGCTCAATTCAGTGCAAAGTATTATTTCAAACTCTTTTTGCCGTGCCCTTTTTAATAATTCCTGCAACCCCACCCGTTTTTCGTTGGGCAAGGCTCCGGAAATGCCGTTTTCGTTAATTCGTGCAACCACGGTATAACCACGAGATTTGGCAAACGCCTCCAAATCCCGTTCCTGCCGTAATGTGCTTTGCTTATCAGTTGAAACCCTTGTAAAAAAACAGGCTTTCAAAACGCCTCCTTTATGTGGCACCGAATTAAGTGATTTTATTAGCTCATAATAGAAAAGCTAACGAAACCTTTTCTTGCCCAGTTTTAGCCCAAAAATGGCAATTCATTCCTGAACCCTTTTATTGATACACCCTTGGGGTTTTGTTAGAGGATTAGGGCTTTTTCAAAGGCTCGGTTCTTTAAAATTCCTCCCTGTCCAAAAATACTGCTTTCCAGCCGCTTGCTTTCGTCACTTCCACGGAAATGATCAACATACTCAGTCAGTCCGTTAAATAAATCCCAAGCCGTGCCATGTCCGTTACCTTTGCCGTTTTCAAATAAGCGGACAACCTCGGATCGCTGGTTCTGGTTTCGAGTGCTACCAGTATCCCGTAATACCTCATCTAAGAATTTGTCCACAAGATGCTTATCCACGAGCTTCCGTGCAAGGAACTGTGCTTTTTCCCTAAACTCTATGAAATATTGAGCGGACAAATTCATAACCTTCATTGCATCAGCTATTCTGGATTGGATGTGCTGTGTGTGCCGCAGACTAATACTGCCGATTGCTGATCGTAAAGCAACCTGCAATTGATTCATACAAAATAGCCGTACTGGCGTGAAAAAGCATTTTAATGCTGTTGACCCGTCGTAGCTGTTCACAAGGGTTACATATTCATCAACGGGATCGTCAGGGCGGACATCAAACTGCTTATCCAACCGTGCCTGTAGAATAATTTTCTTACCGCCCTTTATTTCTGCGGCAAATTCATAACTTGCCCCGTATTGTTCACAGACGCAATCAAAGAAAGAGAAGCTTTCGTGGTTCTGTATGGGATGGTAATCTTTTCCGACAACACCCAATGGGATGTTATTATCGCTCCTGAACAAAAGCTTATGATCAGGCACATCAATGCCGTTATTTCCCATAATCCCTGTCTGTTCGACAAAATACCCCATTCCAGCCTTGCGGATGGCTTCTTCCGCATTTCTAATGCCGTTTAATTTGATCATACGGCTTCCTTTTTTTGAAATAAAAGGTTATGGATATTCTTTAACGCTTGCTGTGATCTCAGTTTGGCTTCGGTTTCGCTGACACGTCCATAATATTCGCCATAAAATCCATTCATGATCTGGTCGCCTTTACCACTCGCCTTGCCGTTTTCCATATTAATAGAAACACCCGTGAATTCGGGATGCTCATTAAAGTCCGCAGGATTCACAAGGCGACAGAAGTGGCTAATTTCTCTCCATCCACAGTCCTTGAATTCTTTAAATGCCGCCTGAGCATCTTCCAGTTCCTTACCATATGCTTTAGCATATTCACCTCTTTTTATCTTGTCAGAATACCAGTTGATGCTTTCAAGAAGCTTATCTATGTTTGGACAGGCTTTGCCGTTCTTAATAATTATATCCAGCTTTAAAAACTTGCCTTCGTCGTGTAGCATAAATTCATTTTCAGGCAATATCTTTGATACCTCAGCAAGCCAAACAGTAACAAGCAGGGCGTTCCATTCATTTCCTGCCACTTTACAAAAACCTCTGGCTTCCTGTAAATTGAGTTTATCATCGTCCGTATGAAAGGCTATAAGTTTGCGGGCATGGAGTTTTTTAAGGATTTGCAATTTTGTCAGCCCTTTGGCTTCCAAATCCTTATAGAGCGTATTTATAACATCCCAAGCGGCTTTATCATCATCAGGGATTCTGCTGTCCTTAAACCAATTTTTCCAGCGAGGATAATAATCAAAGGTTGAAAAGCATAAGTTTTCACAAGTCCATTTGAAATTCTTATTAAAGAAATTCGTGAGTTTATCAATTTTATTCCAATTCGCCTCTGTAATTTTCACAGATGGATTATGTCGTAAAGAAAAATGTAATGTGCGTCCCATATTTTATCCTTTCGTTTATTTAACCAAAGCCAAATTATCTCTTTTTACCTTTTCCCCAGCGTATTCCAAGACCCCTTTGTATCGTGGATTGTGGAACATATAGAAAATCGTTCCAGCATACCACCGCCGACCGTGGGAGGTTGATATATTACGGCTGTTCAAGACTTTGGCGATCTGTCCGTAGGAACAATGAGCATTTACCCGCATTCTGAAAATATCTCGCACTGTCTTTGCTTCAAAATCATTGACGGATAATTCCTTGTCTGCCGAAACATATCCAAATGGCACACCGCCTCCTGCATATCCACCCTTTTTTGCTTTCAATCGCCGCCCTTCTTTGAGCCGCATTGCAATAAATGACCTTTCTGATTTCTCTATCGCTTCCGTAACATCACGGAAGGCGATCCTTTTAGGGTCGTCTTTGGGTTCAATCAGACTGACGACTTGAACATTTAGGGCTTCCATTTTCTTCTTAAGGTATTCTTGCAAATATACCTCCCTTGCAAGAATTTCAAGATTCCAGACCAAAACCCTCCTTACATTTGGATGAGACTCAAGAAACAAGAAAAGTTCGGCAAGGGCGGGGCGATTTTCCAATCCGTCTGAGACCCCTTCATCAATGAAAAGCCTGACTATTTGTGTGCCATTATTGCAATATTCGTTAAAGGCATCTTTTTGGAATTTAATTATGTTATCCTGCTGTTGATTATCCGTAGATATATAGCCCGCTGCCTGAATGCGCTTCTTCTCATTCTCATTCATACGCTATTCCTCCAATACATATATCGTATTCTGTGGGGCTTTCTTCTTGAAGGCTTCTGGAATTATGGGAAAAGATAGGAGCATAAATTGTTAACCCTACTACTATGAAACCCATAACCTCTTGCATTGGATAGAAAGAGAGCGTTAACGTCACCCCTCTAAAGGGTTGTGATCTAAAATCTGTTAATTATGTGAGGTTTATGTTCCTATCTGTTTGCGGAATTTTGATTCAGAAGATAAAACCGTTAAGTTTTACGATATACTTAGGGGATGATCCCCATTTCCGCCATTTTCCACGCTTATAAGTTCCTTGCCGCCCGTGAAGGGGGGCTTCCATTAAGCATTGCGTTTGTATTTGACAATCGGTTCAAATTAATGACACTATCGGAAATCCTAATTGCGGAGAAAAAGATTCATACTATTTCAAGTTCACAGGATGCCTTTAAATTGGTCGGACAATTATGTTCCCGTGATAATAGTGTGATTTCATTGGTTGTGATAGTTCATGGGCGTGTCCGCTTTATTCCAAGTAATACAAAGGTTGAAGACCGCCAATGGGAGCGTCCAGACCTATATCCTTCCAACCAAACTTATTCAAAGCCTATGGTTCAGATGGTCTGGATTGATTTACGATCTGGAAAAGAGCCTTTTAAAAAATTATCGGTGTATCGGCAGGTTGGGAATAAATACGAATTTCAAAATCTAATAGACGGGTTCCTACAACAGCCAGAGGATGTTAAAATGGTAGAGGCGGTCAAGAGTGGTTGGAATGGTCATCAAATTTGATAAGGATTAAAATCTTCCATATTCATCTGATACAGGTTAACTTATCCATCCTATTTCCGTCTTATAAACAACCCATCTTCCTTTTACTCTTTTTAAATAAAATGACTGACTTCCGGCAGCAAGAGGTCCAACATAATTGATTATTTCAACTTTAGCCCAGAAAAATAGATTTAAGATATTCCATTGTATTTTTACAACGCCTGCACCGTGTTCTTTTACCCAATCATTATAATCTCTGTAAATAATCTTTCCTCGATAATTATCAAAATGAACTTTTAATATTGTGCTATTCTCTATTAAAAGTAAGTAGTCCGAATTTGACAATCCAAAAGCGGCGAAAAATACTGCATCCAGAATAGCTTTATTGGTTTTGGAACAGTTATGTACCGACGTATTAGGAACAGGATCAATTCCATCAGGTATTCCATCAGAATCGCTATCCTGATTGTTTGGGTTTAAGCCATATCGAAATTCCTCAATATCGGTCAAGCCATCGTTATCATTGTCGTGGCTAATACTATCAATATTTAGAAATAACACTTTTTTTACCAAAACAATTGAGTCTCTGCCAAGCACTTCATCGACGATCCAATCCCCTTTATAGTCTTTGCCATGTTTTTGTTGGTTTTTGATTATTAATTTCAAATGATTGCCATCATAGTCTTCCAGATAAGCGTATTGTGCCCAGCCAACAGTAGCAAACAATAATGGTTTTGACCAAATCGAGTCAGAAACAGAATCCTTAACAGACAAATACATATCCGGCTTCCCTAAGCGATCTGAAAAGAACACACCATATATTTTCCCATTGTGTTTTGTGACAGCAAGGGGTTCAGGATATCCGAGATCACCAAAGTTCCAACAAGGATGAAGACTCATCGTGGCAATATTCAGTCGATGGTCAGTACTTTTTTGATGATATAGTTGAATAATTTGATTAATCTTCTCCATAGATTCGGCACTGGCTATCTTCCCAAGGCGACAAAAAGCAGCCAGTTTTGTGTCTTTATTTGACATGCCAAGCAGGTGTTTTACACCAAAACCTTGAATTTCTTTTTCACTTGTTGCAATATTATAAAGCAGGTTTAAATCTGAGATTTTGTTAATGGTATCAGAAATGTTTCCCCAACCATAAGCAGAAGAAACAATAAGAATAATGACGAATATTTTCATATTTTACCTAAAATAATTTCCATGTCAAAGCATACCAGAAATTAATTGAAGAGGCACTTTTATTAGTGTATTCTTCATCCCAAGTGCCTTTAAGAAAACAACCGCCAAATTGCCAGCTTAACCAATGGATGTTGTTAAACCCTTGCTGATAGCTGAATTCGGCAATGTACCCTTTCCAAGAATGTCCAGAGGCGGGATTATTAGAATAGCCATTTGCTATCCCACCGCTTACTCTTATAGCTGAATTATCTGATGGCTGCTGCCACCCGATGGAAATATCATTATAACCAACCCATAATATTGAGTTTACTTGAGCTTCAACAAAAATATGATGATACGGAATTAATGCCGCTCCAAGATGTACACCATTCGGTACGCCAACCCCCAATGATATTTCTACTGGAGAATATGCGGAACCTTTGTTTGTTTCTTTGCTTTCTGAAAAAACCGGGATAAAAACCAAAAGTAATAGCATTACGCAATTTATCTTCATGAAATATATTTGAGTTTTTCTTTCCGTATTACCGCTTTTTTATAGATTCCAGAGCCTTCAAGAATTCATCCGGCTTTTGTGTACCGAATAAAATGTTTTCACCTTTTATTGTCTTTATTTGAATTCCTTTATTGCCAGAAACATTATAGGCTCTACCTTTCCACCCACACCTTATTCCCCAACCTCCATAATCACGAATCGGACGATAAGTTATTGATGAAGCCTCTTGGATTTCAGAAACTGCGATATGATGCCATTTTAAATGGAATGGTGTAAAACGAAAGTACATTCCAGAAGATTCAATACGGATTTTCAATTTCATTATGAAAAATAAAAGTGGGAGCACAACACCCGTAATAATTGCCGGAACAAGAACACCGTAGTCTCGATCCTGCGGGGAAACGGCAAGGATGAGTTTGGTAAATAGTATATAGAAAGTGATGACAAATGAGCCAATTGCAAAACTACTGCATAAACTTGTCTAAACAAAAATGCAGTATGCCAGTCGTCGTTTTCTAAAGCAAAAAAGTAAAAAAAGAGAACATTGGCAAGGAAAACCGACAAACAGTTGACACAACAATACAATGGAGACACAGCTATCGCTACGCTTGTCAATTAATCAGAGACCGGCATGCTTTTTTTAAGCAATAAGGCGGAAGAGTGCCTCGGCCGTCAGTGCAATGACGCCGAACATCAAATGCGCCATCACTTTTTCGGGTCCTTTCACCCTGACCGTTGAGCCGCCGTAATTATCTTTGAGATTAGAGTTGACCCGCTCGGAGGAGCTTCGCTGGTTATACCGAAGGCTTTGGGCGGGAGCGAACTCGACCTTTTCTCCCCTACGCTTATTGGAATCAATAATCGCGACATGGTTTAAGCGAGCTGATATTTCGCGGATGCACCCGGAATCGTAAGCCGCATCCATCAAGTCGTAGAGGTTCGTAACACGCTGACTGCTCATCTGGGCTAACGGTATTGCCACTTGAGTGTCATGTGTTGAAGCGCTGGAGAGTAGTGTGCTTGCCGGGATATCGCCATCGATAGTATCGAGATGCAGCTTATAGCCTGTCCAGGAGTAGCTGTTGCCTTTGCTGTCACGCTTTGTTCCCCGGTCGCACAACACAGGAATATCGGCAAGATTTTCCTCCAATCCACGCGTTAACTGAATCTCCAATTTTGATGGTTCTTTGGGGGGCGGTACATCACCGTTGCGAGGGCGACCGTGTTTTCTTTTGGGAGTAACAGATGGGAGTGTTACTTTTTTTATCGGTTTTTCGCGCGCTTCTATTGCGGTACTGTCACGGCTGATATGCCCTGCCAATTTAGAGCCGCAATAAGTTTCGATCATGGTCTTATGAATGTTGCTGGGCAACTGGGTCTGTGCAAATTCTGCAAAAGCACGAGAAAAAGTCGACTCCGAAGGCACCTCCCATTTACTCGTCCACCCGCACAAACGCCGTAGCGTTGCATCCAGTAGTAAATGTTCGCGCAGAATGCAGGTGGTCTGGAAAGTATAGAGACTTTTAGCAATGAAGGCTCTGGCAATAGGAATTCGTTCTGCAAGCGGTCTTCCCGTAAGAGCGCCGGTATACGGCAAATATTTCTCCAAGTCGAGAAGTTCGCAAATCCGTACGAATCGTTGTTCCCTATCACTCAATTCACCGATGGCTTCTTCGAGTGCGGGAAAAAGGCGGGTCTGTATTGCAATGAACAAAGAGGAGAGATAGGGTACCATTGTATTTGTCTCTGTGGTTAAAGGATATGATACATGCCTATTAGCATGTACTAATAATATATTATATTAGCATGATGGATGCAAGCAATAAATCACTCGCCGCCCTTAATAATCGACTGAAAGTACTGCAATTGCGTATCGGTACCCTTTTCCCTCTGATGCGGGGAAGTGTCGTACGAATCGGGACAAAAGGTAAACACCCAACGTATTCCCTCAATCTAAAGGGTAAAACACGTATCGTGTATCTTGGAAAGGCAAAAGAACCGATGGTTAAGACCTGGATTGGAAATTACAGAAAGCTGCAGCAAATCATCGACGAAATGACGCTCATCAACATCAAAGTAGTAAAGCGGATGGAACAGCCGGCTAAATCACGAAAGTGAATCCATCCTGTTACAAGAGGTGGCGTGTTTGTGGGCTTCAAACCAAAGAACCGAATGAAAATTGGATAAAGGTGGGGCTCTCCGGTTGTTTAGGTATTTTCCCAGAAGAGGGAAGTCGTCCCCGATGACAGGGTTTTGAATAAATCAGCGAAAAAGGGTGCATGACAGCTAATGCATAGCCCCTACGCGGCATTTCTCAAGAAAACCCGGTTTGCCTCCGCGAGGAACAGCATTCTTTTGTCCCAAAAAGTGTCCCATCGCTTGGTTGTCGATAATTCGGCTGCCCGTATTTGCATAACAGCCTCCACTTTATTTTCTGTCCAGAACTTATCAGAGGCTTTCACTCTTTGATTGACCTGCTTGATAAGACTCTCCACCCGACAACTCGATACCGGTAATCCCAACTTTCGGATACGTGGATAATCCATTCTGGAAGCATTTTCATTGATATAGTGGATTGCTCTTCTCAGGATGATTCGTGGGTCACTATCGGACGCTTGCTTCGGAGGCAAACCAATTTCCGTTTGTTTTTGTGACAAAAGGTTTAATATAGGCACCACTTCACCCTTCCATGCATGAGTAATCAACGTGACATAGAAAAGCCACGCCTGCTCCTGGGACTTGACCGTGGCTTGGGCAACAGCGAATAGATGCTCAACGAGATGGACAAAGTCCAAGAGCGCTAACCAGTGACTGAAGAACATCTCATAGACCAACCAATTGCCCGTGCCCCCATCTGAGATAAACAGTTTTTTCGGAGCTGCGTTGAGATTCAGTCTTTCAGCTTCATTCCGTACCAATGGAGCGAAACCTTTTGCATCCAACATGCTGACCACACAGCTTTTCAGCAGGATGGTGTCTTTCTTGTGCGTATGCGGTTGAGGGGGGAGTGAAACTGTATTATTGACCTTTTCTTTTTCGGTTGCTTTGGCATGCCCAGCCAAGCCCGTTACCAAGGCACGAACAGAATCTTTATCGATGAAGACTGTTGGAACCTCTGGATGTGGGTCCACCTCATGACTGTCCGCTTCCATTATCTGGAGATGGGCGATATTGTCTGCTTTCCATTGGGGGTTGTGTACTCCGGGTAGATCGTTTTCCGCACGGGTTTGAACACGTCCACCATCGACCGAGACAACCGCTGCTGGAGGGTTTTTGGGGACAACAGTTTGATCCACAAGCTGGCTATGGTCACGGACGGATAATAATTCTTTGCCAATTTTATCTGTGATTCTGGCAATTTGCCGATAACTGATGAAAATATCGCCTATCTCTGCTAAAACAGTTTCTGCCTGTTGATACGAATTGCAATTGCCACCAGCCCAACTGATTTTCTTAAGCAGAGAGGGGCTGTAATCGACACTATCAAACCCCAATAAACGACGCCAGGGGGGAAAAATCCCGCCGACATTTCTGACAGCCGAATATGGGTGCTGCAAACGGGAGTTTTCCTACTGCCGTATTAACCATCACGGATTCTTCTTTTGCTTTCTTTTCTGCGTCTTCTTTTCGCTTGCTGGGTGTATGACATTTGGGACAATCGCATTCTTTGGCAAGCAGTACTTCGATTAACACAGGATCCATTAGAATGCTCTTTTCCAGAAGATATTCTCCAATCTCTTTGCCTAAGGCAACGACCAGTTCCTCCCTCTCTGTAATAGTCGGGAAATGCCCATCGGATTGTCGCCCTGTCTTTTGTTTGATTCGCTCCAGCATACCATCCATCATTTGAAGTAGTTCGTTCCGGATTCCGTCCCACGAATCGGTTGATGTAACCTTTGACATTTTCTTTCACTCCTTTCTTGTTCTCCTTTTTGCACGATAGGACTTCAATAGCCCCTGTATCGTTTTATGTGTGTTAGATTCAATTTCCCTGTTCATTACTTTCCATTGTTTGCAGAATGATTGGATGCTTTTGACCAGTTCTTGCGGAATATGGACGGTGTAGGTCTTTCCTGATTTCCGGTAGGATAAATAATAAGCGGAATGAAGCTCGTTATCCGTGCAGTGGCAGTTCTTTTTACCGCACTTGAAGTGGGTTTGCCCTAAGGATGCTTTGAGGTAGGGGGTTGTATCCTTTTGCATAGCCTTATTATAATATTATAACAAGATAATGTCAAGAAATATTTTTGTTAAATTCATTAAAATCGGAAAGGCGATCGGATTTTACAGGGTACCTACATTTTTGACTACATTAGCTGTCATGCACCCAGCGAAAAAAAGAGTTTTGCAATTGGCTCAAATGAAAAGACGACAATAATTCGGAAGAAAATGCTATTGAACCGCTGATCTTCGGAATAAAGAGTGTTAGGGTTGATGTCTGGATCCATAATTATTTCCTTTGAATGATTTCGATGTGGATTTCTAAATGTTTCCGCAATAAAATACATTTTCCGCAAACCGCAGGTGAATGTAAAATTCGCTATTTGTAATCGGACTTATCTATAAATTCAAACAAGAGTAAAAAATAAATATTCTTGCGTGTCAAGTAAACCTTCACCACCTTCACCACTTTAGGTCAGAAAATATCGTTAATTGATATAAAATGCTATAATTTGTTAAAGGCATGGAGGCACCATAACCTATTTAATAATAATATGTTATCATATTTTAGGATTTTCGTCCATAAAACTGAAAATCCCTGTGTCCGCAGTTCGATTCTGCGAGGCGCCAAATGGAACTCCTTAGGTCGCAAGGCTTAAGGAGTTCTTTTATTTTGGGTTAGGCTCTTCCCCAAATACGGGGGCATATCTATTTTTGCGGTTCTTTAAATATCTGGTTTTTGATCTGATACTACAAGAGGACGAGGGCGTCGCTTTTTCCTCTGTGATTCTGCAAATACAACGATGTCCTTTTCGCCAGATCACAAGAAATCCAGGAAATCCAGCCCTCGGTACTTGCAGGTTTGACAGACGCTTAAAAGGGTTAGATATTCCTCAACGCCACTGGCCGTTGAAGATCCAGCAATTACATCTCGCAGTCTTGCAAACGCCTTAATAGCATGTTCCGCGTTGTTGTTGTTCCAGGGAACGCCATCATGATTCAGAAAAGTGAAAAGCTTATTTCTGTTTTTCTCAAAACGCTGTTTATACTTTACGGATATTTCGCTCTGATAATCTTTTTCTCCGATTTCATTGAAAAACCGTTCAGTCTTAGCAAGATGTTTTTTTAGAAAATGCGTTTTTAGCCCATGCCGATCAACAGTCTCTATCATCGGTTTAAGTAACAAGGCAAAAGCACTCACCATTTGTTTCAAGTCCTCATCAAATGGATTATTCAAAACGTCGTCGTTGAGATCTCGCATAAGATCATTATTATCGGGAGGCGGCATGACCGATGGAATAAATCCGCCTTACGCGGTTAATAATCCTTAACTGTTCATTGAGGGTCTTAACCGCACAGGTTATGGAGCGTTGAACCTCTACCCAATTGACATATGTCGACTTGCTCTTACAATGCCTGCCTCGTAAATCTTGACAGACTAGGTAGAGAGTAGTATTTTACCGTTACCCGAACCCTCTTTTAAATGAGGGCGAAACTTGTCCGGAACCTTATGTCGACATACATGCCATTCCCCGTATTTTCGAAGTACCGTCTGGTATCCAGCGGGAATTGTCTGAAGCGGAGATGCTCCAGGGTTTACGAAGCGTTGGCGGGAAGGCAGGGATGATGGGAAATGATGCCGAAAAATTCGAAATACTGACCATCGAGCGCAAGGAATTGACCAATTCCAAAATCATCAAATGCTCCGGGTTTCTCGACAACAAAGCAGTGTCCGGACTCAACGATCTCTTCAGGGAACTGCTGACCGATAAAAAAAAGAATATCATTTTTGATTTTTCAGGCGTGGTCATAATCTCTCAGAAGACCATTGATCTGTTTATCGATTTCGCCAAAAAACTGCGAAAACGTGGTAAAAATCTTTTCATCATCAAGCTGAATTCCAACCTCACCATTCGGAAAAACGTGCGACTCATTACCGAACTGGACATGGCATGTCTTTCAGGCGATGATGATGACCTCGAAGAAGTGGCAGAGGGCGACGAACAACTCTTTTGTTTTTAATCCTGTTGATTCGAAACGAAGACTTATAAAAGAAATAGAAATTTATCACACCAATCAGAATGACAAAGGATAAATCATGAGTAATGATGAAGGCTTTATTCTGATGACTTGTATGGGATGGAGCGGTTTTGCATGGTACCGATGGTATAGCGGCCTATTCGGAATAAATTCGATTTTTAAGAAAGATGGCTGGAGTATATGGCATGGGTTGCTTCCAATCGTTACTGTACTGCCTATGGTATTCGTTCTTTCAACCTATGCCTCATTCGATGTCACAAACCGCCCAACCTATATTTTTTTATATGTCATTGTGGGTCTTGCATGGATTGGCATTGGAATAGAAGCCTTAGCGATACATGATATTCGATGGCGGGATGATGTTTTAGAACTTCACAACAGAGCCGCGTCCATAACACTCTCCGGATACCTTTTGGGCTTATCCGCAGTTTATTGTGGGGCAAACATTGGTGATGGTCCCGGATGGTGGTGCGTAATTTGGGCAAGTCTGCTGGGAAGCGCCGCTCTTGTTCTCGCTCTTTGGTTTTTGGCTGTAATAGCGGGCGTTTCTGAAAGGATTACGGTTGAAAGAGACATTGGATGTTCCGTTCGTATCGCAGCGTTTGCGATTGCTGGCGGGATTATTTGCGGCCGGGGTGCGGCCGGGGATTGGACAAGCGCTCGACAGACTGTATTGGAATTCTCAGCCGCCTGGCCATTGATTTTGCTTTTACTCCTGGCCATTGTTATAGAATTGGGGATGGCAAAAAAGATTAAAACTCAAAAAAGTGCTGGCTTTTCAAACTTCATTATCGGCTTGTTTTATCTCGTTTTTGCGATTTATGCGGTCCATACCTCATCACCTCTACCCCAAAACCCCATATATCCGAGTTAGTTAATTTCCAGGCTAAAAGAACAAATGAACTACGACACCTCAGATATAGAGCTTCGGCCTCTGCCGGATCGGCAATTTGATGGATTAAAAAAAGAGATAATTTTTAAATGTAGCAAATGGGATCCTCAGGTAGGAGATCAATGCACTATTTCCAAGCATGCAATTATCCTTTCTGAGTTTTGTGCTTCAAAACTTAAGAACGCGGCGGAAAGCCTTTATTCGGAGACGCTTCAATTAGAAAGAAATCTTGTAAATAACCCGAGATTGGCGAAAGGACTTGGAATGCCATTTCGCATCCTTAAGCTTTTCCTGCAAGGCAAAGTGCCGGCCACCACATCACCGCTTCGAATAATGCGGTTTGATTTTCACCCAACAACTGAAGGGTGGAAAATTTCTGAAGTTAATAGTGATGTTCCCGGAGGCTACGCAGAGGCTTCAGAATTACCACTCTTGATTGCGCCTTTTTTTCCAAGTACTCGTCCAACTGGCAACCCTGCAGATGCCATCGCCTCCGCATTGAAAGCGGCCTTGCCAAAGAATGGCCGAGTTGCCCTTGTCCATGCCACTTCGTATTCTGATGATAGACAGGTAATGCATTATTTAAGTAAGAAACTGCTAAAAGAAAGCATGAATCCTATTTTTATTGCACCGGACCATATTCGCTGGGATGGTGATTCTGCATTCAGTATAGCTATCGGACAAACGGGTAAGGTTAATGCATTAATCCGCTTTTTTCCTGCGGAATGGTTAAGATTCCTACCCTCCAGCAGCAAATGGAAGAACTACTTCTCAACAAAATTGCCTTGCTGCAATCCAACCTGCGCAATTTTAAGCCAGTCCAAGCGCATTCCTTTGGTTTGGAATGAGATGAAACTTGATCTGCCAGTTTGGAAAAATCTTTTGCCGGAAACAAAGCAGGCAAAACGCCTAAGCGGATTTGGTGTGAAGGATTGGATTCTTAAGCCGGCTTATGGCAGGGTTGGTAATCACATTCTGATTCCCGGCAGTCATTCCAAGCAGGAAAGAAAAGAAGCCTTAATCAGTGTGCTTTTATCCCCGGAGAGTTGGATTCTTCAACGAAAATTCAACAGCATTCCTTTGGTGAGCGCTGGGAAAAAGTATCACCTTTGCCTAGGCGTTTTTGTGGTCAATGGCATTGTCAGCGGATATTATGGAAGACTAAATGAAAAGCCACGGATAGATCAATACGCACAGGAAGCAGCCGTATTATTGGAATAAAGGAGAACTAATGGATCCACAAGAAACTTTTAATATCTGGGCGCCCGAAGAATCGATTTGGAGTAATTGGGCCAAACCGGTGCTCTTTAATTCCCTCGTTGATGAAACGCTGGATCCTTTGGAGGGGCCTTTTCCGGGAATTGCAAATTTCCCAAACGCTGCATCGAAATCTGCTTGTATCATAGATATTGCCGGAGAAGAGGCTATTACCCTTTCAATGTCGCTGGCGGAAAAAGGATATCGTCCGGTCCCCCTCTTCAACAGCGTAGAAGCCCCAGCTCAGATTGTTAATGTCACTGGAATCGTTCATAGTCTTGGAAGAGCAGCGGGATATTTAAGGACATTGAAGATACCTTATAACGCTCCGCCAGTATTCCTTCTGGATGCATTGCGCCATGGTAATTCTGCAATGGTTAGCCCAGGCCATTTTGATAATCGCTCAGTGGTTGTGCCTCAGGATATGCCTTCAGCAAGGTTTTTAATGCAAAATGGCATTCAACATTTAGTCCTAATATCTTATAAAGTGCAGGATGATTTATCCCATATCTTATTCAGATATCAGGAGCAAGGGATTGATGTTTCACTTTTCTCAATGGAAGACCATGGTTTAAAAAAGATTACGGTTGGCAAACCATCAAAATATAAAAGTCTTTGGTATCGCATTCTGGTGCTATGGGGCCTGAAAAGAAATTCTACAGGAGGATTTGGCGCTGTGATTCCAGAACCTTCAGCGAGTGGTGGCTGGGGCTAATTATTGGTGATGCCATAAAGTGGACTTATGGCCAGACTACGAGTATCTGGGAATCTCCACAAGGGTTATCCTTTTTACCAGATAATTCCATCGCCTCTTGTAATTCCAGAATGACCGGTTGTTAGAAATGTTACGCCGCAATGAGCTTCTTAATCTTTGCAGCTTCTTGTGCGTCTACAAAACTGCCAGTGACAAATTTATGTAAAACACTTGTGACTAGCGTTTGATACGGCATTCCTTCTTTTTCCGCTTTTTCCTTAAGGGATAAGAGGTCGGTACTATTAATGCGAATTGTCATTGATGTATTTTTCCCTTTGGCATTTCTTAATGCTTCAAGGTGTCTTTTCTTAACAAGGGCGGCAACAGGTTTGAATTCGCCTTTTTCATAACTCTTTACAATTTGTCTTTCTTCACTATTCATATTAACCTCCATATTTCTTGTTTAGTTTCCGTGATGGAATTATTGTTTTAAGAAATATCTAATCCCCGTTCTCGACATAAGGGATCATATAGACATACCCTTTAATCCTGGCAATAAAGATTCTTTGATGTTTGTATTTAGGGTTGATGTTTTCAGCATCTTCAAGTATATCCTTTTCATCGCAATTGATAAAATCTTCGAAAGATACTCCCCTTGTCCGCTTTAAAAGTTCGTTTTTAGCTGAATCAAACCGTATTGTACTATCCATTAGATAAATATATTACAAAGTAAGTACAATGTTAAATGATATTTGAAAAACTCTTTTTGTGTCCGACTGGGAATCAAGTCGTGACTTTCGGGCATAGGAGGTGATTCCAACTTATGTCAGATAAATATATACATTTTCCTGACAAAACCAAGGTGATTCTTTCGCTGTCTGAACCCCTTAAAATTTAACAGTCGGATTATTCGGTTTATCCGGTTTTGATGCACGTGACGCATAATGTTAAGCTAAACAAAGAGTAAGATCGGCGTTTTCTTCTTAAATCCGCCAAATGTTTACATAATGGCTAATAAATATTTCAATGTGGTCCAATAGCGGTACAACCCCCTTGTAAGTGGTTGATAAATATAAGAAAATTTTCAGCAAGGGACTCTAAAATCCCTGTGTCCGTTAGTGAAGATTCTGCGAGGCGCCATGTGGAACCCCTTAATATAGCAATATGTTAAGGGGTTCTTTTATTTGAGCTCTTTTGGTTTCCAAAACCTTCAATATCTCTATCCTCAATACTCAATACTTTTTATAGCGACCAATCTCAGAAAATATTTATCCTTTTCTGCGGTGCAGACTTGAACTCAAATACAAAACCTCCATATGCCATCTTCTCTCCATATTTCAAAATTGCCCGAAAATTCCCTCGGCTTAATAGAAAAGAAGAACGAACTTTAATACGAAATATCTGGAAAGGCGACGCCATGTCCCGACAGAAATTACCTTTGCATTTAACCAGCTTTTTCCTTTACCGAACTATGACGACGGTCTACGGTAAAATTCTTATAAATTGCGGCAACAATGACCTTTTCTGGGACCCTCGTCTCTGTTGCAATTTCGGACCTATAGAAGGTTACCATCAAACCGCTTTTGATCTTTTCAAATGTCACGCTTACACCTGCGGCTTTGCATTCCACGCTGATGCGACGAAGTCCGGATCCCCATTTTTCGATATCCTCTGAGAGATAAAGTGTCTCAGCGATTAAAGGATTACGGGGAATACTTGGTTCGGTTCCTTTGATGAAATCTTCCGGCGAATAATCGAAAGGAAATTGGCCGGGATTAAAGATTTCTATTCTGTCCCGATAGATGGCAATTTCGTTGCTCTTAGGATTGGTAAAATCCCTGTGGCACAATGAATTGATGATGGCTTCCTTAATGGCACGTATAGGAATCTCAGGAATTTCCAGTCGACGACTTCCAGAAAGATCTGCTCACGCCAACTATTAACGCAGCGTGTTATTAATAACGCTTGACATTATTAACCATTTTTATTATTATTACTCAAGGATGATCAAGAGCTTTAAATCCCAGGAAGCCGAGAAGCTGTTCAACCGTGAGTTTTCGCGCAAGCTGCCTCACGTTATACAAGGAATAGCAATCCGGAAGCTGTGGATGCTCCATGCAGCAGGGAATGTCAACGACTTAAGACTGCCGCCGTCCAATCATCTTGAACTCCTCAAAGGGGACAGAAAAGGGCTATATAGCATTCGCATAAACGATCAATGGCGGATCTGTTTCAAATGGTCCGAATCGGATGCCCATGATGTTGAGATTGTTGACTATCATTAATGGAGGTAAACAATGAATAAGCATGATAAATTACCCCCGGTTCATCCCGGTGAAATCCTTAAGGAGGAATTTCTGTCGCCGTACGAAATCACCCAGTACAGGTTGGCTAAAGACATTGGCGTTCCGCCCCGTCGCATCAATGAGATCGTGCATGGTACACGAGCCCTCACACCCGACACAGCCCTTCGTTTAAGTCGGTACTTCGGAACAACCGCTCAATTCTGGCTGAACCTACAGACCCATTATGACTTGGAAGTTGCTTCGGACAAATCCCTTGATAAGATTGAACACCTGATAAAAAAGTTTCAACCAGCCAGAAAAATGAATAAAGTCGCGGCTTGATAAAAAAAGCCTGTTAGGGTGATTAATCCGCTATGATATTCAGCGGATAATAAAGTGAACATTATCGCTCTTTGAATCTTTCAAAATGGCCGCCACAAGCACAATCGTTTTATTCGGTTTATCCGGTTTTTGAACACATGACGCATAATGTTAAGCTAAATAAAGACGGATGTTGGAGTTTTCTTTCTGAATTCGCCAAAAGTTTACAGAACGGCGAATAAATATTTCAATGTGGTACCAATAGTGGTTCAACCCCTTTGTAAGTGATTGATAAATATAAGAAAATGTTCAGCAAGGGACTCTAAAATCCCTGTGTCCGTTAGTGAAGATTCTGCGATCTGTTTTCAAATCTTTATCTGCTAATCTGTCTGAATAAAATCAGTATTTAATATACACTTAAATTCCGCGATAATTTACCCCCGCCCCCCGTTTTCATATGGTTATTCAGCATGGCTGAAAGCTTGTCCATGCCAAAAGGTTTACAGATGCTGGCAGTGAAACCATATTCATGCGGATTGGCCATGACAGGATCTTCTGAATAACCACTGGTAACAAAAACCTTGATGTCCATATTTATTTTACGGATTTCAGCAACCGCTTCCATTCCACCCATTTCGCCAGGTATGGTGAGATCAAAAAGCATTCCAGCTATCGCTCGATTAGCCTTGGTTTCCTCAGCAAGGAAGTCCAGCGCTTCCTGCCCGTTTTTTCTGCAGACCACCGAATAACCGAAAGATTCCAGCATGCCTGCGATGGTCTCCAGTATCCCCGGTTCATCATCCATGAGAAGGAATGTGCCTTGACCAACATGAATGGTGCTTGCAGCGCCTGTAACAGAGTCAACGGCGCCAATAAGGGCGGGCAAAAAAACATGGAACGTACTGCCTTTCCCCTGTTCGGATTCAACATCAATACAACCGCCGTGCCGCTTGAGGATAGTGAAGCAGGTGGCTAAGCCAAGCCCGTGTCCTGTGGTTTTCGTCGTGAAGAAAGGGTCAAATATCCGAGGGAGAATTTCCTTGGGGATGCCTATGCCGCTGTCTTTAATGGATATCCTGACATACTCGCCTTTTTCCAATACTGAATGTTCCTTTTCATGAAGCACGATATTATTTGCGGTCAGTTGAATGGTTCCGCCCATGGGCATGGCCTGCCTGGCGTTGATGAAAACATTGTCCATGACCTGGCCAATCTGATTCTGGTCAAAATCGCACAACCAAAGGTTCGGCTCAATTTCATATCGTGCGTTCACGTTGGATCCGCTGAGCGCAAATTGAGTGGTTTCCTGAACAAATGGGAACAAGGATTGGATTTTCTTAATAGGATTGCCGCCCTTGGCGAATGTCATCAATTGGCCTGTAAGATCTTTCGCCCGCTCCATACTGTTCAGCGACTTTCCAAGATAGTTCTTAATTTTATCGTCTTTTGATTTCTTGTGCGCCAGTTCGATGTAGCCGAAGATCTGGGCCAGCAGGTTATTGAAATCGTGGGCAATGCCGCCTGCGAGAATACCGAGGGACTCAAGTTTTTGAACATTATGCAGGGTTTCTTCCGAGTGTTTGCGCTCAGTGATGTCGTAGTTTACTCCCAACATGCGGACAGCTTTGCCTTGGTTGTCCCGGATAACGATTCCATCAGCCTTGATATACCTGACAGTACCATCAGAATGCTGTACACGAAATTCGATATCATAGGGTTTTTTGTCGCGGATGGCCGCCTGACAGGCATCCCAGGCGTAAGCGATGTCATCCGAATGCAGCCCTTTTTTCCATATTTCAACGCCGTAATTCGCCGGTTTCTTTGCGATGCCGTACAAACGAAACATCTGATCATCCCACACCATTTTATTGTTGACTATGTCCCAGTCCCAAATGCCCAGATTGGCGGAGGAGGTGGCAAGTTCGAGTCGTTCTTTGGTTTCCCGAAGGACTTGTTCCGCCCTTATGCGTTCGGTTATGTCGGTCATAAAAGAGATGCTCACGGTTTTGTCTGATAGCCGTATAGGAGCAACCCACAAATGCATGGGGAATTGTGCTCCGTCTGCACGCAAGGCGACTGATTCATACTCAGGGAGAACAGGAAGAGCCAACATGCGGCGTCGGGTCCGTTCCCTGCTCTCTTCCCGGAATTGGGGCGCAAAGAAATCTGTTGCTGGTCGCCCAATCAGTTCTTTGAGGCCTTGCAAGCCCAACATGTCCAGACATTTTCGATTTGCATACAAACCGGTTCCTTCAAGGTTCCACACGCCGATTGCGACCGGCGCCTGTTCCACAAAAGCCTGAAATCGCAAATCACTCTCCCGCAGCGACTCCTCAGCCTGCTTGCGCTCGGTGACATCACGGGTAACGCCACGATAGCCTGACAGATTGCCCTCGACATCAAAGAAAGGGACACCGCTGATTTCAATTTGCCTCACCCGTCCTGCACCGTCCAGGCTTCGCATTTCCATGTTTTTAATAGGGGATGCCGACACCATTAAAGCTGAAAAACCTTTAACCGCTTGGTCCTGATCTTCGCGCGGCAATAAGCTGAAGGGTGATTTGCCGAGCATGTCCTTAGGATTCAGGCCCCAGAGCGCCTTCATTTGCGGACTGCAATATGTGTAGTTGCCTCGGGAATCCATTTCCCAGATGAAGTCATTGGTGCTTTCAACCAACGCCTGGAATTTCTTCTGGCTCTCCTGAAGCGCCAATTCTGCGTCTTTGCGTTCCGTAATGTCATGACTGAAGATTACCACGGCGTTAACGTCCGGATTTCTCAGCAGATTCTGCGCCACACTCTGAAGCCAGCGCCAGGAACCGTCCTTGTGGCGGGTCCGAAATTCCGCGACAAGGGGTTTTCCGGGGTTTTGCAGTACGTGCTGCCAGAGTTCCTTGATTTCCGCCGAATCGTCGGGATGCACTGTTTCAAACCCGTTCCGGCCCTCACGTTCATTTTCGGAATAGCCATTGATCCGGGCATAAGACGGACTCCGGTAAAGAATTCTGCCCGCATCGTCACAGAAGGCGATGCCGTCGAAACTATTCTCGACAACCGCCCGGAACTTGGCTTCGCTCTCCCGCACCGCCTGCTCGGCCTGCTTGCGCTCAGTGATGTTTTCAAAGACCGCGACTACTTCGCCGGAGGGAAGCTTATAGATATAATTTTCATACCATCCGGATAATTGCTGGTCATTGTAAAACGTTATAGGATGATTTTCCGCTCTGCCGGTTCGCCAAACTCTTCGAATAACATCGAGTAATCCAAATTTCTCTATTCCCGGACGCATGGCAAGAAGACTTTTGCCAATGAGCCGCTCTCGCTTATCATTGTCAATCGCTTCAGCAGCCTGGTTGAAATCCTTGAATACAAAGTCATTGCCGTTATCAATGGCTTGGTAGACCGCAACTCCGCTTTTAATACCGTTGAACAAATTCCTGTACTGATTCTCGCTATACTGTAAATTTAATTCCAAACGTTTTTGTTCAAGCATATTTGCGGTAATGGCCGCAAAAGCCAGAACTTCCTCCCTGTTAGGAGCTTCCTGGCCGGATCCGCCCGCAATAACGGCCGTGCCCGCGATTTTATCCCCGGCCATAAGGACCACCGGCATGAACCATACAATGCCGAACCATTTCTCGACAGCCTTGCCCAGGATATCCGGTATGGCGCCTAAAGACAACTCATGGAGAGAAGAAAGCGTGGCGGATGAAGATCCCATCATCATCCGGTACTGATCTTCATTAACGTGTACCCGGTAACCGGCCAGTTGTGTTCCAAGCAGTTTCGTTGCCATGCCATTCTCATCATCAGTCAACGAACTGGCCTTGACCACCAAATCCGACACCTTTTCATCATACTCACTGACCCATGAGGCTTTCGCATCGAAAATGGTCTTGAGCCTTTTAACAATAAGAGGGTAAACATCATGATGTTTAAGATGGGTGAGTTCCACGGCATACTCATTTATTGCACGGAGAATTTTGATGTGTTTAAGCAGAGCCTCTTCAGACTCTTTATTCTTAGGTTTTTTTATTGGATCAGGCATTAAAAAGTCCTCCCCTAATGCCACTATAAAAGACAGGAATATGATTTACTAAAATACAAACTAAATGATAAATATTAATAGGGATAAAAGTAAATATAATCCATGCCTGAATTGAATCGAAATATTTCCCGGGTACGAAAAGCAAAAATGAGAAACCAAGCACCGCAATACTCCCTGCCAAAGTGTAGTGGTCGACTTTCTTTGACAGAAAAAAGCTGATCGTTAAGTGGATTCCCATACCTCTAGCTTCACATGAGGACTTTTAAACCAGCCGAATGGCATTAATTCACGCGTGCTAGCGATGAACCATGCAGAGTGGTGATTAAGTGACAAGACTTGAAGGTGCTTCTTTCCCTATCTTATACATTAATTTTATATTATGTGAATCAATGATCCATAGGGCAACCAATATCTAGTTGACAATTGCCAGCCAAAAGGAAAAGAATGCGCGCGAAAACATTATACATAAAATCCATAAAGAAGGTAGTAAAAATATTATAATTTGCCATGTTTAACTGGTTTTTTCTGTACATGCAACTACTACCAGCTTGAAAGGAGGAAACTCAAGTAAATAGGAGAGTCTAAGAAAAAGTTCTAATAACTATTAAAAATGCTGTTCTGTTGAATTCAACATGAACAAATGAATAGAGAAAATAACTACTCAACAAATGAGGGAAACTATGGATACTTTTATATTTGATGGCAAAGAGTGCACTGAAGATGGAATTACTTTAGCTAAATACTTATGTGCATGTCCTGAAGGCACTAATAAGTTATATGGGTTTAGTGGTGAAAAACAGTTCCTTTCTTGGGCGGTTAAAAAAGGATTGTCTAAAGAAATAAAAAACCTATTAATAAAGGAAAAAGCGGCAAGAAAAGAAATTAATGGAATGACTGAAAAGACAATTGATCAATTAGCAAAAAAGAGGTCCGAAGAGGCTACTGCAAAATTCACAGAAGTTAAAGCTATATTAAAGAAAAACAAAGTAAAATTAGAAGACTCTAAAGGTATAGTTGATCTTTTTCATAAAGGCATTATTGGAAGTGCGGTGCTTTACTCTAAAGTGAATTGTAAAGGTTCAAGTCAATTTTTACTGTCAGGGGTGCCTTACCCAAATTTTAAATGGTTATTGTTTAATGATAAAGCATGTTCAGGGATAGCTGGCTTTACGGGTTGCTTTCTTTTCGAGCATACTTTATATCGAGGCACTTGTTATTATGTTTACCCTTTTCAGATAATCCCTGGGGCAGATATTAATTTCGGAGGTTTTAATCAAAAAGCATCTTCTGCAATTTTGTGATACCTAAAAGAAAAGGCCTTTCCTTCATAAAGGACGGGCTGTCGATAAGCCGTACGGAGTGGTAGGCGAAGAGACAAAGCCTTTGAAAATGCCTCCTGTCGAAGTGTCGTGCGGAGCGTTAGGCAATGACACATCCTTTTCCTTCCTTGAGTCACATGAGGCCGTTTAACTCGGCTGAATGGCACAATTATCACGCCTCCTGTTGATAAACCGTGCAGGGCGATAGGTGAAGAGACAAAAACTTTTAAAACGCTGCCTGTCGAGAGGCCGTGCGGAGTGTTAGGCAATGAGACAAAGCCTTGTGCCCATCCGAAACCTGGCTTTTTTTTTGAAGTGCCTAAGTTTCTGAGTCCAATGGGTAGAAATTTAAAAAGTGTAACCGGAATAATGTTTTATGATGGTTTGAAAGAATAAGGATTGCACCTTATTCTCTTGTTGCCTTAAAATCAGTTACTATTTTACTTGACTAATGTAACTCCAGGATATTTTTTTATATAGCGTTCGTAATGATTCCCTTTCTTTCCTAATAAAAGTACTGCTTAATTGAGCGAACAGGTGTTCTTTGAGTTCTATACGGAGGTCTTTGTTTGAAATTGATCAATTAAATTGCCGTCGTGAGGAGTTAGATTATAAAAAGTGCCGAAATTATCAAAGGAATTGGATAGAATTTGCTACCAATTGGAATTGAATGGATCAATTCCAATTGGTAGTTGTGCCGGCAAAAGCAGAGCAGCCCAACAAGCGAACTGTAATTGACGCGGAGCGCAATTAAGTTGAATGGAGAAATAAGGACGAAATCCGGTGCCAAGATAAACGTAACTAAAAAGGCACAAAACGTAACGGCACCGAATTTAAGGCATGTGTCTTCGATTGCTAAAATATACCATGAAGACCGGCGCCTTGAAACACTTAACTGAAAAACACAACGCGTAATGGCGCCGGAAGAAAAGCAAAATCCTTCGCGGGAAGGTAACGTAAGTAAAACAGAATCGAAAGATGAAGAAAAAGCAATGTCACCTTGTGGGTAGGTAACGTAAGCTGGGCGGTGTCGAAATGCAAAAGAAAAATGCAATGTCGCCTTCGTGGGTAGGTAACGCAAGCTGGGCGGCGTCGAAATGCTGAGGAAAAAGGCAATGTCGCCTTGTGGGAAGGTAACGTAAGCTGGGCGGCGTCAAAATGCAAAATTAAAGGCAAATAAATAGCCAGAATGCCGACACTGCGGGCCTGAGCAGGGGGGGGCAAACCGCAGCGCAGCCCAACTATCGGGTTGGGCACCTCATCCGCAATTCGTACGGCATATCAATATGTGTGGAATAATAGTATGAATACAGTGATATTTGATGTTGATGGCACTTTAGTCGAATCATATGAATTTGACTCAATATTCTATTGCCAGGCGGTAACTAAAGTCTTAGGAAACGTGACAGTTCATTCAGACTGGTCACAATATTCGCATGTTACGGACGTTGGTATATTACGACAAATACTGTATGAAAACTCAATAATTGACAATCAATCTATTTACGAAAATGTAAGGGCAGAGTTTCTTAAATTAACACTAAGCCATGTCGGTAAAAACACATGTCGTGCTGTTCCTGGTGCTTCTGAAGCGATAATTCAACTAATGACAAATTCTAATGTGCAAATTGGGATGGCGACAGGCGGTTGGAAATGCACGGCATTGGCAAAATTACATTCCGCTGGAATTGATATTCGTGACATTGCGTTTTCTTCAAGCGATGATGGATACGACAGAATTGAGATAATGAAGATCTGTTTTAGCAAAATGAAATACAAATCTAAAAACGTGACGTATGTTGGTGATGGAATTTGGGATTTGGCAGCAAGTAAGTCAATTGGTTGGAATTTTATAGGAATTGGGAAACGTCTTAAGGGTTTACACTCGCCTTGGATAGAAAACTTCTTAGATCAAAATTGGCATAAGATATTATGATGTGTCTAATTGTAAAACACTTTGTGCCCAACAAGGTGATGCACCGGAGCCGGCGACTAACGCTGACTCTGCCTTGCCAACATCACAACCGTCGGCCCGGTGATCTTTGACGTTGGGCCGGAAAAAGCAGAACAGTCCAACAAGTGAACCATAATTGATTTGGTGTTCGGAATGAAGAGATAAGGACGAAATCCGGTGCCAAGATAAACGTAACTGAAAAACACCCGTCGTAACGGCACCGGATTAAAGGCATGCGTATTCGATTGCGAAAATATACCAGAAACGCAAATGTATGCCAATTTGCTGAACTGAAACTGATGGAATGTAGATTTGGTGGAATTGTTGGAAAAGAGGTGTCGTGGGTTGAACGTTTGGCAAAAGGATGAAATGTGCTTGTCGGCGGGCTGTACCGTCTAAAGATAAGCGAGTGTTACAGGTTGTCAGGAAATGTGGTGTCGCCTTATGTGGATGTGTTAACAGTTAGGTGCAATGTTTTTTGGCGCAAGATAGTAGCGCACACAAGCGTTAGAAAAAGTAGGCAATATTCTTGTGTTTGAGAGTCCACCGCGCGATTATAAAGAGGTTTATGTAAATATTTACAAGAAGTTATTTTATTCTTAAACATTATACCCCGAAAGGACTATTCCTAATGAACTTCAATATACGCGACTATAAACCGTCAGATGCTTTTCAAGTTGATGCTGTTGGTCTCGCCGCATTCGAGCAATATGCCAACTCATATTCTGATTGGTCAATCTTCAGGAATAAAATTAGTCATATGTCAATACTCTCAGAAAGTGGCGAAGTCATCGTGGCTGAATCGGAAAACAGGATAATTGGCGCAGTTGCTTATATTGGGATTGGCACTAATAAAGCCAAAGCGGCATTCTTTGATCCGCAATGGCCAATCATGCGAATGCTGGTTGTGAATCCAGAAGCTCGCGGTTTTGGAATAGGCCATCTTCTTGCTACCGAATGTATTCAGCGAGCCAAGCGTGATAAGGCAACTGTATTTGCTTTACACACAACGAAGATAATGAATATTGCTCTTCCCATGTACGAGCGGATGGGTTTTAAATTGTATCGTGAAGCTCCGGAAATTCATGGTGTCCCTTATGGAATTTATATCAAACAATTAGAGAACTAAGATGCGATGCTATAATCATCTTACTTAACAGAAGCGTAAAATGCACGCTGAGATTAGAAGACAAGACAGAAAACTTAGAGACATTGAAAGCCTTTCGATTTTAACCAAAGGTGAATACGGTGTTCTTTCTATGGCAACTACCAAAAATGAAGGATATGGAATCCCTCTAAATTATGTTCTTTGCAATAACTCAATCTATTTTCATTGCGCTATCGAAGGAACCAAATTAAACATTCTCAAAGTTAACAATAAGGTTTCCTTTTGTGTTGTGGGAAAAACCGAAGTTCTTCCTTCTAAATTTGGAACAAAATATGAAAGCGCAATAATATTTGGAAAAGCTATTGAACTCGAAGGAGATGAAAAAAGAGAAGCATTGCTGCAACTCGTCCAAAAGTACTCTTCGGAATATATTCAAGAAGGCATTCAATACATTGAGAAGCTATTCGATAAAACGACAACATTCAAAATCAAAATTGAAAAAATCTCGGGCAAATCAAGAAAGGCATAAACATAACTACCAAGAGGTAAAATGCAAAAGGCAGCGCCAAAAAAACAGCATCTAACAAACGGTTATGATTTAGTCAGAGGTGATAAAAGGTGGGCGGTGTCGAAAGAAAAAAGCTGACATTGCCGGAGAGCTGGGTGTTTGAAATGAGCCTCGGTGCAGCCCCAACTATCGGGTTGGTATTGACGCGCGCAAAGATGGCAACAAAAATGGATTATGGATTTTGTTGCCTTAAATATAAAGCTCGCTTGGCGCTCGCAGCGCGCGCAACACAACCCGCCGTTGGTCGCGATTCGTCAACTGTGTTCTTTGACAGTCTGAAGATTACCATTGTCTGATAAGACGAGAGTGTCGCACTCGCCTTGATGGTAACCTGTCAGACCCGATGTTCCGTCATCGAGATTCTACGGGAAGATGCGTACCGTAATCCTGTTACGGTGAGTATGAAGCATTCCCGGACAAAGCACTTAGCACTTTCGGGTGCGGTGGCCGGGCCGTGAGGCAGGGCCTCTCCGGATAGTTCCATTCCGGCAAAGATGGGTGTAGAATCAGATGCCATGGTTAAACTAATTGAATGCGGTCAACCGTCGTCACGAAGGTAGCAGGCCAAAGGAACTGACAGGCCTGTGTCCGTCGCAAGGCGGATGTGGGTGGCCAGGGGTTGTCCAATAAACCCCGGCACGGACAACAGTCCCACCGGCGGACTACGCAAACCTAAAGCATCTGCTGGGTCAAAACACGGAACGAATTAACCTCATGTCCACGCTCTCTGCTACTGAGAGAGCAGGCCGTCCGCAAGGTGGGCTGATGGAGGCATGGGTGGAGAAGCTGACTGAAGCGAAGGCTCCTCTGTAGTGAAGGAGACAGGGATTGACCGCCGGATGACAACGGTGAAACATTATCCTGCCCGCAAGGGTGCTGATGGTCTATGCTGGTGTCCTTTTGTGAGAGAGTTTGAGGAATCCACTTTAGGAGAGAACGCTAATGGGGACTTCATCCAAAGATGATGTTCGGGCCCTTTCCCGTCTTGGCAAAGACTGGACGCATGTTAAATGGCGGAAAGTCAAAGCAAGGGTGTTGGACCTTCAGATGCGTATCGCAAAGGCCGTACGTGAAGGGAGACAAGCGCTGGTGCGCAAGCTCCAGTTTCTCCTGACACGCTCGTTAGCCGCCCGACTATTGGCGGTGAAACGAGTCACCGCCAATAGAGGTCACAAGACGCCGGGTACAGACGGCGAGATCTGGATTACGCCGAGAAAGAAGATGCAGGGGATAAGACGGTTAAGGCGGCAGGGGTATCTGCCCCGACCGCTAAGACGCGTCTACATCCCGAAGAAAAGCGGAAAGCTCCGCCCTCTGGGAATACCGACGGCCTGCGACCGAGCAATGCAGACGCTGCACGCGATGGGATTGTTGCCTATCGCGGAGACACGCGCTGACCGGCACTCATACGGGTTCCGGCCCTACCGTTCGTGCGCGGACGCCATCGGACAATGCTTCAATGTATTGTCCCGATGGTACTCGCCGGAGTGGATACTGGAGGCGGACATCAGCGGATGCTTTGACAACATCAGCCATCCTTGGATGATAAAACACATCCCCATGGATGGGCGGTTGCTCAGTGCCTGGCTGGCCGCAGGTTACATAGACAAAGGCGTATTTCACCAGACAAAGGCGGGCACACCGCAGGGCGGCACCATTTCGCCGATACTTGCGAACATGGCCTTAGACGGGCTTGAAGCGGTATGTCATGCGGCTGTCATAAGCTCGCCGATATGCCGTCGTGCTGCCAAGGTCAACGTGATACGATACGCTGACGACTTTATAGTCACGGGTTGTTCGAAAGAACTGCTCAGGGACTATGTGTTGCCGGCAATAGAGAAGTTTCTTGCGGAACGCGGACTTACTCTGTCCCGCGAGAAGACGAAAATCACGCAAGTGGAAGAAGGCTTTGATTTTCTGGGTCAAAATATCAGGAAGCAAAGTGGCAAACTGACCATACAGCCTTCAAAGGCCACGGTCGAAGCGCTGCTCTGCAAGACTCAGGAAATCATCAGAGGTAACCGAGGAAGGAGCGTAGGAGAAATGATAGGGAAACTTAACCCTGTTATTAGGGGATGGGCCAACTATCATCGGCACGTTCCTTACAGCGACATCTTAAACAAGGTGGATAATCGCATCTTCTGGCAGGTTTGGAATGCGCTTCGCAAGCGCCACGGGTCTCACGGGAAGCAATGGCTACGAAAGACTTACTTTCAAGGTCGTGGCACCCGCCGATGGTCTCTCAATGCGAGACATTCAGCCGCAACTATGAAATTTGGAATTGTGACACTGGTTTGTGCAAGCGAGATTGTACGTGTACCACACGTCAAAATCCGCTCGGAAGCAA
Source organism: uncultured Fibrobacterota bacterium (assembly GCA_963831235.1). GTDB lineage: Bacteria > Fibrobacterota > OXYB2-FULL-49-7 > OXYB2-FULL-49-7 > JAEUSG01 > CAWHPS01. Next base: position 111,822 of record CAWHPS010000043.1, read on the forward strand.
ACCCGTTTGACCCGCAATGGAAGGAGTATTTCGCGGAACGCACTAAAAGGAAGCGTATTCCTTCAAGGCCTGCCGGTACTTCCAAGCGGTCAGCTTATTGGTGGATACGACCGGGCCGTACGCAAACCATGTGCGGCCTTAAGGATGCTTGAGCCGTATGACGGGAAACTGTCACGTACGGTTCTGAGGGGGGAAAGGGGCTGAAAGGCCCCCGACCCACCCGGTTATTGACGCGCGCACTGTAATTGATGCGATGCACAATTAAGTGTAATAAAGAGATAAGGACGAAATCCGGTGACAAGACTGAAAGAACCCTCTCTAACGGCGCCGGATTAAAACAATAAAAGCAGACGCGAGAAGCTACTCAATATTTTATTAGAAACAAGTCAGAAGTGACTGATTCTTTGGCGCTTAAGGACATTTAATTTTCTTCGAAAAACTATATTCATCTTCGTTAGGTTTGTGGGTTTTTCATCCTTTACTTTGCGGTCTTACCTTTTCGGGCATTCATTCGCTTTCAGCAATCTCTAAAAATGCAGTTCCGCCAAAGATAGAAAATTTCTTTATTGGAGGCATATTGACTGGGCTCTTCTCATCCTTTATCACCTATGTTGAACCAGATAATATAATGAAAGGGTTCACAGGGCTTATATTCGGCCCTGCCTTTATCGCCCTTTTCGTGAGCAAATTAAATTAATCAATCATGGAAAGATTTATCCGATTTTGAAGCGCAAAAGTAAAATCCTTTGTGGAAAGTAACATAAGCTGGGCAGCGTCAAAACAGATTTGCTGAAATAACTGGCTTGCATAGAGTACCGGATAATTCAAAGACACCGTTTCAATCTCAGAGCTCCCCAGTTTTGGCCTTTGTTAATGTATTAATATATTTGGTCATTCCTTTATGGCCCTCACCCCTGGCCCCTCTCCCGCTCACGGGAGAGGGGAAAAAGGGGTGAGGGTTAATTAGAATGCTAAAGCTTTTCCGTCTATGACAATTCAAAACTGGGGATAAGTGAGCGTTTCAATGGCAATCCGAGTATAATCCTTGCATTTAATTCATACAGCGTCTATTTTTTTAAAACCACAAATAATAAGGAGGAACTGATGAACCGTTTCAACGTTACCCTTGTTCTGCTGATGGCGTTTGCCACAGTTTTGTTTTCCCAAATTCAACGGCTTTATCCTGTCAGCCAGATATCGGACACCACCGCAGGAGTGCAAGGTCTGGATGGCGCTTTTTCAATCGTGGAAACTCCCGATGGTCAATTTGTCTATATCGGATCCTGCGAAAGCAGGGCTGTTTCATGGTTTTCAAGAGATATGTTGACCGGTGCACTTTCTTACGCAGGTAAAGTAAGCCTCTATGATTCCACCATACTTGGACGGGCACTTACCGTTGCCGTGAGCCCGGACGGCAAACATCTTTATGCCTCCGGAGGTTATTATACCTACAGCTTTGCGCGAAACCCGTTGACCGGAGCATTGACAGACAGGGACTCCATCGGCCAGGTCACGTATAATACACAACCCAATGCCATCGATGTTTCCCCGAACGGGCGCAGTCTTTTTCTTGTGTCGAATGGCGGTGACAATATCGTACTATTAGACAGGGATACCATGACCGGTAAGCTTCAATACAAACAGTCTATCAGCACCTGGGACCAGGGCATGATCGGCCTGCGGCGGGCCAATGCTCTGGCCGTCAGCCCGGATGGCCGGAACGCCTATGTTGTTTCTGAAGACAGCGTCCTTTCTGTTTTCGCCTATGACTCCGCCTCGGATTCGATGGCCTGGGTGCAATATTTCAAGGAAGGGGTCTCCGGCGTGCAGGGGTTGAATTATGCTTTTGATGTGCAGATAAGTCCGGATGGTCGGTTTGTCTATACTGCATCGAGCAGCGGGAACGGGGCGGCCTGGTTCGTCCGCAATGCTGTGACCGGTATGCTGACTTATGGCGGTTATCTGGCCGATGTGCACGGAGAACTCGACTATCCAATCTCCCTGGCCATGGCGCCTGACGGAAGGCGCATTTATATCTATCTTATCAACAAGGGAAAGATTTCGACCTTTCTATGCGATTCAATTACGGGTGCACTGACGTTTGAAAGCCTGTCCCCGTTGATCTGGGTTTGGAAGGGCGGAACCGGCCGTCAACAGCCAGAGTCAAATCCGCATGTCTGGGGACGGTAGATTTCTTTACCAGGCTAATTCGTATTGGGACCGTATAATAACTTATAAGCCGGATTATTCCCCTCTCATTGACAGCGTTAATGTAAAACAGGACACTGTAAAAATTGTGGAAGGCGACACGCTGTCATTGCATGTTTTCGCCCATGATATTGACACATCCGATAATCTACGGTATTTCTGGGTTTGGAACGACACCGTTATCCAGGGCACGGATTCATTCCGGATATGCGTCGGCTTCACTTCCCGCAGGATAGACTCCGTCATAGTGCGGGTGACGGATGGCTTTGACACAGTGGACTATCAATGGATTTTGGATATCGCCAACAGAGGTTTTGCTCCGATCATTGTCCGGCCTTCAAACGGCGATACGCTGCGAGATGACAGCGTGCTGGTCTGGAATCGCACGATTGACCCTGATTTGCAGACAGCGCCAGTGTATCATATTGAAATCGCCATTGACACAGGGTTTTCTGCCATCGTACTTACCCGAAATGGCCTAAGCGATACGGCTATATCATTGTCCGGCCTGAAGGATGGCGACACACTTATTCAAGGTGCGCCGCTTTATTGGCGGATTAAGGCTTATGACACTCAAGGGTATGAAACACCTTTTTCAGGCAACCGGAATTGGTTTGTTTATGACCAGCCGGCCAGTGTTATTGGTTCCACTGATAAGTTGTCGTCTCTTGCTGCGTCTTTAAAAATAAACAACGACAGGATTACATTCACGGTCCCGGGCATGCGTGGCAAAACTGTTCAGGATGTTGAGTTGAGGATTCTGGATCTTATGGGTCGGAAAGTTGAAACCCTGGTCCGCAATCCTTTGATAGCGGAAGTATATCAAATACAAATCCGGCAATCCGGGCTTGCAAGTGGTGTTTATCTCTGTCACCTGAGAATAAATCAAACCATTGAAAAAAGCGCCAGATTCACTGTAATAAAATAAGGTTTCCTTCTCACCCTGCAGGTCGCGCAATCATCGCATATGAAAACAGTTGATGGTGATATAGGATGGAATTAAATATATATTATTCGGATGATTAACCGATTCACAACTGCATTCGTCTGTATATGCATTTTTTTTATCACTCTTACATGGACAACCTTTTCTGCCGCAGGGCCAGTGAATATCAGCGACCATTTTGACGGAAAGTGCTATTTTAATCCCAGCTTGCCAGATTCCGCGCCACAAATGCAGGCAATCAAGCAACGCGCAAAACATCGCAGCTGGATCTGGGGATGGATTACAGGCCACGGCTGGCCGGCCTGGCCCGAATCCGTTGCTACGCCGATTGGTGCTCCACCGGTCCCGCGCATGGGGATTGGCAAAATGCGTATAACCTTCGTGGGTCACTCCACTTTCCTGATACAGATGGACAGTCTTAACATACTTACTGATCCAGTGTGGTCGGAGCGGTGCAGCCCCGTATTCTGGGCCGGGCCTAAGCGCTGCAGGCCGCCTGCCATCCGCTTTGAGGACCTTCCGCCAATAGATGTAGTGCTCATCTCCCACAACCATTATGATCATCTCGATCTTGCCACGTTGAAAACCGGGCTAAGGGAATCAATAATCATCCGGGCATTGCTAACCGCATAGGATAGCGAGTCGTAGCCGGTCAATGTCATTTCCATATAATAACAACTTTTAGACCAGAAGACCACACATCCGCCTATGACTTGATCGTAGACAACAGAGACGGATTTGCCTTTGAATATTTCATGAGGTTCATTTGACGACTTTTTCTTAATCTTGACCATCCCTTTGGCGCGGGAGGGCGAACCGTATTTTTCAAAATAAATCTCCAATGATTTTCCTTCACCCGTCCAAACAGCAACAATGCCGTCTATCAGTCCCTGCATCTGGTACTCGGCAGCACCTCCGTCAATGATATCATAAAGTTCAGCGGGTGTAAACGAACGATGTTTTCCCTTCTGTTCCGTAAAGCCCGGTATGCGAGATACGGTTGAGCTCAGTTCAGCATATAAATTTGTGTCAGGAGGGGTTGCATCAGACCATACCGGAAGTGACAGGTACAACAACAGGAGTACGCAAACAATAATGGGTTTTTTCATACAGGCTCCACCTTGATGAAATCAAGATTGGAAAATGCTGTTGGTTCATACCCGAACTCCGTAAGAATTCTTGATATGGCTTTTGGATGCTTACAACCCATGATCGGTTCACGGATTTTCTTTATAACAACCCAATCAACAGCCGGACCGAAGGTTCCCATAGAGAGCGAGCACGGGCGCGTATTGGGAATGCCGGAAGGCCCGCCTTTATTTCCCCAAAGGGAATCCACGATGCAAAGTTGCTGGCGCGGCGGCGTACCGCCGATTATCGCATTTGATTTGTTGAATGCAATGATGTAATTAAGTCCGCCCTTGAAATGCTTGCCAAGCGGCATTTCAAATGTTCCCGCATGGTTTTTCATGGTCAGACTCACGCCACCCACGCAGTCGAACATATGCCCTTTGTTAGTTGCCATGTTCACAAGAATATCAATGGAGCCATTGACCAATAGCGAAACACATTGAAACTCCCCTTCACACGGCTCCGGGATGGCTGTATTTACCCGTTGCCATAGGGTGTCGTTTTCATTGCTGAGGATTATTCCGGCAGGAAGCCCTTTCCCGAGGTAGGGAGCATAAGTAACACTTTGGTCATTCTTGGAGGTCCCATAGCCATACATCATAATATTCTTTTCCATTACCCCAAGACCGATGAGTGCCGAACACACGGCATCAATAACAGCCACGCGCGTCGTGTTGCTCGGTGAACCATTTGGCTTCAAGGCAACTTTCACTTCGGACCACTGTTTTGATTCAGGTTTCCGGAAAATTGTAGCCCATGCTTCTGCCGGCGTCGGCTTTTGTGCAAGCGCGCAGGCCATCGTATTGATATTAGCCTTGACTCTTTCCGCTGCCACAGGCGTATTTTGCGCGGCAATGTCCCATGTTTTCGGGTCATCCGTAACCATTAGTGGATCATAACAGTTCACAACCCGCAGATTGTCTATCATAGGGTTAATCTGCGTGTTTTTGACCCAACCGCTGTTCCCTCCCTCGCCCCATACTGGTAAAAACCTTGCCGAAGCCATTACCCCTATTCCTGCTGCGCTTGTTGAAACAAATTGTCTGCGCGAAATAGCTTTACTCATGTGTTCTCCATACATCTTAAATTCGAATCCATTGCTGTCACTTAATGTGGCTGATTGTTATTGCCACGTTTCCCAGCTTATGCCCGGATTCCACATACCGGTGCGCCTCAACAATCTGTTCGAGAGGATAACTTCTGCTGTTGATTGGCTTTATTTTACCGGCTTCAACAAACTCCCGTATTCTGTTCAGACGGTCAGAGCTTAAGATCAGGGCGCCATCATCGATGGATCCGTATTGTCCTTTTATTTTTGCCTGCTGAATGCATGCTTTTTTCAGACTGGAGTTTTTTGCTTTTCCAACTGCGTCGAATACGAAATCATATTCTTCCAACCGGGAAACGGAATTATCATCCGTATAATCAAGAACTTTATCAGCACCGAGGTCCTGCACAAACTGAGCATTTCCTGCGCTGCAAACGGCTGTTACATCCGCCCCAAGAGCTTTCACATACTGCACGGCCATGGTTCCGGTGGTGCCGGACGCGCCATAGATAAGGACCTTGTGGCCGGGCTTAATGTTCCATTTTTCGAGCGTTTGGAACGCAAGGAGCCCGCCGTATGCCGCTCCTGTGGCCTCCTCATAGCTGATATTGCTGGGTTTGATGGTAATACACCCCTGTTTCGAATCTGTTTCCCTCATACATTTATATTCTGCATATGCCCCAAGGGAGAAACCGGTGAGACCGTACACTTGGTCACCCGTCTTGAACCGCGTAATTTTCGGGCCTGTCCATACGATTTCACCTGCAAGGACCTCTCCGATAATCTTTTTCCGCGGCCGGAAAATTCCCATCATCAGCCGCATCGGAATAAGGAGCTGGAGAGGTACATTTGAACTGCGTATAAAGATATCGCTGTTTGTTACGGATGCTGCAAATACCTTTATAAGGACTTCATCCTCTTTAGGGACGGGCTTATCGCAGTCAACCAGTGTCAGGACTTCCGGCGAGCCGTATTTTTTGCAGAGGATTGCCTTCAAAAGAAATTCCTTTTATTGTTTATAGAGATTTCCATTCTATTGCTTCTCTTGTATTGGCCACCTCCAGGCATACCAAATAATTAAAAAATGTAAAATCGCTTCAAGTGATTGATAATAGATATAGTAATACCATATCTTACCCGGCACAAAGCGAGTAATTATAATAAGTATTATATGTAGAAGACTAACAATAATGTTTACCCATCGATTTATGCCGGGCTTTAAAACTAGCGAAAGTAAGATCATAATTGCGGGAATAGACATTAATAACGCGGCTGCGAATAAGAAACTTTGATTTATTGTCATTCCGGCTACGATGCCCGAAATAATTTGTTCTGGAATTTCAGGCTGAAAGAGTGTTTTAATATCAGCATAAACATATAAAAACATTACTGCAATCCATAAAGCAGACAATTTAGTCTTAACGTCAACTTTATTGTTTTCTAGTGTTTTTATTGTGTCCATTATGCATCCTCTGCTATTTATTATAAACTACCGGCATCTTAAATTGCCACTCCCGCCATAAGTTATCATTTGTTAACAATTCGGCCATAAAATGGCTGACATTTATTCTGCTGACTATTCCGGCATTGAATATCGGGCTTCGAACCGGAGATTTGCATACCTCGTATGCGCTCTCAGCACCTTGATTGACTAATGTATCAGGGCGTACGGCTAACCATTCTATTTTTTCATTGTCTTTTCCAATCTCTTCCTGCAGAAAATCAGCTGCCTTTACATTATCACGATGAGGGGGTAGAAGAAGTTTAAGGATTGAAAAGACAATTCTTTCTCCAAATGAATTCTTCTCCCCGGTTATTTTATTTGTGTAGGCCGTAGTGCTCATAAGAATAAGTTTTATCTTTTTATCATCCTTCATCTTAATTGTCCGGCATATTTTTCTTATAGTATCATACACCAGGTTACGCGGGTTCCCAAACATCCCTTTAAATGTAATATTGTGACCAAGACAAGAGACAATGGTATTGGAATCCTGCAGGAGGCCGGCCATTTCTGAATCATTAAATTCGGTGATATTTCCTCTTACGATTTCAACTATAGGATTATCTAATATTTCTGTGGATAGAATCGCATCTTTCCTGACCACAACCCGTATATTGATTTGTCTTTTGATAAATTGTCTGACAACTAATTTGCCAGTAGCACCACTAGCTCCAAGAACTACTGTTTTCATAATTTCACCTTAATCTCATTTTAAGGAACAGCAATTGGGTAATCTTTTAAAATTTGATCCCACAATGGAGACCCGGTTCAAGTAGAAAATAATTGGCCCACTTCGATTCAACAACAGTAAAGCTTGAAGGTTCATTCGTAGTAATGGGCCAGTAGGTGCATGCCAAAGAGGGCTCGACAAAAAACCTATTGCTAAACAATCGGACATGATACCCGGTACGGGCTGTCAGAAATAAAGTGAAGCTATTTTGAGTCTTTTTAAGAGCTGTCTCAGTATACACTTGAAACAGAGGTTGAATGTGTGCTGCCGCATACCAACCTTTTAACAGCAAGCGCTGATAGGCAATCCCAATACCGAATTCACGGACATATCCCGGGTACCGTTCTTTAGGATTATCAAAAGAAGGTCCGTAAGGAATGCCTTTTGGAGCATTGTATTTCCATGTTATGGCTTCCAGTGAGACAATGTCCTTTCCAGTGAGCCAATACCCGAAATTGAGCTGCACAAAATCCGGAGGATTTTCCATTGGGATGAAATTTGCCAGAACAATTACTGACGTCCCTACAAACCATTTGCCACTGTCCGATTCCACTGACTGGGCCATCGAACGGGTGGTTGTAACAGCTCCCAAGAACAACAGCACAAAAACAAGTCGTTTATACATAAAAACTCCTCTTCTTTTTTGATTGACTATCTGTGATCACAGCAGCAATTCCGATGTTGCCGGGGATGCCATCCACCTATAATTAGTTTTGCGAATATTCCGCCCTGTTTCATGTCAGGCATGTCGGATATTGGCGTGTCATCAGAGTACCAGGAGCTCTGAATTGGCGCAAACTGATAGCCACCCCTAACCCCAAGCACAAATCCTTTCAGCTTGTCTTGAGATGGAAAAACGAAATCAAGCGCCACCCCGAGTTGTGTCAGAAAAGTCATCTGCCATATGTTTACATTCGGGTCCGAATTCTCAATGGCTTCAGGTAATGTCTTTTTGTCTTTTCGGATTTTAAGCCAATTGATTCCAAGGCCCATGCCAGCGTATGGTGAGAGCGTGACGCTCATGTTTTCCGGCAGGATGTTGATTCCAAAATAGCCTATACCATTGCCTGCATAGAGTGAGGTACGAAGCTGCTGATCAACATTCTCTCCCCAAACCAGCCCTGAAATTGCTCCTTCAAGTATGAGTCTCCTGATTTCAATGTGTCCACCGAATCCAAGATTAAAGCCAAACTTCTGGAATGATGATAATCCAGTTGAATCCAATTTGGCGTTTACCTGAGATAGCCCGGCCTCTGCAATACCAATCCCCAAAAACCCATATCGCCTGGTTGGCTTCATCTCCGGGTACAAGACATCATTCTTACAGGTATCACGCATGCCGCAGGAATCAGGTAAATTAACACGTTCAGCCTTGATAGATATAAAAGACACGAGTAATACAATACCAATTATTTTATAAGAAATTCTCATCTGTCCCCTACCTTTCTTTTAAAAAAAATTATGTGGATCTCACCAAATCTTATGGAATATAATGCAATACCTGGGCCCAACTTCGTCATAGACAACAAGTTCATGATTTTGCTGGAAAGGATTGGCAAGGCCAGTGAAAGAGGGTGTGACAATTTTCACAGCAGCGGTTTTTTGCTTTGACGAACGCATTCATACAACTTAAGTTAAGTAAAGCCACTCTTTAGTGTGCAATAGTTCACAGTGGTTCCGTGAGCTCCTACGGTTAAAATAGTGCGGCATAATCATTGCTGAATTATCTTACATGAAATCCGTTCTCATCATAAACGAAGATAAAGACCTTCTTTACTCAATTTATTTCACACTGAAGCGCAATAATTTCATTGCAGTCACAGCTCAAAACGGGACGGAAGCAAAGGAACGAATTATTCAAAGTTCATTCAAAGGGAAACCCTATGATATCTTCATCATGGATTTCCAATTGCCGGCCATGGACGGCCTTTCATTGGTTAAGGAAATTCGATCCTTGAAAATCATATCACCGATTATCGGAATAACGCCATTCAATAATACGGCAGTCTTCAATGCGTTGAAAAAAGCGGGATGCACCCATTTTCTTGTAAAGCCATTTTCCATTGACGATCTGATTAAGATGGTTCTAAAATTATCCACATAGAATAATTTATATTTGAAGATATTCAATGAACCTAGTTCCATTTTATCTTATATGTTTTCTGGCCGTTGGTCTGCATGCCGGAAGTTTTGAACTGAGCGCGCATGATAGCGCATGGCTTGCCAAGCATCAGGTTATACGTGTTGCGCCGGATCCCGATTTTCCCCCCATTGAACAATTTGACGAAAACGGCACTTTTATTGGCATAGCGGCGGATTATACTGCGCTGGTTGAAAAGAATCTTGGTATTCGTTTCCATATTGTCCGCTATAAAACATGGGATGAAATACTTCAAAAAGCTAAAAATCGCGAGGTTGATATGCTTTCCGCGGCAGGTCAAACACCGGGCCGTTCGGAATACCTTCTTTTCTCAAGCCCGCATATTGTGCTTCCAGGAGTAATTATTGTCAGGACGGAGGTTAAAAAAAACTTAACAATTAATGACCTGCATGGTCTGAAAGTATCAATTGTTTCCGGATATATATGGCAGGAATTCATAACTAATGATCACCCCGAGATAAAAATTGATCTTGTGCCAGATGTCCAAACCGGAATGAAAAAGGTCTCTTTCGGCATGTCAGATGCTTTTGTAGAAAACCTGGCCACAGCCACCCACTGCATCGAAAAGGAGAAGATTACCAATCTTCGGGTGGCCGGCGAAACAGGTTATTACACGCGCCTGTCTTTCGCCTCCAGAAAGGATTGGCCCGAATTCAACAGTATTCTTGAAAAATGCATCCAATCCATCCTGCCGGAAGAAAAAAAGGCCATTCATGATAAATGGATTCATCTGGAAACATCGCAGTATCCGAATAAAAAACATTTGGCAATCGCCCTTGCCGCTATCATCCTAATCGTGACTTTTTTCCTGCTCTGGAATTATTCACTGCAACGGCAGGTCAAATTACGCACGGAAGCGCTTCAGAAGTCTGAAAAAAAATTCATTGAAATGGTTGAGAACGCCAACAGTATAATCCTGCGCATGGACTCGCAAGGAAACGTCACCTACTTCAACCATTTTGCCGAAGTGTTTTTCGGCTTTGGTAAAGATGAGATTATTGGAAAAAATGTGGTTGGTACCATTGTCCCCCCCACTGATACGAACGGCGTTGATCTTGCCGCGGCCATGAACGATCTGGGCGCGCACCCTGAGCTTTACGCGGTGAATGAGAACGAAAATATGCGCAAAGATGGAAGCCGCGTCTACGTTTCATGGTCAAACAAACCCTTGTCGGACGGAAGCGGGGCGGCAACCGAACTGTTAAGCGTTGGAAATGATATCACCGAATTGAAACGGGTCCAGGAAGCACTCAAAAGTGAGCGTGATTTTGCGCATGCTGTATTTGAAACAGCCGGAGCTCTTGTGGCTGTCTTCGATATCCAGGGAAGGATTATCAGGTTCAATAAAACGTGTGAACACATCACAGGATATGTTTTTTCGGAAGTGGTTGGCAGGCCGTTTTGGGACTTTTTAATCCTGCCTGAGGAAACAAAAATGGTAAGCGTTCGTTTTTCGGAACTCAAAGCCGGCCATTTTCCCAATCAGGGTGAAAATTACTGGCTTGCAAAAGACGGAAACCGGAAACTCATTTCCTGGTTTAATTCAGCCATTGTGGGACAGGACAATACTGTTGAGTATATCGTTTCCACGGGAATCGATATTACCGAAAAGAGGCATGTTGAGGATGAACTCCAGAGACACCATCTGCATACCGAACAATTGGTCCAGGAGCGCACAATGGAGCTTCGAAAAAGCCTGGAAAAGCTCGAAGAATCAGAAAAACGTTACCGGTTCCTTTTCCAGGAAAGCCCGGCGGGAAACCTCATTATCGATACGCAAGGGATTATCCGCGACTTCAATGCTTATTTCCAGAACCAATTGGGCTATTCCAAAGAGGATGTTTTGGGCAAGCCTGCGCTCGATTTCATAGCACCTGAATGCAAGCAGCGTGTTTATGAGAGTTTACAGAAACGTTTTAAGGGCGAAAGTATAATGGAACGGGATAATCCGGTGATCGCCAAGGATGGATCGATCCATTATCTTGTTTTTTCCGGCATGCAGACTCTTCTTTACGCTGGGGGCAATCTCTCGGGCATACTCATTTCGGGTATCGATGTCACGGATCGGCGCAACGCGGAAATCCTGGCCCAGAAGCAGCAGCAGCAACTGATTCAGTTTGATAAAATGTCGTCCCTGGGAATCTTAGTGTCGGGCGTGGCCCATGAAATCAATAATCCCAACAATTTCATCATCCTGAACAGCGACAACCTGCGGGATATATGGAAGGATATGAAACCAAGACTCGATCGCCTCCATGAAACAGAGGGGGATTTTATGCTTGCTGGGCTTCCATATTCCGAAGTGCGCGAAGAGATTGAAAAACTCATTAGCGGCATCATGGAAGGTTCGCGGCGTATCAAGACGATTGTCCAGCACCTGAAGGATTTTGCCCGGCAGGAGACCGGAGAGATGGATCAGCGGGTGGATGTCAACGCTGTAATTGAGTCATCAGCCGTTATTCTATCAAACCTGATAAAAAAGACCACTGACCACTATGTAACTGAATTTGGGAAGGACCTTCCGCCGGTGCGGGGAAATTTCCAGAAGATCGAACAGGTGGTTATAAATCTGTTGACCAACGCCTGCCAGGCCTTATCGGACAGGGCTCAATCGATTACAGTACGAACACAATATCGATCGGAAGACCAGACAGTCTCAATCACTGTGCATGACACAGGAAAAGGCATTCTGCCTGAACATTTGAAACATATCATGGACCCATTTTTCACCACAAAGCGCGATTCCGGCGGCACAGGATTGGGCCTGGCCATTTCTTACGGGATCATCAAAGACCACCATGGCGAATTTACAATCCGGTCGGAACCTGGTAGTGGTACACTTGCTGAAATTATTCTTGCAGCAGTGCAATAAGGAGAGATCAAATGGCTGAAAAAATCCTGTTTCCCGAATCTCCGGTTCTTTTGGTGGATGATGAGATTCAGTTTTTACAGAGCGCCTCGTTTTCACTCAAATCAGCTGGCATTAACAATATCATCACTTGCAACGACAGCCGGGAGGTTATGAAAATACTGGAAACAACCACGCCGGCGCTGATACTGCTTGATATAATGATGCCTTATGTCACAGGAAAGGAATTGCTCCCTCTTATTTGCGGGAAATTTCCAGGGCTCCACATCATCATCATGACCGCGATAAACGAGGTCGAAACCGCTGTGGAGTGCATGAAGAGCGGTGCGTGCGATTACCTGGTGAAGCCCGTGGACAAGGCGCGCCTTGTGTCAAGTGTAAGAAAAGCCGTTGAAATGGCAGAATTGCTGAAAGAGAACAGCCGGCTGAAAGACTCGCTTTTATCCGCGAAACTCGCGGTGCCGGAAGCCTTTGAATCGATCATTACGCGCAATATGACAATGCTGTCCATCTTCCGATATATTGAGGCTGTGGCGAAAAGCCCGATGCCGGTTCTTGTCACCGGTGAAACCGGGACCGGCAAGGAGCTTTTTGCTCATGCAGTACACATAGCAAGCGGGCGCAAAGGAGAATATGTGGCGCTCAATGTAGCCGGCCTGGATGATGAGCTTTGTGCTGACACGCTGTTCGGCCATAAAAAAGGGGCGTTTACAGGTGCGCAGGCGGATCGCGCAGGAATGGTGGCTAAGGCCGCTGGCGGGACCCTTTTCCTGGATGAAATCGGCGACCTCTCCAAAGAATCACAGATAAAACTTCTGCGCCTCATAGAAAATAAACAGTATTACCCAGTCGGCGCGGATTCGCCGGTTTATACCGACACCCGGATCGTGGTGGCCACTAACAAGCCGATTGACGTGATGATGAAGGAAGGAAGTTTCAGGCAGGATCTCTATTACCGTCTGCAGAGCCACATTATTACGATTCCTCCCCTGCGCGAACGCAAGGACAACCTGCCGCTCCTTTTGAGTCTTTTCAGCGAGGAGGCGGCAAAGGCCATGGCGAAAGAGGTCCCTTCTTATCCCCGTGAGCTTTTAATCCTTCTTGCCAATCATTTTTTCCCAGGGAATATTCGTGAATTAAAAAGCATGGTCTATGACGCGGTCAGCAGGCATACCGGCGGCATCATGTCGCTTGATGCGTTCCGGGACAAAATAACCGCGGCCAAAACAGCGCCTGCCGTAGGAAAAGCCGGGGAAGCGCAAAATGGCTCAAGCAAGATGATGCTTTTTGATGAACTGCCGACGCTCGAGGAAGCGGAAGAGACGCTTATTGCGGAAGCACTCAAACGCGCTCAAAACAACCAGACCATTGCGGCGAACATGCTGGGTTTGTCACGCACCGCGCTTAACAAACGGTTGCATAGATCGTAAAGACGATGTTCAGGGAATTTTGTTTTAGAACTTCTCCATTACAATCTTGCTTACCCTTTTCGCCATGGCCATTATCGTAAGCATTGGCGGATTGCCTAAGGACGCGGGAAAAAGGGATGCGTCAGCCACATAAACGTTTTCCGGAAGACGTTCACTATGAAAGGAGGTCGCCTCGCGCATGGACAAAGGGAACATGCCGCCCGGATGGCCCGCATTGAGCTTGCCAAGAAACGTTTTTCTAGGTTTTATCCCCATCTTTGACAGGATCCATTTGCACTCATCAACCGCATGATCAAGTGTATGTTTATCTTTTTCAGATAATCTTTTATTTTTCGGGTTTCCACACCTGGTATCAGCCAGCTTTATCATAAGGCTTATGATGTTTTTGCCAGGCATGCGCCAATGCTTGTTGAAAAAGAAACTAAGCTGATCAAAATAAGGCGAAATGATATAGCCGTCCCTTTGCACGGCAAAAGGCATGGGGAGTTCTTTATTCTGATAAGCGTTTTCATATTCCGCAGCAACGCATAAAACAGGGTCAACAAAAAAAGTCTGGTCCGTTTTTATTCCTGATTTTTCCAGTAAAACCGGAGTGCTTATTCCCCCTGCAGCCACAATTATAAGATCAGATGGAATGAATCCGCGGTGGGTCAAGATTCCGATTGCCCTGTTATTCTCAATGACAATCTTAATCACCTTGCAGCCGAAAAGAATTTCCGCGCCTTTGCTTAAGGCCTGCCTTATAAATATGGACGCGTCCCACTTTATCCCGTGAGGACAACCGAGTGTGCAGTGACCGCAGTTCATGCAATTATTATAATTTCCCGCCTTGGGAACGGAAAATGGGTCAAATCCCCCCTCTGAACAGATTTTAAATAAGTTACGCGTGGTTTCTTTCCATAAATGCTTATGATCAGCGGTTATTGGAATTTCCCTCTCAAGTTCCAGAAATTCCCTGTCAAGATTTATACCAATTCCCTTAAGCCCGTCTGTCAGCCCTTAATGCGTTTCCGCAGGCAAGCGGCGTTGTGCCGCCAACTCCGGATCCCCTGACAAGTACAATATTATCCGAAGTTTTTGATATTCTATAGGCAGGCAGCAACATCCTGATCATTTTTTCAGTGAAAAAAAGATGTGTGCGCCGCATCTGTTCAAGAAGAGGAAGGCTTATCCGAAGAGGCTTGAAAATTCCCCCTGCCTCAAGCACGGTCACCTGGAAGGCACCCTGGAGCTCCTTTGCAGCGGTTGCCCCCCCTGCTCCGGATCCGATGATGATAGCATTTTTCATTGAATTATCCTGGCCGCGCAATACCCGTTATTTTCAGTAATGCGTTGATGAAAATCAAGCTTGAGTCCGCCTGAGAGGCCTGCGATGAGCCCAGCGTCAAGCGATGATATGAGAGAGCAGTCGCTCCCTGAATAAAAGGCGCTGAAAAAACATTTTTTTATTAATACCTCTCCGGCCTTATTACAACTTAAATCAATCGCGAGCGCGCGGTAGACGGCTCGGACCGCGATCCGGAAATCATCGAAGTTCTTTACCCAAAGTTCGCGCTTGAAGCGGGTCCCCATGGCTTTTGCCCCCATGAAAAGGCCTTGTTGTATCGCGTTTACCGATGCTTTGTCCTTTGGCGCTGACTGAGCTTGCCTTTTTGTAAAGATCGCATATTCATTCAATAATTGATCAAAGTTTTTGTGGGAAATGTCGTTCGGGCATGGCACCTTAAAGGCCCCAGCTGTAATGTTGAAAAGTTCCAATAACGCCTTCTTCTTAATGGAAGAGGGAAGATAAAACCTCGTTGCAAAAAGTTTCAGATTCACTTCTTGACCTTTAAGTAAAGATACAGCGCGACAAAGCCGATAAGGCCATCAACAAGCAGGTTAGTGCCATAAATAAGATAGGGCCCGTGCCCGATAATTAATAAAAGAGAGAGCAGGGAGGATGCTATTTTGGCATTTGCAAGCAAAAGAAGGAAGATCGGATTCGCGGGATTCTGGAATATTTCATAGGATAGGAATGCCACCATATACATGTATCCAACGGCCAGGATAAGATAAAACCCCGGAAACAGGGCCGGCTGTTGTTTCAAAGCCCAGGCCCGTGAGATGGAATTGAAGAATGAAACCACGCTTTCCGGAAAAAAGAGGAACAAGAGACCCGTTATGGCAAAAATGACCATTCCGAAAAGACCGAACAAACGAACCTTCTTATCCATAACATCACGCTCCCTGCACTTTGTTAAATTCCGGGAGGCTCGAATGCCGGGACTCCCTCATTATTTTCAAGGTCTCTTCAACTGGTATAGGTGAAATTCCCTTAAAATGTTTTCTGAACACAGAATAATTATTATTGATGAAACACTCCCTGCCGGATTTAAAATGCATTTTCATTTCTTCATAAATAACCGACACCGGCTTGTCACTGACATTTCCAAAAGTCATGGGTGTAAAAACGCACGGGCTTACCTCTCCGCATGTATCCACATACACCATCTTGCCGCCGGCATTACAGCCGAAATGGTTACCGTGTTCAAAATGGCCTAGGTAATTTACAGTCATCTTTCCGGTTTTATTGTATTCATCCTGGAATTTCATAAGGGAAAGGGTTTCCTCATCGTTAACCACAAACTTTTCCTCGAAGAAGGGTTCCCTGGATGGTTTCATCTCGCTCAACCAGGCTTCATGAACGCCAAGGTTTTCCAGGAAGGCGACAAGCCGGTGGATCTTTTCCTTTTCCATCATATCTCTATTCAATACGCTTGAAACACCGGTATGGATGCCTGCGTCAAGAAAGAGCCTAATCGCATGTAGTGCTTCTTTAAAAGCTCCTTTACATCCGCGTATTTTATCATGTTCCTCCTCGTCGTCACTGTCAAGACTGACAGATACATAGGTAAGCCCTGCATTTTTAAGATCATTCGCCCTTTCCATGGTCAAGCCGTGACCCGTGGTAAACAGCTTGACTGCAATGTTTTTGTCCACGGCGTTTATAATTTCCACGAGGTCCTGGTTTAAGAGAGGTTCTCCACCGGTAAGCCCAAGCCAGGATACGCCTAGGGCGCTGAGTTCCTTTATAGTCTTAATGATGACTTCCTTTGACATGGCTTTTCCGGACCTCTTTGCGCTGTAACAGTACGGACATTTTTGCTGGCAGGCGTTGGTAAGGCCAATCTGGGCATGAGAAGGTCCCCGGACTTTTTCAATCAGGTGTTTTTGAACGAACTTTGTATAGGCCCGGCTATTGATCGGCGGCAGATGCGAATGGAGCACATTCCATGGCCCCACCCTTTTGATGTTAAATTTAGCAAAATATTTAAGGAGAAATAAATTCACCCTGGGGTTTACCCGCAATAGTTGCGGGCTAATCATCAGGCTGTTAAAAAGGGCTATTTGATTTTGCAAATTAAACATTGTTCCACCGCCAATCTTCATACAATATAATTTCTTTTAAAACCTTCCGAACATGACAGCAATGGAGCCTGCGAAACCGCGAAGATCTTTGTTTGAGATCCAATCCGCTTCCAGTCCATCCACATAGCGGTATTTGATGCCTGCACAAACGCGTATTAACGAAGTCACGTTAAGATTGGCGAAAACCGAGGGTTCCACAATATAAAATGGAAAAACATCATACTGTGGGTCTGCGGTATTGACCCCGGAGGTGTGATACTGTCTGGAGGCCGCGCCTCCTCCGACAAGTAAATTTGTCGAAACATTGACAACGTTCGCAGGGTAGAAAATAAATCCCGCTTCAGGGCCGCCGTATCCCATCTGGAGATATCTTTTTGTATTCGCAAGATCGTCCTGAACCCGGATGAAATTCGCAAGGCCATAACCTCCCCCGCCTAAGGTAAAGTGATGGTTGACTATGCATGCCCCCCGTCCGCCCATTAAGATCCCAAGTTCGCCCTTTATCTGGGTGAATGAAAGCACCGGACCGCCGAAGCCTCCGAATTTCAACTTACCGTCACAAAGCGTCCTGATGTTGTCGCCTGATTGAATTACGGTATTACCTGAACCCGGCATGAGATCCGCGCAGAATGCGCCCATGGAGAGAAATGCAACAGCGCAAAATGTTGCGCCCATTCTTTTTGTTTTTCTGAACACTGCAAACTCCTTTTGTTAATGTTGTTTTACTGTTTGCCGGTAATGAAATGCAATTCAGACGCCAAAGGTATTTTATTTGCACGCCCCGCATAAAAGACAAGGAGTTACCGGAAAATAAAAATAATACGTTGGATTAAATCATTGGGCCATTTTTCACAAGGGCCACGGAGTGTGCCATTTCTCTCACCCTCTTCTTACTGTGTATTTTAAGCCTTCCATTTATAACTCCTTGTTTTTCCTATGAAAATAAAACTGGTGCTAAAATTGGCTTATTGATTGCAATAACCCGGTTCAAAGAACTTAAGCCTAAGAAAGGATAATGGGACATGAACCGTTTATATGTTAAATACCTTCTAATTATATGCCTTGCCGCAGGTTCCGGCGCGGCGCTTTTAACGCTTGCCGATGCTGAAAGGCGGGCGGCGTCCAATGGATTTGATGTCATGATTAAAAGATCCGAAGAGATTTCGCAAAAGTGGGAAGCACGGAATGCCATGACCAATTACCTTCCCTCAGTCACCTATGGGGCGACTTATCTTAGGATGGATGGAAAAACGGTTAGGGATGCAAACGAAAGTTATGACATGATAATGCAGGGATTATTCTCAAGTTTTGCACCAGGCACCCAAACTCCCGATAATCCGAACAAATTATATGAATACTCTCTCTCACATGAAATTTGCGTTACGCAGGCCATTACCAACGGTGGTGCGGAGATTATCGCCATCGGGATTGCCGGGGAATTAAAAACAGCCGCGGCTTTACAGGCCGAAGCAGCACGGCTTGAGGCAATCTATAATACACGCAAATCGTATTTCGATGTCATTATTGCGACCGAGCAGACCTTAATCGCCGAACAGGCACTTGCGTTTGCACAGCAGAACCTGGCCAAGGCCAAAACGCGCAATGCATCGGGTGCGGTCCCGCAAACCGATGTGCTGCAATGGGAAGCCGAGGTCTCGCAAAAGGAAAGCGATTTTTTGATGGCCAAAGCCGGAAGATCGTGCGCAGTCACGGTTCTTTTGGGAGCCATGGGCATGGGGACGGAAAACGCGGACACCTCTCTATTATTGCAACCGATTACGATCTTTGAGGCGCAATGCAAAAAGGAGCGGATTATCGCTGACGGCTCCCTGGAAAAAAACCAGCTTGTTCGGTCCGTCTGCGCCTATACGCGCGCAACAAAAGGGTTCAAGCGGATGGCGGCAAGCAGGGATTTTCCTCGCCTGAATGCGTTCTATAAATATGCCTGGCCTGCATGGGACAGGATTGAGCCGCGTACGGAGCGAAAAGGATGGACCGCGGGTGTGGCTTTGAATGTTCCTCTTTTTTCCGGATTCAGAACAACCACCAGCTGCCGTAAGGCGGATGAGGAGTATAGGAAGGCCGAGATCGTTGAAGCGCAGGTAAAATCTCAACTCGCGCTAAACCTGAACCGGATAGTACTCTTCTATGAAGCGGCTTACCAGGCTGTGGGTGCAACGGAAAAACAAAAAGAACTTATGGAAAAGCAGCTTTCCATAATGCAGGAGCGGTATGACGGCGGACTTGTGAACCAGACGCAGCTTTTGGAGGTTGCACTCGGAGCGAATTGCGCAAAGATGAACCACGTTAGGAAACTTTTCGAGTGCCTCCTTCTTGCTGCGGAGTATGATAAAACCATGGGAATATTGGAGGTGTCTTTATGATCAAGCAAACCCTTTTCTCGATTCTGATTGCGGGCTTGAATATGGCCGCTTTTAACGGTTGTAAGTCCGCCCAGGCTGAACAAAAAAACCCGGGAGGACAGATTCCGCTTAAGCCGCCCGCGGCCGTGGAGGTTATGAAGGTCACAAAGGGCGTGGTGACGCGTGAGACAAACGCGTGTGGCACGGTGAGCGGCGTTCATGAGGCAACGGTAGTTTCACAAACCCAAGGGGTGATACAAAGCGTAAACGTGGAACTGGGCCAAAGGATCGTTTGCGGCCAGGTTCTCGCGAAAGTGGATGAGACGATCCAGGAAGCGGCCTATACACAAGCAACGAACGCGGCGGCAACCGCTGAACTCAACGTGAAAGTTGTCCGGAAGCTCTCCCTCGAGGGGAATGCGTCTGACGCGGAGCTTAATGTGGCTTTAAGCCAGGCTTCGGGAGCGCGCGCCGCGCTTTTGGCCGCGAAAAAGGCCTACGACGACTGCCGGATCACGGCGCCCATCTCCGGATTTATCGCGGAAAAGAATTCCGGTCTTCAGAAAGGAAACTTTCTCTCGCCGGGAATGCCGGTGGTACGGATTGTGGACATTGCCACGCTGAAGACAAGTATTTCCGTTGGGGAAATTGAAGTGGGCCGTCTTAAAAAAGGGCTTACGGCAAAAGTGCATGTTCCGGCCGTATCTGAAACATTCGAAGCCAGGATCACTGCCATCGGAGCGGGCGGCAACGCAAGCACAGGCTCTTATCCGGTGGAAATCGAATGGGGGAACACAAGGGATCTTCGGATAAAGTCCGGTATGTCCGCGCGTGTTTCAATTGTCACGAACGCGCCTGATTCCGTCATTCTTGTGCCGGCCCATACGCTCATTGAACGCGATCGTAGAAATGCGGCAATGGTTTCGGTGGACGGAAAGGCGGAAATGCGTTACGTGGTCATGGGAAGGCGCGCCGGAAACAAAATCGAGATCATACAAGGACTGGCTGTTGGAGAATTACTGGTAAAAAGCGGGCTTGCGGGGATCTTTTCGGGCGATTCGCTGGAGCCGGCGCTGATGGTGGCGGAAAGGAACTGAACCCATGAATACCGGAAAATTTTCAGTAAACAATCCAGTTTTTGTCAATATCCTGATGGTGGCGCTTGTGGTGCTGGGGGCTTTTTCATTTTTCAAGCTGCCACGGGAGATGATGAGTGATATCTCCTTCTCGTGGGCGTTCATCACCGTGCCTTATCCGGGTGTATCAGCCGAAGAAATAGAAAAAAACATCTGTGTAAAAATAGAAGACGCAAGCGCGGGGATTGCACGGGTCAAGAAAATAGCCTCGGTTTCGCGGGCCGGAGTGGGGTTTATTGAGGTCCAGTTCGAGGACAATATTTCCAGGGACGAATTCCGTCGCCTTTACCAGCAGCTCCGCGAAGAGGTGGATAAGATCGAGCTCCCCAACGGTGCCATGAAGCCTTTGGTGATGGAAGTCTCCACCGCGGACATGATGCCCATTGTCACAATCAACTTGAGCGGCACCGCGGATGATGCTGTGAGGAACAAGACGGCCGAAGATCTCCGGGAAAAACTGCGCAGGGTAACGGATGTTTCCAAGGTGGAGATTATCGGCTCGCAGGAACGTGAAATTGTGGTGGACGCGGACCGCACCAAACTGGAGGCATACGGCGTGTCCTTGGAAGAGGTGGTGAACGCACTCAAGTTCCGGAATATGAATGTTCCGGGCGGGACGTTGGAGACCGAAGAACAGGCGTATATACTCCAGTTGATGGGCGAGATCAAGGACCCGGCCTCTTTCGGCAAGACCATAATCAGGCGCAGGCCGGGAGGGGCCTCGCTTGCCGTGTCCGATGTCGCATCAGTTAACAATGGTTACGCGCGCGCCAAATACGACGCCCGATTTAACGGAAACAAGACCGTTTCGCTTCTCATTTCCAAAAAGAAAGAGGGAAACTCCATCCGTGTGGTGGATGGGGTGAAAAGCGTGATTGAGACCGAGAAAAAGAGACTGCCCCCGGACTTACGCTTACTCTTTTCAATGACACCACAATCCTCATTCGCAATGTGCTGCATACTCTCTGGTCTGACGCGTTCTCCGGGTTTGTGCTCCTGGTTTTCATCCTCCTGCTTGTCATGGGGTTCAGGAATTCGCTTATGACCGGGCTTGGTATTCCCGTGACCTTTGCCATCACCTTCCTTTTCATGGACTGGTACGGCGAGTCCCTGAACGCCAACTCCCTTTTTGCGCTGGTACTGGTACTCGGCATGATAGTGGATAACGCGATTGTGGTCATTGAAAACTGCTATCGTCACAGGCAACTGGGGTTGTCGCGCACTGAAGCGGCCATCATCGGCACAAATGAGATGCTGCTTCCGGTGCTCACCTCCACTGCCGCGATTGTGGCCGCATTCCTGCCTCTTATGCTTTTGCCGGGTATTATGGGAAAATTTATGCGGGTGATTCCTTTTGTGGCATCGCTTGCGCTGATTGCCTCCGCCGCTGAGGCGCTTCTCTTTCTCCCTTCCCATTTTGCGTCGCTCTCCAGCAAGACCGTAAAAGCACTTCATGAGGGCTCCTTTGCCAAATGGCAAGCCGCCTATAAACGTTTCATCTCGCGTTTATATCCGAGACGGTATCTTACGGCCGGGATAGCGCTTCTGGTGGTAATCGCCGCCCTTTGCCTTACACCTTTCGTGAAGCAGGACCTTTATAACGGCGAAGACATGACCCAATTTTTAATTGACATTCAGATGCCCATCGGCACCCCTCGCCCGGTGACCAACCGGATCGCGAAACGATTCGAGGAGCGGCTGATGTCCCTGGTGGGAAACAAAGAGGTGGTTTCCGTGGGAACGACCGTGGGGTTTGCCGCCTTGGAAACCGAATGGATGACCCAGAGCAACGTGGCGCAAATTACCGTGGAGCTGGCGCAGAAAAAAGAGGGCCGGAAACGGTCCGTGGCGGCAATCATGAATGAGGCGAAAAAATTGTGCGCGGACATCCCGGGTGCGGAAAGCATTGTGTTTCACAAGGTGTCGAACGGTTCGCCCGTTGACAAACCCGTCTCGTTCCGCCTGCAGGGTGAAAAGCTGGAAGATATGGCGGAGATCGCGTCGGGCCTTAAGAAAATACTCGGTGCTTATCCCGAGCTGTATAATATAAAAGACAATTACGACAAGGCTGAGCCGGAACTTTCAATCACCATCAATGAGGAGCGGGCATCAGAGATGGGCTTAAGCGCAGGTATGATAGGGATGTACATCCGCTCCTGCTTTGATGGGGTGAAGACGACCACCTATTATGACGGCGACAAGGGCATTGACGTTGTGGTACGGCTTGGCGAAAAGGACCGCCGGAACATCAGTGATGTGATGCAGATGAAGATCCCCGCACCTGATGGAAGACTTGTTCCTTTTTCAAACGTGTGCGCTCTGGAACAGGGAAAGGGAATTGCGGCAATAAAACGACGGGACCGCACGCGCGAGATCACAGTAACGGCCGAAGCTGACGATAAGAAAAACATCCGTTCCATTATGGGAGCGGTGCAAAAGGAGTATGACGCGAAATACAAGGCGGCATACCCGGCCATCTCTCTTGTAATAGGCGGGGAGTTTGAGGAATTCAACCGGGTGCTGGCGGACGTGCTTCGCCTGTTCTGGGTGGGACTCTTTCTAATCTATCTGGTTTTGGGCGGGCAGTTCAAGTCGCTTATCCAGCCTTTTATCATCATGCTTACCATCCCCTTCGCGTTTGTCGGGTGTGTGCTATATCTTCTTATCTCCGGTACGGCCTTCTCCATGGTGGTCATGTTTTCCATAGTGGCGCTTGCGGGCATCGCGGTAAACCATGTGATTGTGATGATAAGTTTTGTCAACAGCTTGAGGAGAAAGGGAATGCCGGTCACCGAGGCCGTGATCGAAGGATGCACAACGCGCATGCGTCCGGTGTTCCTAACCTCCGTCAGCACAGTGGTTGGACTTCTGGGGATGGCGCTTGGTATCGGCGGTTATTCAGAAACCTGGGGACCCATGGCTTCCACTATTGTGTTCGGGATGTTTTTCTCTACAGCGGGCACTCTCATCGTGATCCCTTGCATATACGGCATTGTGGATGATATTACGGTAAAAATGGGACGGAAGATGAAGTTTGAGGGAGAATATTGATTCCCAGATTCCTGAACCTGGAGCATTCACAGAGGTACTATTGCCTTAATAAAGTCAGGCTAGCACCTTAAGTTTCCAACCGATCCAACTTGGTGTTGTCGCTTGTATCAGGATTGTCAGCAGGATCGCAATAAATGTCACTGAAGCGATAAGTCTGGCGCCTGGAACTTCCATACATAAAAGCAACCCTGCAAGCGCTCCTGGGATAACGCCGGTCTCCCTTGTCCAACACATGAACAGGAGTTCGTTTAAGCTCCACTTGGCGCCGCGATCCGCGCCAGCACAAATGAACACTGTGGCAGGCCGCGCAATCAGCATAAACACCACGACAACCATGGTCCCTCCCGCCAAATTTTCCTTCATAATGGTGAAATCAACCTGCGTACCAAGCAGAATAAAAATAAACATTCGCATGATAAGCGCAGTTGTTTCCACGTATTCTTCTAGACGACTGCTTTCTCCAGGACGTAACCGAAAGCCACAAGAATATAATGCGCGGCAAAACCTGTGATTAGTGCGGTTATAACAACGCCGATGGTTGCAAGAAGCACAATGGTAACCCATACTTCGTGCAATACATTGAATCGCAGGGATGCTCCACCATCAAAAAGAATATAGCAGGCTCCGAATATCAGGATGATCTGGTTAATTGTGGAATTCGCCGCAATATCAACCGCACCCAGAACCTACGGACCAAGAGGCAGGCCAAGAAGAAGGAAGACAACGACGTCGGGGAGCCGGGTCTTGGCTGAAATAAAACTCCCCAGGGTGCTCACAGCCAGGACTAAAGCAAGCACCTGAAGCGCATTTTTTGCTATCAAGATAGAATAGGATGCTTCCATAATGTTTTCTCCTTATGCAAGGCTTAAGGAGCGGATTGTGTCTTAATTTTACCAAAGAGGTTACATAATTCGATATTTATTATACTTACATAATAATCCGAGAAAGTAACTGGCAACAGATATTTAAATGGTTTAAAATGGAAGGTGCTAAACCTATTAATAATTTTGGCGCATCGTAGTTTTTCGTGGGTATATACAATATGTTGGATAAAAAGAATTTTTATCAAATTACCAAACCCATCCCTGCCCTTCCCTTTTTCTTGAGGGAAAAAGGGAAGGGTTCTGAAAAATGCAAAATGGTTTTTTATGTTTTAATCTTGACTCCCCCTTCCATTTTTCCTTTAAGAAAAAGGGAAGGGGGTCGGGGGGATGGGTTTCCCATGTGTTAAGGTTTTTAAATACAATGGGTTGTGTGTACCCACTAAAACACGCGATGCGCCATAATTTTTTTAAACAAAATAGTAATAATTATCCTTTCGATATCGGAGCTAATTCGGGCATTTAAAAATCATGGCTAGCAAAACCTTATTATGAAGATTTTCAAACCATTGCAGAATTGATGTATTGGTTGCTATTTTATGTAGCAGTGAACAGGATAAATACCTTGAAGCCAACCTTAACTCGTCCCTGATCCTGATCCGGAATGTTGGTAATAGATAGTTTTATAATTTAAGGAGAAAATTTATTATGGCATCTATCAACGGAACAATAATGCAGTCTTTTCATTGGTATTATCCTGCTGATGGTTCTCTTTGGGATCGGGTTGCAAAGGAAGCGGAGGGTCTTGGAAAAGCAGGTATTACCGCGCTATGGCTGCCGCCGGCCTACAAAGGTTCGGGAGGGGGAAATGATGTCGGCTACGGCCCCTATGATCTGTACGACCTCGGCGAATTCAATCAGAAAGGCTCTGTTCGGACAAAGTATGGTACCAAAGACCAATATTTATCCGCTATCCGAGCATGTCAGAAAGCTTCTATTCTGATCTATGCGGATATCGTATTGAATCACAAAGCAGGAGCGGATGATCTTGAATGGGTTAAGTGCGCTAAAGTAAAAGAAAGCGACCGTAATTTTTTTATTGAAGATGAAGTCTGGATAGCTGCCTGGACACAATTTACTTTTCCTGTCCGTAACGGCAAGTACTCAAGGTTTAATTGGAGTTGGGAGGAATTTGACGGCGTTGACTGGGCTGAAAATCTTGGTGAAAAAGCTATTTTCAAGTTTCTTTCAAGAGGCAAGGACTGGGCCAAGATGGTTTCCCGCGAGAATGGAAATTATGATTACCTTATGTTCTCCGACATTGATATGAATGATCCCAATGTGCGCACAGAACTGACACGTTGGGGGCTCTGGTACCTCGCCGTGACCGGTGTGGACGGGTTCCGGCTTGATGCAATCAAGCATATTCAGTACAGTTTCTTCCGGGACTGGCTCCAATACCTACGTAAAGAAACAGGAAAGCCCCTGTTCACTGTCGGTGAATACTGGAACCCATATAATGTTGACGACCTCCACGCCTATATCAATGCTACATCAGGCTGCATGTCCTTGTTTGACGCGCCGCTTCACCGCAACTTTTATGAGGCTTCCCGTGGTTCCGGAAACTATGATATGCGTCATATATTGGACAATACGCTGATGCAGCAGCAACCCGGGCTTGCGGTCACCCTGGTTGACAACCACGATACACAGCCTTGTCAGGCACTCGAGTCATGGGTGGAATTCTGGTTTAAGCCGCTCGCTTATGCAATCATACTGCTCCGGGCAGAAGGATACCCTTGCATTTTTTACGCAGACTGGTATGGTGCCTCTTATGAAGATAAGGGTTCCAAAATTACCCTGGCACAGGTTCCAGGTCTTAAAGAACTTGTTCTGCTGCGCAAGCGGTTCGCTTATGGGATTCAGCGGGATTGGCTTGATCATTTCAACACCATTGGTTGGACAAGGGAAGGTGATGATGAACATCCAGGCTCTGGTTGCGCCGTACTGATGAGTGATGGCCCATCCGGCATCAAATGGATGGAAATAGGACGCAAACATGCAGGGAAGATTTTCATTGATTATCTTGGCAATGCCACAGACGAAGTGGTGATAAATAGTGATGGATGGGGAGAGTTCAAGTGCAATGGGGGGTCAGTGTCGGTTTGGGTTTCCAAAGATGGGCTTTAAAAATGAGGTTTTAAGACTTTTGCCAATTCAAAGTATCTAAATCTCATCAAATTCCATTGGCTTATTATATATCTTATTTTCCCCTCAATTATATATTTTATTTTCCATATTTTAAGGAGGAATCACAGTGAAAAAAACTCTCATGCTCACGGCAACCATTCTTGTTTTAACATTTGCATCATCCATTCAGGCTCTGACTTGCTGCATGTCTACGCATGTGTCTGACCAGGCTGTTGTGGCCGCCAATCAAGGGTTTACAGACATCGTCATTGATTCCAATGGTACATGTGACACTGCGGGCATCAGTTGGACCTTCATGTCAATGCGCATGCATTACACCTACAGATTGTTGAACCAGGATCTTATAACGACTAATAACACTACAATAAACGGCATGCCCTATCAAACGAATATAGATACCGTCATTGGCTGGTGTAGTACCAGCATTGAAAATGCGGATCTTACCGCCTTCATGCCAAATATGCTTACCACATCTCCAAACCCATGCAAGACTCAAACTACTGTGCAATTTGCAAACCCAGGTGCAAAAGCGCGACTGGAATTATTCAACGCTGCGGGTTCCAGGGTATTTGTACAGGATAAAATAACAGGATCCAGCATGGCAATAAACATGACTGGACTAGTCAAAGGCAACTACATTATCCGTGTTAAAACTGATTGCCGGATTTTTATGGGAAAGATTATCAAGCAATAGAATAGAACATAAATAATACAATACATTTAAAAGAGAAGGCTTTCATTACAGGAAGCCTTCTCTTTTTATGTTTGGCCAATGAAACCATCTTCACTCTTATAATTGCCAGCTCTCAATAAGACAGCAAGTTTAATTATACAATTTGCCCACTTAGCCAAACAGAATTTTTCTTTTTAAAAGATAAATTCAATACCTTTTGTTATCATGCAGATTCTATCACACCACGGACTTCAAGGAAAGTCGGATTTTTAACACTCGCAGCTCTGAGAATTGAAAGCGTCTCCTGTTCACGACCAATTTTCTTTGCAGCATCCCAAAGATTCATGTAGCCATCCTCATAATCAGGGCAAAGCTCAATTGACTTCTTGAAAAGAAAATATGCGTCTTCAAAATGGCCCTGATACCATTCCGTAAGTCCAAGATTGGAAAAAGCCTCAAAATCATTTTTGTCTTTTTTAATTACCTGATGAAATATGGAAGCAGCTTCAATAAATTTGCCCTCGTTAATCAGCTGAACTCCCTTTGCATTAAGACTGCTGTTAAGCTCTTTTCCTATGTTTTGAGGTACATGAAGCGATGATGCAATTTCTTTTGCATCAGGACGGCTTGCTGCTGTAATAAAATACTGAATAACAAAAAAATCGCGCATGGCATCTTCACTTAAACCTTCAAGATCCAGTATGGCTTTTCCAAGGCTTACAGCCTTCTGCGGGGCATGCTGTATTTGCTGGGTAAAGAGCGGATCAACAATTTCATGAATGGATTCGCCTTTGAATCCGTGCGCTTCAAGATATTCAAGAGCAGATGAACGTGTAAAGAGTCTTCGGTATCCATCCCTTACTATGCCGGTGTCTCCATAATTGAAGAAGCCGTAACCAAGGGATGTAAGCACTGTGTAATTCTGAAAATTCGGAAACACGAAAATTGCCTTGCCCTCGGGTTTGAGGGCTTTACGGGCTATTGACAGAATATGATCCGGGTATTTCAGTGTGTTTAAACGATCTCCGAAAAGAACCACATCAAACCGTTCGCCTGAGGCCTGCAATTCAAGGTCGCTTTGCACAGCATCAAATCGTACGGATGCGATGTCACGATTATCACCTTCAAGAAGCAATCCAACGACTCTGCTGACCCCTGCTTTTTTAAGCTCAAGCCCAAGTATTCCGCTGCCAATGCCAATAGCAAGAGCGGAAGATGTGCCGGATGGTACCTGTTTTAAATATTCCGGATGAAGGTGTGTTTCATCCCCCCCCTTTTCCTTCAGCATCTTAAGTCCACGCAGCTTTCCATTTAATTCATCCGTGCTTTCTGGAATGCGCAGTATTGCTCTTCTGTAAACAGTTTCCGCTTCATCATAACGGCCAAGAAGGATATAATATGATGCTGCAAGGTGAACCATCTCGATTGAATATGGAAGCTCAAGAAGACCGTTTTGAATCATTGATACTGCGTCAAGATGCTTCTGTGATTGATGGAGGATTTTAACTCCCAGATCATAAATAGCAGCACGAATTGATATAAAATCAACATTTACTGATGATATATAGGGCTTTAAAGCCAATGCTGCTTCCACTTCACGCATGGCACCTGAAAGGCTTCCGCGACCATAAAGAGCGCGGGAGAGACAAAAACGCGCTTCCATGTCATCAGGCCTTGATTGAGCCGCCTTTTGCGCCCAGGTTTCAGCCCCTGCAAAATGTGCTGCATCGCTTTCCGCCCTGGAAAGTGCAATAAGGGCCCTTATATAAACATCTGCCTGGGCTTTTTCCGCGCCCGGCATTGTGGCAATATATTCATATTGCGCAAGCGCATCATTCGGACGGCCTGATAAGGAGAGTGTATTTGCAAAAAGAAATCTGAGGGTAATGTTTTTAGGTTCACGTTCAAGCTCTTTTTCAAGGATAAGGAAATTTCTCCGCATTTTTTCATCACGCGCTTTTGCAGTTTCATAACCTGTGTGTATGATCTGAATATCCGATGCTGTAATGTTGAAACCAGCTGCTTTTGCGGTTCCGGCAACGCTTTCGTGAATCTTCCCTTCAAACTTTATTTTATCTGATTTCGGAAAAAGCCTTAACTGCATAAAGGACGACGGTCTATTGTCTTTGGAACTATTTATGACCTCTGCTGTGAATGCATCTTTTTCACCTGCTCTTTTAACAGTATCAATAATCCTTTCCGCGTCCTTTGCTGAAACCCTGTCATCAGCATCAAGCCATAGTATGAAGTCACAGGTTGCATAAGACAAAGCTGTGTTCCTGGCAAGCGAAAAATCATCCTGCCAGACCATATTATAGACCCTGGCCCCGGCTTTCCCTGCAATCTCGCGTGTATTGTCAGTTGAGCCGGTATCAACAACGATTATCTCATTCGCAAAACGTTTGGCATCGGAAAGAATCCGGCCAATCCTCTCCTCTTCGTTTTTTGCGATTACAATTACGGATAATGTTTTTTTCATTGCAGCTCCCCTGGAGTCAGGCCTTCGTGCAGGACTTTTCGTAAAAGAGAAAGCCCGGGATCGATCTCAAGCGCATTTTCAAGATAGGGCCTTACCATCTCCGTTGTACCAAGTTTAAGTGCTGCATCGTAAAGATTGAGGAGGGCATCCTGAGACAATGGATTAAGCGATACTGCGAGGCTAAAGAGACTGAACGCGTCTTCATATTCAGCCCTGTAGAATTGGATTATACCAAGGCCACAATATGCGTCGCTGTTTTTGCCGTTTTTATCGAGCGAATCGAGGAATTTAAGTGTAGCCTCGTTGAGTTTCAGATCGTCAAGAAGCGCCCTTCCCTCAAGATTGAGTTTATGCGACGGATCAATCTGTCCATAATGGTCTATGTCGTATATTTTGTCCCCTCTCATTTTGATCTGCGAAAGAATTTCAGTCGCATTTCGGAGGAGCGGGTTTTTGTCTATGGCCTTTTCCAATATCGGCTTAATCTCCGGCACTTTTTTAAGCTTAAGCGCCGCATCAAAAATGTTTACAAGACCATCTTCATAAACAGGACAGATTTCAAGTGCCTTTAAAAACAATGAATATGCTGAAGCAACATCATTTCGATACCAGTAAACCAGTCCGAGATTGTTTATTGCAACAAAATTGGATGAATCGTGTTTCAGGATTTCTTTGAATTGCGATTCAGCCTTGTCAAAAAGGCCTTCATTAATCATTTTTTCGCCCTGAATATTTAATTCACGGGCTGATATGATTTTTCCAAAATCGAGGTTACTTTCATTTCCTTTTTCCTCAATATTGAGTTTCGCCAGGTAGTTCCTTATGTCTTTAAGCAATGGGTCCTTTAAGAGCGCTTCTGAAAGTACACCTTTTGCTTCATCAATTCTTCCAAGCACCATTGCAGCATCAGAGAAATTATAAAGCGCATCAATATAAACAGGGTCCAAAGCCAGGGCTTTCCTGAAAAACCAGAAAGCCTCGTTTATTTTCCCCTTATACCAGGCACAAAGCCCCATGTTGTTGTAGGCAACTGAATTATCAGGGTCTTTCTCTATCAGCGAAGTTAAAAGCCCTATTGCTTCATCATATTTCGCTTCTGAAATAAGCGTATTTGTTTCAGCAACAAGATTTTCCTCAAATTCATTTGTATGGAGCTCACCATTAGATATTTTTTCTTCTCTTAAACTTTTAAGTGTGGATAAACGATTCAAAGCTTCAGTATTGTCAGGTTTCAGGGCAATAAATTTTTCAAGGCAATCTACCTGCTTTTCATTATTGCCTTTTAACGCATAAAGGTCCGCAAGATTGAATACAGAATCCTCAAAACCTGGATTAATCTTCAAGGCCTCTTCGAAGAATTTTTCAGCATCCCCAAGGTTGCCCTTATACCATGCAATTAATCCCAAATCATTATACGCCTTGTAATTTTTCGGCTCCTTTTCGACAATTGCCATGAGCTTATGAATTGCCCCTATGAAATCCTTTTCCTCAATAAGTTTTTCCGCCTCAATAAGGAGCCCTTCCATTCCATTCATTCTGCGGCTTTCAATTATTCCCTTGTCAATTTGAGTCCATTTTTCATTGAATATTTTCTGGTTTTTTTGCATCTGATCGAACCAGTCAACGGATCCTTCGGCAAAACTTACGCCGCCAAAATGATGTATGAAACTATCACCTGCAACAAGAATCCTGTATCCTGCGCGCCTTATTCTGATGCAGTAATCATCATCCTCAAAATTCCCCTTTCCAAACCTTTCATCAAAATTCCCTGTCTTCTGCAACGCCTTTGCCTTGATGAGCATTGCAAAACCAGCTATCCTGAACAATTCCCACCAGTTTCCGGAATTGGTTTTCATATAATTCTCGGCAAAGGAATGAAACTCTCGCATATTGGTGTATGTCACGCGCGCCTCGCGCTGGAGGCCGCTTACACTGTTGCTCATGGGGCCCACCATACCAATGTCAGGACTGCTTTCAGCGCATTGCACCATGTTTTCGAGCCAACCCTTGGCAACAATTATATCATTGTTCATGATTAAGAGATAATCACCAGTAGCCTCAAGTATTCCCTGGTTCCATCCTGCCGCAACACCTTTGTTTTCTTTGTTCAATATAACTTTGGTAATATGACCGGCTTTTTCTTCAGAAACAAGCCACTCAGGTGTTTTATCTTTTGAACCATTATCAACTATGATTATTTCAAAAGGCATTTCAGTGTTCTTATTTATGCTATCAATGCATTTGCATGTGTATTCAAG
This sequence comes from uncultured Fibrobacterota bacterium, assembly GCA_963831235.1. Classification (GTDB taxonomy): domain Bacteria; phylum Fibrobacterota; class OXYB2-FULL-49-7; order OXYB2-FULL-49-7; family JAEUSG01; genus CAWHPS01. Next base: position 144,249 of record CAWHPS010000043.1, read on the forward strand.
CTGATTGTAGGTCAGAATGATTATGGATACCTTATGGATTTTAACATCCTTCTTTGTACGCGGCGCAGCAATAAGCGTAAAAGCGTTTGTGAAAAAGTTCTGCCATTCATCATCCGTGTATTCAAGGCGTTTTAAGACAAGTCTACCCGCACGCACAAGTTCCTCTTCGATAAGTTTGGATTTATTGCCGGATATCATGGTGCGGTTGATATTGGTTATTTCATACCCATTCCTTAACAGCAGATTTTCAGATGTAACAAAGGTATATTCGTGTATGGTTTCACCAGCCATGGGGTGGAATGAATCGTATTTTCCAAGTGTGAGATCTTCGAGAAAATCAAGGGACTGGGCATTCCTGAAGGTTATGGTCAGCGGCTTGCCAAGCCCTTTTTTTTCCTTAAGAAGCGCTTCGGGATTTTCCGTTGTGTTAAGGTTGACATTAAGCGCCACATCATGGTCCATTTTTGATGTGAATCTTCTTGCCTGCCAGGACCCGTCAACAAGTTTTATTCCTTTATCGAACTCAGGGTCTGATTCTGATAGACATATACCAAGTTTTTTCAACATTTGAACATGTTCCTTTAACAGGTCATGATTATCTTCTTTTGTAAATATGTTGAGCATGTTATTTATCTGGATGCTGTCGATTCCGTTTTTAAGTACTGATATTGCCATGTCTTTCAAGTTGAACTTTCCATAAATCCCTGACATGATAATCCCGTTCTGAACATCAAGACTGAAATATTCATTAGCCTTCTCAAGTGCTTTAAGCGATCCCTCCCTGTCTCCATTATTTGCCAATAAATATGCTTTAAGGATGAGCATTTTATCATTCAAGCAATCATCAGATTTTATTTCATTAAGCATCTTAAGCGCATATTCGGAATTGTTTTCCCTTGTAGCCATATACGCAAGATGATAATATGCACATGCTGAAAGAGATTTGTCTGCGAATAAAAGGACCTCTTCATTCGATTTACCTGCATACTTAAGAACACCAGCCCTTATATTCAAAAGGCGCTCATAAGACATTCCAGGTGGCAGGCACCATATAAGATCCTCAATAGATTCAAGCTGTTGGGTAGAGGATTCCTCTAAACATCTTTTAGCCTGTGCAAATTCACCGCGATCCTGCAGAATAACACCAAGCGAATAATTGCCGATTTTGGAAAGCGAGCCTTGCTTGCTCTTAAGATACTTAAGTGCGGAATCAATATTTCCAGTACGATAGAGTAAGAGGCACTCTTTTTCCTCTTTATGCGAATGAGGGCTACCTGAAACAAGAACCTCCCTGGCCTTTTCAATATCCCCGCTAAAGAGCCTGACAAAAACCCAATCATCTGAGGTTAATCGCGCACGATTTTTATTGGGTTTTATATTGGATAATACTTCGCGCAAAAGCGCTTCCATCCTTTGTGCAGACAATGCATACGTGTACTTTTGTAAAATAATTTCTCGTGCAGCATCGCCAATCGCTTTACTTTCAGCAGGATGTGACAGGTAATATTCAGCCTTTGTTTCAAGGTCCTTGTCATCCTTGTAAGAAACATAATGCACGCCATCCTGAAAATCCTGAATAGGGCAATTGTCTTCAGGGAAACTTGTAAGAAGAAGTTTTCCTTGTCCCATAGCCTCATACGCCCGCATTGTAATCCCCGGAGTCCGTCGGCAAGGGAGTTTACAACTATTTTGGAATTTGCAATCAGCTTTTTATAATCATTGCCATATACACCATTACCAACATAAACCTTGTAACGATCAGACAAACGCAAAAGCGCCATAAGCGCCTTGCCCCTTTCGTTATAAAGATATGTAATGAAGCTTCCTGCAAATGAAATATCAAAAACAGGTTTTGTTGTCCCGGGTGGAATTTCGGTTTCATCAAATGCATTGGTGTAAAAATGGCTGATATTTTCGAATCCCTGCTCTCTGAAATATCGATAAACATTATATTCCGTGAAAATGGCATGATCAAAAAGCTTTAAAGCTTTTTCATGCATCGAAAAATTTATTGATGAAGCGGAAAAGATTCCGATTGTGGGTATTGGCACATGAGACAGTGATTCTGATAACGAGAACATTGATGATTCAAACCAGATCAAAACATCATATTTAGCAAAACCACCGGCTTTTTCTATTGCAATAACAGCATCCGAATCCTTTTTTTCAAGCGGAATATCAATTTTTTTACGCGGATCCGTTGAATAACCCACGGTTGTTATATGGCTTCTTTGTCTTAAGACAGGCTCCCAGCGCGCTGGAAGCGTTTCTTCAGAGTATGTATAGCAAAGAAGTATATTAAGTCTTTTTTCAGGCCCATTAATTGTTTCCTGAAGAACATTCTCGGATGGTTTGTACCAATCAATTCCCCACAGTTGCCCTGGATCAGGAACATTCTGCTTGCCATAATAACGCGCAAGCTTGCGATAAAGCATGTCCGTACTTTCCTGAACAAGTTTTGAGGTGACTGCCTTGGGTTCTGTTGAAAAACTTTTCTGCATGTCATGGGCAATGAACGCATCTTTTGCAACAATTAGTTTGTAGCCGTTTAATTTAAGCCTCCATGACAAATCCAGATCATCATTTCCAAGGAAAAGCCTTTCATCCAGAAAACCTATGTGGTTTAAAACCTCTCTTGATGTCATCAGGCAGAAACCTATCAGGATATTATTTTCGAAATACTGCCCGCTGTTATTCAAGACCCTTTCTGAAATCTCATTTTTATCGATTGGCTGGCTTGGGTGGATATTTAAATGGTTGAAAATGCTTTGGTAGCCAATGCAATTTGTCGAAAGCGGACCAACCGCACCAACATTCTTGATACGAATCATTTTATCGGCCATCCTATCAGCCCAGAGAGGATAAACAACCGTATCCGGGTTAAGGGAGATGATGAACCGTCCCTTTGCAATTCGTAAACCCTGGTTAACTGCGCGCGAAAACCCTTTATTGTCGCTGTTCTTTATCGTAATTATACCAGGGAATTGTGCGAGGATCTCTAGAGTATTGTCTTTTGAGGCATTATCAATAACAATTATCTCAAAATCGCGGGTGTTTTTTTCAATGCTTTTGATACATGTGCCTATTTCATGGCTTGAATTATAAGATACGATGATTATTGAATATCTGGGAGAGGTCTTTATGTCAGTACTCATGTATATACTTATAAAAAAGGTAACTGTTCAGGCGTCTTCCCGGCCCCTCGATACACCAGCCGGTTGCCGAGTGTCCGCCGCAGGCGGATGTATCGAGGCACCCGGCTGGCACTCGGGGACCGGCAAGACGCCTGAACAGTTACTAAAAAAGTAAGGTTGAGTATAAGGTTTTCATAGCAGCCTTTCGCAAAAGCACCTTATGCTCAACCCTGCATTACGTCAACTGCATTTTAAAGCCCCGACACCTGTTATCTTATGTCTTATGCAACAAGCTCTTTTGCTTCAGTCATTAAAGGTGAAAGTGTGGGTGCCATGTTCAGTTGTTCTTTAATGATATTAAGGATTCTCTGTGCAACCTCCTCTGGTGCGGCCTTGCTGTCTTGTGAGGCCGCAACAATGGAGTTGTGTTTCAGTTCGAGGATCTTTTTGGCACCGGCAATGCTGTATCCTTCATTCTTAAGGAGACGCATGATGTCCCTTATTTTACGGACGTGGTCATCCGTATAACGCCGTTGGTGCCCCACAGTACGGCCGGGATTAAGATATTCCTTGAACTCTTTTTCCCAATAGCGGATTGTGTGTGTCGGCACATTAAGAAAGCGGGACACATCCCCTATGCTTAGGAGCGTTTCGGTTTTGATCATACTTTCCCCTTATTGTTGAATTAAACCTTTAATCATGTTTTATCTTCCAATAGGGAGCGTATGCAATCCGCATACCTTTTTTTTTTCAAGTGGTATTTATATGTCAAACATAGCCTTAAGAATCATGATAACTTTTCAAGTACAGGAAAAAAGTAATCCAGTGTGGTAAAAATTGCTTTAAATTTCCCTTGGAACTTGCTTGCATTTATTGGTTCTTATCCATGACATGCGTCCCACGTTTCATCAATAGGATTGACGATATCCCAGATCTTCTGGGGTTGGGCTACTTCACAGACCATGTCCTGCATCTGGAAAAATAGTAATACATTGCTTATAATGGGCGATTATGTATATTTTAGACCATTATGAATCACGATATAGTGCTAAAACATAAAAGAGAGTTTGAGGATAAGCTAAAAGAGCCTTATATTACCCGTGTGCCTGATAACATTAATATTGACAATGACCTTATTAAAGTAGTCTTGGGTCCCAGGCGATCCGGTAAATCCTTTTATGGCATCCATCTTGTTCGGTCTCTGGGAAGTTGCGGATATCTAAATTTTGATGATGAACGGGTTTTGGCAATAAAAGAGTTTGATACGATATTGGACGCCATTGATTCGGTTTATAAAAATCCACGCTATCTTCTGTTGGACGAAATACAAAACATTGACAATTGGGAAATTATAGTTAATAGATTGCAGCGTGAGGGACGAAGGCTTATCATTACCGGAAGTAACGCGCATTTGTTAGGTTCGGAACTGACCACACATTTGACAGGACGCCATATTCCGATAATCATTTTTCCATTTTCCTACTCCGAGTATGACAAAGTCGTTGATGCCGGAACCTCACCGACCTCGCTTGAACACGCCTCACATTTCCGCCAATATCTATCTACCGGCGGCTACCCTGAGCCGTTGCTGAAAAATATCAACAGGGACTCTTATCTTTCAGTTCTTTTGGAATCACTTCTCTATAAAGATATTGTAAAACGGCACAAGGTTCGATCACCGGAAGGTTTGGAGGATCTGGCCTATTATCTATTGTCCAATACGGGAAGCGAATATTCGGGTAAGCGACTGGCGCAACTCACCCGTTGCAAGAGTGCGACAACGGTGGAGAAATATATCGGATATATGGAAGAAGCCTTTCTTTTTTTTACGCTCAGGAATTTTTCTTTTAAGGTGAGAGAGCAAGTCCGGGCAAACCGCAAGATTTACTGCATAGATAATGGCATTATCGCGGCTAAAGGATTTCAACCGGGTGCCGGAATCGGTAAAATGGCGGAAAATGCCGTTGCCATCCAGCTTCACCGGCATGAACTTGAGGGACGGCATAAAATATATTTTTGGAAAAACGCCCAACAGCAAGAGATCGATTTTGTGATATTCAATAACCGGAAGGTTGAACAGTTATTGCAAGTCGCCTGGAATATCGAAGATCCCAGAACAAGGGAAAGGGAAATCCGGATCCTGGTTAAAGCCGCTGATGAACTGCATTGTGATAATTTGCTTGTTCTGACGGAAAACCGTGATGATGAAGAAACTGTGGAATGGTTCGGCTTCAAAGGGTTGGTGCGGTATAAACCCTTGTGGAAATGGATGTCAGAACAGGGTTAATGTGTAAAACCGCTCTTACGAAAGAGTAATGGGCAGAACTTCAGTGCAAAAAGAAAATCAAAATGAAATTCCCCGCAGCAAGCTGCGAGGTATCAAAACAAAGAAAGCTGCTGGGCATCATGCAAACATTTATACTCATTAGCAATTCCTTGGTTCTTTACATAATTCCGAACCGTTTCCTCATTTCCCTTGAAGCCTACCGAATTCACAAAGTAGCCGTCTGTCCAAAATTCCCCACCCCACAAAACTTTTTTCACTTCAGGCACCCGAATAAACATCTCCCGTGCTGTCAGACTCTTTACAATCTGAATGATGCGAAAAGGGCTCATTCTTGGAACAGATTGCACCAGAAAATGTACATGATTCTTGTCCACCCCTATCTCAAGAAAATGAAACTCGTAACGCTTCTCTATCTCAAGACAAATATCTTTCAAGACCTTATCCGCATTTTCATCGAATACAACCCTCCGGTATTTTGCCGGACATACAAAATGGTATAGAAGAACGGAAACATTATGACGCTTGTGAACATATTCGCTCATGCCCAATAAAATAATAAAGCCGCAGCAAGCTGCGGGGAATTAACCCATCGTTATTAACTATTGCATTAAATCAAATTTGGTATTATATTATTTACAATATACCCGATTACCCGATTACCCGATTATACCATAAAAGGGTTAGGCAATTATGAAAGAATACTATACAACAGGTGAAATAGCTAAGCTTATTGGTATCTCTGAAAAAACTGCTAAAAATTATTGTACATCAGGCAAAATCATCTCTGAAAAGACACCCATTACAAATTACCGAAGAATACCCCACAAAAACCTGGTAAACTTCCTTGAAGATAATGGGTTATCATTAGATGTATTCAAACATAGAAGGCCATTAAAGATTCTTATTGTTGATGATGATGAAGTCATTGTTAATTTGCTTTCAGATGAGCTGAATGAAATTTCCGAGAATATTATTATTGAAACTGCTTTGGATGGATATGATGCCTGCATAAAAGCCGGTGTGCTTATTCCTGACCTTATTCTTTTGGACCTTAACATGCCAAGAGCTGATGGATTTGAGGTTTGCAGATCCATCCGTAACCACGAGGAAACTAAAAATGCGAAAATAATCATTGAAACAGGTTTCCTTACAGAAGAAAACCAGCAACGGTTAAAGGAATTTAATCCAATAAGTATTTTTACGAAACCTTTTAATACACAGGAATTAATTGATAAAATCAGGTCCTTAATTAAAGGACATATAAACCATTAACCAGGGGGAGTCTCTATGGAAACACTTCAAAAAACCAAACGCGTGAAAAAATCAGCACATCCGCTGCAACTGGATGATTACATTGTTGACATTAAAAACAGGGCTTACGAGGTATTCCTCGAAAGACAACAGAAAGGTTTGCAGGGTAATGAGATTTCTGATTGGGTAAAAGCGGAAACTGATATAAAGGCAAAGCATCAAATTGCTTGATGATGGCAGCGATATTTCCGTGAATTTATTTGGTTTAGGTTTACATAAAGATTGAGGAGGCCTATTTGAACAGACCTTAACAACGGAAATTGACATGAATACTAAAATAGTCATCATTGATAATGTCCCTGCTCAGCAGAATTTGTTAGAGAATATGCTGAAGCAGATGGGCCATGAAAGTATTCTGAAATTCAGGACTGCCAAAGAAGCAATTCATGGGATTACGCAGGAAACAGATATTGGATTAATTATAAGTGAATGGGATTTACCTGAAAAGTCAGGATTGGATTTTGTTAAGATTATCAAGTTAAATAGTAAATTAAATACAATTCCAGTTATATTAGCATTTAAAACAAAACCCAAAGAAGATATTCTCGAGGCATCCCAATCCGGGGTTGTTGGTTTTATTATAAAGCCATATAAACTTGCTATTTTAAAAAACAAAATCTCCGGTATTTTAAAGGCTGAAACAACACAGCCGGAATCCAAAGGAAAGATTCCGAGCATGGAAAATATCGATTTGACAGAGATATAGTTGAATTAAAACCATAAACCGGAATTATAACGATTTATTTTTAAAAATCAGCCTAAGAAGTTTTTTTAAATCCAAGTTGATACGATTCAGATCATCACGACTACAAACGGCTACAAATATTTTTTTGACTTTTTCCGGAAATAAATCTATATTAAAGTAGGCAGCTTGGTGGGTTGATATATGGGAGAATAAATGGCAATGAAAAAGAAAAAAATCGGCAAACGCGAAACTCTAAAGGAATACATTCTAAACGAAATTCGACTAAGAAACTTAAAACCCGGTGATAAGATATATTCCCGAACAGAATTCATGAGGCGGTTCAGGTGTGCGCGTCCCACCGTGGATCATGTGATCACTGAGTTGATAGGGAAAAAGATACTTGTGGGTGAAAACGGCAGACGGAACCTACGTGGCCAGGCCGAAACTTAAGAGTACACGAACCATAATCGCCTTTGCCATGAATACACCTGTAAGCCGTTTCTATATGGGCAACGAGATGGCAAACAGTTTTATGGATCAGCTTAAAATGGATTTCAGTATGCAACAATTCGGTTACGAAGATTTGAAACAGCCGGAGTCATGGGAAAAATGCAAGGCAAACCGTGGTATTGTTTTTATACAGCCCGACATGGCACAGACACCGCTCCTCTACGAGGCGCAGTACCTGAAAATCCCGCATATTGTCCTTTACCGTGACCCTCCGGACTCCTCCTTCGTATGCATTGACAACTATGGTGCCATTGCAGCATTGGTGGACGACCTTTACAAGCGTGGCTGCCGGCGTATCGCGTTTGCAGGTACCCGGCAGGGCCGGTATCATTTCCAGGAACAGAGGTATGCCGGTTATCTGTGGGGGTTATTGAGAAACGGATTATTGTTTGATCAATCTATAGTGGGTCATGTTTATGAAGAAGATAAGGCGCTATTTCTATCACAATTGTTCGAATCCGGAAACAGACCTGACGCTGTCATTGCCTGCGAGTTTCCTCTTGGCATTGTCATCAGTGCCGCAAAAGAAAAGGGATTGGAACCTGGCAGGGACTTTGTCCTCGCGAACCTGGATGAGGTGCCTGAAAACACTTATTCATTCAAAGTCATTTCGCCGGCAAGCATCACGGAAAAGATTGGCCGCGAAGGGGCAAAAGCGTTCTTACGAATTCTCGATACGCCGGAGACCTTGATACGGAAATTCATTACACCTGAAATAATAGAACAGTAAATATATTGAGACAAGTACTGAACTTCAATAAAACAGGAGGTAAAATCATGAAACGCATTCTTATGTTGACGCTCTTTGGCGGGCTTTTTGCCTGCGTAGGTGCCCAGGATTACGCAACCTATTTACTTGAAGCTAATTTTCGGTGGATTAAGCAAAACATTATTTCCGGATGGGAAAGAAACGGGGGCGGGGATCAGGCTATGGGAGATCTGTGTTTAATTAATGGCGCCACTTTGAAAAAGAACTTGGTTAAACAAACATCAGGCAGTATTGTTCTGGAATATCGGTTTAATGCTAATACAAAAGCGGATGGGATTTCATGGCAGCTGCGGGAAAAGGATGTGTCTGCAATAAACATTCTCACAAGTAATGGAAACCTATGCTATGAGAATTCCGCAGGCATCGCGGTTGCCCTTCAGCCTTTTATTGCCAACACGGAAATAGGCGTTAAAGTAGTGGCGGATATTTCCGCGAAAAAGGTGGACATATCCGTCAATGGCGTGTTAAAGGCATCCAATGTGGATTTCAGAAACAGCGTAGGCGGTATTGATTGTTTTTATCTCACTACCATGAATGCGGGAACTCTTAATCTGAATCTTCGAAATGTATATATCCATAAGGGATATATTGTAAACGAGCGGTTCATGGCAGGCGATGTGAATATCCCTGATGATTGGTCCCTAAATGACAGCGGGGGAACGGTGAGCGTGCTAAGAAATGAAGACGCCGCAATGCCGCCTGACTGTTACAGCATCAAACTTAACGATGCCAGTGTTTCGAAGAGCGTTTCACTTACGAAAACATTCGCCTCGCAAAGCAATAAACTTGAGTTTGAGTACAAATTCATGCAGCCGATTAAAAGAGACGGTTTTGTTGCGGCATTAGGCAATGGAACGCTACCCGCAATAAAAATTGTAACAGATAACGGTAACCTGTGCTATGAGACCTCCACTGGTGGAAAAATATCTGTGTGGGATGGCTACCTGTCCAATGTATGGTACTTTGTCAGGGTGACTGCCGACTTGAGTGCCCATACCGCCGACATCTATATCAACGACATAAAAAGAGCCACTGGCGTGGGTTTTACAAATGCTTCTGTCAGCAGTGCGGATAAAGTCAGCTTTACGACATCTGCTACAGGAACGGATACGGTATGGCTGGATGATATTTTTGTTTATCCTTTCCAGCCTTATCCTGTTGATTATGTTCCGTCCCCAATACCAGTACCTCATGGGTCATATCGGGTTGGAGTCCAGGTTTGCAACTTGTGGAGGGAGGGAAATCATTTCGGGTGGGATTGGATATCAAGCGATCCGCCCGGACGCCTATAATCGGCTGTTATGATGAGGGCAATCCGGAAGTTGCCGACTGGGAGATTAAGTACATGGTGGATCATGCGATTGACTGCTTTTTCCCATGCTGGTATAGAATCTTTTCGGGATCAGGACCTTTTAAGCAGAGCAGACAAAATTCAGGTTTGAATGCCTATCAACGCGCCAGATATTCTGATTTTCTCCATTATGCACTACTCATTGAATCAAACAGCCAAATGAAATCCATGGATGACTGGAAATATAATGTAGTGCCATTCATTATCGAACACTATTTCAAGGATCCAAGGTATCTGGTGATTGATAATAAGCCGGTTCTGGCTTGTTATGAGGGGCTCCAAGGCACAGGAGACTATGGGGAGGCATTGAATTATCTGAAGTCCAAATGCATGGAAATCGGTTTTGCCGGATTGACAGCAATAAATAATGCGCCGCATGGAAGCAGTGATGGACCGGTGGATGGATTTGATTATACATATACTTATTGTCAGCTCTATAATCCTGAGAGCACCCCTCTTCATATCAGTTCACCGTCCGTGAACTGGGATGACAGACCCTGGAACTCAGGGTTGGGACCATATTTTGTCGGAATGGATGCACGGTCGAAAACGGATTATAAGAACCTGTTAACGGAGCAGAAGGCATGTATGCCTGGCAAAACAGGGTTGGCCCAAACCCTGCTTATGCTGGATAATTGGAATGAATACGGTGAGGGTCATTTTTTAGTACCCACAATGGAGCTTGGCTATCGCTATCTTGACGCAATCCGGGAGGTGTTTGGAGATGGTTCAGCGCATACTGATTTAATGCCTACGCCGGAACAGAAAATGAGACTTAATTTTCTGTACCCGGGCCCGCCGGTAATCCCCATTGACACTATACCAATGGATTCTTCGGATGTAGCTCTTGTCAACCGAGGGTTTGAATCACCGGTCATAAGCAGCTATCAATATCTGCCATCAGGTGCTGGTTGGACATTCACCTCAGGGGCTGGAATTGAGCGTAATGGCTCTGCTTTTGGAGCAGCCGATGCGCCTGAAGGGGCTCAAGCGGCTTTTTTACAACGCAGGGGGAGTGTTTCACAAACAGCCGTCTTTGAGGAAGGTTCTTATTATATCTCTTTCAAAACTGCGAATCGGGATTTTGGAAATCAGACGTTTGATGTGTCCTTTGACAACAATAAAATCGGCACATTCACGCCATCCTCCAGTGTTAAATTTATCCGGTGTTCCACGAGCGTATTTACAGCCACAGCCGGTGAACATACAATAACCTTTGCTGGCACAACAGAAGACGACAAAACTGCCTTTATTGATGCGATTTGTATTAAAAAGTATGGCGGTACGGCTGTGTCAGGGGTATCTCCGATCATCCAATACATGGAGCTTGCATCCATACCTAATCCGGCAAACCCCGTTGTATCCATTCATTATGCGCTGCCCTCCAATACCGGTGCCGTGTACAGGATATTCAACATGCAGGGACAATTGGTGTATAGCGCCATTCTTCAGGCTGGTTCTCAGGGTAAGCATGGTGTTTTGGTGTGGCAGGGTCAGGATTTACATGGAAAGGCCATGCCGTCAGGGGTTTACACGGGGAGATTATCTTCAAGCAGCGAGAAGGTGCTCGTTAACAGGATGGTATTGTTGAAATAAGGACTATAAGTTAAAGTGTTTATTGAAGTTTAAAAGAAAGGGTTATTTCCATGTTGCGATTTCTATCACAAACCATCTTGTTCTTTGCCGTTTTATCATGCTTAGTTTCCGGTCAAGGAGTTGTTCTTGGCGATAAATTTGTTCCCAAAGACAGTTTTTTTGTTTTTATTTTTTGCGGCAACTCCGCGATGTCCGGCCGCGACTTATCACCTGATAAGACACCGGATATCCACGCATGGAAATATGAAATGAGTCCTGCAAACTACAAATGGGAACCGGCAACCGAACCTCTTTGCCTTGATTTGTATAATACCGGCGACAAAGGCGGTCCTGGAATGCCTTTTATAAAGCGAATGGTATTGGATTGTCCGGATCGATATTTTGGCGTCATGCAATTGTCCGGCTCCGCCTGGACATGTAGGGATAATTTCTCAAAAGGGAAAACGGCTTATAACGACATGATGGATAAGGCCAAAGCCCTCAAGAGCAATGTTACCATAGCCGCTATTGTTTCGATGTTTAACCTTGTTGAGGTCCAAAATTATGCAGGCGATAACAGTCTGGTTGACAACTACCTTCAGGACATTGAAAATATGGTTTCCGATATGCGTACTGACCTGGGAATGTCAGAACTCCCTTACCTGCATTCCGGTTACCCTGTCAATGCCGAAGGCGAATATGCAATCACCCTGCCTGAGACCCAAGCAATTATAGCGGAGATAGGTAAGATTCCCGATAACATATCAAATTCTTTGGTCATACCTACTGACGGAATTACCATTTTTGATTACTCCCATTACGACCGCGCGGGGAACATGGCCTGGGGTGCGCGTGTCGCGGACAGCATCAAGTCTCACAATTGGGTTCCTGCAACCACAAATCGCGAAAAACCGGCATTAAAGGGTTCTGTTTTCGGAAGTCACCCTGCCATATGCAAGGTGTTGTTCGACGGCAGCAACTGGATGGGGCTTGGCAAATCAGTCTATTCCTTCAGCGTCTATTCGCTGAACGGTAGAATCATTCCAGGAATAAAGGCTGGCCGGTTACGCGATACCAGGCTGCCGCCTGGCATATACCTTCTGCGTTCGGATGGCTTGAAATGAAACCCATGAAAACTTCATTGAATGGCATATTAGGCAAAGCGGCGGTTTCACCGGCAGTATTGGGCGGCTGTCTCCTTTTAGCTTCATTTTTCCATTTCAATAAAGTGGCCTTTATCGATTCTTTCGCTCCCTGTCCCACTCCCTGGGCGGCCATAGGGGGTTGTGGCGCAAGCAGCGGAAGCGCCACCAGCGATATGCAATTGAAATGGATCGGCAGAGGAGTAACAGGGTCTCTTATAGATGCCGAGGTTGTCATGGGGCAGAACGTTCTACGGCAGAATCCTGACCAGAGCCGTGATACCAATTATATTGCTAATGGACAAAACTACTATGGGAAGATCCGTTTGAAAACCAACTCCGTGTTATTCAGTTTATATTATCATCCTCCCAAACTAATGGATATAAAACTTACTGTTCCATTTTTAATCAAGGAATGGCAGGCCGGTAGAACAGGGTCATTTGGGGATTTATCACTGGATTTCAGCAGGAAATGGGGAGAGAGCGCAAGCGTTGTTACGGCGCTGGTTTTTTCTTTTCCAACGGGTTATTATGATATAATGCAGGACAACCGCACTCCCTTATTGCCTGAGCAGCAGCCTGGCAGCGGATTATACAGCGCTTCGTTTCGGGTGAATTACACAATGGATCGTGATTGGGGAATCATTAATATTGGAGGCGTCTATTCCGCGGGATTGGCCGCAACTCGGATAGAAGAATACGGGTGGGATGAAAAGAAAAGCAGGCTCACCTTTGAAAGCGAGAAACTCGAATTTGCGCGCAAGGGCTGGGGTGTTATTAATAAGATGGGAGTGTTTACGCCTGATAATATCGGATTGTTTTTGGATGTCGGATATAAAACAGAAGCGCTTACACATGGCTTATGTATTTCTTATTCTTATCCTGTTGAAAAGTCCACAATGGAGGCATGGGCGACCAATAATTTCAGAGACACTACGGTGATAACAAAATTTCAAGCGCAACGCACTCTTGATTCCATGATGACAGTCAAAAGCAAGGATACAAAAGGCGTCATCATTACAAGGTCAAGCGACAGCACCTGGCAATACCTGACAAAAACAACCATGAATCAAAAAACGGTTCCATCCGTCACTATCCAATACAGCATCGAAAAAAGCGATATTACATTCCCGATGTTGCTTGGTTGGGATGTTAAACTCGATTATGACGATAAATTTCTGTTCGGCGGCTTTGCCGCGGGAATAGGTTTTAAGTTTCCTGTATATTAAGGATATGATCGGTTTTATCTTAAAAAAAGTGAGGCGATATGTATTTAAAGCCCTTGGCAATGTTGACTTCAATGATTTCTTTATTCCTGGTACTGGAAGCTGCTGTTGGAAACCCTGAATATATTGTCCGGGATTCCTTTCCCGTGGCACCTGTATTCTCGGCAACATATGTCGGCTTTACCCTTCTCACCGAAAACGGTCGCCAGTATGTGGCGTATTACGACACATTGCGGCGTATGACCATTGCCGCGAGGCGGCTTGAAGACATGGAATGGCAATATAAAATACTTCCCTCCACCTGGGAATGGGATAATCATAATTATGTGATATTGGCGCTTGACGACAGCGGCTATATTCATGTGAGCGGGAACATGCATGTTGCCAACCTGGTCTATTTCCGATCCACACACCCGAATGACATCAGTGAATTTACCGCGCCCGGTATGGTGGGTTTGCTCGAGAATTCCGTAACCTATCCCATGTTTATAAAAAATAATGAAGGTCGTCTGATTTTTATTTACCGTGAAGGCGACTCCCAGAACGGCAGGACCATTATGAATATATATGATGCATCCAATAAATCGTGGCAACGGTTTATTGCAACTCCTCTTTTTGACGGTTTGGGAAGTGCAAACGCGTACTTTTCAACCAGTATGAACCTGCTTTTTTCTCCAACGGTATTCGTATCAGCCGAATATTACGATTACGCCAGATATGTTGACGGCTACTTTCATTTGTGCTGGATGTGGCGGAGCTTGTACGATGGTTCCACGAACCGCGATATTTCTTATACGCGAAGCCTGGACATGGCGCACTGGGAAACAGCCGGAGGCGTTTCCATAGCACTGCCCATTACACCCAATACGGAAGGAGTCGTTATCGATGCCACGCCATCGGGCGGAGGCTTAAGCAATATGGGAGGATTTGGCGTGGGCCTTGACGGGTCATTGCGGCCGGTGGTTAGTTACACCCGATATGATGGTAATGGGTATAGCCAGATATACAATACCAGATACGAGAATGGCCAATGGGTCATCCACAAAAGCAGCGATTGGGCATGGAGCTGGGACCTTTCAGGCGGCGGCGCCATGTCCAGTGACGTTGGCGCAGGTCCTGTAAAAATTTTGGCCGATGGCCGTTTGGTCCAGGATTACTGGAACAAGGCGTATGGTCAGGGCGCCTGGAGATTAGACGAGGACAGTCTGGTTCCAATGGACAGCGTCTTTTTGCCAGGCTATCCGGCGTCCCTGTTGCAAATACAATCCGCATTTCCGGAAATGGCGGTAAGATGGTCAACGGACCATGGTCAAAGCGTGGATATGTCAAACTTTTACAGAATACGATGGGAGACTTTATCCCTTAACCGGGATGCCCCGCGTAATCCACCATATCCCGAGCCGAGCCAGCTTATGGTCTATCAGTTTTATAATCCTTTTTTTGATTCGGGTCAGGAAGATAATGAACCGGGGATTATGAGATCAGAAAACCTGGTGCTTTCCGCTTCGCCAAATCCTTTTAACTCGAATTCGCACATCAGTTATTACCTGCCGCAAAAGGAAGCTGTTTCATTAGTGCTTTTCAACCTGCAGGGGAAGATTGTCAGGGAACTGATAAACGGCGTGGTGCCAATGGGAAGGCATTCGGTGCATGTGGAGGCGGGAGGCCTGGCTTCCGGTATTTACATCTGCGAGCTAAAGAGTAACGTCACATCAAAACGGTTTAAACTGGTGCTGATGCGATAAGCAAGGTACATTTTATCCCTGGAGGCTATATGTTTATGAATGAAATTAAAATTCGGCCCATAAGTAAGCGGGGGTTGATACCCATGATTTTTATGGTCTTTCTTGTTGGAGGAATTATTTCCAATGTCTTATCCGACGAACTCGACAGCATTGATTATCCGGCAAAAGCATGCGATCAGATACTGGCAACCAGGTCTCCTCAGAGTTTTACCTGGTGGTATTTTGACGGCCTTGTGATGGAGGGCATGTACCGTGTGTGGCAGAGGACAGGGAGGGACGCCTATTACGATTTTTTCAAGGCGTGGATAGACCAGTTTGTGACTGAAACAGGTCTTAATACCGACTACTCAAGCGGCCTTGATGTCATGCAGAATGGTTTTGCGTTGTGCTATATGTTCGAAAAAACCAACGAGCAGAAATATAAGACCTGCGCTGACCGGATAATGTCACGTCTGAATTCGTATCCACGGACAAGCGACGGCACGCCTGTGCATAACGCAGGGGCTTACGAATTATGGCTTGACGGATGCTGGGTGCTGGGACACTTCCTGAACAATTACGGCAAGGCCATCGGCGATAAAGCGTTCTGCGACAGTATGGCCGCATTCCAGGTTATCAATACCAACACGCACTGCTATGATCCTTCGGATAATCTGCCTTTCCACGAATGGAGTGAAGGTTATGGACATTCTCAGGAAAAGTGGTGCCGTGCCATTGGCTGGATAGTAATGGACATAGTGGAAATACTCGATACGATTCCTCAAAATCATCCGGAGCGGCAGGCTATCATCAGCATACTCACATCTTACTTCCGCGGTCTGATAAAATATCAGGACAGCGTAACCGGGTTGTGGTTTCAGGTGGTGACAAAGCCCGATGAACCAGGCAACTGGGTTGAACAGTCGAGTGCCTGCATGTACTCGTACGCCATGACCAAAGCCATTGAAAAAGGCTATGTGAGCGCCGCCGAATTCGGTTCTTGCGCGAAAAGAGCGTACCAGGGCATGATGGGAAATACTCTGATGAATGCAAACGGATATCCCGATATTTACGGCACTGTTGAAGGAACATGCCTCGGCGACTTCTCTTATTATGTTAACATGCAGCAGCCCGTCAACGACCCCCACGGCACCGGAGCATGGCTTATCTCCTGCGAGTATCAGAGGACAAGGCACGGCGCAAACATCAAAAGAATTTATCAGGCGGAAGAGGCCTTGTTTAATGGGACCGTTGAAAACGGTTACCGTGGATATACCGGATCCGGGTATGTGAACACCCCGAATACCCCAGGGGCATATATTCAATGGAATGTGTATTCAGCGGCTGCCGGGATCAGGCAGCTCACATTTCGATATGCGAACGGAAACTCAACTGCTGTAAAGGCGGATATAGAAGTGAACAACAAAGTCGCGGGGCTGCCGATAACTTTTAATCCGGGCAGATGGAACCAATGGCAGGCGCAAAGCATCCGCACCCGCTTTAAAGCCGGCAATAATACGGTCAGAATAGAAGGCGCGGAAGGGCTTGCAAATATTGATATGCTGGCCGTTGATTCAGCGCAGGCAGATTCTTCCGTATTGCTTCTGGTTACTCTAATTGATTCCGTGACACAACAAAAAGTCACTACTTCCGCTTCCGTTAAAATTCTTCAGTCCGGAACTGTTATTGATAGCGGTTTTGGCAGTAACGGCCTTTTGATGTTGTGTGGGAATTCCGGCGATTATACCATCAATGTTTCCGCTGCCGGTTATCTTCCCAAATCAGGCGTTCCGGTAGCGCTTTCCTTCAGCGACACCTCTTTTGTAACATCTCTTGTAATTAAATGTACCAGGCAGGCCCTTGTTGGAATTGATATTCTGCCGGTTTTAATGAGCATGCCTTTCAATTGTCAGCAGATGGTTGACCTTTATGGTATATATTCCGACCAGACCCGGATTCTATTTGATGGGACGGTTGTTCCTGTCTGGTCATCCCGTTTACCTGGTTTAGTCAGCGTGAGTGGTTCCGGTTTGCTGACAAGCAATACCCTTAAAGGCAATTGTTTTGTGGTTGCCGGCATAGCTCCACTTGGTTTTTCTGACAGCATTGAGGTGCATGTGATTGATATACCTATGGTGAGAAATTCCGGTTTTGAATCACCGCTTTTAACCTCTTATCAGTATAGACCCATTGATTCCGTATGGATTTTTATTGATGATGCGGGTATCGAACATAATGGAGATGCTTTTGCAGCAGCCGATGCGCCGGAAGGTTTGCAGGCGGCTTTTCTGCAGAGACTTGGATCCGTGTCGCAGAATATATATCTTGATTCCGGTTATTATAGAATCAGATTCAAAGCCGCACAAAGACAGGACAATAATCAGACCATCAGTGTTTCACTGGATGAAACTGAAATAAGTTTGTTCACCCCGTCATCAGCGGATTTTGTGGAATATGTCACGGAATCTGTATTGGTTTTGTCGGGAACCCATCTGTTGAAATTCGCCGGGATGAATGAGAGTGGAGACAACACCGCTTTTATTGATGCAATAAGTGTGGAGATAAACGGCTTTACAGATAATGAGCCTGTGATAATTAAACCGGAAAACTTTGTGCTTGCTGCTTCGCCCAATCCTTTTAACCCATCCGCACAAATAAGCTATTGTCTGCCGCAAAGGGCCAATGTTTCATTGAGACTTTACGATCTGCAGGGAAAAATTGTCAGGGAATTAGTAGGCGGGATAATGTCAGCGGGGAGTCATACGGTTAAGTTGGAATCCGGCAAGCTGGCTTCCGGAATATATATCTGTGAATTAAAAAGCGGCGTCATAGTCAAAAGGCTTAAGCTGGTGCTGATGCAATGAATTTTCAATGAATTAATCGGTACAGGTGACGTTGAATTCTGTTTGATACAATTAACAAGGAGATAGTGAAATGAAACAGATAATCTTAATCAGTCTGATGGTTACGCTGGTTGCAATTCAGGCGAATGCCGCTCCCTCCGGGGTAATATTAATGAGGGATGGACAGCATCTTTCCCATTGCAATGTCCCCAAAGACATGCCTGACGAATATTATTTCGGTAGAGAATTAGAAGGTCCCGCATGGGAAAACAAGCATGGCTTTTACCGGCATTACATCGT
This sequence comes from uncultured Fibrobacterota bacterium, assembly GCA_963831235.1. Classification (GTDB taxonomy): domain Bacteria; phylum Fibrobacterota; class OXYB2-FULL-49-7; order OXYB2-FULL-49-7; family JAEUSG01; genus CAWHPS01. Next base: position 163,106 of record CAWHPS010000043.1, read on the forward strand.
TCCTGACGATCGGAACACAATCGATATTGCCGGCAAAAAAAAATATGATGCTGTCCTGCCGTTGGTTGATGATCCGGGTTTTGTATTACATGCGGATAACGATTGGGGTGGGGATATCCTGATGTGCGGCAATACAATTGGTCTTGGCTGTTTCCGGCTTTATAGCGATGGAACCTGGATTAACCCTCCGTTTCCAGATGAAGTTGACAGTATCGTTGTCACCATTCCGGATTCAAGCCAGGCAACGCCCATGATGAAGATAATTTACTATGGATGGACTGTAAACAGCAATAAGCTCGATATAACCTGGACAATTTCTACAAAATGGGATGGATGGACCACGAATTGCGAAATGCAAATTAACGGTGCTTTTGACGGTATGGTTGTGGTCGGAATCAAGAACCAAATCCAAGAGGTAATCAGGGATACTGCCAATGCCTTATTGGCAACCATAGGAGAGCAGGGCGGGATAGTTGAAACCCTGACCGATACTCTGCTTATGGCCGTCAAAACCGAATCCGGATATTTTAGCGGATATGCGGATGATGAGTTAAACTATGGAATGTTATTAAAACCGGATACGGCCGGGAAAGTCACTTGGTCATTCGGTTATAGTTGGGCCGGAGAACCCAACCCGATTTTCCGTGATACGAATTGGAGGGCAAAAATGTTTGACACGACCTCTATACAGCATTCAGGCGTTATGCCTGACAATCCGGCTGTTAATGGACAGGCCGTCACCATTTTTCCCAATCCCTTCTCCAATAAGTTTACAATATGCTTAAACGGCCTGTCAGTAAGGCATGTGGATATTTTTGGCATTGATGGAAAAAAAGTCGCTTCCCTATCGCGGAATTTCCTGTCAACCAGCGGCCTGGTTTGGAATGCGCCACAAGGGTTGCCAAATGGCGTATATATCGTCAAGGCGTATAAGAATGGGAATGATAGAGTCATGACACGGAAGCTGTTATTGAACCGATAAATTAATTCCAGATTTAAAAAAAAGAAAAGGAGTGTTATGAAGGGTTTATTAGTGAGAATTTTAACGATTGTCCTGGCAGGTGGCATTATTTCCAATGTCTTATCCGACGAACTTGACAGCATTGATTATCCGGTAAAAGTATGCGATCAGATATTGGTAACCATGTCTCCTCAGAGTTTTACCTGGTGGTATTTTGACGGCCTTGTAATGGAGGGTATGTACCGGGTTTGGCAGAGGACAGGGAAGACCGCTTATTACGATTTTTTCAAGGCGTGGATTGACCGGTTTGTGACTGAAGCAGGTCTTAATACCGACTATTCAAGCGATCTGAATGTCATGCACAATGGTTTTGCCCTGGGTTATATGTTCGAGAAAACTGGCGAGCAGAAATATAAAACCTGCGCCGACCGGATAATGTCCCGCCTGAAGTCGTATCCGAGGACAAGCGATGGTACGCCTGTGCATGCAGCCGGGGCTTATGAGTTATGGCTTGACGGCTGCTGGATGCTGGGACATTTCCTGAACAATTACGGCAAGGCCATCGGTGATAAAGCGTTCTGCGACAGTATGGCCGCATTCCAGGTTATCAATACCAACACGCACTGCTATGATCCTTCGGATAATCTGCCTTTCCACGAATGGAGTGAAGGTTATGGACATTCTCAGGAAAAGTGGTGCCGTGCCATTGGCTGGATAGTAATGGACATAGTGGAAATACTCGATACGATTCCTCAAAATCATCCGGAGCGGCAGGCTATCATCAGCATACTCACATCTTACTTCCGCGGTCTGATAAAATATCAGGACAGCGTAACCGGGTTGTGGTTTCAGGTGGTGACAAAGCCCGATGAACCAGGCAACTGGGTTGAACAGTCGAGCGCCTGCATGTACTCGTACGCCATGACCAAAGCCATTGAAAAAGGCTATGTGAGCGCCGCCGAATTCGGCTCTTGCGCGAAAAGAGCGTACCAGGGCATGATGGGCAATGTGCTGATGAATGCAAACGGATATCCCGATATTTACGGCACTGTTGAAGGAACATGCCTCGGCGACTTCTCTTATTATGTTAACATGCAGCAGCCCGTCAACGACCCCCACGGCACCGGAGCATGGCTTATCTCCTGCGAGTATCAGAGGACAAGGCACGGCGCAAACATCAAAAGAATTTATCAGGCGGAAGAGGCCTTGTTTAATGGGACCGTTGAAAACGGTTACCGTGGATATACCGGATCCGGGTATGTGAACACCCCGAATACCCCAGGGGCATATATTCAATGGAATGTGTATTCAGCGGCTGCCGGGATCAGGCAGCTCACATTTCGATATGCGAACGGAAACTCAACTGCTGTAAAGGCGGATATAGAAGTGAACAACAAAGTCGCGGGGCTGCCGATAACTTTTAATCCGGGCAGATGGAACCAATGGCAGGCGCAAAGCATCCGCACCCGCTTTAAAGCCGGCAATAATACGGTCAGAATAGAAGGCGCGGAAGGGCTTGCAAATATTGATATGCTGGCCGTTGATTCAGCGCAGGCAGATTCTTCCGTATTGCTTCTGGTTACTCTAATTGATTCCGTGACACAACAAAAAGTCACTACTTCCGCTTCCGTTAAAATTCTTCAGTCCGGAACTGTTATTGATAGCGGTTTTGGCAGTAACGGCCTTTTGATGTTGTGTGGGAATTCCGGCGATTATACCATCAATGTTTCCGCTGCCGGTTATCTTCCCAAATCAGGCGTTCCGGTAGCGCTTTCCTTCAGCGACACCTCTTTTGTAACATCTCTTGTAATTAAATGTACCAGGCAGGCCCTTGTTGGAATTGATATTCTGCCGGTTTTAATGAGCATGCCTTTCAATTGTCAGCAGATGGTTGACCTTTATGGTATATATTCCGACCAGACCCGGATTCTATTTGATGGGACGGTTGTTCCTGTCTGGTCATCCCGTTTACCTGGTTTAGTCAGCGTGAGTGGTTCCGGTTTGCTGACAAGCAATACCCTTAAAGGCAATTGTTTTGTGGTTGCCGGCATAGCTCCACTTGGTTTTTCTGACAGCATTGAGGTGCATGTGATTGATATACCTATGGTGAGAAATTCCGGTTTTGAATCACCGCTTTTAACCTCTTATCAGTATAGACCCATTGATTCCGTATGGATTTTTATTGATGATGCGGGTATCGAACATAATGGAGATGCTTTTGCAGCAGCCGATGCGCCGGAAGGTTTGCAGGCGGCTTTTCTGCAGAGACTTGGATCCGTGTCGCAGAATATATATCTTGATTCCGGTTATTATAGAATCAGATTCAAAGCCGCACAAAGACAGGACAATAATCAGACCATCAGTGTTTCACTGGATGAAACTGAAATAAGTTTGTTCACCCCGTCATCAGCGGATTTTGTGGAATATGTCACGGAATCTGTATTGGTTTTGTCGGGAACCCATCTGTTGAAATTCGCCGGGATGAATGAGAGTGGAGACAACACCGCTTTTATTGATGCAATAAGTGTGGAGATAAACGGCTTTACAGATAATGAGCCTGTGATAATTAAACCGGAAAACTTTGTGCTTGCCGCTTCGCCCAATCCTTTTAATCCGTCCGCACGAATAAGCTGGTACCTGCCGCAAAAAGCCGATGTTTCATTGAGACTTTACAACCTGCAGGGAAAAATTGTCAGGGAACTGGCAGGCGGGATGATGTCAGCGGGGAGTCACACGGTCAGGTTGGAATCCGGCAAGCTGGCTTCAGGAATATATATATTTGAATTAAAAAGCGGCGCCATGGCCAAGCGGCTCAAGCTGGTGCTGATGCGATGAGCCTGTTGCATAAATGTCAAAGGAGGGTATATGCAGGTTTTTAATGAGCGAGCCGCTGCCACGGTGGATAATATTATTCGGTTTATTTTTGTCTTTTTTTTGTTATTATGGACTGTAAACCAAGGGCAAATTCTTCCCGCTGATTCCCTTTGTGGATCTTATGGCAGAAACACAAGCGGGGATTTGTATGGCTGCAGTGTACAGGATTTCCGGCGGGTCGCCATCTCTGCAAGAAATATCAGTAATGATTCGTTGAAAGTTTACAGACAGACGGTAGCTTTTGACGCTTTTACTGATCCAACTGATGATCAAATGCCCCAGTCCATCCTTGACAACGCCGATACGTCCAAATTTATTTTGCTCTCCGCCGGCGCCTGGGTACTTACTGGTCCTCTGTCCACTTATATTGACAGCACCATTTCTGTTTCTATGGATAGCTGCCACATTTACCGTGTCTGCCGTATTAATGGCGCCGAAATCGGCCGTGCCATAGTCAAAGTGCGCGACCCGCAAATATGGTACTCCTACCAAGCGATTAATGATAGCATGGAACAGATGGTCAGGGACTATCCTGATTATGCGAACATGGAACAAATAGGGAATACGGTTTTAGGAAAACCTATTTATGGGATCAAAATTGGCAAGGGTACTCGATGTATCGGGTTGATAGGCGCGGTACATGGTTCGGAAAGCGGGCCGGAAATAATAGTTTATGCTCTGGAACGGTTCTTGTCAAGCCAGCGTGGACTGCTTGACAGCATAAGTTTAGTGGCAATTCCCGACGGTAACTGGGATCAGCGTCAGAAAAACTGTTTGGGTTACCCATATTTCATTTATACAAATGCAGCAATACCATACGGGGTCAATCTGAACAGAAACTTTCCTTCCCCGCATTGGAGTGAATGTTGTGATGCGCTTGATGGTTGGTACAGAGGACCCAGCCCGAACAGCGAACCCGAAACAAAGGCCATCATGGGATTTTTAAACACCGCTCGGCCAAGTATGATACTCTCTTATCATGCCGTAGGTCCTTTAGTTGGCGGAGAACTCCATGCCGGCCAACCAGATGGTGATGATACATATATTCAGGCTGCAGATGAATGGGCTCATGCATGGGATTCCAATGTTGGTTTATCTTTCGGCTCTTTTCCAGGCGGTACTTTGAGTACTTGGGCCAAGTATGCATTGGGCGTTCCGGCCTACGAAGTGGAGGGGAATTATGAGGAAGCGATGAAAGATCAATTTAGTTTATCTACTCTGCAAAAATGTCAACAAGAGCATTACCAGCGAATATTGAACGCTGCCCGGTATTTGCGTAACTGGAATGAGCCTGATTCCACGCCGCCCACGGACGTGACCATGGACAGCCCGTTGGTTAGCGACCAGACCATAACCCTTTCCTGGAACGCAGCCACGGACGCGGAATCAGGCATAGAAAATTATCAGATATACCGCGGTTCCATTGCAGACCCAACCACGTTGCTTATTACCGTAGGCAATGTCCTTACATATCAGGACCAAACCAACATTGAAAACGCCGTATTTCATTATCGTGTTAAGGCTGTAAACGGCGCCGGTGTTGCCAGTCTTGTATTCAGCAACGACGTCACCGCAGCCACTGCCCCGGACACGATCAAACCTGTTGTGGCCGCTATCTATGCGCTGACGAATTCGGTAAGGATATCCTTCAGCGAAAAGGTGGATCAGGTTTCAGCGGAAACCATAGGCAATTACACAATCAACCCTGGAATCCAGATAACAGCGGCTTCTTGTCAGGCAGACCAGAAAACAGTGGTGCTTACTGTTTCGACGTTGTCAATAGGAACAGCTTATTCTCTGCATATTGGCGGCATAAGGGACCAGGCGGCAATACAGAACACCATGAACCCGCTTGACACTGCCTTTTCCTTATCCGGCCATGCAGCCATTTCCATCACAGCCGATGATATTTACGATCTTTATTTTAATGGCCAGCTTGTGGGGAGCAATAGTGATTGGCATAATGTTGAAAAATATTCAGTGTATCTTCAGACAGGGAAAAATGTCATTTCTGTGAAAGGAGTTGATTTAGGCGCACCAGGCGGGCTGCTTGCTGAAATCGTTCTCGACAGCAATGCCTTCCGGTCAGGCACAGGAACTGCCTGGAAAACCAGCACACAGGAACAGGCTGCATGGACCACAACCGGTTTTGATGACGCGGCATGGTCGTCCGCAATAGTGATTGGCGATAATGGAATTGACCCATGGGGTAATGTAGGAATGCCGGAGGGAACAACAGCTCAGTGGATATGGAGTACGGGGAGCCCTGAAACAGTATATTTCAGGTATGTTTTTGATGTTTCAGACATAACAGATAATGAACCCGGGGTAATGAAACCGGAGAACCTTGACCTTGCAGTTTCGCCGAATCCCTTCAACCCTACAGCGTATATCAGTTATTACCTGCCGCAAAAGACCGTTGTTTCACTGGCACTTTACAGCTTACAGGGAAAGCTTGTCAGGGAGCTGGTGGGCGGCATGGTATCAGCGGGAAGGCATAGTGTGCTGGTTGACGCCGGCAGGCTGGCTTCAGGGGTTTACGTCTGCGAATTAAAAAGCGGCGCTGCGGCCAAACGGCTCAAGCTGGTGCTGATGAGATAAACTTTACCAGTAAAAGGAGTATCTGTTATGAGAAAGAACATTCTGACGGCCTTCCTGCTTGCATGTGCAATCATGTCTCCCGCTGCCGGCACATCCGATTCAGCCATTCCGAATTTTGTGAATTATGGAATGATGCTTGAACGCACCAAAATACCGAATTATCCGGTAAAGGATTGTATTTCTCCTGGTGTGATTAAGGTGTCAGGATATATATCCAGCCCATTGGGTGCCTATTATATGTATTTTGCTCCGCATGACGGTCCTGGTATATGGCTGGCTTATGCGGACTCATTAACAGGTCCCTGGACCGTGTATGGTGAACTTTTCAACAGTAATTCCTGGGGCATGAATGTAAGCCATATCTCCTCTCCGGATCCGATCTGGATATCGGAAGAAAGCAAGGTTTTTGTTTACTTTCATGGGGAGAACCAGGATACCAAATATGCGGTTTCCGAGGATGGAATTAATTTCAGTTATGGCGGTAGAATTGTTTCCGGTGATTATGGTCGTGTGCATAAATATACCATCCCGCGCTATAATAATAAATACATTTTATTAACCAGTACGAATAATAATCGCAACACTCGTGAGACAAAAGAACCGCCACATCGTGTGGCGGATAAACCTTAAATCCATTAACAATCAAAGAGGAGGTGCATTAATGTCAAAACATTTATTATTTGGAGGTCGTTTATCGGTGCTTAACAACATCATCTTTAATGTTCTTGTTGTTCTAATTATTTGCAACAGCTTTTCCACACTGACAGCTTCTTCTATTGACTATACCAGACTTCAACAAGTTATGGCCAAGGCCAGGAGGGGTGAACCGATTGTAATTAGTGCAATAGGTGGTTCTATAACCCAAGGAGCTGGTGCCTCTTCTAAAGCTTACGCAGACGGGATGTCCGATTGGTGGCAGACTAAATTTCCTGGAAAGATTACTTATCTTAATAACGGTATCGGGGCAACCGGCTCAGGATTTGGCACACACCGTGTTGGTTTACAGCTACTTCCATTCCACCCTGACTTTGTCGTAATCGACTTCGCAGTTAACGATGTGACCTATCCAAATAGTTGTAAACAAACAATGGAAGGGTTTGTAAGGCAAATCTTAAAACAAAGCAATAGCCCGGCAATATTAGAAATATTTTTCATGACAAATCCTTATATTTCCGTGCAGGATAGCTTTCTTCCTATTTGCGATTACTATGGTCTTCCAAGAGTGAGTTATAAGGATAGAATAAAAGCTTTGGTAGATAGCGGTAAAATCACATTAGCAAGCATATATGAGGATGGGGTACATCCCAATCAAACCGGCCACACCTATGCGGCAAATTTATTAAGGAGGTTTTAGATAGCATATTCAACAGTTTACCACCTGATACAGACATACCAAGCGTGAATACAAATATAGAAGTTCCATTATATACGAACACCTATGAGTTTACCACATTCTACAATAATGCAAATATAACGCCAACTATGATAGGGGCATGGAGTAATGGTAGCTATGATAGTTGGGGATTAGGTTTGGGGTGGGCAGGAATAAATCCTGGAGATGAATTAACATTTACTATTAAAAAGTGCACTTCGATTAGTGTTCTGGTTAAAAAATATTCCGATCCAAGCATGGGAATTTCTGATCTATGGGTCGATAATCGAAATCCCGTGTCTGTAGATGCATATTTTCCGAATACCGGATGGGTCGGGCCATATCGCCATTTTGTAGTAGTGGATGATAATTTACCTTATACTGAGCATATAGTGCATATTAAAATAAGAACGGATAAAAATCCGGCAATCATAACCAATCCTCAACATTTCTTTGAGTTGATAAATATTTACGGGGATGGACTGGATACCGCTGAACTAAACTTAAATCTTGCCTTTCAAAAAGTTGTTACTGCATCAAGTTCTTACGAACTCGGAGGATGGGGTCTTCAATCTGTTGTAGATGGAAATGAGTCAACCGTTTCGGGTAGTTCCTGCGGATGGACTAGCAACAACAATCTCTCGGAAAATCACACTGAATGGGTTATTGTGAATATGGGTCGCAATAATATTATCAGCAAAATTGATTTATATCCAAGAAATGATGGGATAGATGTGGGTCAGAATTTCCCCATAGACTTTACAATCAATATTTCATTAGATAGTATTACCTGGATTCCCGTTGTACAAAAAACAGGGTATGAAAAGCCAGGAAACATCGTTCAAACCTTTACATTTGAAGGTCAAACCGCGAGATATGTAAAGATAGAAGGAACAAGCCTGAGACCCAATCCAAATGATGCAAATCGATTTAGAATGGCGTTTGCAGAAATTGAAGTTTATAGTGACAATGGAGTAGCGTTTGAAAACACCAGGAAAACGGTAAAAACTATAACGTTTACAACATCACCTAATCCAGTAACACAAATTGCTACTTTAAGTTGGCCGAAGGTGCATGGAGAATTTTCTATCCTCAGTATTTTTAATTTAAAAGGACAGCTTATTTATAAAAAGGATGCTATTGGGAATAATACGGTAAAATGGAATACAATGGCTACGCCTTCAGGAATTTATAATGCTGTATTAATGGTAGGAGAACAAAAGATTACGCGACGTTTAATCTTAACAAAATAAGGTTCATATATATTATGCTGGCTAATCTATCATACGTAACAATAACAAAGCCAATCCTAATGCAAACTAAGATGCCTTCGCACATCCGTGTGCTTCGGCAAAGAGAGTTGCGCAAGGGCAAAATCAAAAGGCAGGGCTGGCTTCCAGCGCACAACCAGCAACATGGGGGTTCGGTCGGCCAAAAATTATAATATTATGGGAGACTGTTGCACAAATGACAAAAGGAGAACATGGTTTTGGCTTAAGAGGCCAAGGCAAAATAAAAAAAGAAAAGTCTTGACACGGGAACTAAAATAGCTAATATTATTATAGTATTATACTATTCCTCGAAAGGATGCTTATGAGCCATAATTTTATCCCTTGTGACCGTGACCAACTCATGCAGCTTCCACCGGATATCCGTGAATGGGTTGGGCGTGGTGAATTGGTTTGGTTTGTCATAGCCACCATGGAACATATGGATAAGTCCGAATTTTATAAAGGATATCGCGAAGATGGCAAAGGTAATACCGCTTTCGAACCTTCGATGATGGCCACTCTTCTTGTGTATGCTTGTTGCAATGGTGAACTGTCGAGCCGTCGTATTGAGAAGTTGTGTGGGCTGGATGTGGCGTTCCGGGTCATTACGGCGAACCGGAAACCGGATCACGCGACCATTTCGAGGTTTCGTAAAGATAATAAAGTTGCGCTTGAAAAATTATTTGTGGAAGTGCTTAAGATGTGCAAGAAAGCGGATATGATGAAACTGGGAGTCGTGGCGTTGGATGGCACAAAGATGGCCGGAAACGCTTCGCTTTCGGCCAATCGGACGAGTGAAGCATTGGGCGAAGAGGTGAAAAAGATATTGAAGAAAGCCGAGGAAAAAGACGCCGAGGAAGACGCCCGTTATGGAGCGGACAAACGTGGCGACGAACTTCCGGAAGAACTTACGGACCCCCGGAGTCGTTATGCAAGGCTGAAAGAATGCAAGGCGCGTCTTGACAAAGAAGCGGCGGAGGCCAGGTAAGCGCAGCAACAGAAAATAGACGAACGGGCGCAGAAAGAAGAAGCAAGCGGAGAAAAGCCTCGTGGACGCAAGCCTGTTTCCGCGGAAGAGGCCGTGAATAAAGAGGCCAAGGCCAACGTGACAGACCCTGACAGCAGAATCATGAAGACGCGCAGCGGATACGTGCAGGGATTCAATGCGCAGGCCATTGCCACGGAAGATCAGATTATTATCAGTGCTGAAGTGACGAAACAGGAGAACGACATTAAGCAACTGGGGCCGATGCTTGAAAGTGCTGAGAAGACGCTGGCGGCGGCGGAAGTGACCGAAAAGATTGAAGCGGCCGCGTGTGATACGGGATATTGCAGTGATGCCAATATTGAAATGCATGGTAAGAAGAGGACGGAGTTGTACATTGCAACGAAGAAAGATTGGAAGCAGCGCAAGGATTTGAAGAACGAAACGGTTTTACCTGACGCTATCACGGAAGGGCTTAATAACCGAGACGCGATGGAATACAAGCTCAAGACGGCCAAGGGCAGAGCAATCTATGCGAAACGGAAGATTATCATCGAACCGATTTTCGGACAGATAAAAGATGGGCGGAAGATACGCAGGTTTATGATGCGGGGCATTGAATTGGTATCAGCGGAATGTTATGGTGAGCTTGTCGAACCATGGAAACTTATTTGTGCAACACATAACCTATTGAAGCTTTTCAGGAGCGGGAAACTCAAATTTGCTTGAAAATGCAGAGGAGGATGAAGTAATTAGAGAAAGTGGATGATGTTTCGGGAAATTTATTGTTTCAAACGCGATAGAGGGTAAAATTGTTGCAGCCTTCTATTAATTCGGTTGAACGGACGATACCGAATTTTTATTTATGCAACAGTCTCAGAAGGGGCTTTTTATGAATGAAAGAACGTTTACAGCGTTTCCGCAAAAAGTTATGAGGAATGCATTAGCCAGATTTGTTCTCCTGGTGTGTATCGTGATTTCTTCAATACCAGCCATTGCATTGGCTGATGATTACACCTGGAATGCTCAGTGGGTATGGCAATCTGACAATGGTCCTACGGACGCCTTTTTATGCTTCAGAAAAACCATATCGCTGTCCAATATTCCCGTAACCACAATAGCCCGGATAGGTGTTGACTCCCGATATTGGCTGTGGGTGAACGGAATACCTGTCCGCAGGGAAGCCGGTTTAAAGAGAGGCCCCAGGAAAGGAGAGGGTTATTATGATTCAGTGGATATAGTGCCTTTTTTGCGCGTAGGAACGAATACCATTGCCATCATGGTATGGTACTGGGGCAGAAATCGCATGGATGTCGCCTCTTCAGGAAAAGGCGGCCTTGTTTTCGAGGCTGACTGTGGAGGAACACATATTAAAAGCGACAATACCTGGAAGATGAAAGCGCATCCCGCATACAGTGGTCTTTCTTCAGGAAGTAACGGTATTCTATGGCTCATGGCTGAGAACGATGTCCAGTTTGATGCAAATGCTGATATTCCAGGCTGGCAGGACAATGATTTTGATGATTCCGGTTGGGCCCCGCCCATTGAAAAGGGTATTCCACCAACCGCTCCCTGGGGCGTTTTGACTAAAAATCCGCTCCCAGCCTGGCGATGGAATGATTTGAGCAATTATACCAATTCGCCATCCTTTCCCTATACCAGCAATGGAGCTAATCTGATTGTAAAAGTGCCGAGCAATATTCAGTTCGTGCCTTATTTAAGGGTCAATGATGCCATAGGTGGGAAGACCATTACCATTTTATGCGCAAAAGTTGCTAATGGAGGTACGCCGAGGCATACCTATATCACAAAGGCCTCAAATGATGATCAGATGTACGAAGGCATAGCCTATATGACTCCAGGCGGGTATGGTGAGGTCACATACAATATCCCGGCAGGCATCATTGTAAAAGAGCTGAAATACAGGGAAACAAGCTACGATATTGATTTCCGGGGCTCGTTCACATGCAGCGACAATTTTTATGATAAATATTGGATAAAGGCCCGCAGAACCGCTTTTGTCAATATGCGGGATCAACTGATGGGCTGTCCGGACAGGGAGCGCGGAGGTTGGCTGGAAGATCAATCTTGCGGATACGAATATATACCTTATTGTTTTTCTCCGGATGGTCGCATATGGATTACGCCGGCTACAGGACATTAATTCGTCTCTGTGTATCGCATTACAAGAACTGGCAGCATACTGACGGTTTTTTTCCTAATATCGCGCCCAGCGCCCAGGATCCTGGTATCGGGGCGGCAGTTTCACAAGATCTGGCCTGGTCCGGTGAATTCGGCCTTTGGAATTATTATATGCAAACCGGCGACGCCTCGATAATTCGGGACTTATACCTGCCAATTAAAAGATGTCTGGCCAATTGGACTTTCAATGCCGATGGATGTATCAATGATTTGGCGGGTTATGGGATGTGCTGCGGGAGTTGGATGGATTGGGGTGATAACATTGACAGAAGATGTCTCATGAACACCCAATATTATTCAGTAGTCAAGCACATGGCAGGGATGGCGGTTATTGCAGGCCATGCCGGTGATACCACGGAGTGGAACAATCAAAAATCAAGAATTGAAACAAATTTTGCTGCTGTTTTTTGGAATGGGAATGGTTTTGGGATAGGTGATGATAGAGCTAATGCCTGGGCTGTATGCCTGGGACTGGCGGATAGTGGTAAATATCCTGCACTAAGAAATGTCTTGATAAACAATCGATATTGCAGTCCACAAATGGAACGGTATCCTGAAGAAGCGTTATGTCTCATGGGGTATCCAAGCGATGCGCTGAACAGGTTCAAAACCCGATGGAGCATCTCGGTCAATGGAAACACTGCAACACTGGGAGAAAACTGGGATCCGAATCCAGGCTACGAAAGCACTAACCATACATATGCAGGTGGTTCTCTGAAAGTTCTTTCCGCTGTCGTGGCAGGAATTGGGCCGGAAACACCCGGCTATGGAACCTATCACGTTCTCCCTCATCTCGGATACCTCAGAGAAGTAAACGCCGTTGTTCCATCAGTGAAAGGTGATATTGTCGTCACGATCAAAAAAGACACTCTGTTCACCTTGCTGCTTACCTCGCCGGCGCTTACCAATGCGGTTGTGGGTATCCCCAAGACTTTAACACCGACTAGAATATCTGTAAACGGCGCTGAAATATGGAAGGGGAATTATACAGGCGGTGTCGCCGGCATAACATGGCAAGGCGAAGACCGGAATTATTACAAATTCAACGTCTTGCCGGGGACATGGACATTTTCGGCAGCTCTCAGTGATTCCGATACCACCGTCGGCATCGTAACCAATAATATTAATATCGCTCTCGGCAAAACGGTTATATCATCAAGTACCTATGAACGTGCCGGCTGGGGTCAATTAAATGTTGTAGACGGACAACGATCCACGATTGCCGGGACTTCGTGTGGATGGACCAGTGACAATGAATTGACGGTAAACCATGCGGAATGGGTTCAGGTTGACTTGGGGGCCATTTACATAATAAATAATGTTTATTTATATCCTAGAAATGACGGCGTTGATGTCGGTCAGAATTTTCCGATAGACTTTACAATAAGTACATCTAATGATATGAACAACTGGACATCCGTAGTAACAGAAACCGGGTATGCGCAGCCTGGAAATGTTGTGCAAACTTTTACTTTTACTGGTCGGAAGGCAAGATATGTGAAGGTGGAAGGCACAAATTTGCGGCCTAATCCAAATGATGAAAATCGTTATCGGATGGCATTATCGGAATTTGAAATATACTACAACGGAGGTACGACAAACGAGAATTTATTTGATCCGGATGTTCCAGTGGATATGGAATTATTGCCAAACCCGTTTAATCCGATTATTCAAATCAATGTGTCCGGCTGGAAAAGTGATGCGAATCTTAAGGTTTTTGACATTAACGGCAAGGTGGTGGCGGATTTGATGTCAGGCTTGAGCAAAGAATCTTCCGGTATGAGAGTTCGGCAGGTTAGATGGAATGCTGCGGGTCATGCGTCGGGGGTGTATCTGGTATTGCTAAGGCAGGGTAATGTGGAGTGTAAACGAAGGGTTGTATTGATTAGGTAAGTTTTGTTGATAATTCTGTACATTTTATCGAGATTGCTTATGCGCTCAAAACACATTCATTGGTTGCCGGGTTTATGTTCCTTCATAGTTATGTTCTTGATTTTACCGGCAGAAGGAGGGCGCATTTCAGCGAGGTCCGCTGGACTCTGGTCTGGGACGCATCGACGCTGCCTTCAGGGATATATTACGTCCGGGCCGTTTGCGGCGGAAGGAGCCTGTCCAGGAAGGCCATCATCGCAAGGTGAAGAACGAAATCGTTTTGCCTGACGCTATACCGGAAGGGCTCAGTAACAAAGAGGCGATGGAATACAAGCTCAAGACGGCCAAGGGCAAAGAAATCCATGCGGAACGGAAGATTATCATTGAGCTGATTTTCGGAAAGATAAAGGATGGGCGGAAGATACGCGGGTTTATGATGCGCGGCATTGAATTGGCGTCTGCGGAGTGGAAACTTATTTGTGCAACAGGTTCTCTACTCTACGAATTTAAATTTTATCCAGGAGGATTTTATGAGAGCAGTAAAAGTTCCGTCAAACGCCATTTACAATTCAAAATATAATATTGGCATTATTCGGTATATTTTTGTCATTTTTTTGTTATTATGGACTGTAAACCAGGGGCAAATTCTTCCGCTGATTCCCTTGGTGGAACTTATGATCGAAAACTTTACGGCACAAACACAATCGGGGATTTATACGGTTGCAGTGTGCAGGATTTTCGGCGGGTTGCCATATCGGCAAGAAATATCAGTAATGATTCGCTGAAAGTTTACAGACAGACGGTAGCTTTTGACGCTTTTACTAATCCTACTGATGAGCAAATGCCCCAGTCCATCCTTGACAACGCCGATACGTCCAAATTTATTCTTCTCTCTGTCGGCGCCTGGATACTTACTGGTTCTCTATACACTTATATAGACAGCACTGTCTCTGTTTCCATGGATAGCTGCTACATTTACCGTGTCTGCCGTATTAATGGCGCCGAAATCGGCCGTGCCATAGTCAAAGTGCGCGACCCGCAATGCTGGTATTCCTACCAGGCGATAAAGGACAGCATGGAACAAATGGTCAGGGACTATCCTGATTATGTGAACATGGAACAAATAGGGAATACGGTTTTAGGAAAACCTATTTATGGGATCAAAATTGGCAAGGGTACTCGATGCATCGGGTTGATAGGCGCGGTACATGGTTCGGAAAGCGGGCCGGAAATAATAGTTTATGCTTTGGAACGGTTCTTGTCAAGCCAGCGTGGACTGCTTGACAGCATAAGTTTAGTGGCGGTTCCGGACGGCAACTGGGATCAGCGTCAGAAAAACTGTTTGGGTTACCCATATTTCATTTATACAAATGCAGCAATACCATACGGGGTCAATCTGAACAGAAACTTTTCTTCCCCGCATTGGAATGAATGTTGTGATGCGCTTGATGGTTGGTACCGAGGACCCAGCCCGGGCAGCGAACCCGAAACAAAGGCCATCATGGGATTTTTAAACTCCGTTCGGCCAAGTATGATACTCTCTTATCATGCCGTAGGCCCCTTGTCAGGCAAAGAGCTCTATCCAGGCAAAACCGATGATGATGATGCCTACATTAATGAGGCTGGCAAATGGGCTCAGGCGTATGGCGCTTCGGCTGTGGTGTGGGAGCCATGGTCAGGGGGAACTTTAAGCAATTGGGCAAAGCATGAACTTGGTGTTCCAGCCTACGAAGTGGAAGGAAACTATGAAGAAGCAATGAAAGATCAGTTTGGTCTTTCACTTCTGCAAAATGTTCAACAGGAGCATTACCATGGCATACTAAACGCAGCTCAGTTTTTACGTTCTCAGATAGAAAATGATACGGGAACGGAAAATGAAACAGTTATAATCATACCTGGAAATACTAATCTTACTGCTTCGCCCAATCCTTTTAACCCGTCCGCACGAATAAGCTATTACCTGTCGCAAAAGACCGATGTCTCATTGAGACTTTACAACCTGCAGGGAAAAATTGTCAGGGAATTGGCAGGCGGGATGATGTCAGCGGGAAGTCACACGGTTAAGGTGGAATCCGGCAAGCTGGCTTCAGGAATATATATGTGTGAGCTTAGGGCGGGTGTCTTGGCCAAACGGCTTAAGCTGGTTCTAATGAGATAAGTTTTTCAATAAATATTGATTCCGAATCAGGAAACCGATATTTACAGTTTATATGGAGATTTTCTTTATGAGCTCTATACAAATCAATAAGCTGGGTGCGCTTTGTTTCTTTGCCATCATATTTTTCAATCAGGCTTCTTTTGCCGATGATATCGATTCCCTGAAAACCCGTCTGGTCAAGGAATACTTAAATGGAAACGGATTGGCCTATGGGACAATACCGGACAGCGCAGCAATTTACCTTTCTCAACAGCAGATAAATGGAAAATGGTTTGATATAAATTACACGGAAACACCCACCTCCGTCTGGTCCCCGATGAAACATCTATGGCGCCTTTTATCCATGGCCGTTGCTTTCAACCACTCCGATAGTCCTACCTATAAGGACACTGCTTTGTTAAGAGGCATTATTGCGGGTTTGGACTACTGGTATGCAAATGACGGCATTACCATATACAACAATGCCGGTGAAAGCTGGTATCCCGATGTCGGAAAACCACTGGTGATGGGACCTTTGCTGCTTATGATGGAAGCGCGTTTGGATCCCGCGCTAATACAGACGGGGTCGAACATGATGAATGTTCCTTCAATGACTGTTGCATGGGGTACGATAACGGGCCAGAATATGATCTGGATTGCGGAACAGACCATCTGGCGGGGCTGTCTCCGGAAATCCCTAAGCGATGTCAACCTGGGTATGAATGCCATCAAAAATGAAATTCAAATAACCACCGGTGATGGAATACAGCCTGATTTCAGCTTTCATCAGCACGATGCTCAATTATATAACGGCGGATATGGAGTCGGTTTTATGCAGGATGTTACGTTCTGGGTGCTAATGGCACAGGGGCTTTCCTTTGCTTTCAATACTGAAAAAATCAACATATTGACGGGTCTGATCCTGGACGGAAGCCGGTGGATGATTTGTCACAATGACTGGGATTTCTCCTGTGGCGGACGGGAAATAACCCGGCAAGGCTGGGGAAAACTGGGCCAAATGTTCAAAAGCAATCTTATGCGAATGCAAACCAGCCGTCTTGCGGAACAACAAGCCTTTGTGGACTATACGAATGGGCTTAACGACTCTGCGTTTGCCGGAGACAAACATTTTTGGTGTTCGGACTATCATGTCAGACGAACAAAAGATTACAACTTTTCCATACGGATGTGTTCTTTCCGCACTGGTGGGTCCGAGGGTCAGCATGGATTGGAGAATAGAAAGAACAGCTTTGTGGCTTTTGGTGCCAACACGATACTTCGGAAAGGGGACGAGTATTTCGGCATCTATCCGCTCTGGGACTGGTGCCGCATCCCCGGTGTAACTGCGCCCCAGCCAAATCCGCAGTATGTCGATGGCTGGTACCGCGGAACAACCGCATTTGTCGGCGGAGTGAGCGATGGGAAACACGGGGCCGTGGGTTTTGACCTCAACTGGGCCGGAGTTTCCGGCCGCAAGGCCTGGTTCTGTTTCAACGATGAAGTGGCAGCTCTTGGCGCTGGGATTACCTGTGGTGAGAACTCACCGGTGTACACGTCAATTAACCAGTGCTGGCTCCGCGGTTCAGTGTGGACGGCAAATGATACGGGGCAGGGTAATACGGTTGCCAATGGCCTACGGACACTGGACCAGCCCCGATGGGTGTTCCACGACAGCGTGGGCTATGTTTTTCCTCATCCAGCCCAGGTGACGCTTAAGAACGAGACACAAAGCGGGAGCTGGAACTCCATCAATACACAATACTCCGGCGCTGTTGTTACCGGAGATGTATTCAGTCTATGGTTTGACCACGGCCTTAATCCTATTGGCGCGGGTTATGAATACATCGTGGTTCCGGGAAAGAGCAAAGAGGATATTAAGGCATACTCTCAACATATACCGGTTCATACATTAGTCAACACAGCCGACATACAGGCTGTCCGTCACGATAGTCTTGGCGTAACGGGCATAGTTTTCTACACGGCGGGCAGTGTGGATGTGCGTGAAGGGCTTACCCTTGAGGTGGACAAACCCTGCATCGTACTTCTTGACGAATCCGGACTGAAATATCAGGTGTCCGTATCCAATCCAATGAATGAGGCGCTCTCCGTAAACGTCAACCTGGTATTCAACAACGGGCAGCATGAAAATATGCTCTTTTCACTTCCCGATGACGGCGCTGGCAGCGCGGGAAAAAGCGTCACTAAAACCAGCACTGCATCAACAGGGGGTGTCAAAAATGAACCGGCTGTTAGAGCATCGGAATATCTTGTGCTTGCCTCTTTCCCCAATCCTTTTAACCCATCTGCACGAATAAGCTATTACCTGCCGCAAAGGGCCGATGTCTCATTGAGACTTTACAACCTGCAGGGAAAAATTGTAAGGGAATTGGCGGATGGGATGATGTCTGAGGGAAAGCATACAGTGCAGGTGGAGGCCGGTAAATTGGCGCCTGGAATTTACATATGCGAATTAAAAATGGGAGCAACGGCCAAACGGATCAAACTTGTTCTGTTGAAATAAGGACTATGACTTAAGGCGTTTGTATAAGTTTATACATGTGGATTCACAAGAATACAGACGAGATCCTTTGGTATTAATGCCTTTACCTTTTATATACCTTTAGTCTGAAGCAGATAGGGCTTTCTCCAAGGCATCAATAAGTTCTTTACTTTCAGGTTTTACACCTGAATCGTATCGTCCTATTATTTTACCGGTTTTGCTTATTAGGAATTTATTAAAATTCCATTTAATCTCGCCGGCGAATTCAGGATCGGTTTCCTTCTCTGTTAAAAAACGATAAAACGGATGTTTATCATTTCCCTTCACAGAAATCTTTGAGAACATTGGAAAAGTGACATTATAGCGCAATGAACAGAACTTTTTTATTTCTTCGTTTGTACCTGGTTCCTGATGAAGGAAATTATTGGCTGGAAAACCTAAAATAAAGAACCCCTGATCCTTGTATTTCAAATAAATTTTTTCCAATCCCTCGTATTGAGGGGTATAGCCGCATTTGCTAGCAACGTTTACAATTAATAAGACCTTACCGCGGTATTGGTCCATTTTGATATCGTTTCCATCAATGTCTTTCACCGTAAAGTCATAAACGGATTTTTCAGTCAAAGGGATTAAAGGTATTGTTTTGCCCATTGCTCCTCCATTATTAAAGCTTATTAAAATAGCAATTCCAATAACCAGAACTGCTGTACATAAAGTAAAATATTTTTTCATCTTATAAAGATAAGCAATATTCAGGCCGCACCAATACTCTTAAAATTCACGATTTCTGCTGTTTATTCGGTTTTGATTCAAACTAAACAACGAAAATGAGATTGAATAATTAATTTTGTAAACAATTAAGACATAGGATTGTTTATAGCCACAGTTCCAGCCCCTCATAGCTCCCCAGTTTTGGCTTTTGTTAATGTATTAATATATTTAGCCATTCCTTTATGGCCCTCACCCCTTTTTCCCCTCTCCCGCTCACGGGCTGACGGGAAATTGAGGCGGCTCTTTGAAATCCTTCATTTATTTTCATAAAGAGTATAATTTGTTCATTATTTACTTGACAATATACCACTCAATATATTATATTATATGTTCAACCCTATCTAAAAGGATGGACATGGCAAATTTCTTTGATACACCTAACCAGAGTGACGATGGCAGGCTCACGGTTATTCGTTATCGTGATCTTCTTCCCAACGATCACCCGGCTCGCTATATTGAGCGCTTTATTTCTGATATGGACGTTTCCAATTTTGAAGCGCGTTACAAGGTTGGACCCGGCCAGAAAGGGCGTGCTCCCAAAAGCATTAGAACCATGTTAGGTGTCATTTTATACGGTATCTATTGCAGGAAGTATTCCGCCAGAAAAATAGATTATGCGACGGAACACCATGCTGATTTTTGGTTTTTTACACTGGGGAGTCGAATTAGCCATGATAAAATCACTGAATTTATGAACTTGCATGGTGCGGACATTCATAAGGTTTTCCTTGAAACGATTACATTAGCGCAAACCAATGGACTCTTGAGCTTTAAGAGCCTTTACATGGATGGATTCTTTCTGAAAGCGAATGCCTCAAAGCGTAAGAGCTACAGCCTGCAAGGACTCAGCAAGAAAGAAACGAAACTGGCAGCTGCACTTGATGAAGCATTGGCGGAAATAAAATCTCAGACACCGGATCCAATTCTTGAAGCCAAGCTCAACACGGTAAAGAAAGATTTGGAGCTGATTGATACCTTAAAGAAGAGGCTGAACAATAAGATTCAGTCGAGGGCTAAAGATAAAGCACCTTACCTGGTTAAAGAGATGACCGAGAAAATGACCATCAACGCAACGGACAGCGATTCAGACCTGATGAAACAAAAAAACGACTCTGTAGCAAATTCTTATTTAGAAGTATATGCAACAGATTCCAAGGCTGACATTATTATTGCTTCATCAATCTCGGGCCATAACGACGAACCCCATATGGCGCTAAATGTGTTTGAGCAAGCCCAAAAGAATTGCCAAGGGAAAGGGGAATATAAGAACGTAGTGGCGGATTCCAATTTCACTACAAGTGAAAACTGCCAGACTTTTGAGACTAAGGACGTTTCTATGATTGGTCCGACACGAAGCCATGAACAACATCCGGTCCTTGCCAAAGGAGAGATAACCTTTTCTTATGATGAAACCAAGCAATGCGTTCTTTGTTCTTGCGGTGCTACGTTTCAGGAGGAAGAAAGATACTATGATAAGCATAAGAAGACGACCATTATTGTTTTCAGCAATAAGCCCGCTTGTCAGGAATGTAAAAACTTATCGCAATGTACCAAAAGTAAAGAAGGCTATCGGAAAATAAGAATAGACGTACGACGTCCCGCACAACAGAGGACGCAAGAGCGGTATAAGAGTGAGGAAGGCCAAGCGCTCTACAAGAAACGGAGTCATGCGGCAGAGACCTACCAGGGTGACAAGAAAATGAATGGAAGTTTCATTCAGTTGTTTCATCGAGGCCTGGAAAAAGTCAAAGCTGAAGCATTATGGCAGGACATCGTCTGGAATCTTAGAAGAATCTTCAATGCAACGCAAGGACGCATTGCTTGGAGTTGTTAATACGCCTATTTATAGGAAGAATAGACGAAATAGCCCAAACAATGAGGAGAAAAGCCATACCAGAAATGTCAAATAGCAATAATCTCTATTAAAAATATTTAATCGAGATTCATTTTTTTAAAAACCATGTTAAAGAACATCTATTCATATAATTCTCAATTTCCCGTCAGCCCGCTCACGGGAGAGGGGAAAAAGGGGTGAGGGTTAATTAAAATGCTAAAGCTTTTTCGTCTATGGCAATTTAAAAGTGGGGAGCACTGAGTTCCAACCCATGCCAATCTTTTCAAAAATTGCTTTATCAAAGAAAATTGATTATCTTAATCCAAGGTTAATAAAATGAAGAAACGGGTTTACATAGAAACAACAGTAATTAGTTATCTTACATCTCGTCCATCCCAAAATCTCATTTCAGCCGCATGGCAAAATATAACTTGGGAATGGTGGAGCTACCATAAAGATAAATATGAAGTTTATATATCAGAAGTTGTCATGCGAGAAGCAGAAAAAGGTGATGCAAACGCGGTTAGGAAAAGGCTGGATGCACTTTCAGGTATTCCGTTGCTTAAATTAACTGATGAAGCGGTCATACTCGCTAGGAAATTGATAGACGCTTCTCTTCTACCATCTGTGGCAATTGACGACGCACTTCATATTGCTATCGCTGTTGTACATGAGGTAGATTACCTTTTAACGTGGAATTACCGGCACATTGATAATGCTGAGACTAAGCCGGCACTAAGGTCATTTATAGTCTCCGAGGGTTTTGACTGTCCAGAACTTACCACACCACAGGATTTTATGGGAGGACTTGCATGAGAAATGAACTATTAGAAGAAATGTGGGAGATCAAAGATAAAATAGCCGAGGAATATGGCCAATCTGTGGAAAAACTCGCGGAAGACCTCAGGAAAAGCGAACAAAAACGTAGTGCAGAGGTTGTGGATTCAAGGCGAAATATAAAGTCACGAACTATTAGCCCATAGATATATTTTAATCAGACACAAAGCCGGCATTTGAGTAATAAGTTTTAATTCATTGCTTTTTTAAGTACCACATACACTTCCAGCCAATGGAAACAAAAACAATTATGGGCGAGTATCAGGTTCTTGACCGGAAAACGCAACTTGCCGTTCTAGCGGCATCAATGCTTAGCGCCCTGGTAAATTCCCTCATGAACGCTTCCCTGACCGTTGCACTGCCGGCAATAGGCCGTGAATTCTCAATGAGTGCATCTTCGCTTGGCTGGGTCTTTACATCCATGTTGTTATCAGCAACCGTATTTGTCGTGCCTTTCGGACGTTTAGCCGATATTTATGGCAGAAAAAAAATAATGATAATCGGTTCATTCATAACCGTTATAATGTCACTGCTTGGTGCTGTTTCAACTAGCTCCTGGATGCTGATTATTGTAAGGGTTTTCCAGGGTGTGGGGGCTGCAATGCTTTTTGGGACCGGCGTTGCCATCCTTACTTCCGTCTTCCCTCCGGATAAAAAGGGATGGGCGCTTGGATGGAACGTATCCGCTGTTTATTTCGGCTTAACAGCCGGTCCGTTTATAGGCGGTCTTATGACAAAAACCTTGGGATGGCGTTCGATATTCTGGCTAAATGTGATTCTTGGATTGGTTTCAATATTTTTCCTTTTGTTTCTTATAAAGGGAGAATGGGCAGAAGCCAAAGGCGAAAAAATAGATTATCCTGGGTCTGTACTGTTTGGGCTCACAGTAATCTGCCTTATTTACGGCATGTCAAAAACTCCTTCAGGTTTAGGATTTTCTTTGCTGGCTTTTGGGTTGGTCTTGCTTTTAATATTCATTAAGTTCGAGGGAAAATTTGCCAGTCCATTAATTAACTTGAGTCTTTTCAGAGAGAACAGAGTTTTCGCCTTTTCCAGTCTTGCGACCCTTATTCATTACAGCGCTGCATCTTCAGTCGGGTTTCTTATGAGTCTTTATTTACAATACATTAAAGGTTTTGACCCGGCCAAAGCAGGCCTTATACTAATGGCACAACCGCTTGTAATGGTTATTTTTGCATCTTCTGCTGGCCGTCTTTCAGATAGGGTAATGCCCGGAAAAGTTGCATCAGTTGGAATGGCACTTACAATGACAGGACTTTTTTTGTTCTCGTTCTTGTCCATGTATACTCCGTTATGGAAAATAGTATGCTGCCTGTTTATTATAGGGGGAGGGTTCGCTCTTTTTTCATCGCCTAACTCAAACGCGGTCATGGGTTCGGTTGAAAGAAAGTATTACGGTATTGCAGCAGGCATAATAAGCACAATGCGGCAGACAGGTCAGACAATCGGCATTGCAATAGGAACCATGATGCTCACGGCTTTTATGGGAAAGATGCAGATAACTCCTGAAGTGTTCAGGCACTTCATGACAGCTTTGAAATATGCTTTTATTGTGTCAACAACATTATGTTTTTTTGGTATTCTTGCGTCGCTTGTAAGGGCCAGGGAATAAATTTTCTGCAAAATACTAAAATAAAACTTCAGCTGTTTTAAGGGTTACCCACCCCTTTTTTTCCCCTCCCTACGAGTAGGGAGGGGAGCAATTATGTATTAGAAATTAAAAACCTTGACCCCCTTCCTTACTTGTAGGGAAGGGGGACAAAGGGGGATGGGTAACCTACTTAGAAGATTCGTCTTTCAAACTTCTGCGCTTCCAGACAAAGTAAATGGCCGGATAAACCATAAGCTCCATCAGAACTGACGTCACCACACCGCCCACCATTGGCGTTGCAATGCGCTTCATGACATCAGCACCAGTGCCATGGCTCCAAAGAATGGGCAAAAGACCGGCTATAATAACAGAGGCCGTCATTATCTTGGGCCGCACTCTTTTTACAGCGCCATGGTTTATTGCATCCTTCAGATCCATCATCGAATTCATCTGTCCTTTTTCTTTTGCAGCATTAAAGGCCTGCTCAAGATAAAGAAGCATGATGACCCCGGTCTCAGCATCAAGACCGGCAAGTGCTATCATGCCTACCCATACTGCAAGGCTCATATTGTAACCAAGAATGTACAGAAGCCAAATGGCCCCAACAAGCGAGAATGGTACGGCAAGAAACACAATAACTGTCTTGACAAGGGATTTGGTATTAAGATAAATGATGAGCAGAATAATAAGAATTGTCAGCGGAATGACAAGCATCAGGCGTTTTTGCATACGTTCCATGTACTCGAATTCACCGCTCCAGATTAAGGTGTAGCCTGTTGGCAGTGCAACCTTTTCCGAAATAGCTTTCTGTGCAAGTTTGATATAAGAACCGATATCGATATCACGGATATCAACAAACACCCAGGAGTTAGGCCTGGTATTCTCGCTTCGCACAACCATGGGGCCTTTTGTGGTGGTGATTGTGGCAACCTGGCCCAAGGGAACCTGACGACCGTCAGGCGCAGATACCAGGATTGATTGCAAGGCTTCGATATTGTCCCTCAATTCCCTGCTGTAACGGATATTGACAGTGTAGCGTTCGAGTCCCTCCACCGTTGTGGTCACACTCATGCCGCCGAGCGCGGTTTCGATTGTGCCCTGAATATCGTTTTGGGTTAGGCCAAGACGGGCCGCTTCCCTGCGGTTGATGCTTATGTCAAGATAATTTCCGCCAATAGCGCGCTCAGCAAAAGCCGAGGTTGTACCGTGCACGTTTCGTATGGCAGCTTCAACCTCGCGGCCAAGTCTTTCGAGGGTGTCAAGATTCGGGCCTGATATTTTAATACCCACAGGCGTTTTAATTCCTGTTGAAAGCATATCTATCCGTGTTTTGATTGGCATGGTCCAGGAATTGGTAAGTCCAGGAAACCTTATGGCATTGTCAAGCTCCTCAACCAATTTCTCGTGTGTCATGCCTTTGCGCCATTCTGATTCGGGTTTCAGCTGGATGGTCGTTTCGAGCATGTCAAGCCCAGCCGGGTCAGTTGCGGTTTCAGCGCGACCGGCTTTGCCGAACACGCTTTTAACCTCCGGGAAAGACTTTATGATTTTATCCGTCTGCTGAAGAATCTCTTTGGCTTTTGTGATTGAAATACCGGGAAGAGTAGTTGGCATGTAAAGAAGATCGCCTTCATATAAAGGCGGCATGAATTCAGACCCAAGACGCTTAAAAGGAAAGATGGTTACAAGCACAATCACAATCGCAGCAAGAATAATCAGGCCAGGTCGCTTCAGTATCCATTCCACAACAGGATGATAGAGTTTGATAAGGAAACGATTAATGGGATTACGTTCTTCAGGAAGGATTTTACCTCTAACAAAAAACCCCATAAGAATAGGAACAATGGTAATGGCAAGAAGGGCTGATGCTGCCATGGAATATGTTTTGGTAAAAGCAAGTGGCCGGAAAAGGCGGCCTTCCTGCGCCTCAAGTGTAAAGACCGGTATAAATGACACAGTGATTACCAATAGAGACCAGAAAAGAGCCGGCCCAACTTCCTTGGATGCATCAATAATAACCTGCCAATGATCCCGGCGCTCTCCAGGAGGTTTTTCATTTTCATGTTCAATGTGCTTGTGCGCATTTTCAATCATAATTATACCAGCATCCACCATAGCACCAATCGCAATTGCAATGCCGCCAAGCGACATAATATTGGCGCTTAAGCCCTGGAGACGCATAACAATGAATGAAATAAGAATGGCCGTTGGCAGTGTGAAAACTGCCACAAGTGCGCTTCGCGCATGGAGCAGAAAGATTATACAGACCAAAGCAACAATTAAAATTTCTTCGATTAGCTTGCTGCGGAGATTCTCAATTGCACGCAGGATAAGAGATGATCGATCATAGACCGGAATAATCTCAACATCAGAAGGAAGGCCCTGCTTTGCAATTGCCAAACGTTTTTTAACATCTTCAATAACCTTAAGGGCGTTCTCTCCAAACCTGATTATAACAACGCCTCCTGCAACTTCGCCCTTTCCATCAAGTTCTGCAACACCCCGCCTCATTTCAGGACCCACGCTGATATTTGCAATATCGCCAATAAACACAGGAGAACCATTTCCCATGCCCACTTTAACAGGAATATTTTGAATGTCCTCTATTGATTTGATATATCCAAGGCCTCGAATCATGAATTCCGCCTCGGAAATTTCAATGACCTCGCCTCCAACATCCGTGTTGCTGTTTTTGATGGCCATCTCAACCATTGAGAGGGGAATTTTATATGCCTGAAGTTTAAGTGGATCAATTGTCACCTGATATTGCTTTACATATCCGCCGATACTCGCAACCTCGCTCACTCCTTCAACACCTGACAACTGATATTTCAGATACCAATCCTGATACGAACGAAGTTCGGCTAAGGAACGTTTATCAGAAGTGAGTGCGTATTCGTATACCCATCCGACTCCAGTGGCATCAGGCCCGAGGGTCGGGAAAATACCGGGGGGCAGCCTTTTTTGCGCTGTATTGAGTAGTTCAAGAACGCGGCTTCTTGCCCAATAAATATCTGTCCCGTCCTGAAAAATTATGTACACAAGAGAATAACCGAAAAAGGAATAGCCGCGAACAACCCGAGCACCTGGTACTGAAACAAGTGATGTTGTGAGTGGATAAGTGATTTGATCTTCAACGATTCGAGGGGACTGTCCCTTATATTCTGTGTACACTATCACCTGGACGTCGCTTAAATCCGGAATCGCATCAACAGGCGTTGTTAGAAGCGCTCTAATTCCAAGTCCGATGGCAATAACAGTCAGGAAGATAACGATTATCTTATTGTTAATCGACCATTGGATTATTTTTTCGAGCATTCAGGGTCCTTTAATAATTCACTTCTTTGGGACTAAATTCATACCGCAAATTGGACATTGACCCGGCTTGTCACGTATTATTTCAGGATGCATGGGACAAGTGTAAAGCTGTTTCAAGAGTTGTTTTTCGTCAGCCTTGTAGGAGTTACTAGAGCTTGTATCCGCACCTGATGATGGAGCAAGCTGCATAACAGCTGCCTTTAGGTTACTCTCAGAATCAATTAAAAATTGTGACGAAATTACAATCTCCTCCCCTTCTGCAACACCTGAAAGGATTTCAGTAAAACCATTTGCCGTGATTCCGGTTTTCACTTCCCTTGGCTCAAAATAGCCATCACCCCTGGAGATTATAATGACACTGCGTAATCCCGAATGAATTACCGCCTCTGACGGAACAGCAACAACTTCAGGACGAGCGGAAGTGAAAATATTTGCAGTAGCCACCATTCCTGGTTTAAGAAGAAGATCTGGAGTGTTAGAAAACTCAATCCGGACAGTTAAAGTACGGGACTCCATGTCCAATTCTGGAGAAATATAAGTTACACTGCCATAGAATTTTAGCCCTGCTATATTGTCAACCGATAATTCCGCCTTTTGTCCGACCCTTACAAAAGAAACATCCTGCTGATAAATACTGCACAATGCCCAGACCCTGGAGTAATCAATAATTTTATAAAGCGTCATTCCAGGTTCAATTGCCTGCCCATCCGTAACCATTTTATCAACAACAATGCCATCAGCAGGAGACTTCATTGTAAGAACACGTTTGGCAACATGGGTTTGTTCAAGCTCTTTAAGATCAGTCTCGGGAAAATTCCAATTTTGCAGGCGTTTAAGCGCGCTTTGAGCAAGAGGATCAATTGAATCAGCGCCTTTTATTCTTTTTAGTGCGCTTAAATATTCATTCTGGGCGCTTACCAAATCAGGGCTGAATATATCATAAAGCGGCTCTCCTTTTTGAACAGCCTGGCCGGTGTAATTCACATGGAGCTTTTCAATATAACCGTTGATTCGCGATGTTACGGAATATATCCGCCGCTCATCAGGGGTTATGCTGGCATTGGCCCGGATCTCTTTCATGAGGCTGCGGCGCTCAGCCTTTTCCGTCTTTACACCCATGTTTTGAATCATATTGGGATTGATTTCCACCCCATTCCCTGAAACTTCCTTCAGGGAATCCGCCCCTTGTTGCCTGTCAACCGGCACCAAATCCATTCCACATATAGGGCATTTACCCGGGCTGTTCGACATGTAATTGGGATGCATTGGGCAGTGATAAACAATTTTCTCTGAGTTTTCCGAGGAAGATTTATTGTCTTTATGTTTGCAGGAAATAAATATGGGTGCAGCTACGATTAAGCATATCAGAATCACGACAGTAGTCAATGGTTTGTTTATTCTATATGATACATATTTCATCACTTGACCCCCTGAGTTCCTGTAAGACTTAAAAAAGGATTAGCGCCCACGGATTGCTCCAATTGGGCCATGGCCTGGTAATAAGCCATTACAGCCATTTCCAAATCAATCTTTGCCATGAAATACATTTTCTGATCATCAACCAGCATAAGAAAATCCGACTTGCCTGTTTTGTAGGCTGTAAGCGCGGCATCCAGGGCCTGCTTTGATATGGGCACTGTTTTATCTGAAAGCAAATGTATGCGCCCATTTGCGCTTTCAAGCCTTGCATTGGAAGATCTAATCTGCGAAAAAACCATGTTACGCATGTTGGTTAACTCCTCATGCGCTTCCATCAGGGACAGCCGCTTGCCCTCGCTTTGCGCTGAATATTTCGGATACGACCAGAATGCAATAGGAACAGTGACCCCAAGCATCAAGGCCCAGAAATCCTCAGGCCCATTGGTCATGGATTTGTAAGTTCCCTTGACCATAAAATCAGGCAGAAATTCCTTTTTTGCAGCGCTTCTTTCTGATTCGTGCATATTTATATTTGATCGCATTGCCTCAAGTTCGGGCCGATATTGCAATGCCAGACTGCAAAGACTTGCGTATTCAAAATGAACATTGTTTGGGACCACTGACTGCACCTCGTCAATTTGGGTTTCTGAAGCGCGCCCAAGCGAAGCATTTATCATGGCTTCCATGGAATGCTGTTCCTGAAGCAAAACAAGACTATCCGAAAGGAGCGTTGCAACCTCTGTTTCAGCCCTGAGAACATCAGCAACCATGTCCTGTCCGCTGCCGTATCTGGCCCTTGCAACGTCCCCATGAAAACGCATAAGGTCAAGATTCTCAGCATTAATTTCCTGTTTTCGCCAAATAAGATAAAGCTCAGCAAAATTGGATTTTACACCTGTTGTAAGTGCGATTTCGAGTGATTTGCGTTCAGCAGCATACATTGATGCCTTTGAATTTTCAGCATTACCCATTGCTGTTAATTTACCAGGGAAGGGTATCATCTGCTGAATAAAGAAATCATTTTCCATTCCATTTTTAATTGGATTTGGAAAAGAACTCACAGGATTCTGGTAAAATTCAACTCCCAATTGAGGGGGATCATAGCTTTTGGCTGCTTTTGCATTCTGTTTGGCTGCATCAGTCTTGAAAAGAGCAGCTTTAAGTTCCGGATTGTTCTTCTTTACAGTTTCAATTAGAATCGCAACTGTTGAATCATAAGCACGCAATGGATTAGATGCATATAAGAATGATCCGCAAAACAAGCCAATTAGTATTATTGATAAGCCATGTCCAAGCATTGCTTTAACTCCGGTCATTTACAACCCTTAATCGTAGGGCATTTGAAATCACAGACACAGAACTGAAACTCATTGCAGCTGCGGCAAAAACAGGGCTTAAAAGGATTCCAAAGAAAGGGTAAAGTATTCCTGCGGCAATGGGAATGCCAAGCGCATTATAGAGAAAAGCAAAAAATAGATTTTGCCTGATGTTGCGCATTGTAGCACGGCTTAAGCGTATGGCTTTGGCAATGCCGCGCAGATCGCCCTTGACAAGGGTTATTCCCGAACTTTGCATGGCAATGTCAGTGCCAGTGCCCATGGCAATGCCCACATCAGCTTCACTTAAAGCCGGTGCATCATTAATGCCGTCACCGGCCATTGCAACATGATTACCTTCTGCTCGAAGCTTTTTGATATGGGCAACTTTTCCAGCTGGTTCGATTTCAGCTTCCACAGAGTCAATGCCAAGCTGTTTGGCCACTGTGGCCGCAGTGTGGCGATTGTCGCCGGTCAACATAACAAGCTTTAAACCAAGCGAATGAAGATCATGGATTGCTTCAGTGGTTGTGGATTTTATTGGGTCAGCTACTGATATAATTCCTGCGGGCCTGTTATCTATTGCGACAAACATCACAGTCTTGCCCTCTTCCTGAAATTTCCTGGCCGAGGCTTCGAGGGCTTCAAGACCCGAGATCTTTTGAATCCGCAGGAAATCAGGCTTACCAACCACTACTGCATGATTGGCAACAGTGCCAATAACGCCGCCCCCTGTAATTGAACGGAAGTTTTGTGCAGCCGTAAGGACGATTCCTTGTTCATTCGCGCCCCGAACAATCGTAGCTGCAAGAGGATGCTCGCTGCTTTGTTCCAATGAGGCTGTAAGGCATAGGAATTCCTTTGCGTCAAAACCTCCTGTTGGCATGATATCCATGAGCTTGGGTTTACCCTCTGTGAGAGTACCCGTTTTGTCAACAATCAGGGTTGTTACTTTCTCCAGTCTTTCAAGCGCCTCTGCGTTTTTAACGAGCACGCCTTCCTGCGCTCCACGCCCAACGCCAACCATGATGGACATTGGAGTGGCAAGACCAAGGGCGCAAGGACAGGCGATGATAAGGACTGCAACGGCATTAACCACTGCATAAGCAAGCTTGGGTTCAGGCCCAAGCCACATCCAGAATGCGAATGTAAGCACTGAAACCAGAATTACAACCGGCACAAAGATACCTGCAACCTTGTCCGCAAGAGTTTGTATTGGCGCACGGCTACGCTGTGCATTTGCAACCATGTTTACAATCTGACCAAGAAGCGTATCGCTTCCGACCCGCTCTGCCCGCATGATAAAACTGCCTGTACCATTGACTGTACCACCCGTTACCTTGTCACCAACGTTTTTTTCCACTGGCAGGGGTTCTCCTGTTACCATGGACTCTTCCACGCTTGAGTGGCCTTCAACAAGAATACCGTCAACAGGAACCTTGTCGCCCGGAACAACCCGCAAAGAGTCGCCTACCTTAACCTCATCAAGCATGACTTCATGATCGCCACCTGGAGTGACTTGCCGGGCTGTTGGAGGTGCGAGATTTAAAAGCGCCTTTATAGCGCTTCCGGTGCGACTCCTGGCGCGAAGTTCGAGCACCTGACCTAATAGCACCAGCACAACAATCACGGCAGCTGCCTCAAAGTAAATAGCGACTTTACCATTGTGCTGCATTGTATGAGGAAATATGCCTGGCATGAGCATGGCAACGGCGCTGAATATATATGCTGCACCCACACCAATTGAAATTAGCGTGAACATGTTAAGATTACGCGAGACTATTGAACGAAAGCCCCTAATAAAAAACGGCTTGCCTGCCCAAAACACAACTGGTGTGGTTAGTACAAATTGAATCCAACGTGAAATGGGACTTTCCCCAAAGGATTGCAAGGCTGACAAAGGAACTAAATGGGACATTGCAAGCACAAATACCGGTAATGTTAGCGCAAAACCAACAGAGAAACGCTTTGTCATGTCATGGAGTTCCGTATTTTCCCCACTAACAGATCCGGATGTAATTGTCTTTGGCTCAAGTGCCATGCCACACTTGGGGCAATCTCCTGCATGGTCCTTTTCGATTTCAGGATGCATAGGACAGGTGTAAAGGCCTTTGCCCTGCGGCTTTTCTTCATGCTTTATTGTAGCAGGGGTTGACAGAAACTTTTGCCTGCAGTGATCACAGCAAAAATAAAACATTTCCCCATCGCGCTCTGCGCTGAGCGCTCTTCCTTCATCCACAGTCATGCCACAAATCGGATCTTTTTTCATTTATTAAGCCTGATTAACTACATCTTCTTCTTGCTATGATCTGCATTCTTGATTTTTGTGGTATCCTTGTCATTTTTTTTAAATTCCAGGTTCATTCCACAAATGGGGCAGCGTCCTGGCCCGGTTTGGTGAATCTCCGGGTGCATTGGACAAGTCCAGTACTCGGTATTTGCAGCTTTGGACATTGTTGTATCATCCTTCATCTTCATGGATTTTATATTTGTTTTAGAAGTATCATTCTTACTTTCATTCTTTGGTTCATTGCTGATAACCTCAACGGATTGTCCCATGGCTTCAAGCTTTTTAATGTATTTTTCAGGGTCTTTTTTTATGATATCAGGACATGATCCACAACATGCATAAATCCGTTTGCCTTTGTAATCCACATAGAAACTTTTATCAATCTTATCTCCCATTACAGGGCATGTTGTTTGAGGTTTCAGCTTGGTTACACTCTTTGGTTGCGCTTTTTCAGGCGCAGCCGCACTTGTTTTTTCCGGTGCATCAGAAGCAGCCTGTGCTGAGCACAAAGCCATTGCTCCAAAAAATACGCAAGCTAAAAATAAAGAATTCATTGAACCTCCATGCGTTAATGTTTATAGCAAAATCCAGACCATTTCCTTCATAAGAATATAAACAATTTCCCTGAATAATTGATATTTTGATAAATTGCTTCTCATATCTGATATTTCCTTTCATTTAAAGTAAATCCGTATCTTGAATTCACATCATAGCATTGCCTACATTAATTAAATTCCTATGAAACTAATAGGAAATAAATATAAAAATAATTCGAAAAAGTCAATGTCATAAATTGAAAAAACTAAATGGAACTGGATTTTATAAAAAATTAAAATTGTGTTCTACTGATGCGTCCTAATATAAAACATCCGAAAATCTGAACACCCCATTCCTTGTATCGAGTCATTCCTGGCATTTGACAGATATGGCAAACTGTAATAATAGTACCATGTTATTGCATTAATCATGTAAAATAACTATCTTAATATTACATGTTGCGTGATATTGAAGCAAAATTAGCAGAATGGAAAAAACGGCCATCGCGAAAACCTCTTATTCTAAGGGGGGCAAGGCAGGTTGGCAAAACATTTTTACTTAAGAAATTCGCAAAACAGGAGTTTCAATCATTCATCATAGCTGATTTTGAACAGACGGCGTTCTTTGCATCGGATATTTTCCGGAAATCTGGTAGCATCAGAAATAGTCAAGGACCTTGAAATAGAATTCAACCAGCGGATTATTCCAGGTGAAACTTTTTTAATATTCGATGAAATCCAGGCTTGTCCGCGAGCGCTTGCAAGTTTACGCTATTTCTATGAGGAGATCCCCGAGCTTCATGTTGCCTCTGCGGGTTCTTTACTTGAGTTTTCATTGAGCGAAAATTCTTTTCCCGTTGGCAGGGTTGAATTTCTCTGGCTTTATCCCATGAGTTTCAGAGAGTTTCTTTTGGCAAAAAACGCGGATCTTCTTATTGAAAAAAGACCGGATATCAATGAAATGACCCCTGTGTCCGAAACAATTAATGAAAAATTCCAAGGCTGTTTAAAAGAATATTTTATTGTAGGAGGAATGCCGGAGGCTGTCAAAACATACGTTGAATCAAACTCGTTTGAAGAGTCTTCGCGTGTCCATTTATCACTTATACAATCCTTTCTCGATGATTTTCCCAAATACGGGTCCAAGGTTGACAAAGAGTGTCTTCAGCATATCTATGAAACGGTACCACGGCATCTTGGCCAGCAGATAAAATACACCTCCCTATGCCCTGATAAACGAATCGAAACAATAAAGACCGCCCTTAAGGTCCTTGAACGCGCACTGATTGTATCTCCTGTCCGCGCAGCCACGGCTTCGGGTTTGCCGCTTGGTGCGGATGCTTCCGACAAACGGTTCAAGCTTGTGTTCGTGGATATAGGTTTGGCGAGGCAGCTTGCCGGCATATCAGCATCTGATGTCCTGCATGAGAAGGACCTGCTGCACTCATTCAGAGGCGGCCTTGCGGAGCAATATGTGGGTCAGGAACTTTTGGCCACCCGGGAAGGTTCGGAAAGCCAAAGGCTTTACTACTGGGTAACCGAAGCCCTTGGTAATGCGGAGGTTGACTATCTGATAGTTGATAATGGGCATATAATTCCGGTTGAGGTTAAGAGCGGGCCGGCCGGAAAAATGAAAAGCTTGTCCCAGTTTTTAATCAAGCACCCTGATTGTCCCAAAGGCCTTGTCTTTCATGGTGGAAATATTTCAAATGCTTCCAAGTCGCGTATCCACTTTTTTCCCCTTTATACGGATTTGAAGAAAAAGTCTCTGTCATAAGAACACATCCCCACCGTAACACACATTGCTTAAAGAATGCGCTTTACTGATGCGCCTTGATATAAGCATCTGAATATTTGAATACCCCTTGAACCGTCCTGAATGCTGAACCATTTGGAACAGTGAGATTATTCCACCGTACATCACGGACAACAACATATATCTTGAAATTCTTCATGCGCGTGTCAACAGGCGGCAGAAAAGCGCAGACAGGGCCATCCCTTCCACCAGGCATAAGTAAAAGGGAATCCTGCTTCATGCTGCTATTAAAATCCAGATTTGTATAAAGCCAGTCATATGACAACTGCTCTTTGTCTGTTTTAAACATGGTGTCTATGAGCGAAAAATAATCGTAAGTTTGAAACCCTGAGGAATCAGAAGCAAAAAAATAAGAATGGTCCTTTTCTATAAAAAAAGTATCGCTTTCAAGAGAGGGGGTGGTATCATTCAGCAGATATTCAGTGGTATGGGGTTTAAAAGGAATGGAATCGGGATTAGTGATGTTTTTTGCATTAACGTCAATGAACTTAACCCAGTTAATGAATGGATTGGTGTTGACGTCAGGTGAATTAAGACGACTGCTCCAGCGCACAAAGAATTGTCGTGTAACCGTAAGATCTATTCCCTGCACCATGCGCGCGCGAAGCCTAATGGGAGCCGCAAACCTGTCTATCAAATGATAAACCGAATCTGAAACCGGTATTTGGCTTGCGGCAAGATAACGACAAAACGCATCTGCGGTATATGGGGTTAAATTTGAATCAAGGGCTGGAACCAGGGATTTGAGCGTGGTTGAATAAAGGAGTGTGGAATCAGGAACAACAAAGCGGAAGGCAACTCCCCCAGTATCCGTTCCCGGCACCATGAAACGATCCAATGGCACGATGTTGCGCTCAATGATTTCGTTTCCGTAAAGGTCAATACCATAATCAAGGGAAACTGTCCAGGAAACTGTCGGCTTATTGCCACTGTCAGGGAATACAGCCACCAACCTGACGGAAACTGTGTCGCCGGGAGAGGCTTCAGCCGGGTTGAAAAGTATTGTAAGAGGTCGAATTTTGTCTCCTTCAATGCTTTCATAGCGATGTGGAAAATCAGTGCAGGCTGAAAACAGAAGTGTAAGCAATACTGCTGTTGATAAGAATAGTTTTTCCATAATTAAAACTCCGCGCGAACGCCGATTGATGGTATAATGATTCCCCCGATGGTCTGTCGATCTGATGCATCATAACTGTAACTATAGAATTCAGGGCTGTTATAAACAAAATAATTCAGGTTCTGAATATCGAGATATGTTGATAAAAGCCATGATTTATATACAAATTTCTTATCAACCCGTACATCAAGCTGAAAGAACGGCCCCATTCGTTCTGAAAGCGGCTTTCCCTTAAGATCCACATAATAACCATAATCGCTATTATACTCATACTTTTTCTCCGTATATCCAAGAACCGGAGTCGCCGGATTACCGGTCACATATCTCAGCCGGAAGCCTGTTTCCCAGTTTTTGGGCAGGCGCCAGCTGCCGACAAGCTGCAGATTATGTGTCTGATCTTTGGAAAAAAGATTCCATGCATTCGGATCCCATGCGCGATTAAGGTTAGTGGCGCTTGCTCCACCGCCAGACGAATTGTCGGGACGTGGAGATCGTCTTTCACTGCGTGAAAGCGAATATGCTATCCAGCCGAAAAAGCGGGTTCCCGGGTCGTGGCGGAGCATGACTTCAAGACCGTACATTCGCCCTTCCTGGTCAGGAAGATAATTATAGGATTTATCGGTGCCTGGCCGTTTAGCATCACCGGCTGACATGGGAATGCAATTTTGAGTGTTGTAGTATGTCTGAATATCGGCTGAAATCAAATCAGTCCACTGGTATTCGTAGCCAATGACCGCCTGCCTGCCTCGTGTGGGAGGAAGATCCGGGTTGCCCCAAACAGAATCAATTGCCTGTCCCATAGGCTGAGGGGGCTGGCTATATGTGCCCCCGGCGAATTTAAGGGTGTGTTTTGGCTTATAGTTCCATCTGGTGGTGAAACGAATTGATGGCTCTCCCTTGCTGAGCTCTGTGAAATAATCATATCTAAGACCGGGTGTCAACACCAAGGTTTTCAGGGGTTTGTATTCTGCAAGGGTGTAACCTCCGATATCTGAAAACCAACTGCTGCTTATGCTCCTTGTAGGTCCGGAAGCGGAAAGAATATCAAGAGTGTAGTTTACTTTCTGTGCCATCATATCCATACCCGCAATCACATTCAATTTATCTGAAATACTTCTTATAAGCTGATCGCGTATATATGGGCCGTTGGATAAAAAATCCATACGTGCAAAACCGAAGATATTGAAATTCTGGGTTCCATGTGAAAGACTGAACCTAAGTTCATTCTTTGTGTCAGAATCGAAACTGTGGTCCCATCCAAAAATGGCCTTGTAAGCCTGTAAATCCTGGGAAAGCGCATCCCGTGCATCGCTGACATCACTGGAACCGCCTCGCACCTGTGAAATAATAAAGCGCATCTTATCCTGCATTAAAAATGCAGTGGCAAACATACGATCCGCTTTTGAAGGATTGTAATCAAGACGAGCCACACCATCCCAATAATACGGAACCACTGTCATCGGGAGAACAATGCCAAATGCCTTGAGGCCTGCATTCAGAACATTGGCAATGTAGCTTCGTCTTCCAGTGATCATAAGAGACAGTGTTTTAGAGAGAGGCCCTTCTCCTAAAAACGACGCATCAATAAGATTGACATCAACATTTCCATGCCAACGATCCGTTTTAGCGGGCCTTCCTTTTATTTCAACCACTCCTCCAACACATCCGCCATAACGTACATTAAAACCGCCAGGATAAAGGTCAATGGCGGAGAGTGCGTCGGAATTATATGTTGATCTCAGACCACCGAAATGAAACAAAACAGGAATGTCAACACCATCCAGAAAATAACGGGTATCGCCATTTCCGCTCCCCCGAACAATAATCTGCCCGGACGCAAATGATGCGCGCGCAACCCCAGGAAGCGCCTGTACAACCTTTACAGCATCCCCGCCGAATCCTGGCACACGTTTGACCTCGGCTAAAGAGAGACTGTTCTTGGCAACCTCTTTTTTCTCCATCTTGCCGTATACCACAATTTCATACTCGTTATATGCAAGCCGTTCAAGACGATATTCAACTGTCAGGGCCTTTCCATGCTCCAAGCTTTCCGTTACACTGTCAGAAACATATCCTGCAACAGGAAAGGTCAAGGTAACCTTGCCCGATGGGAGGGACTGGAAGGAAAAACGGCCCAAGGAATCAGTTGTTGTGACTAATTTTCCCTGCTCCAGATACTGGCCCTCAAAAGAGCCTATTCTTTTCAGGTAGATGCTCCATGGCACATGGAGAGATGTATCCGCCGACGAATCCTTAATTGAAGCCACGACCATTGCATCGCGAATTGGTGTACGTGTTCCCTTTTCGAGCAAAAGGCCCGAAAGATTGGTATAGCGTTCAATGGCTTTGACCTCTTCATCAACTGAAAAACGGTATTCATACTGCACAATAACCGGAACGGATTTTCCATGCGCGCGTGCCGGAGAAAAATTGAATTGCCGGACAGCATGGATTGCCGAGGAATCAAATTCAGGTAAAAGACCTTTGACGACTTTTGCGCTGTCAACCTTACCTGAATCGGACACAAAAAGATCGAACAGAACAATGCCTTCAAGCCCTTTTTTCAAGGCCTCGAACGGGTATGATGCTTTGATGAATGATTTCAGAACAGGTAGTGTATCAATGGCAAGGGTGGCGGACATGGAATCAAGCTGCCCTCGCGTAAGGGTATCGCCCATTTCATTGACAAACAGGGTGTCGTGATGAGGCGAACCTGCGTCCATCTCCATTTCATAATCAGGGCTATTTCCAGGGGTTACGGCAAAAATGGAGAAAGACAAACAAAGCAGCAAGCAGAAAATTATTCTCATGATGTTTATTCCTGTAAAACAAATTTGAATTTGAAGATTATCCAGACTGCAACCGGGTTTTTACCCTGAACAGCCGGCTTGAACCGCAATTTACGGCAGGCCTCAAGCACGGCTTCACGTGTGCCGTAACCCAGGTCATTCAATACTGACATCTCCTTTACCGAACCATCAATATCAATAAGAATACGGACAGAAACCGTGCCGGTTACCTGGTTTTTTCGCATGTCATCAGTATAAACCGGCTTGATGAATTCCAATAATTCCGGCATGGAGGTGATGGTAGTGACAGAAGCCACGGTTCCTTTAAGTTCGCGATCAGTGGGTTTAACAGTATCTATGTCCTTGCTTATGGTATTGCCAAGTTTTCCGATGACAGCCCCGGCTGCCGCAGTGCCAGCCCCCAATCCCACTGAATAGACCCTTCGCAAGCCGTAAACCCTTGCCACTTGGTTTCCATTTTGAGGCGCACTTTCAGTGATGTCGTTTTCCTTTTGTTTCAGCAATGCACCATGTGTCAGATCAACCGGTTTCGTTGGTATTGCAGGAGGTGTAATTACGGGTTTTGGAACCGGCTTGACATTAGGCTGAAGGACCTCGAACCGGGCCCTGACAGCCTCAATCCGGGCCTCATCAATACGAATTGCCTCAAGTTTAAGGCGTTTAAGGTAATAGCCACCGCTAAAAAATATGGCAAGGCAGATAACCGCAACAAGCGGAAAAGAGGCTCCGCTACGATCCCTTTCAGAAAGGTCGGTTTCGTAAACTTTAAGCTGGGCTGCACGGTCATGGGAGTGCATGGGGCATTATTCCTTTTGGATAGCGAGCAAGGTAAAATCGTCGAAACCTGCGCGGCTGCATGTTGCCATAATCTTTTTTACAACTCGGAATGATAGGTTCCGGTCGCACTGGAGAATAACCTCCTTGACGTGGCTTGTGTCAGAATTAGAGTGCATACGATTTTTGAAAAATAGTGAAAGCTGTGGCACTTCCATGCCTTCGTCTGATTCAACAGGCTTAAGCGGGCTCAAGAATTGACCGTCAGCGCTCACCCCACGCGATGAAACTTCTATCATGAGCGCTGGTTTTGCAGGTTCATGGGATGAGGTTTCAGGCAATTGCAGGTCTTCTGCTGCTGTTATGAGTTCTCCTTCAGCTGAAAAGCTCTGTATTAGAAAAACAAGTAACAGTGTGAGAATGTCGATTAACGAGGTCATCTGGGGCCTGAAGGTCTGCTGTACGCCTGATGATTCCACCATGCGTGAAACCGGCGTGCGAAGGGCCATGGTTTATTTCCCCTTCCCGGGGTCACTGGTAGCCGCAGCAAGACCGGGCCTCTTGAAGCCGGATTCACGGCAGACATCCATTATTGAAACCACGTTTTTAAACAAGACCTCATCGCGGACAGCAACTACAATATCATCCGGAGATTCGGATAAACTTTTACGAAGTAAAAGTTTTTGCCCTAGCCCGGTAAAATCATAAGCTCCGCTAACAACAGGCAATGTATCAAGTGCGCGTTCGCCATACGTGATTACAACAGATTGAGCGGAGACCACAATGGTAAGCTTGAGCTTCGGCCTCCCCTGTGCAGTTGAAAGAGCTGCATTGACATTTGGCGGAAGCGAAACAGGAAGTGCGGCCAGATGCGTATAAACCGCTACCGAGGCCAGAAACGGGATCAAAATGACCATCACGTTCATGATGGGACTTGTGTCAAGGTCAATTTCAGCCTCAACCGCTTCGGATGGCACATAACCCTTATTTGTAAACGCCGAACCCTTCATAAATTTAAGCCTGCTTGACTTTCTTAAGATAATTCATGAGGCGTACTACTGATTCGTCGAAATCTTTTGACAGCGCCTGCTGTTTGTTATATAAGAAGGTGTACAATACCATGCACGGCACGGCAGTAATAAGGCCGAATGCCGTTGTGTTCATGGCCTCGGCAATACCGGCAGCGAGCATGGCCGATTTTTTCGAGGCTTCGACCGCTGCAAGTGAGGAAAATGAAGCCTGAAGACCTGAAATGGTTCCGATTAGTCCAAGGAGGGTTGCGATGTTTGCGAATAGTGAAAGATAATTCAGCCGTTGCAACAATCTTGGCATTTCACGGATTGCGGTCTCCTGCAGGCCCTCTTCAATCTCTTCAATGCCCATACCGGCTGTGTGACGCTCAACAATTGCCGCGCAAAGGACATGAAGCGGCGAAGATCCGGCTTTTGCCGCTGCATTGGCAGCTTCGGTTTCACCGGCGTTCAGGTGCTTTACAATGCGTGATACCAGACGCCCGCCACGTTCACGGCAGATGATAAAGTAAAAGATGAGCCTTTCAATGGTCACGGCAAAAGCAATTGAAAGCACAGAAAGTATGACCCACATGAATGGGCCACCGGATTGGAAAAAACGGGCAATGCTTGATAACATGGTGCACTCCTTTTAACAATTTGAAGAATGAAAATAGTAATTTTCCAGGGTAATTGTCCGTAAAAAGGCAAAAGGATTTTCCCTCTGCTAAAGGGAAGGGTTGCAATGCAGGACACTCCTTACCTGGCAAGCAGGAAAAAAGACGAAACCCGAGACTAATGGCGAAAAAATATAAACCTTATTTTGTTAAGATTAAACGTAGTGTAATCTTTTGTTCCCCTACCAATGCCATCGGCATTTTCTTCGTCTGGTATCCGGCCCGCAAAGCAGCTTCTTTAAATCCCATTGAGGCGTTAAGATACGAGTAAAGATGATTTGGATCATCGGGCCTGCCGGATAAACAGAGGCACCTCACTATTTCCAAAAGCGCGATGCAGGTGGACCCCTGCACCTTCAATTGTAAGCTTGCTCTTTATGACTTTCCTGATTTTCCTATTACTTGTCATTATTAATGTCTCAATCTCTTTGTCCTGATTAAAAGTTTAACAACTTCATTCTTATATCACATAATTTTAGCAATAAAAGTGCCGCGTTTCAATTGCTGAACATTTTTGCGGTTAAGTTTGTTTGAGAACTTACTTTTAAAATCAAAACTTGAGTGGTAAAAAGATGGTTTAGCAAACACTTATT
The DNA here is from genome assembly GCA_963831235.1 of uncultured Fibrobacterota bacterium. Classification (GTDB taxonomy): domain Bacteria; phylum Fibrobacterota; class OXYB2-FULL-49-7; order OXYB2-FULL-49-7; family JAEUSG01; genus CAWHPS01. Next base: position 204,611 of record CAWHPS010000043.1, read on the forward strand.
TTTCAGCCCGTTCTTTTCCATTGTGCATCCCTGCCCAACCCCATACACTTTATTTTTCCATCGTATGCAAGACCTTTCATCACGCGCCGTATCAAGTCAATGCTCACACCAGGACAACGAACGGATATATCCGTGATCCGAAATGGACTGTCGATCTCCTGTATTGCATTTAAAATACGTTCCGTTTTCTCTCCACGATGTAATTTTAATCGACTTAGCCGGTCTTCAAATTCTTTATAGGCTGATTTCAGAATAAATAGGAGATAGTTTGTATAAGGGATATAATCATTTTTTCCTTCATGCCAAAGTTTGGAACTTAATTTCAGGGTCTCATAATACCGTTCTTTGTTCTGTTCAATAAGGCGTTCAAGACTGATAAACCGTCCGACCTGGTAAGTCAGATGATAGCATTGAAGCAACAATAAAAGTCTTGAAACTCTTCCATTGCCATCACGGAATGGATGTATGCAGAGGAAATCGAGATTGAATGCAGCCATTAAAACAAGGGGATGAATTGGTGCTTGTTTAACGCATTCACCCCAAGATTTAAAAAGTTCAACCATTGAACAAGCGGTTTTAACTGCAGAGACAGTCTTGAATCGTACATGGAAACGCCCATCCGGATAGCGCTCGATGATATCACTGTCTTTATTTTTATACTTTCCCGCATCCCAAATGTCGCCACGAATGAGCCGGTGCAGTTCAAGAACTGTTTGTTCTGATAATGGGAGCGATGGTCCTTTGGCATGAATAAGGTTTAGGGCTTTCCGGTAACCCCGGATCTCTTCTTCATTTCTGTCTTGTAGATGAGATTTTCCAAAGATAATTGTACCAATACGTTTTTTATCGACCTCAACGCCTTCGATACGATTGGAGGAAACTGCGCTTTCTATGATGGCATGCTCTCTGAGGGATTTGAGCTGCTGGGGAATCTGATTTGTATAAAGCGTCTGGCGACCCATCGCTTCGCTGATGTCGGAAAGATACCAGGCCGTGCCCATTGGAAGAGAATCCGGAGGATGAGCAAGAAAACGGGAAAGTGTAAGCATATTATGAAAATAATACCAGAAAAACCTAAAAGTCAAAGATATTACCTATTTAATTACCTATATAACTAGGTATTAAATATCTGGGAGCATTTCCTATAAGTTACAATGCTTTGCAGGATTAAACTTGTGTTGGGTGCTTTTATGTTTTAAGCCCTTAATTTATAAAAACACTGACTGCAATTCCAACACCAGGGTGCCTTCGGTTGTACAGATAATACCCGTCATGGGAATAGTCCACATAGACATCATCGCTTTCATACCAATCATCTGACCAGGATTCAGGCCACGGATCAACAAGTCCGAACCAAAACCCATTATAATAAAAACGAGGATACCCGTTATAGTTTTCAATAGAAAGATCATGGATATGAAACCAGTGGTTCCTTCCAAAGTATCCATGGAAACGATCATCAGGAATGCGGTAGCCATTATAACCACCCCGTTGCTGCCAATTGCTAGGTTGGTTTTAATTTCTGAAATAATCAGACTCACTGGTCATAACATATTGATCCACTGCCTGTAATTTTTAAGCTTTACAATCTGTGCATATTTCCTATTCGCATGTCTGCCATTGAATCGAATATGCCGAATACTCGTAGCAACCATAATATTACAATAATTACCACAACTACATTTAGAATCGTCTTTATTTTACTGTCCATTGGTATGTACTTATTGACAAGCCACAATAAGACCCCCGCGACAATCAGTGTTATTATCAATTGCAGAACTGGCATAATATATTCCTTTCCTATTTGTTAATTCCCAACCATTGTTAATTACCCAAGCAACAATGCTGCCAGATATTTTTTAAGAAAAAAAACCTTTAAAAGGCTGCTATTTACATTTTTGCAAAAACAAATAATGCTAATGATGAAACTGATAACACTAAGTCTTAATTTATTGGAAAAAGAAGAAAGCAATACTGGCCGCATCTTTGCTTAATCTCATATAAAAGGATGGAAAACTTTTATTTGCAAAATTTAACGAATGATTTTGAAAGGAGCGACTATTATGAGTGAAAGAACAGCTGAAAAGGAATTCGATGTCCTAAAGGGAGATTTAATGAACCTGTTTGAGGCAGTTGCCAATTCTTTTAAAAAGAAATTGGAAAAAACCAAGGAACACGGGGAAGAAGCTGCAGATAATTTAAAGGAAAATATCGAGATGCATCCCGGGGTGACAGCATTAATCGGTGGTTCCGTAATGTTTGGGCTTGGCGTTCTGGCTGCAAAGTTATGGTATGGAAACAGCAAACGATGAAGCTAATAACCATACTAATAGATATATTGCTTGGGTGCCAGGCTATGCTAGCCTCTGGAAAGGATAAATTAAAGCATGCTTTAATGGGCATTGTGTGGGTACTGGCAAGCATTGCGATTGTTTCTGTGCTTTTACTTGCAGCAGCCGGCTTTTTCCTTTTCGGATTATACCATTACCTGATTCTTCACATGCCATTGCCTGTTGCCACACTTTTGGTATCAGTCACAGCATTATTATTGGCAGGAATCGTAACAGGATTATTAAAATGGCAGGCTGAAAAAAGAACCCGTCATTAATTTGGCAAGGTTTGACAAAATAAAGATACCCTTAACAAAGCCTGCAAGAAAGGTGGCAATATGAAATCTGGCGTTGGCTTATGGATCGATCACTCAAAAGCAGTTATTGTAACCATTTCGGAGGATGGAGGAAATATTGAGCAAATAGTATCCCATGCGGAAAAGCAGTTGGGACGATTCAATGGAATACGTTCACTGGAACCTTTTGAGACCCGGCTTGTTGAGGCTGACGACAGGCAACAAAGGATATATACAAATCAATTAAATATTTTCTACGAGAAGGTTTTATCTTGTCTGGATAACTCGGAATCAGTATTGTTATTCGGACCAGGTGAAGCAAAAATTGAGCTTAAAAAGCTCATGGATAAAAACCATAATCAGAAACAGGTCGTTGTTATCGAAACCGTCGACAAAATGACAGATCCTCAAATTGAAGCAAAAGTGCATAAATACTTTGACCATACAAGCCACAAAAGACGCTTACCAGCCTCGGCTTTGGTAAATTAAATAACTACTCCAATTGATTAATCCGATAACGGATAGCGGTGTAGCAGTAGTAGCGGCGTAGCATTGCTACGCCGCTACTACTGCTATGCCGCTACACCTATACAAAAAAAGATTGTCGCACCCTTGTCTTTTTCACCCTCGGCCCAGATGGTTCCATTATGCTTTTCAACAATCCTTTTTGCAATTGCAAGACCAATGCCTGACCCTTTGTACTCTGTTAAATCATGAAGGCGCTGGAAAGGCTTGAATAATCTGCCCTTTTCCGCCATATCAAACCCCGCACCATTATCCCGGATAAAATAGCAGTGTTGCCCCTCTTTGTCCAATTCCCCAAATTCAATTATTGATCTCTTTCGTTGGGATGAAAACTTCCACGCATTGCGAATAAGGTTTTCCAAAAAGATTCGCAGGAGCCCCGGGTCCCCATCAACCGTAAGTCCGGGCTTGACCTTGACTTCAACCTCACGGTTCGGGTTACTGGTTTTTAATTCTGTAAGAAAGTTTTGGACAATCAAACTTAAATCAACCCTCTCCGATTTTATTTCCTTGCGTGATATGCCGGACAATGTCAGGAGATCAGAAATTACCTGGGCCATTCGGCCGGCGCCAAGAATGATGTAATCAAGGGCTGACCTGGTGTCTTTTCCAATTTCAGATCCGAGTTCCATTGAGAGCACTTCAATGTTGGTTGTTATGGCATTTAATGGATTACGTAAATCATGCGATACTGAATAAGAAAAAGCCTCAAGGTCCTTATTCGCAAGAAACAAATCTGCTGCGCGTTGCTCAAGAGAACGGTTTAATTCCTTGAGTGACTCTTCAGCACGTTTACGATAAGTGATGTCATCAAAAATGGCAGTGAAATAACCCTTTGCCGTACTGTAAACAGATACCAATAAAAACAGGCCCAGAGGTTTGAAGTTAATTTCAAACCTTTCAGTCTTGCCTGTTGACGCGACCCTTCCATAGATTTTAAGAAGCTCCGGGTTCGATTCTCCTATTTCAGGAATTACTTCAGTCACCCGCTTTCCAACCACATTTTTAAGTCCTGTCAACCTTTCAAACGAATTGTTGACTTCAAGATAAATAAAATCAACCGGAACATTTTTATTATCATACACCATCTTGCAATGCGCGAACCCATCCAGCATGTTTTCGAAAAGCAATTGAAAGCGTTTTTCAACCTCTTTATGGGCCTCTTCTGCATACTTTTGTGAGGCAATCCTCCAGGCCGGATCCATGAGCAGTGTAAGCTGATTAACATCGCTTAAGGTATAGTCTGTTTGCTTATTGGCAACACCCACGACACCTACTATATGCCCTTCCATAAAAATCGGGACCGTAAGAAATTTATGGATAGGGGAATGACCTTCCGGATAACCCTTTTTAAGCGGGTTCGGCGCATGGAAATCATTGATGATTATTGGCTTTGCCTGCCTCACAGCCTCGCCCCAGATGCCGGTTTTATCGAGCATATAAACCGTCTGCTGCTCCTGAATTATACACTCCTTCATGACTTCCCTGGACCAGGTGTTAAGAGTGAACTCCTTTGATGTTTCATCGTAACGGTAGATATACCCGATTTTACTTGAGGTAAGTGCTATGGCTTCGCTCAAGGCAAAGTCAAGCAGTTCGTGGACGGATGTGGCTTTATGATTGGATAATCTCAACAGGCTTTCAAGCCTTTTGTCTGTAAGCCGTATTTCCTCTTCTGCCTGTTTTCGAACCGAAATATTGCTTATAGTAATACGAGAAACCGGCTCGTTATTATCTCCATGCGCAACAACGGACTGGATAATAACCCAGAAAGGAATGCCGCTTTTCTGCATTTTCAGTTCGAAGGTCTGGGGTTTGCTTGATTCAAAAAGAGCCTTGCGATGCAGATAATAAATGTCCTGATCTTCGCGGACAATAAAATTGGACAAAGGCTGGTTTACAAGAAAACCCCTGTCAATCCCAAGCATCTCAGCGACTGTAAGATTAGCTTCCAGAATCAGGCCCTTGGCGTTGACTGTTAAATAACCAATCGGTGCCATATCGTAAAGGTCAAAATACCTGGTTCGTGATGCCTCAAGCTCCAATTGAACCCTGCGAAGCTCCTCATTTTGCATTTCAAGTTCGATCTGGTGCACTTGTAATTCATGCAATTGCTGTTTGACTTCGCCCTCTGTTCCGGCTTTCACACCCCCTGGCTGTTTTTGCAGCCGCTCCTCAGCCTTTTTTCGCAGATCGCTTATGATATTTTCTTTCCGGGGTTCTTTATTCATGGGCATTCTGCTTTAAGTTTTAAGTGCTTCAGATTGGGTTGATGTGATTTTATCCGATTCACCCGAATTTTTTATAGGAGTCTTTTCAACAAATGTGATTACCGCACCTTCAATCACATTCTCGATGGTTCGGTAAGGCTGAATACGCATCTGGTAAAAATGGCCTTCTTTATTCTTTACTTCAGTTTCTTTGGGAACAAGTGTGTCAAGAACCGCCCTTACATCAGGAATGAGCCTGTCATAATCAACCAACCGTGAAACAATATCGCTTATGGGCCGCCCTATGTCCGAATGTATCAGGCTTATGATTTGGGTGGTTGCCGGCGTAAAACGCTGTATGCGAAGATTGTGATCGACAAACAGCGTGCCTATGTTGGTGCCTGCCATCAGGTTATTCATGTCATTGTTGGAGCGCGACAATTCCTCGATTTTTTTCTGCAATTCCGTATTGACTGTTATGAGCTCCTCGTTTACTGATTGCAATTCTTCCTTTGACGTTTCCATTTCCTCATTTGTTGACTGGAGCTCCTCGTTTGATGATTGCAATTCCTCGTTGGTTGATTTAAGCTCCTCGTTGGCTGTTTCAAGCTCCTCTATTACGGCCTGCAGATATTCCCCTTTGGCCTTAAGCTCCTGTTCAAGCACAATAAAACGCTGATCGTTTTCGCTTCCCGCATCTTTTACCTTGTCCGTTAATAGTGGTGATTCAATAAGCGCGGATGGTTCAAAGATTATAAGAATAAGGCCCCGCACCTCTTCTGGATTCATAAGAGGTACAACAATCAGATTTACCTGAATTGATTTATCATCAGTCTGGACGCTTACGCCTTCATGACGCACCAATTCCTGTTTGGAAATTGCAGTACGCACAAGCGCGGCCAATTCCATGCGCAGACCTCCACGCGCCATTTTCAGAAGGTTTACACTTACCTCACCGGTTGCCGGCTCAAGGTATCGGCCCACACGGCCATGTATGTACAGTACGTCAAACTCGGCATTTATCAGCACACTTGCCGGTACATAGCTTTCTAGGAGCGATTGTTCCGCAAGGTTTCGCAAGGTCCGAGGCGGTACATGCATACCTATTGAAGAGGCTTTTTGACCTGGAACTCCTGAGTCACGAGGAGACAAAAAGGCAATCGCCGCGCTGCGTGGTGCTATCACACTTTTGCGTTTGTATATCTTCCATTTTTTGTCAACACCAGCGAACAGGCTGGTAAATTCTCCTGTTGATTCCGAATTTCCGAGGAAAAGATGCGCTTCGGGATTCATTGCATAATGAAAAAGAGGCATAATCCTTTTCTGCGCCTCGCTGTCAAGATATATAAGGAGATTTCTGCAGCTTAAAAGGTCGATTTTGGAAAAGGGCGGATCTTTTAACACGTCCTGTTTTGCGAATACCACCATATCGCGGACGCTTTTATTTACACGATAAGTAGTAACATCGTGGCTGAAAAACCGCTCCAGCCTCTCAGGGGTCACATCCGCTGCAATACTATCAGGATAAATTCCTGTACGCGCCTTTTCTATGGCCTCGGCATCAATATCAGTCGCGAAAATCTGGACCATGCAGTTCTTTTTAAGAATGTCCTGTGTTTCAAGGATGAGAATTGCAATGGAATAAGCCTCTTCACCGGTGGAGCAGCCTGGTACCCAGACACGTACATTCGAACCAGCGGGTTTGTCGAAAAGGCGGGGTATGACGTTATCTTTTAGGGAATCAAAGGCAAGTGGGTCTCGGAAGAAGTTGGTAACCCCGATCAAAAGCTCACGGAAAAGCGTGTCCACTTCAGTTTTGTTTTCCTGCAGATAATGTGCATAATCTTCAATGCGGGAGATTTGGGTGACCACCATGCGCCGTTCCACGCGTCTGTGAATTGTGTTTTTCTTATAAAGTGAAAAATCATGGCCTGTTTGGGTGCGCAAAAGCAGGAACACCTTTGACATTGCGTCGCTTATACCTGGCACCGGCGCCTGAACCGGCGAATCCTTAAGGCTGAAAACATGTTTTATATAGGCCATAAGCTGTTCCGGCATTTTCCCCGGAGGGAGGGTGTAGTCAACGAGTCCGGTGGCAATGGCACTTCGAGGCATTCCGTCATAAGCGGCTGATTCAGGGGACTGAACCATGCTCATGCCACCTTCACCCTTGATTGCCTTAAGGCCCAGAGTGCCATCCGTACCAGTGCCTGAAAGTATGATGCATACGGCCCGCTCATGCTGGTCTTCCGCAAGGGAGCGGAAGAAAAAGTCAATCGGCAAGCGCAGGCCCCGTGGGGACCCGGGTTCAAGAAGATGGAGCTTTCCATTCACGAATGCCATGTCGTGGCTTGGCGGTATGATGTAAACACAGTCAGGTTCAACATTCATGCTATCCTCTACAACCGATACCGGCATCACGGTATATTGCTTTACAAGATCAACAAGAATGCTTTTATGGTCAGGATCAAGGTGCTGTACTATCACAAACGCCATTCCAAACCTTTTATCCTTGGGAAAGGCGGTAAAGAAAGCCTCAATTGCGGCGAGCCCTCCGGCTGATGCGCCTATTCCCACAATGGGGAATCCCTGGTCTGTTTGAGGGACAATATCTGTTGTAATTGATGTTTTTTGATCTTTCATGTTTTTACTTTTCCTAAACTTTTGTGGGGCGTACAATCTGGAAGGGCGTCCTATTGGGACTTCAGTTGGCTTCGAATCAATCGGCGATTGTATTCGTATGTTTCCAATTCATTATAGAAGACTATAAGATACCTATCCTCTCTTTTTTTATCAAGACAATTCGAGAAAACCCATCCTTAAGCCACAATAAGCTTTAACTTATCAATCCCGCCGCACGGAGGCGGCGGGACTGTTTTGTATTCATATTGTTAGTGCCCGAGCCAGAGACGGCTTGGGATGTAGGTTTTGGGGCGGGGTCGTCTCTGACCCCGCCATCACATTTAAATGATCCCAAAGTTCAGTCCCGCCGCCTCCGTGCGGCGGGTGGCAATTAAGTAAGTGCTTATTCAATAAGTTTGCCGCTCCTGCCACCATTGCCACAGCCTCTATTCCACCCATCACATCCACAACATAATGATACCTGCAATAAACAGTGGCAAATATCAGGTTCACACCTAGAAAAATAAAAATTGGGCCAAACCTCTTTGCATCCCTTAAAGCATGGATAATTATAAGTAGCGTAACAGCTACATGAGAACTTGGAAAGGCCGCACCAGGACTTTCAAAATCAGCATAAATAACCTTCATGATATTCGTAAACAGGCCCCCATTAAATTCATTTCTACCAAAACTTGTAGCCCCTTCCACAGGAAGCAGAATGTAACATGAATAGCAGAAATAAAAGAGAATGCAAAGCGACAACATGAAATTTTTAATTGCCTGTTTATCACCCTTGAAATACAGGAGGACTGCAATGCCCGGAATCATAAGGTAATAGCTGAAATAAGCAAAATGCATCCATTCACTAAACCATGCCTGAGGCAGACTATCGGCAAATGCAAGTGACGGCTGAAACCTGAAAATACCAAACTCGGCCTTTTGAAAAAAGGGGTCTAGCAAACCACTGAAAATAACGCGGTTGATACGTGCGGTTTGTAAATAAGCCGGGGTAAAAAAAAGAATGGGATAAAAAAATCTTACAAAGCGAAGCACAGGATGCGAATTATTGCCAATCCTCGAGAATATGAAAAGTACGGATGCAATAACACCGGCATTCAGAAGTATCTCAAGATACCAGCCGTTAATGCGTGATGCAAATGCTATTATGAAAACCGCAACCAGAGTATGATAAGAGAGTGTGCTTTTATCAATGGCATCAAGATTTCTCTTCAGCATATTGATTATTCTGGTTGCTTATGGGTGACCCATCCCTTTTTTCCCATGAGCGTTAACTTATCAATCCCGCCGCACGGAGGCGGCGGGACTGTTTTGTATTCGTATTGTTAGGGCCCGAGCCAGAGACGGCTCGGGAAGCGGGTTCTGGGGCGGGGTCGTCTCTGACCCCGCCATCACATTTAAATGATCCAATAGTTCAGTCCCGCCGCCTCCGTGCGGCGGGTAGCAATTAAGTTCTCGCTTATGAGAGGGATTGGGTAACCCGCAAGAGTTACTCTCATAGCCATCTATTGACTTTGTACCACTCAAAGGTCTCCTTTATTCCCTGCTCCAGCGTATAATCATTATAAAAACCGAGTTCATCTCGTATTCGTTTGGAGGAGCAGGTCCATGAATCCTGCAGCATCTCGTTTACTTTCTGCGTATTAAGGATTGTGGGGCGTCTGATAATGCGGGCAACTGATTGAGCAACCCTTGCTATGGTCTGCACAGCCATTTCAGGAATATGGATCGGCCTTGGCTTTTTGCCAATAACACGGCTTATTGCATCTGCAAAGCTTTGCCAGGTATGGATTTCATTGTCTGATAACAGGAAAGCGCGCCCCTTGCTCTTTTTGTTTTCAAGGCAAAGCAAAACCGCCTTGGCAACATCCGAAGCATGAACAAGGGATATTGACCTGGTTTTACATCCTATAAAGGGCATCAGCCCTATTTTAAGTATCTTAAAATACAGGAGGAACTCTTTGTCCATTGGTCCGTAAACCGCGGGCAGGATGAGTACCGTAACCGGAAGTGATTTTGTATGGGATTCGGCAATACCCTGTCCCGCAAGTTTGCTCCTGCCATAATCGCTTATTGGATTCGGGGGTGATTCCTCTGTAACAGGCTTATTGTCGAACGATGGTCCAATTGCAGCAAGGCTTCCAAGATGTACTATTTTATCCAATGAATGATTGAATTTCCGGCACGCATAAAAAAGGTTCCGCGTGCCGTCCTCGTTTACCCGGTAATAATCAGAAACATTGATTGCCTTTGTGAGCCCTGCTCCATGCACAACCCCGTCAACCCCTTCAAGGGCCTTTTCCAAAGTTGAGGGATCGGTTACATCGCCAAAATAAAATTCCGGGCCAAACTGCGTGATAAAATCAAGGCGGCTGTTTTTCCGAACCAGACAACGAACCTTGTAGCCGCCTTTTGACAATGCGGCAACAATATGACCACCTATAAATCCGGAGGCGCCGGTCACCAGAATTTTCTTCATGCTGCATCAAATCCGTAATCATATACACGGTATGTCTTGTAAATTTTGAATCCGAGGTTTTGAAGTACATTGTTCATTGCCGTGTTGTCTTCCAGTATCCACGACATTTCCGCACGCCAAATCCCTTTTTTAAGGGCATTTTTGTAGGTCTCGCAATAAAATGCACTGTCAATTCCCATTTTGCGATACTCTTTAAGTATCCCCATTGTGATAACGCGCATTGCGTCAATTTTACGTTTGTACCATAGTAGTTTAAGAATACCAAACGGCAAAAGCCGTCCATTGATCTTTTTAAGCGCCTGATTGATATCAGGCAACGCAAGTGAAAAGCCGACAGCTCTACCACCAACCTCAGCAATAAAAACAAGATCCGAATCAATAACAAGTTTAAGATCTTTAGCAAGATGCTCAAACTCGCGGCCTGTCATGGCAACGGCGCCCCAATTATCTTCCCAAGCACGGGTGTAAAGTTCGTGTATCATTTTGACTTCATCGTCGAATTTCTTCATGTTTATCTTGCGTAAAACAAAACCGTGCCGTTTGCTGGCAAGGTCTGCGCCACGTATGGCATGCTCTGGGATTTGCCCGTCCGTGCATTCGCCATAATATGCATAGAGGTCTTTGACCTTTTCAAACCCATAGTCTTTAACAAGATTTTCGTAATAGGGCGGGTTATGGGGCATCATGACAAATGGCGAGGTTTCAAACCCGTTAACAAGAAGCCCCGTATCGTCATTGACACTCATGTTCATTGGGCCGCGCATGGCATTCATGCCGTGTTCACGCAAAAAACCGGTTGCAGCATTAAAAAGTTTATTTGCAGCATTGGGATTATTAAAGCAATCGAACATACCGAAGAATCCAATGTGATCCTTATGAGTCTCGTTATGCCTATGGTTCACAATAGCCGCAATACGGCCTATATCATTTCCGTTGCCATCCTGTGCCAGAAAAAGGGCAGTATCAGCATGTTCGAAAAACGGGTTTTTGTCAGGGTTTAGAAAATCCCGACGGTCAATTAGAAGCGGAGGCACCCACTCCGGTGAATTCCTGAACACTTTCCAGGGAAACCGGATAAATCGCTCTTTGTCCTGGGCCGTCTGGACCTGCATGATTGTAATAGGCATAGGGAATTCCTTTTTCTTTTGGCAGGCCGAGCAGCCTGCTTGTTTTGGCGATTTTATCAAGGGCGAAGTCTATTTGTTCAGCTGTGTGTGTGGCCATAAGGCTTATGCGGATGAGCGCATGTCCTGGTTCCACTGCAGGCGTTATGACCGGATTAACAAAAACACCCTGGTCCTGGAGCATCCGGCACATCCTGAAAGCAGTCAGATCCTCTCCCACTTCCACTGGAAGAATAGGAGTTACGCTCTTGTTCAAAGAAAATCCCATACCTCGCAGCCCTTCAGCCATTTGCCGGGTATTTTCCCAAAGCTTTCTTATGCGAAATGGTTCGTCCTGAATTATATCAAGCGCGGCCATGACCGCTGCCACATTTGAAGGCGGCATGCTTGCACTGAAAATAAGCGCGCGTGAATTGTGCATGAGGTAATTTATGGTGGCAGCATCCGCGGCAATAAATCCGCCTATGCTTGCAAGCGACTTGCTGAAAGTGCCCATTATAAGGTCAATATCAGATGTCAGTCCGAAATGGGATGCTGTGCCACGCCCTCCTTCACCGATTACACCTATTGCATGGGCGTCATCCACCATAACCATTGCCCCATATTTTTTGGCAAGCCTGACTATTTCAGGCATGTTTGCAATATCGCCATCCATGCTGAAAACGCCATCAGTCACAACAAGTTTCCCATGATCCTCCTGGCATGCCTTAAGCGCAAATTCGAGCGAAACCATGTCAGCATGACGATATCTGCGTGTTTCACCAAAGGAAAGCCTCGCACCATCCACAATGCTGGCATGATTCAGTTTGTCAAGTATGACATAATCGTGCAGCCCAACAAGCGCTGAAATAACACCCTGGTTTACCTGAAACCCTGTAGAATAAAGAAGCGCCGCTTCCTTACCCACAAAGCGGGCAATCTTTTCTTCGCATGCAACATGCAGGTCAAGCGTTCCATTAAGAAAACGTGAACCCGCGCATCCGGTGCCGTATTTCATAACAGCATGCCTTGCAGCCGCCTTGACTTTGGGATGATTAGTCAGCCCCATATAGCTATTGGAGCCGAACATTAACACCTTTCTACCGCCTATTATAACTTCCGTGTCCTGCTCGGATTCAATTGGCCGGAAATATGGATAAATCCCCATAGCTTTTATATCCTGAGGTACAGTGTATCCTCTTATCTTTTCAATGATGGTATTTTTCATTGTCCTTCAGCTCCTCCTTTCCGCTTGAATAGATCAAGAAAACGGTTTTCGTACAAGTCGTACAGGTTCCAGCGGTCAAGTTCAGCCTTAAGCTCCCTGGCCTTTGAGTGGTCCTTGGTCACATCCCTGAAAAGCTGTTCGATTTTATCCAAAACATATTGTGGGACCTTTTCTTCCTTTATGTCTGAAAACTCTTCACCCTTTTCCTCGGTACCAGAGAAGAGCTGCTTGATTCGATCCTCGGCCTCGCCAAACATCTTGTCCATTGCTTCGGCGTTATTTTCCATTTCAGTTACATCAAACTCAATATGTATAAATGACTTTATGACATTTAAAATCCCAGCCGCAGCTTTAGGATAGGCAAGGTTCGCGGCATAAGAAGGAATTGACCCCAACAAACAGGCGGCCTGCATGCCTTGTGCTTCAGCCATTCCAAGAAGAAGTCCATTAAGGCCTCCCACATATCCATCCTGAACAGCGCGCAAACCTTGTTGTTGCAGACTTAAAAGCATGTTTTGGTTGCTTGCCGCACAAAAGACCTCGGATGGATCATTGTGGTTCATCTGCTGAGCCAGCGCCGCAAAGGTATAGACCTCCTTTACGCCATACTGGCGGCTGAATTGCAGCACGGCATTCACCATTTTAAAACCAAGCACGCCATGTATCTGTATGCCGGCTTCAAAAATAATCAGACCCGGATTAGACCAGAAAAAAAACCGGTTTGCCGGGCCTTCAGGAAAATGCGCTATACCTTCCTTCACCAGAACAACATCAGGCATGATATCAGCTGACTCCATCTGAGCAAAGCTTTTAGCCATAAGTTTTTGATGTAGATAATCCACTACCATGCTCCCCACCTGGCCCATGCCGGGCCAAGCTGCAAGCAGGATTGGCGGTGTGGAAAATATCGGCCGTTCAGCAACTTTAATAATCCATTCTTCCATATTGAATTGATTTCTTTTAAATTAATTGGCAAAGGCATTAAACCAATCGGATTTTTAATCCGATTGGTACTTCAGAGCTTGCAACAGTTATTGTTTTTTCTGTTCAGCAGCGAACCGTATGCTATCTCCGATACGGAACATTGCATAAAGCGCTGTTGCAGGAACGCCGATTATGAGCAAAAGAGGGACCCATAACCCGTTAAAGCGGCCTGTTTTGGTCATGTCCAGAATTACCAGAATTGTCAGGAGAATATTTATAATGGCGCACAAAAGCATGATCATGCAAACTATGGCCAGTGCTTTTTTAATTGTATGGCGATGTGAAGAATACATCTCTCTCCATGAATGCATACGATTCATACCCATCATGCTGGTTTCGCATGGCTCATTGCAAGAGGGAGAATTTTCATAACCCTGTTCTCTTCCCTCATTCTCCATCATTCTTCCCATCATTGCAGCATGCATGTCCTGTTTTTCCACTCTTTCTTTTTCTTTCATCATGGTGTCATTCTTATTCGAAGCTGAAGCAGGCTTAAACCCTGCTGATAAGCAAAGTGTCAATAATGCAAGCAGCATAAAAAAAGCATACTTCATAACAAATCCTCCATAAATTTAAGTTTAAAAATGGACTTTATGTCCAAGCCAGAAGAAAAAGAGAATGGTGACCAGGTGAAGCACCAGCCAATTCAGTGTAAACAAACGAAATCTGTTCATGCTACCTCCATAAAATGTGGCCAGCCCAATAAACGCAAGCAATCAGAATCAGATGGATGGCCCACCACCCGCTATTCGGATAACGATGCAAGACTCCGATACGATATTTGTCAAGGTCAAGGCCGTGGGTTTCAAAATCAAACAAGGCTTTACCAACAAAGAAATTACCCCAAAGAATCAGGATGTCGGCAAAGAGTGTTTTTGTAAATAATGATTCAATAGAAAGTGTTTCTGGAAAATGGGCCAGAGAAAAATGGGCCATTGCCACAGTCCCTATTATGACCAGCATTCCATTAAGTACATAACCGAAAGAAACACTTCTTTTAAAGGAAAACAAAAGCGGCACCACAACAATACTTAATATCCCGGATAATATGGCCACAAGATTGGAATGGTTGACTGAATAAGGGTGAATCCGTAAATGAAGCAAAAAACCGCCGGCTGCCATTACTATTAAAGCAAATATAAGTAGCATTTTTAATGAAGCCCGATATGTCATAAGTATAAACCCTTTTCCAATGTGGTTTGTGTTACCAAATGCATAGTATTTTGTTAACGCAAAGAATATGCCAGAACGTTTTAAAAGGGGAGGGGTCATTTATCCTGCAAATAAATGCATTTTTCAGGGTTATTATTCTTTTTAAGCCACATATTTAATTTCTCAAATGCGTAAAGGAAATCTCATTATTAAACAATATTCTGCTGTATATATTTCCAGTTTCTTCAATAAATTAGGAATATAAGTGACCATGTTTACTGCCAAAGAGCATGGCATAGCAATTGCGAAGCAAGGTTGTATGGAAAAACTTAAAACAAAATAACCGGGTTACAAACCCAAAAGGAGGAAAAATGCCTTTTATTCACCCAACAAAAAGCAAGTCTGAAAAATCCGAGACATCACCCTTAACCCAGAAGAATAGAGTATTCTCTTCTTCAAATAACCGTCATGAAGAGATCAAAAAACGTGCGGAAGAGATTTATCACAGCAGAAACGGCGGACCAGGCAACGATCTATCAGACTGGCTTCAGGCTGAAAAAGAAGTGAATAAGAAATACAATGTTTTTTTCCCAATGTCCTAAATTAGCAGTGGTTTAATTTTTGAAGTGCAAAAGGGGCTACTATGATATTGATGAAAGCCACATGCGCTGACTGTCCAAAGTCAGCTGCATGTTCAGCCAGGGTTAAGTTTTACGCAAATTATTGCGGAAGCCGGCGCAAAGCACTTGCCCGAGATATTGCAATAAACGAGGATTTCTGTAAGAAGAATAACTGGCTTAAGATCACAACGAAATGGGCAGCCTGATCCAATTGCTATCTCAAATTGGCCTGTTTCTTAAAAATATCTATATTATTTAGCCCCTTATTTGCATTATATTTTAAGACTCCTTGTGATGCTTAATATCAATATCCGAAAGGCTTTTCATGAAAACATGGACAATGGGAATCTTTGTTTGCTGGGTATTCGTGTTAAGCATCTTTTTTTTGCCAGGGCCTGCCTTTTCGCAAGTTGTACAGAAAATTAAGATCGGTACCCTTGCCCCCCAGGGATCAATCTTTTTCGACATGCTTTCTACCATTGGGAACGAGTGGAAATCCGCATCCAAAGGACAAGTTGAATTTCAGATATACCCGAATGCAATAGCCGGTTCCGAACCCGACATGATTCGCAAGATGAAAATCGGTCAGCTCGACGCAGCCGCGCTTACGTCAATGGGCATTTATATCATTGATCCCTCTCTTACAATTCTGCAGCTTCCCGCAATTTTCACTTCCTATGATGAACTGGACTATTGCCGGAAACGACTGATCCCGCAAATTGATGAAAGAATCCTGAAACAGGGATTCAAAGTGCTAAATCATAGCGAGTTGGGTGGTCTTTATTTTTTTACAAAAAAACCTGTTAAATCATTTGCGGATTTAAAGAAATTAAAGATGTGCACATTTGCTACTGATCACAATACCAAAGGCATGTGGTCAAAAGCGGGTTTTACAGTGGTTGATTTGAATTATACAGAGATACTTTCTTCCCTGCAGATTGGATTAATCGATGGTTTTGTAAATGCCCCGATTTTTGTTCTGGCTAATCAATGGTTCGGTGTTGCAAGGTATATGGTTAATGTAAATTACGGCTATATGCAGGGCATGACGGTAATGCGTAATGCAAAGTGGGAATCCATTGACCATTCCCTTCAGGATACCCTGCTTAAGATATCAAACAACGTGGCGGATAGCGCCTTGCCTAAAATCAGAAACTTTGACAAAATGGCCATTGAACAGATGAAGCAGTACGGTCTTCGTGTGTTTACGCCTCCGAAAGAAGAGCTTAATGAATGGCGGACCCCGTTTGAACAGGTTTATCCTGATATTCGAGGTGATCTCATACCATCTGATATTTTTGATCAGGCCTTCCAGGTAAGAGACGAATTCAGAAACAAGAAAAATTAATCCAAAGCATGCTCGAAACTCCCCGGCTCTCATCAGAGGGCACAAAAAAACACCTGAATATTCTAAAAAAATCAGGAAGACTTTTTTGGGTACTTGAAAACAACCTTGCAATTCTTACGCTTTCGGCAATGGTCATTTTTGCGATCTTCAATGCAACCTCCCGTACCTTGTTTCATTATTCGTTTGTGGGTGTAATGGAGTATCTGCAGCACGGCACCCTATGGATAACTTTTATCGGGGCTGCGCTCGCGGCAAAACGGGGAAGGCACCTTAAGTTCGCCTTTAAACTAAGCTTTTTACCGTCGTGGATGGCCAAATTCATCCAATCATTTGGAACATCATTTACAATCATAATTACCGGCATATTGTGCGTTGCCAGTATATTGCTTGTAACAATCGAGAAACAAAGCCCCACAAAAATGGCCCCTTTTCTTGTATCATGGGTAGCGCAATTGCCCATGCCGATTTTTTTCGGGGCAATGGCTTTGCATCTTTTAAAGCGTTCAGAGAAAAGCCTGTTCAATCTTTTGTTTCTGGTCCTCGCAGCTGCTGGTGTAATTTTACTTCAGCACATCCCTTTCGGAGAGCGGCATTTTTCCCTTATCCCTGTTATTTGTCTTTTTGCAATTGCGGCAATTTCCGGGGCCCCATTATTTGTGTTTTTTGGGGGCATCCCTCTTTTTCTTTTTTATCTTCAAGGCACTTCCATTGCCGCAATCCCTTCTGAAACATATAGCATGGTCGCATCCCCAAACCTTCCCACCATTCCATTCTTTATTCTGACCGGGTGTATCCTTGCCATGGGAGGCGCATCTCACCGTCTTGTAAACCTATTCAAGGCCTTATTCGGCGCCCTGCCTGGCGGCATTCCCATTGCCGCTATTTTGGCATGCGCATTTTTTACAACCTTTTCAGGCGCTTCAGGTGTAACGATTTTAGCCTTGGGCGGCGTTCTATACCCTATACTTATCACCACGAAATATCCTTCCCGTTTTTCGCTCGGCCTTCTTACTGCTTCCGGTTCAATAGGAATGCTTTTCCCTCCTGCATTACCCATAATCCTTTACAGTGTTGTTGCCGCGGTTCCAATCAATAAAATGTTTATTGCCGGATTATTGCCCGGAGCAACGCTCGTATTCATGTTTTCAGCTTTTGCAGTGTTTACATTTTACAGGAATAAAGGCACAGCAACCCCTTTTAATATAAAAGAAATCCGTCAGGCCTTTTATATTGCCAAATGGGATTTGTTACTACCTACGACAATATTGGTTTCAATTTTCAGCGGCTTTGCAACTGTGGTGGAATCATCAGCGCTCGCTGTTCTCGCGGCTGTGATCCTGGAATGTGTCATACATCGCACCATGGATTTAAAAAGGCTCCTTTGCGCCATTGTGCGCTGTTCAATAATCACCGGTGGAATCATGATTACACTCGGGCTTGCTTATGGCCTTACAAGCTACCTTGTTGACGCACAAATACCCACAACAATCCTTCAATGGATGCAAAAGCATTTCACCACTCAGGCCGGTTTTTTAATGATGCTGAATGTTTTTCTTATCTTAGTGGGTTCCATAATGAACATCTTCAGCGCTATTGCGGTTGTAGCGCCTATTATTGTGCCCATTGCCCTTGCATACCATATACATCCAATTCATTTGGGAATAATTTTTCTTTTAAACCTTGAAATTGGTTATTTAACACCACCTGCCGGGTTGAATTTATTTTATTCATCCTATAGCTTTGGCCTTCCAATTAACCAAATTTCCCGTTCAGTAATTCCTTTTCAATTAATAAGTCTTCTGGTCCTGATTCTTGTAACTTATCTGCCCGAACTTTCGTTGTGGTTTAAACATTAAACTTTTTTACAAAAATGGGGGCATAGTATTTTTTCATTGGCATAATATGTTGGATAAAAAGATTCTTTATCAAATTACCAAACCCATCCCTGCCCTTCCCTTTTTCTTGAGGGAAAAAGGGAAGGGTTCTGAAAAATGCAAAAAGATTTTTCTTATTTGTTTTTTAATCTTGACTCCCCCTTCCATTTTTCCCTCAAGAAAAAGGGAAGGGGGACGGGGGGATGGGTTTCCATCATGGCATTAACTTTCTTGAATACAATTGGTTGTATGTACCCACTAAAACATAAGATGCGTCTAAAAATAAAAATGGAATGAGTCCAATATGCCGAAAAAAATTAAATTTATCGGAATAATTTTCTTTGCCATTATTTTCGTGAGTTTATTATCAGCCGAAGATGATGCAACAGCTACCATTGCGCCTACCTATAAATTGACCGGCGACCTTCGTGAATATGGAAAGTTTTTTCTTCAGGATCCCAAAAACACTGACATGCTAGAGACACGTTTGAAACTCGAACTACTTTCAGGTTTGGGAAAGCACTTTGCCTTTCGCACAATAAACTACTTTTATTATGATGCTGTGACCAGGAATCAGATCTGGGATTTTAAGGAAGCATACACCGGGTTTTACAGCACTTATTTTGATATGTCCCTTGGAAAACAGATAATCACCTGGGGAAAGGCTTCGGACATCAATCCAACTGATGTAGTTAACCCTCAGGATTTTTCGGATTTTTTGGAAGAAAAGTCAGTGCGTAAAAAAGGACTTTTCCTTTTAAAAACCAATATCAAACTTGTTAATTTAGGTTTGGAAGGAATTATAAAGCAGGAATTTGACAGCGCCAGGATTCCTTCACCCGGTTCCAGATGGGCGTTTTATTCCACACAATCCGGAAATGCACTCCTTCCTGAAACAGAAATGCCAATCAATAGTCCGAGTAACTTTGAAGAAGCGATAAGGATTAGCTGGGCCGGTTCTGTTATAGACGCTTCACTTTGTTATTTTAACGGCAGGGACCAACAGCCGACCATTCGCAATTCTCAGAGTAAGTTTTACAGAACACAAATGTTCGGCGGAGACATTTCCACTTCCTTATGCGAAGCTGAAGTATGGGCCGAAGCAGCCTATTTCCATACAGCTGACCCTGATGGAAAAGACATGTTCATTAAAAACCCCTACTTCCAATACATTCTGGGAGGAAATTATGAAATACCCTGGGATGTCAAACTTACTCTGCAATATTTTCAGGAAATAATTACAAAAACTCATAACAACACTGAGCAAAAAATAGAAGAGGCAATAAGCAGCAAACTTGGAATCGGATATCCTCTTGAACAATCCTTAATTCTTAATCTTGATAAAAGTTTCGGCCCAAATGAAAAATACCGTTGTCAAGTGGCAATTACTTATGACATAAAAGAAAATGGGGTATTCTTTAACCCGAAGTTCAGCGATTCCTTTACTGACCGGGTTTCTTGTGAATTGGGAGGGGCTTTTTTTTCAGGGGATGAAACCAGTTTTTACAACAGGTTCCAGAATAATAACGAAGCGTATTTAAAATTACTTTATACGTTTTAGAATTATTGTCTGTCATAATGTAAACCCATCCCCCGGACCCCATAATCACTAACTTAATTGCCACCCGCCGCACGGAGGCGGCGGGACTGGATTTGGGGATTATTTATTGATGGGTGGGGCCAGAGACGGCCCCACATTCTCCGAGCCGTCTCTGGCTCGGACACAAACAATATGAATACAAAACAGTCCCGCCGCCTCCGTGCGGCGGGATTTCACCCCGCCAAACTTAACTCCAGGTCCTTTACAACATTGATGTAGTTTGCATAAGCATCGTACGGGCTGCCATAAGGATTGAAATATTTGTGCACATCACCATCTGAAAACCATTTGGTGCACATGTAATAAAAATGGTCTGAGGTCTGAAGGGATCTCCAGGTACTCACCATCTCCGGGTCTCCTGACTTACGTACCTTTTCCTTAAGGCTGAAAATATACTCAAGCGCGTCCTTCTGCATGTTATTACCCATCCATGCTGACAGGTCCCTTTCAACATCAGCCCAGGAAATGAAATCAGGCACATCAAGTTTTGCCCGTACAGGTATGCTTTCTGAAACCTCAGCAGGGGTTTTGAAAGAGAACCCTGGATATTTAAGGACCTGCCCTGGCAGCGCCCGTATAAAGTCAAAAATCCCTGTGTCCCGCCATTGGTGTTCACCGAAAGTCTCGTAATCCATGAACAGGTTTATGACATCACCGGTATTGCCCGCTGTATGCAACCAGTGAGCGAATTTTTCCGCAGTCAGGGGATGTTCACTCCATTGCCTGTCAGAAAAACGAAATGCAACATCATCAGAGAGCTTGTAGTTTTTGAGGAGCAGCTTCAGTGTTTTAGTATTCTCTGGACGGTAAACATAATTCGGACTCCGCCAGCCCAATACCTTATCAGCTCCCTCTGCCAGGATTGTTCTGTATCCCATGGATTCAATTACACCTGCCAGATCATTGTTATAAATGAGTTCCGTATTGCGGAAGGTTGTTGGCGTCTCGCCGAATTCCTCATACAGAAGCTTGCGATGCATGTCAACCTGCCTTGCAAATTCCTTTCGGGAAAACAGGAACGATAAACTATGGTAATATGTTTCATTGATAAATTCAACACACCCGGTTTCAGCCAGTGCCTTAAAGGAAACAAGCGTCTCAGGGCTGAACTTTTTAAACTGCTCTATTGCAGTACCTGAAATGGAATAAGCTATTCTAAATTGGCCTTTATACTGGCGGATAAGTTCCAGCATAAGCTCATTTGCCGGCAGGTAGCATTTGTCCGCGACCTTGCGGAGGATTTTCCCATTAGCCTCGTCATCATGATAAAAATGTGAATCTCCGATTTCAAAAAAGTTGTAATTGCGCAGCCTGTACGGCTGATGCACCTGAAAATAAAAACATATATTTGTCATAATTTACTCATGTTGTTGTTAGTTGTCCGTAAACACCTGAAACGCGTCCCGCAGCGTTTTCCCAGGTTATTCGGTCTATTTCAGTCGAAGCATTCTTTACTATTTCCTGACGCAGAGGATTGTATTTAAGCAGCGCCAGTATTTTACCTGCAAGCTGCCGTGTGTCCCAGAAATCCACCTTGAACACACTGCCCACAACCTCGGCTATGCCCGATTGCTTGGAAATAATGACCGGCACATCATGCTGCATGGCCTCCAGTGGCGAAATGCCGAATGGTTCGGATACGCTTGGCATAATGTAAAGATCACTCATTCCGTAAATTCTCGATACGTCCTCTCCCCGTAAAAAGCCCGGGAAATGGAAATGCCTGCCAATCTTAAGTTCCGCAACACGTTCCATCATCCGGTGCATCATGTCGCCCGAGCCGGCCATGACAAATGTGACGTCCTTACGGACAGATAGCACACGTGCCGACGGCCTCGACAAAATAGTCAGGCCCTTTCTGAAATGTTATCCGCCCCAGGAAAAGCACGATTTTGTCTTTGATCCTCTTTCTTATACGTTTGCAGCTGCCGTATGGTTTTCGCACCACACCATTATGTACCACTGTTATTTTATCCGGAGAAATACCGTAATGCTTGACGATTTTGCTCTTTGTGAAACCACTTACTGATATAATCCGATCTGCCTGTTCCATGCCGCGGCGTTCGATTGAATAGACATCAGGGTTTATGTTGTCGCCACACCTGTCGAATTCAAGGGAGTGAACATGCACAACAAGCGGGCGCCCGCTGATTCGCTTTGCTTCGATCCCAGCCGGAATGGTGAGCCAGTCATGCGCATGGATGATCTGGTGAGGGACCTTTTTTGCAATGGTTCCGGCAACAGCGGCATAACGGCTGATTTCCGCCATAAGATTGGGTCCATAATCTCCTGAAACATTGAGCCTTGAAGTATGACAAGCTGTTTCAGAATTAACCTTCATTATTTTTTGCAAATAGTTCAAGAGCCTTACATACTCTTCACTTCCAATATAAGGACTTAAGGGCGAATTGATTGTTTCCGTCCTGAACCCACTCCTATTAAGGGCTTCTGCATGCACCTTATTTTCTTCAAACTGCACTTCATTACTCCCGACAAGTGTTACATGTGACCTGCCATTGTTGGATGAATCCACTTTGGGCAACACAAAGGTAATATGGTGACCGGCTGAAACAAGGGCTTGTGTAAGTCCGAAACAAGCTGTTCCAAGTCCGCCACTGATTTGCGGGGGAAATTCCCATCCGTACATTAATATTTTCATACAACCACCGCTCCGATGGCAGCATCCGCCATCCAAAATCCATGGATATTGCAGTTTTCGACTATTGTCACCTTGTTTCCTTTACTTTTCAGATGAAAGCAAACAGCCGGGTTTACGTCCGGTGTCAAATAAATACGAGAAATATACCTGTTGTCTATGTAGCAGTCTATGAATGTAATATGATGAACCTGTTCCATTGGGTGTAAAACCTTTCCAATAGAGACAAGGACATCTATGCAACCGACATTTGGTACCATTTTGCATTCGGTCTTTATGACAATTGAAGGAATATGCTTTGCCGAAGCCTCCTTGCTTTTTTCCTCTGACTCTTTGAAAACATTGTCGTTTTGGTTGAATTTTATTGAGCTACAAACAGGGCACTTTGCCGGTGCTTTATCAAACTCTATATGTCCGCAAACAGCACAGATAAATACTTTCATTCTATTGCCTCCTGAATTTTATTGTTTTTGACCATAAAGTTCATTAATATTTTTTGCCAATTCAAAATCCTTATTCGTAAGGCCATTTACCTTATGTGTACTTAGTTCAACCTGAAGCACCTTGTAATATAAATGCATGTCTGGATGGTGGCCCTTTTTCTCGGCCGCATCCGCGATTTTATTTACAAAACCAATCATTTCCATATAACTGTCAAAGGAATATTTCCTTGATATTTTATGGGGGACTTCATGATGAAGTTCCCATCCGGGTATTTTTAAAAGAGATTGTTCTTCTTCAATTAAGGTCAATGGCTTTATTTCTTCTTCACAGTTGACACAATTTTGATCTGCAACTACCATGAATCATCCCTATTTGGCAGGGCCATGACTAAAAGTCCTGTTAAAAAGCCCTGATATTAAGCGAGATATTCAGCGCTGCTCCCCTGGTATCTTCGTTTGTAAGGCCTTTTAATGTTGTGCCGGTAACAAATCTATAACTTGCACCCAATTCAAGCCCCAGATAATTAGTTAAATTGATCTCAATATTGGCTGCTGATTCAAACACAAAAATAGCATCAATATCACGGCGCCAGTAAAAATATGCACCAGGATACAAATAGTAGTAGGTTTTCGGATTATGGTAAACCAGACCGCCTGTCCCGATAAAGGTTGAAATGGATGCGTGCACCGCCTTTTGTGGGTTGAACACATACACACCTTCCAAACCATAATAACTCATTCGCAGGTTTCGGAGACTGTCAGATGTAACCGTGACTGCATTGGCCAGAGAGTTAAATTCAAACCCAAGCCTGACTTTTTTACCAAGAACTCCTCCAACGTGCAAATCGAAAATTACGCCAAACTGGTCCCTGACATAAGTAGGTTTGAATCCAAAACCGAAATATGGGCTTACATCATAATTATTTTTAAATACGGTTTTTTCTTCCTGACTGAAACCTGCAGCGCATAATATAAGGATAAGAAATACCCTATAAACTTTGGTTGAGGCCATTAATAGTCTTCCAAATGGTTCCATTCCGCGTTCTCAAGCCACCGGAAAGGTCTTTGCATAAATTCAATTATATTATCAACGAGAAAATAATGCTGCTTTTCCTCAAGGGCAATCTTGAGGAAAAGGGATTTCACTTTTTCATCAGGAATTTCTGCTGCTTTTTGTTCATAAAAATCCTGGCTTTGCTTTTCTATTTCCAAGGCCTGCTTATATATATCAATCTCCGGAAAAGAGAAATTCGGATCAAACCTGGATGGCTTGATTCCTGAAAATAAATTCTTAATATTTTCAAGGATTTTTGTGCTCGGAAGCTTTATCTCTTGCTGTTTTTCCATTTCTAAAATAGCATTGTAATGTAGAACCTCAGCATCAGCCAGAGTCCCCCATATTTTATTAATTCCCTTGTCAACCGACATTTCTGCCAGATCACGATAAAACTTTTCACCATCTTTTTCCATTTTTTTTGCAAACTCAAAAATATCCATTTTTTCTCCTGATAAGAATCCAACCTGTTGATTTAACGTTTTTTGGCTTACTTCTTGCATATTAAAAAGTAAAAGCAAATCTATTGCCGTAAAACATAGGGAATATTTCTTGAAAAATTGATAATATTGATGCTATTTAATTTTTCTCATTCTCATTTTCGCAAATCAGAATTCTTAAAATTAAGAATCTATCTATATTTCAAAACGATCGGCTTAGGGGGCATACTTGAAAATCATGCCTAAATTGCGGCCATCCACCATCCGCGGAAACATTTTTATACTGGTTGCTGCTGTTCTTCTTCCTTTTTTGTTTATTCTGGTGGTAATGGGTTATGTATGGTACCGGCAAGAGCTTAATCGTGAATACAAAGCAGAGCTTGAAGCAGCAAGGGGCATTTCCCTTGCTTTCAATTTGTTTGTTAGTGACATCTACCGCCAGGAAGAGGCTTTGGGCCTTGCACTTATGGCAATGGATCGCTTTTCCGGAAAAAGCGTAAACCATTTGTTGTGGGAAAGCGTCAATGAATACGAATCCATCAAAAGCTTTAGTTTCATATCCCCTGAAGGATGGATTGTTGCAAGCAGCGACCCGCATGCCATAGGTATGGATCTAAGTGATCGCCTTTACCTGAGGCAAGCCATTATTTCCGGAACAGCAGTGAGTGATATCCTTCCCTCTAAGATTAACGGAAGCAATATCATTGCTGTTGTCAGAAGTGTACGCGATAGTTCGGGAATTCTTCAGGGCGTTGTGCTTGCAAAAATCAATCCCGCATCCCTACCAATGGAACTTAGCATGAAAAGGTTCGGAAACGGGCGGGTAAGTATTTTCGACAGCAGGGGACAAATGGTTTTTTATGCTGATCCTCGTATTCGCGAACAAAGAGGCATTGACTGGTCTTTGAATGATTCAATCCTGGTCAAAGCATTAAGGGGTGTTGAGGCCGAAGGAATAATTACTTCTCCCCTTGATGGGATTAAACTCATTGCAGCGCGTGTACCAATGAAAACCCTGCCTTTTGTTGCAGGAGCCAACAGGCCTCTGGAGGAGGTTACTAAAAGTGTAAAGCATAGCCTCCGATTAGTTGCAATATGGATGATCCTGATACTGTTTTCATCCATCCTTATAGCTCTTGTACTGTCCAGAAAAATTACAACACCAATTGCTCTTCTCGAACAACAGGCGCTCTCGGTAAGCATCGGTCATGATCACCCTTATCCATCAATAAAAGGAACACAGGAAATAATCAACCTTCAATCAGCATTCGATAAAATGACATCCCAACTTAAAAGCGCCAATGCCATGCTGGAAGAACGAGTTGAACAACGAACCACACAGCTTCATGCCTCCAACGAACTTTTGCTAAAGGAAATCCGCGATAAGCGGCGCATGGAGCTTGGATTGCGCAGTATGTTTCATTATGTTCGCACGCTCATCGAAGCAAGCCTTGATCCCATGGTGACCATAAATCATGATGGTATAATCACAGATGTTAACGCAGCCACGGAAAATGCCACGGGTCTTCATCGATCACAAATAATCGGGACCGACTTCAGCGAATATTTTACCGAACCGGATAGGGCCCGCGAAGCATATCACCTTGTTCGCAAGGATGGAGTGCTTAAAGATTATCCCTTAATAATGCGGCACACCTCAAGTTCGGAGATGGAAGTCCTGTATAATGCCACGGTTTACAGAAACGCTGACGGTGAAATCGACGGGGTATTCGCTGCTGCGCGGGAAATCACAAAAATCAGGAGGCTTGAAGAAAAGCTGCGAAGAGCCGAACAGATGAAACTTTTAGGTCAGCTTACAACAGGTGTTGCCCACGAAGTCCGCAACCCATTAAACGCTATAATGGCCGTAACAGAAGCGCTGTTCATGGAGATAGGAGACAACCCCGAATATAACCCATATATGACACACATCAGGAGCCAGGTGGAAAGATTATCAAGTCTTATGACTGACCTATTGGAATTGGGCAAACCGGTTGACGATTCAAGGATGACCCATGTCAGTATCTCTTCCATTCTTTCCGAGGTATTAATGGCCTGGCAGCATTCTCCATTAAAAGACAAATGTACAATCCACAGGTTCCAACCCTCAAGCGCCAAACAATGGTACATAATGGCTGACATGCACAAGATTCAGCAGGTATTTTATAACATCCTTGAGAATGCCTGCGAGTATAGTCCTGAGGGCAGTGAAATCCATTTTTTTATAAGTTCTCCACGTGAAAATTTTGTAACAATCCGGATAGTTGACCAGGGACCCGGTATCTCACCGCACAACTGTGAACGTGTTTTCGAGCCGTTTTTTACTACCCGCAAAGGGGCCATCGGCCTTGGACTTTGCATTGCAAAGCATGTCCTGTCGCTTCATCATGGGGAAATAATTCTCAAAAACAATGAGCCTGCACCAGGACTCACATCTGAGATCAGACTGCCACTGGCTGAAGAGAAAATATGAAAATAGGAACAATTAAAACTGATCACTACTGTCCCAATATTACTCGCACAAAATCAATTGGTTACAGGCTGTCATGTCGAATTCACGCATGTCAATATCTACAACTGCTTGATTTATAGACTGTTTCATAAAAAGTGAGACACTTAAAATTTGCAAGGTTGAGTAGGGAATTGATTTAATATTTATTCGTTTCTTTACGATATCGATTAAGATATAAATAAAAAACGCTCCTTTATGGCAGATTGCCGCAAAGAAACGAATGGAAAATACTTTAGAGTTCAAATCGAAAAAAACACAAAGCATGTTTATCTTTCAAGTTTACAATATGTTACATCGATTTCCAAATTCAACGTTGGGACAGCAGTGAAAACTGATATTAAACTGATTACAGGTAATATGCTACAATGTGTTCAGGATTTCCCTGATACGTGCCGGAGAAACAGGCTTTTCGAGAAAATAATCCACAGTACCTTCTGTAGTATGATATTTGGAACCATTTTCAGCATAAGCTGTGATGACCATTATTTTACATCCAGGTTGAGACTCGCGGGCTATTCTGACAACATCATATCCTTCAATGACTTCAGCACCAGAAAGCCTGAGATCAGTAATAACCGCCTGGTAGTGGTTTTGATGCAGGAGTTCATCCGCTTCCTTTAACGAACGGGCAATATCAATTATGGTTTTATTATTTTGCAAAAGCTTCTTAAGACCGAAAAGAAGCGCTTCCTCATCTTCAACAATAAGTACTCTTTTTGCAATATCATTCATAGTTGTCTCCATTAAATTAATAAAGTCAAATATTGATAAGCAATTATTTTGCCAAAATATAGCCGATTTAACACATAAATTACAGGAGGAAATTATCATGCAAGACTCTTTTTCTCAGATACAATCATACCTTTTATCAAAACCATAAAAAACCGACAATTATGATTATGAACATAAAATTCAAAGTCCATCTTTAAAAAATCTTAAAAAGAAAGTTATATTTAACTTATGAACCCAAAAATACTTATTGTTGATGATGATAGTTCCGTTGTTTTCGGTTTCTCAAAATATCTTGCTGGGTCAGGTTATGATGTAAAATCAGCCTCAACCTTGCAGGAAGCTGAAACAGCCCTATTATCAAGAAACCTGGACATTATCCTACTCGATCTAACACTGCCTGATGGAAGAGGGATTGACTGGATACCAAAGATCAAAAAGAAAAACCCTGAAACCACTATCATTATTATTACCGGTGATGGTGAAATCGCATCAGCAGTAGAGGCCATGCGCAGGGGTGCAGACCATTACCTCATGAAGCCGGTTAACCTTGAAGAATTGAATATTTTCATGCAAAAGGACCTGGAACTCCAAAGCCTGCGGCGCAAAGATGAAGCGCAGCGCAGGACACAGAAACGTGTTGAGCCTTATTTCGGGGACAGCAATGCAATGAAAAGGGTTTTTGAACTGGCCTCCCTATCCTCTGACAACGATTCCGTAATCATTCTTGAAGGGGAAACCGGCACGGGTAAAGGTATTTTAGCCAAGTGGATACATGATAGAAGCTCCAGATCAGCCCAGCCTTTTATTGAGGTCAACTGCGCGAGCCTGCGCGGGGAATTGTTAAGCAGCGAACTTTTCGGCCATGTAAAAGGTGCATTCACATCAGCTGTGCAGGACCGTCAGGGGCTTATCGAAGTTGCAGGCGGCGGAACGCTTTTTCTGGATGAGATTGGTGATATGGACCTACCCATCCAGGCGCAGTTTCTCAAGACCATTGAAGAGCGGACCTACCGCAGACTCGGAGAAACCAAGGAGAGGTTCAGTGATTTCAGGCTAATATGCGCAACCAACCGTAATCTTTCCAATGAAGTCAATGCCGGCCATTTTAGGAACGATCTTTATTATCGAATATGTGTATTTCCCATTACCCTTCCTGCACTCAAAGAACGCTATGATGATATGGCCGGTCTGTTAAAGAATATCTTAAAAGACCTCCGTCCAACAGTTCCACCCATTGCTGAAGATGTTATTCCAGCGCTTAAAAAATACCAATGGCCTGGAAATGTCCGTGAATTGCGGAACATGGTCGAACGTGCGCTCATCCTTTCACAGGGAGGAATGATCACAACAGCTCATTTCCCCGGTCTTTTTGCAGCTCGGCAACCCCTTGACCCGGTTGTTGCATCGAATGGAACACTTGACGATCTGGAAACCCTGCACATCCAGAAAGTCCTTGCTGAATGCGACAGGGACACCAAGAAGGCAAGTGAAATACTCGGCATTTCCAGGGCTTCGCTTTACCGTAAGCTGAACAAGACCAAGGAACCGGAAGAACAGGCCAATTTCTCATAAGCGTCAAATTATTTCAGGGTTTGAAATAATTCCGTCTTATTCGCTTTAAACAAGATGAAATTCTTGTTATTTAGCAAATCCTTAAGTGGCATGCTTTTTGTAACAGAATCACTCTTAGGGGGCATTATTGAATAGCAGTGAATTGACAATAAAAGTTACTGGAGAAGCGGGCCTTGGCGTACAAACCATTGGCAACGTACTTTGTCGTGTTTTCAAAAGCGCTGGTTACCATCTCTTTTCCACCCAGGATTATATGTCCCGCATTCGCGGGGGAAATAATTTTATCCAGATGAGGGTTGCGCAATATCCGGTCTTTTCCTGTGACAAATTATCAAACATTACGATAGCGCTTGATAAGGCAAGTCTCCCCATTCATCAATCAATGCAGGAAAACGGAGGAGTAATAATTCTTGATAAACTGCATCTTGGAATCTCAGACAACAGCCCCTCTTTTTTCCATGCCCCGCTTTATTCCATTGCCGAAGATATTGGCAAAAATAACCGTTATGTCAATAGCGTTGCATGCGGTGTGCTTTGCGGTATGGTACATCTTCCATTTATTCTGGTTAAAAATGTATTGGAACGCTCCTTTTCCGGCAAGGGAACCGGCATTGCGGAAATCAATGTGGCTGTAGCACTGGCAGGATATGAATTTGCAACATCGGAATTTAAAAATAGCTCCTTTACCCTTAATGCAATGGAAGACCATGGTCATCTCCTTCTCGAAGGAAATGAGGCGCTTGCTCTTGGTGCCATTCAGGCAGGGTGCAGGTTTTATTCCGCCTACCCCATGAGTCCCTCAACCAGCATAATGGAAACCCTTGCACATTATGCAGAGAAAACGGGTATGGTTGTGGAGCAGGCCGAAGATGAAATAGCGGCTGTCAATATGGTAATCGGGGCATCCTATGCAGGCGTCAGGGCAATGACCGGCACATCGGGCGGCGGGTTTGCGCTAATGTCAGAGGGGCTTAGTCTTGCTGCAATGACTGAAACACCGCTTGTGATTGTTGACGCACAGAGGCCCGGGCCCGCAACCGGCTTCCCCACCAGAACAGAACAGGCAGACCTTGATTTCCTAATCCACGCAGGGCATGGCGAATTCGCCCGTGTCATATATTCACCGGGTACGGCCGAGGAGGCCTTTTTCCTGACACAAAAAGCCTTTGACATGGCCGAAAAATACCAGATACCTGTTATTATCATGACGGACCAGCATTTTGCTGACTCTGCACGAACTGTAGAAAAGGAAGACCTGGAATTTATTGGAATAAACAGGCACCTCATTTCCATGGATGAATCAGGTAATACTATTGATTACAAGCGCTACAAGTTTACGGATTCGGGCATTTCACCTCGGGCGGTGCCTTCGTTTATTCAGGATGTGGTTTATTCAGATAGTGACGAACATACAGAGGAAGGGCATATTACGGAAGATGCCGGCATACGTGTTAAAATGGTGGAAAAGCGATTTACCGAAAAAACAGCTCTTCTGGAAAAAGATATTATACCACCGGTAGCCTACTTTGTCGAGGATGCTGAACTGATTCTTATGGGGTTTGGATCAACTTATGGATCTATTCTTGACGCCGTGAAACAATTGGGTGACCCCAAAATAGGTTTTATCCATCTTCCTCAGGTATGGCCTTTCCCTAAATCAGCCTTGTTCGGATTTCTTCAAAAAGATGTCCGGATTATAACAGTTGAAAATAATGCGGGAGGGCAATTGGCAAAGCTGATTCTGCGGGAAACAGGGATTACGCCAAACGGTTCTATCCTGAAATTTGACGGCCGCCCGTTTGACCCTGACTATCTCATTAGTAAAATCAGGGAGCTTTAAAAAAATGAATATGGAAGAATTTAAAAGCCTTGATGAAGTCGCCTGGTGCCCGGGATGCGGAAATTTCGGCATCCAGACCGCGCTTAAAAAAGCCCTGGTCAAACATGGACGTCCGCCAAAAGATATTCTCCTTGTTTCAGGAATAGGACAAGCTGCCAAGACCCCACATTATGTCCATTGCAACTGCTTTAACGGGCTTCATGGCAGGGCCTTGCCCGCAGCAGTCGGCGCCAAAATCGCGAATAGGGAATTGACGGTAATTGTGACTACAGGTGATGGTGACTGTTATGGCGAAGGAGGCAACCATTTAATCCATAATATACGCAGAAATTGCGACATTACGGTTATTGTCCACGATAACCAGGTTTATGGCCTCACAAAGGGGCAGGCTTCTCCCACAACTGAGCGCGGACGGGTTACAAAAGTGCAGACACACGGTGTTTTATCAGAACCATTTCACCCAATGGAAATGGCAATTGCGCTTGGATGCGGGTTTGTTGCACGCGGTTATTCAGCGGATTCAGATCACCTGGCAGACCTTATTTTGCAGGGCATAGCGCATAAAGGCTTCTCTTTTATTGACGTATTGCAACCATGTGTTTCCTATAACAAGGTAAATACTTACGAGTGGTATGCCAAACGCATTTATAAAATTGAACCTCCATACGATTCGGGCAATAAAGCCCTGGCCTATCAAAAAGCCGCTGAATGGGGAGATCATATTCCGCTTGGTGTGATTTACAAGACGGATAAACCGCACTATGAAGAACTCTCCGGAGTTGACGCTATGCCTCCCCTGGTTTCTGCTGACTTAAGTTCAATCAATGTCCGAAACATTTTCCCGGACTTTCAATGATAACCTCACCCCGCCGCACGGAGGCGGCGGGACTGTTTTATATTTATATTATTGGTGTACGAGCCAGAGAAGGCTATGGATATGGTTTTCTTGGCGGGGCCGTCTCTGGCCCCGCCATCACATTAAATGATCATATAGTTCAGTCCCGCCGCCTCTGTGCGGCGGGTAAAGTCGGGAGATGATGGTTCTTCAGCTTGTCTGTTCAACCAGGTAATTCTGGATACCCATCTGTTCGATTTCTGAAAGCTGCATCTCGATCCAATCAATATGGGATTCCTCATCCTTTAGAATGGATTCCAATAGCTCTCGTGTTCCATTGTCTCCGGCCTCAACGCATAATTTAACATTGTCATTATAAGATTTGATCGCGCCGTTTTCAGCATTCCAATCGTTCTTATGCTGGCCCTGCACATTCGAGCCAATGGTTATTTTGTTTAGATTACTTACAATCGGCATTCCATCCAGGAAAAGGATTCTTGCAATAAGCTTTTCCGCATGCTTCATTTCTTCAACAGCCCGCTTTTCAATTGCTTTGTGCAATTTTTCATAGCCCCAGTTATCACACATTTCCGAATGCACCATATACTGGTTGATGGCTGATAGTTCATCTGCAAGCAAGCCATTAAGCCCTTCAATTACTTTTTCGTCACCTTTCACAAAACCTCCCATTTAAAAAATAAAGTGATAGAACCTTTAACTATGATTTTTAGAAAAGTATCTGTTCAAATAAATCTGTAAGGTTAAAAGCAAATCTCAGGCCCTTCACTTTTTTACCATAAATAGAACGATTCCAACCAGTACATTCTCAAAAATGAAACATTGTTTCTCAATATTAAAAAGCATTTTATTTTACAATGAATAGATTTCTTACAGTATTAACTTTATTTCCATGCAAGCGACATACATAGGTACCGCTCGACAATTCAGTTGAAGAGAGATCCACAATGTGCATACCTGATTCGATTTGTCCTTGCACCAAAGTTGCAACCTTTCGTCCTTCCATATTATATATTGAAAGCGTTACTTTTTGTACACTAGGAACCAGGAATCCGATTTTTACATTGGTTCTGAAAGCAGGGTTCGGATAAATATTCTGAAATTGTAATTGTGTAATAATACCGGAACTCTGTTCTTCAATCAATTGGTTAGGCGAATAAACAAACCCTAATGACCCTCCGAAAAGAATGGTGTGTGTGGCTGGTTCAACCATTGCAAACATCAGAAGAATGGTTATAATAAGCCATTTCCCTGCACTTTTTGGAATTCTACTTAAGGTTTTCATTGCGTTTCCCCCTTTTAAAATTGTTTTTCATCCCCCATAAATCTTGTAAAGTATTTAGCAACTATTGAACCATTAAATTTCCACAAAATATGTTGTTTTTTATTAAATCAAATCATTTTTAAATTACCTGTATAATTATTTTTGCGATTTTGCGAAAACCTAAATGTTTAAAACTATAGCAAATGTCAAGTTATGATAAATCCATTTCTGCTAAAATAAAAAAGCGGATTGTGTTGGTAATTCACAATCCGCTTTGGTTTTGTTAATGACTACCTTCTAATGAGTGACAGGCGCACCCTGTGGATATTCCATTCCGAGGATATCCTTATTAAGCACAACAATCTCAACCCTGCGGTTGACCCTTCTGCCATGTACTGTCCTGTTATCTGCCTTGGACATCACATCACCATATCCGCGTGCAGTTAGCCTGCTTGCAAGTTCCGGTGAGGCTTCCACAAGATAATTGCGTACAGCATCAGCTCGTGCCTGGGCAAGGGTTACGTTAAAAGCCCTTGAACCTGTGTTATCACTGTGTCCGGCCACTTCAAGCTGCAATTTGGGATATTTAACAAGCATTTTAGCTAAAAGGGCAAGATACGGCTTCGCATTAATGTCAATATCACTTTTACCAACGTCGAAATAGATCGTATCCAAAGTCAGGAGACCGGTTGCCAGGAGTGCTTTTTCATCATCACTTCTTTTGGCTTTTTCCTCTTCAAGTCTCTGAGTGGTTACAACAAGCGCAATTGAATCTTCATAAGCTTTTTGCGCAAGACTGTCTGCATGTTTCTTCACAGCTGCCCGGTCCTTCATTAACATTGCATTTTCCATCTCAACCTGACCTGCCCGTTGCTTCCTTAAAGCCTCTGCCCTGCGTCTTTCCGCAAGCATGTCGAAAGAAAACGACACTGCGCCGAACAATCTGTATGGTTCGAGTGCGCGAGGCTGGCCGTTCGAGCGATTGGCTGAAAGTGAAATATCAATTCCCGCCGTAATGTTCGTATTATACGAAGAATGGAATTGAATGGATGGGGTAAGCCAAAGTGGGTCGCTTCTGAAAGCCCAATTGTTCATCCTTGTCCTGGAATTAATTTCAGCACCCAAAGCAACCATTTGAAAAATGTCGCTCTGAAGCCCGGCTCCGAGAAGCAGTAGGGATGAATTGCTTCCGCTGATTGTTTTAACAGCACCTTCATTCAGATGCAGCTTAAGAGATTGTGACTCGTTGCCAAGGCTTATCGATTGCAGAAGTTTAGCCATGATATCAGTGCCTGTGCGGGTCTCAAAATAATTGTAGCCATCAGCACGATTATTGTTAATCTGATTATTTGAAGTGCCACCGATAATGGACGCCTGTCCACCCAAATGCATTATCGCATTATCCGGAAATGGCAATGTTCCCTGGATACCAGCCTTAACACTACCCCAACCACCGCTCTTGCTACTGCTGTAATTGCTTGAGCCATAAGCGGCCACTGAGGCAAAAAGGTCGACATAAGGATTGGCACCATAAGAAGCAGCCCCGACTCCGTTAATGATATTGGCTTTTTGATTTGGAGATAGCAATACGATAATGTCTTAGTAGGACATAACAC
>CAWHPS010000044.1:0-30476 GCA_963831235.1 uncultured Fibrobacterota bacterium
CTGATGTTTGGTGATTCAACTTGTTTCAAGTAGTTGTTGTTGATTTCCGGATCTGCAAGAAAAGAAATCTTCGCAATCACACTGTCGATAAATCCCAAATAGTCCTTGTTTAAAACGGGATCCGCTTTCATTGAGGCGATCAGTGCATCAAAATGCGTTGTATCCTTCTTTAAGAGATATCCGTTTAGCGATAAGAAGAGATCCGGCTTTTTATCATAAAAGTAGTGGAAAAGACAAGCGGCATATCGATAAAATTTAAAGTCAGAATCATATTTTGAATTCAGTATTTGTTCAATGTTCATTCTGGCAGAGGCATCCGACCTAATGCTTGAGTATATCGAAAGTCGAGGTGAAACTCCATTTTCCCTGGTACTGCCGGCTAAGAATTCGGCCATGCCCTCGTTAAACCAGGTAAGTCTCTCATGGGCGTATAAGTATTCGCCGAAATTACCGAATATCAGATACCTGCCTTGACAGTAGTGGGTAAATTCGTGGCGGAAAAGCTCTTCCAGCGTATAAATGCTTTGAGTTATCGTTCTCTCATAGGTATAGAAAGTTCCAATTTGCTCGATGTAAATTCCGCCGTTATTCGAGGAAAGTCCGAATAAAAAATAATGGTAATCCTGATAATCTTTGGGGGAGCCATAAAGTATGCAGGTCAAGGTATCATCGGCGCGGCCTCGCTGCAGGACCGAATCGCTGCCAACGAAGCGGAAAAATTGTGTCTCGACCTCTTTTGCAGCATAATAAAGGCGTACAATTTTTTCGTCGGAAATGTTTGTCGCATATTTGAATCGGAAAGCTTTGTTGTCAAACGACATGATTTTGGGGAATAGACGCTCTTTAACAGCAGTTCTAAGAGATTGCAGATTAATAATGTTTCCGCGGGTATCTCTCCCCCCAAAGGTCTCGGCTAAGAATTCGGCGGCAATCACCCCTAGAGGAGTATACTTTCCATACGAATCAATTACATCGGTAAAGAAGCCAATTGGTTTTGTCTGCTCTTGAAATTGTCCGAATATGCTGTAATAGTAGACGGCGTCATAGATCAAATAGCTATAATCAATATCGTAATTGCCATAGAGTCCTAATGCCCTGACTTCATCGCAAAATGAATCAATATTAAGATAAAAGGGACTTTGTTTTGCTGTCTGGAACCGGGTCCATTGATTGAAAAGATAACGCTCTATTCCGCTCATGATATAATAGCAAGCTGCGCATTTATAATAAGAATCAATGAAATTATTGGAGTTTTGGTTGAATTGATGAAGGACTTTTTCTGCATCACCAATCATCCTGAATGAGATCTGATCAGAATTGTCCACCAATAACCCCCAAGATTTCACCACAATGTCCTGGGGCATCGATCCTAAGAGAAAGTTGACATTATCGGCGATAGCTAATATGGGGGTTTGGGCGCGATTCCGGAAATCCGAGTTCAGGTACTTTATTTCAGGATGTTGATCGCCATACCAAAATCCCAGATAGAAGCCGGCTCGAATGACTTCCACGAGTGTTTCAACGCCTGCATCTGTTGTAGAATTAAATAACGATGCTTGTCTGGTCAGTGCATCTAACAATGTAATGATTCGATTCGAGTCAGAGTAAAAGGCCAAGGATCCTTCCGATACTTCAAAACCACCCAGAATCTGATAATATTTGGCCGAAACAAGTAAATGAATGAGGCTGTCATATCTCAAGCCGCTTAATGCGGACATATTATAGGTTTCATACGTATATGTTTTAGCCATCTTGTTCCACTGCTGGTTCTCCGGAAGACACCTGCTCCCGTCCCTATTTATTTCACAGTGGGATCTCTCGTCGCTACGCATTGCACTTTCTGTATTATGTATGGAACTTTCAATCCCAATGTTGGGGTTTATAAGACCTTTTTTATTCAAGGTCAAACCGAAGATGGAAATCGCTGAAAGCAGGAATAGAAGAATTGATATATTGCGCATAAAACCCCCTATTTTAGATTTAAAGCAACTTGTGGGCCATTGCGGTTACTTGTGTAATTGTCTGTTATAGAATGGTTTGTAGATAAAAGCTACTCTCTAAAAAAAAGAATGCGTGGAAAGTTGTCAGATTAAGCTCAGAAAGGTGGCAATGGTTGTTCGCAAAAGCTTGCTTTGCCATACATTGAGGCAATCGGGATGCTTGCTAAAAGAAGATGTTTTTTATTTATAGGTCTTCTTTTTGATACTCTATTTAAATATTATTTTGAATCCCACTATGGAAAGCATGTCTTCATTATCGTATGGATTATCATCTTTAAAACATTGACTAAAATCTACTGCTGCGATATTGTCGATAGCCAAGATAACTCAAAATGTAGTAAAGCTGGTTGCTGGTCAGATAAAACACATATTATATTTACAACAATGATGGATAATTTCTTGATAACCATTCGGGATAGAGCCAGTAAAAACATACTATTTCTGCCGCATGCATTGGATCGTATGCTCCAGCCGGACAGACGAATCGAGATGGATGAAGTTAAAGGGGTGATCTTTGAAGGTGAAATAATTGAGGATTACCCTGAAGATACAAGAGGGCACAGTTGTTTGATGTTTAAAATGCTTAATAGACCATTACATGTAGTGTGCGCACCTAAGGATGAATACTTGGCCATAATTACCGTTTATTTGCCGATTAATGATAAATGGGAAAACGACTTTAAAACAAGGAAATAATATGGAATGCCTCAGTTGTAAGGGAACCCTGTCAAAAGGAACGACCCACTATACAATCAATCGCAAAGGGTATCACGTTTTAATCGACGACGTACCTGCTTATATCTGTAATCAGTGCGGGGAGGCCCTGCTTCCGGAAAAAGGCGTTGAAAAGATTCAGAAAATAGTTGATGATATGGATCAGGATTATGAATTGCTGAAAGATGTCAGGATTGCGGTCTGATTCCTTTTTAACTGATAGGTTATAAGTATCAGATAGTTTCTAAAATATTATTTTGAATCCCACTGTAGAAAGCATGTCTTCATTATCGTATGGATTATCATCTTTAAAACACTGATTAAAATATACCGTTGCGATATTGTCGTTAGCCAGGATAACCCAGTTTATTTCTCCTGAAATTTTTGTTGTAAGATTATCTTTAAGATCAACCCATAGGTGTGGCAGCACGTCAATATATATTGTCTGGTTACGAAACAAGCCGAAATGATATCGAATTAAACCAAATGCTTCAGAGGCATAAGTGTGATTATGTCCTATCCACTCGGACTTGCCTCGCAAAAAATGACCCAGGTTAATTTGGGCGTCAAAAGAATTTCGAAGCGAGAAATCACGATTGTTATATTTTTCAATAAAATAAAATGGATATGCTCCTTTGGTACCCATACCCAACTGAATAATGTTCCACCAGGTTGATCCGCTTATCTCCTCCCGACTTATTGTATGAATGCATTCATGAAATAATAAGCCGGTTATCATTGTCTTTTTAAAAGCATACCGCAAAGCTGGTGTCAGGTAATATCGTATCCGATCCATTTTTATCGGTGTTTCAGGTAATCTGGCAATACTCGTTGTGCTACCCGCCAAAAAATCAAATAAGACTTCATTTACGCTAAGAATGTCGGCATAAGCAATTATATCAGCCCTATATCCAGGCGCGAGGTCGCCATATTTGGGGGTTCCATGAATGTTTGTTCCGATACCTATCTGGCCATGTGCGGATAATAACAGCTTAATCGGAATTGTTTCAGACTGACCTGAAAAATAGCATCCCAATATCAGGAAAATGGTAAATAGTCTTTGCATCAATTATCTCAGGCTCCTGCATATTCTGAATCCAACCCCTTCGTATCGCCTAAACGGTTCGCCATAATTACGGTTTGCACATCGAAGGTTCCAGGAATATTCATCCCATCCGCCGCCTCTTATAACCATATATTTATGGTTTAACGAATCCAAAGGCCCTTGAGGATTTTTGGCAGGACTTTTTTGATAATAACATTTATCATAGCGATCCGAACACCATTCCCAGGCATTACCGGTTAAATCGTAAAGCCCCCATGATGTTGGATGTTTGCTCTCAACTGGAGAAAGCCCATTATTCACAACAGCGTACACTTCAGCACTATCCCACGCGTCTCCCCATGAATATTCAGAACCCTTGCATCCCTTGGCCGCATATTCCCATTCAGCTTCAGTCGGCAATCGTGTTCCATTGCCGATCCATTTGCAATAAACAATTGCATCATCCCAGCTTATCCCTGTTACCGGCATGTTGAGCCATGCTTTTCCAGAAAGATCATCCGCAATCTTATCGTAATATCTTTTATTCCACCATAATGGAATCCTGCAAACACCATCGTGGACGCATCTTAAATATTCCCAAACTGTAACCTCGTGGGTTCCCAAATAAAAAGAATCCACGCTGACACTGTGTACTGGTTTTTCATCCTTTTGGCCTTTCATACTCCCCATTTCATATAAACCTCCAGGAACTAGCGCCATTGTGTCCAGGGAAATTCTTGTTGAATCAGCTTCTGAAATTTGGAACCATATAATTAAGGATAAAAGCAAATATTGAAAGGTCATTTTTCATGCATCCATTTTCAAAACACTAACCTGATATTATCGACTAAAATAGACGCTTGAAAACTGCAAAAGCAATATCATGGCGTAAAATAAGTTTAAAAACACCTTTGCAGTTTTTGAATACCCATAGTTCAATAATTAATTTTCTTTACTTTATTTTAACCTATGATTGCGGTTATGTACGAATACATTATATTTTTAAGTATATTAATTCAACCTGGTATAAATTATGGAAAATATCTCAAGCAAACCTGATAAAGTAGAACCCATTCCACAGCCGCCTCCACCGCAGGAGCGGCCCATTGACCGTATATGCACAGAAGTCACATTTCGCGGCAGCCGTAGGATGTACTACCTTGTTGCACGTGGCGCGAATATTAATATGGACGATCTAATCATTGCCGACACTGAAAAAGGGCACGACATAGGCAGGGTTACCCAGAAAGGGAGTCTTGCCGAACTTAAGCATGGGAAAGTCTCTGGTCACAATATTATCCGCAAGGCGAATGATAAAGATATTGAAAAGATGGAACGGATAAAAAGAGAGGAAGTTGAATACTTCAATATATGCAAGGATAAAATTGCACAAGCCGGTCTTGAAATGAACCTCGTTGAAGTTGAAAAACAATTTGACGAATCCAAGATCACATTTTATTTTCTTGCTGAGCAAAGGGTTGATTTCAGGGACCTTGTCAGGGATCTTGCAAATACGCTCAAGACACGGATAGACCTCCGGCAGATAGGAGTACGTGACGAGGCTAAACGTATCGACGGAATCGGGGTCTGCGGCCGACATCTGTGCTGTTCGGCATACCTCACCAATTTCGAGCAAATCTCGACCCAGATGGCACGCGTACAGCACCTCTCGTTAAATCAATCCAAACTTTCAGGCAATTGCGGCAGGCTGAAATGCTGTCTTAAATATGAGGTTGATTTCTACGAGGAAATGAACCATTGTCTGCCGCAGCCCGGAACAAAAATCAAGACGCCAAAAGGCAATGCAACCGTAATTGGAATCAACATAATGAAGAACACAATAAAAATATTATACGATGAAACCAAAACCGAAGATGTGCTTACGCCGGAGGAATGCAACGCAATTCTAAGCGGCCCTAAAAAAGAACCCGAGAAAGCAGCCTTGTAAATGGAAAAAACCCTTGTTACTGCAGCCCTTCCTTATGCCAATGGTCCCGTACATGTGGGCCATCTTGCCGGAGCATATCTTCCAGCGGATATATATGTAAGGTTTCTTAAGCTTACGGGAAAAGATGTTGTATTTATTTGCGGAACAGATGAACATGGTGTGCCCATAACCCTTGCTGCCGAGAAGCTTGGGGTTTCCCCCACGGAATATGTTGCAGAAAATCACAAGTTGATTAAAGACACATTCGATAAAATGGGGGTCTGTTTCGATAACTTTTCCGGTACTGCAAGGCCGGTTCATCACAAAGTGGCAACGGAATTTTTCCTCACCCTTAACGAACGAGGATATCTTGAAAAGAAGACCGTTAAGCAGCTTTACT
The DNA here is from genome assembly GCA_963831235.1 of uncultured Fibrobacterota bacterium. Classification (GTDB taxonomy): domain Bacteria; phylum Fibrobacterota; class OXYB2-FULL-49-7; order OXYB2-FULL-49-7; family JAEUSG01; genus CAWHPS01. Next base: position 6,087 of record CAWHPS010000044.1, read on the forward strand.
GCGAGCATTGCAGCCGTTTTCTTCCTGATCGTTATGTTGAGGGAACATGCCCAAAGTGCGGAAAAACAGGGGCCAGGGGAGACCAGTGCGAATCATGTGGCAGTGATCTTGACCAGACCGAACTCATATCCCCATATTGCAAGATTTGCGGAGGCAAACCCATACTCAGGGATTCATTCCATTGGTTTTTGAAACTCGGAATGTTCGAAGAAAAACTTTCCCAGTGGCTCTCCACAAAGAAAGAGACCTGGAAGGATAATGTTCTTAATTTCTGCAGCGGGCTTCTTAAAGAGGGGTTACCCGATCGTGCAATAACCCGTGACATGGAATGGGGCATCCCTGTTCCGCTTCCCGAAGGGAAGGGCAAGGTCATTTACGTTTGGTTTGATGCGCCCATTGGATATATTTCCGCAACAATGGAATGGGCTGAAAAAATAAAAAACTCGCCTGATCTATGGAAAAGTTACTGGCAGGACCCTGAGTGCAGGCTTATTCATTTTATTGGCAAGGATAACATCGTATTCCACTCCATAATGTGGCCCGCAGTCCTTATGGGCGTAGGCGGATACATACTTCCGTCGCAGATTCCGGCCAATGAATTCCTGAACCTGGAAGGCCGCAAGGTGTCAACAAGCCGTAATTATGCAATATGGGTGCATGAATTTATACAGGAGTTTTCAGCAGACTCCCTAAGGTATTATATTTCAACAATAGCACCGGAAACCAGGGACTCTGATTTTACACTGAAGGATTTCCAGGCTGCAAACAATGGAGAACTCGCTGATATTCTTGGCAATTTCGTCAATCGTACCGTGACATTTGTTCACAAATATTTTAATGGAGTGGTGCCGGATGTTGATAACGGAAATCCGACACTCGCCCAAATACGTTCAAAGATTGCTCAATGCAAAAAGGAAATGGCCGAGGCATATTTGGGCTTCCAGGTAAGGAAAGCATGCCAGCTGCTTATGGCCCTTTGCAGGGATGGCAACAAGTTCTTCAACGATGCGGCCCCGTGGAAATCAAGAAAAGACAATCCGATTGAGTGTGCCGTAACCCTTTATGCTTGTCTGTCAATTATAAAGGCCATTGCAATATTATGTGAACCTTTGATCCCGTTCACATCTGTCAAGATTAAAGGCCTTTTCAATTGTGATAGTTCAATCAAGTGGGATGATCTTGATTCTCCATTAAAATCAGGTGACAGGATAAACATACTTCCCATCCTGTTCACCAAGATAGAAGATTCAGCCATTGAATCATATAAGTCGCGTTTAAAGAGTTGATTATAAGTTTTAAAAGGCGTCATAAGAATGCCAATTCCGACACAACTTACACCGCTTACTTCACCTACCCATCCAACATTCCTGATGGAGCTTAAGCGGAAAGCAATTCATGTACTTGCTCTTATAATACCTGCGGGTTTATGCAATTTCCCGGAAAAGCCCGCATTAATACTTCTTTTTGTGGTTACAGGCGCATCTCTTGTAGTTGAACTCCTGAGGTTTTGTTTTCCTCCGGTACAACGCCTGTTCATGAGTCTTTTCTCCCCTCTTTTGCGGGAACACGAGACAAAACTTCTTACAGGTTCAACAGCCCTTTGTTTATCGGCATCAGTCTGCACTGCGATTTTTCTTTTTTACAGTAAGGCATGGTTTCTGGAAGATACGGCGAGACTCTCGCTTTTTTATGCTTTTACATTCATCATTCTTGGCGATGCGGCAGCTGCACTGTTTGGCAAGCTTTATGGAAAAAAGAAGATACTGCAGAATAAGACCTGGGCCGGTGCATGGGCGTGTTTTATTACCTGCATCCTGGTTTATTTTATTACAAAGGGTTTCATAATTTGGAATTTCCCATGGGAAATCGCTTTTATAGGCGCTTTTCTCACGACTTTTCTTGAAATATTGCCGTTTAAACTCGATGACAATCTGCGTGTTGCGCCTGTTACCTGCTTTACCATGTATGCTTTCTTGAAATCCGGAATCTTCTTATGAAAAACATTTTTGCTCTGATCTTTATCTTTGTCTCGATTATTTTAGGTAAAACCGTTACTGTCGGTATTCTTGATTTCCAGTACAATGGCGACGACAACAGCAAGAGTTGGTATGGCCCGGCTTTTATGGAGGCCTGCCGTGTTCAGATATCATCTCAGGCGGATTTTTGTGTGACCCCGCCCCGTCAGTTGTATATTCACAGGCAAAACCATAAGAAGGGAAACAAACCTTCGGATATTTACAACTTCGGAGCGCTCCTTGATCTTGATTTTCTGCTTTCAGGAGAATATACTGTTGAGGATAAATCCATCAATGTAACGATGAACATCTGGGACATTCGTAGTGGAAGGATGAGTTCCGTGAAACAATCTGGTGTTGAAGATAAATATTCCTCCTTGCCACCTAAACTCTGCGCGGCTTTCCTCAAAACAGCCCGGTCGAATGTTAATTTCGTGGAAGCCTCTAATCCCATCCAGTCGGATAAGATATTTGGAATATATGCCAAGGCAATGGAGCAGTATTCCATGGGAAATTTGTCGGAGGCTATTTATTCAGCGAGACGAGCTATTGATCTTTCTCCGAATTATGTTCCCGCTCTGATGCTCCTTACAGATCTTTATATTTCAACCGGTCAGGAACCTCTGGCGCTTGAAACCGCAAAAAAAGCATTTAGCGAAGCACCTGATGACTGCGATGCGCTTTCCGTTTATGCAAGGGCACTGCTTTTTTCAAAAGACAGGGAATCTTCCCTTAAAAAGCTAAAATCCGAGAAGGCCCAGTGTCAGAACTCCTTTGCCTTTAATGACGCGCTTGGCCGAAATTACCTGGAAGATGGTATGTACACAATTGCCGTGTCTTGTTTTGTCAAGGCCATAAGTGTCAACCCTGGAATCACGGAATTGTATTATCTTACCGGAAAAGCCTATCTTGGGATCAGAGGAATATGACAAAGCCATCAAGGCTTTCAGCAGGGCTGTTGAATTGGAGCCCAGCAATCTTCTTTACAGATGTATGCTCGGTGCTGCCTGCCGTGAAGGGGGCGATGTTGTCCGTGCAGTAAAAATCCTTGAAGACATAATCAGCCGTGATCCCAACTATCTGCCCGCCATTTATCATCTGTCAACATGTTATAATCAGCTTGAATGGTATAAAATGGCCCTTCAGGTGCTCACAAAAGCTTATGGTCTTCATCCCGAATCCCCGGACCTTGCCGTAGGTCTTGGCGTAACTTATATGAAGATGGGGATGCAAAAGCAGGCGGACGAATTTTTCAGCAAGGCCATGTCTCTTGACGACAAATCACCGTTGGTGCTCAACAATACGGGTGTATATTACATGGAAAGAAAGGATTTCAAAGAAGCTGCCAAACTCTTTTTACGCGCTTTGAATTCCGATAAACGCAATCCCGGGGTTGCCTATAATCTGGCCCTCACATATTATAAGATGGGCCAGGTTAAATGGGCAAAGCAATACCTTGCCATTGTGCTGGAATCCTCGCCCCACCATCTTCCAGCCCGCAAGCTTCTTGTGGACCTATATAACACTACAGGTGAAAAAGAGAATGCCCTGTCTGTTCTTGCTGAAATAATATCGCTTGACAATTCGGATTATGGCGCAAAGGTTGCATACGCGCAGATCCTTCTTAAAACAGGAGAACAGGAGCAGGGGATTGCTGTCATGGAGGACGTTGTCAAGAATAATCCCGGTAATATCGAATACCTTTCTCTTCTCACAACCGCTTACCGTAACCTGGGATGGTTTGATATTGCCATTTTGAAGCTGTCGAAATTCCTTGAGAAGAATGAAAAGAGTGCTGTCATGCTCACTCTTCTTGGAGAGGCTTATTACTGCAAAGCCATGACAACGGCTGCTCTCGACGGATCCGATCAATGTTCCAAAGGGCTTTATTATCTTAAGGAGGCGTATTCCCTTGCAGGTTCCGCGCCTGAAACCATGTTCTGGTATGCGAAAGCGCTTTATGATTGCAAGCGTGATGCCAGTATGGCAAGGCCTATCTTTCAGAAATGTCTTAATTCCGAGCTTGATCCGGAGCTTAAAAAAGAAGCAGAAGTGTACATTAAGAAAAAGTAATAAACTTTTTTAGCGCAGATTTTAAGTATGAGTACGGAACTTATCACCAAACAGATTCGTAACCTGATTTACAATATTCGAGGCTGCCGGGCCAAGTCGCCAAACTGATCCCGGTGGCCTTCTTTTTTACTGTTTTAAAAAAACTGTCAAGGTTTTTTTGTCATTGTTAGATAGATTTGATACATAACAATTTGCTATATTATGCAAAAACAATTAATACACACATTATTTTTATGACATGGAAAAAACACATATTATCGGACAAAACATCCGCACAAAACCCATGAAAGCCGGCAAAGAGAGAGACCCCAGGCTTTGGAAAAAATTCGAACGGGTTGAACAAATGCAACCCTCTGACCGTAAAATGGTTTTTAGAATGATAGATAGCTTGGCCACAGAAAAGAGGTAAACCATGCTTGCAACATTAACAATCAAACTCCCCTACAAAATGAAGTCCGAACTAAACCAGATTGCAAAAAAGACACATCTTCGTAAAAGTGATATTGTTCGGGATGCCGTCGGTTCGGAGTATTGCCCGTCTTCAGTTTCAGAGCATAAGAGAACAACTCATCCCGGAAGCGCAGAGCAAAGGCATATACACAGACGAAGACATTTTTAAACTCGTATCATGAAAATATTCCTCGACACCAATGTTCTGTTGTCCGCATTCTATGCGCACGGCGCTTGCGGTGAACTTTACGATCATTGCCTGGAAAATCACACCCTCTATACGAGTGAATTTGTTATTGACGAGTTCAAAGATAAGGCGGAAAACAAGCTGAAGTTAGCACCCGAACGGACAGCGCTTGCAGTAAAGAACATCCGAACCTATGCAGTTTTTGTATCAGAAGCTATTTTGCCAAATCCCATCTGTAAAGATAAAGACGATGATCATGTCATCGCCGCTGCCGTTGAAGCCAAAGCCGCCTGCATTGTCACAGGAGACAAAGGATTTCTGGCAATCAAAGAAGCTTGCGGCATTCCAATTATTACACCCTCTGAATTCTGGAAATTTACCGGGCAACAGCAAAAAGACTGAAGGCCCCCGCCCGCCCAGGCTAGCCTTTCTCCTCTGCCGTGCCGATGACTTTAAGAGTACCACTTTCACCCCAGACCCCGCAACAACCTCCTTTATTAGCGCGTAAATCAGTAGTTCCGTACGCATTGGCCGCAAAAGATGGTGCTTAAAGGCGCCCTGCGGCCTTTCGTGTCCGGCTTCCGGGGTGTTAAGGGGGTGCGCATATCCGCCACAGCTTTACGGTCTGCTTGCGCCGCGTCCTGCGGCTTACATCTGCGCCTTCCCATCCGCCCCCAGGGGCTCCCAACACTTACGGCACCGTACAAATAAAGGAAACAAAACTAACAAGACTAACAAAGGTCACAAATGCAGCAGCAAGAACCGTGACGGACGGAGCGCTATTCATAGCTGGCGAAGTCCGGCGCGGTTCTTGGCTTTCCCTTCCATGCCAAACCCCGTGCCCGTATCTTCGGGACATTTTGAATGATGTCCCTCAGATCCGTTCACGGGGTTTGCTTCATTGTCTTTCACGCCCGGAGTGCACGTTGTAATGTGCACCTTTAGCCGTGGGAACGTGGGCCCCACGGGCCGGGCGTGGTCTTTTTGAGTCCGCACAAGAATAAGCTGTATTGCAAGGCATTAGCCGGTCAATACCAGACGGCCTTCTACTTGTGCGGTATGTCGGCTTTGTCTTTATCCAGAAGGAACAGAGCAGCAGGCGAAGTGGGCGTGCACGGAAAGGCTTGAAAAATGCTTATAGGGAATTTCAATGTAACAAACAAAGCAAGTCGTCAACGCCTATTCCGGCTTGTCTAAGAATGGCTTTTAGGGTGCCCCTTTTCAGATCCCGATTATGATATGGAACAGTGACGATTAAAGGATAAAATGGTTTCTGCAAGATAACATGGCTACCTGTCTGGTGATCAACTATGAATCCGGCCTTTTTCAAAGCGGCAATTACTTCGCGAGGCCTAATAACCGGCAGACGACTCATGCCCTGACCGAGATATCAAGTAATTCGGCATGCGGGTGTTCACGTTTGATTTTACTATAATAGCATCGTAACCAACCGTTGATGGCGTCCCTGATGTTAGTAAGAGCTTCTCTTCTTGTTTCGCCTTCGCTTATACAGCCCGGCAGAGCTGGCACCGTAGCGGTAAAACCGCCTTCGATTTGGCTTTCGAGCATGATTCGGTATCGCATGAATTCTCCTCTTATCTGAATTTCTCTATAACAAAATTACAATATTTGTTTAGGGACTTCAACCTATTTTTAGATTTGTTCGAAAGACATTGGGGCATGTTTTGCATTGCTCACAAAGTGAGAGCGGAAAGATATCTTTCCTATGGATTCTCGCCCGTTAATAGATTAGATTATCAGTAGGAGCAACACTTATGCCTGATGTCTTTCAATACAACAACTATCGCCAGTTTCTTAAGGACTTCTACGAGGAACAGAAGGCCAAAGACAAAAAATACTCCCACCGCTTTTTTGCCGATAAAATTGGCCTCAATTCAACAGGTTTCTTTTCCGACGTACTGCAAGGGAAGCGCAACCTTACCCCGGGCTCTAATACTTAAGTTTGCAGCAGCTCTTAAGCTTAAGAAGGACGAACAGGACTATTTCGAGAACCTTGTCCATTTCAACCAGGCCGGAACCCACGAGGAGAAAAACAATTATTACGGTAAGCTTATTTCTTTCAAAAAAGTTTGTGTAGATATTATCGGCCGTGACCAATACGAGTTCTATAAAGAATGGTATTACTCTGCAATACGCGAACTGCTGAACTTTTACGATTTCAAAGACGATTATCAGGCTCTTGCAAAGAAGCTAAACCCCTCCATCCGTCCGGAGCAGGCAAAGAAGGCGATTAAAACATTGGAAAAGCTTGGCATCATCAAGAAGGACAAGAATGGTTATTACCGGCAAACCTCGGCGCTTATCAGCACAGGCGAAGAATTTAAGTCCCTGAATGTCTGGAATTTTCAGACGGCAACAATAGACCTCGCAAGAGAGGCTATTAATAGACATCCGAAAGAACACAGGGATATTTCAACGATAACACTTACATTATCCGAAGATTCCTTCAAACAGGCAAAGGCAGAGTTAGACGCAGTAAGAAAAAGGCTTCTTGGCCTTGCTGAAAAGGATAAGAAAGTGGACCGGGTCTATCAGATAAATCTGCAAATATTTCCCCTAACGAAGTTTTAAAAGGCGGTATTATGAAAAAATTATCAGTCTATGTGATTAAGCTTTTATCTGTTGGGTTATTATTGTTTCTTGTCTATTGCGGAAAAAACCCTACTATGGTGGGGAGCGGGTTGGAGACCCAAAACGCTCTTGTCATGGGCCACATCTACAAGGGCAATTCCCCTGCCATTGGCGCAAAAGTCTTTTTCGTCCCTGTAGGCCACAACCCCAACCCTGCTGCTCTCGGCAAGGCCTTGGCCTCCACAGACACAGTCACGACAGGCTCCACAGGCACCTATGGTACAAATGACCTCGATTCTGGCACATACAATGTTTTCGGCCAGGACAACAGTGGCAATCTAAGTCTTATTGACTCAGTTCATGTGACCGGCGATTCGCAGGTTGTTCCGCCAGATACCCTCAAGCTTCCAGGTTCGCTTGCAGGTTTCATAAAGATGCAAGGTAGAGACGATCCGGCATCGGTATTGATTATGCCATTCGGCACGTTCATTAAGCCTGATCCCACGCCTTCGACAGGTGCGTTCAGCTTGTCCAATCTGGCTGAAGGGTGGTACAGCATTCGGTTTATGAGCATCTTGGATAGGTACGAAAAGTTGGATACGACTTTTGAGATTAAGGCTGGTCAGCCTTTGATCTTGCCGGATTCAATTAGGTTGCCACTAAAGATCCCTACACCAACGGGATTGAAAGTTTTTTACGACACGCTTAGGCAGATTGTGACACTTTCTTGGGACAAGATGGATACAAGCCGTGTAAAAGGCTACAACGTGTATAGGCAGCGCATTGATACTTCAGAGGTCAAACTCAACGCACTGCCCCTTGCAAACCCGTTTTATGTGGATTCAACAGGCATTCAGGGCCAGACCTATATCTACAGCGTGGTAGCTGTGGATTTTGAGGACAAGCCAGGGATCAGGACGACGGGAGATAGTATAAAGATCACAGGGTTGTTTACTCTTTTACAAACATGGGGTACATTAGGAACTGGACCCGGCCAAATGAATGGTCCCATGGCAATTGCGACAGACAATCAAGGCTTACTGTATGTTGCCGATGCAAACAACAATAGGATACAGGTATTTGATAACACCGGACATTATATGACCGAATTCGGGAACAGTATTCTCTCGCAACCTTGTGACATTGCCGTATATGACTCGTTCTTGTTTATCGCAACATATAGTAATAAGAAAGTATATACTTTCTCTCTTCACGGCGATAGCCTTTCCGAATTCAATCTTGCCAACAATGCATCTTTCCCCCATATTACAGTTGACAGTAGCAACATCTATATCATTCCAAACGCAAGTTATGATAGTGTTCAGATTTATGACCGTACAGGTTCGCTCCTTCGCGCGTTCCCGCTGCAAGGTGACTATTGGTGGGGAATTCACGCCATAGGAGATCGACTCTTTATTTTTAACGGCCGAGACACATTAATACAAGTGTTTACCGTAACTGGCGTACCTCAAGGAGCAATGGTACTTGGGCCGGGCAGGTATCCGGTCGCTCTTACAGAAATCGGTGATACGGTTTTTGTATTGAATGGTGGTAAATACAAGAGCGGGGTCGGGGTAACAGGAATAGAAGTGCTTGTCTACAATTCTTCTAACCAATATTTGGGGCGATGGGGTGGCGACACGGGGTTCACATCCGTCAGTGATTTTACATCTGATCCGTTAGGAAATATTTACATCCTTGATCAGGACGGAAGAAAAATCTGGAAGTTTTCAAGAAGGTAAGCCTGGATAGAGGGGCAGGACTTACCTGCCCCTCAAACCCAGATTCTTCAAGTTATTTACCAACCTAAGAGCAGTTCTCTCTCACATACAAATACGGATGCGAACCGCTATCTGTCCTCATATACAATGAGCCATCAGGCGCAGAAGCAGACGGTGCATTTGCCCCACTCATAATTCTTGGCCCGTTTACATCAAGGTATCCGGTGGTTTCGAATGTTGCCTGCGACGTCCATTTTTTCATTTGGGCTTGTAGTTCCAACTCCAAATTCCCCGTCGCTTTTGAGAATCATCTTTGTGCTGACATCAGTCTGTTCCGTCACTCGTCTGGAATTGAATATTCCCTGGAATATAGGTTGCCCCTGCATTGCCTTCCTGAACACAGTCTATTCTGGCACCTTTGGCAAAAGCGGGTGTGCCGGCATTATTCACGCCAAAGAACTCGATCCTTCCCAAGAGCTCACCATCACCAGTTGTCGCTTTTGTTCCAAGTGTATCGGAAGCAGATTTTACAAAATCCAGCACAGAACACGAATCCGAATCAATATTGTAGGTGTCCATTCTTGTTTTATTGTGATATTGAAGTGGTATCGAAAATCTGAACGCAGGTTATCAACATCATACGCAGTACCACCCCGGATTACGCGATCGTTACCACTGAGAGGACCTGCAGGGTCTGTTTGTGCTTCAATAGTATAGCTACCGTACTAATCATTGCACCATTGGGGAGCATTGCCCGCCATATCATATAGTCACCTAGTCACCAGGCATTCGGCTTTTTGCTCCCAACAGGTTGAATTGTTCCATGTGGTGTAGTATTGTAATATGTAACTGCGAAACTATCAACACCACTTGTTGACGATCCCCAAAAATAGTGCGGTATCGCATGAATCCTCCCTTTATCTGAATTTATCTTTAATATAATTACAATATCTGTTTCGGGCCTTCAATCTATTTTTAAATTTGAGCGGAAAAGATATGGATCATACAAGGTTCAATCGTATTTAATCAACCTGTGACTTCGTTTCAATAAAATTCCAATAATTCTGATTTTTCTTTCCTTTTACTAATTCCAATAAGTTATATTATAAACCTTTAATATTTTGCTAAAATCAAAGGAGGATATCGTGTCCGAGGCAATACTTCATCTTAAAACGCGCGAAAAGGGCAAGCATAGCGTGCTTACCCAGCTGAGATTAAACAAACATGTTCCGGTTGTTCTATATAAAAGAGGTACAGATACTCTTTCTCTTGATATGGAAATAGCGGAATACGAACGTGTAACAAAAGGCCATAATAGAAATCAGGTATTACAGGTCATCATCGACAATAACGAAACCTCACCCCAGAAGGTGATTGTTCGGGATGTTCAGCGTCATCCTGTCAAGCGCACCCTTCGGCATCTGGATTTTCAGGGGCTTGACGGTATTGCAAAAGTCAAGGTAAAAGTCCCCATTCACTTTATCGGCGAAGCAGTCGGCGTTAAAACCGAAGGCGGTGTGCTTCAGCATGTTCTGCGCAGAGTCCTTATCGAAACCACACCAGACGATATTCCAGAAAAGATTGATGTTGATGTGACAGAGGTTCACAAAGGCCAGCCTGTTTATGTGCGCGAGGTAAAGACTAAATACACGATCCTTACCCCGGGCAAGATGGTTGTGGGTACCATCAAAGGCACCAAGACGATTGAAGAAGAGCAGGCAGAGGCGGCAGCAGCAGCAGCAGCGGCAGCAGCAGCGGCAGGCGAAGTGGTCGAAGGCGCGGAGGGTGCCGAAGGTGCTGCACCCGCAGCAGGCGCGGTAGCAGGCGGCGCCGAAGGCGCACCCGCAGCAGGCGCGGCAGCAGGCGCGAAAGGCGCGGCACCCGCGGCAGGTGGTGCTCCAGCAGCAGGCGCGAAAGGCGCGGCACCTGCGGCAGGGGCCAAGGGCGCAGCCAAGCCAAAGGGCGATGCAAAGAAATAATGGAACAATTGCTGATAGCAGGTCTTGGAAACCCTGGAGAACAATACAGGAATACCAGACACAACACAGGGTTTCAGGTTATAGAACAATTTGCTGAAAAGCATTTTGTCGATATTGATAAAAAAAAAAGTTCAGCTCTTTCATAGGCAGTAAAACGGTCCTGGGTAAAAAGATCATCCTGACCATGCCCCAGACCTACATGAACGAAAGCGGCAAGGCCATCCTGGGCCTTCTTACGGCTTACCGTCTTATGCCGGAGCAGGTGCTTGTTGCTGTTGACGATGCGGACCTTCCACTTGGAAATTTAAGATTCCGGCAAGGCGGAGGCAGCGGAGGCCATAAAGGCTTAATCTCGATTATCGAGGCGATTGGCCCTGATTTCAACCGTTTGCGAATTGGAATAGGAAGGCCTGAAAAAGCACCCGAAGGCGGTATTTCATCGTTTGTCTTAGGGGCCTTCAAGGGTGAAGAGAAGAATCAAATGGAAAATGCGCTCAAAAAAAGTGTTGAAGGAGTAGAAACTTTTATTGAAAATGGAATTATTTCCGCTATGGAAAAATTCAACAGGAGAGAACCCAAAACGGATTAGCAGGTCGATATAAAAAACCCACACTCCTGCTCGTTAAACGGGCCGAATCTTAAAAGACCAAAGGAGGCAATTTGAACTACGAAACAGTCCTGATCTTAGACGCACTTCTCCCGGACGCCGCGCTTGAAGCGGAAGTCAACAAAGCAACGGAATTCATCAAACAAAAGGGCCAGCTCGGTAACGTCAATCGCTGGGGCAAAAAGCGTCTGGCTTATCCTGTCAAGAAAAAGACGCATGGAGATTACACTATCTTCAATTATATCGGAGACGGCAAATTGATTGATGAAATGGAACAGGGGTTCCGCTTCAACGAGAATGTACTTAGGTATCTTACGGTCCGTCTGTAATTATTCTAAAGAATAAGCCTTTATGACCGAAAAGAAACTTCCAATCCTCAATCGTATTTTTATTGCCGGAAACCTTACGAAAGACCCGGAATTAAGGCATAGCAATTCGGGAATCCCCGTGGTTAATTTCCGTATTGCGTCAAGCCGCCGTTTCAAGGATAACGCTGGAAATCGTAAGGAGGAGGTCTGCTATGTCGGTGTAGTTGCCTGGCAACGGCTTGCGGAAACATGCGGCGAATACCTTCATAAGGGAAGCGCTGTATTGGTCGAAGGAGAACTACAAAGCAGGAGCTGGGAAACGGAAGATGGAAACAAACGAAGCATGATAGAGATTCACGCTCACAAAGTACAGTTTCTTGACAAAAGGCCTGATGATTCAAGAGAAGACGGATACGATGAAGATGCATTCGGACGTGAACCAATAATGGGCGAAGCGCAGGACGATAACTACAAAGAAGATATTTAAAACATTATTTTAGAAGGAGCCTCTTATTATGATGATGCGGAACAACAAAAAACCCACTGACATCCGGGTAAAGGGGTGTTATTTCTGTGAAAACAAGAAGGAGATAATCGACTACAAAGAAGAAAAACAGATGCGCCGGTACACAGACGAACGTGGCAAGCTTGTGGATCGCCGTAAAACGGGGCTTTGTTCCCGTCATCAACGTATCATATCCTTAAGCGTAAAGCGGGCAAGGCATATCGCCATTCTCCCGTTTGTAGCGGAAAACATAAGATAAATGCCGCTTTTTCTGATTTACCTTCCTATTATTTATCTTGGTATAAAGAACCGGAACATGCTCCAGCATGGGGCTGCCGCGGTTTTTCTTGTTGTGGCTGGAAGAAAAGCAGGGTTCGATTCTCTTGAGTTTCTAAGCTATGTATTAAACGGCGTTGTTTTCGCTTATATATTCACACAACTTTATAAGCGCAGGTTCACGCTTTTCTACATACTTTTATTCTCACTTGTGTCTCAGCTTGCTTTCATGCTTCTTTGCGACTATGTTCCGGTTTACCATAAGGCATACCGAGAAATCATCGATGCGACCACGGCTTTTCTTACAAGCCGGCTCCATATGGCGCAGCCAACACCTGCTTATGATATGCTGCAATGGAACGTGCTTCTTCCCCTATCCGAAATCATGAAGAACATGGTCACAACACTTATTCTGACCTTTATTTTCTACAGGGTTGCTGAAAGAGAAAAACCGAAGCTCTGTGATTTTGCGATTCCCGACTGGTTCGTATGGGTTCTTGCAACAGGAATTTTGCTTTCGATTTATAAATTCACGGGCACAGCAGGTCCGTATATACTTATGTCCGCATTGACTTTTTACGCGCTTGGCGGAATAGCAATCATCAGGCTTTTCTTTGAGAGCATGGGGACTTCCCGAATCGGCGAAATGCTTTTCTATATTGTTCAGCCCGGGCTTTTGTTCATGCCGGTTGTGTCGATTGGGGTCATGGAAACATGGTGGGGGTTCAGAAAACGAATAAAAGAAATGGAAAAAGCAAAGAAGAACAAAAATAATAACGAAATCAATCAATAATAAAAAAAAGAGAGGTCATTATGGAAGTCATTCTGCAAAAAGATGTCGAAAGGCTTGGGAAAGCGTTTGAAATCGTAAAGGTCAAGGATGGTTATGCCATGAACTATCTGGTTCCCCGCAAACTTGCCCAGATTGCAACCGATGGAAACAAGAAGCGCATACAACTAAGCAAAAAGAGCCATGAACGGAAAGAGGCTGTTCTAATAAAGAACGCGCATGAAATGGCTAAAAAGCTGGAAGAGGTATCAGTCACGATAACGGTCAAGGTCGGAGATGCTGATCAACTTTACGGTTCTGTCAGCCCCCAGCTTATCTCCGAGAAACTTGCCGCGGAGGGCTTTAATATAAACAAAAAAGACATCAGGATGGATGATACCATAAAAGCCCTCGGTGTGTACACAGTCAAGGTGCATGTGCATCAGGACATTACCGCTGACATCAAGGTATGGGTGGTCAAAGAAGGAAAGGTCGAGGAAGAAACCGAAGCTGAAACTCCTTCAGATTCTACTGTTGAAGAGAAAATCTAAAAATCATTCCAGCCCCTCTTTCCCTCAGAAACGAAACAGGAGAAAGAGGGTGTGAAACCTGTTTAGCAAATCTGCAGATTTATGAAATGTTGTGAGGACTTGACAGTAAATTTTTATCCAACATTCCTGTAACATGACTCAGTATTTTCCTAAAAAGATCATTGTAGAAAAGAACCTGCAGGACAATCATGTTGTCTTGCGTGTGTTAAGCCGTGTACCTCAGGCGCAAGTGGTTTTCCAGGATAATGTTATTCAGGACCCAAAAGAAAAGGAAAGCACGCTTTATCTTACGATAAATCCGGGCCGGTATTTCAAACCATGTCCCAAGACCCCCATATATGTTTGTTGTGATTATCAGATATTGAATTTCAGTACAGGGTGTCCCATACAATGCACTTATTGCATACTGAATGGATATTTTGAAACAAGATCCATGCGTTTTTTTTGCGATCATGAAAAAATGCTTTCTGAAGTTGATGCCTCCCTTCAGGCACGGAAAACATTTACGCGTATCGGATCAGGAGAGTTCACAGACAGCCTTATTCTGGATCATCTTACGGACTTTACCTGTTCAACAGTGCCTTTTTTTCTGTCAAAAAGAAATGTGCTGTTTGAGATCAAAACAAAGACCTCAAATATTGACAATCTGCTTAATTTTAAACCAAAAAAAAGAATCGTTGTATCATGGTCCGTGAATCCGGAAAATATCCAGGACACTGAGGAAAAAAACAGCGCAACACTTGAGGAAAGAATAGAGGCTGCCCGAAAATGTCAGGAACAGGGATATTTAATAGGGTTTCATTTTGACCCTATTATCAAACACACAGGATGGGAAGAGAATTACTGCAAGGTTGTGGATTTAATCTATCAGAATATAAATCCCGACAACATAGCATGGATAAGTCTTGGTTGTTTCCGGTTTGTTCCACTCCTCAAGGATGTCATCCAGTTGCGTTATCCTGGAACGAGGATTATATATGAAGAGTTTGTTCTTGGCAGGGACGGCAAGATGCGCTATTTTCGTCCAATTCGCGAAATTATATACCCGGTAATTGTCGAGCGTATCAGAACATACCATAAAAACCCGCCAGTTTATTTCTGCATGGAGACCCCTGTAATGTGGGAAAGAATAATGGGCAAGAAAACTTTTTCATCAGATAGCCTATGTGCTCTTTTAGATGAAGTTAAATCCAGGTTCAAACTTTGAAATAGCCGTCCGTAGCAGTTTTTGCTTCCTGATTTGTAACTGTTCAGGTATCTTGCCAGCCCCTCGATACACCAGCCGGTTGCCGAGTGTCCGCCGCAGGCGGATGTATCGAGGCACCCGGCTGGCACTCGTGGACCGGCAAGATACCTGAACAGTTATCCCAATTTCAAACTTTCTCTTGATGCAAATCATGAGTAAAGATATCTTTTCTGCCTCTCAAATACCTGAAAACCCTTTACAAGGAATCTCTTATGAAAACAATCATCCTGCTTACAATATCAAACATCTTTATGACAACAGCCTGGTACGGGCACCTAAAATACAAGAACTCCCCGCTCTTTCTTGCTATTCTTGTGAGTTGGGGAATTGCATTTATCGAATATTGTTTTCAGGTTCCGGCCAACAGAATCGGCCACTATCAATACTCGGCTGCGCAGCTTAAAACAATCCAGGAGGTGATAACCCTTATTGTATTCTGCTTTTTTTCAGTGCTTTATTTGAAGGAGCCGCTTAAATGGAATTATCTTGTGGGCTTCTTCTTTATCCTGGTTGCAGTATTCTTTATTTTCAAGAAATGGTAACCCATTGATATTCAAGATAGTGTTGCTTGCAATACAGGAAAAAAAGATTGCCAATATTAAACATTGGAATGTATCTTTAATTTCATGGTTGCCATAAAAAGCAACCGAATCATTATAAACTTAATAAAAATAAACAGGACAGACAATGGATATTACCACCATACTTGGAATTCTGATTGCCGTTGTCGGACTGTGCATGGGTATTATCCTTGAAGGTGGAAACCTTCTTGCGTATGTCGGTGAATCCGCCTTTGTCATTATTGCCGCAGGAACCATTGGCGCCGTTGTTATCAGCCATCCTCTTCATGCCCTTACAGCTTTTCCCCGGCTCCTGATTATCGCGTTTACGGAAAAGCATTACGACATCACCTCCATAGTTACCCTTATCGGAAGCTTCTCGGACAAAGCGCGCCGCGAAGGCATTCTTTCGCTCGAAGCGGAACTTTCGAAAATTGACGACGAATTCCTGAAACTTGGTATCCAACTGATTGTGGACGGCACGGATCCCGCGCTGGTCCGCGACATCCTCGAGACTAAAATATCCAACATCGAAGAACGCCACCACCACGGAGCCAAAATATTCGAAGACGCGGGCGGTTTCTCGCCCACCATCGGTATCATTGGTACTGTTTTGGGACTCATCAGTGTGCTTTCCAACATCTCCAATGCTGCGGAACTCGCCAAATCCATCGCACTTGCCTTTATCGCCACGCTCTATGGCGTAGGCTTTGCCAATATTTTCTGGCTGCCCATCGCAAACAAACTGAAAGCCAAAAGCAAAAAGGAAATCCTTATTAAATCCATTATGCTGGAAGGCATCCTCTCCATCGAAGCGGGCGACAACCCGCGTATCGCCGTCCAGAAACTCAAAGCCTTCCTGTCCCAGGCCGAAGCCAACAAGATAAACACTGATAAATAACCTCCAGCTTTTTTAAGGAGCGTTGCCCTTTGCCCAAGAAGAAAGCCAAAGCCGCTGAAAAAGAAAACTCGGAACGATGGCTCTTGACCTACGCGGATCTCATCACCCTGCTTTTGGTGCTGTTTATTGTTTTGTATTCCATGGCCGCGGTGGACGTTAAAAAATTTGAAGGACTGTCGCAATCCCTTTCAATTGTTTTTGGAGGTATAGGCCGAGGAGGAGTGCTTGAAGGAGGCCGTTCAGTCATTCCCGGCAACATGCACTTCAAGGAAAAGCTCAACATGCAGAATACGCAGGAGCGGGTAAAGCGGCTGATTGCTTCAATGGGACTACAGGGAAAGGTGACCACCACTTATGAAGAACGAGGCCTTGTCATAAGCATAAAGGATTCCGTGCTTTTTATGTCCGGGTCAGCGGATGTAATGCCGGATGCGCAAACCGTAATCGCACGTGTAGGTCAGATAATCGCAAAAATGCCGAATTCAATACGTGTGGAAGGCCATACAGACAACGACTATATCCATAATGAAAAATATTTCTCCAATTGGGAACTTTCAACCTCTCGAGCAACAAGCGTTCTTCAATACATGATTTCAAGGTGCGGTATCGAACCTAGCAAACTGTCAGCCGCCGGGTATGGAGAATATAAACCTCACGTGCAAAATACATCTCCGGAAAACAAAGCCCAGAACCGTAGGGTTGACATTGTGCTTTTAAACAGCGATTACGCCAAATTCGAACCGGAAGCAGCCAAACCATAATACTTCCAAACGATAAAAGAAAATGAACCTGAAAAGATCAATCCTGTTCTTTTTATTTTTTACAAGCCTTGTTTATTCGCAAACCTTCATACAAATATTGAATTTTCCGAGACCCTCTCTATTGCAGGGAGTCTTGGTTATAGGCGCAATCATAATAGTCACGATATTTATAATTATACTGGAAGCTGGCCGCAGGGCCAAAGAAAGGCACGATCGTAAAATCACCTCCGAAACCACCTTTAATCTTAAGGTCTCTGACCTGGGGTTGACTGAAAAGGAAAAAGAAGAGATTGAAAAAATGGCCGGCCCTAAAAAATATGATGAAATGAACAGCATTATAAGTTCCATAAATATTTTCGAGCATCATGTTGATAAAGAGATAGAACGTCTTGGCATAACCCCTGATCCGTTTAAAAAAACTAAGGCAGAGGAAACAATCACCGGCATTAGAAAAAAACTCAGGTTTAATTATCTCGACAACGATTACCCGCTTGTTTCCACCCGTAATATATCCATCGGCCAGCCCATGGTGCTTCTTAATCGTGAAGGACGGACCGTAATACAGATGGCGCGTGTTGTAACGAACAAGGAGCTTTTTTTCAGAGTTCAGTACGATACTCAGCTTGAGCCAAAGATAAGCCTTCAGAGGGGTGACCGCATAAAGGTTGCTTTCCCCCGGCATGGCGATGCCATGTATGAAATCGACCTTACTGTCGCGGCTTTTGAACGGCCAGGCTGGATTGATTTTTATCACACACTAAATCTGACACGGCGCCAATTAAGACGGGATGTCAGGCTTGATGCGAATTTCCCTCTCAAGCTTCGGGTCCTTGAGACAAGTGATCCTGTTGAAAAGGAGCGCTTGGGTAAAAATCTGATTAACGGCAGGATTTCCGACATTAGCGGTGGTGGGCTCTCATTCCTAATAGATAGCCCTCTAAAACCGGAAGACATCCTATCGCTTAACTTCAGTCTGTCAGAAACCCCGGTAACCGGGATTCAGGCGAAACTACTAAGGGTAAATCCTCAGCAGATAAAGGATGAAACATTTTTCAGGCACCACATGCAATATCTGGGAATCGATCCAATCCAGAAGGAAAAGATCGTCAAATATGTTTTTGAAAAGATGCGTGAGCGTAAGCAAAATGAAAAGGACTAAAGGTTTTGCTGCTTTCAGTTAAAGCACACACTTGTAAAAGTTATATTTCCAGCGAGTAATAAAGCGGGGGTGGCGGAATTGGCAGACGCGCAGGACTTAGGATCCTGTTCCGCAAGGAGTGGGGGTTCAAATCCCCCCTTCCGCATAAATTTATCCGGCAATGAGTTAGGCAGGATTCTAAATCTTTAGCAAAAGGCCACCTGTCAAGGTTATATCCCGCTTATATCCCGGTCTGACCATTTTTATCGGGATTTTCGACCTCTAAACCGTATCGGAATTTTTACTCTGTTTTTCAAGAAGCGTTTTCTCCATCTTTTCTAATTCCTCAATATCCTTTTTGTCTTCAGCTACAGCTTCGGCAATTCTCCTTTTCTTGTCAAATGCTTCATATCGTTTGTCTGCGATTTCTTTTGCCACTTCCGCCTTTACCGTTCCAGCATGAGTCAGTATTTGTTCCTCGTTAAATTTTAAAAAGGCATCCAACTTTTCGGACCACTCCTTCATAGTAATTGTTTTTCTTAACCGTGCCTGCCGTTCAGCATAGTCCAGATACATGGTAACGATTTCATTCAAATCTTTTATTTCATCAACGCTAAGGTAATTCTTTGCGATTCCAACATCCTGCTTGCGGACAATAGTGCCTTTCCATGAAGTCAATCCCATATTAGGAGCTTCAGGATCGCTTCGAGATTCGATTAATTCAGCAGCAGTTTTGCCGGTAATTGTCCAAAGCATTTTATTCTGAACCTTTTTGTAGAACTCCTGTGTCAGATCTGAAACTTTGTTGTAATCGATAGCCGTTGCGTAAATATCTCTAATTTTTTGATAAAACCGTTTCTCAGAGGCTCGAATCTCCCTTATTCGCTCTAACCACTCATCAAAGTAATCCCATTTATCCTCATTCTTAAGCCGGTTATCATCCATGGCAAAGCCTTTGATGATATACTCTTTAAGAATATTGGTTGCCCAAACCCGAAATTGAGTGGCTCTTTTCGAATTAACCCTATAGCCGACTGCTATTATAGCATCAAGGTTATAGTACTTTACCTGTTTTTTCTGAATTTTACCTTTAATTGCACCGTGTTGAGTGGTATTTTCCAAAATGGAAACAACCACTTTTTCGTCCAATTCACCGCTTTCGAAAATATTCTTGAAATGTTTTGAAATGGCGGGGACGTTTACATCAAATAGCTCTGCCATCTTGGCTTGCGTGAGCCAGATAGTCTCGTCCTTTAGAATTGTGTCAACTCGAACATCACCGTTTGGGGTAGTATAGAGAATTATTTCGTTATTAATCATATTTCGCTGCCTGCCGTGAATAACATAATTTATAAGGTATCCCCATTCAAGCAAAAATAATTGACAAATAAATAGCTAAGTTTGACCAAATGGCTATAGAAAAATCATGTCACTGGAATAAAAGGCAACTTTTCGTTGGATCAAGATTGCAAAATTAATTTTGAGCGAAATGGAATTTGAATTGTCTCTTGCAAACCTTTCCAAAAACCTGCTATATTGAAAGTAGAAACGAGACATTAAAAGACGGAACTGCGGAGGAAATGAAAAAAGAATCCTATATCCGGTTTATATCCGGTAAGGATCTGTTTATGCCCTCTTTTGTCATTTTATAGGTTTGTAAGTGGTTGATTTTAAATGACCAAAGATTCTCAGCCAGACTTAGGATCCTGTTCCGCAAGGAGTGGGGGTTCAAATCCCCCCTTCCGCAAAGACTTAAAAAAGCCGTTTTCAGAATATTCTGTAAAACGGCGTTTTTCTTTGTATTTTCATAAATTTTGGCAGAACATCGATTTCAGGCTTTATATTTGTATGGTGTCAACAATATATTGTTGATAATCGCTATTTAGCATTAGTATTTATATGGTAATTGAAGACAAACACAAATAAAAGCGCACAAAATCGGACAAATGATATTTTATGAAGATAAATTACGTAAAGTTATTACTTTTGGTTTTTATCCCGGTTTTTTCAGAAAGCACAGAAACAAACAAAGGTTCCGCATATTCTCCAGTAGAAATATCATTGGGGGTTGGCGTACCGAATGGTGTACATCTTGGAGCGGCATTAATTCCATATCATCATATTTTTGTTGAAGCTCAAGTAAACTCAATATTATGGGTTGGTTATAATGATATTTCCATCGGGTGGCAGCAGCCATCAGATAATTCAGCTATAAGATTAAGCGGTGGGATAGCAAATGGCTATTCTAATAATCCCGCCTCTGGACATTCTTGGAAAGGATACATTGCCGAATTCAGCTATCAGCAAGGGTTTAACAACATCCATTGGTTAAGCTGGCAATTTGGCGGTTGTTTTCTTAAAGGCACTTGGGATGAAGAATACACGAATAAAAGTGCCTCTTCAATTAATTTCTGGTATGCTTTGACATGGAAATTATTTTAGGTAAAATATGAAAATATTCGTCATTATCCTTATTGTTTCTTCTGCTTATGGTTGGGGAAACATTTCTGATACCATTAACAAAATCTCAGATTTAAACCCCCTGTATTGCATTTTATACAAAACAATTTATTTTGTGTAAATTAACTTCAAAGTCTTTATGTGTTTTTGAAAGTATGCTTTTAGAACATAGATTCCTGATGTTAAATTTACTGTGTTTAATTGAACAGAATGCCCCCTGGTTTCAGTTATCGAAGTCACAAGACTTCCTTTTACGTCATAGACATTAATAATATCAGGTTTTCGGCAAGGAAAGTGAATAGATAATAACTTATTGAATGGATTGGGTGAAGCGGATAAAACAAATGAATTAGATGGGCTTTTCGCCTGCTCTACTGGGGTATTGTTATTTCCCAATGTGAATGTAATTGGAAAAGAATTTGCATTAAATAAACCTAAATAAGCTGATTGAGGAGTAACAGGAATGGTGTGTTCCGTTGACAAATCTAAAGAACATATAGAATCTGATAATAGAGAATCATTGGAGATGTTTGAAGTGTACAGACCGATTTCCGCCTCAATATTGCCTATGTAATTGAAAGCCAATGCCGTTTCTGGTAAAACCGTATTTGATCTAAAATAAATCAGGGAAAATGGATTGATGCGGCGACCAGCAGGCAGCGTTGTTTGGTCAAATGTGTATCAAAGAAGGAATGGTGAAAAATACCTACGGAACAGGTTGTTTTGTGGTAATGAATACTGGCAGTAAACCAATTGTTTCGAAACACAAATTGCTGACAACAATTGGCTGGCAAATTGGAAATGAAGTTACTTATGCCATCGAAGGCAGCATTTTTATTGGGTGGTGCAGTGGTTCAGTGGTTGCGCGATCAATTGGGAATAATCAAATCTTCTTCTGAAATTGAAGAACTGGCAAATCAGGTTGAAAACAGTGGTGGAGTTTCTTTTGTACAGGGATTTGTCGGACTTGGCGCACCACACTGGGATCAGTATGCAACCGGCGCAATTATTGGGTTAACGCGTGGAACCGGAAAAGCACACATTGCACGGGCAGCACTCGAAGCCATCGCTTTCCGTTCGATGGAAGTTATTGAAACTATGGTTGAAGATTCGGGAATTGAATTAAACGAATTGCGTGTTGATGGCGGCGCTGCAGTTAACAATTTGCTGATGCAGATTCAGGCCGATGCCATTCAAACAAAAGTAGTGCGTCCGAAAGTTACTGAAACAACTGCGTTCGGAGCTGCTTATCTCGCCGGACTGGCAGTTGGTTTTTGGAAAAATATGGACGAAATAAAACAGCAGTGGCAGGTTGATAAAATTTTTGAACCTGTTTCGGATACAACTCAAATTAAAAAAGTAATTAAAGACTGGAAAAAGGCGGTTGAAAGAAGCAAACACTGGTATGGAGAGAGTCGGAAGACCGAAGTCGGAAGTCGGAAGATTGAAGTAGGAAGTATTACGAAGAAGGGAAATAAATTATGAAATAAGAATGAAAGATTAGACAAGGATTTCAATCTGGACTTGGATAAAAAGCAATATCATTTGCTCTCGCAACTGTTGATAGTCCTTGACATCATGCACGTTTGGAAGAATAAGATGAAAATAAGAATTTGAAATGCGGGACTATTTCCAAAGATCCGTGACTTTGCAAAAAGGTATCGTATCCGGACTTCAGAAACATTATAATTTAAAAACATAAATCATGAACAGAAAAGCAGTTCTTAAAGAAAATTAGGAAAAAAGATAAAGAGTGGGATATTATTATCATTGGAGGCGGCTCAACCGGATTGGGATGTGCTGTTGATGCTGCTTCGCGAGGTTACAAAACTTTGCTGTTGGAGCAGGTCGATTTTTCGAAAGGAACATCGAGCCGCAGCACAAAGCTGGTTCATGGCGGTGTACGCTATCTTCAGCAGGGCGATGTTTCTATGGTGTTTGAAGCTTTGCAGGAACGTGGACTGATGTTTAAAAATGCCCCGCATTTGGTTTCCAATCAATCGTTTATTATTCCAACCTACGATTTTTGGGGAGGCCCGTTTTACACAGTTGGCTTGAAAGTGTATGATATGATGGCCGGAAAACTTGGCCTTGGTCCATCAAAACATTTATCGTTCGAAGAAACGGTAGAGGCCATTCCAACGGTTGAAAAAGAAGGTTTAAGAGGCGGTGTAATTTACCAGGACGGACAGTTCGACGATTCGCGAATGGCAGTCAGTCTGGCGCAAACCTGTGTCGATTATGGCGGAACGGTACTGAATTACTGCAAAGTTACTGCCCTGTTAAAAGATGGTGAGTTAATTACAGGAGTTGTAGCAGTTGATCAGGAAACTGGTGAAGAATTTTCAATATCAATACAAAAGTGGTGATTAATGCAACCGGGGTTTTTGCCGATGAGGTGATTCAGATGGACGAACCCGGGAAAAGGAATATGATTACACCAAGCCAGGGAATTCATTTGGTACTCGAAAAGGATTTTCTTCCAAACAAGTATGCAATTATGGTTCCGCATACCTCCGACGGCCGTGTGATGTTTGCCGTTCCGTGGCACAACCATGTTGTGGTTGGCACAACTGATACACTTAATTGAAAAACACTCACTCGAACCAGTTGCACTGGAATCGGAAGTTGATTTTGTATTGGAAACAGCCGGGCAATATCTTGGTAAAACAACCAACCCGAAAAGATGTGTTAAGTGTTTTTGCCGGTCTTCGTCCACTTGCAAAACCCGAAGATGAAAATAAAGCAACAAAGGAAATATCGCGCGGGCATAAAATATATGATTTCAGTTTCGGGATTGATTACAATTATTGGAGGTAAATGGACAACATACCGCAAAATGGCAGAAGATACCATCGAAAAAGCAATTATGCTGGGTGGTTTGCCGGAACGTGAATGTATTACAAAACACCTGCCAATTCATGGTTTCAGAATGGATATTCGATCCGTGTACCGATCCGCTGGCTCCTTATGGAATTAAACAAGGAGGATATTCTGGCAATTGGTGAAGAAGAAGAAAATATGGGTGGTTATATCAGCGATAAACTTGGTATTCTGAGATCGCAGATTGTTTGGGCAGTACGAAAGGAGATGGCCCGAACGGTTGAAGATGTTTTGGCGCGCCGAACCCGTGCACTTTTTCTCGATGCCCGCGAAAGCATTCGGATTGCTCCCGAAGTAGCATCGATAATGGCCAAAGAACTAAAACAGGATGACGAATGGATAATAAATCAAATTGATACATTTAAACAAGTAGCTGAAAATTATTATTTTAAAGATTAAAACATAAAA
>CAWHPS010000045.1:0-44338 GCA_963831235.1 uncultured Fibrobacterota bacterium
CGACCGGAAAACGCAATGTTGTTGATTTCGGAATATCTTCCTTCTTTCTAATCTCAAATTCCTTGAAAATTTAATACTCCGTGAACTCCGTATTATTGCATTTTCGGAATTTGAGATTAGAAAGAAGGAATTTCTAGAATTCCGTTTCAACATCTCAAGAGATAAGCTTATCCATGACAGGCCAAGCAGGTTCTGTGCCACTCGCTCTTTGAAATTTAGAAACAGGGAAAACACAAAAAAAAGTCCTTTCACCCACCCAAAAAAAGGATGGGAAGTTGGTTGAAGTTAAGGCTCGCGAGCCAACATTAATATAACAACCAGCTGTGACAAAAGATGTCATACTACGAAAATAAATCTTTTGTTGGCCCCGCTACCAACGTTTTCAAGGCGTGCCCTTCGGGCCGACACCACAGCCGTTTCGTAATGTGGGACGGGGAACATTACGAAGCGTGTGCTGGCACAAAAAAGACAGATGGATGTAGCGTTTTCAATAAATAAATCTTTATCCATCTGTTGCATTTTGTCTTTTTTTGTGCCAGCGCTGTGGTGGAGTGTGGCCTATTGTGCACAACGTCCCGCGCCATGCCGAAGTTGCGACCCTGCCTGACGGTCACGGACACCGCACAAAGTGCCTGATTTGTGTGCATGGACGTGACGGTGCCGTGGGACACAGCCGGAGTGAGCGCCGGCATCTCGCGTAAATGGCGACGCGAACGAAGGCTGTGCCGCCGGATGGACAGGGTTGCAATTTGGGCGAATGAAACCAAAGACTCCATAATATTATTTGTTTTGGTTGAATGAGCTGGCATGGCGCTGGTTGGGTGTAGTTTGCCAACCCCTGTCTTTTTCTTAGCACGCGGTCTTAAACCACTTGAAGCTTAAGCTCTCTTCCAATGGCTTGGGTAAATTTCTCAATTGTTGAAAGTCTTATATCTTCTGCATGATTTTCAATTCTTGAAATTGCCGTTTTTTTGGTATGCAGTTTATGTGCGACTTCTTCTTGCGTAAGTCCTGATTCTTCGCGGGCAAGTTTCAAGATTGCACCTATCTTAAAATCTTTGTAGCCAAGTTCAAATGAATTTGCGAAAGACTTACTCTTTTTCTTTCTCTTTTCTATGTATTTTTCAAGATCATCCATTTGTTTATCTCCTTCTATTTAAATGTTCGGATTTCCTTGCTTCCGCTAATTCAATTTCAGTGCGTGGAGTGTCTTGTGATTTCTTTTGAAAGCCATTTGTAAAAATCACTGTAGATCTTTCCATATAGAATCCCAGTATTCTAAATATGTTGCCAGCAATTATTATCCTTGCTTCCCAGATTCCGTCAGTGTTTACGAGCTTTTTAAAATAGCATGTTGGAACTCTATCCATTTCCTTAACGAGTTTCAGAACCCATAAGATTTTCTCGACTTGCTTGTCAGATAAACTGTCAAGAAAATCTTGAACCGGAGAGGCACCTGAATGAGTTTTATAGAAATCAATAGTTCGCATGTTATTAAGTTAACATATTGGTTAACATGTTTTCAAGTATTTTTGTTTTTGCTTTTGTCTTTCCGCGTGCTGTCTTTGGGGTTGGCAAATTACACACAACGTTCAGGCTATGTAAAGTGGCCGCCTCTATAATGACATGAGCGCCGCAGGACGCGAATGACACACCACCAGTCCAGCGGCCATTTTGGTCGAACAAGCACGGGAATTCCATATTTAAATATTCCCGTGCTTGTGAGCTACATAGCCGTTTGTTGAACAAATCCGCTTCGCGGAAGCCATAATCATATCGTCAATATAATTTACTGCTGCTTCTCCTGACAAATACCGTTTAAGACTATCGCATAACGAGGAAACTGTCGAAAACCTTATTGTGTATCACCATCAACCCACAAAAAGGAGGTCTTCATGTCTCTGGCTCGTCAGCAATTTATCGAAAAGCTCAAGCTCAAAGGTCGCTCGGACGTCACCATCAAAGATTATGTTTTAAACGTTTCTCTCTGTGCCCGGCATTTTAATCGGTCACCGCTGGAACTGACACACGAAGACATCGGCCGCTATCTTCTGCATTTGAAAGATGTCAAGCATAATACCCCAAAGACCATCAACCAGGTGTTCTACAGTCTCCGGAGCTTCTACCGGAATCTCATGCCAGGCAGCGCCATCATGGATGGTTACGGGCGCATGAAGGAGCCGGTCAAAATTCCCAAGGTGTTGAGTAAAGAAGAGGTGGAGACGCTGGTAAATTCCTGCACGGATCTGAAGACCAAAGCAGTGATCGCTGTTCTGTATTCTTCCGGTATCCGACTATCCGAGTGTGCAGCGCTCAAAATCGCCGATGTGGACAAACATCGGATGGTCTTGCGCATTGTCCACGGAAAGGGCGGTAAAGAACGGTTTGCAGTGCTTTCTGAGCGGGCCCGCCTTCTGCTTCGCGACTATTATCGTATGTTCAGACCCAAATACTGGCTCTTTGAAAACCGACGGCATACCCGTCCGCTGGACAGGCGCCAGATTGAACGGATTGTCCAAGTCGCCGGCCAAGTGGCTGGAATAGAAAAGAATGTTACTCCGCATATTCTCCGTCATTCATTTGCCACGCATATGCTGGAGTCCGGCAAGCCCCTTCAGGGAATACAAGTCCTTATGGGCCATTCCACCATCCGCTCCACAGTCCGGTATACCCATGTCAGTTCCAAACTGTTAAACTCCATGGGCAGTCCGTTTGACGAAAAGAAACCGGAGAACAGGAGGCCGTCATGAATAAACCCGATGTTGCGGAGATATTCCGCATAGGATTTGAGGATTATGTGAAATCTTCAGGACCTCTACCGTATGACTATTACAAAGTCGCTCATGACATCATGTCTTGCAGGACGGAAGAACTCGGAGGCCATGTTGACCGATGTGATGCGTGCGAAAAAGAAAGAATACAGTATAATTCCTGCTGCAACCGCCATTGTCCACAGTGTCAGACCCTGGCCCGTGTCAAATGGGTTAATCAGAGAATAGAGGAACTTCTGCCCGTGCCGTATTTCCATGCCGTGTTCACGTTGCCCAGTGAACTTAACCCATTTTTCCTGCGCAACAAGAAATCCTGCTATTCCCTGCTGTTTGATACGGTCAAGGAAACATTGGCTGCATTGTCCGCTGACGGTAAACTATTGGGCGCTCGTACCGGTTTTATTCTTGTCATGCATACATGGGGACAAAACCTGATGGATCATCCGCATATACACTGCATTATCCCGGGAGGAGGCATAGTCGATAACGGCAAATGGAAAGATTGTCGGGGCAAGTTTCTGTTTCCAGTCCGTGTGATGTCCGCACTGTTCAGAGGTAAATTCATGGACGCCTTCAAATCCGGTGTCAAGGACAAAACCATTGAATTCCACGGCGAACTCTCAGAATATAATATGCCAGGTAAATTTCAGAAACTGGTGAATAACCTCTACAGCAAGAAATGGGTTGTTTATATCAAAGAGCCTTTTGCCAACCCGCAAGCGGTTGTCCGATATCTGGGCCACTATACCCATCGCATCGCCATCTCCAATAGCCGTATCCTGTCCATTAAGGACGGGAAGGTCTCTTTTCTATGGAAGGATTACGCCGACAACAGCAAAAAGAAAGTCATGAGTCTCCCGATTGCTGAATTCATACGGCGTTTTCTTCTGCATGTCGTGCCGCATGGATTTATGCGCATCCGGCATTATGGAATTCTCGGTAATCGGTGCAAAGCCAAAATGCTGGAACAATGCAGAAAACTACTGGCAGAGCAGGCCGGAAAAACGGTGGAGCCGGAGGCTGTTGATGAAAAAGAAAAAAAGGAAAAGAAAGAATGGCATGAGGTCATTCAAGCGCTCACCGGCAAAGACCCCAGGATTTGTCCGTTTTGCGGCAAAGGGCTTATGGTGGAGGTCAGGGAAATTCCAAAACGGAAAAGAACGCGGAGACGGATGGAAGATAGTGTCGAATTGCAAAATTAGTCGGCGTTGATTCGTTTGCACCGGTGAAAGGGCAGGTTTTTTGCGTCTCATGTAAGGCGCATGGGCTTTGCCTTGCCTGTTTAAGAGAAAATGAAAGGTTGCATGATGTCTGGTGAGTCACAAAAAGCGCGTTATGTTGGTTCTCGTTTGAACAATGCAGAGATGCTTCAGTTCGTATCCTTCAATTCCGGTGTTTTAGGGAAAAACCCCCAAAGCAAAACACATATATAATGTAGCGGCTGAACCCCACTCGGATTCGTTCAACACGTTCTTTATAAAGTGGCGCCGAAAGCGCAGTCATGGGATTGGGTATCTGCATGCCACTTCATAAAGAACCCATAGTGTTGTGTGCAGTGCTGCCAGCGATGCCTTTCGTCTTTTGTCTTTGATTGCCAGCGCGTCTTGTGCTTCCGCGCCATGGACGGCGCGGGAGCACTCTTTATTGAATCCTAAATTAATCTTGGTTTTCAAAAATAAACTCTATAATTTGATTTGTTTGTATTCCTTGCTTGTAAATCTTGCTAACATCCTCTTGAATGGAACCAGAGGGTTAAATCTTTCGATTTGCTATGAGCTGGTATCCAACCTTGTATTGGTGTTATGCTGTTATCTTTTTTTCCACAATCATCTTCAATCGGTAATTGAATTTTAATCCAAAGCTCGCTATTTACGAGCTTGCTTGTTATAACATGCACAGCAGTTTCTGGTCGTACGCGAGTTACTTGTTTTGCACCTTCGTTTGGGAGTTGCCAGACCCTGCCATCCCATGCGTTGGTGAGATAAGGTGTGTGCGAGGTAAATAGCTTTATGAGGGACAGAAATGTATTATCACCTGATGCTAAAACCCATCCATATCCATTTTCCAATCGAATTTTGTACCAATCTTTATGTTTTTCAAAGACAATGACCGCAGGATTTTCGTAATCATATTCTTCCGAAGGAAGTTTTTCAATAATCGAGTTATCAGAATCTGTGAACGCATACATTTAGCCCTTCACATCCGCCTTCTTTAGGGAAGGCCCACATTTTATCAACGCGTATGGTTGCTATGGGAGTTTTAGAGTTAGATATTGGAAAGACAGGAATTTCTTTGGGTTCAAACTTTTTGCAAGGGGCATCCCCGAATACTTGTGGCATTGTTAGGAGGCCAATAATTGACTCACCATCTATCTTTTCGGTACCGTTAACAAAAGAAAATAATGCGAAAAGAAAAGCTGTGATGATAAATGTTGTTTTCATGTCGTTTTCCCTCTCTTTTGGAAACATTGATTTGTTGAGTGGACGTTATCATTTGAAATAAGATTCAGAGCTAAAATACCAAATTGGATTGTAGCGCTTAAAGGGTTGTGTTTTAAGTGTATAAATATTTTTAGCATTTGTGATTTGGTGACTTAAAAAGCATCTTTGTCTTGGCCGCCACGACGGCGGCCTGCCTTTTGTCTTTCGCGCTGGCTGCCTTTGGCTATTTTGCCTTTCGCTGGCAGCATTGCACACAGCGTTGGGGCAGCAAGAAGTTGCTTTGAGTGCCGAGGTGGCCGCCTGGGCCCGTTGAACGACAGGGTTGTGAAGCCCAGGCGGGACGGTGAGCACGCAGTGCCGATAGGACACGACGCGCGAACCGCCGCTACCGAGGACACGAAAAGCAATTTGGGTGAAGAGGCGCAAAAAGTCTATCATATTATTGTTTTGCGCCTCTGAACCTTGCTGCCCGTTGTTGTAAGATGTGCCTGCCGGATGCCTTTTGATTTGGGCGCGCTCTTCAATTCCATTTTGTAATTAATTCTTCTTTTGTAATTTAGATTCGGTTCTGATGTCTTTGGCCATTTTGTATTTTTCTAAATAATTTTCTTGAATTCTTTAAACTCTTCTGCTTTTATTCGAAAACCATGATTTCTTTGCGGATATTCACCTGTTGAAACATCCTTCATGAATTTATTTGCCGCATCAATTGTTCGCTCATAAAAACTGTCATATCTTTTAGCGAATCGATAGGGCATATTGTACCATCCAACAATATCTGTAAACACTAAAACTTGCCCATCGGTATACTTTCCTGAACCGATACCAATTGTTGGAATTGCGAGATTTGACGATATTTCTTTTGCGACATCTTCAGGGATACATTCAAATACAATTCCACAAGCTCCAGCATCTTGGAGAGAAATAGCGTCTTTAAACAACTTTTTAGCTTCAACAGCAAGCGCACCAACAACTGCTCGCTTCTCCTGTTTTGCCAGTTGTGGCTGAAAACCTATGTGAGCCATTACCGGAATGTCATTTTTGACAATTTCGGATACTATGGACGCGATTTCTTTGCCACCTTCAAGTTTAATGATATCAGCACCTTTTTGCTTCAATTGTCGAGCATTGGTGAGACCAGAAGAAATATCGTTATAGGTTGAATATGGCATATCAACCATAATCAGCTTTTGAGTCACGCCTTTCCTAACCGCTTTCAAATGATGAGTCATGTCATGCATAGTTACTTCTAATTCTGATCGATAGCCAAGAATATTTGTGCCTAAAGAATCTCCAACAAAAATGATGTCTATGTTGCTATTGTCAAGTGCTCTCGCAGATGGAAAGTCATAGCATGTTAAAACTGTTATTTTGTGATTAGGGTCTTTTTTTATCATGTATTGTTTCCCTGTTTTATTGTCTTTGCGCGCCCTGTCTTTCGCCTTTCCGGCAGGCATTGCTTACAACGGCCCGCACAAGGCCGAAGTTGCAACCCTGCCTGACGGCCACGGACACCGCACAAAGGAGCCTTTTATAGTGCCTGGATGTGACGGTGCCGTGGGACACAGCCGTAGTGAGCGCCGACACCCCGCGAAAATGGCGACGCGAACGAAGGCTGTGCCGCCGGATGGACAGGGTTGCAATTTGGGTGAGTGAAACAAAAAAAACCATAATTATATTTGTTTTTGTTGAACGAACCGGCCTTGTGCTTGTTGAACAAATCCGCTTCGCGGAAGCCATAATCATATAGTCAATATAAATTACTGCTGCTTCTCCTGACAATTTTCGTTTAAGACTATCGCATAATCAGGAAACTGTCGAAAACCTTTTTGTGTATTACCATCAACCCACAAAAAGGAGGTCTTCATGTCTCTGGCTCGTCAGCAATTTATCGAAAAGCTCAAGCTCAAAGGTCTCTCGGACGTCACCATCAAAGATTATGTTTTAAACGTTTCTCTCTGTGCCCGGCATTTTAATCGGTCACCGCTGGAACTGACACACGAAGACATCGGCCGCTATCTTCTGCATTTGAAAGATGTCAAGCATAATACCCCAAAGACCATCAACCAGGTGTTCTACAGTCTCCGGAGCTTCTACCGGAATCTCATGCCAGGCAGCGCCATCATGGATGGTTACGGGCGCATGAAGGAGCCGGTCAAAATTCCCAAGGTGTTGAGTAAAGAAGAGGTGGAGACGCTGGTAAATTCCTGCACGGATCTGAAGACCAAAGCAGTGATCGCTGTTCTGTATTCTTCCGGTATCCGACTATCCGAGTGTGCAGCGCTCAAAATCGCCGATGTGGACAAACATCGGATGGTCTTGCGCATTGTCCACGGAAAGGGCGGTAAAGAACGGTTTGCAGTGCTTTCTGAGCGGGCCCGCCTTCTGCTTCGCGACTATTATCGTATGTTCAGACCCAAATACTGGCTCTTTGAAAACCGACGGCATACCCGTCCGCTGGACAGGCGCCAGATTGAACGGATTGTCCAAGTCGCCGGCCAAGTGGCTGGAATAGAAAAGAATGTTACTCCGCATATTCTCCGTCATTCATTTGCCACGCATATGCTGGAGTCCGGCAAGCCCCTTCAGGGAATACAAGTCCTTATGGGCCATTCCACCATCCGCTCCACAGTCCGGTATACCCATGTCAGTTCCAAACTGTTAAACTCCATGGGCAGTCCGTTTGACGAAAAGAAACCGGAGAACAGGAGGCCGTCATGAATAAACCCGATGTTGCGGAGATATTCCGCATAGGATTTGAGGATTATGTGAAATCTTCAGGACCTCTACCGTATGACTATTACAAAGTCGCTCATGACATCATGTCTTGCAGGACGGAAGAACTCGGAGGCCATGTTGACCGATGTGATGCGTGCGAAAAAGAAAGAATACAGTATAATTCCTGCTGCAACCGCCATTGTCCACAGTGTCAGACCCTGGCCCGTGTCAAATGGGTTAATCAGAGAATAGAGGAACTTCTGCCCGTGCCGTATTTCCATGCCGTGTTCACGTTGCCCAGTGAACTTAACCCATTTTTCCTGCGCAACAAGAAATCCTGCTATTCCCTGCTGTTTGATACGGTCAAGGAAACATTGGCTGCATTGTCCGCTGACGGTAAACTATTGGGCGCTCGTACCGGTTTTATTCTTGTCATGCATACATGGGGACAAAACCTGATGGATCATCCGCATATACACTGCATTATCCCGGGAGGAGGCATAGTCGATAACGGCAAATGGAAAGATTGTCGGGGCAAGTTTCTGTTTCCAGTCCGTGTGATGTCCGCACTGTTCAGAGGTAAATTCATGGACGCCTTCAAATCCGGTGTCAAGGACAAAACCATTGAATTCCACGGCGAACTCTCAGAATATAATATGCCAGGTAAATTTCAGAAACTGGTGAATAACCTCTACAGCAAGAAATGGGTTGTTTATATCAAAGAGCCTTTTGCCAACCCGCAAGCGGTTGTCCGATATCTGGGCCACTATACCCATCGCATCGCCATCTCCAATAGCCGTATCCTGTCCATTAAGGACGGGAAGGTCTCTTTTCTATGGAAGGATTACGCCGACAACAGCAAAAAGAAAGTCATGAGTCTCCCGATTGCTGAATTCATACGGCGTTTTCTTCTGCATGTCGTGCCGCATGGATTTATGCGCATCCGGCATTATGGAATTCTCGGTAATCGGTGCAAAGCCAAAATGCTGGAACAATGCAGAAAACTACTGGCAGAGCAGGCCGGAAAAACGGTGGAGCCGGAGGCTGTTGATGAAAAAGAAAAAAAGGAAAAGAAAGAATGGCATGAGGTCATTCAAGCGCTCACCGGCAAAGACCCCAGGATTTGTCCGTTTTGCGGCAAAGGGCTTATGGTGGAGGTCAGGGAAATTCCAAAACGGAAAAGAACGCGGAGACGGATGGAAGATAGTGTCGAATTGCAAAATTAGTCGGCGTTGATTCGTTTGCACCGGTGAAAGGGCAGGTTTTTTGCGTCTCATGTAAGGCGCATGGGCTTTGCCTTGCCTGTTTAAGAGAAAATGAAAGGTTGCATGATGTCTGGTGAGTCACAAAAAGCGCGTTATGTTGGTTCTCGTTTGAACAATGCAGAGATGCTTCAGTTCGTATCCTTCAATTCCGCTGTTTTAGGGAAAAACCCCCAAAGCAAAACACATATATAATGTAGCGGCTGAACCCCACTCGGATTCGTTCAACACGTTCTTTATAAAGTGGCGCCGAAAGCGCAGTCATGGGATTGGGTATCTGCATGCCACTTCATAAAGAACCCATAGTGTTGGGCGATTTTTCTGGTTGGGCTGCCTTTAATTTCTTTCTTCATTTTATCGGCACCCGATCTTAGCCGACCGAAAACAGGACGTTTGAGGGCGGCTTTTTGATGCTTTCAATTATATCTTTGTTTCCATTGGAATTGCCGGCAATCCATTAATGTCTTTCTCTGGACCTGTTCTAATAAAACCGACTTTTTTATAGAAGCTTTCTGCGAATCTTGAAGATTTAACTTTGATTAATCTAGGGTTCTGGAGCGTAACCTGCTTTTTGAATTGAGTATAAAGTTTTGTTGCGATTCCTTTATTATGGAATGATGCTCTTACAAAGAGCATGACAACCTCGTCGGGCTTTCCGGTAATTATTCCGACTAGTTTTAAATTGTGTGCGGCAATAATCTTGATTGGAAGACTTTTGAAAAGCTTTTTTTGTGCCGGAATATTGCTTTTCTCAACCGATTGAAGATTTTTCCAGAATTTCTTTCCTTCGGCTGTTTTTATATCTTTGTGGAAATAGCGCATTGAAACGTCTCTGACTAGGCGTGCCGCATTAAAGAAGTCGGAGGATCTATATTTTCTGTATTTAATTAACATGATGTTTTAAATCTCTTCTGTTCTCAATAAGTCTTGGCTTTCGCCGCACACGATGTGCGGCTGCCTTTTCGGGTGCCGCTTTTGTCTTTTGTAATTTGGCTATTTTGCATTTTGTCTTTGCCCAACCAGAAATTTCGCCCAACGTCCGGCAACATGGGGAAGTGCTGCCGGACGGGCCGACAGGCCCGCCGGGCGAAACGGCAACGGCTGGCACCGCGACGGAGGAACCGGCCTTAGCCGGGCCGACAAGACGCGGTGACAGATGGGTGAGTGCCGGGCCACCGTAGGACGGACCGGACACGAACCCACAGTTGACGTTTTGCGGACAGCATTTGGGAGAGGGCGGGCAAAACAATCCATAATATTATCGTTTTTGGCCACCCGAACCCCCATGTTGCTTGTTAGGTGCTTTTGCAAACAGGCCCTGCCTTTCTGTCTTTCGCGCGCGTGTCTTTTGTCTTTCATTTTATTTTTGTCTTTGCAGCGACCCTTGTATTCTGCGACCAAGCGACGGATGAGCGAGGGAGCATGGAATTAATATTCTTGATCAATGATTTTATTATGGTTGGTTGGTGTTTTTGCCTTAATCTGCATTCCCAAATTCGTATTACACGCCATCCTTTATGTTTAAGAGTCTTTGAAATTGCCTTGTCTCTTCTTTTGTTTCGATTAATTTTATTTTTCCAATAAAAAAAATTCGTTTTTGGTGAAATGTTTCTGCAACCATGCCCATGCCAGAAACAGCCGTCAGTGAAAATCGCGATATTTTGTTGCGGAATTACAAAATCCGGGTGGCCAAGAATATGGGAATTTCTTCGCCAGCCGGTAATTTTATGCGCTTTAAAAATACTTATTAGACGTAATTCGGTAGATGTGTTGCAATTTGATCTTACGGCCCTCATTACGTCTGATCGTTTTGTTTTTGTAAAACAATCAGCCATAAGGCGTTCAAGCAACCTTTCTCTTAGGCTGTAGAGAACGAAGAACTGAAAGCCGGACTTGTGTCTTGTGTGTAAATGGAATGCGAGGAAACTTATACTTCGCTTCGGTTTCCGTTATGATGCCTTTTTGATGCAAGTACCCTTTCAGACATGATGCAACATATTCAGCAAGCTTTACCGGAACGGCGTTGCCAATAATTTGTTCTGTGGTTGTTTTACTATTTCCAAGTATAAATGATGGCGGAAATGTTTGTATCAGACTTCTTTCGGCAGTTGTTAATGGACGTACTTTTGAAGATATGGGCGTAGCATCTCCCGGATGCCCGGGATATCCAGATGGAACTGGTCTGTTGACTCCACGAACGGTTGGACTCGGTTCGTCAATGCTAAATACACCTCTTCGCGCATAGCTGCGAGGATGCCTGTAATAATATTCAACACCAAGCGTGCTGCCAAAATAATCTCTGATCGTCATTGGTTCTTTTGCCAGATGCTCGTCAAGTGATTTGTCGAGAAAACCATCGGTACCATTAAGTTCGCCTATCACGAAAAGACGTTTCCTAAGTTGAGGGACGCCGCATAAAGATGCGTCAAGAACACGAATTGTTAAGCCATAGCCCGCATTTATAAAAATTGATTTTGCGCGTTCGAAAGCGTTGCTATTTATGGCGCGTTCAACGTTCTCCATTATGAAGAAAGATGGACGAATGGAGTTAATTATTTTTGCATACGCTATTGTTAGATCGGCGCGTCCGAGTGTCTCGTCGCGTTTGCCTGCTGAAGAAAAGTCTTGGCAGGGCGGACCGCCTATAATTAAATCAGGTTGGTAGGGTTGAATGCTTTTTACTGCAATGTGATAATTTGATAAGTCGCACTGAACAATAGGGTGGTTTGAAAAGTTCAGCCTATATAATTCTATAGCGGGTATCCAATTATCAAAAGCAGCGACAATGTTGAAGCCAGCATTTGTAAACCCAAGTGATAATCCTCCACCGCCAGCGAATAAATCAACAACTTTTAGAGACATAGAATGATATCCTTAAAAAAGATCCGTAGAGAAATACAAAATAGCATCAAATCGACGTTCTGGGCTAAGCCATTTTTGTCCGCCACCAAGTATGATTTTCTTGATTTCGTTCTTGCTTATGGCAGGTTTAGTTAAGCGATCGCAGGCCATATAGCGATGTGTTTTGTTGCCAGAAATAGCAAATTCTTTGTCTGTTTGGCTACCGAACCCCATCCCATCATAAATTGGTTCCTGATATATTTTACCGGTGCCAGAAATTTCAAAAAGAAAACGTGCCAATCGAATAGCCGCTCTCTGGTGTCGAGTGATCTTGGAGGTGTCTTCATCGGAGTTCTTGTTGGCGGAATCCATGAAAATGCGAGTTAACGCAAAATCACTCCAAATAAAAATATCAAGGCAGTTTTCAGCGAGAGAAGGCGTCTTGCCAATGGTTTTCCAAATAGGCTGCATTAGTAACGGCTTTTCGTGGTCATGATATTTTGAAATAAAACTTTCTAAAGCTTCAAGAATTGAATTGAGGTTTTTTCCTACCTCAGTAGCGTTGTTCCATTCGCGGATTTTTAAGCATGATGGCTCAAAATGCTTACGAATTTTCTTAAAATGTTTTTGCAGGGAGCTTGCCATTGATAAAGCCATATATCTCATTGTCGGCGAACGAACAACAATCTCACAGCCATATCTATTTTCAGATAATGATTCCGTTGTATTATCGGGCAATGTTGTTAGTTTAATTTCAAGTGGTCTAATGGGTTTCTTGGTTTTTGCATCTATAACTACAAGATCGATGGTTTCGAGTTCGTCATGAACGAATTTACGAAAAGGCTCAAAACGCGATTCGAAGGCAAAGTACAGATCCTTGTTTGGAAGATCCGTTCCGAAAATATCAGAAATGGTAATTTCTTCGTGAAAAACTTTTCTTTCCTTATTAAGACGCAAGTACACTGCTTTTTTATTCGTGTCGCGCATTAGACATGCCATAGCTATTGGAAAAGAAGAGTTAAACTGGTTTTTGCCCCAATAGTATTGCTTAGAAAAGTCACGGTTTGAATTCTTGATCCCATAGAGTGAGGGAGTAATGCAATTATCCATTTGTGATTCTTTTTCCTTTTTTCGCCCCATGGACGGGGCGGTTTTGGGGCGCTGCTTTATTTTAATTCTTTTGTTTTTCATAAGGAATATAGCATTTTGTGCTTATTGGAAAATAGGTCAAAATAGCTTTGTTTGTCATCTTGAATATTATTGTATTTGCCTTTCGCGCGTGTCTTTGTTTTTTGTCTTGGGCCTGTTTGCAATTGCACCTAACTAGACGTTTGGAGCCCTATCAAAAAATAGCTCTCAAAGTCTTTCGAGGGCAACTAATGTTCCAAATTATCCTAATATGGTGTCCTTAATGATAATGAATAGGGCACCATACCTTACTCTGGTAATTATAAATATATCATTCGCCCCATGTCAATATTACAAAGGTTTCATTACCCCTGATATTCAGCCCCATCACCGATAAATAAATATCTATATTTCAGCCTTCATTCCTTTATCCGCACCAATTCCTGTCCATATTCCATAGCTATTGTTTCTTTACAGGGCAATCGACTGGTTTCTTTTAACTCGTTTTGTTATTGTGGACTAAAAATTCAAGCCTTCTTTCGCGGGATTCTTTGCTTCTCGCCTTAGAGAACCAGATAATGTCCTTTTCGCATCGCAAAACCTCATAAAATCTCATTGCCGCGGTTTCCCGGCAACCGACCCCTGTCACACGCGCAGGGTTCTTGAGATTTTCTTGCGGCCTCTTCAGGAGTACCTTCAGCGGACATTTGCGTTTGCCAGCCATTATGGGGATCGGCGTAAAGCAAATAACCCTAAAAGGAGTCTTTAGAAATGAAAAAGTCCACACAAAACAAACAAAACGTCAAGAAACCCCACACTTGCCCTCTCTGCCACAGCCGAATGGCTTATGATATGGACAATAACCTATGGTGCGAACAGTGTAACCACACTGAGAACGCCTGATATTCATATATCTTACTACATTCTATCGCCCCTGGTGGCTTAAAACCATCAGGGGTTTTCCATTCTAACTATTAATAATACCAAAATAACCATTGCAAATATTTTAGCAATTATAGATTAAAATAACTCCATTCTGTTGTTTCTGTTTTGTACCAAAAACCAGTAGTTACATCAAGAGGTGTTGTCCCATCACTTGCCTTAATACTTATGGTAAAATCAGATGGTGGTGTATTTTTTTCTAAGAACAAATAGTACCACTCACCATTAATACCTGCGGCATTTCTTGCATGGACGGTTGATGTGCCTATTCTCAATTCTCCATAAAATAAGAACGGATTCCAACAATGCCCTGAACAGCTGCCGATTCCGGCATCACCCATTTTACCCCAATCCAAAGCCCAGCCGCCCATTCGGGCATAAGCATAGGTTGTATGATCTCCATCCAGATCAATCCATATCTCACCTGCAGAACAGTCAATTTTAATCGTCCGTGTTTTCTTTTCATACCATGCTTTTCCATTTGTTCCGAATAAGCTAATTCTAGTTGTATCCTCTAATTCACCTTCCACCGTAACTGTTCCCACCGCACCAAGAATAACAGTCATGGTTGCCTGTCCGGGTGGCGGTAAAGCCGGTCCAACCCATCTCAAGGTAATGGCATAAGTTGAATTTACACCAGGTAAAGGCGTTATCGCTGTATCTCCAGTATAAAGCAATGTATCGAAACCCCACATACTACCATAGACATCCATCTTTATTCTTTGGGACACATTTGTTTTCAGATAGTCATAATCCAATTTCACCGTATCACCGAGCAGAATTTGTTTAACAAACGATGAATCGTCAACATTAATTCCGTTCACAAGGAGCTCACAGCGTGTGACACTATCACGAATCGGGAAGAAGTTTGCTTTGAGCATAGAGAAATGAGCGGAAAGATCAAGAACAGGGATTGTTACTGTCTGCCGTGGCAAAACGTTAAAAGTCGTTGACCCACTATGAATAATAGAATCCCTTGTATCAAGAGAATGGACAATCAACGTCCATGTTTTAAGAGAAGCGAGAGGACCATAAGTTTTCGATACTGTGTTTGTTCCATTTCCACTTATGGGAATGGTGTCATAAATGGGGGCCTCACCAGAAGCGGAAAGGCTGACACACAATTTGGCAAACTCAATTGTGGCACTCTTGGCAAGTGAGCCAACATTTCCAATTTTAACTGTGATATTGGCACTGCCAGATTCACCATTGGGCACCGAGGATGTTGGGTTCTTAGAATTAGAACTGCAAGCATTGAAAATAAGCGTTGTAAATAAAACTAAATATATGATGAAATACTTCATTGAAAAATCCTTTATTAGATTACATTAATTTGATAACGCATACTGATTGATTTTTGTAAGCCTGTAAGGGCCTTAAATTAATAGGCCCCCACAGGTTTATCAATATTTAAATATTAATTTCCTAACCAGCCACCTTCCCGATAAAGCGCTCTGATTTCAGACTCTGAAAGGACCTTCTTGTAAAGGCGGATATCATCCATTTTACCATTAATAGGGCTTACAATTCCTCCTGATAATCCCGAACCGATAACCATATCGGCGGTATTGAATGCCCAGTTTATATTGGAATAATTTAACTGTCCTATCATAAGGTTATCCACATACAATTTAGTAGTATTATTATTAACAGTCATTACTACATTATGCCATTGTCCAGTTGTGATTGGGGTGCTGGAGTGCATAAATTTCCACTGCATACCTTCAGTAACTCCACAACTATAATTACCAAAAGGCTCCATAACAACATAAATAAATGCATTCCCTGCACCATCATCTTGAGAAATGAATATGCGTTCAGAATTATCGCCGGAATTAGTAGTAGTGTTAATCCATAAACTTATGGAAAATTCATGTGTGTTTACATAGGAAAGTGATGGAGAGCTGCTTACAATTATTTTATCATCTATTCCATCAAACATATATGCTTTATTCACAACTCCAAACCTATCTATTGTCAAAGCTGCGCCATTTACTGTTCCATTATTTGCATTTCCGCTTTCGTCATTTGCAGTTCCATTGAATGGATAATAAGCCACAAGACCATCTTCAGGAATTTCTGGCTTTAATGTTCCTTCAATTGTAACTGTACCCACTGCACCAAGAATAACAGTCATGGTTGCTTGCCCAGGAGGCGGTAAAGACGGGCCAACCCACTTCAGGGTAATGGCATAGGTGGAATTAACTCCAGGTAAAGGTGTTATTGCCGTATCTCCAGTATAAAGCAACGTATCAAAACCCCACATACTACCATAGACATCCATCTTTATTCTTTGGGAAACATTTGTTTTCAGATAGTCATAATCCAATCTCACCGTATCACCGATCAGGCTTTGCTTCGCAAATGATGAATCGTTAACATTAATTCCGTCCACAAGGAGCTCACAGCGTGTGACACTGTCACGAATAGGAAAGAAATTCGCTTTGAGCATAGAGAAATGAGCCGAAAGATCAAGAACAGGGATTGTTACGGTCTGACGTGGCAAGACATTAAAAGTCGTTGATCCACTATGAATAATAGAATCCCTTGCATCAAGAGAATGGACATTCAACGTCCATGTTTTAAGAGAAGCGAGAGGACCGTAAGTTTTCGATACTGTGTTTGTTCCATTTCCACTTATGGGGATGGTATCATAAATGGGGGTCTCCCCGGAAGCTGACAGGCTGACACACAATTTGGCAAACTCAATTGTGGCACTCTTGGCAAGTGAGCCAACATTTCCAATTTTAACTGTGATATTGGCACTGCCAGATTCACCATTGGGTAACGAAGAGGTTGGAGGTTGAGTTTTTGAACCACAAGCATTGATTAAAAACATTATTGATACGACTAAGCAAACACTTAAATACCTCATAGAAAATCCTTTCAATTTTTAGATTAATAGATCCGAATTTAGCAACTACAATAATTCACTTTATATTTTTTTCGGCCCCCTCTCTTTTAATAAGACCGGTTTTTTAACATCAAGTCAAGTCGCTTAAAATACTATAGAAAACCCGCCGTGTCAAGACATAATCTGTTATGAAAGCGCTCGTAATCAAGTAAATCATTAATATCAACTATTTAAGTGATGTATAATTGATTAAAACAACATGATATAGAATGATTGCTTGTAATTTCGTAAAGGTAACAACTAATCATGATCATTTTAAAAGTAGTTTATCCCTATTATGCTCAGCCCCATCAGCGATAAATAAATATCTATATATCAGGCTTCATTCTTTTATCCGCACCAATTCTCGTCCATATTTTATAGCCATTGTTTTCTTACAGGGCAATCAACATGTTTCTTTTAACTCGTTTTGTTATTGTGGACTTGATATTCAAGACTTCTTTCGCGGGATTCTTTGCTTCTCGCCTATGGAAATCATGTAATGGCCTTTAACCCGGAGTAAGTGTTAGGAGGCGATAAAGGTCGCCAAGAACATGAGATGGAAAAGGCTGCGCAATGAGGAGTCATATCCACAGTGATATGGCGACGAGTTGGAAATCCTTTTACGGCTATGAAATTGGCGAGATTTGCGCTGATCTAACACTTATTCCGGGTTTTGGTACCGCAAAACCTCATAAAATCTCATTGCCTTGGTCGTCCTTTGGCGATCAAGGGAACCGACCCCTGTCGCCCGCGCAGGGTTCTTGAGATTTTCTAGCGGCCTCTTCAGGAGTACCTTCAGCGGACATTTGCGGTTGGATTCGCGCAACCTTCAATCTGATAAGATATTGTTATAAAAAAGACCCTTGGTGCCTAATATGTAGTGAATCGGAGTACCGATACCGCCAGTTTGTCAATTAACTGCCTTACTTTGTTATCCCAAGGCTCATCTCCGCCGATGTACTTCTTCATTTTATTATCCCAGGGTTCATCGCCGCCGATTGAAGCCTCACCGGTAGTGATCTTTAAAACCAGTGTTGCCAATTTAAATAGCTGTGGTTTCATTTTGTGATCCCAGGGTTCGTCTCCGCCAATGGAGGTTTCGCCGTTTGTCATTTTCAAAACTTTATTTGCTAGGTATGATAGCTCCTGTTTTATCTTGTTATCCCAGGGTTCATCGCCGCCGATCATAGTTTCTCCGTTTGTGATTCTTAAAACCAGGGCAGCTAATTGCACAAGTAACTGCCTTTCATTGTTGTCCCATGGCTCATCGCCACCGATGCAGGTCGCACCTGAATTAATTCTTAATACCTGGAGGGCCAGCCCTTCAAGATTGAGTCTGACATTGTTGTCCCAAGGTTCATCACCGCCGATACAGGGTGTTGAGTCCCGCCTAATTTGCCGCTCTTTTTATCTGATTAATACCGCTCTATCTTCTGATCCCGGAAATCTTCTTGTAAAAGATATTGAGAAAAAGCGGGTGACATTGTAATTTCTTTTTGCTCATTCTACTTTCTCGGGTGGTCTGAGCAGAAAGGAGCCACACACAATGGCACCCGTGAATAAAATACCCGCCAACAGCCCTGAAAGCAAAGAAAATCTTTCTTGTCCGCCATGTCCCTACTGTGGATTTTTAAACTGCTGGAAACATGGAAAGTATTGTCGCAAAGGGTTCCATCGGCCTCAGGCAGAACTGCTACCGGAACCTGTGCCGGTGCAACGGTATTTATGCCGAGACCCTCCGTGCAAAAGGACTTTTTCCGAACTTCCGGAAGATGTGTTACCCTATTGCCGATTTTTCCTGAGCGATCTATTAAACCTTGGACATACCCTGGCAGAGGGTTGGTCGGCTTACTGGGTTGCAAAACATCAATGGGATATTTCCCTGCGGGTTATCCTGCGGGCCGACTTGCTGATTCAGAAGGCGACCCACTGGCTGGAAGGTGTCTGCCGGGAAGTCGCTCTAAGTGTAGACGTCGGTCTTCAATCGCTTGTCAAGACGGCCCGGGAGAAATTTACCTGGTTCGGTTTTACCCGGAGATGGTTCCACAGTCTTTACCCTTGCCGCGCCGGGAAGATCTTCAACCCACACAATTTGGGCATTAAACGGATTTAGGGAAAGTTTTTAATTTATCTCCAACAGTTTTAGACCATAAACCTGAAGGAGGTAAAGCGATGACGGACTTTTCGAGACCACCAGTTGACATGGCGCTATGGCGTTACGGGATCATTTCGCCCTTGTTGCATCGCCATGAGGATTCTCCGCCTTTGTATCGGGAACTATGCACTCTTGCTGGGCAACCTTACTACACGCCGGAGGGACAGGCGAAAAGACTGTCCGCTGATACGCTACGTCTCTGGCTCTGGCGTTACAATAACCTGGGGCTACCAGGATTAAGCAATAAGGTACGGAAAGACCGGGGAGGATCAAAAGTCCCTGAAGCATTGCACGACGCATTGGTCCTGTTACGGAAGGCACCATCCACTCTTCACCGTCAAGCGCCTTTTGAACTCCCTATTGGAAAAAAAGCTTTGGGACGGCCAAAAACCAAGCCGGACAGCCCTCTATCGTCTCACCGCTGCACAAAGGCTGGGGCGTCATGTCCAAGTCAATCCCGAAAGCGTTAGCCCCTTCGAGTATCCTCACTTCGGCGATCTCTGGAGCGCCGACTTCCTGCATGGGCCTGTCGTTAAAGATGGCGTCCACGGCCGGAAGACCTACCTCCATGCCATTCTGGACGATGCCACACGCTATGTCGTGGTTGCCAATTTTCACTTGGCTGAAGATACCGAGAGTCTCCTCAGCGACCTGATGCTGGCTATACGGAGGTTCGGCCTTCCCAAGCGATTCTACACCGACAACGGGGCCGCCTTCCGAAGTCATCACCTCCGCCTGGTTGCGGCGAAGATGCGTATTGCCCTGCCCCATACACCCCCGTACAAACCCAAAGGTCGCGGAAAAATTGAAAGAATGTTCCGCACGGTGCGGGATGGTTTCCTTACCGGAAGACCAAAGTCATCCCTCCAGAAACTGAATGCTGACCTCGCCGAATGGGTGGCACTATACCATCAAACCCTCCACTCCTCGCTCGCTATGTCCCCCAGGGCAATCGCATTAAAATTTAACGATTCCAAGGATGCGCTCCAAATATTGTGTGCTCAAAGCTGCTTTTAATTGTTTGCG
Organism: uncultured Fibrobacterota bacterium; assembly: GCA_963831235.1. GTDB lineage: Bacteria > Fibrobacterota > OXYB2-FULL-49-7 > OXYB2-FULL-49-7 > JAEUSG01 > CAWHPS01. Next base: position 20,181 of record CAWHPS010000045.1, read on the forward strand.
TACGATACTGGCTTTTATTGATGTTTCCTGTCTCAATAGATTTATAGCGACATGCCGGACTACATTCATATTTGTTGGTGCATTTGATTTTCTAATGCGACAGTCATCCTCTCTAAAAGACACATCCAGATTCCAATGCAATTTGTTTTCAATTCCCCAATGACTGCGTACTGCCTGACCAAACTGTTTTGCCGACATTTTACGACTGAGAATATAATACCGTATTTCTGTCTGCTCTGCTTTTTTTGTTTTCCTTATGGAGTGAACAGCACCGATAGCAGACAATGATCGCCACTGTTCCTTATTTTTTAGCCAGGTAATATCATCGATAACATGATACTCACGATGCTCTTCGCGACCATGTCCCTTATCCTCTGTTGAATACGTGTCATGGGCCACATCTTTCAACCCATCCACCACGACAGTATCTACGCGGTTGCGGATTTGTTCATACAGGCTCGGTTGATTTTCTTTAACGGCGAGAACATAATCCGCGCCATTGGTTACAATATTGTCGGCAATAGCTTTTTGACAACCCATTGCATCGATAGTGACGATACATCCTTTCACCATGAGCATATTCAGCAATTCAGGGATAGCGGTGATTTCGTTGGATTTATCATTCACCTTTATTTGCCCCAGTACCAAGTTATTTTCTGCTGCCCAGGCACTAACGACATGGATAGCATTTCGGTTGGCCTTGGTATCAAATGAACGCCGTGCGGTTTTTCCATCGACTGCAATTACTTCATTTTGTTTCGGCAATCGTAACGCCTCAACCCATTTTATAAAGCATTCTTGAAAGTCTTTCGGATTTAGCAAGGCACTGGCCCGCCCAAAAGTGTCATGCGATGGAATGCCGTTTTTGAGTTCAAGAAACTGTTTAAGCCACTCTATTCGCTCGTTGCCAAATAATTCGACTTCCTCGAATGACTTGGCGCCGCAAAGGGTAGCACATACCAAGACAACAATTATGTCGATAAGTTTGTGGAGTTTTTTACGTTCTATGCGTGGGTCCGGTATGTCTTGGAAGTATTCGATAAAAGTGCATGGCGTTGAAATCATAAATCCCCCTTATAGGTAAAATAAAATGTGGACATTGCCTCTTCTTTATACTATAATATAGCTCTACGGATATCCGTAGAGCTACTTAAATAGAAAGGAATTGGGCATGGGCTATCCAACAACGATTCAACTCATCTCACGGAAGAAAGGAAATCAGTGGTATGTTAATTTTCCCAATGCTTTGGCAAAAGCGATGAATTTCAAGAAACGCGAAATTGTGGAATGGGAGGTTGAAACAGTAAAGTGCATGAAAATGATTAGAACTGGCAAGTCTAACAAAGTAACTGCAAGAACAAGAACGGATCGTGTGTCACGTATTACCGTTGACAATAAGAAATAAAGTGGCGAATTTTAATGCGATTGCCCTGCTATGTCCCCTCTCAACCGAAAACTCGTCGACCAAGGGCAGCCATTGGAACAAATTGACCCAACGCAAAATATCAACGATCTCTTCCGAATGGAAGCCGATAAAACTGTCCGCTCCGACGGATGCATCTCAATGTGGGGTAAAAGGTTTGAAATCCCCAATTCCGTCCCCGGCGAAAACGTTAGGATCTATTACCTGCCGTGGAGCCAGGACACAGTCCTCTGTGGTCCCGACAAAATCGTCGTCAGGCCCATTGACCCACTCAAAAACGCCCGCCGCTTCGACAAACCCGTCAGAGGAATAAGAATTGACGATAACAATAACCCAAAGGAGAAACTGTCATGAACAAGCCCGTTAAAAACGCACCCCCCCCATCCGCCACCGAATTCTTCCAGTATCGTTATCCCCCTTTCGCGGATACCTACGAAATCCAGCAACCATTCCAGAGCCAGGCGGAAGCCATCATCCTGTCCCGTTCCCTTGCCCTTATCCGCCAGGGAAAAAGCCTTGCCATCTACGGCGAAGCCGGCGCGGGAAAATCCATGCTCCTTAAATCCATTACCCAAGAACTCGATGCCAAAGCCTACCGCGTCGCTACCATTCCGTATGGAGGCCTTAAACCTTCCGCCATTCTCCGCGAGCTCTGCGAGGCTTTCGGCATCGATCTCGCCGGAAGAAAAAACCGTAACTTCTCAATAAGTCCTCCCAAATACTTGAAATTGTTTATTTGACAGCATCCTTTTCCGCAAACCAATCCTGATTTACGCCACGGAGTAATCTTAAGCCAGACACATCAAAATTTGTTCGATTTCGCCGTTTTTAGGCATTTCGGATGAATTTTATAATTTGTACAAATCAAATGATGAACTATTTATAAAATAAATCGTCCAAGATGCATTTTTTGCTTGCATTGTATATATGCAATATATTATATATACATAATGAGCAGGTCAAGATTTCCAAACAAGCTCACACTGCAACGATTCAAGAAAGATATCACGGATAAATGGCCGCTTGCCAAAGGATCGTTGGCCCAAGTATATAATAGGTGCATCCGGCCCAATTGTCCTGCCTGTGCAAGCGGTAAAAAACATCGTACCTTCATTTTTTCCTACCTTAAAAAGGGGCATCGGCATTGCATGTACGTTCCTCTGGAACTGGTTACGGTGATGCGGCGGGCTATCAGCAACAGCCGTAAGCTGGAGGCACTGATAAGCGCTCTTGGACCGGAGTTGATTTTACAGTTTCGTCAGAAGCAGACCCGGCTGAATCACCGAAAGCATAAGAAAGTTTAGCGAATGATAGACCTTCATAAAATACCGGAAGAAGGAAAAACCCCTCTGGTTACGGAGTTACTGCAAATCATTGCACATCTCAATGAAACCATCGGACAATTGAAGGAGGAGATTGCCCGTCTCAAAGAACACAAAGGCAAGCCGAGGATTCCACCGAGTAATCTGGAGAAAGACACGATAGATAAACCGGAAAATTCTGATGGGAAGCGACCAGGCTCAGAAAAAAGAAGCAAAACAGTGAACCTGATAATCCATCAAACCATACCTATTCCTCCTGTGTCATTACCTCCGGGTTCAACATTTGAGAGCCATGATGATTATATTGTTCAGGGGCTTAAAATCCAATTGCATAATATTTGCTACCGGCTTGAGTGTTGGCGCGATCCGGAAGGCAATCTCCTCAAAGGCGAATTACCTGATTTTGTAAAGGGGCATTTTGATCCGATGTTGCGTAGTTTTATGCTACAACAGTATCATCATTGCCATGTCACACAGCCATTACTGCTGGAAGAGTTGCTGGAACTGGGAGTGGATATTTCCAGCGGGCAGATAAGCCGGATATTAACAGAAGACAACGAGATTTTTCACCAGGAGAAGGATGACATACTTCCTGCAGGACTGGAAGTGTCAGGCCATATTCATGTTGACGATACCTCTGCTCGTCATAACGGTAAAAACGGCTACTGCACGCATATCGGCAATGATTTGTTTGCCTGGTTTGAAAGTACCGATAGTAAAAGCCGGATTAATTTCCTGAAATTGCTGCGCAATGTCTATGTTGATTATATGATTAACGATGATGCGCTTGCGTATATGACACAGCAGGGGTTTCCTCAGCCGTTGCTGGAGAAACTCGCTATGCATGGAACCAAACATTTTCAAAACGAAGACGACTGGAAGCTGCACCTGAATCAACTGGCAATCACCACAGAACGTCATGCCCGAATAGCCACAGAAGGTGCATTACTTGGCAGCATACTCAGTCATGGTTTCTCAAAGGATTTGGTCATCTTAAGCGATGATGCCGGACAATTCAACATTCTTCTGCATGCGTTATGCTGGATTCATGCGGAGAGGACGATTCATAAAATCATCCCCTGCAGTGGGAAAGAGAAAGAGGCCATAGAGGATATTCGTAAACATATCTGGCAACTCTACCGTGACCTCAAGGCCTACAAGAAAGCACCGGAGGGCACGGCAAAAGACGGATTGGAAAAAAGATTCGACGACATATTCTCCACCCATACCTGTAGTGATACATTAAATGAAGCTTTGCGGCGTATAGCGAAGAATAAGCTGGAACTGCTCCTGGTACTGGAAAGACCGGATATTCCGTTACACAACAATGATAGCGAACGCGATATTCGTGAATATGTTAAAAAACGAAAAATCAGCGGCAGCACGCGCAGTGATAATGGAAGACGTTGTCGTGACACGTTTACCAGTCTAAAAAAAACATGCCGAAAATTGAAAATCTCTTTCTGGGAATACCTCAAAGATCGTGTCCATAAAGTCAATAATATTCAGCCCCTATCGGACATCATTCGTGCCAGAGCTCAAGCTCAAACCCCATAAAGTTCTCCTGTAAGCGACATTAGCTCAAAAGTACGTCATGGTTATTTAGGCGTTATGTACGAAGGTTTATTGAGAAGTTACAAAAAACCTTCTCCCAAGACTCCAGAAAAACTTTCAACCCAAATCCGACAAACCTTTCCCCATCCTCATCGTGGATGACGCCCATGCCATGGATAAACAATCATTCATCGACCTCTGCTCCCTCCTCCACGACGCCCAATCCAGAACAACCGCCGCCGTCCTCATACTCGCGGGTCAACCCGTCCTTAAAAATATGCTCAAGCTCGATATCTTTGCTCCGGTTCGCACCAGGATGGCTTGCCGCTTCCTCCTGCCAAAACTCACCATCGATGAAACCAAGGATTTTATCCGGTTCCGCCTTAAAGTGGCGGAAGCCTTACCAGACCTCTTTCATGAGCAAGCACTTGAATCCATCGCCGCCGACTCCGGCGGCAACAGAAGGACGCTCATGAACCTGGCCTCGCTTTGCCTCGAAGAAGCCGCCAGGCGCCAAGAGAAAATCGTTACGGCAGAAATCGTGAATATGATCACCGTGGAACAATCAAATTGAAAACAACAACGGCGTGCAAGCGACAAACCGCCTTGCACGCCGATCAGCTATTTGAAATTATCGCGGAATTTAAGTGCGTACTAAGCGCGGGATTCAACAACAGGTCTCTTGTGCAGTGAATCTGAGTACTTGAATCGCCAAGCGATCAGCCCATTGCCTTAGGTTTTTGTCCCAGGGTTCATCGCCACCAATGGATGTCTCTCCTTTAGTTACCCGGATAACAAGCGTGGCCAATTGTAAAATCAACTGTTTTGCATCATTGTCCCAGGGTTCATCGCCGCCGATGGCCGTCTCTCCTGAATTTATTCTAATAACCTGGAGGGCCAACCTCTCCAGTTCTAGCCGGTCATTGTTTTCCCTGGCCTCAACCTTGCCGAGACCAATGGAAACATTAGCCGACTCGGGATCACTAATGTTAGCCTTTTCAGCGGAATTAGTAGGGGCTTTTGAACAGGAAAAAAGAACAAGAACGCTTAAAATGATTAAACCAAACAGTCGACGTTTCATAATAAAACCTCCTTATAATTTGAAAAATGTTGCATTAAGAAAATAATAGCGTATTAAAAACTAAACCTGATATGCAACCCCCTTTTACATCTCTAATAGGTAGTCTTTAGACAATTTCTCCTTTCTCAAATATTGACACGTAATAGTATCCCTGTCAAATAAAATATTCTGGAATGCCGTAAGTCAAGCGATAAAACTAATATTCCGCTCCATCAGCGAGACTGAATATCTATCATCAGGCTTCATTCTTTTGTCCGCACCAATTCTCGTCCATATTTTCTAGCCATTGTTTCCTTATAGGGCAATTAACAGGTTTCTTTTAACCCGTTTTGTTATTGTGGACTTGAAATTCAAGCCTTCTTTCGCGGGATTCTTTGCTTCTCGCCTTTGAAAGGCAGGTAATGTCCTTTTCGTGCCACAAAACCTCGTAAAACTTATGCCGTGGTGCCCCGTCATTGTTCCGGGCTATTCAGCTCCTCACTTAAGTTTTCCTGCGGCCCTTAATGGGTTCTTTTGTTCTACCGGCCATTATGGGGATTGGCGTAAAGCAAATAACCCTAAAAGGAGTCTTTAGAAATGAAAAAGTCCACACAAAACAAACAAAACGTCAAGAAACCCCACACTTGCCCTCTCTGCCACAGCCGAATGGCTTATGATATGGACAATAACCTATGGTGCGAACAGTGTAACCACACTGAGAACGCCTGATTTTTATATAGTTACATTCTTTTATCGCCCCTGGTGGCTAAAAACCATCAGGGGTGTTTCAATTCCAACCCATAAAAACATATCTTAACATAAAGGAATTCCACAGAATGACAACAGTTAAAATAATCAATAGCGGTTATACCTCAATCGTCCATGTTGAACAAAGAAAAGAGGATATAATAGAACTCTCCACAAATGCCGAAAGCTTAGGCAGTGAGCATGTTTTATCCTATTCCCCATACACAGAAAACCATTGCCAAAAGGCAACTGATAAATATCATCCGGACAAAGGCATTGTTGAATTTCATGGAGGGCGCTTTCACATTGGCTTCGGAGCCTCTTTAGGGTGGGAAACAACAGCACAAATCGGTAAATTAAGATTTTTGCGTATTCTGGAACACTCGGCATGACATTCTGATTTGATCCGGCACCCTAATCCGATTCCATCCGGCATGTTTCCCTCGGAGCGTAAGCGACGCTGATTTTAAGATACGCTTTTTCGCATTTTCGGGTCTATCTTTTTCTTCGCATTGAATCACCATCCAATTGGATTTTGTGAGCGTTGTGGAATATGCGGTCACAAATGGCGTCTGCCACGGTTTTATCCTCAAAGACATCATACCATTGTTCAAGCGGTAATTGACTGGTAAAAATGGTCGAGGCCTTCATGTATCGCTCTTCGACAATTTCGAAGAAGAAGGTTCTTTCTTCTTTTGTCATGACATCCGGCCCGATATCATCCACGACCAGTAGCTCCATTTTTCCAAGACGCTCAAGTGTTTTCATGTAGTTGCCGAGGGCGCGTTCCTGCTTAATGTTTTCCAGTAACCGCGCTGTGCGGACATAGAGGGATGGGCGCCCTTGACGACAGGCCATCTGGGCAAACGCGCATGCGAGATACGTTTTTCCGACACCCGTGGAACCGGCGATAAGAATATTGTGATGATTCTCTAGAAAATGACTGTCCAGAATATTTTGAATCTGCGCTTTCTTGATGTTTCGTTTGGCCGTGTATTCAATATCTTCGAGGCAGGCATTCGGGATCTTGAGCTTTGCGTTTTTCAGCAGCCTTTCTAACCGGCTGTTTCTTCGTTTGTCGTATTCGTGGTCAACCATGTGCGAGACGAGTTCCTCATGAGTCAAACTTGTGTACTTCGGGCTTTGGGCAAGCTCCTTGAGTTTGTCTGCCATTCCGTACAGACGCAATTCGGTGAGCTTTCGGAGAGTGGATTCATTCATGACGCCAACCTTTCAATAAAGTAATTCGGCCCTCTGATATTTTCAGAGTTCTGGACTGTTGTTCTTTCCGGTTCCTTGAGAGGCTTTTCATAGAGACGTTTTTTGAGGATATCGTGGATTTCGCGGACGCGGAACAGACGGTACTCTATCCCGATAGCCGCGGTCTTTTCCATGGCCTCAGCGCCAAAGTCTTTCGCCAGCCTGAAGATTCCTTCTGTGGCGCGAATACCCTGTTCCGGGAACGGCTTGGAGGTCAGGATACAGCGTATCAGTTTTTCCGTATTGGGACCTATGCGACCTGCCCGCTCCAGCCGCTTGGCAGGTTCCAGACAGAGAAGACTTTTTTGCCTTTCCGGCATATGCTCCGGATTCGTCGTATAGCGGTATTCTTCATGGCTGCGGACGTGAACGGCTAAACGCGTTTGACCCGCGTCGAATATCTCCACGGTGTTCTCCGAAACACGGACATCGACTTCGCGGTTCTTGTAGAATACGGCGGGAACACTGTAATAATGCTTCAGTACCTCAACATGGCTGTCCGGCCCGATGGTATGCCGTTGCCATTCCTGATACACAAACGGCGTGGCTGGAAGCGGTTTAGCGTTCGGGCGTTCAATTTGTTCGAACAACTCGCGGCGGCTGCATTTCAGTTTCTTCATGGGCCGGTTATTGGCCTCTTCCAGAAGCGCTCGTATGGCGGTATTGAGCGCCTCGATGGTGTGGAAGATGCGGTTTCGTAACCGCGCAAGAATCCATCGCTGAACAATCAAAACACCATTTTCCACCAGCGGCTTGTCCTTGGGCTTTCGAGGGCGGGCGGGTATGGGAACAAACCCATAATGCATAGACAGTTGCTGAAACGTGGCGTTAATATCCGGGTCATATTTGCAGGCCCTGTCAACTCCGCTTCTTAGATTGTCCAAGACCTCTTTGTGCGGTACGCATCCGGCATATTCAAACGCGCGCCGATGTCCCATGGCCCAGTGGACTTTCTCCTGAGACTCCTGCGCCTCGGCATAGAGAAGGTTGCTGGCGCCCCAGACCATGACAAACAGTTCCTGTTCAATAATTTCTCCCGTCTTAATATCAACGATAGCGGGCTTCTTGCCGGAATAATCCACAAAGACAACTTCGCCGCCTTTATGCGACTGCCGCAGATAAACATTCAGCCTCTTGCTCCACTGACGATACAATTCGCAGAATTGACTGTATGAATAGCTGTTACCGTTTGCTTCGCGGTATTCCTCCCAAAGCAACTGGAGTGTAACGCCCGGCCGCCCCAACTCCAAGTGCATGTGCTCCATGTCAATCGCCGAATGGCGCTCAATGGCCGGGCCTGATGGAAAAAGTTTCTGCTCGAAACTTTCGTCACTCAGAGAGGCGGCATCCGCCCAGCTTATTCCGCAAGCGGAAAACCGGAACAGATACTCTTGGACGGTACTGCGAGCAATAGACAACGCGTGTGAGATTTGTGTCTGGCTCTGCTTCAGATCAAAATAAAGACGAAGACAATCCTTGATACGACGCATGCTTTTCCTCCTGGACATTGATTACCCTTTCGTTAAATTATGTGTCGAAAAGGTATGAATATCCCTCTTAAGAGTTTGATGAAAATCGCTTGCGTCTGAGGAATGTTTGGGCTTGACAGGCACCCCCTGCCGGATTGTCCGGAATAGGGTGCCGAGTGTGGCCGGAATCAGGTGCCGGATAGAACCGGAATGGGGCGCCGGATCAAATCAGAATGGGGTGCCGAATTCGAACCGGAAAACGCAATTTTTCCAGATTCTATAATAACGTAAGGATAAATATGACAACAAAGATTAGAAATATCAATGAATCTAATTTCTACGATTACAAAAAGGTAATCGTAGAGGATGAAGACTCAGTCGAATACGCCATGAACTTTCCAAAGACAGCCACGGAAAAAGATATCCGCGACACTTGGGAAAGGGAAGAAAGTTGGAGATTTATCTGATCCGTCTTATAAATGGATATAAACATTTTCACCTTTTCATCCGTAATAAATATTTTATCAAACACGGCACATTTGCACGGCTTCTTTAATGCCATAGACAGCGAAATTTAAGTTAGGTCAGCCGCCTGCATTAATGTGAAACCACCTTCTCTTTATTAAGTCTGTTCTGGTGTACGTCATTGACCCTGCAATTATTTTGCCTTAATCTTTCTTGTCTTTCGTTTTTGGTCCTCCCTATATGTTTTTTCATTGTGATTCTGTGCAGCAAAATCAGGTAACATACTCTTTACTCAACCCCGAAAATAAAAACAGGATTCCCCTTGCGGTACAGTTGCTCCTCGGGTGTTTTTCTTATTCGCCCCTTAACGGGTAGAGGGTTGACTTTTTAGCATGTTATCCGGCTGCCATGAATCACAACTTAAAAACAAAAGGAGAGTTTTATGAAAGTTAAGAAAGTACATTTCGACAATTGCAGTGTGGATGACGTCCTCACAGGAGTTCGGGTAACAACCGACACCGGACTTGAAATCGAAGGTGAAATTCAATTTTCACACAGATTAGGCGAACCTGCCTTTTTCCCTAACATGGATCTTTCGCTCGACATGCCAATGGATGACGAAGCCGAAATTCATAGTGTTGTTCTCGATAAATGGAATTACGATTTCAGTGAAAATTGATATCCATTATTAAAACCCAAGACCCTTGTCTTGGGTCTTTTTATGCTCGCATAAATTGCAGCGGAGGTTTAACCAATTTAATACTTGCAATATGAGTATCACATACATATATTATATGTATGTGGAGGTTCACCCGACACGCTTTGGATCGAATGACTGAAAGGGGATATCTTGAAACAGATGTCCTTCAAATCCTTGAAGGGGATGTCCCCGCTTATGTTTATCCTAGTCCACGGGAAGAGACGGTGGATCTGTATTTCGGATGTATCGGGGACAAATTCATGATGATACCTGTAGACAGGGGGAAAGAAACCATTATCACGGTCCGAACCGATGCGGAAGGACGAAAAAGTTGTCTTTATTCAGGAGACGGGATATGAAAAAAAATAAATCGAGAGCCTCTTATTACGAAGAAACGGATTTCTCCGAAGTAATGAAGAGACATAAAGGAAAGAGGGTAATTCCTGCGATCAAGCGTGTGACCATGAATATTTCCGAGAAAGTATATCAAGAAGCCCATGAACTGGATTGCTATTTGAGCATGGGGTATCAGAATGTCCTGAAAACTGCAATGACACTGGGACTTTCACAACTGTACCATCAGGTTTCTTCACATAAAGTAAGTAGCCCAGCCCTGTCCAAATAAACCGGAAGGGGAGCGCCCTTCGTCAGCACCTGCAAAGAATGGCCCTTCAAATTCAATGTAGGGGTTTTTCTCACGCTTAAAGGATTTGCTGAATTCTTCCTGACCATTATAGTCTCCTTAAAACGACAACCTTTCTGCGGCCTTATATCAGCCCCAGGATAGGAGGGTTAAGTTTCTCATGTTCGCGCTGACAGTTCCGCTTAATATTCCAGAAATCTCGTCTTCATAATGTTGTCGCAATCCGTGGTGGATATATAATTATCCATTCACTTGTCTTTTCATCTTTGGCATCTTTTTTCTGACTCGCCTTTCATGCCTTTTAAGACCACCGTGACATGACCTGAAACATCCATTTCTTATGGACAATGGACGCGCTTTAATGCCGTTGTGTTTTAGGGCAGAATAGGGAAGGGGATTATGTTTATGACTTTCGAGACATCCTTTAACGTTTAAGATATTTTTGTTATTATTTGATGCTTTCTTCTCCGCTAAATCTAACGTATCTCTTCGCTCTTGCAAAACCTCATAAAACCTCATTGCCTGGTCGTCCCTTTGGCAATCCGGCAACCGGCCCCTGTCATACATGCAGGGTCCTTGAGGTTTTCTTGCGGCCGATTCCGGAGGAACTGAATCGGACATTTGCATCACCGATACGTTATGGGCTACGTGCGAAAGCAACAAATAACAAAAAAACCTAACAAAGGAGTCTCAAATGAAAGTCACAAACATCAACCTCAGCCTGAACAACAACGCAAAGAGCAAGCGCGTCGCCTTCGGCACCATCGAACTGGACAAAGTCCTGGTCATTACAGGAGTCACGGTCTTCACCGGCAAGAACGGCGAATTCGTCAAGATGCCGCAGTTCCAGAAAGAAGACAAGTCTTACATGGACATCGTCTTTCCCACCACGGCGGAATTGCGCCAGCAAATAAACGAAGCTGTTCTCACAAAGCTCGCGGAACTGAAAAAGAGCGCGAACTAATACCTTAACCAGAAGCCCTGGGGCCTTAAAACAAGGCCTCAGGGTCTTTACCTTAATAGGAGATAAAACAAATGGTTATCAGATCAAGAAAACTTCAGCAAGCCATTGAAGAGGAAAGAAAATACGATATCCCTCATCACATCGTCTTTGAAGGCCCCTTTGAAGACGTTGACAGATGGGATAACCCCTTTCAGTACTGGATCGTGGCAATCAAGAATTCCGATGACAGGGATATCAAACACATCAGGTTCAAAAGTCCTGATAGAGCTGAAGAATATGCACGGGAACAAACCCGTGAATTGAACATCGAGCTTCACATCGAAGCCGCTCCTTCAGAGGAATATAGGGGGAGTTAAGCCGCGGCTGACAGCCGCTTTCTTATGGGCCGCTCCCGTGAGTCGCGGCAAATCATCTTAAAAGGAAAGGATTATCTTATGAAAATACTCTATGAAACCATCCTTAAAATCCCTACTTGGGCACTTTCAACGCTTATTAATGCGGATGATTCAGGGTTAGAAAACAGGGAAATATCCATGATAAACAATTGGGAGAATTCCATGCATAGACAATTTCCTGATTGTTACATGATTGTCAAGCCCTTAGAGAATGGATATTACTTTGCATACCACCCTGAATTTGGATCTGGTGCAGATGTAACCGATTGCAATATCATAATGGCAAAGAAAGGATAAGCCCAATGAAATTCAAAACTTATCGTCTGACTCTCCGGTCAGACAATGGAATCCATCGTATAACCACGGCAGCTTTAAGTTCCGAAGCCGCTATAAAGATTGTCATGGAATGCGAGAAATGTCCTCGCAGAGCAATAATCAAAGTCACCGGAGTTACACGGTAATACCTTAGCCATTCGCAATTCGCGAATTGAGAATAATAAACTATATTCGCAATTCGCGAATTGAGAATGCTATATTAGGCTTAAGGAGGTAACTATATGAAATCACAAGAGTTACTTGTTTCAATCGGGCTTCTTTCTAATGGGAAAAAGGCTTGGAATTATTCATTAATGGCTAAATCTCTTAAGATCAGTCCCTCCACGCTTCATTCTTCCATAGCAGCCCTGGATTATGCAAGATTATTTGACTCTGAGAAGAAATCTCTGATATTAGTATCTCTGCAGGAATTCCTTCTTCATGGGCTCAAATATGTTTTCCCTATCCGTCCCGGATCTGTTGTCAGGGGAGTCCCTACGATATATTCCGCTCCTCTATTAAAGGCTAATTTCTCTCCTAATGGAGATCAATTTGTATGGCCTTCATCCAAAGGAGATATAAGAGGGCAATCCATAATTCCTATACATGAAAAGATTCCAGAAATCTCTCTTCAAAATCCGTCCCTTTGGGAACTTTTCGCAGCCTTGGATGCTATTCGCATCGGCCGGGCTCGAGAACGCGAACTCGGCATTCAAACCCTTCAATCTTACATTGAAAAATATGAACAATCATAATCTGGACATGCTTGAAACCATTGCCATTGCCCTCGGCCCTATTAAGGACAAAGTGGCATTTGTTGGTGGTACTACTTGCTCTCTCTATTCGCAGGATCAGGCGGCACCTCCTTTCAGGCCAACAGATGATGTTGACCTCGTTGTTGAAATAGCACTCTACCCAGAATACAGCATTCTAGAAGAGGAATTAAGAGCAATTGGATTCTCTCAGGACATGACCGGCAGAACCAATATATGCACGAAACTCTACCATGGAATAAAAGTTGATGTTATGCCCACAGAAGGGGGCTTCCTTGGAATGCGAACCCGTCTGGTTCAAAGAAGGCATGGAAAATACAATCCTGGTTTCTCTTCCCAAGGGAACACAGATCCGTATCTTTCCATTACCTTACTTTATAGCCATTAAATTTGAAGCCTTTTTTGATCGCGGTAAAAATGACTTTTACGGATCACATGATTTTGAAGACATTGTAACAGTCCTTGCATACCGTAATTCATATGACGACTTATTTATTACTCCTGAGCCATTGCTCAAGGCATTCGCTGAATATGCCCGGAGAATTATTTCTAATAAATCCCTCATGGAATATATTCAAGCCCATATTGACCCTACAGAGCCCGCTGCTTTATCCGACAATGTTTTCAACCTTTTTAACACCCTTGCGGTCTTGAAATAATCCCAGATAGGGCAGGGGGGCTCTTTTGCTTGTCTGGATTCGAGTCGAAACAGGCTGTTCCCTGTCCATCCCAGCGCCCGTCTTTATAGGCAGCTAATTCATCCATGCCGTCCACCGCAATTGGAGCGACTTACAGGAGCGACCCCTAAATAACCGGCTGCCAGCCGGGTTCTGTTACTTTGTCATACCCCTTTAAGTTTTTTGTTTCGCCCTTTAAAAGGCATTCGCTCTCTTTGACGAGTGCAAAACAGAAAATAATATTCCCAGCCGAGGTGCCCCGGCGCCGGTTCTCGTCACACGCGCGAGAACCTGTAATATTTTTTTCTGCCCCGTCCTTGATCGGCGGGTACATTTGCACTCTGTGAGAGCGATACAGGGGGCGGAAACAATAAACTTAAAAGGAGTATATGGGGTCACCCTCACGAAACGGATTTTAAAGCACGTTAAGATTCAAAAAAGGCCTTAAGCAATCTAAAATGGCCATTTGATGGCTGCAAAGATATTATTTCCGGGCCGATTGAAAAATGGCGAATATTACTCAATTTAACTATTTTAAATATCTTAGCATACTATTTATTCCGTTTCGTGAGGGGACCCCATCTTGTTCCCTGTAATACCCGCATCGGAAGATTTCCGCAAAACATCGGAAGATTATCGGAAGATTATGATCGTGCCTCTTTGATTTGGAACCGAGTACTTCTTCCACTCCCAATTCGCTCTAGCAACCCAGCTGTAACAAGGTCTAGTAGATCACGATTGGCAGTATCATAGGTGATACCAAGCTTCTTTCGGCACCAACCGCTGGTCACGGTGCCGTTTTCCTGAACACGGCGTATTATACTTTTCTGTCGTTTGTTTAACCTGGCTTCCATTGCCGGTGTTATGGGCCCGGTAACATTGGAAGGAGGTTTTATTCTATCATAATTTCCTGATGGACCTGGAAGCGTTACAATAAAGAAACCATCCTGCTGATCAATTGTCGGCTTATCAAGACCATGATTGAGCATCGCGTCGTGCATGCGGGCGAAACCGCTGCCACGTTGCTCCATTTTGTCTAGAACAGCGAGGGTCTGGGCAATAAGAGGATTACGCGAACATGGCCGATAACCTCCCTTACGTAGCTTGGCAAGCGTGAGAGGTTTGGGTGGATACCCTGGACTGGCAATTTCGATACGGTTGCTGAAAATACGCACAAATACCTTCCGCGAGGCGTCATCATAGATACGATGGGCAACGGCATTGAGCAGGGCTTCTCTGAGTGCAGCAACAGGATATTCATCGAGACGAACGTTATTGAGTCCTACAACTCGGCGGGGATGAAAAGTATGTTCGTCGATGAACTTGAGTACCTGATCCAACGCATAAGGTAAAGGACTATTTACATTGAGTTGATCCTTTGGTTGTCCTGTGATTCGTATATTATCATAGGCATCAACGAGGATCTCGCACTGTGGAAAACGGTGTGCAGGATGGGAACCGAAAAGGATAAAGGCCGCTGCTGTTGCATAATATACATTTTCTTTATCGCTTCGTATGGCAAGGCCGCAGGCATGAAGAGTCACCTCATTTGAGTATTTGTTTGGTTTCTTATCTATCTGGGCGGTCTGTTGTCTGAAAGACTCAATGAGGCTTTTTTCCAGAGTTTTTACGTCCACATCACGCAGCACAGCGGTTTCAAAAGCTGATGCCGCTTCGATCAGATGTTCTCCCTCGCTGACCTCAGCTGAAGTGGCCTTTATTCCAAATTCATCCTCCAGGGTACGCATGAGCGTCCTGAGAATTTCAGGTTTAAGGTCTTCACGGTCATGAAAGCGTTTGTAGGTATGGCCCGCCTTTTTGACTTCACTTATCAGATCAAGGGTTTCTGGTAGTCTGGCGCCATCTTCTTTGCCCTTTAGAAAGACAATGGTCGGGAGCTTCATCTTTTGCGCAAGACGATACTCGTGGTGCATGGCCGAAAGATCACCATCCGGCTGGCCATATTCCTTGGCTATCAACAGGACATAGATGGAACAACTGCGGAGGGAATCGAGGTAGGGTTTTGAAGCTGGACGCGCTGGTGCTGGTTCTTTTTCGAATAGAACCGGAATGCAATGGTGTAGTAAAAAAGGATCGGTTGCTATAAGATGGGCTACAGCTGCTCGTTCCAGTTCAAGTTCTTTCTGTACGGAACTAACGAAAACTCGTTTTTTATCAGCCATCTTTTAATTTTCCAGAATTAAGCTATGTAACGCTCTTAAGTATATCATTTTTTTAGTTTGCTATCAAGTTTTTCTTAACCCTGAGAAGCCGAATTTCCAAAACCCCTTCTTTCTTCAGGTGGCAGATACGGAAATCAATTGGAGCGACTCACGGGAGCGACCCAAGATAACCCGGCTTTCAGCCGACGGCCGGTTCTGTGACTTGGTTATACTCCTTTTAACTTTATTGTTTCGCCCTTTAAAGGCCATTCGCTCTCTTTGACGAGTGCAAAACAGAAAATAATATTACCGCCGAGGTGCCCCGGCGCCGGTTCTCGTCACACGCGCGAGAACCTGTAATATTTTTTTCTGCCCCGTCCTTGATCGGCGGGTACATTTGCACTCTGTGAGAGCGATACAGGGGGCGGAAACAATAAACTTAAAAGGAGATATCAAAATGACAATCACAGAAACAAGAATCCGGCCCAGTGAGGAAATGGGCAAAGTAGCTGATGCTGACGTAACCTTGGACTATTCCCTGGTTATCCGAGGCTTAAGCATACGCAAGAACGCCAAGGGCATCCTGCACGTTGATTTCCCTCACTGGAAGCGTTACGATGGCGCAAGAACAGAGATCGTCTATCCTATCGTGCCTTATGTCCGCAGCTTGATTTCCAACTTCATCCTTAAGGATTACGAAAGGACGTTTGAAACTGTCTATAACTGAAACTTAAAATTATGAGCTATAAGACCTTAAAGTTGTCTTATAGCTCCTTTTCCTTATACCATTAATAACAAGGACTTACGTAATGGATACTAATTATATGATTCAAGAAGGCATAGCCGAAAATAATAGCGCTTCTCAAACCCCCGTGCGCATCAATGATGATAACGCAGCAGAAAAAACACTGGCCCAAATCAACGCAATTGAATCTGAAAACGACAGAATGAGAGCCATCAATGCACTTTACAAAAAGTATGGTCCTGAATTCCACAATCACATAGAGCTTTTGGAAAATGAAAAAAGGAAGATTGAAAACAATTTCCGCTTCTCATGCTCTAAAAAGCCTTTCCCTCACTACTGCTTTGCAAATAACAACAGCAATAAATCCCGCTTGGAAAAGAAACTTCAGGAAATTATCCGTAGAGAAAGCACTTTTAAAGCCAAAGGTAATGAAGAAATAATCCAAGGAGACATTCGGATTATCTTCAATATCCAAGAGAATCGGACTCAAATCTTCTTTCCAGGCAAACCGGACGAAACAACACGCGGAAGCCTCAAATCAAACGGTTTCAGGTGGGCACCTTCAAGCAGATGCTGGCAGGCCTATTATAACAACCGTTCAAAGGCTTTTGCGAAAACTTTATAAAAGGATAAATGGCGTTGAGGCTTCGAGTATAAATTAATGATTGCTATTCATAGCATATAATGCTATATTAATAGAAAGGAATTACAATGAATACTGTCCGAGCTTTTCTAACAAAACGTTTTTCAAAAGAACTTATAAGAGAAAGGATTCCACGAAGCATATTTAGCAAGGCTATTAAAGAAATTATCAATGGGTTAAGTGATTCGTTAGGCCATAAGCTCCACAAAAAGAGAATTGCTGGTTTAGGGAGAGGAAAAAGAGGCGGTTATAGAAGCATATCTTATTATAGATCAAATGACCTTATCATCTTCATTTATCTTTATGCGAAGAATGAAAAAGAATCTCTCGATACCAATGAGATGAAGGAATTAATATTAATTTCGAGAGAATATGATAAGTTAGATGCATTTAAAACGGATAGCCTGGTAAATAATGGATTTCTTGTAAATTTCGACTATAACATTGACTGAAAGGAAGAGATATGAGAAAAAGGGACAAACTATCATTATCGGCCACGATACGTGAAGCAATAAGCGACTTAGGCCATGTACAGAACGTTAAAGAAACGCTTAGGGAATTTGATAAGCTCCAATATATAAAACCAAAGCCCTATACAAGGCATGGCATTGTATCTTTAAGAAAAGATAAGATGCACATGAGCCAAGCAGTATTTGCGGAAGTATGTAATGCCAAATTATCGACAGTACAGAAATGGGAGAGAGGCATAACAAAGCCAACCCCCCCTGTTTTCAGATTATTTCAATTGATTGAACGGAATGCTTTGGAGCTGATAAACCGATAAAGGAAACCGGGCACAGGGGGCTTCTCCGTTCAGCCCCCTCAAAGAGCCTGTTTAAAGAGTCCTTCCCTGGCGCCGACCGGCTACAAAAAGGGTGGTGGCGTTCCGCTCACTTTTGCATATTACAACGGCCCAGCCAAGTGTTCCATGATAAAACTTTAAACCTCAAAGCCTACAGTCTAACCGTCGAATAACCAAATAAGCGACTCGCGGGAGCCGCCCATAATAAACCGGCTCTCAGCCGGGATTTTTCCTTATAAAAGGTAACTCATCTGTCAACACTTCAGGCCGCGCTTTGCTTGCCTTACGCCGCTTACGCGGACAATTGACAGACGAGTTATGTAATCTTTACGGAAAAATCTTTTTGAAAGATAAGGTCAAATCGGCCTTATCTAAATAACATTTATTTTAGGAGGTATCAAATGGCACATCAACTGACACAGAATGCAAACGGACAATACGAATTCGCGTACTGTGGGAAGGAGCAGCCGACAAGGCTGCAATCTAACTGGTGAAAGTCCAGTCGTGTTAGTCGCCCATGTCGAACACGTAGTGATGCCACACCCCAGTGCAGGTAACCATCTGGGGATTGCGTGGTGTAAACGGCCTGGCCGCCCAGCTTGAATAAAGCTGCGGTGGGAGCAACCTGGAGGTCTAGCGAGTGTAGAAGCTTGAAGATAATCGAATGATTGCAGCCCCGAAATAGGCGTCCATGCTGAAGTTGCATAGCATGGAGAAGTTTAGTGCGCTGAACGTCTTTCCCATAACGTGAAGCCGACACGCTTTTTGCGAAGAAGTGGGTAAATGCAGCAGAGAGGCACTACGGGGTACGGATCCATGCGACTACACAAAGATTGCAGAAATAATGTCGGGAAGGTCTCATGTTCAGCAGGGGCAGCAGCAACCTGCAAAGACCATCCTTATATGAAAAAGAGGATGGAGAACAAGAGATTGGCGCATGAGCCAATATGAGCTACGAAAGGAAGGTAACTCTTCCATAGCAAAGGGGCTCTGGGCACTTGGCGGTCACTGATACTTATTTGATGTCCAGACACAGTGCTGGATAAACATCGAATAAGTTAAGTGGCGAGGAATTAAGTAAACCATAGATGACTTGGTGCATGTGGGCTTGCACTTAAGCCAAGTTTAAGTTGGGAAGGCTTATTTCCAGAAAATTACGTAGAGCCAAGGTCAGAACCGGATTCGGGAAAACCGACCGTCCGGGATCGCAGGGAGGCTTTGTGGAACGTGACTATGGGAGTCGTGCTGAGGCCCACAGCGAAAGTTTGTGGAATTGCCAACGAACCCTAATGTGCGCGCATACAATTTCTATCCCGACGAAGCCCTGGCATGGGTTGGGACAAGAGCTTAAAGGGCCTGTATCAAGTGCAGACGCAATTGCAGCTGCCAATCTCGGGTGGTCGGTGAGTAAACGCGAGCTAATCACTTTAGACGGCATTCCATGCGGTGATTATGTGGGAGTAGTTCGGGATGATAACAGCAAAGTCTTGTCTGTTGGGCAAAATTAAATATTTAGGGCAAATCTGTCGTAGAAATTGACATAATGGCGGGTATTATTTGCTAAATTCCTGCGTTCCTGGGTTGTTTTAGTCTTTTTAACCCATTTTTTGCTATCCAATTGAAAAGATTCGCATCGGTAGTGCCATATCGGCTGGCAATAAATCTTTGAGTCGAGCCGTTTGCCAAGAGAGCCTCGATTTCCGGTCGGAATTTGTCCAATTTGCTTTTCCCTGGCCCAGGAGGTCTCCCCAGCTTTAAACCTGAAGCTTTCCTAACCATCAGTGCTTCTTTTGTGCGTTTGGAAATAAGGTCTCGTTCTATTTCCGCAGCCATAGAGAAGGCCATAGCAATTATTTTGCTCTGGATGCTGTGATCAAGTTGCCAATTTCCTTTAACGGAGTAGATGCTGATTCCTTTCTGGGTTGCAATGGAGAGAATCTCCATACACTCCAGCATACTTCTACCCAGACGCGAAAGTTCGCTGACAAGGATATTGTCCCCATTGCCGGAAGATTCAAGAATCTCGGCAATTTTTCTTTTACGCCAAGATATTTTCCCTGACAATTTTTCTTCGATGAAATGAACTTTGCCGAGGTTTTTTTCGTTAGCGAGTTTTAAGATTTCAGCTTTATTTTTGTTAATATCCTGATCAATCGTTGAGACTCGGAGGTAGGCAGTTGTCTTATGCGGTTTTTGTGGCATTTTTATGCTTTTCGTAAGATTTTCGATAAAAACATGAAAAAGGCACTTTTTATATATGGAATATTATTCAAATATAACTATTTTTCATCGAAATAGTTATATAGAATAATCGAACGTTTTCACAATAGGTTTTAAGCTGGACAAATGGCTACTCATATTAAAATCCTCAGTCAGTCTGACATTAAGGTTTTTGACTTACCCCCTGTATTCAATATAGAAGAAAGAAAACGATTCTTCGATTTGCCAAAATGGGCAGATGATGAAGTTAAAGACTGCAGGACACCAATCACTAAAGTTGGTTTTATTTTGCAGTTGGGATACTTCTTTGCTGTCAATCGGTTTTTTGTTGCGAACAAATTTCATGTTAAAGATGTGGAATTTATTTGCAGAAAACTGCAACTGCCAGCCGAAGAAATTAACTTTAAAGCCTATATCGAAAGAACTTTTGAGCGGCATCAGGAAATTATCCTTGAAAAGCTTGGGATTAACAAATTTGATGATCAACGCAAACGCATCCTTATGAATGAAGCTGTATTGCTCAGTTCAAATCAGATGAAACCACGCTTTATGTTTTTGTCTCTGGTGGATTTTCTCAGGAGGAATAAAATTGAGGTCCCCACTTATAATACCCTTGCGGAAGTAATCACAGATGCTTTAAAACAGTTTGAGAAAAGTCTGGCATTTTCCATCAAGGAGCGTTTGAGTCATGAAGAAAGAGTTCTTCTTGATGATCTTTTAACCGTGGGCGAAGAATATTTAACGGAAAAGCAGGATTTAAAAATCAAACGATACAAGATTACGTTACTTAAAACGAGTAACCAGTCTTTAAGGCCAATGAAGATTAGAGAAAACATTGAAGACTTGGACAGCTTGAAAAGCCTCTTCGAAATAGTCACACCTCTTGTAAAGCAATTGCACCTGTCCCCTGAAACCATAAAATATTATGCCCAGATAGTAATCAAATCGCAGGTTTCCCAAATATCGCAGAGAGAGGATAACAGGTACCTTCTGCTTATTGCTTTTGTAATTCATCAGTACTATCAACTTAACGACAACCTTGTTGACGCTATGATACAGTCAACCCAGACGGTAAAAAACAGTGCTTTAAAGGAAAATAAGGAAAAGTTTTATGAGGCACGGGGTCCCCAACATCAATCAAATCGAGAGCTTTATAAAACTGTTGGCAGCCAATTAACAACACTGGATAATATTCACGTCATAATTGCCGATAAGAAGTTGACCGATAGTGAAAAGGTAAAGGCCATTGAAGAGCTTTTTTCTGAAGAATCCCGAGCCGACTGTTCCGAGACAAGAGAGAAACTTATTGTATTGGAAAAAGAATCGACACGAATAATTAATAAAGACGATTATTATGATGTATTGGAATCCCATTCTGTGCAACTCCAAAACCGTGCCTCAGAGATTGTGAAGCATATCGATTTTGACCAGACCACATCCAACCCAAGACTGTTTGAAGCAATCGCATATTACAGGCGAAAAGCCGGCAAGCTGGATGCAGCCACCCCTATTGATTTTCTTGATAGTGACGAACAGAAAATACTCTTCGATGAAAAAAACAATTTGAGAGTGTCCCTCTATAAGATTCTTTTGTTTCAAAAGATTACCGATGCCATTAAGTCTGGAGCACTGAACTTATGCCACTCCTATAAATTCAAAGCTTTTGATGAGTATTTGATACCAAAGGAAGTCTGGGAAAGCAAGAAAGAAGAGCTTCTTGACCGGGCCGGATTAACTGGTTTTGTAGATTTTCAGAAAATACAATCCGCCCTGGAACAGGCTCTCAAAGAACAATACCGGATAACAAATGAAAACATTAACTCCAAAAAGAACAAGCATGCGAAGTTTGATGCTCGTGGCAATCTGATAGTTACAACACCGGCAGTCGAAAAGAACCCTACGGGATTTGTTGCGGAATTTTTTCCAAAAAACAGGCTGATTTCTTTGTATGAATTCGCCCTTTCGAATGTTAATAAGGTAACGAATTTTACCGACAGCTTCGAACATTGGCAGATAAAGCATAATAGAGAAAAACCGCAGGAGAAAATATTCTTTGCCGGGGTCATCGGATATGGCTGTAATCTGGGTATAGGCAAGATTGCCAAGATTTCCAGCAATATACCCTACAATGAATTAGAGAACACGGTAAACTGGTATTTTTCCCCTGAAAATCTGGAGGACGCAAATGATAAGATTTTACAACTATCCGATCGAATTCCGCTCACTACTGTCTTCAATAGAAAAGATGGTCTTACGCATACCGGCAGTGACGGGAAGAAATACAATATCAGCGTTGATTCCTTAAACGCAAGTCGCTCATATAAATACTTTGGCCAAAGGCATGGGGGTAACATCTTACACCTTTGTTGATCATAGGCACCTGTTATTTTATTCAACGGTCATTTCTCCTGCGGAACGCGAAGCTCCATACGTTATTGATGGCGCCATGCATAATGATGTTGTCAAAAGCGATATTCACTCTACCGATACCCACGGTTACAGTGAGATTATATTTGGTGTCACACATCTTTTGGGAATCTCTTTTGCACCTCGGATTAAGAATTTCAAGAAACAGCGCATTTACGCTTTCGAAAAGGAGTCCGATCTTAAAGCCCTTGGCTACCGTGTTCTGCCGGATGGTAAAATTAATACCAACGCCGAGCAATGGGATGATATCCTGCGTTTTGTTGCTACGATTAAATTAAAAGAGAAGTCACGGCATCACAGTTGTTTCGACGATTAAGTTCTTAAAACTCACGCCAGCATCCTTTATATAAAGCCTTAAAGCAATTTGGAAGAATTATCAAGAGCCTCTTTCTGCTCAGATACATCGACGATGTTGAGCTTCGGCAGGCCATTGAAAAACAGCTTAACAAGGTGGAGAAACATCAACAAATTCGGTGGCGCTGTCTTTAACGCAAACAATCAGGAATTCCCGCAAAGCACAAGGGAGGAACAAATTGTCGCAGACGGCCGCAAGCGACTCATAGAAAATGCAATTATTTGCTGGAACTACATGTACCTTTCACAACTGATCTGACCATACACAAAGCGAAGAGGAGAAAAAAGTGATGGTAGCGACAATAAAGAACGGATTAATCGTAACCTGGCAGCACATTAATCTCCAAGGAGAATATGATTTTTCGGATAGAACTCTGGAAAACTCATTTGAATTTAAACTTCCTGAAAGATCTCGACGTGGAAGTTGCATAAAAATGAATTTCATGAAGCGAGAACAAACCTGGTATCCTATAGAAAAGATCGCTTTATTTGAATCAACGGTTGCAGATGGGATTGCCGCCACAGAAGAAAACTATGCCACGTTCTTGGAGGCCAAGAATAAACCACACGTGCTGGATGATTCTATTATTGATCGTGCCATAAGGCTTTACAGGCGGACAGTAGAAGACGTAGGATATATCGATCAACAAAATACACGATGGCGCAAAGGAACTCTTACTGCAAGTCAACAAGATAGAGTTGATGCACGCTTGCTTATAAGAGCGAATATTTCCGCAAACTCACAGAGAAAACATTATTTCTTGTAAAAGAACTCAGGAAGGGTACAATTAATCGAATTATAGAAATGAGCGATGAAGAGGTGGCCTTAAAGGTTCTTTCCGGCGAGATTGTATTGCCTAATAACGAAATTAAACTTGGCACGTAAAAAGGGGCGACTTTATAAGCCTGTAATCTTGATTGGCTGTATTTTTCCGGTGTTTATATTGAAAACCACACAACTAACGCAATTTAAGAGGCTTATAGCTTTTTTTCATATTCTTCCTGTCAATTTTACGACAGATTTGCCCTAAATATTTA
>CAWHPS010000046.1:0-10881 GCA_963831235.1 uncultured Fibrobacterota bacterium
ACGCAATCGTTTGTAAACAACTCCTTAGACACGATTCAAATCAACCCAGCTTCATTTTATTATATCCCAATCTATAATCCTTCCGATACAAACACAGCATCTTATCCTGGCTCAATTCCTGGTGCAAGCCCGGAGGATACTATTAATCAGCTTCAAAAATCAAAAGTCTGTCTCTCGAATGAAACAAATCCCTATGACATGACTGGGGTTGAGGCTGGAATAAATGTCGTATCAGGTATTTTCAGTATTGTTTCTTTGTTCACAAGCTCCAAAGAGACCAAGGAAGAGCACGCTGAAAAGGAAAAGGAAGAAGAAGAAAGACGCGATCGAGAAAGGGAGAGAGAACAAGATAGGAAGGAATGGAATAGAGATCATGCAAAATCCCTTATCGAGATCGACGACCGTATTAATTTCTGGCAAACAGAAGCATTTCGAAAGCATACCCTCTTGCCAAAAATGGAAGTGACCGGAAAAATCTTATTTCCTGTCATACCCAAGGCAATTGAATTGGCTTTAGGGGTTACTCTAAAGGGAAAAGTTCTGAGTATAAGATACCAGCAGGAACTCCTTATTCAGTAATCAAAACGTCAGCAGGTGGGTATGGAGCAATTTCATATATCCTTCCCACTAGCTTCATTTTAGAACGAATAACACAATTACACTTCAGGAAATATTAGATAACCCTGCTTTTAAAAAAAGAGATTCGATAAAGATCCTCATATCAAAAACGTTTAGAGTTTTAATGCCGGTTTTCTGTAAAAAATGAAAATAAATTGCAATATTCCTTGCTTTTAAATATATTATAACGTCCAGATATATAACAAGATAAGATGTGCTATTGTTAATTCACCACGGAGTTGTAATTTAATCACCATGTTCAGGCGAAATATTGAGACTAAGATTGGTACGGCATTAAAAGATACGCCGGTTGTTTTTCTTACTGGTGCTCGCCAGACAGGCAAAAGCACCCTTGTTAAAAAGGTCGGTTCACAAATTAATAATTTCAATTATCTCACCTTTGATGATGCTACTGTATTGTCGTCCGCATCATCTGATCCATCCGGATTTGTTAAAAATCTGTCAGGTACAACGGTCATTGATGAGGTGCAAAAAGTGCCTGATTTGTTGTCTGCAATTAAACTGGCTGTTGATAACGACAGAAGGCCGGGTTCCTTTATTCTGACAGGATCCGCCAATATAATGCTTTTGCCTAAAGTGTCAGAATCCCTTGCCGGTAGAATGGAAATAATAACCATGCATCCTCTATCTCAGGGTGAACTGGAAAATTCGGAAGAGCGATTTGTGGACATGGTTTTTTCTGATACGCAGTCTCCATTTTCAAAGTCTTTGCTTACAGGATTATCCATTGTAGAAAGAATATTTCGCGGAGGATTTCCTGAGGCTTTTTTGCGAATGGATGATGACAGGCGGCGCGCCTGGTATGGTTCTTATGTTTCAGCAATCATGCAGCGTGATATACGGGATATGGCAAATATTGAAGGACTGACGGAACTGCCGCGCCTTCTGGCTCTTGTGGTTGCTAGGACAGGATCAATAGTGAATATGTCGGATTTGTCACGAGGTCTTGGTCTACCGCATTCCACTCTGAAACGATACCTTTCTTTTCTGGAAATGGCTTTCTTGTTGAAACGGATTCCTGCTTGGTCTGCTAATATGGTTAAACGGCTTGTCAAAGCGCCAAAACTGTATTTGTGTGACACAGGGCTTGCAGCGTATCTTGCCGGTGCCTCGACCTCACGGTTTTCACTGGAGCCTTTGCTTCGGGGGCAATTATTCGAAAATTTAGTGGCAATGGAACTGACCAAGCAGATTTCCTGGGCGTCTTCGCATAGTATTTCTCTGTACCATTATCGTACCAGTGATGGAAGAGAGATTGATTTTATACTTGAAGATCCTGCGGGTCGAGTCGTAGCAGTTGAAGTAAAATCTTCTGCAAGTGTAGGGCCGGAAGATTTTTCCATCATCAGACAGTTTGCTGCAATGCTGGGTGACCGGTTTATCAGAGGTATTGTCCTGTACTCGGGTGACCATGTGCTTTCCTTTGGCGAGCGAATGCTTGCTCTGCCGGTCTGGCAGTTATGGCAATCTGATCCAACCGGTAGTTTGGATCATTAATATTTCGGTTTGTCATTCGAGCTTATAAAGTTGAGACGAACAGTAATAAACAACTATCTTTATTCCCTTATGAAAGTGACTTTTCTAGGCACCGGAGCTTCTTCAGGAACGCCTGTTCCAGGTTGCGATTGTGCTGTTTGCAGATCAAGAAATCCAAGAGACAACCGGATGCGACCGGCCCTTCTTCTTGAATGGAAAGGCAAACATGTTATAATCGACACCCCGCCAGAACTCCGTCTTCAATTGTTGTCAGCAAAAGTTAAAAAGATTGATGCAATTTTGTTTACACACTGCCACGCGGATCATGTTTATGGAATGGATGATGTAAGGATTTTTTGCAGAGAATGTAAAATTCCTGTGTTTGCGGACCGAACCACACTTTCCGAATTAAAGGCTGTTTTTCCTTATGTTTTCAAACGCACTCAAAAAGCAGGGGGCAAGCCGAGGCTCAGGCTTATATCAGTTGATACGCCGTTCAAACTTTTTGGAATGACAATAACACCGCTTAAAGTATTTCATGGCAACAAACCGGCAAAGGGGTTCAGGCTTGGGGATTTTGCATATATTCCTGATTGCAATCGAATTCCTGAAAAAACTTTCAGTTTATTAGAAGGGCTTAACACCCTTGTTCTTGACTCATTGCGCGAGACCCCATCTCCAACGCATTTTTCCCTACCGGAATCCATATTTGCGGCAACTCGCATTAAAGCCGAGAATACCTGGTTTACGCATATCAACCATACAATGGGTTATTCCGCCATACGTAAAAAACTTCCCGAATCAATGGATCTTGCTTATGATCAGTTGGAACTTGGCATCCCCGATTGATGTTAAGATTGACTTAAATTGCCTGTTCAAAGCAGGCGGAAAGGTTTCAAAATGAGTGAGAAGAAAAAATGGGCATTCGGCTGCCTTATACTTGTTCTGCTTTTCTTTTTAGGCATAGGCATTATGATGTTTGCATTCAAGAGCATGGTTCCATCTGTTTCGTCAAGATTACCCCTTGGAGGTAATAAGATCGCTATAGTGCGTGTGGAAAATGTGATATATTCGTCTGACAAGATCGTTGAACGATTAATGGCACTTAAAGACGAAGAATCCGTTAAAGGGCTTGTTTTACGTATTAACAGTCCTGGTGGTGGAGTGGCGCCTTCGCAGGAGATATTCGAAGCTGTCAGATCTTTCCGCAAAAGCGGTAAGCCAATTGTAGCATCAATGGGGTCTGTCGCAGCATCGGGAGGGTATTATATCGCCTGCGCCGCTGATACGATAATGGCAAACCCTGGTACTGTTACCGGAAGTATTGGTGTTATTTTCGAGTTTCCATATATAGCAGAATTACTAAAGAAAATCGGTGTGGATTTTGAAGTGATTAAAAGCGGAAAATTCAAGGATGCCGGATCTCCCAGCCGAAAGCTTACTGAAGAGGAACGTTCACTGTTTCAGGGGGTTATTGATGACACATGGGACCAGTTCATTAATGCTGTTGCCACTCAACGCGGGCTTGAAATAAGGAAAGTGAAGGCCATTGCTGATGGGCGAATTTTCACGGGAAGACAGGCTCTTAATGCGGGGCTTGTGGACACACTCGGAACATTTGAAGATGCCAAATATCTGGCAAAAAAGATGGCCCATTTGCCAGCGGATGCAGGTGTGTTTGAATATGAAAACAGAAGTAAAGTCATGGATTGGCTGGTTGGTGATACCGAGGAACTGCTCCATCTAAAAAACCGCTTCCTGCCTGAGGGGCTGAACTATTTATTTACAGGTGGAAACTAGAAAATTTTAAAATATTGCCAAATAATGCGTATATTTGATATTTTAACCTTTAAAATACGCAATAAACTTTAATCAAGGAGTTACAATGGATCTAACTAATCTCATGAATGAAATCGAAGGCCTGAAAGTTGAACTTGAAAAGTTCGAGCGGGGCAACAAGTCAGCCGGAACACGTGCGCGTAAGGTATGCCAGAACATAAAGAAGGCCGTTCAGGAAATCCGGAATCAGATTCAGGAAAAGAAATCCACTCTGAATTAAAGTAAATCATGTTTACCAGAGCTTTTGAAAGACCCGCTTTTTAAAAGCGGGTCTTTTGTATTAAAGTCGGCAATAATTTAAGAATGCTGCTTAAAATCTTTAAACAGCTAGATGGGTTTTATGGAAACCTTGATTGGTGGCCAGGTGATTCGTTGTTTGAGGTTGTGGTTGGAGCGATCCTGACTCAGAATACTTCCTGGACAAATGTGGAAAAGTGCATCAATAATCTGAAAAAAGAAAATGCATTATCTGTGGGAGCTCTTAGAAAATTACAAAATAGAGATTTGGGCCGACTTATCCGGTCTTCGGGCTACTACAACCAGAAAAGCATCAAACTTAAGAGTTTTATAAGTTTTGTCGATTCCCTCTACAAAGGGGATATTGCTGAAATGAGTAAAGAGAATGTTGTCTCTTTACGTGAGAGGCTTCTTTCCATAAAGGGTATAGGCCCTGAAACCGCGGACTCCATTCTTCTTTATGCGTTTCATAAGCCGGTATTTGTTGTAGATGCCTATACAAGGCGGATCATGGGTCGATTGGGGGTTATTAAAGGTGATGAGCCTTATGAGGAGATAAGAAGGCTCTTTGAGCAGGAGATAACAAGTAAACTTAAAAAATATCCTGAAAAGGAATATGGAAAGTACGGGAGAAAAGGAAGGGTTGGGATTTTTAATCAGTATCATGCTTTGATTGTGAATTTGGGAAAGGATTATTGCTCATCAAGAAATCCATTTTGCAATAAATGCCCTTTAAAAGGATTGGGATTATGCAGGACATTGCTGCAATAGCTCTTGTTTTCATCAGCCTTACAATGATGATTTTTCTGCTTTTAACAAGATTCCCATCTTTCAAACCATTTATTGGATGGCTTGCCGGAATTAATTCAGG
Organism: uncultured Fibrobacterota bacterium; assembly: GCA_963831235.1. GTDB lineage: Bacteria > Fibrobacterota > OXYB2-FULL-49-7 > OXYB2-FULL-49-7 > JAEUSG01 > CAWHPS01. The sequence goes on from CAWHPS010000046.1 coordinate 5,063, forward strand.
CCTGCCTCTTAAAACCTATCAGCGCTTTTATGAAGAAAAGCTCCTTTTCAAGGGGCAGGAAAATGCCGCTGATTTTAATGAGTTCATGGCTGTTAAGGAATTGCTTTTTACAGGGGCTTTTTTAGTGTTCGGTATAATGCTTTCCTTACCGATTGGAATAAGCTTTCTTATCGCAATTGTATTCTTTTTTCTACCTGACATAAAATTACAGGATCGTCTGAAGAAAAGACAGGAGGCCCTTCGCAGGGCTTTTGTGCCGTTCTTGGATTTGATTTCTCTTATACTTGAGTCAGGCTTGGATTTTATCCAAGGACTCAATTATCTTGCAATAAGATTTCCAGCCGGGGAATTCACGTGCGAAATAGAGAAGGTGCTTCTTGAAATAAAACTTGGCAGCACACGAGAGAAGGCCCTGCTGCGTTTTGCAGATCGGACTCTGGATAAGGATATACGCGACTTTGTGTCTGCCGTGATTTCCTCTGAAAAGAGCGGAAGCTCTCTTGCAAAGACATTGAAAGGGCTTTCAACAACTGTTAAGACTGCCCGTATTCAGCGCGCGGAGAAGGCTGCTCATGAGGCCCCGGTAAAGCTTCTGGGGCCGCTTGTTGGGTTCATCTTTCCTGTGGTTTTCGTAGTGCTTTTTGGGCCCATAATCATAAGCTTTTTAAAATAGGCACTTATATGTTTGAAATAATAAAGACAGATGGGAATGATAACGGACGTATCTGGAAGCTTGGGGAAAATCCCCTGATCTTTGGGCGGGGAACACCTGAATTCATGCCTGATATAGATATTGACGATCCAAAGGTTTCACGCAGGCATCTCAGGGTGTACATGGAAAAGAACAAGCTTTATGCTGAAAATATCAGCGCAAATGAGGTCCTGATTAATGGAGTACCACTGCTGAAGGAGAGAGAACTTTTCAATAAAGATTGTATTCAGGTGTTTTCACATAAATATACAATTAGGCTGACAAAAGCAAAAAGCAGGACCAATAAACTGCGAAACCTTTCTCTTGCAATAGCCGCAGGATTGGCAATCGCCGTGGCTGTAATGTATTTCACTTCAGATATTTCCAATAAATCAAAGATTGAGAAAGTAACTCATAATAACCATCGGGAGAATGGCACTAATGATGTCACGAAGCTTTATAACAGGGTTAAATTCGCAGAACGCCTTTACGAGGAACGAAATTCTGAACTTGGAGGCCGTTATACGGCATTCAGGGCTTATAAAAAGATACTATCAGCCTCAATGCCAGATTCACTTAGAAGTTCATGTGAATTGAAAATCAAGGCATTGAACCAGGAGATGGATTCTATCTATCAACAATATTGGACCATGGGAGACATAGCCTATAGGCAGAAAAACATGGAACTGTGCAGACGATATTTTGAATTGATGACGACCATCATTCCCGATCCTCTTGATAAAAGGTTTCAAAAGGCCAAGGATGTCCTATATAATCTGAATTTAAAAGAGAACAATGGATAAAACCCAGTTTCTTGATCCTGGAAAAGGTGCGGATATTTATAAAACTCGTTTTGAGGAGACTATTCCTCTATTTGAGGAAAATAAGGGTGATATTTTTGGGGATTGTGTGATTGAAAAGCCAATCGGTATGGGTGGAGCAGCATCTGTTTACCGTGCGCTGCATACCAAGCTAGACACATTTCATGCGATTAAGATTCTAAAAGCCGAACATGTAGGCAATATTCCGCTTCTTAACCGTTTTATACGTGAAGCAAGAATTGCCGCCAGTTTAAACCATCCCGGAATAGTTCATGTTTATGATACCGGAGAGAAAAATGGAAAGCCCTATATTGAAATGGAATATGTTGAAGGCTCATCGCTCAGACATCTCATATCCGAACGCGGGGTGTTCTCAATTCCTGCAGCCTTTGCAGTAGCGGAACAGGTGGCGGATGCCTTAGCTTATGCCCATTCACGCCTCACTGATTCAGGATCAGGTTCGGGAATAATTCACAGGGACATAAAACCCGAGAATATTCTTGTGAGGCCTGATGGACAGGTTAAGATAGTCGATTTTGGTATTGCAAAGGCTGTTGTATCGGGTGGTGAAACAATTCAGGGTGCTGTTCTTGGGACCTATGGTTACATGCCTATTGAGCAGATAGATGGAAAGGATGTGGACGCAAGATCTGATCTCTATTCCCTTACTGTTGTCCTTTATGAAATGCTTGCCGGTGCTTTGCCATATAAGGGCGAAACCAATACAACCCTCATCAAGAATATCATGTCAAGCAACCTGGTACCCTTAAGAAAGGTCAACAATCTTATTCCAAGGGAAATCGAAAGCATGGTACATAAGGGGCTTAGTATTAAGAAGGAAGACCGGTTTCAAGATGCGGGAACTTTTTCCGAGACTCTCCGAAAACTGAATCCTGATAAAGGCGATCTCCCAGCACGTGTTTTAGGAAAATGGTTGGCTGGATTTCCAAAACCCAAAACAAAAAAAAGAAAGAAAGGGATACTCTTTCCTGTGTTCGCTGTAATCCTTATTTGCAGCGGGGCTGTTTTGTTTATGTTTAACTTCAAACAGGAGATTCCAAAGAAGAATTCGCTTGAACCGCCGAATCCCAAGTCTGTCCACTTGCATGCTGAACAGCCTGTTAAAACCGGCACGGCCGTGAGCAGCATTGAAAATCAAATCAAGGCCGACTCAATTACCCATGTTTCTGTCATCACAACTGAATCTGAAAAAGATGCTTCAATACCCACACCTTTAGAGGAAAGCACCGGAAACACCAAGGTTAAGTCGGTTGCTACAAAACCTTCAACACAGATTAAGCCAAAAGTGATTCCAAAACAGGAAGAGGATACACTGGCTAATGCAAAAGAATTGTTTGAAAAAGAGGATTATTTTAATTCCGAAAAACTTTTTAATTCAGTGCTGAATAATCCGGCTTTTCATGTTGAGGCCTCGTATTATCTGGTAAGAATTATGGACGCAAGGTTCAGATTCGGCCAGGTTGAATTAAAAGATGAATTAAAAGGGCGTTGGCAGCGTTTTATTCAAGAAAACACAAAACTGGAATCCTCGAAAGACCTTGTCAAAGACGCAAAGGAAAGATTTTTATATGTCATCAGTCATTAAGATATCCATTAATACTTTTGCATTGGCATGAGATTATATTTAATTTAATAATATATGAGCGAAAAACAAGACGGTCTTAAAGACAGCAACAACTTTAAGAAGAAAATTGATACAACACGGCTTGCAGCAGGCACCAAGGTCGGGCAATACATTATCCTCAATGAAATCGACCGTGGCGGAATGGCGATTGTTTACAGGGCAAAGCAATTGGGCCTTGATCGTGAAGTGGCCCTGAAGGTTCTTCCCCCATCCGTATCAATTCAGGGGAAATTCATTGAGCGCTTTCAGAAAGAAGCCAAGTCGATTGCACAGCTTGATCACCCTCATATTGTTAAAATCATTGAAGTAGGCGGCGATTCAGGTATCTATTTCATTGCAATGGAATATCTTGAAGGCCTTAATCTTTTCAAATACATGGTGAAATTCGAACCAACGGTTTATACCGTGGTCCAGATAATAAAACAGGTGGCTGATGCTTTGGAATACGCCCATGGCCGGAATATTATCCACCGTGATTTGAAACTTAATAATGTTATCATGAAAGATAATTCTTATCCAGTGCTGATAGATTTCGGATTGGCCAAAGCCCGTGAAACAGACAGCGGGCTTACAATATCGGGCGAAATCCTCGGATCGCCTTCCTACATGTCGCCCGAACAGGCACTCGGCACACATGTTGACGAACGTACGGACATCTATTCCCTTGGTATCATGTTTTACGAGCTCTTGACTTCCAAAAACCCGTTTTACGACAACAGGGGTTATCAGCAGACTATATGGAATGTGCTTCACTCTGAAATAGTACCACTTAGAAAAGCCGCGGATTGGATTCCACGTGATCTTGAAGTAATAGTTATGAAATCCCTGGAACGCGAACAGGAGAAACGCTATCAGACCATGCGGGCGTTTCGAATGGACATGGAGCGTTTTCAGACAGGGGAACCCATTATGGCAAGATCGCCGGGATTCCTGGAACGTATAGGCCGACGCATAAGAAAAAGCCGTGGTGTGTTTGTTTTCTCTATTGTAATTCTTGCGATGTTAAGTCTCTTCGCTCTTTTCTATAGCTATCAGTTGAGCCTGGAAAAGGCGGATTGGCAGATTGTACCACTAAAGCCCGAGTTCTATTCCTCGCTTGACGTTGACTGGAAAGGGGAGAGGGGGCCGGACAAGGAGGAACTCAAGTTCATATCAATGGATTCGCCATGGCTTGGGAGTGCCAATAAAATTCAGGTTTCAGCCGATGAATACACATGGATTTGCTGGAAGCAGATGCTTAACAGCGATATTCAGCTTGATTTTACGCTTATGCTTAACCGAGACCAGACGCGAGAGTTCGGATGCTTTATCCACGGACTCAGTCCTGATAATGGATATACCATCCGTTTTCAGAGCGATGGAGTTTACCTGACAAAAGGTTCAAGAACGAACATTCTGGATATTGCGCCCCCTAAGCCTCTTAAAAAAGGCGAACACATGACTGTGCGTGTCGAAAAAAACGATGTTGCCCTTAGTCTATACATCAACGGGAACCTAAAATTCACCTACAACGATTACACGCCGCTTACAGGAATGGATAATAACAGCCTTGGCTTTTATGTTGATAATGGTGGTGTGATAATTTCCGATGTAAAGATTTACCAGTTGGGAGTTCCTCTTAAGACAAAACCCATCCAGACCGCTGAACGTTTTTTTGAACGCGGCTATTTCAGGGATGCGATTGAAGAATATCGAAACATCATTTCAATTTATCCGGACAATCCAATGGCAACGCGGGCGCAATTCAAGATAGGTCTTGCGTATTCACGTCTTGGCGAATATCAGAAAGCGGTAAACGAATTCGAAAACATACTTCGTACCCGTGAAAATGACATGTATCCGCATGCGCTGGCACAGATGGCCGAATGCTATCGCCTCCTTGGCGATAAACCCCGTTCTGAAAAGACACTTCTTCATATCCGTGACAAGTTTCCCGGTACATCAGTGCTTATAAGTATTTTATCAGCCTATAACAATCAGATGATTTCAGAACTGGCATCCTCTGATACAGCGGCTTTCAGCTCTGTCGGTGAAACCATGGAGTTTTTGACAGGCAATTTTTTTGCATACGGGCGTTTTTATCTTCCTGCGTATCTAAAGTTCGGTGAAGCATATATTGATCGTGGCATGTACAGCGAAGCGGAAAAGATTTATACAACCATTGATCATGATTATTCCAAAGACATAGAAGATGCAGCAATGGCGGCAGTCAGGCTTGCCGACATCGAGTCATATAACGGCAAGTTCGAAAAAGCGGCGTTTAAATACAGCCAGGTTACTGTAAAAAACAGGCCCAACAGCCGTTCCTGCGCCGAGGCATGGATGGGGCTTGGTCTATTAAATCGAGCATTGGGAAAGACGGAGGACGCTATTAAATGCTATAACTATGTAATAACGGAATATGGGTCATTGAGGGATCTTGCATCAGAGGCCCAGCTCAATTGCGCCTTGACATATCTTGAAAAAGAGATACCCGACCCGATAGCAACAGCTCTTTTTAAGCAGGTTATAAACAAGTATAGGGACCAGGATCAGGATGTTGTTGTTGCAAAATTGATTTTGGGAGAGATTTCTGAATCCGAAGTCGCACGAAAGCTTGACAAGCCAATTCTTGAATATTATATTGGACAAAAATATCGCAACACTCGTGAATCCCCTAAGG
>CAWHPS010000047.1:0-81472 GCA_963831235.1 uncultured Fibrobacterota bacterium
TCGGCAATCGTAACGCCTCAACCCATTTTATAAAGCATTCTTGAAAGTCTTTCGGATTTAGCAAGGCACTGGCCCGCCCAAAAGTGTCATGCGATGGAATGCCGTTTTTGAGTTCAAGAAACTGTTTAAGCCACTCTATTCGCTCGTTGCCAAATAATTCGACTTCCTCGAATGACTTGGCGCCGCAAAGGGTAGCACATACCAAGACAACAATTATGTCGATAAGTTTGTGGAGTTTTTTACGTTCTATGCGTGGGTCCGGTATGTCTTGGAAGTATTCGATAAAAGTGCATGGCGTTGAAATCATAAATCCCCCTTATAGGTAAAATAAAATGTGGACATTGCCTCTTCTTTATACTATAATATAGCTCTACGGATATCCGTAGAGCTACTTAAATAGAAAGGAATTGGGCATGGGCTATCCAACAACGATTCAACTCATCTCACGGAAGAAAGGAAATCAGTGGTATGTTAATTTTCCCAATGCTTTGGCAAAAGCGATGAATTTCAAGAAACGCGAAATTGTGGAATGGGAGGTTGAAACAGTAAAGTGCATGAAAATGATTAGAACTGGCAAGTCTAACAAAGTAACTGCAAGAACAAGAACGGATCGTGTGTCACGTATTACCGTTGACAATAAGAAATAAAGTGGCGAATTTTAATGCGATTGCCCTGCCATGCTACCAAGCGCCCCCGACCCTACAATAAACATGTTCGAGCGACTTTGGAAGGAAAGGCGGATGCGATCAATTGGGCTGCCGAAGAAGTCAAACGGCGTGATCCAGAAAATCGCAAACACCATGTCTGTGTGATGGACGGTTCTGTCGGGTTATGGACTATTGCGTTGGTTGCGCTTAAGGGATTCACCTTTATTCTAGACCTATTTCATGCGCTTGAATATCTCTGGAAGGTGGCCTATGTTTTTCATAAGGAAGGCAGCAAGGAAGCGCAGAATTTTGTCACCGACCGATTAACCCTGTTGCTTGAGGGGAAAGTCGGTTATGTTATTGGTGGTCTGCGACAGATGCTTTCTAAGCATAAGAAAAAACTTTCAAAAAACCAAAAAAAAATCCTGTCAACGACCATTGGATATTATGAAAGAAATCGAGAATGGATGCAGTATAACCAATACATTGCCGCCGGCTTGCCGATCGGATCCGGTGCCGTAGAAGGAGCATGCCGGCATTTAGTAAAAGATCGCATGGAGGGATCGGGTATGCGGTGGAAGGTTAATGGTGCTGAGGCTGTTTTAAAATTGAGAGCAGTTCTTCTAAATGGTGATTGGGATACATTTTGGAATTATCATATGCAGCAAGAATCTCAGCGCCGATTTGGTTGCACTCAGAACTGGATTCCATTGGAAATGGCTGCTTAAGCGTGTCCAAAAGGGGTCACGCCCGAATAATATATTGCCGTTTGGCAAATAGATTCCTTCGTAATCCACGCAACCCCATTGATATCCGGAAAGGGCGCTCGAAGCGGTGGTAATCGGCCGGACGATATGGGTTGCCGCATCCATCTCAAATAGATGGTAATCGGATGTGCCCGAAGAACCGCCCCGCCACGAAAACAATATTTTTGTACCGTCAAAAGACACGTCCGGATCGCGCGCTTCGCCGGTTGGCAGAAGATGGGTTATCCGGCCGAAACTCCCCTCCATGGTCAGGAGTTCAAGTCCTTTACCAGCATACCCCTCCTGCGCCCAGACATCCGAGTTAAAATAAGCGCCGCCCCTGACATTATGCTGCGAAAAGATGACCTTTTGAAATTGTGAAAGATAAGCGCCCATTCGCATGGCGCGCCGCGCGGAACAGACGCGTATATATAACGCCTGCATTTCAGCCCTGTCGCCCAGTTTTCCGGCAAGTGTGAGCGCGTCAAGTCTTGTCTGCAACGGCGTTCTATCCCCCACCGGCAACATGGAAAGAATAGCGGAGACGGCGCTTAGATAACAATAGCCGCCGGTTGTATTTCCGCCTGAATAAACTTGCACTTCGGCAAGCGAGAGATTGTTGACGCCGCGAAGCTGCACACGGACAAACCGCCCGTCTTTTCCAAATACAAATTTACCGGGTATCCCGCATTGACCGGTCATGACAATACTATCGGTCGATGTTGACCCGTCAGATGACAGCTTGATTGCAAAGTTCGATAATCGTTCGCCGCAGCAATCCGTCCGGTTGTAAATAACAACGCTGTCTATCGGAAAAGACTTGGCCAAATCCACCTGCCAATAGGCCTGCGTGTCAATGCCGGTATGGGTGACACTGTTATCTGAAAATACCCCGTTGGTGATTCCATCAACAGCCCGCGACGCTACCCCGTTATAATCGGTGCTTGACTGTGTTGCGCTCTTCCCAAAAGCCACATTGTTTAAGATCGTATCGTGAATACCGTCCTGATCCAACCAGTCGTCAAGAAGATCGGAATAACCGGGGGTTGTCGAAGTCAAAGTGTCTTGGGCATTGGAATATCCCGCACACAGGAATAAGGCACAAAACGCATTGACCAGCACAATTGAAATTATTCTCACAGGGGCCTCCTTTGATTTTATAATTACAAAGATATATTATTTCAATAAAAACATCTATACACTATCAAGTATATTTTATGTATATTCCTTGCATCCCATGAAAATAAATGTCCCCAAGCAACGAAGCCTGCCGATCGTCCCATTCGAAATCAATTTATTACTGTGCCATTGCGTCACTTTGTCCGATTGGAAATTCCGGCTCTTCGATCCTTTCTGGCGCATATACTGGATGGCCCAAAAAGGATGGCATATCCTTTATGAGGGGAAATCTCTGGCGCTTGATCCGGACCATCTTGTCATGATTCCCCCGAACACGCAATGCCAATCCGAAAGCAGGAATCCGGCCACGCAACTTTACATCCATTTTACCATCGGATCGATCATCAATTTTTACACGCCCGGTGTTTTTTTTATCCCCTTGACCCAACACACCCGTTCATTAATCACCGGCATTATTAATTCAACCATTGCCGGATCCGAAACCACCCCCCTTGTCCGAACCTTGCGCGTGAAACAACTTTGCTATGGCGGTCTTGCACAGCTTCCCAAGGAGAGCCACAACGCTTCGCCCTATTCCCCAAAAATCACCGCCACATTGGAACTCATGGCCAAGAATATTAAAAATCCGCTTTCAAACACGGATTTGGCGCAAGCCATTTGCATGAATACTACGGCCTTTGTCCGGTTTTTCCATACGGAAACAGGAGAATCACCTCAAAAATGGTATATGCAGAAACGAATCAATCAGGCGGAGATTCTGTTATCCCATACTACCCGTACGATTGAAGACATTGCTGAAGAAACCGCGTTTTCCGACCGCAACCATTTTACCCATATGTTCAAAAAATGGCGAGGCGTGGGCCCGGCTTTGTACCGAAGGCAAACGGGAAGATATGCGGAACATATGACCTCCAGCATATTATAAGTCGTCCTCCCCGACAACAGAAGACGCGTTTCCTCATCGCAACAATACGGCTTTTTGTTTCTATTTCCGTTCTCATTTTAATATTTCGGGTGGCTTAGCTTTCTAGCGGCATCTGCAAATTAAGATGGTTCTCGCTTACGACTATCTTGAAGAATGCTTAGAATTTCCCTTCGGGACATCTTGATATCTATGCCTTTAACATCAAGTGGAGATTTTTTGCTAGCAATCTCTGGTCGAATTGAAAAGATCTGACCATCCCTTCGCTTTATGTATACTTGGCCATCTTTACGAGCTTTGTCGAGAAGCGAAGAAAAATGCTGACGAGCCCTAGAATATGTGAAGATTACCATTACAAACCCTCCTTTTTAAACTCATGAACTTTTATTTTCATTTGAATTGCCTTAAGGGCCAGTTGATCATCCAATGTCATAAGGGGATAATGCAGCTTTCTAGCACATTCAAGAATATAGGCATCATATGCATATATATTATACTCATTCGCAGTTTTAAGCGCATCGGCAAGGCCAATTTCCACTAAACGTATAGGTATCATTTCATAAATATTAAGTACATGTAAGGTTTGTGGCAAAGTAATTCGTTTTCGCTTAAACATGGCAGAAAATGCATATCCTCAGAACTCCTGACCTCGCGTAATTTGAAAACACCCACAATTTTAGAAATTTCAATAAACTAAAGAATTGAGCTATGACGCCAAAAAGCGGTTGGATTATTGACGGTTGTGCATAGTTTGAAGGATTTTTCTGATCAGCTCGGGGGTGCGAATAATCTTTTTTACCTTTGGCGATAGATTTCTATTTTCTTGTTCTTCGTTTTTTAATTTATTTCTGACCAGGTTTACATCGATTTGTGCAAATCGAGCTTCCAGCGATGGTGCACCGTTAAGAATGATCGTTCGATATGTGTTGTCGGACAGGTTTGAGATTAACGGGGTATCTGTCAAGATAGCCTTCAGAGTTTTGGTCATAGTGTTATTGCCGTTTCTTTTTCTGTGGTTCCTGCGCAGATATCTGAAGAACCGCTCAAGGATATTATTGGTCCGTTGAGGATAAATGATAACGGTGCCATGGGGTGTGTTTTTAACGATAGGGTCGGCGAAAAGCTTGTTCCAATAGCGTTTGATTTGGTCGTGCATTGAGCGGTAATCCTTATCGGGCTTGGTTTTCAAAGTCTCGGCCAGCGCCTTCTGAAAGTTTGTAACACGTTGACAAATAGTATTCATGTTCTTTTTGCCGTCGTCGTTTAAGCCATGTCTATCGTTTGGTAACGCAATTCGCATCGCCTGCCGCAAGCGGTCAAACACAACGGATTTTTCTTCCATACGATGAGCTGCTTTCTTCAACAGAGGGTCGTTGATGGTGTCGCCGATGTGTTTCCATAGGATACCGACCATTCGTTTGAGAGATTTCGGGGCTTTGTCACATCGGACTCTGAGGTTATCAAGAACTTCATGGATTGAACAAAGCCGCTGATACAACGAAAGGTGAGGCCGGTCAAATGGGAAGCCGTACCCGTCGCCGTCCTTTTTTCCCTCTAGCGCCCAATGTATCAACACATAAACAATGAGAATGAGTGAGGTATCCGCGCAAAAAGACTGTGACGCGTTGTCATTGAGTCGGGCGCGAAGCACATCGACACAGACAGGATCTTTTTCCACCAGTGGTTTGAGGATGCGGGCTTGCCTGTGCAGAAACGATTGAATGCCTTGACAGCGCAATCGTTTTCGCACCACATCATTTTCTTTTGACATCAGGTCTTTTCCGATATCACGCAAAAAATGGAAATGACAGATGAAATGGCGCACAGAAGGGAATACTTTGGCAACGGCATTCAAAATGCCCTTGGCCATGTCGCTTACAACAGCCAGTGGTACGTTGAAGTTTTGTTTTACTCGTTGAAGAAAGGGAATTATTTGTTCAGCATTTTCAGATGGGGTTTTGATATTGTCCAGTACCAGTTCGCTAATACCATCCAAGGCACACATAAGATGGGGACTGTCAGCATCACAGGTGCTGTCCAGGTGAAGTATGTATCCCCCGTGTTGACGCATGTGCGCCTGCAACTGCTTTCTACATTCCTGATGTGCAATAGCCAGATAGATAATAAATTTTCTGGCAAGCACACCAATTTCACTGCGAGAAATGGGGTTACCCTTTTCCCGCAGGCAATCCATGATCTCCTGTTCGCTGCGACAGGCGATGAAAAGTTGTGTGCCGACGAACACGATAACATCATAGCCATAGAAGCCTTGCTCCGGTACCAGCGCAGAAAGCCCACGGACAGGCAATGTGCTTTGACAAAAAGGTTTATTGCAGGCACGTACCGTTTCATGAGCGGTAAAAACACCTATCGCAAGTGTTGATACCTTTCGTGTTCTGGTTTTGATAACCGCGAGCGTGCTATTGCACTGATGGCATAGCGTAACATCAGAATCGAAGAAAAGGGTTGGTGGAGTTTTGAACAGAGCTGAAATGGTAAGGCCGGATCGAGCATCGTCAAGGTTTGTGCGTAGCGCTTCAATCAGCGACAACCCGCAGTTTTTTTTTAATACCGTACTGTTCGAGGAGCGTATGAATCGCCTCTGGCGTAATGGCCGGCGATTGCGTCTGTAACCTACGGGCGCATTGTTCAATGGTGTCATCGGGATGCTGGATTCTGTCCACAAGAATAAGCACGGTATCGCTACTACGTGGCTTATGCGGCGGGCTTACACTATCATGGCTGGTACGCTGCGCTATTTGCCTGGATCGCACGTCGCTGTTGGCCGAGAAATAAACCAGCTTATGGCCTATGCGATGCGACGATATTTCCTTGATACTGCCAAAGTGCGTATAGAGCGATGGAGCCGATACACCAAGGATAGAGCAGAGACTCTGTGCGTCGAGCCCTTCTTGCGATTCTCCTACTATATAGGCAACGGTTTTGGTCAGGTTCCCATGTCGTGAAAAACAAATGTCATTATGCCGCCAGATACCGTAACTGTCAAACTGTGGAACAGTGGATAACGCGTGGTATTTGGCGTTATGGTTGTAGCTGGTGTAGGCATTCCACTGGTGAAGTCTTCGCGAGGCAGTTCGTGTTGAGCATTTTGAAATTCTGGTGAATGTGTCGATGGTAAATACTTTTGCTTTGCATAATTGTTGCTGGACGGTTACTGCCACAATACCTCCTCGGCATAGTATATTATATAGCCTATATTAATATAATATACTGCGCCCTTTAAAGCAAATAAAAAAGCCGTTTCCTTCTGAAAAGAAATCGGCACTTAATAAAAAATAGGCCCCGGTACTACCAATCACAAAACCGTATGTCGTATCGTATAAACTATTCCTCTATAGAAATGGTTGACATATTAAAAGATAATCGCTTTTCAACCGCTTTTTGGCGTCATAGGAATTGAGCTATGACGCCAAAAAGCGGTTGGATTATTGACGGTTGTGCATAGTTTGAAGGATTTTTCTGATCAGCTCGGGGGTGCGAATAATCTTTTTTACCTTTGGCGATAGATTTCTATTTTCTTGTTCTTCGTTTTTTAATTTATTTCTGACCAGGTTTACATCGATTTGTGCAAATCGAGCTTCCAGCGATGGTGCACCGTTAAGAATGATCGTTCGATATGTGTTGTCGGAAAGGTTTGAGATTAACGGGGTATCTGTCAAGATAGCCTTCAGAGTTTTGGTCATAGTGTTATTGCCGTTTCTTTTTCTGTGGTTCCTGCGCAGATATCTGAAGAACCGCTCAAGGATATTATTGGTCCGTTGAGGATAAATGATAACGGTGCCATGGGGTGTGTTTTTAACGATAGGGTCGGCGAAAAGCTTGTTCCAATAGCGTTTGATTTGGTCGTGCATTGAGCGGTAATCCTTATCGGGCTTGGTTTTCAAAGTCTCGGCCAGCGCCTTCTGAAAGTTTGTAACACGTTGACAAATAGTATTCATGTTCTTTTTGCCGTCGTCGTTTAAGCCATGTCTATCGTTTGGTAACGCAATTCGCATCGCCTGCCGCAAGCGGTCAAACACAACGGATTTTTCTTCCATACGATGAGCTGCTTTCTTCAACAGAGGGTCGTTGATGGTGTCGCCGATGTGTTTCCATAGGATACCGACCATTCGTTTGAGAGATTTCGGGGCTTTGTCACATCGGACTCTGAGGTTATCAAGAACTTCATGGATTGAACAAAGCCGCTGATACAACGAAAGGTGAGGCCGGTCAAATGGGAAGCCGTACCCGTCGCCGTCCTTTTTTCCCTCTAGCGCCCAATGTATCAACACATAAACAATGAGAATGAGTGAGGTATCCGCGCAAAAAGACTGTGACGCGTTGTCATTGAGTCGGGCGCGAAGCACATCGACACAGACAGGATCTTTTTCCACCAGTGGTTTGAGGATGCGGGCTTGCCTGTGCAGAAACGATTGAATGCCTTGACAGCGCAATCGTTTTCGCACCACATCATTTTCTTTTGACATCAGGTCTTTTCCGATATCACGCAAAAAATGGAAATGACAGATGAAATGGCGCACAGAAGGGAATACTTTGGCAACGGCATTCAAAATGCCCTTGGCCATGTCGCTTACAACAGCCAGTGGTACGTTGAAGTTTTGTTTTACTCGTTGAAGAAAGGGAATTATTTGTTCAGCATTTTCAGATGGGGTTTTGATATTGTCCAGTACCAGTTCGCTAATACCATCCAAGGCACACATAAGATGGGGACTGTCAGCATCACAGGTGCTGTCCAGGTGAAGTATGTATCCCCCGTGTTGACGCATGTGCGCCTGCAACTGCTTTCTACATTCCTGATGTGCAATAGCCAGATAGATAATAAATTTTCTGGCAAGCACACCAATTTCACTGCGAGAAATGGGGTTACCCTTTTCCCGCAGGCGATCCATGATCTCCTGTTCGCTGCGACAGGCGATGAAAAGTTGTGTGCCGACGAACACGATAACATCATAGCCATAGAAGCCTTGCTCCGGTACCAGCGCAGAAAGCCCACGGACAGGCAATGTGCTTTGACAAAAAGGTTTATTGCAGGCACGTACCGTTTCATGAGCGGTAAAAACACCTATCGCAAGTGTTGATACCTTTCGTGTTCTGGTTTTGATAACCGCGAGCGTGCTATTGCACTGATGGCATAGCGTAACATCAGAATCGAAGAAAAGGGTTGGTGGAGTTTTGAACAGAGCTGAAATGGTAAGGCCGGATCGAGCATCGTCAAGGTTTGTGCGTAGCGCTTCAATCAGCGACAACCCGCAGTTTTTTTTTAATACCGTACTGTTCGAGGAACGTATGAATCGCCTCTGGCGTAATGGCCGGCGATTGCGTCTGTAACCTACGGGCGCATTGTTCAATGGTGTCATCGGGATGCTGGATTCTGTCCACAAGAATAAGCACGGTATCGCTACTACGTGGCTTATGCGGCGGGCTTACACTATCATGGCTGGTACGCTGCGCTATTTGCCTGGATCGCACGTCGCTGTTGGCCGAGAAATAAACCAGCTTATGGCCTATGCGATGCGACGATATTTCCTTGATACTGCCAAAGTGCGTATAGAGCGATGGAGCCGATACACCAAGGATAGAGCAGAGACTCTGTGCGTCGAGCCCTTCTTGCGATTCTCCTACTATATAGGCAACGGTTTTGGTCAGGTTCCCATGTCGTGAAAAACAAATGTCATTATGCCGCCAGATACCGTAACTGTCAAACTGTGGAACAGTGGATAACGCGTGGTATTTGGCGTTATGGTTGTAGCTGGTGTAGGCATTCCACTGGTGAAGTCTTCGCGAGGCAGTTCGTGTTGAGCATTTTGAAATTCTGGTGAATGTGTCGATGGTAAATACTTTTGCTTTGCATAATTGTTGCTGGACGGTTACTGCCACAATACCTCCTCGGCATAGTATATTATATAGCCTATATTAATATAATATACTGCGCCCTTTAAAGCAAATAAAAAAGCCGTTTCCTTCTGAAAAGAAATCGGCACTTAATAAAAAATAGGCCCCGGTACTACCAATCACAAAACCGTATGTCGTATCGTATAAACTATTCCTCTATAGAAATGGTTGACATATTAAAAGATAATCGCTTTTCAACCGCTTTTTGGCGTCATAGGAATTGAGGCATTTCTTTACGACCGTAATTGTATATTTAATAATACATTACAGTAGTAATTGCACTCGTAAACATGGACCATAGAAACTAAAAACGTTTA
Source organism: uncultured Fibrobacterota bacterium (assembly GCA_963831235.1). Classification (GTDB taxonomy): domain Bacteria; phylum Fibrobacterota; class OXYB2-FULL-49-7; order OXYB2-FULL-49-7; family JAEUSG01; genus CAWHPS01. Next base: position 9,686 of record CAWHPS010000047.1, read on the forward strand.
AAAAATGGACTATTTCTGTTTTCGACCATATTTTAGGCTTTTATATATATTTACTGGAATAATGCATTTGATAATTAAGCAGTTACAGGTATTAAAGCAAGACCATCGGTTATAGCGAGGTCAGGAGTTCTGATCCTACTTCCCAAGGAAGTGATGATGGGGCGTATAATTCAGCGCCTTTAGTGGCACTGATGATGTCCTGCTTGTCAGGCTCATCCATCAGAATTGCGATTATAATTGATGTATCCAGGACAATTTTCATTTATTAACTCCTTGAGTAATGTACATTTGTACAAAATGTACATTAATACCGGGTGGGTCGGGGGCCTCTCGGCCCCGTTCCCCCCTCAGAACCGTACGTGACAGTTTCCCGTCATACGGCTCAAGCATTCATAAGGCAGCACCTTGCTTTTGTGCCACCCAGACGTAACCTTGTGGCCAACTCGCTTACCATACGGATGGTTATTGCACTTAGCGCGTATAATCCGTACAGCGTGAATCCGGTTACGGCCTTTGCGATACGCACCAGCAGGCCCTAAGTCGCTGTCGACGGGAGGGGGCCCGATTTGCACATAAGTCGCGTCAGTTTCAGACGCCTTTTTGGTGTCGCCACCATGCAAACCACCATAGCGTTCCCTCCTGGAAGGGTTCTCCTGATTATCTCGCAGTAGAACACCAGCATAGACCGTCAGCCTCCCATACGGGTGAGATAATGTTCCACCGTCGTCAATCGGCGGTCAATCTCTATCTCCCTCATTACAAGAGAGCATTCGCTTCTGTCAGCTTCTGTCGGGATAGAGTTTACGCGCGCGCACATTAGGGTTCGTTGGCTTTTCCACAAACTTTCGCTGTGGGCCTCAGCACGACTCCCATCGTCACGTTTCATAAAGCCTCCCTGCGATCCCGGACGGTCGGTTTTCCCGAGTCCGGTTCTGACCTTGGCTCACCTTATATTTTCCGGTCATAAGCCTTCCCATCTTTTGTCTCGGCTTAAGTGTCGGCACACATACACCAAGTCTTGCATGGTTTACTTATTTCCTCGCCACTGCTCTTTATGGATGCTTATCCAGCTCTGTGTCTGGACATCCATATAGTCCCAGTGACCGCCAAGTGCCCAGAGCCCCTTTGCTATGGAAGTGTTACCTTCCGTTCTTAGCTCATACTGGCTCATGCGCCAGTCTCTTGTTCTCCACCCTTTTTCTTCCTATAAGGATGGTCTTTGCAGGTTGCTGCCGCCCCTGCTGAACATGAGACCTTCCCGACATTATTTCTGCAATCCTTGTGTAGGCGCATGGACCCGTATCCCGTTGTGCCTCCTTGCTGCATTTACCCACTTCTTTGCAAGGAGCATCGGCTTCACGTTCGGGGTGATACGTTCAGCGCACAAAACTTATCCTTGCCATGCAACTTCGGCAAGGGGAGGTATTTCGGGACTGCAGTCATTCGTTCATCTTCAAGCTCCTACACTCGCTAGACCTCCAGGTTGCTCCCACCTCAGCTTTATCCAAGCTGGGCGGCCAGGCCGTTTACACCACGCATTCCTCTGATGGTTGCCTGCACAGAGGTGTGGTATCGCTACGTGTCCGACATGGGCAATTGACACGGTTGGACTTCCACCAACTGGATTGCAGCCTTGTCGGCTGCTCCGTCGGGATAGAGTTTACGCGCGCGCACATTAGGGTTCGTTGGCTTTTCCACAAACTTTCGCTGTGGGCCTCAGCACGACTCCCATCGTCACGTTTCATAAAGCCTCCCTGCGATCCCGGACGGTCGGTTTTCCCGAGTCCGGTTCTGACCTTGGCTCACCTTATATTTTCCGGTCATAAGCCTTCCCATCTTTTGTCTCGGCTTAAGTGTCGGCACACATACACCAAGTCTTGCATGGTTTACTTATTTCCTCGCCACTGCTCTTTATGGATGCTTATCCAGCTCTGTGTCTGGACATCCATATAGTCCCAGTGACCGCCAAGTGCCCAGAGCCCCTTTGCTATGGAAGTGTTACCTTCCGTTCTTAGCTCATACTGGCTCATGCGCCAGTCTCTTGTTCTCCACCCTTTTTCTTCCTATAAGGATGGTCTTTGCAGGTTGCTGCCGCCCCTGCTGAACATGAGACCTTCCCGACATTATTTCTGCAATCCTTGTGTAGGCGCATGGACCCGTATCCCGTTGTGCCTCCTTGCTGCATTTACCCACTTCTTTGCAAGGAGCATCGGCTTCACGTTCGGGGTGATACGTTCAGCGCACAAAACTTATCCTTGCCATGCAACTTCGGCAAGGGGAGGTATTTCGGGACTGCAGTCATTCGTTCATCTTCAAGCTCCTACACTCGCTAGACCTCCAGGTTGCTCCCACCTCAGCTTTATCCAAGCTGGGCGGCCAGGCCGTTTACACCACGCATTCCTCTGATGGTTGCCTGCACAGAGGTGTGGTATCGCTACGTGTCCGACATGGGCAATTGACACGGTTGGACTTCCACCAACTGGATTGCAGCCTTGTCGGCTGCTCCGTCGGGATAGAGTTTACGCGCGCGCACATTAGGGTTCGTTGGCTTTTCCACAAACTTTCGCTGTGGGCCTCAGCACGACTCCCATCGTCACGTTTCATAAAGCCTCCCTGCAATCCCGGACGGTCGGTTTTCCCGAGTCCGGTTCTGACCTTGGCTCACCTTATATTTTCCGGTCATAAGCCTTCCCATCTTTTGTCTCGGCTTAAGTGTCGGCACACATACACCAAGTCTTGCATGGTTTACTTATTTCCTCGCCACTGCTCTTTATGGATGCTTATCCAGCTCTGTGTCTGGACATCCATATAGTCCCAGTGACCGCCAAGTGCCCAGAGCCCCTTTGCTATGGAAGTGTTACCTTCCGTTCTTAGCTCATACTGGCTCATGCGCCAGTCTCTTGTTCTCCACCCTTTTTCTTCCTATAAGGATGGTCTTTGCAGGTTGCTGCCGCCCCTGCTGAACATGAGACCTTCCCGACATTATTTCTGCAATCCTTGTGTAGGCGCATGGACCCGTATCCCGTTGTGCCTCCTTGCTGCATTTACCCACTTCTTTGCAAGGAGCATCGGCTTCACGTTCGGGGTGATACGTTCAGCGCACAAAACTTATCCTTGCCATGCAACTTCGGCAAGGGGAGGTATTTCGGGACTGCAGTCATTCGTTCATCTTCAAGCTCCTACACTCGCTAGACCTCCAGGTTGCTCCCACCTCAGCTTTATCCAAGCTGGGCGGCCAGGCCGTTTACACCACGCATTCCTCTGATGGTTGCCTGCACAGAGGTGTGGTATCGCTACGTGTCCGACATGGGCAATTGACACGGTTGGACTTCCACCAACTGGATTGCAGCCTTGTCGGCTGCTCCCACCCCATACCTCCATCAACCCACCTTGCGGCCAGTCTGCTCTTCCAGTAGCAAAGAGCGTAGCTATGAGGTTACTTCGTTCCGTGTTTTGACCCATTAGATGCTTTAGGTTTGCGTAGTCCGCCGGTGGGGCTATTATCCGTGCCGGGACTAGTTGGAGAGTCCCCAGCCACCCACATCCGCCTTGCGACGGACACAGGCCTGTCAATTCCTTTGGCCTGCTACCTTCGTGACGACGGTTAACCGCATTCAGTTAGTTTAACCATGGCATCCTATTCTATGCCCGACTTTGCCGGAATGGAATTATCCGGAGAGACCCAGCCTCGCGGCTTGGCCCCTGCACTTTTGAATGTGCTGAGCACTTTGTCCGGGAGGCTTCATACCCACCGTAACAGGATTACGGCACGCATGCTCCCGTAGAATCTCGATGACGGAACATCGGGTCTGACAGGTTACCATCATGACGAGTGCGATATTCTCGTCTTATCAGCCAATGGCAGCCTTCAGACAGTCAAAGAACACAGTTGACGAATCGCGACCACGGCGGGTTGTGTTGCGCGCGCTGGCGAGCATCGAGCGAGCCTTTATATCAAAGGCAACAAAATCCATGATCAATATTTGTTGCCCTCTTTGCGCGCGTCAATACCAACCCGATAGTTGGGGCTGCACCGCGAATGTGCCCACGCGTTAAGCTACCGCGGTGTCAGCATTTCCGGCGCCATTACACATTGTGTCTTTTCAGTTAAGTGATCCCAGGCGCTAGCCTGAATTTTCATCTCTTTTTATTATCACGAGACTTTGTTGCAGCGCCATTAGATTGTTGTCTAATCTGGAAAATGTGAGTGCGTATAAAAATTAGGGTAATTATTCTGCTGTAATATTATTGTCAGGATTTACTGCATTATTCTTGATAAGATCATCTTCGATGATCTTCTGAAGCTGAGGGAGAATGATTGGAATGTCCTCTGTGATAGTTGCAAATACGATGTTATAATTAATGTCAAAATAAGCGTGAATTAATCGATTGCGCATTACGATTATTTTCTTCCAAGGAATAGAAGTATGTTCTTTTTGAAATTCTCCGCTCACTTTAGAAGCTGCCTCACCGAGAACTTCAAGAGAACGGACAACAGCATTTGCAATAGTCTTATTATTTGGCAGATTTTCTTTTGTCATGCCACCAAGAATATCTTTGGCTTCATTGGCAGCTTCAATCATGTGTTTGATCCGAACAATGTCATCACGATTCAGCATATTGAACCTCGGCAGAATTAACAACTTCATCCCGAAAATACCTGCTTAGATCTTCCGGTGTGCGCAAATCAACCTCGCGGCCAATAATTTTAGAAAGCTCAATCTGTATGCCAGCCAACCGAATTAATCCTGGCGTGTGATCTGCCTGGAATTCAACCAGGATGTCAATGTCGCTATCAGGACGCAATTTGCCTTTTATCGCTGATCCGAAGATAGATAGTTTTTTAATATTATATTGTTTACAAAAAGCAATAAGACTATTTTCTGAAAACTTGTCGTGTATAGAATATCCCATATTCAACCTCCTGTGTATAACATAATATTATATAGGGAAATGCAACAAGAGAAGCATTAAGCATACTTCTTTCTTTTCTCTAATCCGGCACCGTTACGTATGATGTTTTTTAGTTACTTTTATCTTAGCGCCAGTCTTTATCTTCTCGTGTGCCAATCCCCTTTCGGCGGTACCAAATTACACGCTTACCTGACCGACATATATTTTTTCTGCTTTTTCTTCGATTTATTCCGACGCCGCTACGATTTGTGTTTTTTAGTTACGTGATTTTTTTCCGGAATATCTTCTTCATTCTCTTTTTGCTTTTCCGGCGCCATTACGTTTTGTGCCTTTTTAGTTACGTCTACTTGGCGCCGGTCTTTGTGGTATATTTTAGCAATCGAATACGCATGCCTTTAATCCTGTGCCGTTACGTTTTGTGCCTTTTTAGTTAAGTTTATCTTGGCACCGGATTTCGTCCTAATCTCTTCATTTCTAGCACCGAATCAATTATGGTTCACTTGTTGGACTGCCCTGCCATTTTCGGCACCGGGTGGGTCGGGGGCCTCTCGGCCCCGTTCCCCCCTCAGAACCGTACGTGACAGTTTCCCGTCATACGGCTCAAGCATTCATAAGGCAACACCTTGCTTTTGTGCCACCCAGACGTAACCTTGTGGCCAACTCGCTTACCATACGGATGGTTATTGCACTTAGCGCGTATAATCCGTACAGCGTGAATCCGGTTACGGCCTTTGCGATACGCACCAGCAGGCCCTAAGTCGCTGTCGACGGGAGGGGGCCCGATTTGCACATAAGTCGCGTCAGTTTCAGACGCCTTTTTGGTGTCGCCACCATGCAAACCACCATAGCGTTCCCTCCTGGAAGGGTTCTCCTGATTATCTCGCAGTAGAACACCAGCATAGACCGTCAGCCTCCCATACGGGTGAGATAATGTTCCACCGTCGTCAATCGGCGGTCAATCTCTATCTCCCTCATTACAAGAGAGCATTCGCTTCTGTCAGCTTCTCACCCCATACCTCCATCAACCCACCTTGCGGCCAGTCTGCTCTTCCAGTAGCAAAGAGCGTAGCTATGAGGTTACTTCGTTCCGTGTTTTGACCCATTGGATGCTTTAGGTTTGCGTAGTCCGCCGGTGGGGCTATTATCCGTGCCGGGACTAGTTGGAGAGTCCCCAGCCACCCACATCCGCCTTGCGACGGACACAGGCCTGTCAATTCCTTTGGCCTGCTACCTTCGTGACGACGGTTAACCGCATTCAGTTAGTTTAACCATGGCATCCTATTCTATGCCCGACTTTGCCGGAATGGAATTATCCGGAGAGACCCAGCCTCGCGGCTTGGCCCCTGCACTTTTGAATGTGCTGAGCACTTTGTCCGGGAGGCTTCATACCCACCGTAACAGGATTACGGCACGCATGCTCCCGTAGAATCTCGATGACGGAACATCGGGTCTGACAGGTTACCATCATGACGAGTGCGATATTCTCGTCTTATCAGCCAATGGCAGCCTTCAGACAGTCAAAGAACACAGTTGACGAATCGCGAACAACGAGCACTTGTGTTGCACGCGCTGCGAGCGATAAGCGAGCGATCCTATTAATGAAGAAGCAAATCCATAATCTATTTAACGCTTCTTTCCCTTGCGCACGTCAACACCAAGCGCTTAGTTGGGCAAGCGACGCGGCCAGCCCGCCTGCTATACCGAGTCCGCGGCGTCTGTCTCTTTTCCATCTTTATGAATCTTGTTGGTGGCCGTTTTCCGCCCGTTCCGCGCGTGTCTCTAAAATTTGTCGTTGGCGTCTGGCGTGGTGTGTGGAATTCTTGAAAGAGCTCTTTCAAATCTTGAACGAGAAGAGCGTTTTGCCCTTACTTCAAAGTATTCTTGTACGGTTAATGCAGATACTTTCTCAGATACAGCGCTGGAAATGAATTGATTAATGGATACACCATCGTTTTTGGCTATATCTTTCATATGGCGATGCAAAGAATTTGGTATGCGAAGACAAATTGCACTCATGTTATGCTCCTATGGTTTTTAAAAAGTCTTTTGGGGTTATTGCCCGTACTCTGAATCCTTTAACTGCATTGAAATGCCGAATGTTGTGTGTCACAATATATTCACAATTGGCGGCAACTGCAACCTCGAGGATCATTTCATCTTTAGGATCAGATAGACATGGTCGCCAAAGAAAAAAAAGCTCATGGGGGATGGCTTCTCCAATGACATAATCGAGGATGTCTTCAATAACATCATGTGCTAACCCCAGAAGCTTTCCATGACGATGTAACACTTCTTCGTATTCAAACGCTAGAGGAACAGATAAGTGGTGTAAGTAATGGCCTTTTTTCATTAACGATAGAATTTTAAATGAGGCTCCATTTGCTGAGCGAATGGCAGATACCAAGACATTGGTGTCTAAAACTATATCATATAGCGCCCGCATGATATCATATATAGTATGATTATGCGTGTTGAGTCAATGATTAATTTGAAGAATGATGATATATTATAAAAGCCTAATGAATATAGGCCAAGTATGAAGACAGCCCTTATCAAGATGGTGATATATGAAGTGGATCCGCTTTCCTGCCCTAAATGCGGGGGACGGATGAGGATTGTCAGCTTTATAGAACAGGACGAGGTCATCCGGAGGATTCTCACCCACTGCGGTTTATGGAAAGACCCGCCGGTCAGACCGCCACCGATGCCTGCTACATCCAGAATTTCGGAGAATCCAATCATTGAGGAGACGATAGACGATATTCCGGATTACTCCTTTTTCTCCGATATATGTTACGATGATTAAAAATCCCAGCGAAAACGTCTTGGCGAAGCCCTATCTTTTCCCTTGAATTTTCGGTATTTGAGGGTCTATATTCTTATCACAAAGAGCGTGTGCGGATGGCACCTGGGCGAAACAGGGTATTTCCAATGCAGAATGCGCAAGTTTTTCGCGATCCGGATTTACGAATAGATAAGAATGAAAATACCTATCAGTTATAAAAAAGCCAATGATTCGTTAATGTCACCGATTCGTTTTGCAATGGGCCCTTTTATTAGAAGCGGCGGTTTGATGATAGTAAATAGATCAATGCCTTCGAGAATCCAGAAATTGACATGTGACCAACGGCTTGTACCGGAGGTTTGTGCTGCCATCTCTATACGGTGATGCACACCCGGGGGTATGCAAAGCGTTGAGTCGGCATCCACCAGAACATTTGCCGATTTTTTCGTTTAACTACACATGGATATATTATATAAGCTGTTAAAAGGTTTGAAAGCGTGCTCCACACTGTATCAAGCGAATAGGTTACACGAGTCAGGGCAATCGCATTAAAATTCGCCACTTTATTTCTTATTGTCAACGGTAATACGTGACACACGATCCGTTCTTGTTCTTGCAGTTACTTTGTTAGACTTGCCAGTTCTAATCATTTTCATGCACTTTACTGTTTCAACCTCCCATTCCACAATTTCGCGTTTCTTGAAATTCATCGCTTTTGCCAAAGCATTGGGAAAATTAACATACCACTGATTTCCTTTCTTCCGTGAGATGAGTTGAATCGTTGTTGGATAGCCCATGCCCAATTCCTTTCTATTTAAGTAGCTCTACGGATATCCGTAGAGCTATATTATAGTATAAAGAAGAGGCAATGTCCACATTTTATTTTACCTATAAGGGGGATTTATGATTTCAACGCCATGCACTTTTATCGAATACTTCCAAGACATACCGGACCCACGCATAGAACGTAAAAAACTCCACAAACTTATCGACATAATTGTTGTCTTGGTATGTGCTACCCTTTGCGGCGCCAAGTCATTCGAGGAAGTCGAATTATTTGGCAACGAGCGAATAGAGTGGCTTAAACAGTTTCTTGAACTCAAAAACGGCATTCCATCGCATGACACTTTTGGGCGGGCCAGTGCCTTGCTAAATCCGAAAGACTTTCAAGAATGCTTTATAAAATGGGTTGAGGCGTTACGATTGCCGAAACAAAATGAAGTAATTGCAGTCGATGGAAAAACCGCACGGCGTTCATTTGATACCAAGGCCGACCGAAATGCTATCCATGTCGTTAGTGCCTGGGCAGCAGAAAATAACTTGGTACTGGGGCAAATAAAGGTGAATGATAAATCCAACGAAATCACCGCTATCCCTGAATTGCTGAATATGCTCATGGTGAAAGGATGTATCGTCACTATCGATGCAATGGGTTGTCAAAAAGCTATTGCCGACAATATTGTAACCAATGGCGCGGATTATGTTCTCGCCGTTAAAGAAAATCAACCGAGCCTGTATGAACAAATCCGCAACCGCGTAGATACTGTCGTGGTGGATGGGTTGAAAGATGTGGCCCATGACACGTATTCAACAGAGGATAAGGGACATGGTCGCGAAGAGCATCGTGAGTATCATGTTATCGATGATATTACCTGGCTAAAAAATAAGGAACAGTGGCGATCATTGTCTGCTATCGGTGCTGTTCACTCCATAAGGAAAACAAAAAAAGCAGAGCAGACAGAAATACGGTATTATATTCTCAGTCGTAAAATGTCGGCAAAACAGTTTGGTCAGGCAGTACGCAGTCATTGGGGAATTGAAAACAAATTGCATTGGAATCTGGATGTGTCTTTTAGAGAGGATGACTGTCGCATTAGAAAATCAAATGCACCAACAAATATGAATGTAGTCCGGCATGTCGCTATAAATCTATTGAGACAGGAAACATCAATAAAAGCCAGTATCGTACGCAAACAATTAAAAGCAGCTTTGAGCACACAATATTTGGAGCGCATCCTTGGAATCGTTAAATTTTAATGCGATTGCCCTGTTACACGAGTAACATCGCCGCACTGATATTCAAAACGCAGGGTCTGTTCTACAATATCAATAAAATGTCTTAAAGAACTTTCCATGCCCCATCCCGATATTTTAAAACCAATTGAGTTATTAAGTGGGTTATTTTAAAAATATATGATTAATAGTAAGAAATGACATACTTTCAGTAAGTTTTGCCATACTAAACTTCTTTCCCTAATAATAAAAATAACTTATACTTATTAACAGATATTCAATTAATAGTAGGTTTTTACAAGGAATGAAGGAGGCATTATGACGAAGATGCGAAACGAGTTCGACTATGCGGCGATCGTTGACCCGGAGGAAATGCGGGACGCCCGTCTGTATCTGGCGCCCATGCTGGAGACGGCGAGGGTCATCGCGGACACCCCTGGTGCAGGGCCTGAAATCGTCTGCGTGTCCCAAGGCTGGGGCACATTGCAGATCGGCCGCTCCGTGCACCACAAAAAGACCCCTTTGTGTCTTGCGGGGAGGACGTTCGCGTCCGGGTTGGGAACCCATGCCGACAGCGAAATCCTGATTCGGCTTCCCGCCGGGGCTGGGCGATTAACGGGCCTGTGCGGCGTCAACGACAGCCTGGAGACGCGCCAGTTGACCGCCCATGCGCTGGTGTTTCGTATCGAGGTCGATGGTCAAGAGGTGTGGCGGAGCGGGCCCCAGGACGCCGGCACCGAGCCGGCGCGTGTCGATGCGCGGCTCGCCGGTTGCAAGCAGTTCACCTTGAAGGTCGAGGGGCCGAATAATTATGGTCACGCAAATTGGGTCGATTTGAAAGCCACGTTGACCAACGGCAAGATCGTCGAAATTGGCAAGCCGCAAGCCGTTGACATCGGGTTCAGCTTCCGGTATGGCGGAAAACCGTCGGCGGGGTTTCTCGCGGCCTGGCGGCCGAAGAAACAGCGGTTGCCGGAGAAGGACGGCGTCGTTCTGCACCGGATTACCCGCACCGATCCGAAGACCGGGCTGGCGGTAATCTGCGAAATCAAGGAATACACACGGTTTCCGGTGGTGGAATGGGGCCTGCGCCTGAAGAACACCTCGAAGCGCAAGACGCCGCTCCTGGAGGACATCCGGTCTCTGGACACGGAACTGTGGCTCGGTCAGTTCCCATATCTGAACCACTGGAACGGCGACTACTGCGCGCAGGACGGCTACGAGCCGTTTCGGGTCTCGCTGGCGCATGAGGAGGAGTACCGGTTTGCGCCGGTGGGCGGCCGCCCGACCGATCGCGCCTGGCCGTATTACAATCTCGAGTGCCCGAGCGCCAACTGCGGTCTGATCGTCGTGGTGGGTTGGTCCGGGCAATGGGCGTCTTGTTTTCGCGGACTCGACAATCACGCCGTCCACATTACCGCCGGCCAGGAGCTGACGCATTTCAAGCTTTTGCCGGGCGAGGAAGTGCGCACCCCGTTGTCGGTGCTGATGTTCTATCGCGGCGACCGGGTGCGCTCGCAGAACCTCTGGCGGCGGTGGATGCTGGCTCATAATCTGCCCCGGCCCGGCGGACGGCTGCCCGAGCCGATCCTGCCAGTGTACTGTGCACAGGTGGGTACCGAAATGGCGGCGGAGACCGAGGAAACGCAGAAAGCCGGCATGGAACGCTACGTCGAGGAGGGGATCAAGCTCGATTACTGGTGGATGGACGCGGGCTGGTACCCGTGCGATGGCCAGTGGTCCAAAACGGGCACGTGGGAGCCGGACTCGAAGCGCTTTCCACGCGGCCTGCGGGCCGTATGCGACCACGCGCATGCCCGGGGCATGAAGACGCTGGTCTGGTTCGAGCCTGAGCGAGTGCATCCGGATACCTGGCTGTGGAAGGAGCGGCCCCAGTGGTTGCTCTCATCCCAAAAGTCGAATTACCGGCTGCTCGACCTCGGCAACCCGGCAGCGCTGAAGTGGCTGATCAACCATGTGGTCCGGACGATCCGCGAGCAGGGGATCGACCTGTACCGGCAGGATTTCAACTTCCAGCCGTTGCCGCACTGGCGCGCCAACGATGCGCCGGATCGGCAGGGGATCAGCGAGATCCGCCATGTCGAGGGGTATCTCGCCTATTGGACCGCGTTGCGTCAGCGGTTCCCCGGCATGCTGATCGACTCCTGCTCCAGCGGCGGGCGTCGCAACGACCTAGAAACCATGCGGCTTGCCGTGCCGTTCCACAAGACCGACTACAACTATGACGACCAGACGACCAAACAGGCGTTTCACCACACGCTGTCCTCATGGCTGCCGTATTACGGCGCGCTCTTGTTGGCGGAAGACATGGGGGATGTTTACGCGTTCCGCAGCTCGCTGGCCTCGATGACGTTGTTTGTCAACAACCTGCAGGGTGATGTGGACTGGCGCCAGTTGAAGCGCTTCACCGAGGAATGGCGGCGCATCACCGGCGCCGGGTATTTCTACGGCGACTACTATCCCCTGACCCCCTACAACCGCGACGAGACCCAGTGGATCGCCTGGCAGTTTCACCGGCCGGATACCGGCAAGGGCCTGGTGCAGGCGTTCCGGCGCAAAGATAGCAAGGTTGTGTCAACCCGATTCCATTTGCAGGGGCTGGAACTCGACGTGTCGTATGTCATAACGGACGTGGATGCACCGAAAAAAAGGATCACCCTGTCCGGCAAGGAACTGATGACTTCCGGCCTGATGATAGAGATGCGTCGGGCGCCACAGGCGGCGGTAATCCTGTACCAGAAGGCGTGAATAGAAGCAGAGAATGTCGTTTGTCGCGCCATAACGGCGGGTTGTGTTGCGCGCGCTGGCGAGCGTCCAGCGAGCTTTTATATCAAAGGCAACAAAATCCATAATTAATATTTGTTGCCCTCTTTGCGCGCGTCAATACCAACCCGATAGTTGGGCTTGCACCGAGGCTCATGTCCACCGCCCACTTCTCCGGCAATTTCAGCATCTCAGTTAAGTTGCAGAAAATACTTGAAGTATGGTTATTATTATGGTATTTTATATGGCGAAAGGTTAAAGATAGATGAACCATCCCGATTTCGACTGGGATTCTAATAAAAGTGCAAACAATCTTGAAAAACATGGGATTGATTTCAGTTTTGCTCAAATTGCGTTTAAAGATACCCAAAGAGTAATAGTGCTTGATGTAAAACATAGCACTGATCAAGAAAAGCGTTACTTTTGCTATGGAATGATTGGCGATAAGGTAGCAACTGTGCGTTTTACCTGGAGAACAGATAAAATAAGAATATTTGGCGCTGGGTTTTGGCGAGAAGGGAGAAAAAAGTATTATGAAGAAAATGGAATACACTAATGCTCCGGCTGAAGTAGCGAAAGCAATTGAAAGTGGTGTTGTTATCAAGGACTTTTTGCCTTCACCAGACAAATTAGTTTTTAAAGAAGATAACATAAAAGTCACTTTAGAATTAAGTAAAAGAAGCGTCACTCTTTTTAAGAAATATGCCCAAAAGAGTGGCGTGAAATATCAGCGCATGATGCGTAATCTGATCGATCAATACGCGAGTAAAACGCTTGTTTAGCTCTATCATCATTTTTATTTAATAAAGCACATTACGCATTGTGCTTTTCAGTTAAGCGATCCCAGACGCCGGTCTTTGTGGTATATTTTAGCAATCGAATACGCATGCCTTAAATCCGGTGCCGTTACGTTTTGTGCCTTTTTAGTTAAGTTTATCTTGACACCGGATTTCGTCCCTATCTCTTCATTTCGAACACCGAATCAATTATGGTTCACTTGTTGAACTGCTCTGCTATTTCCGGCACCGGGTGGGTCGGGGGCCTCTCGGCCCCGTTCCCCCCTCAGAACCGTACGTGACAGTTTCCCGTCATACGGCTCAAGCATTCATAAGGCAACACCTTGCTTTTGTGCCACCCAGACGTAACCTTGTGGCCAACTCGCTTACCATACGGATGGTTATTGCACTTAGCGCGTATAATCCGTACAGCGTGAATCCGGTTACGGCCTTTGCGATACGCACCAGCAGGCCCTAAGTCGCTGTCGACGGGAGGGGGCCCGATTTGCACATAAGTCGCGTCAGTTTCAGACGCCTTTTTGGTGTCGCCACCATGCAAACCACCATAGCGTTCCCTCCTGGAAGGGTTCTCCTGATTATCTCGCAGTAGAACACCAGCATAGACCGTCAGCCTCCCATACGGGTGAGATAATGTTCCACCGTCGTCAATCGGCGGTCAATCTCTATCTCCCTCATTACAAGAGAGCATTCGCTTCTGTCAGCTTCTCACCCCATACCTCCATCAACCCACCTTGCGGCCAGTCTGCTCTTCCAGTAGCAAAGAGCGTAGCTATGAGGTTACTTCGTTCCGTGTTTTGACCCATTGGATGCTTTAGGTTTGCGTAGTCCGCCGGTGGGGCTATTATCCGTGCCGGGACTAGTTGGAGAGTCCCCAGCCACCCACATCCGCCTTGCGACGGACACAGGCCTGTCAATTCCTTTGGCCTGCTACCTTCGTGACGACGGTTAACCGCATTCAGTTAGTTTAACCATGGCATCCTATTCTATGCCCGACTTTGCCGGAATGGAATTATCCGGAGAGACCCAGCCTCGCGGCTTGGCCCCTGCACTTTTGAATGTGCTGAGCACTTTGTCCGGGAGGCTTCATACCCACCGTAACAGGATTACGGCACGCATGCTCCCGTAGAATCTCGATGACGGAACATCGGGTCTGACAGGTTACCATCATGACGAGTGCGATATTCTCGTCTTATCAGCCAATGGCAGCCTTCAGACAGTCAAAGAACACAGTTGACGAATCGCGAGCAACGGCGGGTTGTGTTGCGCGCGCTGCGAGCTTCCAGCGAGCTTTATATTAAAGGCAACAAAATCTATAATCTATTTTTGTTGCCATCTTTGCGCGCGTCAATACCAACCCGATAGTTGGGGCTGCACCGCGAATTCGCCCGCGTACCAAGCCTCCGCGGTGTCAGCATTTCCGGCGCATTACGTCTTGTGTCTTTTTAGTTAAGTTGATCTTGCGCCGGTCTTTTTTTTATGGACCTGTACCTATTCCAAAGAATCCTGCATTTTGAATCATTTCCTTGGACCATCCAAATAAAACAGTCTGTATTGCCGGACTCCTCTGCCAAATTTGGTTTCAAATAGTGTACATAATATCGGGTGCATTCCCGATTTGTTGGTGTTTTTTAAGCCAAGTATTGACATTGACCCTTTTTTTTAGTATATTTCCGATAGCAATTATAATGCAATCGGAAAGGAGCATGCCCATGTCCGCCAATAAACGTCCTGTCCAACAGGTTAAGGACGCACTTTATCGACTTGGCCCTTTGTTGCCTGGCAGCATCAGCACCCAATGGAATGTCTGCGGAAAAGCGGGTTGCCGTTGCAAAGACCCCGAAAAGCCTCGTAAACACGGCCCTTATTACCAGCTCAGCTTTACCGTTGGCGGGAAGAGCTCCTCAATGTTCATTAAGGCCGCCGATATATCCGCTGTACGAGAATGTATAAAGCGCTATAGACAATTCAAAAAACTCAACAACACCCTGTTAAACGCCTATTTGCTATGGGCGCGTAACGGAGGATTACAGCAATCAAAGGAGAAAAAGCTATGAGCGGGAATATGTCTGAACAGGAGAGAGAAGAACTCAAACTTCGCATGATGGAACAAATAGAGGGCTTGTTGAACAAGATTGCCGACACCGGCGTCGTACGCAACGCGGAACAATTGCGAAAAGCCGAACTGGAGATTGCCGCAATTACCGATGGAATGGCCGGGGATGTCATCAAAACTGTCATCAAACACTCTCTGCAAGACCAGTACCTTATTACCCAGGGACAGTTATTGGCAAAGGGGGCTACCGTACGCATGAAAAACCACGGCAAGCGTGATGTCGTGATACAGCCCTATCGAGGCGATCCTTTTACTGTAGAAACGACCTATTACTACAAGGCGGGGCAGGTTCACCGGCCTGCAGCAAAAAAAAAGGGTTCTTTCCCGAATTAACACTGCTTGGCGTCCTCGCCCACCATACGCCGGTGGCCGCAAGTGAGATAACGCAATTGGCTACGGCGTTATGCTCACTCAAGGAAGCCGTTGTGATACTCCAGGAACGAGGACGCAGCATTGATATCAAGACCCTGCGCCGTCTGACCTATCATTTCGCCGATACAGCCCGTTCAGTACAGCAAACCATCCCCCTCACTCTTTCCAATACCGTTGCGGGCAAACGATGTGCTGTTTCCGTGGATGGTGGACGCATCCGAATTCGTACGCCCAAGCAGGGTAAAAAGACCTCGAAAAAGCGAAGTCGTTTCAAGGCAGATTGGCGTGAACCCAAACTGCTCCATATCTGGCTTCTGGAGGGTGATGGGACTATCTGTCGTGATTTTGCGCCGTGGATTGACGGCACGCTGAATGGTCCCGATGCCGTCTTCATGCTCCTTGGATATTACCTGACAGCACTCAATATCACCAGCGCCGATCAGGTCCTTTTTATTGCTGACGGAGCACCTTGGATATGGGCCCGGGTTCCGCTGCTCATAAAAGAACTCGGGCTTGACCCGGCAAAGGTCTACCAAATTGTTGATTTCTATCATGCCGTGGAGCACCTCAACGCCGTGGCAAAGCTGTGCAAGCGTTGGCCGGAAAAACGACGCCGTCAATGGGTAAGCCGCTTAAAGGGTTATCTGTGGGTGGGAAAGAATGAGGAGGTTGTGGAGGCAGTACGCGAAATCTCTCGGGGTCGAAATGGCAAACTGATAACGCGTGAAAGAAATTATTTCGAAGGTAATATTCAGAGAATGCAATACGCATTGGCCCGGAAAAACAATCTCCCCATTGGCAGCGGCCCAATGGAAAGCGCAATCAGGCGAGTGGTGAATCTGCGCATGAAAGGAAATGGCATCTTTTGGCTGGAACAGAATGCGGAAGCTATGATCATGCTACGCTCATACTACAAAGCGGGACGCTGGAACGATCTCTTTCTCATGGCAACCACCGCATCGGCAGGAGATCACTCATAATGTCACCCACAAAACGGGAATGCACCCCATAATATCCAACCCTAAAGCATCGTAACCCAAGAATGGCCTCACAGAATCCTCCATCCGCGCTAAACTTGAAATCTTTCCATTTAACCTCTACAATTGACGACACGGCTATTGAGTCTATATTTTCTTGCTCTATTTTCCACTTTTCAAAAGTTTGAGGAAAACCAAAGCCTGCAGCACTACCGTCTTTGCTCTTGCATGATATAGATACCTGTGAAAGAATAGAATAAGCATCTTTATACTTATGCACTGCAATGTTTTGAAAATAATTCCGAATTGTTTGAAAATATATACTGTCAGAAGGATTGCTTTGGATTGAAGCGGCCAAAAACAGGAGCGCAAGAATCGATTTGGTAATTGTTTTCATTTTGGCCTCTTTTTCTTAAACTCTCGATTTTGTTTTACTTGCGTTGCCTTCCACAAAGGATTTTGTCTTTATTCCGGCGCCGTTACGATTTGTGCCTTTTCAGTTAAGTTTATCTTGGCGCCGGTTGCATTTCTGGTATTTTTATAGCCCTCGAATACACATGCCTTTAATCCGGTGCCGTTACGCCAGTTGCTTTTCAGTTACATTTATCTTGGCACCGGATTTCGTCCTCATTTCTTCATTCCACTTAATTGTGCTCTGCACCAATTACAGTTCTGCTTGTTGGGCTGCTCCGCTTTTGCCGGCACAACGGCGGGTTGTGTTGCGCGCGCCGCGAGCGTCAAGCGAGCTTTCAAATAAAAGGCAACAAAGTCTATAATATATTTTTGTTGCCCTCTTTGCGCGCGTCAATACCAACCCGTTAGTTGGGCTGCACTGCGGTTTGCCACCCTGCTCAGCTTCCCGCAGTGTCGGCATTTTGGCTATCTATTTGCCTTTCATTTTGCATTTCGACGCCGCCCAGCTTGCGTTACCTTCCCGCGAAGGATTTTGCTTTTCTTCCGGCGCCATTACGCGTTGTGTTTTTCAGTTAAGTGTTTCAAGGCGCCGGTCTTCATGGTATATTTTAGCCCTCGAATAAGTATGCCTTTAATCCGGTGCCGTTACGTTTTGTGCCTTTTTAGTTACGTTTATCTTGGCACCGGATTTCGTCCTTATCCATTCATTCAACTTAATTGCGCTCTGCGTCAATTACAGTTCTGCTTGTTGGGCTGCTCTGCTTTTGCCGGCACAACGGCGGGTTGTGTTGCGCGCGCTTTGCGAGCGACAAGCGAGCTTTTATATCAAAGGCAACAAAATCTATAATCAATATTTGTTGCCCTCTTTGCGCGCGTCAATACCAACCCGATAGTTGGGCCTACACCGAGGCTCATTGCAAACACCGAGCTCTCCGACTCTGTCCTTTTTTCCTTCGACGCCGCCCATCTGTTAACACATTCACATAAGGCGATACTGCATTTCCCTCTATCCTGCAACACTACACTCTTACGTTACATGCTGACAAAGGATTTTTATATCTTATTTCAAAACGCACCGCCTCCCTTTCGGCTGTACCAATGTTTACGCTTACCTGACAGAATCGAATCCTTCTAACTTTTCTTCAATATTTTCCGAAAATATTACGTCTTGTGTTTTTCAGTTATATGATCCAAGCGCCGGATTTAGTCCTTACGTCCCGCTCCGTCCTTGGCTCAAACCGATACTATGGAGCCTATGCATTTCCATTGCAGTTTATTTCAATAAATCTATTGTTTTTTATATCGAAAATTATTCCACAAAAAGAATCTCCTCCATCCATTACCCAAATTGGTTTCTTTTCCCAATTTTTAAATTCATTATGTTTCGCAATCAAATTGATGTAAACATAGTTTTCGCTACCAATTTTAAATCCGATATATTGCCTTCTGTAATATCCAATTCCATTATCATTTATTTTGGCAACTTTAAGTGAATCAAAATATCTCGGTAGAATTGCTTCTATTTTGATACAAATAGAATCAGCCAATTTATCAATTTCTATTGATTTTGATTTAAGGAATGAGTGATTTCTTTGATAAATCGCATTCTTACAATCATTTCCTGCTAATACTACAAATTCCTTTTCGTTTTTAGCGAAGCAATAAAATGCGATAACTGAAGCAAAGATAAAAATGCCTATTTTTGTTTTCATAATTTATTCCTTTTGCTCTCTTATCATTAAACTTAATTGCGATTCACGTCAATACCAACCCGATAGTTGGGGCTGCACCGCGGTTTGCCACCCTGCTCAGCTTCCCGCGGTGTCGGCATCTCCGGCGCCTTTACGCTTTGTGCTTTTTAGTTAAGTTTATCTTGGCGCCGGTCTTCTCTTTTACATTTTGACGTCGCCCAGCTTGCGTTGCCTTCCCGCAATGAAACATCTGCCTTGTGTTCATATAGTCTTTATAAACCTTTTCCTGTATTCCCCATAACCATGGCTTTCGTAAAATTGATGCGCATCTTTTCGACGATAAGCGCTTGTCACTTCAAACTTGCAGCAATTCTTTTGTTTTCCCCATTTCTCAACAAATGATAGCAGTTTTGATGCGATTCCCTTTCTTCGATGGCTTTTGCTTACAATTAACGAAGTGATTCTACCCGTGCATCCAATTTGATGCATTAATGGCGTAAGGCAAAAACTTATAAAGCCAATGGCTTTTTGTTTTTCTGTAATTACGGCTGCAACTCCTCTTTTTCCATTATAGTTTAAAAGGTTCTTTTTAATGTCGTTGGATGAGATATTATAACCTAGTTCATACATCAATTGCGAAATGTCTTTTGAAAAAGAAATAGGATTCTGAATTATCTTCATTATGTTTTCCTTTCTACTATTGTTGAAATAGCAGTTTCTTTCGAACCAAGTAATGTGCTTTTCTTCTGTCTTTTGACGTCGACCAGCTTACGTTACCTTTCCACAAGGCGACATTGTTTTCTTTTTATATTTCTTACGTTGCCTTCGACAAAGGATTTTGTCTTTTTTCCGAATTCATTACACCTTGTGCATTTTCAGTTAAGTGATCTTATATCTGCATTTCTGGTATTTTCATAGCCCGCGAATACGCATGCCTTAAATCCGGCGCATTACGTATTGTGCTTTTCAGTTACGTGATCCCAGCGCCGGATTTCGTGATCCCTCCTCATTAAACTTAATTGTGCTCTGCATCAATTATGGTTCACTTGTTGAGCTGCTCTGCCATTTCAGGCCCAACGGCGGGTTGTGTTGCGCGCGCTGCGAGCGTCCAGCGAGCTTTTATATCAAAGGCAACAAAATCCATGATCAATATTTGTTGCCCTCTTTGCGCGCGTCAATACCAACCCGATAGTTGGGGCTGCACCGCTGCCTTGCCCCACGCCTAGCCTCCTGCGGTGTCGGCACTTGTTTATATTCATTTCTTAAATAGCTACTTATAAAAAGGAGTTACACCATAATATACTTTTCCATGGTCTTTATCTTTAGGTGCAGCAATTTTAAATTCTTCCCAAACATTTTTCAAAGGGAACGCTAGTACGGCCAGGCTACCTTCCTCATTCCATACAGTTGTGCTCCAACCACCACTAAGTCCGTCAAGCATAAACTGAGGCTCCTCCATTTTTGTCAGACATTTTGATATAAGATGCTTTAACGAATCGACATTACCATAATTTGTCCTAATAAGTTCATAAGTATAAAAGATTTCGCCTAAAACTACTTTTGAACAAAAGTGTGTTCCAAATTGTTTTTGAAAAACAGCCGAGTCTTTTTGTAGTGAATCTGCACATGACGAGAAAGGCGCTAGCTCTTTTATTAAATATTCTTTATCACGATAAACCATATAGGTGAAATACAAGATTTCACCCGGTTGCCTTTTGATGGTTTGATCTAACATAGAATATAAATCAAATCTGTTTTGTGAAAACTTAATTGCCGCAGCCTCATCTGAATCATTTGCAATTATAACGTAGCCATATTCAAATTTATTTATTATTACGCTCTGGCATACGCCTCCTTTTCCAAATGGAGATAAACATTCACCTGAACCAACATAATAATAAATACTATTTAAAATAGTTGAATCAAAAGAGAAGTATAATCCATAATTACGTGCAAGAGAGTCTGAACAGATTTCATACACAGGCGGCAGAATAGTAGCTTTCCAGAATAGCATTAAATTATTCGAATTTGTTATCTCGAATGGAAGCTGCAATTTACCATACATTCTATAGTAACCTGGCATCAATGGAATTGAAATTGAATCCCATATAACAGGTACCAATGAAGTAGAGTTGTTATCAAAAAGCACCTTCACTTCACCTGGAAGCTGATAACTTTCACCGTATGTAAGCGTAATAGATGTATCCGTAGCAACGTTTTGTACTTCTACTATACTCTTGGCAGAAGGCATAATGCTTTGACCGGTTGGATTATTTTGATTTTTTGTACAAGAAAACACAAATAATACAACAAGCAAACAAATAAGTCTTCCGGCCAATTCATTTTTTGCTGATTCTAATAACATTAAAAAGCCTTTCCTTTAAAAGTTAAACTACTGATTCAGCGACGATTTTGTTTTGTATCTTTCAATTGCATTTGTCTTACGTTACATTCCCCCGAAGGATTTTATCTTTGCATCCAACGGCGGGTTGTGTTGCGCGCGCCTTGCTCGCGTCAAGCGAGCTTTTATATAAAAGGCAACAAAGTCCATAATCAATATTTGTTGCCATCTTTGCGCGCGTCAATACCAACCCGATAGTTGGGCCTACACCGAGGCTCATTGCAAACACCCACCTCTCCGGCAATGTACTTTTTTACTTCGACGCCGCCATTCTGTTAACACATCCACATAAGGCGACACCACAATTCCAGACATCCTGCAACACCGCTTACTTTTACACGGTGAAGCTCATTTACTCACAAGAGAATTTCATTATTTTATCCGCACTTTCAACCCACTGAGCTGTTCTTCCAAATACCTTCAACTCAATCTTTAGCACTCTATCAGTTTCAGTTCAGCAAATTGGCATACATTTGCGTTTCTGGTATATTTTAGCAATCGAAGAAGCATGCCTTTAATCCGGTGCCGTTACGACGAGTGTTTTTCAGTTACGTTTATCTTGGCACCGGATTTCGTCCCAATCTCTTCATTCCGAACACCGAATCAATTATGGTTCATTTGTTGGACTGCTCCGCTTTTTCCGGCCCAACGGCGGGTTGTATTGCGCGCGCTGCGAGCGTCCAGCGAGCTTTTATATTAAAGGCAACAAAATCCATGATCAATATTTGTTGCCCTCTTTGCGCGCGTCAATACCAACCCGATAGTTGGGCTCACACCGAGGCTCATTCTCACCACCAAGCTTTCCAGCAATCTTTACGCTTTGTGCTTTTTAGTTAAGTGATCTTTTTCCGGAATAATTTCTTCATTATCTTTTGCTTACGTTGTCTACTTACAAAGGATTTTGTCTTTTTCCGAATTCATTACACCTTGTGCATTTTTAGTTAAGTGATCTTAATATCTGCATTTCTGGTATTTTCATAGCCCGCGAATACGCATGCCTTAAATCCGGCGCATTACGTATTGTGCTTTTCAGTTACGTAATCCCAGCGCCGGATTTCGTGATCCCTCCTCATTAAACTTAATTGTGCTATTTTAGGCCCTGACGCATGTTAGGGCCGCTTTTCTTTCGTTTCCAGCCAGATAATTTATTACGCGCTTATAAGATTGCCTTTGCTACAAGCGCTATAAAGTCATGACCGGATTCAAATTTGCCGCTTACCGCCAATATGCCGCGCTTACTCATACGAGAAATAGGATATCCTTTATGTCTTGCAATAATCGTAGCATAATTTTCCTTCAATCCATCACGCATAAATGGTTCATCAAAATTAATTCGATATAAATTATCCGAAAAATGTGTAATTGTTCCTACCAGCTCCATTGGAGGGTTGGGATCCATATTTTCAAATTCAAAAAGCCTTACTTTGGTTCTGTTGATTTTATCAGGGTTTTCTTTTGACCATATTATTCCGTTTACTTTTATAAATACATTATCGAAAAATAGTATGACGAGAATTGCGATAATAATGCCGATAATGACAAGATAATTCATACTTTTGACGAGATAATAAGTATTAATAAACATTCTAAAAAAAGTCGCATTATTTTTCCTCCTTTTTGATTTTCCGGCACCATTACGAATTGTGCTTTTTAGTTACGTCTACTTGGCGCCGGTCTTTGTGGTATATTTTAGCAATCGAAGACGCATGCCTTAAATCCGGTGCCGTTACGACGGGTGTTTTTCAGTTACGTTTATCTTGGCACCGGATTTCGTCCTTATCTCTTCATTCCACTTAATTGTGCTCTGCATCAATTACAGTACGCAAGTTGGGCGGCAGTGCCATGTCCGGCCCAACGGCGGGTTGTGTTGCGCGCGCTGCTCGCATCAAGCGAGCATTCAAATAAAAGGCAACAAAGTCCATAATATAAATTTGTTGCCCTCTTTGCGCGCGTCAATACCAACCCGATAGTTGGGCTTACACCGAGGCTCATGTCCACCACCAAGCTCTCCGGCAACGTCAGCTTTTTTCTTTCTACGCTGCCAATATTTTGACACACTCTCACAAGACCACACCAAATTTCCAGTTATCCTGCAACACCGAACTCTTACGTTACCTTCCAGCAGAGTTTTTTATCTAACATTCCCCAGCACACCAACTCCCTTTCAGCGGCACCAAGACACTTGTTCCGCTTACCTTTAGGCAGTGCAGCCCATTTACGAACCAGCGCCTTTCATTTCTTTTTTGTCGCACTTTCAGACCACAGCGCCACTTTTCCAAACCTCTTCAACTCAGCCTCTACAATCCATCAGCTTTAGTTCCGCCAATTGGACTGCTCTTTTTTATCAATTGTCAAGAACCTTATTCTGTTTATTTTGTCAGCAACACATCTGCGAGTTGAATGGCAATTCTTCTTCAAGCAATTAATTCGGCTCAATTTATTTCCTACCAGCCACGCTTCCGATAGTTGGATTTTACTTCTTAGTTATTTGCCCAACGGCGGGTTGTGTTGCGCGCGCTTTGCGAGCGACAAGCGAGCAATCTATTATAAAGGCAACAAAATCCATAATCAATTTTTGTTGCCATCTTTGCGCGCGTCAATACCAACCCGATAGTTGGGACTGCATCGCGGTTTTGCCACAGTACCAAGCTATCCGCGGTGTCAGCATTTTTCTTATATCTCTCATTTTATTTAAAATATGCTGGTGCTGAACTCCAAAATATTTTGTCTGTTTCAAAAGGATGAAAACCAATCTTTAACGGTTGACCTACATGAATATTTTTCTTAGGATTTACAAACCTAATAGTAATCACATCGGAAATGCCTTGAGGGGGCAAAATAACCTTAAGAGCATCAAACGATTTCTCAATGCAACCTTCGATATGGTAGAAAATATTTCCATCCAGAACATCTTCATTGTCACAAACCCAATTACCTCGAAAGTCAAAAACACTTGGTTCTATTTTAAAGGTAGTCACATTCTTGCTATTTCCAAAATTAGGCATGCGTTCCGGTGGCAAACCTTCAAATCTTATGGCTTGAAACCTGTTTGTTAAATTCTTAATTTTAACATTTAAATAGCTGCCCTCACTTCTATTTTCAAAGCTATCTGATACTAAGATAAACTTAATCGAAGAATCACTTAATCTATCTTCTTCCTGTCCATTTATGAACCATCGCCTAATGGAACCTTGCCGTTTTCCATTGACAATCGTATCAACTGAATAAATATTACCATTTTCATAGTAACATTTACGTACTCCTGACAGCTTATCAAAATTAAACGAGTCACGTTGAATCAGATTACCAAAACCATCAAATTTAAGCCGCTCTCCATGACGCAATCCTAGTTCTATATTTTCTAATCCGATTATGGTGTCTCCCTTCCAAATAACATTGGTCCCTTTCCATGGGATACTTGAATTAGGTGTATTAAATTTCCAATAACATGCGGATATTTTTATACCAAAGGAATCATAACAAGCCCATATTCCCGTCTTATAACTATTTAATAAATAGCCCTCATACTTAGGATTCCCGTTTTTATAATACTCTTTAGACAAGACGACATTTCCATGAAGCATTGATGTATCAGGATTAATGAGATTAATTTGGGTGCTTACATTTATTAGCTGTTTATAATTCGATAAACATGTTGCAGAATAAGTCTGGCAAATGGCAATTACAACTAATAATATTTTCATACATTGCTCCTGATTTCTTATTGACTTCTCTTCTGATTCCCGTGTCTTGCGTTAGCTTCCCACAAAGGATTTTGCCTTTAATCCGGCGCATTACGTGTCGTGTTTTTCAGTTACGTGATCCCAGCGCCGGATTTCGTCCTTATTCCTTCATTAAACTTAATTGTGCTCTGCATTAATTACAGTTCTCTTGTTGGGCTGCACTTATTTTCCCGGCCCAACGGCGGGTTGTGTTGCGCGCGCCTGCGAGCGTCCAGCGAGCTTTCAAATCAAAGGCAACAAAATCTATAATCTATTTTTGTTGCCCTCCCAGCGCGCGTCAATACCAACCCGTAGTTGGGGCTGCACCGCGAATTCGCCCACCTGCCCTACCCCCGCGGTGTCAGCGCTTTTATTCATGCCTCTATATCTCTTGTTTTGTATAGATAGCTTCATAAAGATATTTTAACTAAAGACAACTCATTGCTTTAAATAATTCCCTTGCTTAAATTCAGTAGATTTTCCTTTTGGAATTGATAGTGAAACCCATTCTTTCCCTTTGCACTGTTTGGCGATAATTACGATTTGTCCTATATGATATGAACAATGTGATATTTGGCGATTAAGTGCCTGAACAAGTGAATGTGGCTCCTTTAAAATTATAACTGGCCGCGTAAAGTCATTTTCGGTAATTTTGCTAAGTCCTTCCTCAAGATACAAGAAGCCCTCGTTATAAAGTTCTATGATTTTCTCTTTTTCCAATTGTTCTTCTTCAAATTCACGGTCTCTATTCCTATTTGGTTTTTCGCCGTCTTCTGTAAACAAATTGACCCATCTTGATTTCATGTTTCCATTTAGATGCTTAACAATAATGGAAATAGAATTAGCGTTGTTAATGTTTGAATTTAATTCCTCCATTGACAATGACTGAATAGATTGAATTCCAAGATTTCTATAGCGTTTAAATTCGGATCGAACACTTTCAAGATAGTTTAGATTAAATTGCTTTTTCATATTGCCTTTCGCGTGCTTGTCTTTTTGCTTTTGGCCACCAACCCGTAGTTGGGGCTGCACCGCGAATTCGCCCACCTGCCCTGCCCCCGCGGTGTCAGCGCTTTGGCTATCTATTTACCTTTTCCTTTTGCTTTTTTTGCGCCGCCCAGCTTGCGTTACCTACCCACAAGGCGATTCGCCTTTTCCTTGAGGCTAAGCGCTTATCTTTTTTATCATTTTGTTTGTTATATAGATGCGCATATATAAATCGACATAATCAATATTATACACTATGAAATGACTCTTCTTTACAAGTGCTTTTTTAATTATAAGGTTCATTTTTCATAGGGAACTTCTAAAATGCTTAATGTTACAATTTTTCCAATCTCAATTAAATGAAAATCGATTTCCTCTATGAACACACAAGAAAACTACAACATTTGGCAAAGCAATGATGTCGATTTAATTATGCGCATCTATATAGTGCTAATTACTGGCATTTGAAGATGCCTTTCTGCTTTTTAGAATTCGTGTTATTATTAAATAAAGCACGATGTAAATCAATTCTGCTATAATACCAATAAAAATGCTTTTTGTAAGATACAAAATGGCAATAAACAAGATAAGGGCTGAGCAAACCGCAATCAACATGGGTTTTGAATTCATTTAATTTCCTTTTTTTGTGAATTGTTTTCTTCTGCTTTTCGACTCCGCCCAGCTTTCGTTACCTACTCACGAAGGTGACATTGTTTTCTCTTTATCTTTCAATTCTGTTTTACTTGCGTTGCCTGCCCACAAAGGATTTTGCCTTTTATCCGGCGCCATTAAAATTAGTGCCTTTTTAGTTAAGATGATCTTGCGCCGGATTCCGCATCTCTTTCATCTTCCATTAAGCTTAATTGTGCGGTTCATACCGCATCAATTACAGTGCGCAAGTTGGGCGGCGCTGCATCGTCCGGCCCAACGACGGGTTGTGTTGCGCGCGCCGCGAGCGTCAAGCGAGCTTTCAAATAAAAGGCAACAAAGTCTATAATCAATATTTGTTGCCCTCTTTGCGCGCGTCAATACCAACCCGATAGTTGGGGCTGCACCGCGAATATGCCCACGCGTTAAGCTACCGCGGTGTCAGCATCTCCGGCGCCATTACACGTTGTGCCTTTTTAGTTAAGTTTATCTTGGCGCCGGTCTTTTCTTCTTTCTTTTGATGCTGCCAAGCTCGCGTTGCCGTCCTTCAAGGCTTCTACAAAAACTTGCCTTTACATCTTTATTGATATTTAACATCATTAAAGATAATCCAACCATTTTCATGCACATTATTTGGGTCATGGTGGGTCCAGTGCATTAATCCGCCCTGATCATTCCAAACGTAATCACCATGAACGTAGACAAGGGAACCGATTTGAATCCCAGCTACACGAGGTGCAATGTCAATATTGTGTTCGATCAATAAAGTTTGTTGGTTGGATAGTTGAATAATAAAGCGTTGGTGATTTTCTCCTATAGTATCATCGTTTAGAATGCGAATTATGGCTCCTTTTACGGTAACATTTAAATTACTGTCTTGATTGGCAAATGCTGCTTCAATTACAGAAATAGGTGTTAGACTAGAATCCAATGGAATATTAGTTTGAGCAGCAGTATTGGTGATTTCTTTGGGACTTTGCAATGAGCAACCATTTATACCCACAATAAAATAAAATAGCAAAAGGGCTACGCATTGACTGATTGCTTTTTTATGCATTTTAATCTGCTTTGCTTACGTTGCCTACCCAGAAAAGATTTTGTCTTTAATCCGGCGCCGTTACGATTTGTGCCTTTTCAGTTAAGCCTATCTTGGCGCCGGTCTGATTTCCTGGTATTTTCATAGCCCGCGAATACGTCTGCCTTTAAATCTGGTGCCATTACGACGGGTGTTTTTCAGTTACGTTTATCTTGGCACCGGATTTCGTCCTCATTTCTTCATTACACTTAATTGTGCTCCGCATCAATTACAGTGCGCGAGTTGGGCGGCGCTGCATCGTCCGGCCCAACGGCGGGTTGTGTTGCGCGCGCCTTGCTCGCGTCAAGCGAGCTTTTATATAAAAGGCAACAAAGTCCATAATCAATATTTGTTGCCATCTTTGCGCGCGTCAATACCAACCCGATAGTTGGGCCTACACCGAGGCTCATTGCAAACACCCACCTCTCCGGCAATGTACTTTTTTACTTCGACGCCGCCATTCTGTTAACACATCCACATAAGGCGACACCACAATTCCAGACATCCTGCAACACCGCTTACTTTTACACGGTGAAGCTCATTTACTCACAAGAGAATTTCATTATTTTATCCGCACTTTCAACCCACTGAGCTGTTCTTCCAAATACCTTCAACTCAATCTTTAGCACTCTATCAGTTTCAGTTCAGCAAATTGGCATACATTTGCGTTTCTGGTATATTTTAGCAATCGAAGAAGCATGCCTTTAATCCGGTGCCGTTACGACGAGTGTTTTTCAGTTACGTTTATCTTGGCACCGGATTTCGTCCCAATCTCTTCATTCCGAACACCGAATCAATTATGGTTCATTTGTTGGACTGCTCCGCTTTTTCCGGCCCAACGGCGGGTTGTGTTGCGCGCGCTTTGCGAGCGATAAGCGAGCAATCATATTTAAAGGCAACAAAATCTATAATCAATTATTGTTGCCCTCTTTGCGCGCGTCAATACCAACCCGATAGTTGGGGCTGCACCGCGAATGTGCCGACTTTCGAAGCTACCGCGGTGTCAGCATTTTCTGGCGCCATTACGACGGGTGTCTTTTTAGTTACGTTTATCTTGGCGCCGGTCTTCTTCATATTGCTGATTACTGTTCTTTTCTTCTGGTTCTCTTTTCTTTATTCCAGCGCCATTGCATCGGTAGAATATTTATTATAATCAAATATTATCTAAAATGAACAATTTTCTTTTGATAAATATCTCGCACTGTTTCAACTTTAATAAAATAAATGCCGTTAGGCAACAACTTTGGGGTCCAGAGAACTTTATTATTAGTTATTTGCTGAAAAACAGCGACTGATTTTCCATTTATATCATAAATTTGCATAATCGGATTGCTTGGCAAGTTTATCAAAAGAATTGAGATTGATGTATTGAATGGATTGGGATGGCATTTTATTTTCGAATAGGCAATATCATTTGCTGGTTTTTCAGCTTTTGTATCTATGCTATCAATCGGAATACCTGAGAAAGGTTTATAATAAACGGTTCCGAGTTTATAATTATCCTTTACATGTAACAGGTCTAATTCGATTATGTTTGTATCGGTAGTTCCCCAATAATTATCCGGCGCTGATACATTGTTACTTCCACGTAATTTTATATTATAATTGGAATTAACCGCAAAGTTATTTCTGCTCACAAAAACAGCTCCTGTTGAAGTTGTGTCAATCAAGATATCAGGATTATTGGCTGTAATATTGTTGTATTCAACATTTACGTCAGCATAATTAAAAATTACGATGCCAGCGCTCTGGTTATTATAAATATTATTAAACGAAATCGTGGCATTCTTCGCAAAGCTTCCGATTTTCAATGCATGCATACACGAATTGTTGTAGACTGAATTGTTGGAAAAAATGCCACCTTCACGCATATAAATAGCTGGATTTTCACTACATCCCATATTATCTATTTCACAATATTTGATTGTTGCCATTTTATTGCATTGGATTGCTGCATAATTTGAATTATGAATCTTAAGACTGCATAATTCCATACCATCCTGGTTAGTGAAAAGACAATGGTACGAGTTGTAAATATGCAAATTTTTAATAAATGGTTTGCAACTATCAGCTTTAAGAGCCCAGCCACCATATGCGCTCGAATTACATATTACGCAATAATTGAAAATTGAGCCTTGATTATTCTGCCAACTTTTGGTTTTTGAAGTTAATATTATCCCCAACCAAGAGGTGCCAGAGAAATAAATTGAGTCATCTATTTTACCATTAGCAACCAAAGTGCCCTGAACTCGCAATTCAACATTGGGAGCAAAATCTAAATGTGTGCCTGGCAATATGGTAACAGTTGCAGTTTCTCCAATTAATAAATTGCCCACAATCTTATATATAGTATCATTACTCCAGGTTAGATCTGTCTGGATAATTTGGCTTGTAATAGTTTTCTCAGGTAAAGCTAACACAATTGAGGAAAAGGCTATAATGCCAAATAAAGCCTTGATAAATAAATTATGCATATTACCTCCACAATAAAATGTTGATTGTCTCTCAAAATGGTTTTAGCCACCCCACAGTGAGTGTGTGGCTTGGTTTCTGCATTTTGGCCCCACAAGACCACATCGTATTTTAATCCGGTGCCGTTACGACAGGTGTCTTTTCAGTTACGTTTATCTTTGGCACCGGATTTCCCTTTTATTTCTTTTCTTAAATCCGGCGCAATTACGTTTATTCCCTTAGTAACGCAAGTGACGCGCCGGTCTTTGTGGTATTTTATAGCCCTCGAATACGTCTGCCTTTAAATCCGGCGCCGTTAGAGAGGGTGCTTTTCAGTTACATTTATCTTGGCACCGGATTTCGTTCTTCATCTCTCCAGTCAAGCTTAATTGCGCGGTCCGTAACTGCGTCAATTAAAGTTCGCAAGTTGGGCGGCAGTGCCATGTCCGGCCCAACGGCGGGTTGTGTTGCGCGCGCCGCGAGCGTCAAGCGAGCTTTCAAATAAAAGGCAACAAAGTCTATAATATATTTTTGTTGCCCTCTTTGCGCGCGTCAATACCAACCCGTTAGTTGGGCTGCACTGCGGTTTGCCACCCTGCTCAGCTTCCCGCAGTGTCGGCATTTTGGCTATCTATTTGCCTTTCATTTTGCATTTCGACGCCGCCCAGCTTGCGTTACCTTCCCGCGAAGGATTTTGCTTTTCTTCCGGCGCCATTACGTGTTGTGCTTTTCAGTTAAGTGTTTCAAGGCGCCGGTCTTCATGGTATATTTTAGCAATCGAAGAAGCATGCCTTAAATCCGGTGCCGTTACGTTTTGTGCCTTTTTAGTTAAGTTTATCTTGGCACCGGATTTCGTCCTTATTTCTCCATTCAACTTAATTGCGCTCCGCGTCAATTACAGTTCTGCTTGTTGGGCTGCTCCGCTTTTGCCGGCACAACGGCGGGTTGTGTTGCGCGCGCCACGAGCGTCCAGCGAGCTTTTATATCAAAGGCAACAAAATCTATGATATATTTTTGTTGCCCTCTTTGCGCGCGTCAATACCAACCCGATAGTTGGGCTGCACCGCTGCCTTGCCCCCCGCCCAGCTTCCCTGCGGTGTCAGTATCTTCTTTGGCATCTTGGTTCCCTTATCTCACATTCCTTATCTTCTTCGGCTGAAGCATGGCTCAATTATTTTAATCTACTCACCAAAACAAAACCAAGGCCTGCTAGCATTGAAGTAATGTCAAAAGTCAATATTCTGGAATCATCCATAATATTGATAAGCCCATTAATCATCAACAACACACCGATTAAAATGATTGAGACCTTTATCCATTTGTTCATTTAACCTACCTCCTTTCACATCTTAAACATATACTCTGCAATTTTCTCACTAGCAGCACTTCCGTCAATTATTCCACACTTCTTTCCATTTCACAGTGCGGCAAATATTAGTTTTCCTCTTCCATTTCTTGCTTCTGATTTTGCTCCCAACGGCGGGTTGTGTTGCGCGCGCCGCGAGCTTCCAGCGAACTTTTATATTAAAGGCAACAAAGTCTAAAATATATATTTGTTGCCCTCCTCGCGCGCGTCAATACCAACCCGTAGTTGGGCCTACACCGCTGCCTTACCCGCCCCCGCCCAACTTCTCGCGGTGTCGGCACTTCGCCTTCTTTATGATGATTTATAAGAGCTTTTTACATCTTTTATGTCTTAAAGAACTTTCTTTTTTAGGCCTACCCATACTATACAATCCAATATTTTATCAGGGACAGTTTCAATGTCTGCTTCAATCTTGCTTAATGAATATAGCTCCTTCTTTGATGCAAAGAATATTTTCTCAAGGAAGACATTCTCGACTGAAATCAAATAAAGTTGAAATATTTCGTTTAAATCAGTTGCTAATTTTGATTGCTGCATAAACTTTATTACTTTTTTGTAATCCTTATTATGAACATCATCTCCCAATCCTATCGTTTGCCGATATTGTCTTGTTACTTGGACTGCGAGATCCCCGCTTAAAATTAGCCGTCCGAATGATATTGAATTTAATGAATCGAAGTTGAAGTCTTTTGAACCTTCTTTTAGAATTGCTTTTAATTCAGTCATTCGCTGCAAATATGACATGGTTTTTTGGGCATATGGAATATTTAAAAGAACTCCAACTTTCCCATCTTCTTTTGACTCAACAAAAATACAAGTAAAGTCAGACGTATCCTTATTAAGGATAACAAAATATCCTTTCGCCCTTTTTCTGTATGCCGACCCAGCAATTTCATCAGTAATCGTCCTGCTTCCAATAATAGTATCATTCCTAACAGACAGTTCCCTTGATTGTGAAAAGCAGCATTGCTCATAACCACTCATCAAAACTGACAATACTATTAATATCGCTACCACAAATGAACGATTCATAGCTTCTCCACTTTTTGATTTATATGTTTATTTTATTCGGAGCCTAATAATTACCTTTCCTTCAGTTTACAAGGAAGCGCGATTCTCTTCTTCGTCTTTGCTTCCGTTTTCGGCATCCAACGGCGGGTTGTGTTGCGCGCGCCTTGCTCGCGTCCAGCGAGCTTTTATATAAAAGGCAACAAAATCTATAATCAATATTTGTTGCCCTCTTTGCGCGCGTCAATACCAACCCGTTAGTTGGGCTGCACTGCGGTTTGCCACCCTGCTCAGCTTCCCGCAGTGTCGGCATTTTGGCTATCTATTTGCCTTTTTTTTTTGCATTTTGACGCCGCCCAGCTTACGTTACCTACCCACAAGGCGACATTGCATTTTTCTTTTGCATTTCGACACCGCCCAGCTTACGTTACCTACCCACAAGGTGACATTGCTTTTTCTTCATCTTTCGATTCTGTTTTACTTACGTTACCTTCCCGCGAAGGATTTTGCTTTTCTTCCGGCGCCATTACGCGTTGTGCTTTTCAGTTAAGTGTTTCAAGGCGCCGGTCTTCATGGTATATTTTAGCAATCGAATAAGTATGCCTTTAATCCGGTGCCGTTACGTTTTGTGCCTTTTTAGTTACGTTTATCTTGGCACCGGATTTCGTCCTTATATCTCAATTCCGCTTAATTGCGCTCCGCGTCAATTACAGTTCTGCTTGTTGGGCTGCTCTGCTTTTGCCGGCACAACGACGGGTTGTGTTGCGCGCGCCGCGAGCGTCAAGCGAGCTTTCAAATAAAAGGCAACAAAGTCTATAATCAATATTTGTTGCCCTCTTTGCGCGCGTCAATACCAACCCGATAGTTGGGGCTGCACCGCGAATATGCCCACGCGTTAAGCTACCGCGGTGTCAGCATCTCCGGCGCCATTACACGTTGTGCCTTTTTAGTTAAGTTTATCTTGGCGCCGGTCTTTTCTTCTTTCTTTTGATGCTGCCAAGCTCGCGTTGCCGTCCTTCAAGGCTTCTACACAAACTTGCCTTTACATCTTTATTGATATTTAACATCATTAAAGATAATCCAACCATTTTCATGCACATTATTTGGGTCATGGTGGGTCCAGTGCATTAATCCGCCCTGATCATTCCAAACGTAATCACCATGAACGTAGACAAGGGAACCGATTTGGATCCCAGCTACACGAGGTGCAATGTCAATATTGTGTTCGATCAATAAAGTTTGTTGGTTGGATAGTTGAATAATAAAGCGTTGGTGATTTTCTCCTATAGTATCATCGTTTAGAATGCGAATTATGGCTCCTTTTACGGTAACATTTAAATTACTGTCTTGATTGGCAAATGCTGCTTCAATTACAGAAATAGGTGTTAGACTAGAATCCAATGGAATATTAGTTTGAGCAGCAGTATTGGTGATTTCTTTGGGACTTTGCAATGAGCAACCATTTATACCCACAATAAAATAAAATAGCAAAAGGGCTACGCATTGACTGATTGCTTTTTTATGCATTTTAATCTGCTTTGCTTACGTTGCCTACCCAGAAAAGATTTTGTCTTTAATCCGGCGCCGTTACGATTTGTGCCTTTTCAGTTAAGCCTATCTTGGCGCCGGTCTGATTTCCTGGTATTTTCATAGCCCGCGAATACGTCTGCCTTTAAATCTGGTGCCATTACGACGGGTGTTTTTCAGTTACGTTTATCTTGGCACCGGATTTCGTCCTCATTTCTTCATTACACTTAATTGTGCTCCGCATCAATTACAGTGCGCGAGTTGGGCGGCGCTGCATCGTCCGGCCCAACGGCGGGTTGTGTTGCGCGCGCTGGCGAGCATCGAGCGAGCCTTTATATCAAAGGCAACAAAATCCATGATCTATTTTTGTTGCCCTCTTTGCGCGCGTCAATACCAACCCGATAGTTGGGGCTGCACCGCGAATGTGCCCACGCGTTAAGCTACCGCGGTGTCAGCATTTTCCGGCGACATTACGTCTTGTGTCTTTATAGTTAAGTCTATCTTGCGCCGGTCTTTTCCGTTAATCTCATTTTACATTTATCTCTTTGCCATTTACTCTCTTGGACATCCTTTAAAAGATGAATATTACCTTTACTTTCCGTGCCAACTGAAAGAATTCATAGTACCTTTAAAATGATGTGATGGCCTATCCGAATGATTTTTAGGATTATCTAAAAAAACAGCTCGATAATGGCAAAAAATGGTCTCGTCTCTTATTATGTTTGAAGAAATGGATAACTTATTAACGATTTCTTTCTCGAAAGTAGTGTATGGTGAAGTCCAGCATATTTCAAGAATATTTGTATTGCTTTTGTTGTCATTCTTAAACTTGACAGTTCGTTTACGGATCGTTTGAGGGAAGGGGACTGTCCCTTTCGTTATGCACGAAGCAAGCATAGAAGATGTTAGAATTTTCATTCCGGCAGGACCATCTCTTTCTATCTTGTATGCTTCATAATGAGCGTCACTTACTATACTATAAATTTGAAGATTTGAAGGTATAGTATATTTGCTTTTGTCGATACCTTGCCAATTATTACCTATGGAAATCCCTGCTCGTAACCAAATATTGTTACAGAAACATACTTTGAAGAGTATTCTTAGAAAGGAAATGCCTTCGGAAATATCTGTGAATTTAACACTCAGGCCATCAGAAAAAATGCAACCTTCGAATGCTTTAAAATATCTAAACAATTCAATTGTCCAATATTGAAAGCGCTCAATCTCAACTTTGGCTTTAATCATATTCTTGAATGAATCTTTTCCATAATATGGATCCTTCAGTTTATTCCCAGTTCCGAGAATATCAGTCCATAACGCATATTGATGCAGGAAAGGTGCGTTATTTCGAGTCATTTTAAAAAACCTTTCTTTTCGCGTTAGCCTTTTCAATCTTTTATACTTTGTTTATTCTTTATTCAGGTTTCATTATATTTAGTCCCGACTCAGAAAAGGTTGATTTTTATCGTTTTATGCTAAGCACATTTATGAACCCTTTTTCTATGGCAAGGTTTCGAAGTTCATTTTCTCCATATTTATCTGCGTAACTACTTGCAAGAATACTAAACTGTTGCGCAAATGTCATAACACTACGATCTCCAAATGTTTCTAGCTCCTTTTGCTTTATATTATAATCATACGATTTTGTAAAGTGTTCTAAATTATACGCCATTTCTTTATATTTATTTGTTGCGTCAATATATAGAATTGCTACTCTATATAAAGAGTCTGCTAGTCTATTTTTATCAATAATAAGTTGGTTTTTTTGTTGTATCGCCTGCAGTTGTATCGCCTGCAGTTGTTTATCGTACATATCCGAATTATGGGTGTCCATTGAATCTGCAACCTTTATTGCTTGGTCCATTTTGGTAGATCTCAGAAGCGAAGACATCTTTGTTTTAAAATTAATGCTACTCTCATGACTTTTTATAGAAATTAAAGGAGTCATTATCTTGCTATTATATATTGGGCAGATATCTTGACATATAGCCTTTGTGTCGTTCTTACAATATTTTGAATTGATAAAACACTTTACAATAGTATCGCAAATATTATCGGCAATTGGCGTTGCTGAAAGGGTATACAAATATTGATAAATATCAGTACTATGGGGATTATTTAATATTTCTGAAATAAATTTCAATATTTCTGGTTCTTTTTCAATATATTTCGTAATAAGCATATGTTTGTGTTTCTTAACATAAATGCTTGTTTCATCTAAATAGTCATATAATGCATTATTCTCCAAAAATGAGGCTAACATAATTGAACGAACAAAACTACTGTCATATTTAAAAAGGGAGTCAAAATCAAATTTAGATAAAACCCAGAAAGCCTTTTTAACTTCTGTTATAGGATCTGAAGTCTCACGTAGGTGTTCTAATGATAATAACTTTTCCGAGTAATTTAAAACAATTGCACATGTTTTTGAAGGATAGTCAATGTCAAGTAGACATTTTATTGCCATATAACTTGCGGAATCGTTAATGCCTTTATAATTTATCAACGATTGCAAAGAACAAATTGAAATCGTAGAGAATTTTCTAAGCAAAAGCATGTCAAACTCATTTAATACATTGTCTGTGCGTATTTTATTTAATTCTTGCGAAATTAACAACGCTTTCCCAGCATCATCAAGCTGGTTAACATATTCATTGTATTTCGAACTGTCTGTATCATATTTATCTTTTAGCTCTGTCAAGGTCGGCGCACATGACATTATAAACTGCAAGCAAAAAAGAAAGATATAATAATATAATGTTTTCATAAAGAATCCTCCTCTTATAAATTAATCACATTTTATCAGACCATATATATGTTTTGTAACGTTTTATTAATTGCGTTAGGGGGGGGGGGGTTGATTAAACTCTTTTCCAGATATTGATTTCATGGTACTGCTCAATTGCATCTTGTTCTTTTCAATTAAGTAATCCAGTCGCCGGATTTCTTTCTCGACTGGTTTGCGTTAGCTTTCCAAAAGGCGACATGGTGGGTAATTTTGCATAGCCTTGTCTTTTATGTCTTTTTAGCTTTTGTAGCGTCCCTCTTACACCCGAAACCAAAGATGGTGTAAGGGGTCTCGAGCTGTAAGTCTCAATAGATAAAGTAAATGTATTTCCTTCATCTCCATTAGGCAAGATTTGTATCACTTGATGGGTTATTTTTTTGTTGTCAAAATCGTGTTTAACTTGTGGCTTGAATTTGGCTTCACAACCATTATGTTTACAAATATACTGAATAATTTTAGTGCCTTCCTTAATGTTTTGCATTTTGTTTTTGCATAAAGGGCAAGAAAATTGGTCTGTCATACTTCCTCCCGTTTGGAATTTCGATTTTGTTTTGCTTGCTTTATCTTCTACAAAGGATAGTGTCTTTTATCCGGCGCCATTACGTCTTGTACTTTCAGTTAAGTGATCCTGGCGCCGGATTTCGTCCAGATCTCTTCATTACACTTAATTGTGCATCGCATCAATTACAGTGCGCAAGTTGGGCGGCGCTGCATCGTCCGGCCCAACGGCGGGTTGTGTTGCGCGCGCTGCGAGCTTCCAGCGAGCTTTCAAATAAAAGGCAACAAAGTCTATAATATATTTTTGTTGCCATCTTTGCGCGCGTCAATACCAACCCGTTAGTTGGGCTGCACTGCGGTTTGCCACCCTGCTCAGCTTCCCGCAGTGTCGGCATTTTGGCTATCTATTTGCCTTTCATTTTGCATTTCGACGCCGCCCAGCTTGCGTTACCTTCCCGCGAAGGATTTTGCTTTTCTTCCGGCGCCATTACGCGTTGTGTTTTTCAGTTAAGTGTTTCAAGGCGCCGGTCTTCATGGTATATTTTAGCCCTCGAATAAGTATGCCTTTAATCCGGTGCCGTTACGTTTTGTGCCTTTTTAGTTACGTTTATCTTGGCACCGGATTTCGTCCTTATCCATTCATTCAACTTAATTGCGCTCTGCGTCAATTACAGTTCTGCTTGTTGGGCTGCTCTGCTTTTGCCGGCACAACGGCGGGTTGTGTTGCGCGCGCCGCGAGCTTCCAGCGAGCTTTATATTAAAGGCAACAAAGTCCATAATCAATATTTGTTGCCCTCCTTGCGCGCGTCAATACCAACCCGATAGTTGGGCCTACACCGAGGCTCATTGCAAACACCATGCTCTCCGGCAATGTCCTTTTTTCCTTCGACGCCGCCCATCTGTTAACTCATCTACATAAGGCGACACTGCATTTCCCTCTATCCTGCAACACTACACTCTTACGTTACCTGCAGACAGAGGATTTTTATCTCATATTTCAAAACGCACCGCCTCCCTTTCGGCGGTACCAAAGTTTACGCTTACCTGACGAAACCGAATCTATCTAACATTTTCTTCGATATTTTCCGAAAATATTACGTTTCGTGTTTTTTAGTTACGTGATCTTTTTCCGAAATATCTTCTT
Source organism: uncultured Fibrobacterota bacterium (assembly GCA_963831235.1). GTDB lineage: Bacteria > Fibrobacterota > OXYB2-FULL-49-7 > OXYB2-FULL-49-7 > JAEUSG01 > CAWHPS01. The sequence continues at coordinate 48,161 of CAWHPS010000047.1, forward strand.
CATTCTCTTTTTGCTTTTCCGGCGCCATTACGTTTTGTGCCTTTTTAGTTACGTCTACTTGGCGCCGGTCTTTGTGGTATATTTTAGCGATCGAAGACGCATGCCTTAAATCCGGTGCCGTTACGACGAGTGTTTTTCAGTTACGTTTATCTTGGCACCGGATTTCGTCCTTATCTCTTCATTCCGAACACCGAATCAATTATGGTTCACTTGTTGGACTGCTCTGCTTTTCCCGGCCCAACGGCGGGTTGTTTTGCGCGCGCCTGCGAGCGTCAAGCGAGCTTTAAAATTAAAGGCAACAAAATCTATGATCAATATTTGTTGCCCTCTTTGCGCGCGTCAATACCAACCCGTAGTTGGGCCCTACACCGAGGCTCATGTCCTCCGCCTACCTCTCCGGCAATGTCAGCCTTTTCCCAGCATTTCAATCTGCTTTATAAAATAATGGTTACTAAAAGTTGAATCCACCTGTAACATTGAACCATTTTGTTGATTCACCTTCGGTAAACACAATTTTAAATCCAGCTTTAAGCTCTATTACTTGCAAATCCGCACCTCCCTCAATAGAAACACCAAAATCACCTTCAGATACACTTACGGATTGTCCATATCCTGATACTGTTGCAGTTCCATTAAAATAACCAAGCCCAGGTTGAAAAAAACCTCCGGAACCTGAACTACTTTGTTTAAAACGCATAATTGCCAATATTGATAAATAGGAGAGTGAAGCACCCATGGATGAAAGACCATATTCTGACAAGTCAAATGACCACTTTTGATAGCCGACTTGAGCACCCAAGCAAATACCTGGTTTTATTCTTGAGTAAAATGTACCATCAAGGCCGAATCCCATATTCATATTTTCTGAACCTGTACCTAACGCCTTTGCTATTCCACCGGTGATCGAAAAGCCATTCTCGCCTGGTTTTTTTGATACAGATTCTGTCAATTCCTGATCTTCTGACCTGCCTTCAAAATCATTTGTCGCAGACTTCGATGCAAGTGGTTTTAATATCTGCTCGGAAGAAATGCTGTCAATATCAGAGAATTTGAAAACAAATATACTTCCATCTCCTGTTTCTATTTTAATATGGTCTCCGTCTACCTTTTCAATGATTTTACCCTTTACAACGCTACCATCATGTAGAGAAACAACATCTCGAGAGTTTTTTTGTCCATACAAATTAGCCAGCAAAACGACCATTATAACTAAAAGAACTTTCATCAGGACTCTCCTTCTTTGATTAAGTATGTGGCTTTTTATTTCTATACGATTTTTATGCTTTTCTTATGTTGATTTTTACCAATTCTTTTTTAAATTCCGACGCCGTTACGCATTGTGTTTTTTAGTTACGTGATCCGAGGCGCCGGTCTTTGTGGTATATTTTAGCCATCGAATACGCATGCCTTAAATCCGGTGCCGTTACGTTTTGTGCCTTTTTAGTTAAGTTTATCTTGGCGCCGGATTTCGTCCCAATCTCTTCATTCCGAACACCAAATCAATTATGGTTCACTTGTTGGACTGCTCCGCTATTTCCGGCACAACGGCCAATTGGAATTGATCTAATCAATTCCAATTGGCAGAATATTCTATAAATTTTCGGGATAAATTATGCAGTTTTTATAATCTAATCCCATATAAAGGCACTTATACAGATCAACTTTAATTAAAGGGGTATTTATGCAAATCAAAGAACAGATTCTTGTTCAATACGATCAATTCCTTGAAAAAGAAGGAATTCATCAAACCAATCGCCCCTTTTTCAGATATTGGCTAGCCCACTACTTGGATATTTGTCAGCGCCACAATACAAAACCTGACAATTATGGGAGCATTAACCCATTTATTCAAAGTTTGATAAAAATGGGGACGCCCCAATTTCAAGTTACCCAAGCACAGAAAGCTGCCGAATGGTATTGTAAAAACGCCTCGTGTCTTACGAACACTGATTATAAATTAAATAATCTAGAAGCACATAAGTCAAGTGAAAAAGCTAATGATTTTGATACTACTTTTAAGACAACAAACAAATGGGAGGAAGCACTTAATCTTTTAAAGCAATCCATTAAGATAAGGCATTATTCAGGACGCACACTTGAAATCTATACTTACTGGACTCAAAAACTGGGGCGTTTTGCAAAAAAGGCCGACCCTTTTGAGCTTGTTTCAGATGATGCTCAGCAATATTTGACTTGGCTCGCTATGGAGAAAAAAGTAAGCAGTGCCACGCAAAACCAGGCGTTCAACGCGCTCCTTTTCTTTTACAAGAACGTATTAAAAAAGGAATATAAGATACTGTCAACCACTCCACGAGGAAAGACAACTCAAAATGCGCCTAATGTCCTGTCCCGCGAAGAAGTTCAACGACTATTTAGCAAGATGATCTATCCATACAAACTCGTTGCACAACTGATGTATGGTTGCGGTCTAAGATTGAGTGAGGTGTCAACAATAAGGGTCAAAGATATTGACTTTGATCAAAAAAAGTTGTGTGTGCGCAAAGGTAAAGGTAGAAAAGACAGAATACTTCCACTCCCCGAAAAAATACTGGATGAGCTCAAAGCTCACATGAAAAGAGTCATGACACTATATGAATTTGACCTCAAGGAAGGATTTGATGGCGTATTCATGCCTGAAGAGTCTGAAGCAAAATTCAAGGGGAGAGCCCGCGATATTGCCTGGTACTGGTTTTTTCCGGCAAAAGGACTTACTAATCTCAAAGACAGCAATGAAATTAGACGCTATCATCTACATGAAACAAATATTTACACAGCAATCAGGGAGGCTGCTAATTTAAGCTGCATCACCAAGCGCGTATCTCCGCATACATTACGCCACAGTTTTGCAACACATCTTCTACGGGCTGGACATGATATTCGGACGCTTCAGGAACTGCTGGGGCACAGTGATGTCCGTACCACAATGATCTATACACATACCCTGGAGAGTGATCCAAAACCTCTTAAAAGCCCCTTGGATATGTGAAATATTTTTTGAATAGAACGTCCAGAGATCACAAACATTGCCCTCTTACTGAATATGATTTTATCTTTTTATTACCCTAAGAAACTTTACCACATTAAGGAATTATAAAAATGAAAAAGTCAATATACGAAAGCCCTCTTATTTCACGTTACGCATCACAGGAAATGCTTGGTCTCTTTTCGCCGGACTTCAAGTTTACCACATGGCGTAAACTCTGGATTGCTCTTGCCGAGGCGGAAAAAGAGCTCGGTCTTAAAATTACAAAAGCACAAATTAGCGAGATGAAGCATTACGTTAATGACATCAATTACAGTGTGGCGGAAAAACAGGAAGCTAAAACAAGACACGATGTGATGTCTCATGTACATGCATTCGGGAAGCAGTGCAAGAAAGCGGCTGGTATAATCCATCTTGGCGCAACCAGCGCCTATGTTGGCGACAACACGGATCTTATACAGATGAAGGAGGGATTGCTTCTTGTAAAGTCCAGACTTCTAAATGTTGTCGATCTCCTTTCACAATTCGCTTTAAAGTACAGGGGAGAACCAACCCTTGCATTCACCCATTTTCAGCCGGCCCAATTGACAACGGTTGGCAAACGAGCTACACTTTGGATTCAGGATATGCTCCAGGATCTCTCTGACCTGGATCATCAGCTAAATGAACTGCGTTTTCTTGGGGTGAAAGGTACAACCGGCACACAGGCAAGCTTCCTCGAACTTTTCGAAAACAACCATGCGAAGGTAAAAAAGCTTGATGAAATCGTTACCAGGAAAATGGGGTTTGACAAAGCGTATGCTGTTGCAGGACAGACCTACCCGCGCAAAGTGGATGCGCGTATTCTTTCCGTGCTTTCCGGATTGGCCCAGTCGGCACACAAGATGACAAATGATATCAGGCTGTTGCAGAATTTAAAAGAGGTCGAGGAGCCTTTTGGGAAAAAACAGATTGGTTCATCCGCAATGGCGTATAAGCGCAATCCTATGAAATGTGAGAGGGTTGCCTCACTTTCAAGGCTTATAATGGCGTTTTGTCACTCTGTTGAACACACTGCAGCCACCCAATGGTTCGAACGTACGTTGGACGATTCAGCAAACAAACGCATTGCTGTAGCAGAGGCTTTTCTTGCTGCGGATGCGGTACTTCTGATACTGACAGACATTTCTTCGGGCCTTACTGTATATCCTAAAATGATTAAACGCCGTCTGGAGCTTGAACTTCCTTTCATGGCAACCGAAAACATCCTAATGGAGGCTGTAAAAAAAGGGGGCGACCGCCAGGTATTACACGAGAAAATTCGGGAGTATTCAATGGAGGCCGGACGCAACATCAAGGAATCAGGGCTTGACAATAACCTTCTCGACCTGATTGCCAAAGACCCTGCCTTTAATCTTGATGTCAACAAACTCAAATGTGTATTGAAACCTGAAAACTATATTGGAAGGGCAAAGGAACAGGTTGAGGAATATTTGAAGTCCGAAGTAAGGCCGTATCTCATGAAAAACAAAAATCTTATAAGATCGGATTCCGTTAAGCTTAAGGTTTGATTTGATTTTAGCACCTTGACTCATTTTCATTTGAATAATTATACTAGTCATATATGAGTTTGTTCTACACATTTATTATATTATTCCTAATTGTGCTCTCGCTCTTTTTAGGACAGATTGCGATTCAATTCATAAAACTCGAACGCAAGGTTGAAGCCGCTACGGAGACCCTTGAAGAAGAATTAATCGATGTGTTCGGGTTGCAGCCCGGGAACGTAAATGAGGCAAAGAAACCCATAGAGGTCCAACCCGAAGTAAAACCTGTAAAAAAAGCCGGTAAATAAAATCCCATAAAACTGTTGACAATAAAATCAGAAAGAATTATAATATTAACATAACGGCATAAGACCTGCTCTAAGTAACTAAACCCATAATCCCAGCGACAATCTTAAAAATCAAGAGAATGTAAACTATCTTCATTCAAATATTTTAAACCATGCGGATGGCTAATAGGGAATTCTCCCAATCCGTCCGTAAAATTAAAGTCCCAACAAAAGGAAGTCTTTTTTATGACACAATCCAGAAGCCGAAACAACAGAACCGACGAACGAATCGACAGGTCCGAAGAACTCGACGCCTTCGATGAACGCACTGCACGCGCTGTAAAGGAAAACGCATCCGAAGGTCAACCCGAAAACATCGACAAAGACCTGATTACAAACAACAAAGACGGCGACTACCTGAACCTTACTGACCTTAAAAACAAGAGCATGGAGGAGCTTTTCTCCCTTGCTCACGGCCTCGACATTCAAGACGGCCGTGCCATGAAAAAGCAGTCCCTGATTTACAAAATCCTTGAACTTCAATCCGCAAAAAACGGTCAAATCCGCGCTGAAGGCGTTCTTGAGATCATGCCAGACAGCTTCGGGTTCCTGCGTTCACCGGATCACGACTACCTTGCCGGTTCCGACGACATCTATGTTTCACCATCCCAGATCAAGCGTTTTAACCTAAGGACAGGCGACACTGTTGCAGGGTTAATCCGTCCTCCCAAGGAGCCTGAAAGATACTTCGCGCTCCTCCGCGTGGAGCATATCAACTACGAAGACCCCGAAGAGTGCAAAAAGAAAATCTCTTTTGACGCGCTTACGCCCCTGTTTCCAAACCAGAGGATTTGCCTCGAATTCAAAACCAATGAACTATCAACCAGAATTATGCATCTTCTTACCCCTCTTGGCAAGGGACAACGCGCATTAATAGTGGCCCCTCCGCGCGCAGGAAAGACCGTCCTTCTCCAGAACATCGCTAACGCAATCACAAGCAACCACAAAGACATCAAACTAATGGTACTTCTTATTGATGAACGGCCCGAAGAAGTCACGGAATTCCGTCGCCAAACCCACGCCGAGGTGATTGCATCCACATTTGATGAGCCGCCGGAGCGTCATACTCAGATAGCTGAAATTGTAATTGAAAGGGCTAAGCGCCTTGTTGAACACAAGTTTGATGTGGTAATCCTGCTTGACTCAATTACAAGACTTGCACGGGCATACAACAACGTTGTTCCTCACAGCGGTAAAATTTTATCCGGCGGTGTTGATTCAACAGCCCTGCAAAAGCCCAAACGCTTTTTCGGCGCAGCTCGAAACATAGAAAACGGCGGCAGCCTTACAATTATCGGCACAGGCTTAATTGAAACCGGTTCCCGGATGGACGAGGTTATTTTCGAGGAGTTCAAAGGAACCGGCAACATGGAGCTTGTGCTTGATCGTACAATTAGCAACCGTCGGGTTTATCCTGCTATCGACATCAACAAAAGCGGGACCAGAAAGGAAGAGCGGCTTTTGACCGAAGAAGAGGTCAACCGTGTGTTTATCCTGCGAAAATACATGCAGGACCTTACTCCTCTTGAATGCATGGAATTTCTGATTGATCGAATGGGATCAACAAAGAGCAACAAGGAATTCCTTGCGTCGATGAACAAATAATGGACCTTTCAACCAAGACGATATTATTTATCGGCACGGGTAACATGGGTTCCGCGCTTATAATGGGTCTTCAGAAAACCCGAACAGGCAAAATACTGCTGCATGATATTGACAAGGAAAAGGCCCGTGCACTTGCTCAAAAAACCGGCGCAGAGGAATGTCTTGATCTTAAAACAGGCATGGCTTTGGCGGATATTGTTGTCCTTGCAATAAAACCCCAATCCCTTGATGGTTTTCTTTTAACAGCAGCGCCATTATTCCGGAGCGATCAGACATTAATCTCCATTCTGGCGGGCATAAACACTCAAAAGCTGACAAATGAAATCCCATCAAAACCATCAATGGTCCGTGCCATGCCGAATACCCCGGCACTTGTGTCACAGGGAATGACGGCAATATGCGGCAAAGAGAGTGCATCACTCAATATAGCAGAAAAAATCTTTTTAAATGTTGGGGAAGTACTGATTGTTGATGAAGAATCCATGGATTCCATAACAGCAGTATCAGGTTCAGGACCTGCATATCTTTTCTATTTTACCGAATGTTTAATTGAAGCTGCCAAGGCACAGGGTTTTAATGAAGATACTTCAAAAAAGCTGGTCTATAAGACTTTGAGCGGCTCATTATCTCTTCTTTTGCAAAGTAATGAAGCACCCGAAAGTCTCCGCCAAAAAGTCACATCAAAGGGCGGAACAACTGAGGCAGCGCTTAACATGTTCGAGAAACTCGGGTTCAAAGACATTTTAATCAGGAGCGTTTCAGCTGCAAGAGAGCGCTCCAAACAGATGGGCAAATGATTTTAATAATCGACTTCGGGGCCGGAAACCTGCGTTCCGTCCAAAAGGCCTTTGAACTTTTTAATAGCGATGTGAGAGTATCTTCGGACCCACTGCTTATTGCAAAAGCCGACCGTCTTGTGCTTCCGGGTGTTGCGGCATTTGGAGACAGCATAAAAAATATAGAGGAGCTAAAGCTTAAGGAACCCATTCTTGAATTTGTTTCAAAGGGCCGTCCGTTTATAGGAATATGCATAGGCATGCAGCTTTTACTCACTCAGAGCTCGGAAAAGGGTGACCATAAAGGGTTAAATATCATACCCGGTAGGGTCCTGAAATTTCCTGATACCGGCAAGGTCCCGCAAATAGGCTGGAACCAGGTAAGGATCAAAAATGAGAGCTCGCTTTTCAAAGATATCCCGGACAATACCTATTATTACTTCGTACATTCCTATTACGTGAATCCGGATTCAGAAGACTGCATTGCCGGGCTTACTGACTACAGCGTATCCTACACCAGCGTTATTGCCAAAGAGAATGTTTTCGGGGTGCAATTTCACCCGGAAAAAAGCCAGAAGGCCGGGCTTAAAATAATTGATAATTTCTGCAAGCTTTGAATGATAATCCTTTCGATTTTGCAGTTCAAGAATGATGTGGGACATAATATTTTTCCTTGAATTTGGATCTTTTAAGGGGCTATCTTGTTATCATCAAGATTAATTAATAGTTGGAGATATTTTATTATGCAAACGTTTTTATCAGGCATCCTAATCCTGATTACAGGGCTGCTTTTAAGTTGTGTTAAAGTTCCTCACCACACCAACCCCTATGATCCTGCCACACCCAACGATGAACCACGACCCCTTATATCCCGCCCTGATTCCATAATTGTCGGTGTCACCTCAAAAAGCATTGATTTGCAGTGGCCTCTCGCCAATGAAATTGACGAGAAAGATTTTGATGCGTATGTTATTTCTCGCAAAAAGGAGGGCGACGCAGAGTTTACGATCATGGATCAGGTCACCTCGCTGGTGCGCAATTCGTATAGTGATCGGTCCATAAGCTCAAACACGACTTATTTATACGAGGTTTATGTAAGAGACAAAGGAGGCAAGCAATCAGCGCCATTGCAGGTCACCATCCGTTCAGCCCCGGCCTTTGCCCCGCTCGGGCAGCTTCCGGGTTTTATGGTGTCACAATCTGCGGCAAATTGCAGCCGCCGTCTGCGAAAAGTTGGAAACAGCCAGGATTCAGTGCATACGCTATTTGTTCTTGGCACCAGTGAAAAGTCAACTCCAATGATCTCTTATCTTGACTTCAAACAAAGATTGGATACCGGAAGCATTTCTTTTATGAATCTTAACAGTTTCTTTTTAGATGGTGTTGCTCCAGGTACGCCGATAAAGCCATATACTGTAAATGGTATTACCCCGCTCGAAAACTCAATTTTCAAAAAAATCATGTCCCGTCGGGATCCTGTTTTATATGCAAGCGACTCCAACCCTCTTGGTAAAGCCATTGCTTCGGAAGATGTGCTCTACCACAAAATCAAATATGGGGCCATCTGCGCTTCACCTTACGGTGACACTGTTTTTATCAGCCTGGTTGATTTTTTCCAGCTCAAACTCAAACCCGGGCGACCCATGCAACTCGGATTTGCCGGTATTTTAAGATATGTTTTATTGTCGCAACAGTTTCGGTACGACACCTTATTGGAATTGCCTATAGGTGATTCTCTTATACGCGACGACCACTACATCTCCGCTCTTGAGACCTCGGATGTGGAACCCGCTCTTTATTTGGCTGGCCCGGGAATCAACCAACAATCTTTGATATTCAAATGGAATTATATTACAGGCGAGCGTGTCAACTATGGTCAGGTAATTGACCCCGAACATGTCACCATTCGTGTTGTCAGGATTTCCGGCAATGAGGCGATTGTCTTAAGTACCTACAACGACATCAGGCTGATTACAGGATCTTCGTACATATCTTTTTCGCCGAATGGATATTTTTCAAATATCAACCGATTTGCTTTTGGCAGCGATAATTTACTGTACGTTACGGATGCGGGGAATACCGGAATAAGCGTTATTGATATTGAAGGTATTGCTGATTCAAGGAAGCCCTCACTTGTTTCGAAATGGACGACCTTTGGAAACAGGACGCTAAACCTTGGAATAAATGATTATCTCTTTGCACTTGGATCAATGGTCGTCTTCACCATGGATGGATCGACAATTTGGAGAACATATTGATGCGTTTCACTTATATATTTCGATGTGGTATTCTGGCAATGCTCCTTGCTTGTTCGACACAGGCAGCTAACAGCTCTCCTGTGCAGGATGTTGTTCGCAGCAAGGTCGGATCGCTTGTTACCATACTTACAGCCCCACTCGATTCATCACATGGGACACTGACAGTTGCAATCGCCGACTTTTCCACAGCAGAAGGGGCGGCCCGCACAAGACAACTTGGCAAAGCGCTTCCTATCCTGGTACAGGAAGTATTGACAACTCGCTCATACATAAAAATTGTGGAACGGGAAAAGATAGAATCAGTCTCCAAGGAGATTGCGCTGGGCCAGAGCGGGCTCATAGACGAGGCCACAGCACAGGAAGCAGGCAGGCTTGTGGGAGCACGTTACATTATCACCGGCAGCGTTGCAGAACTTGGGGCATACTTTGTTGTGAGCGGAAGGATCATTGATGTTACAACCGGCTTTGTCGCGGCAAGCGCTCTTGAGGAGATTGGCCGCGAAAACCTGATTGCCGTATCCAGTAAATATGTAGTTGTTAAACGATACGCCCTTGTGCCGGCTTTTCAATCAGCAATCATTCCAGGATGGGGACAGTTTTACAATGACGAACCCGGCAAGGGTATATTTTTTGCCAGTATGGCTGCTGTGGGTGCAGCCGGATTAGGGCTTTCTTATCTTGCCTACCAGGGCAATACATATAACCAGGCGGATAACCGTGAATATGCGGAAAACCAATACAAGCAGTGGAAGCGTCTATATTACATCCATATGGGATCCATTGCGTGGTGTGCAACCGTATGGGGTATTGCGGTTATTGATGCATTCTTAACAGCACATTCAAGTCTTTCCGTTCCTAATGAACAAGTAACGATTAACAGAGGCAAAATAACCCCGATAATAGCTTATTCCCCATACGGGACGGTAAAAGCAGGTGTTACAGTCGGATTTTAAAAAAACATTTTTTTTGGAGGCGCGGAAATGAGCATCAGGTTATTAATTCTACTGCCGATTCTTTTTTTATTTTTAAAGGCAAATTCAGAAAATATCGTGCCTTTAATAAAAGAAGGCGACCCAGCACCAACATTCATGCTTCCCACGCTGGACGACAAGCGGGTTTCTTTGCGGGATTACTGCGGTGTAATCCGGAACCAATGGAAAAACAATAAAAGATATATCGTTATAGTAAGTTTTATGGCAAGCTATTGTGTACCGTGCCGTCACGAAATTCCCCTACTCGAGGCCTATGCAAAAACAGCCGAAGAGGACGTCAAAGTAATTTTCATAAGTGTCGATACAATCGGGGCCGAACAGCTTGCACCTTTTGTGCAAAAAATGAACATCACCCAGACGCTGCTCGTTGACCGTTACGGCGGGATAATGAAAAAATACGGTGTTCAAAAGCTGCCCTCTCTTTTTATAATCGACAAGGATGGTTATCTTCGTTTCCAGAACCTTAACGGCCTGCCTGCTGATGTTGATCTTAAGGAAATGCTTTCTAAAAAAGTGGCGCAAATACGCGCCCAGTCCGCAGCTTCGGCAAACATTGTTACGGCAATACCTGTTGACAAAAAAAAGGCAATATTAAAAAGCATTCTTTCATCAAAGAGCGCCGAGGAAATAGCCCGCGAACAAGGACTGACTCAGGAAGATGCCGGCCGCGTTAAAGATGAGATTGATGTAATTGTAAAAGAACGCTGGAGCGCGGAACAATAGACATGCCATCCAATAACAGGACTATTGGTTATATATCTCTTTTAACCGGCACCATACTTTTTTTATTCTGCGGCGTATATCTTTATTTCTCAACAATCTATGGATACTGCTATAGAACAGCCTATTCAGATGACATCGGCAACCTTAAACTCGACAACAAAGTCAAGGTGTCTGGCATGGAAGTGGGCCGTGTCGAGGGCTTGACGCGTGAGGGAAACAGGGCTAAAATAGTGCTCAGGATGCGCGATAAAATTAAAATCAGGAGCGGTTACATTTTTGAGAATCGCGATTACGGCCTTATGGGGGATCGTGCGCTTTTTCTTAACCCGGGAACTGATGGAGAAATAATTCCAATTGATTCGCCGCTTAAAATTGAATTCATCCCCGGCATTGCGGAAGGCATCCGAAACGCAGACTCCCTAAAGGTAATCGTTAACCGAATGCAGGTGCTTATAAAGGATTATAGCCGCATTGATCCGAGGAACGATTCCCTGTTCACAACACAACTGATGAGCGTGCTTAAATGTCTGGATCAAACCTCTGCCAAGCTTGAAAAGATGGTTGCTCAAAAAGAGCCTGTGATCACAAGAAACATAAACCGCACATCGGAATATGCAATAGCAGCAAGGTCAACCCTTGCACAAATAAAACCCAAGACGGAAAAGATAATTGCAAATACCAATAAACTTTCAAGCGATGCCATTGTATTGCTTGACAAGATTATTCCGGTACTTGACACGCTCAACATTGTATTGCAAACGGTAGTTGACGAAAAGAATATTGTTGGAAAAGCTATTGCCAATAAGGATCTTTACGTAAAACTTATTGATTCTTTAAATAAAGTCCGAAAAGTTCTTGGCGTTCTTAAGAGTGAAGGGGTCGGACTTGATATTGATTTGTTTTAATTTATCTGTTTTGTAAATCAGAACTCCGAAATCATCCTCCTTACCTGAAACACTTCCTTATCCTTTATGTAAACGCGTGTGACACGCCTGCTGATATTGCAAATAACCTCGTACGGAATGGTCCCGAGTTTGTCGGCTATATCATAAACAGATATCTCTTCCCTGCCCTGCTTTCCAATAAGCACGGCTTCATCCCCTGTTTTGATGCCTGAATTTGGACCAGCATCAACCATTATCATGTCCATACACACGGTACCAACCACTGGATAACGTTTATTGCGGATTAGCACTTCCCCTGAATTCGAAAAAGCCCTTGGGAATCCGTCGGCATATCCAATTGGAAGTGTCACAATATCCGTTGTTTCTTCGGTTATATAACGCCTGCCATAACTTACCGTGAATCCCTTTGGAACGGTCTTTATAAATGTGACCCTGGTCTTGAAAGAGAGGACGCTTTCCACTTCCGGATAGTTTTTCTTTCTTGCACAAGGGTATATACCGTAAAGAATAAGGCCCGGTCTTACATTGGAATATGTGCTGCCTTTTACATTTAAAATTCCCGCGCTGTTTGCAATGTGCACCATGGGCACATGCACTCCGCTTTCTCTTAGTTCAAGGAGCAGGCTGTCAAAGCGTCCTTTTTGTGTTTTTGCGAAATTGATATCATCATCAGCTGTTGAAAAGTGTGAATATAGGCCTGTAAGCCTGATGTTTTTTAACCCGGCAATCTGCCTTATAAATGGAAGCGCACCCGAATAGAACGGCCCCACACGTCCGTCACCGGTGTCGATGCATATATGGGCCTTTATTTCCTTGTTGAATCTTACAGCTTCCCTGGAAAGCGCATGCGCAAATTCCAGGGATGAAACAGTGGGTGTAAGATCGTAAGTAATAATGTCACATATCTGGTTTTCAGGCGGCGCACCGAAGATAAGTATTTCGCGGTTTACAAAATTACGCCGAAGCTCGATGGCTTCCTCCAGGCATGACACGGCAAAGACCCGCACACCGCATTTTTCCACGCACCTGGCCACTTCAACAGCGCCATGACCATAAGCATCAGCCTTTACAACGGCTATTATTCCGGCAGGGGCCGCCTTTTTCCCGATGAGCTTGATATTGCGCGCCAATGCATCAAGGTCGATTTCCACCCATTTGCTTCCAAGTTTGTCAATCTTCATAGTATGCCTTTTTCATGCTGCGCTTTGTTGTAAGACTGCTGCGCAGTATGCAATAAATTAATTCGTCATAAGTCAAGCCTGCGGCCCTCGCCTGGGCCGGAATATCCGAGAGCGAGGTCAGGCCTGGAAGGGTGTTGAGTTCAAGCACATAAGGGATTCCAGTTTTTTCTTCAAGGATAAAGTCAGTCCGAGAATAACCGTGGCAATTAAGCGCCTCATGAGTGCGCAATGCAAGGGAGTGCACTTTTCGTGTTTGTTTTAATGAGATTTCCGCTGGAAGAATAAAGTCTGTCAGGCCCTTTGTGTATTTTGCCTTATAGTCATAGAACTTTCGTTTGGGCAGTAGTTCAAGTATGGGCAAGGCCTTAAGTCCCGCCCCACAATCAACCACCCCAACAGTCAGTTCTTTGCCTTTAACATACTTTTCAGCGAAAAGCCGTGGATAATTGTTTTTTTCCTTGTTTACAGCTGCAATAAGTTCAGCCCTGTTCCTGACTAAATGGCAACCAACACTTGATCCTTCGTTATATGGCTTTACTATAAGAGGAAAATCCGGATTTGTATGGGCCGGGATATTACTTTTCCAGTCACCATCAAGGTGGATGGTAAAAAAAGGGGCCGTCGGGATATTGCTAAACTTGAATATCTGTTTGGAGCTTATCTTGTTCATTGCAAGGGCTGATGAATGCACCCCTGATCCGGTATAGGGTATATTCATGTATTCAAGAAGCCCCTGAATGGTTCCATCCTCGCCCCATCTGCCGTGAAGCGCAAGAAAGGCTATGCATATCCCTTCACTTACAATCTTTTTTTCAACATTGAATGCAGCATCAATGGCTATAGCATTGAACCCCATCCTTGAAAGCGCTGCCATGACTCCTTTGCCCGACATGAATGATACATCGCGCTCTGAAGACCGTCCGCCCATTAACACGCCAATCTTCTGCTTTTTGAGGATATTGTAATAAGAATCCCTGGCAACAGGAACTTTCATCATACGTTTCCCTCTTCCTCAACACGTTTCTTTGCGAATGCTATTTTCTCTTCAATCGCCTGGAGCCTGTTTTTGCTTTTTTCTTTAGAGTCCTCAAACTTACGGGCAATCTCGTCCTTTCGGCTTTTTTGCTTTGAAAGAAAGCTATCGAATTCAGCAGGCCCTTTTTTGTATTCCTCAACATGAAGGATAAGGCCTGTTTCCTTATTGACAGTTATCACGGCTTTGCAGCACGGGCATTTGATATCAAGCGTGTTCATAATTACTCCGGATTAAGTGACATTATTGATAATTACTATTTTAACAATCTTATATTCTTATTTAACATAAGTGATTTCAATTGCATAATTGCGGTATCATTAAGCTGCATTAGGCGCTCTGACTGTTTCATACCCTGATGAACTAGAAGCGCATTAATGCTTTCCAAGTTAGAAAGAACAACCAATTGTTCAATTTCCGCATGGTCACGGATATTGCCGCTTTTTTCAGGATTTTTTTCGCGCCATTCCTTTGCTGTCTGGCCGAATAGAGCGACATTCAGAAGATCAGCTTCGCTTGCATAGATGGCATTAGCCTGTGCGCGGGTAACAGGGTCGGGTATAATTTTTTCTTTGATCGCATCGGTATGTATGCGATAGTTAATTTTAGAAAGGGTTCTTTGAAGGTTCCATTCAAGTTTAAGGTTTTGATTTTCATCACATTTTAAGCGTTGAAATTCTTTAATTATAAATAATTTAAATTCTATCGATATCCATGAAGCAAATTCAAATGCAATATCTTTATGGGCAAAAGTGCCTCCATATCTGCCAGATTTTGAAATTATACCAATTGCATTAGTAGATTCTATCCATTTCTTAGGAGTCATTGTAAAGCTATTAAGACCTGCCAATCTCCTAAACCCGTCGAATTCGACGGGTTTAAAAAAAGGATTATGCAGTTTTTCCCAGAAACCAAGTAATTCGATAGTATTTCTGTTCCGCAGCCAGTTCTTAATAATATCATCCGTATTGTCTTTATCTTTATGGCGCGCAATATCTGTTAAACAAATGTAATCTTCCTGACCTTTAGCAAAAAAAGAAATTTCACTTCCTTTAACTTCAATTTTTTGAGTTTTCATGTTTCAACATCTCCATAGCCTCTAATAAAATATAGTTATCGTTTTTACAACACCGTCTCCTCAAACGAAGCCTGGGGACTAGCCCCTTCATTCCTATTCCTGATAACATCAATAAACGTGGTTGCCTGATCCATGTTGAGCACAAATTCCGTTTTCAGTTTATCTAACATTGCTTCCCCAAAATCCGGTATCCGTGCCTTGAAATAATCCAAATCCTCATCTGTAAGCGTAGGGGGTTTGAGATTGCCTGATACCCCAAGCCCTGTCCTGCGGCTTAAATAATCAGCAAGCTTGGTGTAAGCCACAAGAGGCATATACTTTTCGGAAAGGTACGGATTATGATGGAACTCTATGGCCTCAACTATGGGCATTGGCAGGTTCCATCTGTCTGCAAGCCAGCCGCCTATGCGATCGTGTGTGGTGTCAAGCACCATTGTTTCAGCGTAGAGGAGATCCTCGTTGTCTTCGTGTACGCGCTCGATGATTTCAATAAAGTCATTGTGGCAATACTGGTTGATAACCACCTTGCCAATATCGTGAAGAAGGCCTGCTGTAAAAGCCTCCCCTGAATAACGCGGATCGAACCTCTTTACAAGCAGGCTGGTACCAACGCCAACGCTTATCGCATGTTCCCAGAACCTGGATAAATCAAAGTATTTGCTACCACCCGGATCATCAAAAGCTTCAAGCACGGAAACCGACAATCCCATGTCCTTTACAGCCTCGAACCCGACAACAACCACTGCGTGGTTTACGGTTGCAATCGAACGCTGCTGGCCGTAATAGGCGCTATTGGCAAGCTTAAGAATCTTGGCTGTAAGCACCTGATCGCCTTCTATAAGGCGTGAAAGCGATTTGGCTGAGGTCCGGGGACTTCCCACAAGCTCCATCATCTTTGCGACAATGGTTGGCAGTGTTGGAAGTCCAATGACCTTTTCAGCAATGAAACGGAGTTTCTGGGCTTTACCAATACTGGCGGTTGTTCTTCGGCCTGACATGTGACCTGTGTGGTTTATGCATCGATGTCTATGAGGTGCGAGCCGTCGGATGTGCTGCGTCTTTGCTTCTTTTGTGTATCTTCAGGTGCGGCTTTTTCGCCCTTTTTCTTCTCCCGACCCTTTTCCCTCTCTTCTTTATCCTTGTTAACAAGCTTGTCTTTGGACTTCTCGGACTCGGCTATCTGGCTCTGCTTTATGGCATCTTCCTGCATTCTCTTGAGTTGCGCGAGCTGGGTGTCGTCCATGGGCTGATTGACTGTTCGCGACTGTATCTTTTCTGTTGGCTGCGAACGGTAAAGACCGTCCTGAAAATCCAATACCCGCATGGGGCCCTTCCCTGCAAAAAAAGCTTATTCGTTAATCTTGCGGATTAGGCGGCTGCGTAATTTGATAATGGCCTTTGAGTGGATCTGCGACACTCGAGACTCCGTAATGCTCAGCACTTCGCCGATTTCCTTGAGCGTAAGTTCTTCATAGTGATATAAGGCAATCACAAGACGTTCTTTTTCCGGGAGCCCCATTATGGACTCTTTCAGTATCCGCTTGGTTTCATCGAAACCCATCTCTTTAAGAGGGTTGGTGCCTTGTGGATCTTCTATGATGTCCATTATCTTGAGCTGCTTGCTTTCACCGTCCCCATCGCTCCTGGATTCATCAAGTGACATTATAGTTGTGGGTGTGACATCTGAAAGCATTTCCTCGAAAACCTTAATTGAAATATTAAGTTCAGCAGCCACTTCGTCGTCATAAGGTATACGGCCAAGATCGTTCTCGAGTTTTGCATAAGTCCTCTGGAGTGTGCGGCTCTTCTGACGAATGGATCGCGGAACCCAGTCAAGCGAACGGAGCTCATCAAGGATGGCGCCCCTTATTTTATGGGTGGCAAAGGTCTCAAACTTGACATCACGGCCAGGGTCAAACCCTTCGACCGCTTTTATAAGGCCCATAATCCCAGAGCTTATCAAATCATCAACCTGTACCGAAGAAGGCAGGTTAACAGCCATTCTATGGGCGGTATATTTCACAAGCTGCGCATATTCCACAAGCAATTTGTCTTTTGCGGACTTGCTCTTGGTTTCTATGTATTCCTGCCAGGTTTTTTCGAGTCCCATAAATTATCACCTAATTAGATCTCAAATCCAATTGCTATATCGCCTGTTCCGGAGGTTTTACATTTACCTTTAGAAGCTCTTCGTTTTTTTCCGGGGTGAATTTTACAAGCAGTCCGCCCTCTGCAGCATCGTATTTTTTATCTTCCATTGTTGTCAGGACAGCTTTTAATATAATATCTGAAATCACGATCCCTAAAAGCCAGAAAATTACATATCCTGTAAAGGCCCTTAACACTATCATTGGCAGTTGCGAAAAACTGAACGTATCGAGTGAGAATATGCCCACCATCATAAGTAGCAGAAAAGCGAACAGGCTCAGTGTTTGGGCGATCCCTTTAGCCAGCTTGACCATAAACCCATTACTCCTTTAATTTATGAGGGCATGGACGCCATTAATCTGTGGAAAAAGCCGTTTCGCTCTGCCACAGGACGCCCCATGACCCTGAGTACTATGCGCGAAAGTGATCTTGAAAAAGGCGATTCAGGACATGAAATGGTTACAGGAGACTGCCGCGAGACGCTTGTCCTGACATTTTTATCCATAGGCAAAGATCCCAAAAATAGCGGCGCCTTCTTTAAAAACCTTCGGCACAATGCCGCCAGCTTCTGATATGTTTCAAGCCCCTCTTTATCGTCCTTTACCATGTTGGATATTATGCTGATATCAGAATTGCCTGTGGCAAATATCATCTTTATTGCAGCATACGCATCAGCAAGTGATGAGGGTTCAGGTGTTACCACAACGATTTGTTTCATGGCCGCATTGACAAAAGACCGAACAATCCTTGAAATACCCGCACCAGTGTCGAAAATAAGAAAATCACATGAGGCTTCAAGCGCATCCAAATCGCGCATTACCCTGGCCAGTGTTGCGGAGTCGAGGTTCGCCATCTTTTCAACCCCTGAGCCGCCAGGAATAAGCGAGATTCCGCCAGGCCCGGGCAAAACAACATCCTGCAAAGCACAACGTCCTTCAACAATATCAAGAAGTGTGAATGCCGGGTTAAGACCCATTAAAATATTAACATTGGCCAATCCCAAATCAGCATCAAATAGGATGACTTTTTTACCCATTTTAGAAAGAAGGAGTGCCAGATTTATACTTACGTTTGTTTTCCCGACTCCGCCTTTGCCAGATGTAACTGCAATTGTTGTGCATTTGGTGCTTCTTTGAGGAAGGCTTTCAGCAAGAAGAAGGGCGTCAACCCTTGACATATCAGAGGCTCTCTGCGTAAGAGTACGCAAACCCTGGGCTTGATCAATCATGCCGCACCTCCGCCCACAATCAGATTTGCAAGAGACTTTGAATTCGCAAGGTTTATATCATCAGGTATGTTCTGGCCCGTGCTCAGATATGACACAGGTTTTCCGGATTCCCTTAGCATATTGTATATGGTCCCGAAACTTAAGGTTTCATCAAGCTTGGTAAAAACAAGTCTGTTATAACCTATCTCAGAATACTTTTTTTCAATTAAACGCAAATCTTTCATCTTTGTTGTAACTGACACTGTAAGGTGTACCTCATCCGCTTCCGCGGCCATAAGGGTGCGCCTTAAATCGTTCATGTGCTCGATATTGCGTTGACTGCGTCCGGCAGTGTCAATGAAAACAATGTCGTAATTGGAAAATTTGACAAGCGCCTGGTGCATTTCAGAATCCGTGAACACTGTTTCAAGGGGTATTCCAGCTATTTCAGCAAACTGCTGAAGCTGTTCGATGGCTGCCATGCGGTAGTTGTCGGCTGCGATAAGCGCAACATTAAGATTTTCTTTGAGCTTGAAATGGGCTGCAAGTTTGGCGATTGTAGTTGTCTTTCCAACACCAGTTGGCCCGACGAGGGCAATGCGTCTTGCACGCCCCTCTCCTTTTTTTATCTGGCCTGATACTGACATCACACTTTCCACTCTGCGGAAGAGGCTGCGCCGCATCCAGAGTTCATTTCCAATCTGATCCTGCGTATGCTCTTTTTTAATCTGATCCATGAGCGCTTCAATATGGACAGGGGCAACCTCATTCTGCTCGAGCGTGATTTTAACGGCCTTAAGGCCTGCAGGAAGATTATCCGTTGCAGGAAGGCCCTTTTCAGCAATTGAATAAACCGCGCTCCGCATTTTATCAAGGTCACTACGAAGAGATGCAAAGCCTTCGGTCTCAGACATAGGAGATGCAGGGCGATCAAAAGATAAATCCGGCTTATGGATTGTTTCTTTTTGTGTCCGCTCCAGGACCGTTGTACCGCCCCTTTCCGCGCCTTCCCTTATTTTTCTTGGCGAATATGTGGATACGCTTTTGATGGGCATGGACGCTGCTTCAAGTTCGGTTTCATCGGGCCTTGCATACGCATTTTCATCGATAGCAGCCGTGACCTCCACCTGCTGGCTTCCGAACAGGCCGGACCCGAGTTTCTTGGTGCCGAGGATCACGGCCTGCGGGCCAAGATCAGACTTTACAAGAAGAAGTGCTTCCTTTACAGAACCGGCTTTGAATTTTTTAATTTTCATTTTTGTCCGCCTTTACCATTCCTATGGATTTGATGTTTACTCCCTGGGCGATTTCGTTATATGAAAGCACAATCACATTTGGATTGGAAGATTCTATCATTTTACGGAACTGGGCGCGAATTAGGGGTGACAGTAAAATAATGGGCTGCTCATTCTTTCCCATGACCCGTAATGCTTCATCATTAACAGCATCAATAATGCGCGTTGCCATTTCAGGGCGCAAGACAAGCTTGTTGCCGCGATCCGTGTGCTGTAATGATACTTCTATAAGCTGTTCCAGTTTGGGTTCAAGGGTAATAACGGATAAGGTATTGTCTTTGTCCTTGTATTGGTCGCATATCTGACGCGACAATCCGTCACGTACAAATTCTGTGAGCAGTTCGGTGTCCTTTGTCTTCTCAACATTGTCCGCAATAATTTCGAGGATGGTTGCAAGGTCACGAATGCTGATGCGTTCCTTAAGAAGATTCATGAGTACCTTCTGCACCTCTCCTGTTGCAAGTTTGCCTGGTATCAGTTCTTCAACAACAGTCGGATTATGTTCCTTGACATTATTGATAAGTGTCTTCACGTCCTGACGGGTCACAATCTCGGCTGAATGGTTCTTTATCACTTCTGTCAAGTGTGTGGCAATTATGGCAGGCAATTCCACAACCGTATATCCCGCAAGTTCGGCCTCGTCCTTCTGGGATTCGGTAATCCACATTGCAGGGAGGCCAAAAGCTGGTTCGCGTGTGCTTACTCCACGTATGGTTTTGCTGACGTGGCCAGGGTTCATGGCAAGATACGACCCGCTCATGAGCTCACCTCTAGCGATTTCAACGTTCTTGATTTTTATGCGATATTCATTGGGCTTAAGCTGTATGTTGTCGCGTATCCTTATTGGAGGAACGATTATGCCCATTTCTCCGGCGCATTGACGGCGTATCATGGTTATCCGCTCAAGAAGATCTCCGCCTTGTGCCAAATCAACAAGAGGTATCAGGCCATAGCCTATTTCCATTTCCATCTGATCAATATTAAGATAATCCTCAATTTTTTCCTCTGCTTTGGCTGTTTCTTTGGTCTCAACAGGCTTCACATCTTTTTGTTCAAGAAGGCCCTTGCTTGTCATGTATCCGGCAATGCCTGCAAATAAAGACAAAAGCATGAAAGGAATTCCAGGGAAACCCGGAACGAGCGCAAAAAGCCCCATTATGCCTGATGATATGTAAAGTGCCTTGGGACTTTGGAGCAACTGGCTGGTTATTTCAGAACCAAGGTTTGAAACACTCGCCGCACGTGTTACAATTATGCCCGAGGCGGTGCTGACAATTAGCGCCGGAGTCTGACTTACAAGGCCTTCGCCGATTGTTAGTATGGTATATGTGCGCACAGCTTCGGCAAATGGCATATCAAGCATTGCAATGCCGATTACGAAGCCGCCGACAATATTCACAAGGGTAATAATAATGCCCGCAACAGCATCGCCGCGCACAAATTTGCTTGCGCCATCCATTGCACCGTAAAAATCAGCCTCACGCCGAATCATGTCACGGCGTTCACGCGCTTCGTTCTCATTTATTAACCCTGAATTAAGATCAGCATCAACAGCCATCTGCTTGCCGGGCATGGCATCCAATGTGAAACGGGCAGCCACTTCCGCAATACGGCCTGAACCTTTGGTTATAACTACAAAATTAATAACAACAAGTATTATAAAAATTATGAACCCGACAACAGCATTGCCTTTGGTAACAAAAGTACCAAAGGCATTGATGACAACACCCGCATGCGCATCCGCAAGTATGAGCCGGGTTGCGGCAACATTCAAGCTAAGGCGAAACAATGTTATTACAAGTAAAAGCCCTGGAAAAACAGAGAAATCAACGGTCCTCTTGGTGTACATTGAAACCATGAGAATGACGATGGAGCCTGATATGCTTGCTGTAAGGAGGATATCCAGTATAAAGGTAGGAACAGGAATGAGCATTATTGTAAGAACACCGACAACACCTGCGGCAACAAGATAATCGTTGTTCTTCAGGATTTTAGCAACAATGTTCTGTGTTCTTATAACAGCTTCCACTTAGCTCTCCCCTATATCCTTAAGCCAGCCACCCTTATCCCAAAGAAGCGGATAATTCTATTTATCTAGAAAGCACCTGTGTTTACTGATATGGCTTCAGGCGCTTCAAGCTCCACATCAAACACATCTGTTTGCAAATTCAATGCCGAACCAGTCGTGCCGTTTATGGCCAGTACCCTGCCATTACCGTAATCAGCTATCCACAAGGTTTTTTGAACATTCGAATAATCTATTCTATAATCCAAAGACATGGATCGCGGTTGACGCACAACCCCGGCTGTCCCGCTCGCTGTAAGACACATTGAGGCGCTTAAAGTGTGGGCACCTGGAAGGTTGGCATTCGGGGTTGCATCAATCCGCACCACCTTGCTGCTTCCAGCATCGGCAATCCAAGCGTAAGGACTGCTGTTAAGCTGATCCGCCACAACATAAGCGCCGCTGAATCCAGAGAACCTGGCAATTACAGTATCGGCTATCATACTTGCGAGGAGCACGATGGAATCACATCCAACCCAGTAAATTCCATTTCGTGTTGACACTGCCAGGGACTTTACAATATCCATGGAATCGTATGCAATTAATCCCTTTTTCAGTGTATCAACAATTGTTCCGCTTCTTACATGGTAAATGTAGCGTTTACCAATTGCCTTGTATTTGACCGCGGCCCAGAATTCGTCCTCATTGAATTGATGGACATCCATGGCCTCAATCTCACCGGAAGAGAAAATAAGCTTTGGTGCCAATGAGGGATCCATTGTCAGCTTCTTGATACCTTCTGTATCAACCACATAAGCAATATTATTACTTTGATTAAGAGAAAGACAATTTATCTGTCCCTTAAAGCCACCAATCCTTCTTAAAAACTTTCCATCATCATCAACAACAAATACCGAATCAGAATATGCCTTTGTGACATTCGGACCGGATATTTTCTGCGTCCAGTCAACCAGCCACAAGGCCTCAGTCCCATTTTGTCTATCAACAAAGCTAACATTCATGAATTTAATCTGGCGAAAACCGGACATCGAAAAGACCTTCTTGCCGTTCTTTGCAAGTTTATTAAGGATTGATTCATTATCAGGGCTATGCGTGGACGCAACCCAGACGGAATGGTGTTCGCTGTAAATGACTATTTCAAGAGGGAAAACTGTATTTCCACCCTTATGATCTGAGAGACGCAAAGAACCTTTATAAACAGTGTCAATCCTACCTGCGGCAAACACCCATTCCTTTTCATAAGCCAAACCAGGGTCATTGTTTATCGAACGGTCAAGCCCTTCAATAAAAAACGAAAGGCTGTCGTGTTTATCCGCATCATGCATAAAAACCTGAAATGTCACCTTGACACTAGGGTTCATTGAAAGCCGGATTATATTGTTTGTATCACCGTCCGCATTCTTGCTTAAAAGCATGTTATCGAGCTTTACGCTATCAAGAATCGGACTGTGATTGACAAGAGATATCCCCACCTTGTTGGATGATATATCATTGTCCTTGAAGGAAACCCAAATTTCATCATAATTATTTTGAGCATAGAACGGCAGGGTGATACTGTCCCAGGTTATTACTACAGTGTCAACCATAATCGGTTGATCTCCAGCCGGATTTGAATGCTGAAAGATTGTTGTTCCAGTCGTATGTAATAAGACATTGGATTCAAGTACCGGTTGCCCGTATGTAATGTAGAATTTGAGCCCCTCCCCTTCAAAAACCGTCTTTGGTGCGGTAATGGTAACATAAGGTATTGGAGCAAGGGGCGACTTTTTCTTTGAACACCCGCACATAAGTGAGATTGAGAATAAAATTAATATTATGCCATATTTTACAATCTTGTTGTTTTTCATAATATTAAGCTGCTTTCTCTTTTAGCTTATATATGTAGGCAAGAATTTCAGCAACAGGGGTAAAAAATTCACGTGATATCTCACTTCCAACTTCAATTACATCGTACATTGCGCGGGCCAAAGGCTTGTCTTCAACTATTGGAATATTGTTCTCTTTTGCGATCTCTCTTATACGTTCAGCCGTCTTGCGTTTACCCTTTGCAAGCACCATGGGAGCTTTGTCAACACCCATTTCATATTTCAAGGCGATTGCAATGAAAGTCGGGTTAGTAACCACGACAGTGGCCTTTGGTACAGAGCCCATCATGCGTCGCATTGCCATTTCCACCTGAAGGGATTTGAGCTTGCTCTTCACCTGTGGATCTCCTTCTGTCTGCTTTCGTTCGTCTTTTACTTCTTCCTTTGTCATCTTCATCTTTTTATTGTTCTGGTACTTCTGATACATGAAGTCAATAATGGAAAGCAACAGCAGTGCTGCTGCAATTCTTATGCCAAGCTTGAAAATCGAATCAAAAATCACTATCAATATCTGTTCAACCGACTGATCCGACATAATCATATACATAGCCATGTCATTCTTGATTGTGACGTATGCTATTGATCCGATTATACAAAGCTTTACAACCTCTTTTGCCAGATCAAAAAGCTTTGTCATGGAAAATAGATTTTTAATACCGGATAACGGGTTCACCTTGCTGAAATTCGGGACCAGTGGCTTTGTTGTAAAAAGCCAGCCCACCTGAACAATATTTATGAAAATTCCAGCGACCATTATCATGAGCATAATAGGCAGTATCAGTTTCAGCAGCCATATTGAACCAATTTTTGTATAATAACAAAAATTTGAGAAATCCAATTTTATGCGCATGGATTCCTGCAAGAGGAGCCTTGTCATTTCAAGAAGGCTTTGGTAATACTTGTCCCTGAATATGTAAAGCCCCCAGAAACTCACTATAAGTATGGCAACACCGTTAAGCTCCACACTTTTTGCGACCTGGCCCGCATCGCGTGTTTCGCTTATGCGTTTACCGGTTGGTTCTTCGGTTTTTTCTGCATCATCCGCCATGTAATATCATCCCATTAATTTTATCAATGTGAACAGATCAATGTATAAGGTCGAAAGCATTCCCTCAAAAACTCTGAACATTACAGGCAAACATAAAACAATTATAAAGAAACCCATTACTATTTTAAGCGGTATGCCGATTATAAAAATATTAAGTTGTGGAACAGTCCTTGCTATTATACCAAGAGCAGCGGTTGACACAATCAGTGAAACCATAACCGGTGCTGCGAACCTTAAGCCCAGATCGAATATTTGAGCAGTCATTTTAATCAAATGTAATGAAAGCGGACCTGAATTGTAGTGAACATTTCCCACGGATATTACCTCGAAACTGTGTGCAAGCGCCTGAATAAAAATCCTGTGCCCTCCAAGAAGAAGAAAGGACACGGAAAAAATCACCATATTCAGCTGAGCAATCGGGGTAACCGTTACCTCGGTCAAAGGATCAACGGTTTCCGAAAATGTAAAGGCCATTTCCTGATCAATTATCCTGCTGCCATACTGGATTATCGCAAAGAAGATGCCTCCGGCAAATCCCAAAACAAGCCCGACCAGTACCTCCTTTATTGCGATCAGTGAAAACGAAAGCACATTTGTCGGAATTTCGACCACGCGAGGCGCCATTGTGGGGAAAACTATAATTGTCAGGATGATTGAAATTCCCGCCTTGACTGTTGTAGGAGTACCTCTCGAGCCTATAATGGGAAAAACCGCCATCATGGTAGCTATACGGATAAATGCCATCAGAAAAAGAAGAAGCTGATCTACGGTCAAGTCCGCATAGGTTTGCATCAGTGAGCCACTGTTTCAATCAGACTGAAGAGGTTTATGGTGTAATCCATGAATTTCTGGAGCATCCATGGCATGAGGAAAAGCATCACAAGCCCTACCCCGACAATCTTCGGGATAAAGGTAATTGTCATTTCATGTATCTGGGTCACTGCCTGAAAAATACCGATTACAAGACCTATCACAAGCCCCACAACAAGCATGGGCCCTGATATCAAAAGCGTTATCCAAAGCGCATCTTTTGTTATGTCAACAACCATTGCCAAATTCATATCAATCTCCTTTTACAATTTAATTGAAACTTATTACAAGCTCCTTGACAACAAGATGCCATCCATCAACAAGAACAAATAGAATAAGTTTTAGAGGCAATGAAATCATCATTGGCGGGAGCATCATCATACCCATTGACATGAGAAGTGAGGCCACAACCATATCAATTACAAGGAACGGTATATACAGGATAAACCCGATAATAAACGATGTCTTGAGTTCGCTTGTTATGAATGCTGGAATAATTATGGTGTTGGACAAATCATCCACGTTTTTTGGAAGCGGCGACTTTGAAATTCTTACAAACAACGCTATATCCTTCTCGTCAACTTGCTTCAACATGAAGGTGCGTATTGGCGCCATGGCTTCGTTGAATGCAGTTTTATAATCTATTTTCTGCGCAAGATAGGGCTGAAGCGCATTATCGTTTATTTTCATAAAAACCGGCATCATTACAAATAAGGTAAGAAAGAGAGAAAGGCCCACTATTATCTGATTACTGGGAAGCGTCTGCGTACCCAAGGCACGCCGTAGAAATGACAGGACAATTACTATTCGGGTAAAAGCCGTCATCATCATAAGTATTGACGGCGCCAGAGTAAGAATTGTTATCAGGAAAATCAATTCAAGGGTTACCGCAGCATCTTCGGGCGATTTGCTCTGATCAAAGCCGATGGTTACTTTGGGCAGTATCTGGGCATCAAGCATTGGTGCTGCAACACCGACAAAAAGCAAGGCAAGAACAATGATTCGGAAAGCCCTCATAAAGTTCATTGAAGAAATGTTCATTCCCTTCCCTCCATGGTGCTTCGATAGGAACTTAATGGCATTCCGTTGCCATCCTTCTTGAATTTTGAGAGGAAGCTATTGACAGATGCGCTGAAATTACCGGCAACAGCAGAAGCTGTTTCACTGTTGTTGTTATTAATCTGTTTTACGCTCGCCTCATCATCAATAATTGTGAGAAGATTAATATTTTTTTCCGTGACCCCAAGGACCAATACACGATTCAATATTTTAACCAGGTTCACGGTCTTGTTCTGCCCGATGTGAGCAGATTCGAGGACTTCGATACTTTTATGGTGCGCGCCTACACTGCGCCCAAGCGAACCTTTCTTGATTTTTTTTATTGCAAAATAAAGCAGTGCGGAAAGTATTGCGATATAAAACATGATCTTAAAAGACAGAATGAGAACATCCCGGGAATTGGTGGGCTTGTATGCCCGATCTCTTGTTTTGACCTCTGCGGGTGCGCTGTCCTGTGCCAGTACTGCCTTGAGTTTTTCGAACTTGTTGTCGAGCAGCTCCTGATCACTTTTGCGTGTTTCAGCCGGGGTTGTAACAGTCGGGGCTGGTTGTGGTGTTGTTTCCGCTGAAAACACCTGAATAAAGAAAAAAGATAAAATAAGAACAATAACTGTTCGAAATGCCATCATGTCTCCCATTTGATAAATTTGAGGAGCTCCTTGCCTATCCCTAAAGCAAAGAGACACCTATCCCTATCCGTTTTATAACAATATCCATGCCTTTTATAAAACTTATCCTCAAGTTAATTCTTAATTAATTGGAAATTAATGCGTTACCTGAGATTATTACTTGTTTACAGGATACGCTATTTAAGGATATTGGACAGGAAATATATGCCATCAATGGGAAGAACAATCCTTTATTGCTGATGTTTTTGCCGGCCGCGGAGGGCCGGCACTGTTCTGTGTTCCGAGTGTTTTGGTTAAAGGCGCACCCCGTCTCTGGGGTGCGCCAAAATAAAAGACGAAACATCAGAACAGTCGGCGGTGTCCCTGCCGCCGAACAACATAGGAATGAGTTTGCTTATTGAACGGGTTGGAATGCATTTTTCTTTTTTCACATTTTTAAACGCAAATGTTACAATGCACCGCTTACACTAGCCGGTTGCCTTAAATCTTGAAAATGGAAGAATAATGATTATATCTTGATTATAAGCGTTGCATGGATGGGTAAATTTATTTCATGTCATCAAAATATGAGGGGCTGCTTGGGACGTGTCTTGAGTCTTTTATTCGCGCTTCTTTGTTTTAACGTTTATTCCTTTCCATCAGACACTGTTTTTTCCGATTACACCGACTCTGGTTCAATATTTCGACCCTGGCTGCAACCACATTCTTTCAAAGACCCGCTTCATTTTACGGAACAGGCAGCGCTTCGCGGCAGGATGGGATTGAATGTTATATTCAAGGAGCCTGATTTAATCTATCAAAAAGCAAAATTCCATGATAATTCATGGCAGCGGTTTTATTTTCGCATTGATTCATTGGGCGATTCATCAAAAGCCTCTGAAGCTTTTTTTATCAATGGAAAACAGCAAAGAGAAATATCTTTTCTCGCATATAGTGTCTCACAGAAATTGCAGAAGGAACAGGATGACATTATTGTTGATTTTAAATTTATTGTTGATTCTAAGGATTCCAGCTTATCCCTTATCGGCAGTCTTTGGGGTATGATTCGTGAAAAAATAAGCATGCCCATTATACGGAATCATGTTTATTGTGTTGAAAGCAATCTGAATTTCTTCAACCCTGAAAGCGTGAGCTTGACCTGTTATGTTGACGGCGTCTTTTGGGGGCAGAAAAAAACAGCCTATAGTTATCCTCATGATTTTTTTAAGGTGCTAATAACGAACGAGGATAAAAGATATTTTTTTGAGGAGTATGGACGTTATTATTACTTTACACTTTTTCATTTCTCTATTGATGAATTCGCATTGGCTGCCGAGAGGCTGTATACGATTCCCATTACAGCGTCAGCCTGTTCTTCAATAGTACATGGGGGGCAGGTTAAAATGCTGTGCGGATATATGCAATCGGGCTATTTTAATGAGGAAATAAAATCCTGTCGCTGGCAGGTTTTTCCTTTTGACAGCATGCCTTTTCCGCTGTTTGATGCTGTTGAAACCGAGCCAAAATATTTTTATCAGCGGGCTATTCCCTTTTCATTGGACAATGGCAGGTATAAGTGGCGGGTCTGTTTCAAGAACAATTTCGGGAAATGGGGCGACTGGAGCCGTTTCACGGAATTTGCAATCAAAGATCAACAAAAGAAATTCATTGTGAAAAATGCTTATTACACGGAAAATGGCAAACGCAAACACATTTCGAGGATTATTGCAGGGAAGTGGTATGATTTTCATCTGAACATAGACAGTCGCATGGGGTGGGATTCCACGATGTATGTGTTGGTATTAATTCATGACAGTACCTATAATTTCGGCCATCTGGCCAATAAGGGCGGTAAATTCATTGCACGCTCAAATTATGTCTATAACCTTTCATTTAGCAAAAGCAAGTATGTTTTATTTGAAAAGGAGGGTGAGAATTCAGTTTCTTCCATTCCACTTGGGACGGATTCATCAGGAGTTTACCTGGATGTTTCTAATCATGGTTTGGTTGTAGATACCATTAATGGGCATATTAAATTCCGTGCCAGATTTCTGCCAAATGCAAAAATCGGACTTTGGCAGCTTTCAGCAGGTGTTGTTTATCTTGATGGACATAGTTTAGACGGGCAAATAATTGAAAACAATTCAAATTTATATGGCTTCACCTTTCAAGTGGTTAACCCTGCAAAAACAAAGATGCCTTGGAAAAAGATATGGTTTTTTCTGGCGCTATTATCCGTAGCGGTCTTGATCATTCTTCGACTGTGTGGAAAACGTAATACTGTTCTTCGAAACAAAGAAACAGAAGTTAAAACGGACGATGAATTCGAGAAAATTGTTCAATACATTGAAAAAAACCTGGATTCAGAATTAACGGTCAATAAAATCCTTGCGGATTTCAAATTAAGCAAATCATCATTTTATCAAATTATTAACCGAAATCATGTTGAATTCCGGAAGCTACTGACAAATATAAGGATAAAAAGAGCCAAAAAACTGCTCGAAGAAACAGAAATGAACATATCGGAAGCCGCTTATTCCGTCGGGTTTACAAATTTATCACATTTTACGATTGCTTTCAAAAAGATTTTCAATAAACTTCCAAGTCAGATCAATAAACTGCCGAAAATCCCCCCTGAGAAAGAAAAAGACGGTTTTCTGACACAAACAACAAAAAAAGAACACAAACGTTAGTATTTTACGCTACTAACATTAAGCATTTAGCCGTTTAATTATTATATTTGACACCAAGCAACGGCATTAACTTTTGCCTTATGCAGGCGCCGGGGTACAGAAGGATGTTGAATTTATTGCTTGTACAATGATTAAAAACTCTCACCCCCCAGCCTCCTCTCCCATTTGATGATCATATTATGGTGGGGATAGGGGGAGAAGATTTAATGGATAACCTTTAACCAAAGAGGAGGTCTCATGCAACACAAATTACAAACAAGGAAAGCCTTATCCTTATTCGGGCTTATCCTTCTAACAGGGCTGTTCTGCGGAGCCCAAAGCGCAGCGGTTTTTACGCAGGGTCCGACAGCCACGCCGCAGGGCGATAGCGCTGTTTCAATCACCTTCACGGTATCCGAAGCCACGGATGTGGAAGTAGGCATTGCTGATGCCAACGGTAAAATCATCAACCATCTGGCCGCAGGAGTACTTGGCGGCACATATCCACCCCCGGCTCCGCTTGCTGCCGGACTATCGCAAAGCGTAGTCTGGGACTTCAGAGACGATGACGGCGGGCTTGCTATGGGCGCCGGTTACAAAGTGCGGGTGCGATTGGGCGTGAGGCCGAAGTTTGTGTGGAAAACCGGCGGGAGAAACATGACTGACGAGAATCATAATCCACAAAAGGATTTCTTAACCAAAGACAGCCCATTTATGACGGGTACTCAAAATCCCTGTGAAATGTGGGTCAATAGCGGTGATCAGACGGAAGATGTTTTTTACAGGAATGGGCTGGGTTCCTTTGGTTTTTACTTTGATGGCAAAATATCACGATTCAACGCGGCCACGGGTCAGGCTTTACAACCTGTATCTGTTAACAATAATTTATTTTTTAAGGGAGTCAATGATAACGCCTCCGTCCAAGGCAAATCGGCTTTGGATGTAAAAAATAATGTTTTTTACGTTTTCGGTGGTGCTTCCGGAGCGCCTGAAGGCCAAGGCGCGCTTTACCGTTTTAACATGGATGGACAGCCCGCCCCCTGGCCGCAGACCGGAAAATATTGGGTAGGCGGTTTGGCGCCTATTCATTTTGGATGCGGATGGGCAGGAGGCGAGAAGGGACACTGCGTTGGACCGGATGGTGAAATTTATGTTAATTCTGCTGAAGCATCCCTTTCCAATACCACGGAAGGCTTGCAGGTAAAGGTGGTCAAGGATGGTGTTATAATCGATACCTGCCGGATTCAGGTACACGCCTGGTTTTCTACAATCAAGGTGGACCGCCGTGGTAACATTTATGTGGGCTGCAACCCCAGACCGAAAGATAATGACCTGCCCGAAGATGCTTTGGCACTGTTGAACCCGGTGCCGGATTACGTTAGTGTATCAAGAATGAGCAGTTTGACCGCCTCTATTATAAAATTTCCGCCAACAGGTGGATCAATAAAATATACAACATCACCTGATTATGATTATAGGTGGTATTGGCAGGGGAACCTGCAGTACCTGAAATCAAGCGGAGTGGAATGGAGCTATTTCGGTTTTTCCAAGTTTTGCGGCTGGGATGTCACCTGCTGGTGTGCCACCGGCAGTTTTGATCTGGATAATTGGGGGCGCTTGTTTTTGCCCAATTCCATGCAGGCGCAAATGGTGGCCATAGACAACAATCGCAATGTGATTTACAAAATAAGGAACCGTGAAATACCTGAGGCAGGCGGGATTATTCCGTATAACATAGCGGTCACTGATAATTATGTAATCGTTGGCGACGGAATGAACGCAAGCATTTCCGGCTTCCGTCTGACAGCACAGGAATCAACAAGCGTTGCCCTGCCGCCTTCTCCCTTGTGGGTGCCTTTGCAGAAATGGGCCTTGTCCTTTTACGCTGACAATGGCGTAACTTCGCCTGCAGACCCCGCCATCGGCATCATGGCCGGCAGCGGGACAGTATCCACGCTCACGGTAACGCCTGATTCTTCGTGGCTTAAAGTCACGGTTAGCGGTAACGGTGCAGAACAGGTTATTCACCACACGGCTGATGTCACGGGTCTCGTTGATGGCCGTACATACACCACAAAGGTGAAGATTACAGCCGCCGGCTTTGTGACGACCTGGTACACTGCAAGCATGACCGTGGGTGTGCCGAAGGTGCAAAGCATAAAGCTCACACCAAAGACCGTGGCTGTTGGTCCAAATTCAACAACACAGTTTTCGCTTGAGATGAAGGACCAGTATAACCAGAAAATAAGTCCTTTGCCTGCCACAGTCTGGAGTGTTTCCGGCGGTGGAAGTATTAACAATACAGGCTTGTTCCAATGCAATGTCGCATCCGGTATATTTACGGTCAGGGTTTCTGCGGAGTCTAATCTAGGGGTAATGGATTCGGCGACGATTAAAGTGGTGCTTTCCACCGGCTGCGCGGTAACAGCCTCGAGTTCGCTGGAATACAACCCGTGGGGAAAGAAAAGTCTTACTGATGGCACAACGACCAATGCTTTCAGCAGTGACTGCGAGATAATGAGCGGGGATGAATGGG
Source organism: uncultured Fibrobacterota bacterium (assembly GCA_963831235.1). Lineage (GTDB taxonomy): Bacteria > Fibrobacterota > OXYB2-FULL-49-7 > OXYB2-FULL-49-7 > JAEUSG01 > CAWHPS01. The sequence goes on from CAWHPS010000047.1 coordinate 80,842, forward strand.
TGGAGATTGATTTGGGCGGAGACAAACCTTTCAGTCGTGTTATTATCACTCCTCGTCAAAACTCATATACCTCTGATGGAAAGAGCTATGGCTTTCCGGTTGACTTTACCATTACCGCCAAAACCGCTGCCGGTGTTACAACGACACTAGTGACAAAGACCGGCTATGCGAATCCGGACAGCGGTGCGGTGCAGACATTTGATTTTACATCAGTAGAAGCGCGTTATGTGCGGCTTTTGGTCACAAAGTTCGGTGTGCCGCCCGGTGGCGAATGCCGGTTGCAATTAGCTGAGATTGAAATTCTTGACATGGACAATGTTTCAACAGAAACGACGATCTTTTCGCCCTTGTACTTCGGGCTTACTGCGGTGCCTAATCCTTTTGCCGCATCCACGCTGGTTAAATTCAACGTGCTGCAGTCAAAGAGCGGGGAAAAGCAGAAGGTCTCCGTGCGGATTTACGATTTAAACGGGAAGCTTGTGCAAACCCTGGCACAGGGGATGTTTGCAGCAGGGTATCACACTGTTGCATTTAACGGCAGGGAGAATGGTAATGGGCGCACATTGGGCAACGGCATTTATTTCTGCCGGATGCAGGCGCCAGGTTACAGTAGGACACTGAAGCTTTTGCT
>CAWHPS010000048.1:0-68069 GCA_963831235.1 uncultured Fibrobacterota bacterium
AGGGGCAAGGCCATTACCTTTGCAATTAATCTTGGGAGAAGCTGAATAACTTTCTTCTGCACGGCAGATTGCCCATCGATAATAATCTGGTCGAGAGACTCATTCGAACCGTTGCCATCGCCAGAAAGAATTTCCTGTTCTGCGGTTCTGAGGAGCGCGCCAAACGCACCGCCATTATTTATTCTCTGATTGCCACTTGCAAGCTCAACGATATCAACCCTTTCGAGTATCTCTCCGATGTGCTGACCAGGATTGCCGACTACCCAGTAAAGAAAATCCGCGACCTTACACCTGCTGCCTGGAAATTGTCAAAGAACCCTGCTTGATCAAGCCTGTCGCTGCCCGCATATAATTTCGCTAAAATTCAGATAGAATGCTATATGGAGTGACCGAACGGATACTAATAACCCCTGTTTATTCTGCAAGTCCTGCGGGACTCCCACTCGGTGCGCTAAAAGATGTGTCAACCTTCAAAGCAATCATGGTGGACTTGGGACTGATGCATGCTTTGTGCGGGCTTAATGCAGCGGAGGAATGCTCCCGTGAAAGCCTGCTGTCCATCTATAGCGGCGCACTGGCGGAACAATTTGTCGGGCAGGAACTCAGGATAACTCAAAAAGGAGACCTTTTTTATTGGTCTCGTGAAGAAAAGAGCAGTTCTGCGGAAGTGGATTACCTTGCCGTGATAAACGGTGGGATTCATCCGATTGAAGTTAAAAGCGGACCTGAAGGCCGATTGAAAAGCCTTCACCTTCTTCTTAAAACCTATGCCGATTGCGGAAGCGGACTTGTTTTAAACGAAGGGACTTTCGGAAATCTGCCATCCGAAAAACTCGAATTTGTACCACTGTATTTACTTCTTCCGTTACTTCTTCAACACTCTTGGAAAAATAAACCTGGTGAACCCTTCTGTATTATTTATTCGGCAGGAATTACTATATATTAATTCCTGCCGAATCATTCCCTTATCCTTCGTGAGGATTTGGTTGATCTAACGCGTATAAGGGAAATAGAGACGGCCGAGAAAGTGGTATTGCTACTACCTGACCGTGTTTGGATATCCGCTCTATGTTGCATCTATAGCACAGGATTTTCTTAAAGCAAAAAAATAATCAGCACAAGATTTCCAGCAATAATATAAAGGCATTTTATCGGAAATTTTATTATCTCTCGGTGGACTTGCTTTTATTGTATTAGCACTGAACTCATTTATCATAATTGTAATACACTAAAAACCTTTTAATAAGCATTATAAGCCACTAATCGTACTCAATATGAGTACATTTATTCCAATAACCCGTTGCGCTGAGTACAATAATTAGTTATAATTATTATCATGCAATGAGAAGCAAAATCCCTTTGGAAGAAAACATCGTAAAGCAGAAATTCTGCTTTGCAAAACAAATAACTTAAAAAAAGGAGCCCCCATGAAAAAATGTTTGATGGGCCTTATGGCCGCCGCGCTTATCGGGACAAGCGCATTCGGAGAAATTCAGCACCATGTGTTCTGGTACAATTGCATAAAGAAATCCTACACAATTACTGACAATCCCGGTCCAAACCTGCCTGTCGATTGTATCAAACACGAAGGAATGATGATGACTTCCAATATACGTCAGAATGGATTCAATACAGGCTCTCATTTTATTGTTGGAAACTATGATGGAGGCAATGGTAACCCTGGCTTCTGCGGCGTTGTCTGGTCAAAAGACCTTATGGAAGTTGATTTCGGCATCGGAGTTGCCACACAGGCTTTATTTCGCGCTGAATATTGTGATTTGGGGGGCAGTGGCATTCCTTACTGCACGCCAGGGAACATCTATCTTCGAGTTGGGGTTGTTGACTTTATAAACAATATCACAGATGTATGGGACGAAGGGGGTGATCCTGCTTCTGTTCCAGCAACAGCAATCTGGAATGATGCTTCCAATCACCTTGGTTTTATAATGAACTACGACACCGATACAACCAACTTTGCTGCTGAGACTGCATTTACATTGGTAGCCCCACAGGGCGTTACAAATGATATTGATGATGCTGTTCTTGACAAACAATTTATGGACATTGACATTACCAGCCAGGTTAACTGGATAATATCACACACTGGCTCCAAAAAAGGTAAATACAGCGGTCAATATGCAATTGCTTTCGTCGTGAATATATCACGCAAAGCTGACGGAAAAATCAATGGCTATACTGATGAAACAGGTGGCAGCATATTGACCGCTAGTCCATGGACAAAGGATGGTAATACCGGCCACATCGTTGTAACAATAAACACTGACCCCAACGAGGCCGTGGAAAAGACCAAAACCAATATCCCTGCAGCAATGTATCTTGGCAATAACTCTCCTAACCCGGTTAAGATTACAACAACAATCAGTTATAATACCGGTTCTGAAAGGGAAGGTGTTTTCAAGGTTTACAATATTTCAGGAAAAACAGTGTTCTCATCATCCGTCAAGGGCAAAGGTTCAATAAACTGGAACCCGGACAAACTTTCAAGCGGTATTTATATGTATCGCTTGACAGTAGGCCATAAGAGCATTGTACGAGGCATGATCCTGACAAGATAATGGATTGAAGCTATTCAGTTTTCTGCGCTGGCTGAGCAGAATTGAAGCCAGCGCAGAGATCCTGAATCGTTGACTAAATAACTCATTTGACAGGAGATGTTTTTATAAGAATCATGTTTTTAACCAATATTAAGCATCTATCGTACTCACCATGAGTACGATTTTAATAAATATTCATTGCATTCCCGGATTGTTTTAGGTAAATTATTCATCAGGGAATATCCTTTATGAAGAACATTGAACACTACTGCGATTACCGGGAATACTTAAAGGACTTTTATAATGAGTCAAAGGAAAAGCATTCTTTTTTCTCTTACAGATACTTCACAAGAAAAGCCGGCCTTGCATCTCCCTCTCTTTTCAGGGAGGTTGTTGCTGGTACCCGAAACATCACGGATCAATCTTTACCTTTATTCATAAAAGGGCTGGGGCTGAATGAAAAGGACGCATCATTTTTTACTGCGCTCATCCATTTTAACCAGGCAAAAGACGCAAGAATGAAGAACAAGCACCTTGAAGAAATGCGAAACCTTCTCCCAAAACTGCACGAACATACCGTGCATATTAATTTCTATGCATTATATTCAAAATGGTATAACCTTGCAATTCGGGAAGCTGCATGTGCGTATGACTGGAAGGATGACTATGGAAAACTGGCTGATTTTATCCAGCCCAAGATCAGAAAAGCCGAAGCAAAGGAAGCTGTGAAACTGCTTTTAGACCTGGGCTTTCTTGTAAAAACAGCGGATGGTTCTTACCAGCAGAAAGATATACATATCACAACCAGCCCTGAAGTTGTATCAACATCCATAAGGAATCTCAATCATCAGTTCGCAAATCTCGGTACCGAAGCCATTCATTTCTTCCCTCCAACCATACGGGATATTTCAAGCATGACACTTGGAATATCAAAAGAAAATTACCAGCTTATAAAACAGGAAATTCTCTCTTTTCGTGACAGGGTCAAACGCATTGTTGACGGGCAGGATCACATGAACGCTGTTTATAATTTGAATGTTCAGCTTTTCCCTTTAAGTAGGGAGATTGCCCAATGAAAAATCTCCTTTTGTCTATTTCAATTATCACAGCAATATCGATATTCTGGTTTAACTGCTCGTCAGGCCCGGGTGATATTGCAAGCCACAAAGGCGGCACAAGCGAACATGGAAATGCCCTGACAGGCGCAATAGGCCGGGCGGTTTATAAAGACGGTACCCCGGCAATTAATGCTCACGTGATAATACATAATGAATTCGACCCCCTGTTCCTTGGGAAAAGAAACACATTCCTGGATACAATCATGACGGACAGCATGGGTAATTACTGGCTTCCCAAGCTTGTTCCCGGTTCCTATTACCTAGAAATTTCAGGACTTAAAAACATAAATGATGATTTTCTTAAATATGCCCTGCGCACCCTGACACACCCTGCTGCTGAAACGCTGATTACAATTCCAACAGACACACTCCTTCCATCCGGTAAGATCCGGGGTCGCTTTAATACTGGAACAAATGATCCTGTCAGAATTAATATTATTATCTGTGAACTTGGCCGATATATAAGTATAAATAAAACATCAGACACCAGTGAATTTATAATACAAGGCCTTCCCCAGGCTGTTTATTCCCTCAGGTTTCAGGAGCAATTGAACTATTCCATTGTTGATACATCAGGCATCAACGTCTCATCAGGGTCCATTGCTGATATTGGCAGGATATCAATACCAGGCCAAACAAACATTTCGCCAGACAGTGCATACATTCGCGACACAATTGCCGTCAGGGCCATCCTTGACAGCAATAACATTAACCTGTCTGTAAAAGAGGTGACTTGGGCTCGCAATGGGCGTATTGTTTGTTTCCAGTGTGCAGGAAATTTCACTTTAATACCTGATGAAATTGCAAATCTTGACCAATTGACATATTTTGGAATTTGCGGTGATATGGGCGCATCACAACCACAGCTTGGAATTTCAGATAAGATTTCAAGCTTACCGCTTCTTTCCACTGTGGATATACGCTATCAGAACCTTAAAAAAATTCCCGGTTCTTTTTCCATGCTCATCTCCCTTTCTTCACTTGTTTTAATTAATGACCAATTGGACAGTATCCCTGAATTCAGCGGGAGCCTTTTAAACCTTTTGTATCTGGACTTGAGCCAGAACAAAATAACCCGGATTCCAAAACAAGCGGCATTTCTGGAAAAACTTGCATACCTGAATATAGGAAATAACAGGCTTGCTGATTTGCCGGTTGAAATAACCGCTCTTGATTGCAAAATAAACATTGAATACAACCGGCTTTGCACTGTACCGGAAAATGTTGCGATCTGGCTGGACAACCATTTCTGTTTTAATATATATTCTAAGGCATGGAAAACCACGCAATTATGCAAATAAGTCATTTGAAACCCTACCGGTTATGGCGGAAAGTCCGCCTGCTGGAAACTATTAACCACAAAAAGAGGAGTGTCCTATGAGAAAACTGCTAATGTGCCTTATGGCTGCGCTTATCGGGACAAGCGCATTCGGTGCAATTGAACACCATGTGTTCTGGTACAATTGCATAAAAAACAACTACGCAATTACCGACAATCCCGGTCCAAACCTGCCTGCAGACTGTATCAAGCACCAGGGAATGATGCTGACAGCCAAAAAACGTCAGTCAGAGGGTAACCAGGAATCCAACTTTGGTATTGGAAACTACAATGGCGCCGGTTTCTGCGGTGTTATCTGGTCAAAAGACCTTATGGAAACTGATTTTGGCAGTGGAGCTGTTGAACATGCGTCATTTCGCGCTGAATATCGCGATGCCTTTTCGGGAAACGCTTTCTGCACCCCGGGCAATATTTATCTTCGCGTTGGTGTTGTTGATTATAACAACAATATCGCCGATGTGTATGGCGATGCCGAGTCTGTTCCTGCAACAGCAACCTGGATGGATGGTTCCAATCCACTTGGTTTTGGAATGAACTACAGTACCGATACAAACAAACTCGCTGCTGAGACCACATTTACATGGGTAGCCCCTGAGGGTGTTACAACTGATGCTGATGATGCTGTTCTTGACAAACATTTCGCTGATATAGACATTACCAGCCAGGTTAACTGGATAATTTCGCACACTGGTTCCAAAAAAGGCCCATACAGCGGACAGTATGCAATAGCTTTCCTGGTAAATGCGGCACGCGTATCCAATGCTGACGGGAAAATCAATACCTACACAGATGAAGCAAATGGCGCCATAGCAACCGCCAATCCATGGACATCCGATGGCAATACCGGCCATATTTTTATTACAATCAATACTGAGGCTATTGAAAAAAGCGGCGCCAATATTCCGGCCACAATGTACCTTGGAAACAATGCCCCGAATCCTACCAAGATCACAACAACAATTGATTACAATACAGGGTTAAATAAAAATGGTATGTTCAAGATCTACAATGCAGAAGGCAAAGTGGTCTTTTCATCATCCGTTAAGGGCAAAGGCTCCATTAATTGGAATCCCAAGTCACTTTCAAGTGGTATCTATATGTACCGCCTGACAGTAGGCAAGGAAACTATTACCCGCAGCCTTATCCTGATGAAGTAAATATTCTGGTATAGAGAACACATTCCAGAGTCCAAAAAAGTCAAGCCTCCTGCAAATCGCAGGAGGCTTCTTTAATTATGTACTATATAAAATGGCGCATCGTGTGTTTTAGTGGGTACACACAACCAATTGTATTAAGAACCTTAACACATGGGAAACCCATCCCCCCGACCCAATACTGTTGACTTAAGGTTGACATGTGGCAGTTTAAATATTAAAACGTATTCCGGCCTTCCCTCAATTTGTCCGGCGGCACGGAGGCCGCCGGCTAATCATTGCTTGGTTCATTAATCACACCGAGCCAGAGACGGCTCGGTGGAAAAAAAGAAAACAATGATAGCAAAATGCGAGGCCGTCTCTGGCCTCGCACATAAAAAAACAAATTTAATTGAACAGCCGGCGGCCTCCGTGCCGCCGGACAAAAGTAGCAAAAAAAGTTGAGTAAACTATTCAGCATCAGTCAACCTTAAGTCAACGGCACTGCCCCCCTGACCCCCTTACCTTTTTCTTTTATTTAGCGAGTTAAAACAATCTTCTTGTCAATTCGTTGTTTGTTTGCCTTCAATGCAAGCATATAAATGCCGCTTGGTAACTTCATGCCTTTATTATCCCTGCCGTTCCATTCGACAATATGGCTGCCGCTAAATCCAATACCGGTCACAAGGGACGTTACAAGGCGGCCTGACACATCATACACGGATAGCGATATAGGAGAATTACCCGGCAAATGAGAAAAGCTGTAATTAATTCTCGTACTACCATTAAAAGGATTTGGGCATACGGATAAAGACAGATTTGGAAGAGCAATGTAACCACTCTTTTCAGCAGCAACCACATTTGTTGTTGCAGTAAGATAATCAGGCATCATCGGATTGTAGCCTTTTTTTTGAGCCAGATGAAAATAATGCGGGACACCTTTGAACTTTTGGGTAAAGGTCTTGAGCCTGCCGTCTCCAGCATTGCCCTGACCGCCGGGGGAGGTATAATAAGACCACATGTCCGTAAGTACGCGTTTATAAAGCGTATCATTTTCAGGAAAAAGATCGGCCGCCCCGGAAAGGCCGGGAAAAAAACCTGAAACGATATCAGGGAAGTCGCCAAAACTGTGTTCCTCAGGATAAGGCATATATACAGGATCAATGTTATATTGATTGGCCCAATGATCAGCCCAGGCACGCAATGCTCTTCTTGCCTGGGCCATTGTATCGATTTCAAGCAAAGCCCATGTCATACCTTCGCCAAGGTAAGCCTGTTGAAAAGGTTGATCGCCCGTGATTGTTCCGGTACCCTCATCAATGTTACACTGTATAAAAGCATTTTGCAGATAATTTTTCCATGACCCACTATCGGTGTATGCGTAAGCAGCACTTAAAGCTTCCAATATATGCCCTACCGAGCGTATCTGGTCGACTCTATAGCCTTGTGCCCATTGGGCAACCAATAAACCACCATCACCCAATACAGGTTCAGCCAGAATATTGGCCCAGTCAAATATTCCCATGCATTTGTAATGGTTGGAAGTGCCACTATAACTTATTTCGCAGTTGGTGTAATTGCCCCAGTTGGTCCAACCCGGACCGGTACGGGACTGACCAGTAACACTGCTGTGATCCATGTCAAGCATATGCGTGGCATGAGCATAACCTGTTTCTATGTTGTTCTCGCTTGCCGTAACCATATACGCCTGGGCAATGCAATGTGGAAAATCATAATAATTGTTGGACCAATATCTGCCACCGCATTTTCCTTCCGGAGGATCGCTTAAATCACCGAATGAGAGAAACCCATAAGAATGTTCGCCGTCAACAACCGTCCTGCGATCACCGTGCCCGTGAATCGTTCCCATATTCCTGAAATTGGAAATCATTGCGGGGATGGTACTGTCAAATGCCGCGGCTTCGCATGGAGAGATATTACCCATGACCTTTGTCTGCCACGACAACCATTTGGCAGGAGCCGCTGCATAAAGCGGCTGGGTTATGGCATAGAACATTTCCTTTGTCATGTCTTTGCTTTTAGAGAAAGAAAAGCCCGCTGTATGTGTGCGTCCAGCGCCGCCGTAATAAAAAAGCACAGGCCCTTTATTGGAATAAAGATGAAGCCCAAGTTCACCATCGCCGGTTATACAAATGGTTTTGGGCGCCATCTGCCACATAAATCTTATGGCCCCTGCTACACCCATAGTGTTGCTGGTGATTTGACCCCAGCCCATATTTGTCGGGCCATTGGTACCTGTTCCACTCATGCCGATACCGGATGCAAGTGTTGTGGTCCCGCTCTTTATGAAATAATTGTCCGGATCAGAATAATTAAGGATGGCGGTATCAGTTTGAGCACTGGAAATAGCAGCACCGGTATCACTCTGAATATTGTTTATAAGCGTACTGAAACGAACATCTCCGCCTGCAATATTTGTCTTTAATATCAGGGCTATGTCGCGGATGCTTAACCTGGAGTCTTCATCGCCCCATTGTTCATCATAAAAATATCTGCTCACAACCTTTATATAAGGTTTGCCTGCATACGCATAAATGTAAACAGTGTAGGGAAATAGATTTATCCTGCCCGTGACCTTGACTATGGCATGATAACCGGTCTTTTCATAGAGTGTTGCAGTACCTGTTGTAACCGTGTTGCTGCTGTATGTCGTGTTTACCACTTTTATCCTGAAACCGCCGTCATTACCTGATGTAACAATCCTGTTATTATCATTAAAAACTCCAGGGGCGTCCTCATTAATCCATGCCTCATCAATCAGATTGAAGTTACCTCCTTTGACAATGAATTTCAATGGACCCGTGATGACCGTTACAGTATTGTTGCTTTCAGTCGCCTGAATGCCGGCATCGGGGTTCTTATCAGCATCGGAAAGTATATATGATGTTCTTGTCGTAACCGTAGCTGGGAAAAGCATCCTGATCCATCGGACACTTCCATCATGCCATAGCACTGTTGACGCTATACCACGGGTATCGCGGCGCCTGTAATGCTGTCGGACACTGTAAGTTTGGAAACATCGGCAGGCATTAACTTGCTTTTCGGGAATGGAATACCCATTTGTACAGGCACATTTATACGGCTTATACTCGTAATGCTGTTTTTTACTGATAATGGAATTGCAAGACCATTAATTGTTTCATTGATCAAAAAGAATGATAAAACCGCAACCAGAATATTAGGCATATAAACCCCCTGAATTATTGTTATTCTTGATAACAGCCTCCTGCTTTGACAACAGGAGGCTGTTTGTTTACTATTGAAAAGAGATTCAGCGCGTCAATATAATTTTCTTATCCAAACGCTGTTTACCCGCCTTCAATGCAAGCATATAAATCCCGCTTGGTAACTTCATGCCTTTATTATCCCTGCCGTTCCATTCAACTATATGGCTGCCGCTAAATCCAATACCGGTCACAAGGGACGTTACAAGGCGGCCTGACGCATCATACACGGATAGCGATATAGGAGAACTACCAGGCAAATAAGAAAAGCTATAATTAATTCTCGTACCACCATTAAAAGGATTTGGGCATACGGATAAAGAAAGATTTGGAAGAGCAATGTAACCGCTCTTTTCAGTTGCAATCACATTTGTTGTTGCAGTAAGATAATCAGGCATCATCGGATTGTATCCATTTTTTTGAGCCAGATGAAAATAATGCGGGACACCTTTGAACTTCTGGGAGAAGGTCTTGAGCCTGCCATCTCCAAGATTGCCCTGACCACCAGGGGAGGTATAGTACGCCCACATAGTCGAAAGCACACGTTTGTAAAGCGTATCATTTTCAGGAAAAAGATCGGCTGCCCCGGAAAGGCCAGGAAAAAAACCTGCGGCAATATCAGGGAAGTCGCCAAAATTATATTCCGCAGGATCGGGTGAATCCGTATAATAATTATGCGCCCAATTATCAGCCCAGAAGCGGAATGCTCTGCGGGCCTGGGTCATTGTATCGATTTCATGCAAAGCCCACATCATGCCTTCACCGACGTAGGCCTGCTGGAAAGGTTGATCGCCCGTAATCATTCCGGAACCCTCATCAAGGTCATAGTTAGGAAAAGCATTCCACAAATACGTTTTCCACGAAGGCTGATTTGTATAGGCATAGGCTGCACTTAGCGCTTCAAGTGTATGGCCAACAGCGCGTATCTGACCGCCCGGATACCCTGTCGCCCATTGGGCCACCAATAAGCCGCCGTCGCCAAGAATAGGCTCAGCCAGAATATTGGCCCAGTCGAACATTCCCATGCATTTGTAATGGTTGGCAGTGGCGCTGTAACCTATGCCGCAGGAGGTGTAATCGCCCCAGTTGGTCCAACCCGGGCCTGTACGGGACTGACCGGTAACACTGCTGTGATCCATGTCAAGCATGTGCGTGGCATGAGCATAACCTGTTTCTATGTTATTTTCACTTGCCGTGACCATATATGCCTGGGCAATGCAATGTGGAAAATCATAATAATTATTGGCCCAATGCCTGCCTCCGCATGCCTCCTGAGGATCGCTCAAATCCCCGAATGAGAGATACCCGTATGAATGTTCGCCGTCAATAACAGTCTTGCGATCACCGTGCCCGTGAATCGTTCCCATATTCTTGAAATTGGAAATCATTGCAGGGATGGTACTGTCAAATGCCGCAGCTTCGCATGGAGAAATATTACCCATGACCTTTGTCTGCCACGACAACCATTTGGCAGGAGCCACTGCATAAAGCGGCTGGGTTATGGCATAAAACATTTCCTTTGTCATGTCTTTGCTTTTAGAGAAAGAAAAACCCGCGGTATGCGTTCGTCCAGCGCCGCCATAATACAACATGGCAGGCCCCTTATTGGAATAAAGGTGAAGCCCAAGCTCACCATCACCGGTTATACAGATGGTTTTGGGCGCCATCTGCCATATAAACCTTATGGCGCCGGAAGCACCCATTGTGCTGTTATTTATTTGCCCCCAACCCATATTTGTAGGACCATTGGTTCCAGTTCCGCTCATGCCGATACCGGATGCAAGTGTTGTGGTCCCGCTCTTTACGGTATAATTGTCCGGATCAGAGTAATTAAGGATGGCGGTATCAGTTTGAACACCCGAAATGGCAGCACCGGTATCACTCTGAATATTGTTTATAAGCGTACTGAAACGAACATCACCACCAACAATATTTGTTTTTAATATTAATGCAATGTCGCGGATGGACTTCATGGAGGATTCACTGCCATCTTGATTATCATAAAAATATCTGCTTACAACTTTGATATAAGGCTTGCCTGCATAAGCATAAATGTAAACAGTGTACTGAAATTGATCAATCGTGCCGGTGACCTTGACTATGGCATGATAACCGCTCTTTTCATAGAGTGTTGCAGTACCTGTTGTAACCTTGTTGCTGCTGTATGTCGTACTTCCCACCTTTATCCTGAAGCCGCCGTCATTACCGGATGTAACAATCCTGTTATTATCGTTGAAAACTCCCGGGGCATCCTCATTAACCCATGCCTCATCAATAAGGTTGAAATTGCCGCCTTTGACAATGAATTTCAATGGACCCGTGATGACCGTTACGGTATTGCCACTTTCAGTCGCCTGAATGCCACCATCAGGGTTCTTATCAGCGTCGGAAAGTATATATGATGTTCTTGTGGTAACCGTAGCTGGGAAAAGCATCCTGATCCATCGGACACTTCCATCATGCCATAGCACTGTTGACGCTATACCAGCGGGTATCGCGGCGCCTGTAACACTGTCGGACACTGTAAGTTTGGAAACATCGGCAGGCATTAGTTTGCCTTGAGGAAAAGGAATACCCATTTGCACAGGCACATTTATGCGGCTTATACTCGTAATGCTGTTTTTTACTGATAATGGAATTGCAAGACCATTAATTGTTTCATTGACAAAAAAGATAACCAATGCCGCAAGCAGGAAACTCTTCATAAAAACTCCTTGGTTTAAATTTATTCTTCCACCATGGAAGAATCATAATCTGTAACGCATTTGCTTTTATCTGATAAAAACCACCCTGGCTATCACCATTTTGTCTTTGGCTGCAAGCTTGGCCAGATACACACCCGGTGAAACCTGACTACCGGCATTATCCTTAAGGTTCCACCTCGCCGAGAAAGAACCTTGACCCAAAGATTTGAATTCCGAAACGGGAAAATCACGAACCAGCCTGCCGGATGAATGATATATTCTCAAAGAAATATTATTGTTTTCCTTTTCAGGAATGCTGATTAAAAAGATTGCCGACGGAGTGAACGGATTCGGACTGGTTTTTATTGAAAGCCGTGTTTTCACAACCGCATCATTTTTTTCAATTCCGATGATCGGTCCAAGCGGTAATCTTACCCTGAAATAACGGTATGAATATGAATCTATGCCTTTCGCAGAACCAGGGGAACTTATGTAGTAAACCATTTCGGATGACAATGGAATATCAATTGGATTTGCGAATGTGGGTTTTCGGTTCAAGCGAAACTGGCCTGACAAAACTGGTCGGCCTCTGTTAAGACTAAAACCTTGTCTATCAACAAGTGTAACGTCCGGATTATCCTGTCCGTTAAGCGGCATGGTTGGATGCCATGTATTATTGTCAGTCGGTGCATATCCCTTGGCACTCTTTACCCAGATCGAAATAACCTCGCCTGAATCAGGTTTTCCATCCCCATCTCCAGAGCCCTGTGAAACTGTCAGGGTCCCGCCGGAAAAAATAGACACGCTGCCCGAATTGCCGTCAAAGATCCTGACATTGGCTGAGTCAACCCAGGGCATATTGTCCGCTACATCAACCTTAAATATCTGCTCTTTGTCAATAGGCATGCCTTGAACAATAAATTGCACGCGTATGTATGCCACATTTTTATGTTCAGTATAGGTTCCGTTTAATATTGCAAGTGATGGAATATGTAAACGGCTTTTCCCGGGTAATGATGTGATTACAACAGAATCTGATTTTACGGTTAAAAACGGGGTCTCGGTATATACCTTTATTAAAAGGTTTGATATCTCTTTTTCAGTCAGGTTTACAATATCACCGGAAATAACAGTATCCTGATTATTTCGGATGGTTATATTTTCGCACAGAGTGTCTGCAAGGATCGCTACAGACTGGCTCAAAAATATCCAGTCCGGATATCCCAAATTCCTCTCCCATACCGCCATTGCCTGTGATTGTTATTCTGCCCTCTGCATCAGACATTATATCAGCTGCAGAGAATATGTTGGTACGGTATGAATAGGAAACAAGACGATAGGGACGACCAAGTGCATACCTACGTGCGGTTTTAACCGTTATACCGAATTCGGGACATGGATAGCCGTAAGGAAGCCATTCCCGTGTAAGCACCCCGAAACCGCTCCTATTAACATCTTTAAGATAAATCCAGCCGGCCGCATTCTTTTGGCTTATAACCGAATAATCCCAGACATCGAAGTTCGGGTAAAGGTTTATGTATGAAAAGCAGGCCGGATTATCCTTTACTGTACCAAATGTTTTGGTATGAAAAATAAACTGAGAATCAACATCAGACGGCCCAATGGCGAAAGAAATCAGCAAGATGGTATTCTGCTTGAAAACCCGCTCCACCTGTAAGAATCGCTCCCATTTCCTGGGAATACTGATACAGGTAATCCTGATCATTGGCACTTGCCCTCATTGCTATTCCGCGGTAGTTGCGCCATAGTTGAGTAAAATCCACCACTGTTCTGTATGAAGAGGCTCCAACATAAAACAAACCTGGTGAAGCGCAGAACATTGAGGCGCTCCGGAAGAGATGCGGATTGGCAGCTGAAAGCCAGAGTGCACAGTGGCCTCCCATTGAAAGTCCGGACAAGGAACGGTATTGCGGAGAAGGACGGGTCGGAAATATTGAATCCGTTGTCCGGATAAGATCGCGGATATACATTGAAAAATTAAAATCATTGGTCGGGCTATTATTTTCAGGAGTGGGAAATGAACCGGAAGGATACCAGGCATCACAGCCCCCGCCGGGCCCTGTTCCATCAAGCATTACGATAATCACCTTATGACTGTCCACAAACATCTGGAAGTCAGCATTAAAAGGCTTGTTCAGCGCCAAATCACATTTCGGATCAACTGACCGATTACAATAATAAGGGGGTTGGTATCCCCCGTCACCTGAGTAGCTTTCGTAAGAATCTCCTATATAGGAACCCTGGCATCCATGGCAATAGTAAATGACCGGATATCTTGTTGCTCCTGAAGAATCATAATTGGAAGGAAGATAGACCCTGAAATTACGATCCATGTTAAGGGCAATACTGAAATGCGTAAGATCACGATGACTTGCAAAAATAATATACGAAAAAGCAAATAGAAGGATAGTTGCAAGAAGGGTTCTTTTCATTAGAATTGCCTCGGATAAAAAGGAGAAATATATAGTGAATAAGATAGGATATATCAGGCTTTATTGTAAAGAAAATACAATAAATTATTTAGTTGTCATAAGGGCAATTTGAGTACACTTTGAGCCCTCAGCCCAAGCATCTTCTCCCATTTGACAGGAGACTGGACTTGGGATGAGGATTTAAAGACTAATTGCCGAAAAGAGGTTTTGCAGTCTCTTTTTCAGGGGCACTTTCTTTGGCCGGAGCCGGAGCCGCTGCCTTGCCAGGCTCCACAGGAAGAGGAACCGTGGCTTCCTGAGCTGCACCCGGAACATTTGCCTCTCCCTGGCCTTCAGGAAGCATTGGTGTGTTATTCTGAAGCGGCAATCTTTGATCAAGTACAGAGGATGCAGCCTGAGACGAAACCTTCTGCATCTTCTGTGCGCGTTTCTGAAGAGCACTATCACTTGAAGAGTGGGCGCGATTGCGGCTCATTATGGATAAAAGGATACAGATTGCCATGAAACCTATTGCAAGCCCTGTTGTAAGTTTTGAAAGAATAGTGGCAGCTTCCCTTCCGGAAAAAGGCATTCCTCCACCGCCGCCCATGCCGCCCAGGGACCCGGCAAGACCGCCTCCCTTATCAGACTGCATCAGAATAAATATGACAAGAAATACCGATGCAACAACCAGAATTCCCAGAATAACACCGTACATATTACCTCCTTAAAAGAGTCTTGAGCGAAATTAACTCGCCCTTACTATTCCATTAAAATCTTCAGCCTTAAGAGACGCTCCTCCGATTAGCCCACCGTCAACATCAGGTTTCCTTAAAAGTTCGGCTGCATTATCCGGCTTCATGCTGCCGCCATATTGCAAACGGATTTTCGAAGCGAAATCACCGCCGTAAAGCTTTAATAAAAGCCTGCGGATAAAAGCATGCACCTCCTGCGCCTGTTCGGGTGTGGCATTGCGGCCTGTTCCTATTGCCCAGACAGGTTCGTAAGCAATGACCGTCTTCAATGCATCATCACTTGAAATCCCGGCATAAGCGCCAAGCACATGATCCTCCACTACCTTCTCTGTTATGCCACTCTCTCGCTCTGCCAGGGTTTCCCCAACGCAGATTATGGGAAAAAGACCGCTTTTAAGAACAGCTTTCACCTTTTTATTTACCTTTTCGTTTGTTTCGTTGAAAAGGGTGCGCTGTTCGCTGTGCCCTATGATTACATATTTTACCCCTGCGCTTTTCAGCATATCACATGAGACCTTTCCGGTAAACGCGCCCTTCTCTTCCCAATGAACATCCTGGGCTCCTAACATCACGTTTGTTCCCTTGACAATTTCGTTTACGGCCTGCAGACAAACATACGTCGGGCAAACCACAACCTCTGCCTCTGCGCCTTCGGTAATTTTAACGATCGCGCGCGCAAGTTCAATGGCCTCAGGTATGGTCTTGTTCATCTTCCAGTTACCTGCTATTATTTTTCTGCGCATTATGTTTATGACTCCTGTAAAATTTTACGGTTACTATTTATTATTCAGGGCCTCGACACCAGGCAGCTTCTTGCCTTCGACAAGTTCAAGAGATGCACCACCGCCTGTTGAGATATGGGACATTTTATCAGCAACACCGGCTTTGTTTACAGCTGACACGGAATCGCCTCCGCCTATTACTGTTATGCAGTCGGGCATTTCCGCCACGGCCTTGGCAATTGCGACAGTGCCAACAGAAAACCGCTCGAATTCGAACACGCCAACCGGCCCGTTCCAGAAAATTGTGCGCGCACCCTTCAGGGCGCCGGTGAATTTCTGGATTGTCATGGGGCCTATGTCCATGCCCATTTGGTCTTCGTCTATGTTGCCACGTGCAACATGCCAGGATTCGGCATTTGCAGAAAATTCCTTTGTGACAATGTGATCTATTGGCAGATAAATGTAGATGTGCGTTTCATAGGCTTTTTGAAGAATCTGACGGGCCGTATCAAGCATATCATCCTCAACAAGGGACTGGCCCACTGATAACCCCTTTGCCTTAAGGAAAGTATATGCCATGCCGCCGCCTACAATGAGGCGATCTACCTTTCCGAGAAGGCTTTCGAGAACCGCAATTTTGGAACTTACCTTGGCCCCGCCTATTATTGCAACAAAGGGACGGGCCGGGTCTTTGACAATCTTTTCTTCCAGGTATTCAAGCTCTTTTTCCATGAGGAACCCCGCAACAGCAGGCAGGTATTTGGCAACGGTTTCTGTTGAAACATGTGCTCGGTGCGCGGAGCCAAAAGCATCGTTTACAAAAACATCACCGTATTGTGCAAGTGCCTTTGCCATTTTCTCGCGTTCAGCAGGGTCTTTGCTCGTTTCTTCCTTGTGGAACCTCGTGTTTTCAAGGACAAGTATTGCGCCACCTTTAAGGTCTTTGACCATGGCCTCGGTTTCAGGTCCCATGCATGCGGGTGCGAGTTTTACGGCAACGCCTAGAAGCTTTCCAAGTTCTTCTGCAACAGGGGCCATTCTGTGCTTTCCATCAAGATATTTCTTTTCGTCAAAGGTCTTGCCCTCTTTTTCAGCCTTTTCCCTGGCCTTTTGCATGTCCTTTTTCGGATCGCCAAGATGCGACATGATGACAAGGGATGTGGCGCCTTTTTCAAGGACATATTTTATGGTAGGAAGTGTTGCTTTGATGCGAGTATTATCCTGAACAACACCATCTTTCATGGGTACATTGAAATCCGCGCGCATGAGCACGCGTTTGCCCTTGAAATCAAAATCCTTGACCGTCTTTTTGGTTATTGCCATTTTAAGCCCCTTAAATTATTTGCTCTTCCCCTTCTCATTAATAATGAGAAGGGGAAGGCAAAAAGGATTTATTTCGACATGAACTTTAACAGATCAACGACACGGTTGGAATATCCCCACTCGTTATCGTACCAGCTCACAACCTTAAAGAAACGCTTCTCGCCCTTCAGGTTGTTCTGAAGCGTTGCAAGCGAATCGTAGATGGAGGAACGTTCGTCGTGAATGAAATCGCTTGATACTACCTCTTCGTTTGCAACACCGAGATAACCCTTAAGATATGTCTGAGATGCTTTTTTGAGCGCAGCATCTATCTCTTCTATTGATGTGTCTTTTGTTGTACGGAAAGTTAGATCAACAACAGATACGTCGATTGTGGGAATACGGAAAGCCATTCCTGTAAGCTTGCCTTTGGTTGCCGGCAAAACCTCGCCAACAGCCTTGGCTGCGCCTGTCGTGGACGGGATGATATTGGCTGATGCAGCTCGCCCGCCACGCCAGTCTTTTTTGCTTGGGCCGTCAACGGTCTTCTGAGTTGCAGTCATGGAATGAATAGTTGTCATGAGGCCGGTTTCAACACCAAAGCCTTCCTTTAATATTACATGGACAACCGGCGCAAGGCAATTAGTTGTGCAGGATGCGTTTGATACGATGTCGTGCTTGGATTTGTCGTATTCATTTTCATTGACGCCCATGACGATTGTTTTAACCTCGCCTTTGCCTGGAGCAGATATGATGACCTTTTTCGCACCAGCTGCAAGATGACCCTTGGCTTTTTCAGAATCCGTAAAAAGACCGGTTGATTCAATTACATACTCAACGCCAAGCGCTTTCCAGGGAAGTTCTGACGGGCTCTTGGTTGCCATGATGCATTTGATTTTATGGCCCGCAACAACGAGTGTATCGTTCTCGGTAAGCGCGGGATTACTCTTCTCAGTTTTTACCTCATGCTTGAAACGGCCATGTACTGTATCGTATTTAAGCTGGTAAGCAAAATAATCAGCGTCCGTTGAAATATCCACAACCGCCACAACATCTATTTCTCCCAAGAGTTTCTGGTCGCAGAGAGCTTGAAACACCAGGCGTCCGATGCGCCCGAATCCGTTGATACCAACCTTAATCGCCATTGAACAACTCCTTTATTTGATTTTGGATGAATAAAGCCTTTCCCGGCCTTCTTTTACAGACCATAGAATATAAATAATTTCGCTAAAGGATTTTAAGATAAAATTTAATTTCTGCAATATCAGTGTTTTCTTATCTCGTCTTCAGGTTCTGGTGTTGTGAGCTTATCGTAAAATTTTACGAAATCGTCCCGCTCGCTTGAGTCACGCCATGCAATGGCGATTCGGGGATGCTCATTAAGGTTTCCTGTAATCATGTATGGTATGATATAACCCCATTCGATTTTTTCGCGCAGGGGAAGATAATGCTCCTGGATGAGCTTCAGAACCGGCCGCAGGTTGTATTTCGGATTTTGAAGAAAGCTCAAAAGAAGCTCCATACAACAATTACCGGGCCCCCTGCCAATGCCGTAAACCGAGGCATCAAGCATGTTCGATCCGTCGATTATAGCCTGGATTGTATTGCCAAAAGCAAGCTGCCTGTTGTTATGTGTGTGGATACCGATGGTCTTGCCAGGTAATGCATCCGTGTATTTTTTAACAAGGTGCGTTATGTCTTCGCAATACATGGCGCCATAAGAATCAACCACATATACCGTAGATATGTCTGTCTTTGACAAGTCCGAAAGGGCTTCGTCTATTTCGCGTTCAAGGTTTGTGGAAACCGCCATTATATTTACGGTTGTTTCATATCCCTTGTCACTTATCATCTTGCAAAGATCAATGGCCTTGTCAACTTCACGAATATAACAGGCCACGCGAATCATCTTGAAGGGTGATTCATGTACCGGACGTATGTCCTTTGATTCAACACGGCCGATATCAACCATACAGGCAAGCCTGGCTTTACGCTCAACACCATCTAGCAGGCGGTTTACATCATCATCATCACAGAAGCGCCATTTGCCGAATACCTTGGGGTCGAACTGGTCTTTTGCAGCCTTATAACCAAGTTCAACATAATCAACCCCGCCTTCGCTGAGAGATGCATACGTACTGCGGACAAAATCATCCGAGAACTGCCATTTGTTGATTAATCCACCATCGCGGATAGAACAATCAAGTATTCGAATTTCAGGTCTGAACATTGGACCTCCCATGGTACTGTTTTGGAAAATAGTAATCCTAAAGAAAAAGAACCCGCTTTCAATATTATTGAAAACGGGCTCGCAAATTTACCATTAATTAACCGAAAATCTCTTTGCCCTTGCCGGCTGAACCAAGCACGGTCTTGTTCTTTTCAATAATCATAACCTTGAGTTCATCGCGGGCCGGCCCAAGATATTTGCGCGGGTCAAACTCCTTGGGGCTTTCCGCAAAGACCTTGCGTATCATGGCTGTCATGGCAAGGCGTCCGTCTGAGTCAATATTGATTTTGCAAACAGCTGATGCAGCGGCCTTGCGAAGTTCGCTTGCAGGGATGCCAACAGCATCGTCCAGTTTGCCGCCGTATTTGTTAATCATTTCAACATACTTAGGCACAACCGATGACGCGCCATGAAGCACTATCGGGAAGCCAGGGATTCGTTTTTCTATTTCCTCAAGGATATCAAACCGAAGCGGAGGCGGAACAAGAACGCCGTCTGAATTGCGAGTGCACTGTGAGGGCTTGAATTTATAGGCCCCATGGGAAGTGCCAATGGAAATGGCAAGTGAATCAACACCAGTAGCCTTAACAAATTTTTCAACATCATCAGGCTGGGTGTAAACCGATTTGGCAGCCACAACATCGTCTTCGATTCCTGCAAGCACCCCAAGCTCGCCCTCGACCGTGACATCATACTTGTGGGCATACTCCACGACCTTGCGGGTTTCCTCTATGTTCTTTTCAAATGGATGATGCGAACCATCGATCATGACCGATGAAAAACCAGTGTCAACGCATGATTTGCAGAGCTCAACCGTGTCGCCGTGGTCGAGATGCAGGGCGAAATTAAGCGTGCTGCCAGTGCTGCGTATCATGGCTACTGCGCCTTGCGCAAGGTAGCGCAGGAGTACCTGGTTGGCATATTTGCGAGCGCCTGAACTCACCTGAAGAATAAAGGGTGAATCGGATTCAACGCAGCCCATTACAATTGCCTGGAGCTGCTCCATATTATTGAAGTTATATGCAGGCACAGCGAATTTGCCCGTAATTGCCTTTTTAAACATATCACGGGTGTTTACTATACCGATGTCTTTGTAGGAAACAGTTTTTTCTGCCATGATTTTAATCTCCTTTTATTTTATGAACACCAGGTGCCGCTATTCTATCCATTATAGCCAAATTTCCGAGTAGAGGACCGGCATAAACCTTGAATGCATCTGTTACACCATTGCCTGCCGCGTTAATGAATTCATCTGCCATGTGGCGCGTTTTTGCAGCCACCTGCTCCAATTTGATAAGTTCGTATTCAACAGCATATTCACCAACGCGCTTTATTGCAACTGAGCCGTCAACATTATGCCATGCCGCAAACTGCACTGCCTTTTCTCCGACTTCACGCGCTTCGCTTGCGTCGGTCTCGCTTATGCATCCGAGAAATGATCTCTGGAGATATCCAAGAGTATCTGAACGGACGCGTTTTATTGTGGTCTTGCTTTTTACATAATCAGCGAGAAGATCGCCGAGTGCGCCTGTGCCTGAAAGCTGCACATTGCCGTGAGCGTCTTTTTCAACATTCCCTGACTTGAGGGAGGTTATGACCGGTTTGCCATCCTTGCCGCAGATCCCTTCGGACACGGCGATAACGCAGCGATTGTATTTGGCAAAGACGCCCTTGACGTCTTCGATGAATTTATCAGGATCAAAGACACGTTCGGGGATATATATCAAATGAGGGCCGTCGTCAGGGAATTTCTTTGCAAAAACAGCTGATGCAGTAAGGAAGCCCGCATGGCGTCCCATGATGACCCCGATGTAAACACCTGGAAGCGCGCGGTTATCGAGGTTGGCGCCTGCAAACGCCTGGGCCACAAATTTACCCGCTGAGCCGAAACCAGGGCAATGGTCAGTACCAACGAGATCATTGTCAATTGTCTTGGGAACATGAATGGTCCTAAGTTCGTATCCGGCAGCCTTGGCCTGTTCGTTTACTATGCGGCAAGTATCGGAACTGTCGTTGCCACCGATGTAAAAGAAATAGCGGATTTCATGTGCAAGCATGACCTTGAACATCTTTTTGCAGTATTCCACATCCGGTTTGTCCCGGGTGGAGCCAAGGGCGGATGACGGGGTAAGCGCAACCTGTTCAAGGTTGTGAGTGGTTGCCTGTGTAAGGTCTATAAAATCCTCGTTAAGTATGCCGCTTACACCATGGCGGGCCCCATATACCCTTGTGATCTCCGGAAATTTCCGAGCTTCAAGAACAACGCCCACAAGACTCTGATTAATTACCGCAGTGGGCCCTCCGCCCTGCGCAACAAGTGCTTTGCCTACAAGTTTTGCCATATTATCTCCATTATAACAGGGTTGAATTTAAAATCAGACTAAAGAAAATAATAATGGTGGATAAGACAGGGCAATAAATAAAATCCGTTTATTTCAATTCAGACAGTGGTAGGAACAATCTAATGATCTTAAGTTTTTCTATATTACTTAAAACACATCCTTAAATCTTTTATTCTTCAATCTCATTTAATTATTTTAACCAACCATGAAAAACAAACCTGAAAGACTTCTTTTATCTGGCAACGAGGCCCTTGCCCGTGGGGCATGGGAAGCGGGCCTGCGTGTTGCCGCAGCTTATCCCGGGACCCCTTCAACTGAAATTTTAGAAAGTCTTGCAAACTACAAAGATATTGATTCGCAGTGGTCGGTAAACGAGAAAGTTGCCTACGAGGTAGCTTATGGTGCTGCAATGGGCGGGAGCCGCAGTCTTTACGCCGGCAAGCATGTAGGGCTTAATGTTGCAATGGACCCGCTTATGACATCGGTTTACATGGGAGTTGAGGCCGGGTTTGTGGCAATCACCTGCGATGATCCGGGACTTCATTCATCTCAGAATGAACAGGACAACAGATGGGTTTCTATTTTCGGTAAAATTCCGCTAATCGAACCATCAGGCCCTGCAGAAGCCTACAAATATGTTCAGGATGCTTTTGCAATAAGCGAACAATTCGACACACCGGTCCTGTTCCGTATGACAACCCGTTCTGCGCATGCCAAGGAAGATGTGGCTGTGGGTGTAAAAAAAGAGTTACCAATAAAACCTTTGGCCGTTAATATAGAAAAATATGTCATGGTGCCGGGCTATGCGGCAAGGCGTCATGCAATTCTTGAAAAACGCATCGAGACACTAAAAGCCTTTTCTGAAAAAACATCCCTCAACAGAATTGACAAGGGATCATCAAAACTGGGATTCATCACCTCTGGTGTTTCGTATAATTATGTAAAAGACAATTATCCTGATGCCTCGGTCTTAAAGCTTGGTTTTTCCTATCCATTTTGCGATAATAAAATCAGGACTTTTGCCAAATCAGTAAAAACCCTGTTTATAATTGAAGAGCTTGACCCTTTTATAGAAACACATTTGTCTTGCCTTGGCATTAAATTTAAAGCCCGCCATAAAAGCTTCCATCTGGGAGAACTCAAGCCCGAGCATATCCCGCAGATCGTGGCTGGCAAGGCTAAAAACGACAAGCCCCTTAGGACACGGAAGCCTTCATTATGTCCGGGCTGTTCCCATACTGTTGTGTTCAATGTTTTAAAGAAACTTGGTGTTTACGTCGGCGGCGACATAGGCTGCTACACACTTGGTGCACTCGAACCGCACACCTCACTCCATTCCTGTATCTGCATGGGCGGAGGCTTTACAATACCCGAAGGTCTTAAGCGCGCGCATCCTGAAAAACAGATTGTGGGCGTTGTGGGCGACTCAACATTCATCCATTCCGGAATCACGGGCCTTATTAATGCTGTGTATAACAGGACAAAGGGCGTGCTTATCATACTCGATAATTCCATTACCGCCATGACAGGCGGACAGGAACACCCGGGCACAGGTTTTACACTGAAAGGCGAACCGACAAAAGCGCTTGATATTGAAGCTGTTTGCCTGGCATGCGGGGCGGATAATGTCGATGTAGTCAACCCCTATCAGCATCAGGCCTTCATGGATTTGATTCTTAAGCGGCTTGACGAAAACGCACTGACTGTCATAATTGCCAGGGCACCATGCAAACTTATTAAACGCGGATAAGCAAATGGAAAAAACGTCAGACAAACCAATCAATATTCTGTTCTGTGGTGTGGGTGGACAGGGCGTGCTTACTGCATCTGAAATATGCGGTACAGCGGCTATGATGGCGGGGTTTCACATAAAGAAGTCCGAGGTCAAGGGCATGTCGCAGCGCGGAGGGTCGGTTGATTCGCATGTACGCTTCGGCAGAAAGGTCTTTTCTCCTCTTATTCCAAAAGGTGAAGCTGACTTTCTTGTGCCCTTCAATGCTGATGAAGCCATACCGCTTAAGGATTATCTTAAAAAAAAGGACGGGCTTGATCTTACCCCGCTTCTTTTACGCGCAGAAGAAAAGGGAATTGATAAAAAATTTATAAACACCTTCATGCTTGGGTGTTTGTCAGCCTTTCTTACCATAAGCACGGAAAAATGGCTTTCAGCGCTTTTCGCCATCTTTAAACGGGCCCAGGAAGAAAATAAATCCATATTTATAGAGGGACTTAACGAGGGAAAGCAATATGATATTCAACGAAAAATTTGAATGCATGGATAAACTGGAGATTAAAAACCTCCAGTCCGAACGGCTTAAAAATCTTGTCAGGTATGTCTATACCAATTCACCTGTTTACAAACAAAAATTGGACAAACACGGCGTTTCGATAAACGACATCAAATCCATTGACGATATTGCAAAACTTCCTTTTACGGAAAAAGAAGACATGCGGGACAATTATCCCTTCAAACTCTTTTCAAAAGACGTAAAAGAAATAAGCGAAATCCATGTGAGTTCCGGCACAACAGGCAATCCGACCGTTGTAGGGTACACTAAAAACGACCTTGACCTGTGGAGCGAAGTCGTTGCCCGTTCAATAGCCTGTGCCGGCGGCATGCCCGGCGACATGGTCCAGGTTGCTTATGGATACGGCCTTTTTACAGGCGGCTTAGGCCTCCACTACGGCGCACTTAAGCTGGGTTGCACGGTACTACCAATGTCATCAGGCCAGACCAACCGGCAGCTCAAACTGATGCAGGACTTCAAGCCCCGGGTCCTCTGTTGTACTCCAAGCTATTGCCTTTACATGCTTGATGATGCAAAAGAGATGAAAATAGATCCCAAAAAAAGCAGTTGGGAAATCGGAATTTTCGGAGCTGAACCATGGAGCAATACCATGCGCGAGGAGATAGAAAAATCATGGAACCTTTCAGCAACGGATCTTTACGGATTATCGGAAATAATCGGCCCTGGTGTGTCACAGGAATGCCATCTCAAATGCGGCATGCACATAATGCACGATGTGTTTTATCCTGAAGTCATAAGTTCAGATACGGGCCTTCCTGTTGCCGAAGGCGAATATGGAGAGCTTGTATTCACGACCTTGACCAAAGAGGGCGCTCCCCTGTTGCGCTATAGGACGCGCGATTTGGTTACAATTACCTATGAAACCTGCAAATGCGGCCGCACCTCCCCAAGAATGAGCAAAGTCCGCGGCCGTACGGATGACATGATAATCGTACGCGGCATAAATGTGTTCCCTTCACAGATTGAGCATGTTCTCCTTAAAATTGAAGGCATCCTGCCCCATTATCAGCTTATTGTCGAACGCGCTGCAGGCGGTCTTGATGATCTGGAAGTCATGGTCGAGGTTGATGAAAAACTTTTTTCCGATGAGTTAAAAAAACTTGAAGGCCTCAAGACCAGGATTAAAAAAGACATTGAATCACTTCTTGGTGTTCTTGTGAAAGTCAAATTGGTTGAACCTAAAACCATTGAACGCAGTATGGGCAAATCGAAAAGGGTCATAGATAAAAGGACGATGTAATAAACCGTTTTAACGGAGGAATGTCATGAAAATAACACAGATATCCGTGTTTCTTGAAAACCGCAAGGGCAGGCTCTATGAAGCCACCGCCCTATTTGGAAAAAACAATATAAATATCAGGGCCATCAATATAGCCGAGACAGATGATTTCGGGGTATTGCGCCTTGTTGTTGACAAGCCTGATGAAGCACTGAAAGCACTGAAAACAAACGGCTTCGTGGCAAACACAACTGAGATTGTAGCTGTTGAAGTGGGCGACAAGCCGGGAGGGCTTTCCGATGTGCTTAGGATTCTTACAGTAAGCGGTATTAATATAGAGTATATGTATGGATTTATGGAGAAAATGACCGACAAGGCAATTCTGGTTTTCCGTTTCGATGATCCTGATGCTGCAATTGCCATCCTGAATCAAAACAAAGTACGGATAATTAATGAAACCGATGTGAAAGGGCTGTAAAAACACCAGGTATATGCAAGTATGAATGCAATAAAGGATTTTTTCAAGAATGATCGCTTTGCAAGAGAGAATGGAATAGAGCTCATTGATGTGCGTCCAGGTTATGCCAAAGCTGTGATGAAGGCTGAAGAACGACATCTTAACGGAGTCAACACCGTGCAGGGAGGGGCTCTTTTCACTCTTGGGGACCTTACATTCGCAGCAGCGGTAAATGCTCACGGAACCGTTGCAGTGGCACTTAATGTCAACATTTCCTTTCTTAAGGCTGGTTTTAAAGGTGATGTATTAACAGCCGAGGCCAGGGAAAATTCAATATCACCGAAGATTGGATCATATACTGTTGAAATACGAAATAGTGGAAATGAGCTTGTGGCACTTTTCCAGGGAACAGCATACCGCAAGAAAGACCCGCTACCAGTCTGATTTGTGCTCAGTAATCCCCAGTCTTAGCAAAAAGACAAGAATCGAACTTAGGCTACTTGTGTCCGGCGGCACAGAGGCCGCCGGCTAATCAGGATCAATTGTAATTTGTTACATCTACGGGCCAGAGACGGCCCGTAGATAATTATAGCAAACAGAACCTCAGTATTTTAAAAAGGATGAAGTGATTTCTGCGAGGCCGTCTCTGGCCTCGCCAACAAAAACAAATTAAAGATTGATTAGCCGGCGGCCTCAGTGCCGCCGGAAGTCAAAAGCTTAGGATAAGTTTTTCTCTGAGAAATTCAAGACTGGGGATAGTTGAATGATTTGTGAGAGCATCCGACAATTCACTTGCTATTCTGCTAATAAACAAATTATATATATACGCTTCATTCCAAATAAACCATTAACCTAAAGGAGTCTCGAATGTTAAGATGTCTCAAAATCGCTGCGCTGTTTATTGTCGCAGCATCAGTCATGGCTGAAGAAGCCGCAGGTCCTGTATTTACCCCCTATGGCATGGCACAATACCGTCTGAGGCTGAGACTTAAAAGCATCACCCCTGAGATAGGTGATGCAACAAGTTCCACCAATTACAGGAATATGATTGCCTATTATATAGGTACAAATGTTAAAGTAAATAATGTTGTTTCTTTCGGTTTTCAGATTGGTGATGATGCCATAACAACAGAAGAGGTCAGTTTCCTTCAGCAAAAAACAACTCCTACGTGGATAAGCCAGGCTTGGGCAAAAGTGAACCCAGGATTTATGAACTTGACATTTGGTGTGCTTCCGGTAAAAGGCAATGGAACACTTGATCTGATAGAGCGTTCTTTAACGGCAGGATCAACCGGATATGAAGCCCAGGGTTTTGGCGCTTCACAAGTCAGGCTGGCCTGTCGGAACCAACGCAAGCCTTGAAGGGATAAAGCTCGGTGTTCCGGTATGCAAGGAGGCTTTCAAAATGGATGTGGAATTGACCCAGGCTATTTTAACCAACCGTACGCAATCCGAGGCAAAAGATCCGAAAAGCAATGGTCCCGCAGTCATGTTCATTCTGAACCTCCCAATGTCCTTAAGCAACCTGAAGCTAACCCCAGAGATTGTGGCAATATTGAATCGTGATGTCAATCCCATCACAGAGGAAAGCGATATGGAATTGGCTTTCGGCTTTGCAGGTGAGTATAAGATTAATGATAAAATCGGGGTTACGGCCTGTGGAGCCATGGCCATGCACAATAACTCAAATACATTTACCACACCGGACTCCATCCTCCATTTAACCACGCCAACACCACATGACTCTATTATAAAACGCAGTGTGGCTGAATTCGATTATACCGGTATCATGGGAGGAGTAGGCGGTTACGCAAAGATCGGGCCTGGAAAACTGGAATTGGATTTCAAGGTCAGCACAAATGAAAACACAAAGATAGCCAACTCCAAGGCAACTTTTCTGTTTGCCGACATCAAGTATGGTTTTTGCATGCTTGAACAAGCCAGGAAAAATATTACCATTATGCCCCGAGTCCGTTTCTTCCCCAGCAGTTGGAATAACTACTCCAAACTGGAAACAAGGCCGGAGTTGATGTTCATAGGCAAGTTCTAAATAATGTCCCTTAAAAAAAGGAAATTAAAATGAAATTCAAATCCCTAATCACTTTCTTAATCTCAGCCCTTCTATGCATGAATATCTTTGCAACAAGCACTCCAAACGCAAAAACAACCGTTAAAATCGGCGCTATCTTTGCCATGACAGGCCCTGCGTCATTCCTTGGCGCGCCTGAGGCCAAAACAGCTCAAATGCTCGTTGACGAACTGAACGCAAAAAGCGCTGACTTAAAGTACGAAATCATAATCAAAGATTCCAAGGGCAGCCCTGAAAACGCAATATCAATGGCAAAACAACTCATTGAAGAAAACAAGGTCTTTGCAATCATAGGGCCGTCAACAACAGGCGAAACAATGGCCATTAAAAACCTCTGCGAGGATTCAAAGACAATCCTTATTTCGTGCGCAGCAGGTGAAGCCATTGTAAACCCTGTTGGAAAATATGTTTTCAAGACCCCTCAGAAAGACAGTCAGGCCGCAACAAAGATTTTCGAGACCATGAAAAAACTCGGGCTTACCAAAATAGGCGTTGTATCGAGCAATACCGGCTTCGGCAAAGGCGGTAAGGAAAACCTCGAAAAACTCGCCCCCAATTTCGGGATCGAAATCCTGATAAGCGAAGTATATGACAAGGAAGCCACTGATCTTACAGGCGTCCTCACCAAGCTCAAGGCTAAAAACGTGCAAGCTGTTGTAAACTGGTCAATTGAACCTGCCCAATCGATTGTGGCCAAGAACATGAAACAACTCGGCATGACAACTCCTTTATTTCAGAGCCACGGTTTCGGCAACATCCTTTATGTAAAGCAGGCTGGTATTGCTGCCGAAGGAATTATCTTTCCATGTGGAAGGCTCCTTGTTGCAGGTCTTCTGCCCGACAACAACAAGCAGAAGGCACTTCTTGTAAAATACAAAACGGATTATGAGGCGAAATTCAAGGAAGATGCAAGCACATTCGGCGGGCATGCTTATGACGCGGTCCTGGTCCTTGCTGAAGCTGTTAAAAAAGCCGGAGGCACAGATAGGGAAAAAGTGCGTACAGCCATTGAAGGCCTGAAAGACCTTGTGGGAACAGCAGGTATTTTCAACTTTTCGCCGGAAGACCATAACGGCCTCACGCTTGATGCCTTTGAAATGCTGACTGTAAAAGACGGGAAGTTCGCAATATACGCCAAGTAAGGTTTCGACCGGACAATTGTCTTAAACCAACAGCCGGCAGTCCAGCAGGTTTTAACCTGCGGCCTGTCGGTTGTTTCGCATCAGGGCCATATATTCAATGCCAATCGAACAGGTTTTGCAGTATCTTTTTGCAGGCATAACAATAGGCAGTATTTACGCCATTGTTGCAATCGGCTACAACATCATCTACAATGCAACCGGCATCATAAACTTCGCCCAGGGCGAATTCCTGATGATAGGCGCCATGTGCGCAATATCGTTTTCGCAGGTCATGCCCCTTCCGCTTGCAATACTGTTTGCCGTAACAATAACAGCGCTTATGGGTGCTGTCATAGATATATTATTCATTAGGTGGCTTAAGAAGCCCTCAATACTTCACATGACGATCATTACAATAGGGCTTTCCATTATTATCCGCGAAGCAGCCCTGCACTTATGGGATGAAAAGGTGAGATCACTTCCATATTTTACTGGAAATGAGGTTTCGTCAATTAGCATCATGGGCGCCCATATCTCACCCCAGGTGCTTTGGGTGCTTGGGGTTTCATCATTAATAATGATTATTCTCACGCTGTTTTTTAAATACACGCTTACTGGACGGTCTATGCGCGCATGTTCAGCCAATCCTGTTGCAGCAGCGCTTTGCGGCATACCGGTCAAGAACAGGATTACTCTTGCATTCATGTTGTCAGGTGCAATCGGCGCCATTGCAGGATGCGTGGTATCGCCCATTACCCAAACCCAGTATGACTGCGGCACACCTCTTGCGATAAAGGGTTTTGCGGTCGCCGTGTTCGGAGGGCTCGGTAACAGCATGGCAGCAGTTGCAGCGGGACTTATAATCGGTCTTTTGGAAACATTCAGCATAATCGTTCTGCCTCTTGCATATAAGGACGCTGTGGCCATTACGATAATGCTTCTCATTTTGTTCATAAGGCCTGATGGCCTTTTTAGCAGGTCATTGCAAAACCAAGGCAAGGGCCGATAAATAATGGCTATCAAGAAGCACCTCCCGTTTTTAATTTTTATCTGCCTGATACCGCTTCTTCAAATATTGACCATGTTGACTGAAACGGAATATTACCTGACACAGCTTACCATGTCGGCCTATTACGGGCTGATAGTTCTTGGCCTCGCGCTTTTAATGGGTTATACCGGCCAAATCAGCATAGGCCATGCCGCATTCTTCGCGCTCGGTGGATACACCACTGCAATAATCACCACACTCAACTTTTTCCCTTACGAAAAAAAGGGGGCCATTGTTTTTTTCAAGGCAATCGGCCTTGTTTCAATAAAGCCTGATCTTTACGGCAGTCCGCAACTTCTTTTCAATCCCTGGGTCTCGCTTTTCCTTGCAGTTGTTGTCTCGGGACTTATGGCTTATCTTATTGGAAAGCCGGTCCTTAAACTCAAAGGCCATTACCTTGCAATGGCCACCCTCGGGTTCGGAACAATAGCCTACAGACTTTTTTTGGGCACTGATTTTTGTGGCGCAGCCGACGGCATTACCAATGTTCCTCCATTTGTCCTGCTTCACAGCATCATGATAACAAGCGGTTCTTCGCACAGGGTTGAAAACTACTATTTTGCCTGGGGATTGGTCGCAATAGGATTATTGCTTTTATTTAACCTCATGGATACGCGCATAGGCCGCTCACTTAAGGCAATCCACGGAAATGAGGACGCAGCGAGAGCCATGGGTGTTGACACTGCAAAAACCAAACTCGCCGTATTTGTGATATCAGCGGTTTATGCTGCTCTTGCGGGTGTGTTCATGACCCATTACAATGCCGGAATAGGCCCATCCGAGGCTTCTGTAATGAAGTCCGTCCGCTACCTTGCTATTGTTGCGGCGGGCGGAATGGGCAGCCTGTGGGGTACATTGACATTAAGCGTTGTCCTGAACTTTCTGTCCCTGCGTGGTGTTTTCGGGACCATGGATGATGCTGTTTTCGGGGCCATCCTGATTCTGATAATGCTGTTCGCACCAAATGGACTTTTGAAAAAGGAAACCTGGTATTTTTTGATTAATAAAACGAAGAAGGATAAAAATGGCCCTGCTTGAGATAAACGGTCTTGACAGATCTTTCGGCGGGCTTCATGCTGTAAACAACGTAAGCTTCAATGTTGAACAGGGTGTGATTAAAGCCTTGATTGGCCCGAACGGCGCGGGAAAGACCACACTTTTCAATCTGCTTGCAGGCCACCTACGGCCTGATCGTGGCGAAGTTCTTTTCAATGGCTGTTCCATTTACAGGCTGTCTCCTGATAAAATAGCGGAACAGGGTATTTTAAGGACATTCCAGAACATAAAATTGTTTCCAGGCATGACTGTAATTGAAAATATTCTTGTGGGGCTTCATACAAAAGGAAAATCCGGATTCCTGAAGAACATGGTAAAATGGCCAGGCCTGAAAAGGGAAGAGAAAGCCCTTACAAACCGGGCCCATGAAATGCTCGAATTCTTTGATCTTGAGGACTGTTCAAACACTGAGGTGTCGCAACTTTCCTTTGGCAGGCAACGGGCAGTTGAATTCGCACGAGCGCTCGCATCCAACCCCAGGATGCTTTTACTGGACGAACCTGCAGCTGGTCTTAATATATCTGAAACCAGGGTTCTCGCAGGACAAATAAAAAAAATAAATGAATCAGGCACGACAATTTTAATAGTTGAACATGACATGTCGCTCATAATGGAAATATCACAGGAAATTGTGGTATTAAGCTATGGCGTCAAAATAGCCGAAGGCAGCCCAACGGAAATACAGAAAAATCCCGAGGTTGTCAGGGTCTATCTTGGAGAAAGCGATGCTTAAGATCAGAAATCTTGAAGCAGGTTACGGCACTCTTCGTGTATTAAAGGGAATTTCGCTCCATATAGGCGCGGGTGAAATCGTGGCTATTATAGGTGCCAATGGAGCAGGGAAAACCACACTCCTTATGACAATAGCCGGTATAATAAAGTCCCTGTCAGGCGAAGTCATACTTCGAAGCAAATCCATAAAAAGTATGCCTGCTGAAAAGATTGTTGAACATGGATGTTCGCTTGTACCGGAGGGCAGACAGGTATTTGCGCCAATGACGGTTGATGAAAACCTGATTCTAGGGGCTTATGTCCCTCACAAGCAAAAAAGATATGATGAAATCCGGGAGGACATGGAATACATCTGGAATGTTTTCCCCGTGCTTAAGGAACGGCGGCAGCAGCTCGCCGGGACATTGTCCGGCGGTGAACAACAGATGCTTGCCATGGCGCGATCGCTTTTGTCCAAGCCGTCACTTCTGATGCTTGATGAACCTTCAATGGGGCTCGCGCCCCTTGTGGTAAAGGAGATATTTAAAATCATAAGCCGGATGCGCGATGAGGGACGAACAATACTTCTTGTAGAGCAGAACGCGAAGGCGGCCCTTAAAACAGCTGACCGCGGATATGTGATTGAAACCGGAAGGATTGTTCTTGAGGGCACGGCGCAGGAACTGCTTGACAATAAAGAAGTGCAGCGCGCTTATCTCGGAAAGGAATACAAGGCGATAAATGAATAAGGAGGACCCAATGTATTATAACAAAAAATACGAGACTCTCCCACGGGAAGAACTTGAACAGCTGCAAATAGAACGGCTCCAGTCCACATTGAACAGGGTTTATAGGAATGTGGCATTTTATAAAAACCTGTTTGATTCAAATAAAATAAATATTGAAGACATCAGGTCAATCGCTGATTTACGCCGAATT
Source organism: uncultured Fibrobacterota bacterium (assembly GCA_963831235.1). Classification (GTDB taxonomy): domain Bacteria; phylum Fibrobacterota; class OXYB2-FULL-49-7; order OXYB2-FULL-49-7; family JAEUSG01; genus CAWHPS01. The sequence continues at coordinate 32,807 of CAWHPS010000048.1, forward strand.
CCTTTTACCATAAAAGAGGACCTGAACAAAAGCTACCCCTACGACATGTTTGCCGTCCCGCTCAAGGACATCGTGCGCATTCACACGACTTCAGGCACAACAGGGCGGCCTATTGTTGTCGGCTATACCAAAAACGACATTCGCCACTGGTCGGAGCTGGTCGCAAGACTTTTATACGCAGGCGGGATCACGGAACACGACACCGTAATGGTCGCTTTCAACTACAGCCTTTTTACCGGTGGGTTGGGTTTTCATTACGGCGCGGAACTTGTCGGAGCATCTGTGGTGCCTGCATCGGAAAGTAGCGATATTAAAAAGCAGATTATGATTATGAAGGACTACAAGACAACTGCCCTTGTGTCAACTCCTGATTATGCACTCAAAATCATCCGCGGCATGAAGGAAATGGGAATTCACCATGAGCGTTTATTTCTAAAGAACGGGCTTTTCGGAGCAGAACCCTGGAGCGAAAAGGTCAGGCTCCAGATCGAAAATGAGCTCGGAATAAACGCTTTCGACAGTTATGGTATAAGCGAGGTCATGGGCCCGGGAATATCAGGCGAATGCAGTCATAAAAACGGTCTGCATATAAATGAAGACCATTTCATAGTTGAGGTAATTGATCCTGTTACAGAGGAAAAACTTTCCGGAGGGATTGAAGGCGAACTCTGCATAACCACCCTCACCAAGGAGGGCTTCCCCCTTATCCGCTACCGAACGGGAGATCGCGCGAGTCTTATGGAGGGGGTCTGTCCATGCGGACGTACCTTTACCAGAATGAGCCGTGTGAGGGCGCGTACCGACGACGTCATCATAGTACGGGGAATTAAATTCACACCCCTACGTATCGAAGAGGCGCTTTCTTATGTTGCAAAAGTCACACCGAGATACAAGGTTGTTATTGACAGAAAAAACGATATCGATGAAATAGAGATCAAAGTTGAGATGTCCGATTCAATGCCATCCCTTGATATGGTTAAAGACCTTGAAAAGCTTAAAGGGGATATTGGAAAGCACATCCACAAGGAGCTTGGGCTCACTGCAAAAATATCATTTGTTGAACCGGACTCACTCAAACAGGGGCCTGGCATGAAATATGTCAGGATAAATGATTTAAGAAAAGATTAGACACTTTAAATGGCATGCAGTTTGACTTGGAAAAATATAATTACTATCTTTTCAAACTTTAAAAAAGTTCAACAAAACATCTTAAACACTTCTTTTTACTTAAAAGGAAAGGTTGTATGATTAAAGTAGAAAACCTGAAAAAAGTCTACGGTGAAATAACCGCCGTTGACGACATCTCCTTTGAAGTGAGCAAAGGGGAGATTGTTGGTTTTCTCGGGCCGAACGGCGCGGGAAAAACCACGACAATGAAGATCCTCACATGTTTTATCGGCGCCACAAGCGGCCATGCAAGCATTGCCGGCTTTGACGTTGAGAAAAGTTCATTTGATGTGCGAAGCCGTGTGGGCTATCTGCCGGAAAATGCTCCGCTGTACACAGACATGGATGTCATTAGCTTCCTCAAGTTTACAGCAGAAATCCGCCAGATTAACAAAAGCGTTCTCAACACCCGGCTCGATTACATTACATCAACATGCGGGCTTAAGAGTGTTATCAGACGGCCCATTGCCCAGCTGTCAAAAGGTTTCAGGCAGCGTGTAGGACTTGCACAAGCAATGCTCCATAACCCGGAAGTCCTGATTCTTGATGAACCGACATCAGGGCTCGATCCCAACCAGATTGTTGAAATACGAGAACTCATAAAAAATCTCGGCAAAGAAAAGACCGTTATTCTTTCAACGCACATCCTTCCGGAAGTCGAAGCTACATGCGGCAGGGCAATCATTATTAATGAAGGCAAGATTGTTGCCAAAGGCACACTTGCCGAACTTTCCTCGCACAGCCAGGAAATAATAGTGGCCCGCATCCGTGGCGACAGAAATGCCGTGGAAACCGCATTAAAAACAGTTCCCAGCGCCGAGAGCGTCCGCTTCCGCGAAGAAAAGCAGGGGCTTTCCCTATTCGAGATTACGCCCAAAAAAGGCGCACCAACCGCTGAAGAGGTCTTTAAGACTGTTGCAAATAGCGGCTTCAGCCTTGCAGAACTGCGCACAGAAGGAGCAAGTCTCGAAGATGTCTTCCAACGACTGACAAGGAGCGTGTCATGAACCGTTTTAAAGCAATATTCAAAAAAGAGTTTTTCGGATACTTCAATTCCCCAATCGCCTATGTTTATCTGTTCGTATATATAGGCTTAACAAACTGGCTCTTCTTCAAGACCTTCTTCCTTTCAGAACAGGCTTCCATGAGGTCATATTTCGGTATCCTGCCCATTCTCTTTCTCTTTTTCGTACCGGCAGTTACCATGAGGCTATGGGCTGAAGAGAAAAAAAGTGGCACCATTGAAATTCTTTTCACGCTTCCGCTCCAGGTAATCGAAGTCGTGATGGGCAAATTCCTCGCAGCTTATGCCTTCCTTTCCGTATCTCTTTTATTTTCACTATCCGTTCCAATAAGCATTGGAATTGCAGGAGATCCGGAATGGGGACCCATTGTATGCGGCTATCTCGGTGCGTTCCTTATGGGAGGCGCTTACCTTGCAGTCGGTATTTTCGTGTCAAACATCACTGAAAATCAAATTATAGCTTTTATTATGGGGGTCGTGATTACCTTTGCCCTCTACATCTTAGGTTCACCGATTGTGACCTTTTCAATGCCCAATTTCATTGTTCCGTTATTCACCTTCCTCGGCCTTGGCAATCATTACGAAAGCATCATGCGCGGAGTAATCGACTCACGTGATATAATTTACTACCTGAGTATAATCGGCGTGTTCCTGTTCCTGAACACATACAGCATTGAAAACAGGAAATGGAGGTAAACAATGGAAAAAACAAAACTTACGGTTAGAACCAATTTTATTCTTTTCATCGCGGTAATAATAGGCTTTGTGTGCGTGTTCAATTACCTGATGTCCAAATTCTTTTTAAGGGCTGATCTGACCACCAACAAGGTTTATACAATCTCAGCAGGCACAAAAAGAGTTTTGCGCGGTCTTGACGATATGGTTACGGTAAAGGTCTTCATATCCGAAAAGAACCTGCCACCCCTTGCCATGAACCTGACAAGGACAATAAAAGACCTTCTTTCCGAATACGAAGCATACAGCCACGGCAATCTGCAAATAAAGTATTTCGATCCCACAGATGATCCTGAACAGGCTAATGAGGCCAAATCACTTGGTTTGCAGGAAGTGCCCATGCAAATCATTGAAAAAGACAAGCAGCAGAATGTGATGTGCTTTATGGGCCTTGTTGTGCTGTATGGCGACAAAAAAGAGAATGTTCCGGTACTAAACAATGTCGGCAACCTGGAATACGATCTTACTTCACGTATAATAAAGGTAAGCCGCAAAGAGGTCAAGCAGGTCGGCTTTTACTTCGGCAACGGACCTCACAAGTTTCTGCCCGAGGGTTATCCGCAACAGCAAAATCAGGGCGGAATGGCACAAACCTACGATAATCTGAAGAAAGTGCTCCAGGAACAGTTTGAAGTACGTGAAGTCTCTGATTTGAGCCGCGGCACGCCAATCCAGTCTGATATTTCAACGCTTGTTATTGCCGGACCCAAATCCATATCAGAGCGCGAAAAATTCGAAATAGACCAGTTCCTGATGAAAGGAGGCAAAGTCATCGCACTAATCGATGCAGTGGAAATAATGACCCAGTATGGAATAAACGCAATGAAGCAGGCTCATAATACCGGCGAATTGTTCGGAAGCTATGGCGCCAAGGTAAATCAGGACATAGTGGCTGATGGACGGGCCCACAACAGCATCACGTACCAGGTCAATTATGGCAACTTTGTTTTGCCGGTATCGACTCCCTACCCGTTATGGGTCCAGATTATCAAGGGCGGATTTGCCAAAGACAACCCTGCAGTAAGCTCACTTGAAACAATGACCTTCATGTGGCCGAGCTCTGTTGAAATCACGCTTTCAAAAGAGGATTCAGCAAGGGTCAAGGCAATACCACTAATTACGACCACCCGGTTTGCAAAAACAATGACTGATAATTTTGATCTTAACCCACGCAAGGAGTGGAATGCCTTTTTCAATGGAAACTTGAAGTCATACGATATAGGCGTGATCCTTTCGGGTGAGTTCAATTCATATTATGCCGGGAAATCAATACCCGGTGTCTCGAATCCGGCTGATACCGTAAACAAGAACGCAATTGTTCCCGCCAACGGCGATGCCACAAGAACAATCATCGAAAGAAGCCCTAAAACCACATTCGTTCTCATAGGTGATTCCGACTTCTTGTCAGATGGCACTCCGCGGGAAAATACGGTTTTCATGACTAACCTTGTTGAATGGCTGACATTGGGCGATAATCTTATTGGGGTGCGGTCAAAGAACGTATCAGACAGAATGCTTGACCCCAGGATCACACCTGCAACAAAATCAGCCATACGAATTGTAAACACAATCGTTATGCCGCTTCTTGTAATTCTCATCGGGCTCTTCGTGTTCATAAGGCGAAGAAACATTACGAAGAAAGGAGTTGAATAATGAAGCAGACTTTGATACTGCTCGGTGTCCTTGCCGCTCTGATAGCGGTAATTATGGTATCCAACAGGGTTTCAGCAACCCGCGAAAAACCTGAATTTTTCAAAGGTTTCAATAAATCAAAGGTGAGCCGTATCTCCATTTCCAGGTATGGGAGCAACGAAACCCTTAAGAAGGAAGATGGTAAATGGTTTGCCACACAAAATGGTGATTACCCTGCTGATTCTGCCAAAATAAACATAATACTTAACTTTATGGCTGATCAGAAAAAGGATGATCCCATTTCCAAGAACCCGGCCAAACACTCGGAACTGAAAGTGGATTCAATCAATGCAACCAAAGTCATTGTTGAATCCGGCCCATCAAAGGTTGTTTTCCTTTATGGCAGCATGGCACAGGGATTCAGCGGCAACTACCTTCGCTTCGATGGAAAGAATGAGGTCTATGTGTCCAAGGGCGGCATGGAACAGGTTTTTAACAGCGCTCCCAACTTCTATCGCAGCAAAGTTCTTTTTGCCCTTAACAAGGACAATATAACAGGGCTGTCAGTTATTTACAAACCAAATAAGGATAGTGCTGCAATCGAATTTTCCGCTCAGTTCAATGTTGAAAAGGCTGTTTGGAAGATTGACAAACCTGAGACCATTGATGGTGACGGGAGCAGGATGAATGATTATCTTGCCAAATTCTGCGGTCTTGAGGTTGACGAGTGGTACGACAAAGACACTACAACCGCCCTTGGATTTGATAACCCTATCCTTCGCGCCTCGCTTAAAAAGAGCGACGGCTCCACTATTTCTTTGCTTGCAGGCGCTGAAAAGAATGGAAATCGCTATGTTAAAGTCGAGGGAGACAACAACAAGTATATTCTCAGGTCAGGAAAAATTGACGCACTAAAGCCGTCTATATCGGACCTGAAAGCAAAACCCGCGGCCCCGAGCGATACAGCTAGTTCAAAGGCAAAGCCAGTGCTGGGGTTCCCTCAGGGAAAGTAACATATAACAACTTTTAAGTTGTGAAAGATCAACAAAAGCCCGCTTTAAAAGCGGGCTTTTTTGTTTTTATTTACGAATTATCTTTTGTGCCTGTTGTTTATTATTTTTCATTTATCCAATGCCGCTAAAAAAACCCAATACATCAATAACCGGTTTCTTTATCCCAGTCGGTCTAATCCTTTTTGTGGACTTGTTTTTAGTCCGCGACTTTGCATGGCTTAAAGATAATTTTCATGGTATAAGGTTTCTGGTTAATTACCTGCTTGGAATAATAGGTCTTCTGTCAATGGTTTACCTTCTTAAGATTATTTTTATCAGAAACATTCTCCTAAAAATCATTGCTTTTATTTTAATCTTCCTTCCATTGATTCTCGAACTTTCGTATTTCTCTGTTTATAACAAATTCATTCCTCCATTTGGATTTTCCTTTTTTTCCGAAAACATGGGTCTTACTCTTAGTCTGTACCTGGAAAATCTGCGGCTATTCCGGACACTGTTGCTTGTTATTGCAACAGTAATTGCTTTTAGGCTGCTTTTTCATCATACTTCGCGTGTCAGGATAGTTCCTCTGATTTGCAGTATCATTCTGCTCGGGGCAGTAATTATACATGGCGTATTCGGCTGGTATTCGGTAAATATGTTCAGCAACGGAGTAATGGCATTTTATAATGCGCTGATAGACAATTCGTTGCGCAGTACAGGGGTTTTTCGCATAAACCGCCCTGAAGTCCCAAAATCCGTGAATACCATAACCTCTGGAAAAGCACCGGTTATCTGGATTATCGGTGAATCAACATGCCTGACTCATATGAGTCTTTATGGTTACTGGCGGGAAACAACATCCTGTCTAGATTCTTTGAACAAAAGCAATAAACTCGTGGCATTCAGGAATGCAATAAGCGTGGGTAATAAAACCAACCTGTCCGTGCCTTACATGCTGACAGGCCTTGAAGGGCCGGACCCCAAGGGACGATTCTATGTGACACCGACAATATTTGCTTACGCCAAAGCCGCTGGATATAAGACAGCTTTTCTTACGGCCCAGGATTTTAAATGGGGACATATGGATAAAATCCTCATTGACAGGAATGTTGATGAATTTGTAGATGGTTCTTCAATTTCTTCCTCAGTCGATGTTCTGGAAGGCATTGACGATATGCTTCTTTTAAATAAAATGGCGGGGCCATACATAGACAGTATCACAGCGCCGTTTTTGCTTGTTCTTCAGATGAACGGCAGCCATTACCCATACTCAAGACACTGCCCTTATGAATACAAAAAGTTCATGCCTGAAAAAGGAGACAATTCAATTGAGGCGTACGACAACACTGTTGTTTACACTGATCACTTTCTCGGAATGTTGTATAAAAAAGCCTTATCACGTTTTCCCGGTTGCTGGATTATTTTCACACCCGATCATGGACAAAATATTGGAGGAAACGGAGGATTGTACAATGACAGCTATTTGAGTGATGTTGTTCACAACCCGCTCATTATAATCCCTCCCACAAGCGAGATGGATAAAATCAGAATCAATATTGATGCGCCGATAAGCCAGGCTGATATTGCAGCCACAATCATGGAAATAATGGATATGCATCCATTGAAGCCAGTTAATGGATTGTCGCTTTTAAAACCAATTCCTACCGACAGATTGCGTTTATGCAGTGAATATATGCCGACTTTTCATAACAATCCTTCAGCACTGCTCTTTTTACCTGATCTCAGTTCCTATAGGATTGATTTTACAAAACAAAGTGTTTTAATGCCTGATGGACAAAGTATAAAGCCCTATTCAACTTTGAATGATACTTTAAGAAATTATATTGAAAGCAGGCTTAAGGGACCTTTGAATTGAGCAACCGGTCAGACTGCTATATAAACAGGTTTAAATTGGCCTCTTCAGCTGCTTGAAGATATGTTGCAACACCGCCTATTTTAACCCCGTCAATAAGCTCTTCTGCCGCGACCCCCATTATATCCATGGACATCTGGCAGGCAACAAGCTCAGCCCCTGCTTTTATTGCGCTATCGATCATTGATTCCAGAGAATCAACACGCTTCATCTTCATACGCAGCTTCATCATTATGCGCCCCAGTCCAAACATGTTTATCTTTGATAAATTAAGAGCGCGGCTATTACCCGGCATCATAAGCGAAAACATCCGTCCCATTAGATCCTTTTTAACGCTCGGCTTGTTTTTCCTTTTAATTACATTCAATCCCCAGAAGGTAAAAAACATGGTAACCCTGCCGCCAGTTGACAATGCACCATTAGCAATGACGAATGATGCAAGCGCCTTGTCCATATCATCGCTGAAAACTATCAAGGTCTTGTTTCGATTGCCAGGTGAAATTGACGGCTTCCGGGATGTTTCGACCTTCTGCACAAGGGCTGTTATGGTCCCAGCCTCTTCCTTCAGCGAAACTAATCTGTGACCCGTAAGGGTGCACCATGAAGCCGCATCACGGGCAAAACCGGGATCGCTTGCAACAAGCCGTACACTCTCACCAAATCTTATTTTATCGACTTCCTGCTTTAGTCTTATTATCGGCCCGGGACACTGGAGACCACAGGCGTCAGCATCAACAATCCTGCTTCCTTCAGGGTATGTTTCATTCTTTGGTGCGGCCTGGTGTATATCATCGTCCTTAGTCATGAAATCTCCCTGAAAAATATCCTCGTTTCCCTGTTTTGCCGTTACATGTTCCCATGTCTTGTAACCGCCGGAAAGATTATATGCCTCGTCAATATTGTTTTGATAGAGTATTCTGCAAGCAAGATAGGCACGCAAACCAACCCCGCAGAAAACAATAATCTTTTTATTACGCGGGACCTCCTGAAGCCTCTTTCTTAAGCTGTCAATGGGTATATTTACTGAGCCCTCTATGGTCCCGAGTGCAAATTCCTCCTGCGTACGGACATCGAGCAAAAGGATATCAGGCTTGCCTGCCATTTCTTTGACATCATACCATTGAACGGTTTTAACAATCCCCTGAATTATATTCTCAGCCGCAAAACCGGCAATATTCACAGGGTCTTTTGCCGAAGAATATGGCGGCGCATAAGCATGCTCGAACTCGGTAAGGTCAGATACGCAACCGCCATGTTTTAAGACCATTGCAATTGCGTCAATACGCTTATCCACCCCTTCGTATCCAACAGCCTGGGCCCCGTAAAGCTTTCCGGTATCAGGCGCAAAAACAAGTTTAAGTGTCATGGGCAAAGCTCCTGGAAAATATCCTGCATGCGATCCCACATGAATTATGGACTCCTTGAAGGGAATGCCTGCTTTCTTTAATGTCTTTGCAGCAACGCCTGTTACACCCGCTGTTACATCAAATACTTTGGCGATTGCCGTTCCTATGGCACCTGCATATTTTCGAGTATTTCCAAAAGCAATGTTATCGGCAACTATCCGCCCCTGTTTATTGGCAGGCCCGGCCAAATATGTGGAAACCCGTTTGCCCAAAATAGGATGCATGAATTCAACCGCATCGCCCACAGCATAAATATTATGATCTGATGTTCGCATGTATTCGTCAACCACTATTGCGCCTCTCTCTCCCAAGTCAAGCCCGGCATCCTTTGCAAGTCCGCTTTCAGGTTTGATTCCAATCGAAAGAATGACCATGTCAGTTGATATGATTTTATTGCTTGCAAGCCGGACTGATAATTTTCCGTTTTCACGGGAGAATGCCGAGACACCATCTTTAAGATATAACTCAACATTTTTGGTCTTAAGGTGCTGATGTACTTCAGATGCCATTTCAAAATCAAGGGGAGCCATCACCTGTTCAAGAAGTTCCACGATAGTTATCTTTATTCCCTGATGAGCAAGATTCTCCGCCATCTCAAGGCCGATAAAACCCGCGCCAACAATTACAGCGTGCGTTGGATGGGTTTTGACTATATGGTTGTAAATTGCATCCGTGTCCGAGACCGTGCGCAATGTGAAGATTGAACTGTCATTTATTCCAGTAATAGGCGGCTTTATTGGTTCAGCTCCAGGAGATAGAACAAGCTTGTCGTATTTTTCAAAAAATGTCGCTTGTGTGCGTACATCCCTTACCTCCACTTGTTTTGCGGCCCTGTCAATCCTTATAACCTCATGCTGGACTTTAATTTTAATGTTGAAACGTGTTGTAAAGCTTTCCGGCGTCTGAACAAATAATTTTCCGCGCTCATTTATTATTCCACCGATATAATAAGGCAATCCGCAATTTGCGTAGGAAACATACTCCCCGCGTTCGAACATGATGATGTCAGCTGCTTCATCAAGCCTGCGAAGCCGAGCTGCTGTTGTGGCACCGCCCGCAACACCACCTACGATTACTACTTTTTTTCCCATAAATGCCTCATTAAAAGTTTCGATTCCAAATAACCATATAATGAAATATTAATTTTACACCAGGACATCAAGAAGAGGGTCGAAAAATATTAAAAGGCCATTTCAAAATAGAGGAAATAAAATCGGGATGGTGAGATTTGAACTCACGACCACTTGCACCCCAAGCAAGTGCGCTAGACCGGGCTGCGCTACATCCCGAAATTTGAATTCTGCTGTAACACATTAAAATAAAAAAAGATGTAACTACAAAGAAAGAGAATCTTTTTCGGGATCAATCCACAATAAAAATGCCAAATTACACTGATTTACCCTGTAGTTGTGTAACGTGGACAAAGAAAGCTTTTTAACAATCCATCCTATTGAAAATTACGATCCTTTATTTTCATTTTGAATTATTACAAGTAGCAAATTTTCCATTAACCTGACAGTTGCGGGAAATGTATTTTTCAAGTAAAAATCCTGATGGAAACCAAATAAAAATTCGGATATAACAATTATTCAAAGGAAATAAATATGAATCCAGACAACAACCCAAACACTCTTTATTCCGAAGACCAACGTTTTAATAGCATCTTCTTCCGAATTATTGTCGCCTTTTCCGCTATAATCACTTTCTATATGCTATTCACCAAGCTTATCCTTGTGAATCCTCCACAGGATTGAGACTACGGTGTTCTTGTTCCGGTAATTATTGCTGGTGTTGTGTTCCCACTGTTATTTTTCTTAACGAAATTGAAAATCCGTATTGAATCTTCTGGAATATTCTTTCGTTTTACGCCATTCCATTTAAAATGGTATCATATCTCAGTTTCTGAAATCCAAGAGGCCTCATCAATAACTTATCGTCCGATTCGTGATTATGGCGGTTGGGGAATAAGGTATGGGTGGAAAGGTAGAGCCTATAATGTTTCTGGCAATAAAGGGCTTCAAATAAAAACGATAAAAGGCGAAAACATTTTATTTGGTACACAAAAGCCGGATGAATTCTTGAAGGTATTGGAATCCATAAGGAAACCGTAGGGAAAAATAATCCGCAACTGTTCAAAGAAATCAAATTAAGATTCTTTTTACGACAATAACAAATTATCTTTTAATGATGCTTAAAATCAAAGATAAGACCGCAATATTTTCAATTCTGTTCATCCTGCTTACTCTCCTATTGCTGGGATATGTTGCATTTAACGGCATGCATAAACTTAAAAGCGCTAATAATCTGATAAGTATCCTGAACAACAGATTCGGGGCAAACATCAAAGTCAAAAAGATTCATACAAAAGACGATATGCTTGTACTCGACTCTATTGAAATAGACAATAAAATCAGCATAGGCCAGATCATGGTCCGGAAGGATTTCTATAATTCATTTAAAGGGGCCGGTTCAGTTCCTGCGGTATTCATAATTACTAATGCACATTTCAATAGGTTCATCCTTAACAGGGGTACACTTACTTTCAGACTTGTAAGCAGCGATACCGCAGAAATTTCAGCAACAGGAATGGTTGCTTTTGGAGAACATCCGGTTTTCACCACTGCACAAGGCCATTTTATGGGTATTGGCACATCTTCCGTTACTACTCATGATTTTCGTATGAATGGTCCTGGCATTGCCTTGTCTTTCGACACCTTGACAATTGGCCGTCAGGGCCAAATCAATGGAGAGTGTATTTTAACCTCACATGCTGAAATGCTCAATGATTTAATGGGAATATCCGTACCAATCCGCGGACCTATAACATATCATGGAAGCTTTAGTTTCATGAACAACAATATTGAAAGCAACGGCATGATAACATCAGACACACTTTTTATCCGGACAATATGCTTAAACAAGCTTTCAGTCAAGCTGACCAGCAAGGGACCACATTATAACATACCTGAGTTTTCAGTCAGCGCTTTCAGCGGGGAAGGCAAAGGAAACGGCTCCATACTGGACAGCGTGGAAAACAAGAAGTGCAGAATAAGTCTTGATCTTAAGAATGCTGATCTTAATCTTATACCTAGAAAGCCACAAGAAATCGCTTTTGAAGGCAGGTTTAACGGGAGAATGGAACTTGAAGGAACCGGCAAAACCTGGCCTGAAGTACTAAGGAAAATCAAGGTCGATTAAACGTCAACACCGAATATACGGAGCGCTTTGACCGTTTCTGTGTAAGAACTGTGTAGAATGATTTTATTTACTCCAGCCCTTTCAGCAGCCCGAAGGTTCTTTTCCATATCATCAATAAACAATATCTGCTCAGGATTAAGGCGATAGCTGCTTAATATCTTCTCAAATGCGCCGGAATCTGACTTTATATTGCCATACCTGAAAGAGAGGATTGAACCAGCCACAATATCTTCCAGACAATAAATTTCGTTAAGATAGTTCCAGTGCAGCGCATCAGTATCGGAAAGTATGAATGTACGATATTTTCTTGAAACCTGTTGTAATAAACAAATCATTTCCCTGTCATAGCCGAAAATAGAGCACCAGATATTCGCCACTATTTCAAGGGGCAAGTCGCTTTCAAGCAGTTCATTAAGCTTGTCAACAAATCGTTCCGTACTGATTCGTCCTGTACTGTATTCATAGAATAATATTAAATAATCCGCTTCCTTGAAGGTTTTCCTGATTTCATCAATTGAACGGCCTAACTTTTCCGAAAATCTATTTATCGCACAGTCCCAGCTAAAAGGGATCAGCACATTACCAAGATCAAAAATAAGAATCAGTTTATCTTTGCCTTCATGAATATGTTTCACAATTAAATCTCACTTTCCAATACAAAACCTGGAGAATATGCCATTAAGAATATCATCGTCCGAGACCTCTCCGGTTATTGAGGCTAATGAGTCAAGGGCATTTCGAATCTCAATGGCAAGAAGCTCCTCCCCTGTTCCGGATTTAATAAGCTTTATTGCGCGAACAAGACTTCCCTGGGCTTTTTTAAGAGAGCTTTTCTGACGCTCGCTTGTAATTACAGGCCCCTCACCATTGCCCGCATTGACTCCGGACGCTTTAAGAATAGCTTTCTTTATATTTTCAATGCCAAGCCCTGTTTTTGCCGAAGCTTGAATAATCGAAGGTTCCTTGCCAAGAATTTGATTTTGCTTTAAATCCGACTTATTGAGCACAAAGATTTTATTCCGGCATTGGAGAGATTTAAAGGCATTAACGACCTTTGTGGGAGTCTTTTCGCTCGCATCGAAAATGATAATCACAAGATCAGAATCCTTTGCACACTTTTTTGCCAGATCAATACCTTTCACTTCAACCCTGTTACTGCTTTTCCTTATGCCCGCGGTATCAATAAGCGTGACCCTTTCACCTGCTATGGAAATCGTTTCTTCAACTAAATCCCGCGTTGTTCCTGGATGCTCATCAACGATAACCCTTTCCTTTTCGCAAAGTGCATTGAACAAACTGGATTTTCCCGCATTCGGCGGGCCGATAAGAGCAACACGTATTCCCTCTTGTATAAGCCTGCCATGTTCATACGAATTTATCATTTCATTTATGAGGCCAATTAATTTAATCAGCCTTTCACTTATACTATTTCGGTTCAAAGCCTGTATGTCTTCTTCTGAAAAATCTATGTTTGCCTCAAGAAGCGTGAGTATATCCTGTAATTCATTTTTAAGGGCCATGAAATGGGAAGACAGGAATCCGGATAATTGGTTTTGTGCCAGACTGTATGCTCGTTCCGTATCAGCATGGATTAGTGCGGCCACAGACTCTGCCTGAACAAGATCGATTTTATTATTCAGATAAGCCCGCCTTGTAAATTCACCCGGTTCAGCAGGATATGCGCCTGCATCAAGAATCATGGATAGGACTTTCCCCGTAACATATCTTCCACCATGGCAGCTTAATTCTATTGTATCCTCTCCAGTATAGCTGTCCGGAGATTTGAAGAATATCGCATATCCCTGATCAACAAGTTTTCCATCTTCGATTATATTTCCAAAAACAGCCTTGCAATGTTCGAACCCGACACCTTTCTTTACAGGATGAAAGACCCTGTTCAATGCTTTTATTGAGTCCTTTCCTGTAATGCGAATTACTGCGATTCCTCCTTCACCTGGCGGTGTTGATATTGCAGTGATGGTGCGTTCCGAATGGAATTTAATCATAATTGGAAATATGTATTGTTAAGTTTAACATGCTATAATTTATACCGCCAATGTAGCGAGGCAAGCCGCGGCATAAAGTGGAACATTAATTATTTTATCCCGCTTTTCAAAATTATTTTCCGAGAGGCGAATACCCAAAGGTGATTGGGGATGATCTGCAAGAAAACGGTACATGCTTTTCATGTGTCCTGATGCGCCGGCCTTGACTTCAATTGGAACCACGCGTCCATTAAAGACAGCTAAATAATCCACTTCAGCTGTTGCATGAACATCTGCTCTATCCCAGTAATAGAGCCCTGTCCCTGTTTCCTGATCATCCAGATACAACAGCTCCTGGCCGGCAACCTGCTCGGCAACAGTGCCAAGGTAATGACTCAGAATTGCATTGCGCTCCCTCCATTCGTGAGTTTTTATGCCGGCAATACGCTGAAAAAGTCCTGTATCAGCCATGACAATTTTGTATCGCGTTGATGAGGCGCCGGCCGCAAGGGGAATCCCGTGCCCTGGTGTCGCACGCACGCGCGATAAAACATACGCCTTTTCAAGGAGCTCAATAGCATTCCTGACCTGAAAGGCACGACTGTCCGGATCAATCTTGGAATAGGCAACCTTTTTACCGGCAATTCGAGGAATAGCGCTAAAAACAGCTTCAATGCGCTCGGTATTCGCACGGGTTGCATATTTATGAAAATCATTCCTGTATGTTGTGATGATGTTCTGTTGTTCCTCAACAATTCCATCAGGGTCGTTATTTTCAATAAGCCGTTTTATTACACCCGGCATACCTCCGCATAGGCAGTAATCGTGAAAAAGTTCCAATGCAAGTGAATGCATGGTTTCCGACATTGGCTCGGAAGGTGTAGCCATGCGTATTGTGTCGATCAATTGGCCACGCCCACAAGCTTTCAGATATTCAAAAAAAGTAAAAGGGCGCACCGAAACCGGTCTGATGCGACCAACGGGCACGGATATTTTCTCCAGTGCGAATTCCAATAAAGATCCTGCCCCTATGACGTGCAACCCACTCATGTCCTCATGGAAATACCTTAGCGCAGTTATGGCATTTGGGCAGTTTTGAATTTCGTCAAGGAAAAGCAGGGTTTCGCCGGATACAATTTTGCTACCTGCCCTGGAAGACAGTTCGCGGACAATCCTTGAAACATCTAAGTTTTTTTCAAACAAATCTTTGTATTCAGGTTGCCTTTCAAAATTTATTTCAACAAAGGATTTAAAAGCCTTTCCCAGGGCTTTAACAGCAAAGGATTTCCCTGTCTGTCGGGCTCCACGCAATAATATTGGTTTTCTATTACTTTGCTTTGCCCAACTTTCTAATAAATCATAAAGATATCGATGCATTCAGTAAAAATAGCATTAATAATGTTAAAAAGCAAACATAAAATAGCATAATTATTGTCAGTTCTATACAATAACCATTTAACTTTATTTAAACCAATGTGTTATAAATAATACATTTTAAGAAAAGCATTATTCCAATAAGATTGCCAAAAAACACTTAATAATATTTGAATAAAATATCCTTCTTTACATAACGAAAACCCCCGATGCGTTAGGATGTTTTTTTTCTTTATTTTTAAATATCAATATTGCAAATATTTTTTTAAAAAAAATGTTTCTAAATTGACTTGAATTCCGTTTAAAAATTAATTTGTTATTTCATTTAAACAAATTTAAAGTAAAATTGATGGCTGCAAAAGGTAAAATCGACGTTGATGTTGACAAGTGCAAGGGTTGCGAACTTTGCATCACCGCCTGCAAGTTCGGGACAATATCCATGTCATCCCCTGATAAAACAAATGCCTATGGCTACCGTTATCTTGTTGCATCAAATCCCGATACATGCACATCTTGCGGGTTCTGTGCTCAGATGTGCCCGGATTCCGCCATTACAGTTTACAGGTTTTTGAAATAAGGATACTGAAATAATGGGCGAACGCTTACTTATGAAGGGCAACGACGCCATAGGCGAGGCCGCAATCCGTGCCGGCTGTACCTGTTACTTCGGCTATCCAATCACTCCTCAGAACGAACTTACCGCCTATATGGCCAAACACATGATGGAAAAGTGCCGCACATTTATTCAGGCGGAAAGCGAAGTGGCGGCCATTAATATGGTTTACGGCGCATCATCAGCCGGTGCACGGGCAATGACTTCATCATCAAGCCCCGGTATATCCCTGAAACAGGAAGGCATATCCTACCTTGTCGGAGCGCAACTGCCGGCTTTAATCGTTAACATTGTCCGAGGCGGACCCGGACTCGGAAATATTGCGCCCGCACAATCCGATTATTTCCAGGCCTGCAAAGGCGGCGGTCACGGCGATTACCGCATGGTTGTTTATGGGCCGGCAACAGTGCAGGAAGCAGCTGATCTTACCATGAAGTCCTTTGATGTTGCCGATAAATACCGTAATCCTGTCATGATACTCGGCGATGCCATTCTTGGTCAAATGATGGAGCCCCTCGAATTCAAAGACTATGCAGTACCGCCTTCCGACAAAAAATGGGCAGTGGGCGGTCCTCGAAACGGACGGGCACCGAATCTTGTCAATTCACTCTCTCTAGAAGAAGGGGTCGTGGAAGACTGGAACTGGTTGTTCAAAGCCAAGTTCGAGGAAATGAAAAAACACGAACTCCTTGTTGAGTCTGTCAACACACAAGATGCTGATTTGGTTTTAGTCGCCTATGGCACAACAGCCCGGATTTGCAAAGCTGTCATGACAAAGGCCCGGGAAAAAGGCATAAAGGTCGGTCTGATTCGGCCCATTACAGTCTGGCCATTCCCTTATGCTGTTATAGCAGAAGTTGCTAAAAAAACAAAAGAGTTCCTTGTTGTTGAAATGAGCCTGGGACAAATGATAGAAGATGTAAAACTCGCTGTGCTCGACAATGCCTCAATTCATTTTCACGGCAGACCTGGAGGAGGCGTCCCCACTGAAAAAGACATAATGGAAATAATATCGCATGTACTTATAAACAAACGCAACGGTGTCATAACAACCCGCGGGACAACAATAGACTGGAAAATTTCATAACCGGAATTCCTTATATTATGGACATGAAAAAGGTTGTTGGAAGATCCAAACTCTGGGCAGACATGCAGTCTCCTTACTGCCCGGGGTGCGGGCATGGCATAGTACACAGGCTGGTGTGCGAACTTTTCGAGGAATTCGGGGTTGAAGACAACTGCGTTTTCATGGCACCTGTTGGATGTTCTATCCTTGCATACACATTCCTTAAGGTTGACGTTTGCCAGCCTGCGCACGGGCGGACGCCTGCAGCCGCAACAGGGGTAAAACGTGCACGCCCGGATACATTCGTTCTCTCCTACCAGGGCGATGGTGATCTTGCGGCCATTGGCACGGCTGAAATAATCCATGCCGCAAACCGGGGCGAAAACATTACAACCGTGTTCGTCAATAACGCAATCTACGGCATGACAGGCGGCCAGATGGCGCCTACGACATTAATAGGGCAGAAGGCAACCACATGCCCTGAGGGCCGCGAACCTGCATCAGGAATGGGATACCCAATCAGGGTTTGCGAGTTGCTTAAAAGTCTTGGAGGGGTCACGTATATTGCCAGAACATCCGTTCACACCCCGGCAGATGTCATAAAAACAAAAAAGGCCCTTAAAAAAGCATTTGAGACACAAATTCGAAAAGAGGGCTTTTCCCTTGTCGAGATCATTTCGCCATGCCCGGTTAACTGGGGCATGACTCCAGTCAAGTCCCTCGATTTTATCGAAAAACAAATGCTTGAGTATTACCCGCTTGGCGAAATTAAAAACAAGAACATGAATGATTCCATAAACAGTGGAAAAGATATGGAGAATGCATAACAATGGAATACCGCTGTATTTTTGCCGGCTTCGGCGGACAGGGAATAATCTCAATGGGGACCCTCTTGGCTTATGCAGGCATGACAGCAGGAAAGCAGTGCACGTTCTTTCCTGAATACGGAATAGCCATGCGCGGTGGTACTGCCAACTGCACCGTAATCATTTCCGACAATGAAATCGCATCTCCGGTTGTAAACGACCCGAATATCCTGGTGGCCATGAACGAGCAATCCTTTGATCGCTTTCAATCATGGCTTGTCCCGGGTGGAAAACTTATCATAAACTCATCATTGGTCCCAAACAAGCCCTTAAGAAATGATGTAACTGCGTTCCATGTCAAGGCAACGGGTCTTGCGATTGAAGGCGGCGATTCGCGAATGGCCAACATGGCCATGCTCGGAGGCGTCATTAAGGCAACAGAAATGATGTCTCTCAATTATCTGTACAATGCTATGGAAAAAACCTTCCCGCCAAAGATTTTTCACTTGGTTGATAAAAACAAAGCTGTCATGGATGCAGGCTTCAAATCAATATAGCATTTCTTGTTTGTCCCGTGGCGTTGCAATCAAATATTTTATCCAGGTTGAAATAACAAAGGAGTATTTTTATGGCTTCAGGAAAAATAAACTGGGATGATTTGTCATTTTCACTCACTCCGACAAAAACAATGTTCATGTCCAGGTGCAAACCGGACGGCAAATGGGACAAGGGGCGTTTCCTCCCTTTCGGGAACATATCAATATCACCCGCTGCAGGAGTGCTTAATTATGGGCAGGGAATATTCGAAGGCTTGAAGGCCCTGCGTACAAAAGATGGAAGGATTGTCCTTTTCCGTCCAAAAGAAAACGGAAAACGAATGGCTGAAAGTGCGAGGCGCCTGTGCATGCCGGAATTCCCAATTGACGACTTCGTAAAGACAGTAAAAGAAATCGTTAAAAAGAACACCGAATATATACCGCCCTATGGCAAGGGAAGTCTTTATATACGCCCTTGCCTGTGGGGCACAGGTCCCATACTCGGAGTGGCACCGGCTCCTGAATACACATTTATTGTATATGTATCGCCTGTGGGGCCATATTTCAAGACCGGTTTCAAGCCGATAAAACTCATGTTCACTCGAGAATACCACAGGGCGGCACCTAAAGGCACGGGTGGGGCCAAGGTAATAGGTAATTATGCCGGCACCATGCTCCCTGCAAAAATGGTAAAGGCAAAAGGTTTTAATGAATGCATTTATCTTGACGCACGCGAAGAGAAATACATAGAGGAAGTCGGCGCAGCTAATTTCTTCTGCATAAAGGGCAATACGCTTGTAACGCCGAGGCTTGGGTCCATTCTTCCAGGCATAACGCGAAATTCCGTTCTTCGCATTGCAAAAGATAAACTCAAAATGAAGGTCCTGGAAAAAGACGTGTCCGTTGCCGAGGCCCTTTCATCTCAAGAGGCATTCTGCACCGGAACCGCGGCAGTAATAAGTTCAATAGGCTGGATTGATTATGAAGGCAGGACAACCGTGTATAATAAAGGCGAAGTGGGCCCAATTACAAGAAGACTTTATGATATGTTGACAAAATTGCAGCTTTGCGAAGAGAAGGACCCTTACGGCTGGGTTGTTCAGGTCAAGTAAAGATTATATTTTTCCAGCCAGAACATCATCAATTATTTTTATCAGTTCCTGGCGCTTCCAGGGCTTTTGAATAAAGGCCCTGGCGCCCTTTTCAACAAGAAGGTGCGGCTCCCCTTCAAAAGTATGACCGCTTGCTATTATTACACTTACCAAAGGATTGATGGCCATTAAGGCCTTCATGCATTCCAATCCGTTCATTTCCGGCATTGTCACATCAAGAAGCACAACATCCACTTCTGAATGGTGATCTTTATAGAATGCAAGTGCAGAAGGCCCGTTGCTGAAACTTTCAACCCTGTAGCCGGCCTTTCTAAGCGTAAGCGCGGTAACAATGCGCACATCCTCTTCATCCTCAATGATCATCAAGCGTCCGTTATGACGATCGCTTTTTTCCAATATTAATCCGTCTGGTTTATCCGAATCCCACTCCTGCAATGAATATGGAAGATAAATGTTGAATTGCGTACCCTGACCGTCCTTGCTTTCGAGGGTTATATAGCCATTATGGTTTTTCACGCATCCATAAACACTGGCAAGCCCCAGACCAAAGCCTTTTCCAATTTCCTTTGTCGTATAAAAGGGTTCAAAAATGTGTGGCAGAACGTTTTTGGATATTCCGGTTCCGGTATCACTGACTGCAATATGTAGAAAACGGCCCGGCTTGGCGAAATCATTTTTTTTGCAAAAGGCCGCGTCCAGCTCACTATCTTCAACCGTAAAACGCAACAATCCGCCCTGAGGCATGGCATCGCGCGCATTTAGTGCAAGGTTTAAAAGCATCTGCATGAGCTGTGATGGATCCCCTGTTGTGCTGGGGTTTGTGGAGGTGAATCTTTTTTCAATACGTATTCGTTTGTCAAAAGTGCTTTCGATTATTACAATGACCTGATCCACACTTTGCGTTATGTCAACTTTAGTGATCTCGTACTTGCCTTTTCTTGCGAATGTAAGAAGCTGCTGGGAAAGGCTGCTCCCATGCTGGCTTGCTAAAATAATACGGTTTGCAAATTGAACAATGCGCGGATCCGAACTATCGCCGCTTATCAGTTCGGCATAGCCCATTACGGACAGGAGCAGATTGTTGAAGTTGTGCGCCACACCGCCGGCAAGTTGTCCGATAGCATCCATTTTCTGGGCCTGGTAAACCTGATTCTCCAGTTTGCGGAAATCTGTTATATCATTGCCTACGCATACGACATATTCAATTTCACCGTTTGGATTGATCTTTGGGGTCTGTGTTATCAACAGGAGTCTTTTATCACCAGCAGGATTTATAACCCATTCCTCGAATTCGGCCTTGAGCTTGGTTTCAAAAACAGTCAAGGTCTTGGGGATGAGCCTCTCCATAACCGGATGTTTGGCTATCAACTCCTTCACGGGTTTCCCTTCAATCTCGCTCTCTTCCAGCTTATAAAACGTGGCAAAAGCGCTGTTTACATAACCGAAAGTATCCTTGTCCTTGACGTACCATATCTGGGTTGTAATATTATTGAGGAGTATGGCCTGTTCGTCACGTACTGTGCGGTATGATTTTAAAAGCTCGTGGTTTCTGAGTATTTGCGCACATTGATTTGTAAAAAGGTGATAAATTGTGAAATCCGTCTCATTACGGGTAAGGCTGAAGATAAGTATGCCTCGGATTTGGCCTTTGACAGTGACAGGGAATGCAACAAAGCATTTTACACCGGAAAGAAGCTGAAGCATATTCAGAGGAGTGGCCGGCAAGGATCCACCAAACATAGCATTGATGGACTTTACAATATGCATTTTACCGGTTTTCAGGATATCCTCAATAAAAGGTACGTTTGCTTCCGTAATATTATGCCAATCCAGGATGTCAATACCACGACTTTTAGCATATTCAATAAGCCGTGGAAGAACACTCTTTAAATCCGAGGAATAATGAGAGAGCCTGAACTCATCCATTGATGAGGTTTCCATATAAAAAACAGAGCGCGCACCTGATGCCTTGCGCGTGTTTTCAATAAAAAGTTGCAGCAATTCGTCTTGACGAAGGTCACTGTCAAGAGCGCTGCTTGTTTTATTGAAATACTTGAGGCGCTCAAAGTCGATGAGCGCCCTTTCCATGTCAAAAAGCCCCTGGTTCATCCTGATAATGGAATAAAGACAGATGGTATATATATTAATACTAAAAAAAGAAAGTGTAGGGAAATTCCGTACATATTGCGGAATGATAATGTCTGTCAGAGAGCCCACCAAAAGAACCATTATGTTTCCGAACATAAAGACATAAATGCCTTTTTTGCCAAAAAAGGTATTATCTGCATTCTTCCAAACCATTAACATTACTTTCAGCGCAATAATAAAACTGTAGATAACATATACGTTAGCAAGTTTCCCGGGTATTATGAAAAAGCCATAAATGCTTTCCTCACAGCTGATGTACAGTAATTTTGGATTTATAAGATCAATAACGAGTAATATCAAAGGCGGGGCGAGAAATACATAGCGAACCCATTTCTTTTCCCATGCTTCCCAATCAGTAAGATGCGAAATAAAATACAGATAAACAAATGGTAAAAAGAACACAAGCGGCGCTAAAACAAATTGTTCAACTCGCATAAACCAGATTGAACTAGGCTGAACAGATCGTATGACATACACAAGTGCAACCACTGCTGTATAGTTCATGAAATTAACGAATTCGCGGTTGCCTTTTTTATATCGGCCAAAACTGATTACTGATTGGGCAACCCAAAGGCTTAAAACCAGTTGCAGTAATCCTGCAGCTGTGTAAAGATTGTGTTGTATGAATTCCAGCATTGATTACCTTGTAATAAGCATATTAAAGTTTAACATTGCATAAGTAGCTTTGGAAGTGTTTAATATATGATGTTTTTAAGATATTAATTCATTGCGACTTTTTACAATCACTTTTTATCTTATTGCCTATAATTAAACAGGGAAGAGGTTGATATGTTGACAAGCGAACGCAGGGCATGGTTTGAATGCATTGACTGCCGGAAGCGTCACGAACTGGATGAGATCGTTTACAAATGCAGGGCATGCGGCAACCTGCTTGAGGTTGTGCATGATGTAAATCGTCTGAAAAAAGAGCGCACACCTGGCGGCTGGCTTAAACTTTTCGAGCGAAGGTGGAAAAGCACGGAATATCCTTATGGCTCAGGTATCTGGGGTAAAAAGGAATGGATTCTGCCTGATATCGACAATAACGACATAGTAAGCCTTTATGAAGGCGACACCAACTTATGCTATGCAAGGCGCTATAACGCACACATAGGAATTCCTGAACTTTATATAAAGATGTGCGGTAACAGCCATACCGGTTCTTTCAAGGACCTCGGCATGACGGTACTCGTATCACAGGTCAACCACATCATCCGAAGCGGAAAGGCGAATATCCGTGCTGTTGCCTGCGCAAGCACCGGCGATACATCAGCGGCCCTTGCCGCATATTGCGCGCTCGCAGGCATACCTTCGATTGTGCTCCTGCCCAAGGGAAAGATTTCAACTGCACAGCTTATCCAGCCTATTGCCAATAATTCAATCGTGCTTTCGCTCGAAACGGACTTTGACGGGTGCATGAAGGTCGTCCAGGAAATAAGCCGCAGACCAGAGTTTTATCTCGCAAATTCCATGAATTCCCTGCGCATCGAGGGCCAGAAGAGCATCAGCATTGAGATAGTCCAGCAACTCGATTGGGAGGTCCCGGATTTTGTTATCATTCCTGGCGGCAACCTGGGCAATGTTTCAGCCCTCGGCAAGGGCTTCAAGATGCTTCTCGATCTGGGGTTAATCAACAGGCTTCCCAGAATTGTCCTGGCCCAGGCTGAACGCGCCAATCCTCTTTACCAGGCCTACAAGAACGGCTGGGATTCTTTCCATTCCATGGAAGCACAGCCGACGCTCGCAAGCGCAATTCAGATTGGTAATCCGGTGTCAGTAAAGAAAGCCATCCAGACCTTAAAGGAATTCGACGGCATTGTCGAGCAGGCATCCGAGAACGAGCTTGCAAATGCATGCGCTGAAGCTGATGGGTTCGGCATGTTCACATGCCCTCATACCGGTGTGGCGCTTACAGCCTTAAAAAAGATCAAAGCTCAAGGTATAATCAATAAGAACCATAGGGTTGTTGTGATATCAACAGCGCATGGGCTTAAATTCAGTGAATTCAAGGTGAAATATCATGAAGCAAGCCTTGCCGGTATTGATCCGAAATTCAGAAATACTCCGGTAGTTATGAAACCTGATGTTGAAGAAATTTTGAAGATTCTCGATAAAAGGGTAAAGTAGCGGATAAACAGATATTTTTTTTAGTGAGATAGAAAGAGTCTTGTCGAGAGAATTTTCTCTCCGGTTTTGAGTCTGGCAATATAAATCCCGGCCGATGCCGTCCGGCCGCCATCATCTTTTCCATTCCATTCCACACTGCTGTTTTTTAATTCATTGGAAGTCAAAGAAAAGGTTCGAATAACTTTTCCAGAAGACGCAAGTATGTCTAGCGACATTGATGCTGATTTCAACAGATTAAACTTAATTGTCGTGGTCGGATTAAAAGGGTTTGGGACGGCCTTAATGTAAGCTGTGGTTTCATCAATGTGATCATATCTTTTTTCAACGGAAATCGGGGGGGTTATTTCAGCATCCCCGGGATTTGATGCGCATGTGGGACAAGACCCGCATGTGGATGAATAGGCGGCCCAGTTGTAGTTATCGCAATTAAGTTCTATCTTGTTGATATATTTATCCCCATCAGAATCTTTCTCGCCAAGACAGGAATTCCAGCTCTTGCCGCAGGTCTGATAATCAAGGCCAAACTGGTTGAGCCCTGTTGTCCCGGGGTCTGAAGCAATTGGTTGCCTGTAATCATGACAAATCTGGCATCTTGATTTTTGTCCTATCTTAAGATAGTTTGCATTGGGGATATTATTTAAATCTTCCGAAAGTCCTGATGAAATATTATATATTAAGCATATAAAACAAAAACATAAGAGAATTGATTTCATGTTAATAAATATAAGATTTAATTCGGTTTATTTCAACTCTATTCGAAACAGGTTAATATGCAGAAACGCGATGATTTGATTAAATATCTAGGCCATTACCTCTCGTGTGGCTCAATAAAAGATTATTGCCCTAATGGTCTGCAGGTTGAAGGACAATCCGAGGTAAGAAAGATCGTTACATCAGTTTCAGCTTCAGAAGAACTGTTTAACAAAGCTGTTTCGTTGAATGCCGACATGGTTATCGTGCACCACGGAATCCTTTGGGAAAACAGGAGCCCCGTAATAAAAGGTGGCTTGCGTAAACGCATAAGCGTCCTCCTTGAAAACCGGATATCGCTTCTTGGATACCATCTGCCGCTCGATCGCCATCCGATAATCGGCAATAATATGCTTGGTGCAAAGGGCCTCGGCCTTGTGTCAATCAAACCTTTTGCAGAGAACCATGGCGCGCTAATCGGTTACATGGGCGGATTTAAAAAGCCTGTTCCTGCAAAGGATTTATTCGATAGAGTAAACAAGTTATACGGGGCCAAATCCCAGGTGTTTCCCTTTGGACCTGATATGGTAAAAACCATAGGCATTGTTTCAGGAGGCGCCGCCAATATGGTAAGCGATGCCGTCAAACACAATCTTGACGCTTACGTAACCGGTGAGGTGAATGAATCAATTGTGCAGGAAAGCAGGGAGGAGTCCATTCATTTTATCGCAGCAGGCCATTATGCGACCGAGCGGCTCGGAATACGCGCGCTGGGTAAACATATAGCATCAAAGTTCAAGGTTGCAGTTGAATATGTTGATGTTCCTGTTCCTGTTTAAACAAACAAAAGGGCACTGATATGATAGATCTTCATACGCATACGCTTTTTTCAGACGGATGCATGAATCCGGCTGAACACATAAGACGCGCCCAGGTAATCGGATATACAGCAATCGCCATAACAGACCATGCAGACATGTCGAATATCGACATTATTGTGCCTGCAATACGCAGATTCGCCGATGAAAATAACAGGGCCAATGATATTAAAGTGATATGCGGGGTTGAACTTACCCATGTTTTGCCGGAATCCATTGCGGAATGTGTAAAGAAGGCGCGTGGTTTGGGCGCTGATATCGTAAACGTGCATGGTGAAACAATTGTGGAGCCGGTGCTGCCGGGTACCAACATGGCTGCCATTGACGCGGGTGTCGATATACTCTGCCATCCGGGTCTTATAACAGAAGACGAGGTTATGGCAGCAGTGGAAAAAGGAATTCATCTTGAAATAACGACGCGTAAAGGCCACTCCCTGACAAATGGTCATGTTTTCAATCTTGCGAAAAGATTAGGCGCAATGCTTGTACTTAATAATGACGCCCATTCGCATGTTGACATGGTTCCGGAAGAAATGGCGAGGAGGATTCTTTTGGGATGCGGTGTATCGGAAAAAGACATATATTCCATATTCAAAAATTCTGAAGATCTGGTAAAACGCGTGCTTGACAAAAAATAAGTTCGTTATAAAAACCCATCCCGTGCCGCCTTGACTTATCTTTAACTAATTCATTATATATTTACAGGTTTTAAAGCATCCTTTTAAAGGAGTTTCCAATGGGTATTGGTCCAAGTGAATTATGGCTTATCCTTATAATCGTAATCATACTTTTCGGCGGCAGCAAAATCCCTGAAATAATGAAAGGCCTTGGAAAAGGAATAAGGGAATTCAAGAAAGCCAAAGACGATGTTGAAAATGATGATGCAAAAAGCAAAGAGCCCAGGGACGCTTCAGCACATAATACCAAAACCTGATACATATCGTGCCCTCCTCCTCTGATTTAAAAGCCGCAACCCAAAAAGAAATGTCATTCGGAGATCATCTTCAGGAACTTCGATCACGCCTTGCCAAATGTGCTGTAGCTGTTATTTTAAGCACCATTACGGCTTATATTTTCTGGGAAAGAATCCTGGCACTTTTAACTGGATACCCGCTGCATCTTACTGAAAAGCCGCCGTCTCTGATTTATACCGCTCCTGCTGAAGCGTTCATGATAAGTTTCAAGATTGCAATATTCGGTGGGCTTGTTATTGCAGCGCCCATTATACTTTATCAAGTATGGTGTTTTATTTCACCTGGGCTTTATTTAAACGAGAAAAAATCCATATTCCCTGTTGTTTTCTTTTCAACATTCTTTTTCCTGTGCGGGGTATTGTTCTGCTATCTTGCAGTATTACCGCTTGCCTTTAAATTTCTATTAAGCTTCTACACTGTTAAGCTTCTTCCCATGCTGTCAATTAACACTTATATTGGTTTTATAATCAAGATGCTTGTCTCATTCGGATTGGTTTTTGAGATGCCTGTCTTTACTTTTATCCTTGTTCGAATGGGTATCATTTCACACCGCTTTCTTGTAAAACAGATACGATACGCCATTGTCATAATTTTCATTATTGCCGCGATTCTAACTCCGCCGGATGTCCTGTCGCAGACCCTAATGGCAATCCCCATGCTTCTCCTATATACCATAAGCATTGCTGTTGCATATCTGGCAAGGAGAAAAAATGAGTGATGGCATAGGTTTGCAGGAAATCTTACTCATAGGCATACTCGTGTTGCTTCTCTTCGGGCCAAAAGGAGTATCAGGCATCATGAGGGACCTTGGCAGATGGACAGGCAAAATGAAACGCTACAGAGATGAATTCACACGCGAACTTATGGCAATGAGCGAACCTGTTTTCACACCCGAGGAGATTAAACAAAATGAACGGAAACGCATAAGGGAACAGTGTAAAAAAGCAATGTTAGAACTTAAACCTGATGATAGGGAAAATGAAAACAGGAATATACGAACAAGACTTGAAACCCTTCCTGAATTCATTTCAGCCAATCGGATTTTCTGCTTCATATCAAAAAAGGAAGAGGTTGACACATTAACAATCATATCCGGTCTTTTGAAATCAGGCAAGGAGGTCTTTGCTCCATACTGCATTGACAAAACCAGGGACTTAGGGGTAGCCCAAATCAGTGATTTGACATCCGACCTTGAACCGGGCATTTTCAATATTCCTGAACCTAAAAAAGATTTGCGGAAACAGGTTGACCCCCTGTCCATTGATCTTTTCATTATCCCAGGGCTTGCTTTTGATCATGAAATGACACGCCTTGGAAGGGGTGTTGGATATTTTGATCGCTTTCTTCAGGATATTAAGGGCAGGAAACCAATCTGTGGAATCTGCTTTAATTGCCAAGTTTACCCGTACATAATTCCGCGGGAGGAGCACGATATTAATCCTGACTGCATCGTTACACCCTTAACCATCATAAGGCCACGAACATGAATGAAACTGAAATGATTATTGGAATAAACCCTGTAAGGGAAGCGATATTGGCAGGGCGTTCAATTGAAAAGGTAATGCTCGAACGTGATTCGGAAAATAACCGCCTGTTTGAAATACTTAAGTTATGCCGGCAAAAAAAGATTCCAATAACACTCCTCCCGCCCATTAAACTTAAGCATATTGCAGGCGATAGATCCCAGGGTGCTGCTGCAAAACTTTCCGTAAGAGAATACGTTTCAATGGAGCAGATACTTGCGGATGTGGATAAATCAAACGAAGCCCCACTTTTACTAATACCAGAGGGCATAGAAGACCCACAGAACCTCGGAGCTCTTATGCGCACAGCGCTTTGCGCAGGTGTTCACGGCATAATCATTCCCGATTCCTGCGCAGCCGGATTAAGCTTTGGGACCGCAAAAGCCTCGGCTGGGGCGGTTGAATATGTAAAAGTACATCGGACCACCAATATGCCTGGCACACTTTCTTTTCTTAAGGAAAAGGGAATAAAACTTATCGGGTTTGAAGCGGGACAGGGTAAAAATATCTGGGACGCTGACATGAAAGGGCCAGTTGCAATAGTGCTCGGAGGCGAACATAAAGGGATAAAACCGCATATAAGGCGTCATATTGATATGATGGTGCAGGTACCAATGAAAGGCGCCATAGGATCACTTAACGTATCGGCAACAGGGGCAGTGGTGCTTTTCGAAATAGCACGGCAACGTATGCTGCAAAAAATTAAATAGCAGGGGTTTGAATTGCAGTACCTTTTTAGGAAAGTTTTATTTATTGTGATTCTGGTTCTGGCGTTTTTTTACATTCACCATCATTTTAATTTTCCCTTTTTCACATCATCCAAAATAATCGGCGGAAAACATATTAATGCCGATACCCTATTGAAAGCGGACGAAATAGGAAGGCTGTTTCCGCTGATTGCAAGTAAAGTAGGGCCATCCGTTGTATTTATAAAAACAACATCGTTAAAGACCGGGACAACGCTTTTTGGTCAGGTTGTAAAATACAAGCAGGAATCACAGGGTTCGGGAATAGTCCTTTCCAGACGCGGATACATCGCAACAAACGCCCATGTGATACTTTCATCTGAAACAATAACGGTTGTTTTATCCGACCACAGGGAATTACCTGCTCGGATTATAGGAATTGATACTCTATTGGATATTGCAGTTCTTTCGATAAAGGCCCCAAACCTTATTCCAGCGCCTCTTGGAGATTCCGATTCCCTTTCCCCTGGCCAATGGGTCCTTGCCGTAGGCAATCCAATGGGATTATCCAATTCAATTACATTCGGCATCATAAGCGCGGTTGGCCGTGAACTTTCTTTTGCTTCAGAGGATGCTCAAGATTATATCCAGACAGACGCTTCAATTAATCCAGGCAACAGTGGAGGTCCGCTTATTAATCTGGATGGTGATGTAATCGGAATGAACTCTGCGATAATATCACCTTCAGGCGAAAATTCAGGAGTGGGCTTTGCCATTCCCGTGAAATCTCTCAGTTTTGCTGCGGAGTCCATCATAAAATACGGAAAGGTGACAAGGGGTTGGCTTGGCATTGAAATACAGGCAATAACTCCGCTAATAGCAGAAGCACTGAAGCTCAAAACCCCGGATGGCGCGCTTGTATCCTTTGTGCAGCCGTCATCCCCTGCAAAAGCAGCCTGCATCAAGGAAGGCGATGTAATAACAGGATTCAATGGCCTTCCCATAAAGTCCATTCATGGTTTTGTCAGAATGGTTTCTGCTGCCAGACCAGGAAAACGTGCAAAGGTTGACATCTTACGCAACGGCTCATCTCTTACAATATTTGTTACAATAGGTTTAAAGGGCACAAAGAACGTTTTTATTCAGGAAAATTTGAAAGGAAAAGATAAGGCATCAAAAAATTATAAAAGCGATAAGCTTGGAATTACTGTAGGCGAAAGAAGCGGGAATGGAGACAAGGCAGTCGTTGAAGTTAGGGAATCCTCGTGGGACCCATCAATGGCCGATGCCCCTCAACCCGGCGATACAATTCTTAAGATAAACTCCAGTGATATCCAGACAATGAAGAATTTTAAAAAAGCTGAAAAAAGCCTTCACAGCAATGATCAGGCAGTTCTTAAATTGTCCCGTCAAGGTGAAGACTTCTTTACGGTGATCACTATAAATT
Source organism: uncultured Fibrobacterota bacterium (assembly GCA_963831235.1). Taxonomy (GTDB): domain Bacteria; phylum Fibrobacterota; class OXYB2-FULL-49-7; order OXYB2-FULL-49-7; family JAEUSG01; genus CAWHPS01. Next base: position 62,802 of record CAWHPS010000048.1, read on the forward strand.
AAAAAAAACGATTATTCCTCTGGCAGGCTTATATCTCCAATACTGAAAATAATCATTATTGTTCTTGTAAATAACCTCTCCGGTAAATCCAGTTATATGCGTATTTCCCTAAGCCGTCTGAATCAGCACTGCCTATTTCTCTTTAAATTCAGCAAACAGGGTCCTTGGCCTTCTTGTTGCTTAATTACATAATTAAGAATTATGATGTTTCAACTATTTTTTAAACTGAAAATGAAAGGACAAAAATCATGTTCAGGTACCTCACAAATTCATTATTGAAGGCAACTCTCGTTGCGGCTTTTACATTTTTTATAATACAAATGTCCGGCTGCGCATCGTCCAGCCTCGTTGATATTTGGCATGATTCTTCTTTTAAAGCGCCTTCTCTGAGCAAAATACTGGTGATTGCAGTTCGAAAAGATGCAACTCATCGGCGAATATGGGAAGACGCTTTCAGCGATGAACTCGGTAAAAATGGCGTTTCAGCAACGCAGTCGTATCGTTTGTTCCCTGATTCTCTTCCAGATACAAATCAGGTTGTTGCGACCGTGAAAGAAAATGGTTTTGACGGAATCCTGGTTACCTTAAGACTTCCAAAGGAAACGAATAAACTCTATATTCGGGGATATACATCCATTGAAAGTGATGTTCGTTTCAGCCCTTATTATGGCCCTTACTATAGTCCCTATTGGGAAAGATACCGAACCTATTTTAGCGAGGTGGAGCATCCTGGATATATCGACTCCCAAACAGTGGATGTTCGTGCCATTGATGTTACAACAACCGGGGAAAACGGTCACCTGATCTGGAGTGCAACCAGCAGAACGCCAGATCCGGGTTCCGTGACAGACGTACAACGCGGAATTGCATGTCTTGTGGTATCTGACCTGGCTAAGCAAAGTATTGTTGCCCCAAAAAAATAGGGGCAGCATACTTATGAAATAATGTTATAGTACCATTAGAAAGATAGATAGGTATTATACCGGTGTATTGGTTTGTGGCACGAAGCTTTCAATTCCATTCACGATTCTCATGTGCCATTGGACAGCGCACTTCATGTAGCTGAAGATAATCCTCAATCGTTCCAGGCCGCGGGTATCATTCTCATCAAGTATTAATTTCTTTAAATCAGGATTATCAAAAAAATTACTTATGGCCGGAGTACTTTGCAGCAAACAAATCAATTCATGCTTTTGCGCCATGATTCTTGATAATTCCTCCTTACTTAAAGGCCGGATAATTCGCAGGAAGGTTCCAAGCAATCCTTTTATCAACCGGATACTGTTTTTAATAAACGCATGCCTTGTTGCTCTCTCCGCAAAAGCCCATAGGAAAAGAATAGGGGTATATTTCAAAGGCAGATGATAATTGTAATAGCCTGCCTTGCAGGTATCCGGATCAATCGAAAACAGAAAATCCCTGAATAGTCTTGAATTCTTCTGGTTTTCATTGATCCCCATGACATACCGGAAAAACGGAAAGGCGAAATAGGGAGAGATGGTCCAGAAATAAAACCTGTTGCGGTCCTCAGCTTCACCGGCAAACCGCAAATCAAATTCATGTCTGAACCGCAAATATTTGCGATAAACATTTTTTTCCGGAAGTTCCCTTAAGTGATTCAGAAGATGCCTTTCAATTTTCTTACGGGTTATCTTGAGTATTTGCCCGACCTTTTCAGTGGAATATTTGTAGGAATCGTTGGCATTTAGAAGATAGCGGAAAAGGGCCTTCAATGAAGGAAGTCCTCCTGTGAGATGGCTTTGACGGGTAATCTCACCGCCGTAAATGCCCGTAAAATAAACAACATCTCCGTTGAATTTATTTCGCATATCCTGGAGGTTTTGATACAATTGCGAAAGATCTGGATGGCAATCAAGGCCGTCTTTGAGGAAAACAATATCCTCAAAGCTGAATTCAAAGTTTTCCCCACCCTGAGGAATTCCGTAAACCTCTATGCCAAGGTCAGAAGCAACACGGCGTGCAGATTGTTCCTCCTCGCTCTTTGCGGTAACAGCCACAGGGGTAACCCCCAGTTTCTTGATTCCGGCAAGTGTGCCGCGCGAATCAAGTCCGCCGCTTAAAGATACGATAACATTGCTTTTGTCAACCCAATTCATCCTATTAGACAAGGTTTCAATGAAGACCTCATGCATCTTCGCAACAATCTTTTTACGGCGCTCAGGCTTTCTATGCTTTTCCAGGTTCAAGGGAAAGTAGGATTCTTTGATTGCGTTGCCGGAAGACAAATCAAATGTCAAGCACGTTGCCGGAGGAAAAAAACCCACGGTCTCGACAAGTGTGTGCTTTCCAAAGGGGAACCCGTAAAGAAGATATTCCAGAATAGCTTTTTTACTGAACATAACTTCCGGCAGGAAAGGCAGTATGAATTTCAATTCCCGAGAGAATATCAATAGCCCATTCTCCTCATGGTAGTATAATGGAAGTCTTCCCATGACATCATTGGCCATTGTAAGACGACTGTTGATTTTATCAAAAAGTGTGAAAATAAATTCCCCATCCGCAGCAAGAAGAAATCGCTTCAATTCATTGCATGCTGCCTCTTTCCGCATGAGTTGCTCTTGCGCCACATACCGGAGCTCTTTTTCCAATTGAGCCTTTTCCAGATTGTATATCCTGCCTTCCAGAACCAGAATAAAATCATCATGGTTGATTATCTGGAATGGATATTCCTTGTACCCGGTAAATCCGATATTCACCCATTCTTCTTCCAGAACCAGGCGAGATTGATAAAAAGAGAAATGAAGCATTGCCCTTCTGAGTTGCGCACAAAAATCGGAAGAAACGGGTTTACCTCCTCGTTTCTGAAAGACAGCGTTAATTCCTGGCATAATTGTCCTACCGCATTACGGCGTTTTTTGGGGTTCCATACAAATAATATAAGCAATCGCCATGCCCGCGGATTATTTACGGAAAACCGCATTCCCATCACAATATTATTCGCGAATGTAAAATAGATTTCTCAAATACGCAAGCATAATCAGGTTACCCGAGCCATGTTCCAGCTATGTTACGGCTATTTTGAACATTTATGATTGCGGCTTGAGGTTTGCTTAACAATACAGCTTGTAGCGTTAATGGATAATTAAAACCATGGGGAGATTTAATGAGAAGCACATATTCTTTTTTTCTTGCGATTGTATTTAGTGCAACTGCGGCTTTCTGTATTTCAGGTGATTGGGAGCGCGTTAATGGTCTTGATGACAAATATATCAGCGTCTTATGTGCAAATGGAAGCATTCTTTATGCCGGGACCCGCGATAGTGGGGTCTTTAAGTCTGATGTCGATGGAATCGGTTGGTTTGCCGTTAATATTGGGCTCACAAGCTTGAAAGTTCAAGCACTGGCGGCAAGCGGGAGTAACCTCTTTGCCGGTACGGCAGATGGTGGTGTTTTTCGTACAGAGGACAGTGGTATCAGCTGGGAGGCCATGAATACCGGGATATCAACCTTGAATATTCAAGCGCTTGCAACAAACGACACTTTTCTTTTTGCAGGGACAAATGGCGGTGGGGTATGCCGTTCTTCCGATAGCGGCATGCATTGGTTTGAAGTTAATTTTGGGCTTGTTTTCAATAATATTTATTCCATAGGCATCAATCAGTCCTATGTATTTGTCGGAACCTGGGGCGGCAGCGCTTTTCGTTCAGCTGATAATGGCCTGAACTGGTTTCTGGTCACAAATGGCCTCCTGGATTCGAGGGACAATATCATCCCTAATTGTTTTACAATGAGTGATACTTTCATATTCACGGGTACCGGCGGATGCGGGTTTTTCGCGCAAAGGATAGTGCAAGGGTGTGGTTCCCGAAGAATGATGGATTACCTGACTCAGCATGGGTCAGCGCCCTTGCACAGAGCGGGGCTTATCTTTTTGCAGCAACACAAGCTGGCGTCTTTTGCTCGGTTGACAATGGCGACAAATGGTCAGAATTTAGCAGTGGATTAACAGACACTATTGTGAATTCTTTTGCAATAATCGGGACAAACATATTTGCAGGCACGCGAAATGGCGTGTGGAGGCATCCAATGGGGCCTGGTACGGAAAGTGAAAGAGTCCGGAAAAGACTTTTAAATTCAGTTACGCTTGATCAAAACTTCCCAAACCCGTTTAATTCAACAACAATCTTAAGGTATAATGTTCCTGTGAACAATTTTGTTTCGTTGAAAGTTTATGATACAAACGGAAAAGAGGTTGCAATCCTGGCAAATGAAATTAAATCTCCGAGCATGGGTTCCGCGCTCTTTGATGCTTCGTCACTCGCAAATGGACTTTACTTTTGCAGACTGCGCGCAGGTGGTTTTGATAAGACAAAAGTAATGCTGTTAATTAGATAAAGATTAGGTATGAAGATTTCTATAATTGGATTCTTATTCTATCGTAGGTTATTGCTAATATAAATAAAAATCTATTTACCGCGTTTTTCGTAGAATCCTGCCAAAAGTTTATTCTTTTTACCCATTGTTGTTCAAAAGCATCATTGTTGAGGCAACTCGTACCATAAACATGGTGCAAAATGTTCCAAAATGGGGTTGAAAATATTTATACTTCATAATAACCCCATGCCAGGTATGGTTCAGGAATAAAGAATTTTCTAAGGCATAAAAACTGCTTAATAACAAGGTAGTGGATTTGGAACAATTTCTTGATCGATATACCATAGAAGCAAAGATTGGTCATGGTTCTGTCTCAACCGTACACCGGGCGCTTGATACAAAATTGAACCGGAAGGTCGCCATAAAAATACTCCATCCTCACCTTGTGTTGGAAGGCAACTGGATAAAACGTTTTGAGGAAGAGGCTAAAACATTGGCTATGATTTCACATCCCAATGTAACACATATTTATGATTTCGGGCTTTCCGATGAGAACTATTTCATTGTTCTTGAACTTATAGATGGTATTGATTTCAATAAACTACTCAAAGAGCATGAGACAATACCCTGGGAGGCTGCTTTAATCCTCTTTTATCAGATAGCGTCAGGACTCAGGGCAATCGCATTAAAATTCGCCACTTTATTTCTTATTGTCAACGGTAATACGTGACACACGATCCGTTCTTGTTCTTGCAGTTACTTTGTTAGACTTGCCAGTTCTAATCATTTTCATGCACTTTACTGTTTCAACCTCCCATTCCACAATTTCGCGTTTCTTGAAATTCATCGCTTTTGCCAAAGCATTGGGAAAATTAACATACCACTGATTTCCTTTCTTCCGTGAGATGAGTTGAATCGTTGTTGGATAGCCCA
>CAWHPS010000049.1:0-9001 GCA_963831235.1 uncultured Fibrobacterota bacterium
AGGCAGGTAAATTCCAATTCTTTTCTTGTTTTTCATGTTTTCCTCTTGTAAATAACAATGTTTTATATCATCAACCGCCAATTTCCTTTATTAATTGCGGATAGCGATCTTCTATGAGCGCATAGCTGAGCAGATTATGGGCGGCCGGCCACCATACGGGCTCGTGCCAGGTATAACCGGTCATGCCTCTTTTCCAGAAATGCGCGCCCTTTATTGTGTCAAGAACCGGAAGCACCTCGGCGCGGCAGCCGATAAGGTGCGGCGCCAACCCGAATGTGTCCCCTTTTTCAGTCATCATCTGGAGCGATGCCGGAATCATCGGCAAGGCATATTCCTTCCATCGGGAATCTCCGGTGGCTTCCCATAATCCCAGGTATGCATTGACCTGCGGCATCGCGGCAAAGCAGGTGAAAGCAGTTTCAGGAGAAATAGTCAGACAACCGCGCGTACGCAATTTGCGGCGGCCGCATTCGGTTTCCGAAGGAAAGAACATATTATAGGTAAAAACAAAAGGCAGGCTGCATTCAGCCGCAAGAATCGCCTTGTCAAGATACCGGGTTTTTTTGGTGGTCTCATAAAGCAGCACAAGGAATTGCGAGACCCATCCTGAGCTGTTTTCAGTTGTGTTTCCCTTTACATCCCAAGAATCGCCATATTTTTCAGTGTCAACGCAATTGCGAATAAGATTTTCAGCACCACGTTCAGCCGCATCGAGGTAGATTTTTTTGCCGGTGTATCTGTAAGCTTCCAAAACAGCGAGCGCCGCAGGCAGACTCATGCTGCGCTCCACGCCGAGGCTTTTCCCATCAAGCGACCACCGGCTGGGGAAAGCGCCGTCTGCCTGCTGTGTACGCAAAGCCAGATCGCAAAAATCAAGGGCAAAACGCTGCCATTTATTTTGATTCAAGGAACGTGAAAAAGTTTTGGACCCTTTGACAAGTTCAAGGCATTTGAGTATCCAATAAGCTCCTCCGCCCATTTCAACCGCCGTTGAAGGCTTCTCCGCCCATTTCAATTTTCGGATATCAAAATTTGAAAGGAACAGACCGTTTCCCGCACTTGCATTATCAACAAAAAAATTGCATGCACGGATCGGCTTATCTGCAAAGTTCGGCTTGCCCCTGCGTATTGCTTCGCGGATGCCCAAATAAGTGAGCATGGAAGTGGGAGCGGCCCATCCGATATCAATGGAAAAATTCGGGGAAAAGTCTCCCAAGGGGTCTCCATCGCGGTTAATGCGGAGCGAGTAACCGCAAGCTTTTCCTTTTTGGAACCAGAAATAATCCAATGTATGCCAAAGGAGATTTTCAGTCTGTTTCAAGGGAAATTGCTCTGCAGGTTTGTCTTTCAAATTGCGCCATGCGGACTCCCATGCGTGTATATAACCGTGAGGGCGAGCCCCCTTTTTTTCCATGACAACGAAAAACTTACGGCGAAAACTCGCCTTTCCCTCGACAATAAACCCGCCGTTTCCGCCCATACCCCAAGAAAATACTCCCGGCTCAGCGTCACCTCCGATAAAAGCTGTGCCAAAATAAGTCAAAGGATGATCCTGAAAGGGGAATAATGTCCGGCTTATATAATGTTTTTTATTTTCAGAGCGAAACATGCTGCAGGAACATAATGTTGTTTCTGATTTTCCAGGTTCAGTATAAGTTCCCGCCACTATCTCCCCTGATTCAAGGATAATAAGGCCTGGAGCTGTTGTACGCTCTTCACGGAATATCCAGGGTATGCCGTTGCGGGTCATGCCTTCAGGCACGTGAGTACAGCCTTTGTTACCGTTAACCGAAATATAGGGAATCGCCCAACGCGATAACTTTTCAAAAGGAATAATGAGATCAAACCCCAGCCTTACGTAACCTATTCTATTGCCTTTATAATCCCATTTCCGGTCTATAATAAGGGTGTTGCCATTCGGGATTAGCGTGTCAAGAAAACGCCATATTCCGCCTGGGATACGAATTTCCCCTGTGACCTGCCATTTGCCTGAATGACTTTCAACCTTTTTTACAGGGCATTCCACTAGTTTTTGATCAAGCCATAATGGGGCATAACTATAACTTAAGGCGGTTGGTATTCCCTTCCAGAAGAGTTCGATACAAGGTTTTTTTCCGGGTTTTAATCCGGCACTTTCGAATTTTGATAGCTCTTTCCTGCTGCAACTTAGCGAATTCATATATAACCTCATTGTGAAGGTAAACCGCTATACTTTAACATGCATGCATTTAGAATTAGTCTCATTGCCATATCTTGTTTATAGTTAAGACAAATACGACAAAAAGAAAGTTTTAAAAAATAGTTATTACATTTTTTCCCTGCAAGGAATTTGCGAGAATTTTGAACCTTCTGAACTCTTTTTTTACCTCAGAGCTTCAGTTACATGCAATTCGATTGAAAATACCCGCTTGCCATGGATCATGAGAATGGGTTATTTTGATCCAAGAAACCGGACAACCTTCGAGTTTACACCAGTGCTTCTCTTGAATTCAGTAATTGCAAAGGCAGCTTGACATGTTCATTTTATTCATCCTGCTTTTTTATTTGTCCGTGTATCCCCTTGACAGCTCGGATTCTCTACTTGTTCTGAATGGCAAATCCGCACCGGTTACTTTGCCGTGGATGAAAATAGATAATGTAACCCCGACAAATATAAGAACCTCATCTGATGCGGCCATTATTGGGAACGCTGGAATGGAAAGGAGCTTAAATTATAACAGCTCCAATCCGGGTTTTTACTTCAGAGCCCCTTATCTGTCTGATTCCTGGGAGCGTTTTTATTTTCGTGTTGACCGGTATTCGGTTGATAAAAAAGCGGTCTATCCCAAAGACCTTGTCATTGATATGTCACTTTGTTCTTATAGTTTTTCTGAACGAGTCAAGAGAGAGTATCTGCAATCATTTATTGTTTTCTCGGTTCAATATCATATGTTCGAGAATCGGCTGACGCTGCAATGGCGCAGCCAGACACCAAAGGATAAAAGTACCACACCATTGGAATATTTTCACGTGCCCATGGAAAAGAAGAAAGTTTATTGTATTGAATCCCATGTTTCATTTTTCAGAAATGACAGCGTACAAGTTGAGTTTTATATCAATGGATTATTATCCGGAAGCACAAAATCAGGCTATTATTCAGGGCATGATTTGATAGAGGCTGTGATACCAACCCATCATATGTTTCTCACAAAAGCCGTTATACCAGATTCTGAATTTTCTGAATTATTAGAACAGTGTTCTTTAATGGTTGCGCTTGACGGTTTTTCCATATCCAAAGAGCGGCCTTTTACATCCCCTCCAAAACCGGCTTTTTGCCAGAGTATTGTCAATTCCAAGAATAAGCATGAATTGTCATGTAATCCTTTTGAATCCGATTATCAGAATGAAACTCAAACCGAAACGCGGTGGAGGGTTTTTCCCGAGTCTGACAGGATATTTCCCGTGTTTGATGATATTGATCCGGCCTTTTTTCATGGCAAAACCATACCGTTTTCATTGGACAGTGGATTGTATTTATGGCAGGTCAAATTCAGAAATAACTTTGATGAGTGGGGACAATGGAGTGAACCATGTACGATTAAGGTTAAAAAACAGCGTCCGTCAAAGGTTGGTCTTAAAAATGTTTATATCAAGTTGTTGCATAAACCATTCTCCGCGCAATATCGCCTATGTAAAGGTGCGCACTGAAATAAACCAACATCGTCACTTTTCGATAATTTTCCGCATTTTTCCATGAGAAAACTCTACCTGTCAAATCGGTTTCCTTGTTTACTCAAAAAGTACACACTCTTGACAATGGAAAGAAAGAAAAGCTTGCTTGCTATGTGCGAGTTGTGATATTTTACCATAAGAATCGCTCAGTTTAGGTATTAGCTGATAGATATTTTTACTTTTATCTATTCGTAAATCCAGATCGCAAAAAATTGCATCATATACGCCGGAATACGACATTAATACCGAAAATTCTGAACCCTTTTACCACAAACCGACCGCAGCTCCGATAAAGGCTAACCATACACGCCACCGCACATGCCATTGTTTTCATTGCTCCATTCCTATCTTAATAATTATCCATCACTACTTTTACCTGGTGCTCTTTTCCATCGCCCAACACAGGCAGGAGATTGCCGCTGAGATGCTTGCCATCCAGGGTCATGGAGACCTTTCCGGTTTCCAATCCTTTTGGATTCTGAATTTCAATATTATAAACCGCTCCGCGGAACTCCCTATAACTGACCCGGCCGATGTGATCGTCCCCTTTGGTATAACAGGGTTTATTCAGCACATAGCCCCATGGGCAGGATAATTCGCGCTCCACCCAATCCTTTGAGGCCGGCACCGTTTAAGGAATCGTTCCAGTCGCCGCCGCCCCAAAGACATAGCCCGTGATCGCCGAGATTATCCAAAAGAAAGGCCATGCCTCGCCGGCAATGGTCGAGTACGGTTCCGTTTTCTGCGCTTTCAAAATAAGGCGCGATCTAATCGAGAAACGCCATGCGGCCGGTTTCCTTGAGGTAGGTGGTTACGGCCATGATCAGCCACACCGCGCCGTCGCGTTACGGGTGCGTGTACACGGGTTCCCATTGGCGCAGCGGGTTCCCGTTCGCGCGCTGGTAGGCCAGGCAATACTTGATTTTATCCGCAGCAATGACGGGATCCAGGGGGGTAAAAGCCGTGGTGTCCTGCATGATGTCGCGAAAACCCCGCGTGTAGGTACGCGCCCAGGTCTTGCCCAAATCAATCTGCCGTTTAAGCCAGACATTCGTAAGCGCGTTGATGTCGTCGTCAGGGGTTTGGATAAATACCTTGTTCAGCGCGCTCCTGGCCCGTTCATCCACGGCCGCCAGTTCATGCGCAAACCGCTCGGGTTGAAGCAGGGCGCGCGCCATCTGACGGGCCTGTACGGCGTTTTGGGCGAGGCCGTTCACCATGCTGATCGTCCGCTTTTCACCGGGTGCAAGGGTCATGGCAAACTGCAGTGCCAGGATCATCTCCTGATCAAAGGAGGTGTCTGTCGAGGATAGGCTGCCGGCTTTTACCGCGTCGGGCATCGTGATCCGGCCGTAAACGCCCCGGAACCTCAGATTGGTGGTTTCATAGGCCGAAGGCGCGATGTCGGAGGCCAGGTAATGGTGTAAAAGGACTTTCGGGATATTGTAGGCGTGGTGCGAAAGAAGAACGCCGCCCAGTTCTCTGTCAAATCCGCCGTGATTATAGGCCGAATGCTCATTTTTATTGAGGTCGGAATCCGCATAGGCGAAAAGATCGATTTTCCGCGTAGACTTGGAAACATTCTCCAATTCAATGGTCCAACACTCTACGTCTCCCTCCAGGGGGATAAAAATCCGGAATGAGAAACGCAGTCCTTTGTAACAGGAGACGATGCGCGAAAACCCCTGGCCCACCTCCGTATAAAATTCCGCAAAGGGCTCCTTGTTGAAATTACGGTTGGCCGCCCATACGACCTTGTCCGCGGAATCACGAAGAAAAAACAAACGGCTGTCGCCGGCATTGCAGGCGCCGGAATAGAGTTCGCCGGTCCTATGCCAGCTGGCGCCACCGCCGAATTGGTCGATGGAGGCGATGAACCGTTCGTTCCACAAAAAGTTACGCCATGGCCGTTTTGGAAACATGGAGGTGATGGTGTATACCGTATGATCCGAATTGTAAGAACCGAGTGTGCCCATTTCGGCAACGGTTTTTACCACATCAGGATGGGTTGTTGTTGACCATTCAGGCGGATTTGGAAAGCCCATGTTCGGCTTTATCAGCACCCTGTAGCCTTCTTTTACAAAGCGTTTGATGCCGCCAAGAGCATTCACAACCCGCTTTACACAATCGGATGGCGTGCCTTTGGCAACAGCCACAACCGGTTTTTGCGTTTCCGCGTAAACTTTTATTCCTGATAATGCCGTTGATGATACAATACAAGCGCCTGCTGTAACGAATTTTCTTCTTGTAAACATTCAATTCCGTTCGAGCAATTATTATTGATCAAAATAGGTAAAGGAAAACCTGTATTTCAAGTTCCTGTTCCAGTTGCCCGAGCCGCCGGGTAAATGACAGCTAATGTGTATATTTACCCGCCGCACTGAGGCGGCGGGACTGTATTTGGGGATTATTTTTGGTGAGCGGGGCCAGAGACGGCCCCGCATTTTCCCGAGCCGTCCCTGGCTCGGGAATAAATAAAACAAAATACAAATCAGTCCCGCCGCCTCCGTGCGGCGGGTTTGTCTTGTTGGGATTCTTAATTGAAACCCATGACAAAAGCTAAAATCACACGCATTAGCTGTCATGCAACCCGAGCCGCCCATTTTAATTACATAGATAGACAAATTAATTTATATTATATCATTAAAATAATCAGCAGGAGTCTTATTGGGCAATATCCTGATTTTTATATCCTTGCTCCTTTATCTTAGCGTATATCCAAATCCATCCGACACTGTTTTTTCCGATTACACGGACTCCAATTCAATATTTCGCCCCTGGCTGCATACGAATGCCGACACTCCGCCTCTTTTTACAAAACAGGCTGCACTTCGTGGTGCGATGGGGCTGAATGTTGTTTACAAGGATCCTGCTGTTATTTACCAAAAAGCGAAGTTCCATAATAATTCATGGCAGCGGTTTTATTTTCGCATTGACTCATTAGGTGATTCATCTGAAGCCTCCAAAGCGTTTTTTACACAGGGAAAGCAGCAAAGAGAAGTATCATTTCTCATATATGCCGTGTCCCAGAAGTTTCAAAAGGAACAGGGTGGAGGTGTTGTTGATTTTAAATTCGAGGTTGATTCAAAGGATTCAAGCTTATCCCTTATCAGCACTCTTCACGGTACGACCCCTGAAAAAACAAGCATACCAATCACACGGAATCATGTTTATTGTATTGAAAGCAATTTGAGCTTTTTCAAACCTGAAAGCGTCAGCCTAACCTGTTATATTGATGGCGCTTTGGGGGGGCAGAAAAAAACAGGTTATCTTTATCCTCACGAATTCTTTAGAGTGGTAATAACAAACGATGATAGAGATTATTTTTTAGCTGAGTATGGAGGAAATTATTCCTTTACGCCTTTCCATTTTTCCATTGACGAGTTTGCATACTCTATCGGGCGGCCCTATACAATGCCTGATGTTCCTTCAGCCTGTTCTTCAATTGTACATGGCGGTCAGGTGGAAATGCGATGCCGATATATGAAATCAGGCTATTTCAATGAAGAAATAAAAATGTGCAGATGGCAGGTTTTTCCTTTTGACAGTCTGCCTTTCCCGATGTTTGATGTGATTGAAACCATGCCTAAATATTTTTATAACCGTCCAATTCCCTTTTCATTGGACAACGGTAAATATAACTGGCGGGTATGTTTTATGAACAATTTCGGGAATTGGGGAGACTGGAGCCCTTTCACGGAATTTACAATAACCGGTCAACAAAAGAAAATTTTAGTTAAAAATGCTTACTTCACTGAAAAAGGTCAGGACAAACAGATTTCAAGTATTACTCCCGGGAAATGGTATGATTTTCACTTGAGTATAGACAATCGTATGGGATGGGGTACTCCGATGTTTGCATTGGTATGGGTTCATGACAATTCCTATACTTTCGGCCATATTGCCAATAGGGGCGGCGCCTTCCTTGCAAAATCAAATTATGTCTATAATTTTTCACTTGATAGTGGCAAGTCCGGCTTATTCGAGAAAGAGAGCGAGAATTCAATATCTTCGATTCTGCTTGGGACGGATTCGCCTGGTGTTTATCTGGATGTTTCAAACCATGGTCTGGTTATGGATACTTCAAATGGGCATATTAAATTCCGTACCAGATTTTTACCAACGGCAAATAGCGGCCTGTGGCAGGTTTCAGCAGGTGTTGTTTATTATAGTAGAGTAGATTCTAACAATCGTAATTTTGAAGAAGAATCGAACATATTCAGATCAACAATAACCATTTTCCCTCAAAAAGGCCACTGGAAATATTTCCACTTTGTTTCGGCTTTTGTATTTATTCCTGCCATTATATTAAGCCTGTTTGTTCTAAACCTGAAATACAGGAGAAAAAAGAATTCCGTATCAGTGCAAGACCTTGGTCAAAATGCTGATTTTCAAAGGATTATGGATTATATTAAGCTTCATTATACTGAAAAGATCGTTATCACTGATATCTTTCGGGAATGTCATTTCAGTAAATCCCATTTTTATAATGTAATGAACAGGTGTAATCAAAACCTGCCGGATATTGTAAGGAACTTTCGTATTGAAAAGGCAAAAGAGCTTTTAAGAACTGAAAGAGAGAGGAATATCGAGGAAATAAGTTTGTCTGTCGGCTATATAGAAGCCTCAAATTTTTCAACTGCTTTTAAAGAAATTGAAGGTATTTCACCAAAGGATTATCGAAAGCAGCTTGGTAACATCTAAGAGCGGAAGAATTCATAATAAAAAAGAAGAAAACATAATTTTATTCCAATTTTAATAAGAATAAAATGATGTTTTAATATGGAATTTTTGCTTTTTTTGTTTATTTTTCCTTTTAAAGAAAGTATGGTCTTTTAATCTTTAACCAGGAGGTCTCAATGAATCACAAATCACAAACAAGGAAAGCCTTATCATTATTCGGGCTTATCCTTCTAACAGGGCTGTTCTGCGCAGCCCAGAGTGCAGCGGTGTTTACGCAGGGTCCGGCAATTGAGAAGCAGGGCGACAGCGCAGTTGTAATCACCTTCACGGTATCCGAATCCACGGATGTGGAGGTGGGCATTGCTGATGCCAACGGCAAAATCATCAACCACTTGGCCGCAGGAGTACTGGGCGGTAAATACGCCCCACCGGAGCCACTGACAGCGGGACTAACTCAGAGTCTGGTCTGGGACTTCAGAGATGACGACGGCGGGCTTGCTATGGGCAGTGGTTACAAGGTTAGGGTCCGTTTGGGTGTGAAGCCAAAATTTGTCTGGAAAACCGGAGGTCCTGCCTGGGGAAGTGATATGAGATGGTACTGCAATGA
>CAWHPS010000050.1:0-12040 GCA_963831235.1 uncultured Fibrobacterota bacterium
TTAATAACTTTTCAAGCTTTTGCATCTCATTTCTTAAATCCTTGCGTAATTCTTTGAATTCCCGATATTGTCCTATGGCTTCCAAAATGGTCTGAATTTCATCGCCCTTAACTGATCGTGTTTTTGGGCCTTTGTCATCAGTCCACATCAATTTTGTGTATAAATGTCCCTTTACTTCAGGATTAGCACACCAACAGGTGGTCTTACCGCATTGATGATATGTGATTCCGAATGAACCTTTAATCATACCGGACAAAGCAAGCATGCTTTCCACAATGGAGTTGAAGCTGTTAAGTTGTTTTTTTATGTTAAAAAAGGTTGTTTTCATCTTCACTATATAATATATTATATAGAGTGAAGATAATGCAACAAAAATCTAAATCCCTTGTTCGCCGATATATAGGTGAACTTCCAATACTGCAAGCATGTGCAGCACGTCTGGGTTTTCGAGAGATTATTGCCCGCTATATAGCTTCTCACGGCAATGAACGGATTGCTGCTGTTGATTCCCTGATGATAATGGTATATAACATTGCCTGTGGCAGACAGCCAGTGTATGAGCTTGAACATTGGGCGTCTCGGATGGGTAAAAGGATACTTCCCGGTAATGGCTGTGGAACACACATGTTCAATGATGATAGATTTGGCCGCGCCCTTGATAAGCTATATACCGTGGACAGGGCTTCGCTGACAACAGAAATAGCTGTTGAAACAACTCAAATTGAAAAACTTGAGCATACGCGTGTTCATAATGATTCAACAACAGTAAAAGCCTACGGCAAAATAGGTGGCACCACGCATACCGGCTTATTCCTTGCGCGTGGCAATAGCAAAGATCATCGTCCTGATCTCAAACAATTGGTATATAGCCTGACTATTTCAGCAGATGGCGCAGTTCCAATTCATTACAAGGCATATCCCGGCAATAGGACTGATGATACAACCCACATCGAAACATGGAAAACACTTCGGAAGATTGTCGAAAGAGCAGATTTCCTTTATGTTGCAGACTGCAAGGTTTGTACGGATGAGCAGCTATCTTATATTGTCAGGAATGGAGGTCGGGTTGTTACGATTATGCCGGATACATGGAAAGAAAGCGGTGAGTTTAAGAATCAACTTCGCCAATGCAAGAAATCCAAGCAAGTAATACTTCGCCGCGAGATTGAAAACCATGAAGGTGAGTTTGAGACATTCTCCTGTTTTGTCGGTAAACAGAATACGCACAAGCGGAAATACCGTCTTTTTTGGATTCATTCGACAGAAAAACGGACTCGTGATAGGCAAGCAAGGGAAGCTGCTTTGCGTAAGACAGAACAGCTTCTTGCTGAACTCAATGGACGATTGAATAAACGGAATCTGAAGAAACATGTACAGATAAAAAAGCGAATTCACGAAATATTATCATCCAATGACACTACCAGATTCTTTTCGGTAAATTTAGCTGAGACATCATCTATTCATAAGGTTCAAAAAGGCCGTGGCAGGCCGGGACCTGGAACAAAGTTCACCGAATATACAAAGCGATTACTGACTTTGCACTGGAATCGAAATGATTCCATACTGCATCAGGAACTCAATGTTGATGGGGTCTTCCCAATCTTAAGTACCGATACTTCACTCTCCGCAAAAGACGCATTGCTGGCCTATAAATATCAGCCGCGATTGGAAAAAAGGTTTTCCCAGTTTAAAAGTTATCTCAATGCCGCCCCACTGCTGTTTAAAAAGATCGAACGCGTTGAAGCCACTATGTTTCTTTACTTTCTGGCGTTAATACTTCAAGCGGTTATAGAGCGACAGGTAAGGAAAATGATGAAACAGGAAGAAATTGATGCCCTACCGATTTATCCTGAAGATCGGCCTGCTGCTCATCCAACAGCAACAAAGATATTCGCTCTCTTTGAGGGACTTTCTACATATACCGTTAAGCGAGGAACTCATAGCGCAGAACACTACCGTGATGAACTAACTCCTGTACAAATTAAGGTGCTTTCGTTATTGGGATTAAATGAAAATGATTATTGGCCTATGAATTAATAAATTATTATTTTACAAAGTGCAACTAAATAGACAAAAATAGAATTTCATATGTGCGGAAAGTCAGGTTTAAAAATATTATTTCCATTTATAATACATTGACCGGCGGCTTGATAGATACGATCCTGGTTGTGCGGGAGCCTTTTGCCGCGGCGCTTACGCCTGACGGAAAGCGCCTTGTCGTGACCAACTTTCTTCCGTATGTCAGAACGAGGTTCGAAGACAGTGTCGCCTGTGGAATTGTTTCCATCATTAATACGGACACCCGGCGTGTTGAATCCAACGTGGCATTGACGAACGGAGCGCAAAGTCTGGCTGGAATATGCGTCTCAACGGATGGAAAATACGCTTATGTGAGCCATCTGCTTTCCATGTTCAATCAGACGCCGCTTAGGCATTCGGAAAGAACCTGGATTAACATGAATGTGATCAGCGTGATTGATATCGTAAATGACAGCAATGTGGATGTCGTACCGTTGGATAGGAAGAATTCAGGGGCCGCGGATTCCTGGGGTATTGCGTGTGACTCCAGTCGCTTGTATGTGGTTTCATCAGGCAGCCAAATGCTGCATGTGATGAAGCTGGATTCACTCCACAAGTCTTTGGATCGATTGGCTACGCCGCGGAATTTATCAAAAGATCTGAAGTTCGCCCAAAGATTTACACAACGGGTGTATCTCAAGGTAAAGGGCGCGCAGTCCGTCGGCGTCAGCGAAGGACGTGTTTTTATCGGCGGATACTTCTCGGATTCGGTGGAAGCGGTCGCCTTTTCAAGCGGCCGTTGGCGGATTGTGGGCGGCTTTCCATTGGTGCCCTCACGGCCCTGGGACGAAGTGAGGTCCGGCGCTTTTTACTTTTCCGATGCTACAAAAATGGGGCGTGAACAATGGCAAAGCTGCGCCTCCTGTCATGCCTTTGGCCGCATGGATGCATTGAAATGGGATCTTGCCAACGATGGAAATGGTAATTTCAAGAATGCGAGGAGTTTGTTGTATGCGCATATCACACCGCCTGTCATGTGGACGGGGGTGCGGGACTCTGCGGAGCTAGCGGTGCGGGCGGGAGTGGGCAATATCCTGATGTCCAACCAGGTTTTGTTAAAGGATGAATGTCTGGCCATTGACGCCTATTTGAAAAGCATGCGTCATGTGCCGAGTCCGTTTCTTGACAAAGGCCGCTTGAGTGCGGCCGCAAAACGCGGAAAAACAGTTTTTTCCAAAATGCAGTGCAACGTCTGTCATTTGCCTGAAAGTTATTATACGGATATGCGCCCTTATCCGGGCCTGAAAAGCAGCAATGATTTTGGGCGATTGGATGGTAATTGGGACACGCCTGCCCTTATTGAGGCCTGGCGTACAGCCCCTTACCTCCATGATGGCCGCTGTCTTGATATGGAGGAACTGTTTTCGGGCGAAGACAGGCACGAATTGTCCCGGCCGCTCACACCTCAGGAATTGGCTGATTTGATTGTATTTGTCAAATCGCTTTGAAAAAAGAGAGGCGCGGCGAAAGCGCCCGCGTGTTGAATGGAATAGCAGGCCTTCTTGTTGCACAGGAAAAATGGGTTAAGCTCACTCGGCAGTGTGAACAGGGCATGAAAATACGGCGCGGGCAGAAGCTCCTCGATTCGCTCTTTCACCTGCTTGACACTGGCCATGGTCTGACACTGTGGACAGCATGCCTTTTCGTCTGACCTTTATCCCGCCGAAAGCACTGCGCCCTCTTTTTTCCAGGCATTGGGCGAACAAATCTCAAACGCCTTGTCGGATGCAACTTCCACACGGCGCACTGCATCTGAGAAAACGATCAGCCGGCTGAACATGGGCGCATGTGGAACAAGCCGGTAGCTTCCCTTGTTTTCCGTTGTCTCCAGGCGGCCGTTCAGCGCTTAATACCAGGAGGAAAAGGCAATATTAATACCGCAAATCCTGAACCTTTTGCCACAAGCCGACCGCCGCTCCGATAAAGGCCAATCCATAGACGCCACCGCACATGCCATTGTTTTTCATTGCTTCATTCCGAACACCGGGCAGACAAGGGCGGATGGCGAGACCATCGTAATCCGCCTGTGTGCCCAGCATGAATTCCGTGATACAGCGGAAAAGCCAGACGGCGGCGCCCGTAATCCATCCCATAAGCGACTCGCCTGAGCGCAGATTGTTTTCCGGACCCAAATACATGTTCGTGATGACATAGGGTTCCACGCCGGAGTGTTCCGCAGTATTTTCAGGATTGGCGGGAAGCATTCTTTTAACGGTCTGATAAGCATATTCGCCGCGTCCCAGGGAACAATCCGCCGCAATCTTGAATGTGCCGCCGTGGTTATACACGGACCCGTTTTCATAGCACCCTTTCTCAAAATAACTGACACGGCCGATGTGATCGTCCCCTTTGGTATAACATGGTTTATTCAGCACATAGCCCCATGGGCAGGATAATTCGCGCTCCACCCAATCCATAAGCGCCGGGCCATCCGCTGCGGCGCCGCTTAAGACGCCCCAGGTCTGCATGTTCAGGAAGAGCTGCGCCTCACGGTTTTCGTGCGCGCCGACTTTTTCACCCCAGTCGTTGAACCCGCAGATAAAATGGCCCTTGTCCCAGGCGTGCTTTCGCAAATTTTCCGCGTTTTGGGCGAGGCCGTTCACCATGCTGATCGTCCGCTTTTCACCGGGTGCAAGGGTCATGGCAAACTGCAGGGACAGGATCATCTCCTGATCATTTGTTGCCCAACCAGCGCGCGTCAATACCAACCCGTAGTTGGGGCTGCACCTCGGCAAGTTTGAGTCTGTTTTATTCATCATATCTTAAGCTTCATTTAAAAAACAACTTATACAGTTTTTACGTCCATCTTTGCAATATCAATTTCTCCAAACCCCATCTCAGCCGCAATTTTAATATGCTTTACCTGATCACCTCTGAATTCACGGTTGTACCATCGGACGAGGCTGACAGCGTATGAATCAGCCGCAACAGGGTCGGTTGACGCAATTATTGTGCCGGACTTCGAGACCTCGCCAGGGCCGCCTGGACCGCGGGTGAGCAAAGCATATACTGCGTCTATGATTGTAAGCGATGGTTTTATTACTATGAGCTGTTCCGCAATGGCCCGGTTAATATCCATTTTATCATGAAATACTTTCCGGTCATAAACAAGTCCCATAAGATTTTTGATTCCCAGGCTCACACCCGTTGCGGAATGCGACTTTGCGGTGGGTATGTTTATAATGCAGTTTGCCTTTAGCGCCTCTTTTGCCACTGCGGTGCTCTTGAGTTCCTTTGCCCCCGCCACCTGCATCTCTTCATAAAACTTGGGGTCATCCGGCATGGCAATGACTACGCCCTTCAAACCCTTTAGCGCCTCCCCTATTCCTGATTTTTCCTTGCAGAGTTCACCGTCCCGCAGGGAGTGATCCATGACGATAATCCTGCGTGAGCCAGCCTCTATGCACAGTTCGGCAACGGTTTTTACCACATCAGGATGGGTTGTTGTTGACCATTCAGGCGGATTTGGAAAGCCCATGTTCGGCTTTATCAGCACCCTGTAGCCTTCTTTTACAAAGCGTTTGATGCCGCCAAGAGCATTCACAACCCGCTTTATACAATCGGATGGCGTGCCTTTGGCAACAGCCACAACCGGTTTTTGCGTTTCCGCGTAAACTTTTATTCCTGATAATGCCGTTGATGATACAATACAAGCGCCTGCTGTAACGAATTTTCTTCTTGTAAACATTCAATTCCGTTCGAGCAATTATTATTGATCAAAATAGGTAAAGGAAAACCTGTATTTCAAGTTCCTGTTCCAGTTGCCCGAGCCGCCGGGTACATGACAGCTAATGTGTATATTTACCCGCCGCACTGAGGCGGCGGGACTGTATTTGGGGATTATTTTTGGTGAGCGGGGCCAGAGACGGCCCCGCATTTTCCCGAGCCGTCCCTGGCTCGGGAATAAATAAAACAAAATACAAATCAGTCCCGCCGCCTCCGTGCGGCGGGTTTGTCTTGTTGGGATTCTTAATTGAAACCCATGACAAAAGCTAAAATCACACGCATTAGCTGTCATGCAACCCGAGGCGCCCATTTTAATTACATAGATAGACAAATTAATTTATATTATATCATTAAAATAATCAGCAGGAGTCTTATTGGGCAATATCCTGATTTTTATATCCTTGCTCCTTTATCTTAGCGTATATCCAAATCCATCCGACACTGCTTTTTCCGATTACACGGACACTGATTCAACGTTTCTACCCTGGCTCCATGCGAATACCGATACCCCGCTTCTTTTTACAAAACAGGCTGCGCTTCGTGGTTGGATGGGTCTGAATGTTGTTTACAATGACCCTGCTTTTTTTTACCAAAAAGCGAAGTTCCATAATAATTCATGGCAGAGGTTTTACTTTCGCATTGACTCATTAGGTGATTCATCTGAAGCCTCCAAAGCGTTTTTTACACAGGGAAAGCAGCAAAAAGAAGTATCATTTCTCATATATGCCGTGTCCCAGAAGTTTCAAAAGGAACAGAATGGAGGTGTTGTTGATTTTAAATTTGAGGTTGATTCAAGGGATTCAAGCTTAACCCTTATCAGCACTCTTTACGGTACGACCCAGAAAAAAACAAGCATACCAATCTCACGGAATCATATTTATTGTATTGAAAGCAATTTGAGCTTTTTCAAACCTGAAAGCGTCAGCCTAACCTGTTATATTGATGGCGTTCTTTGGTGTCAGAAAAAAACAGCTTATTTTTATCCTCACGAATTCTTTAGAGTGGTAATAACAAACGATGATAGAGATTATTTTTTAGCTGAGTATGGAGGAAATTATTCCTTTACGCCTTTCCATTTTTCCATTGACGAGTTTGCATACTCTATCCGGGCGGCCCTATACAATGCCTGATGTTCCTTCAGCCTGTTCTTCAATTGTACATGGCGGTCAGGTGGAAATGCGATGCCGATATATGCAATCAGGTTATTTCAATGAACAAATAAAAATGTGCCGCTGGCAGGTTTTTCCTTTTGACAGTCTGCCTTTTCCGATGTTTGATGCAATTGAAACCATGCCGAAATATTTTTATAACCGCGCAATTCCATTTTCCTTAGACAACGGCAAATATAACTGGCGGGTATGTTTTATGAACAATTTCGGGAATTGGGGAGACTGGAGCCCTTTAACGGAATTTACAATAACAGGTCAACAAAAGAAAATCATGGTTAAAAATGCTTACTTCACGGAAAAAGGTCAGGACAAGCAGATTTCAAGTATTACTGCCGGGCAATGGTATGATTTTCACTTGAGTATAGACAACCGTATTGGATGGGGTAGATTCGATGTTTGCGTTAGTATGGGTTCATGACAATTCCTATACATTCGGCCATATTGCCAATAGAGGGCGGCATTTTCCTTGCAAAATCAAATTATGTCTATAATTTTTCACTTGAAAGTGGCAAGACTGGCCTATTCGAGAAAGAGAGCGAGAATTCAATATCTTCGATTCTGCTTGGGACAGATTCACCCGGTGTTTATTTGGATGCTTCAAACCATGGTCTGGTTACAGATACTTCAAAAGGGCATATTAAATTCCGTACCAGATTTTTACCAACGGCAAATAGCGGCCTGTGGCAGGTTTCAGCAGGTGTAGTTTATTCATATAAAGTAGATTCTAATAATCGTAATTTTGAAGAAGAATCAAATATTTTCAGATCAAAAATAGCCGTATTACCTGTAACAAACATGGAAAAAGTCCCCTGGAAATTTTTTCGCCTTATTCTGCTATTTACAATTATAATTATTGTTTTCTGTATCTTTGTTTTTTACATGAGATACAAGTACAAAATAACACAGATAAAACCCGAATCAAAAGAAGATTTCAGTCAAGATGTTGATTTCCAACGGATAATGGGCTATATTAAGCATCATTATGCAGAAAAGATTGTTATCAAGGATCTGTTAAGGGAATGTCATTTTAGCAAGCCAGGTTTTTATAATGTCCTGAATAAATACAATAAAAACTTGCCGGATATGGTTAAGAAATATAGAATTGAGAAAGCAAAAGAACTCCTGGTAAATGAGAAGAATAAAAACATCGATGAAATAAGTTTGCCACGTTGGTTATCACGAGCCTACCCATTTTACAAAGGCGTTTAAGGCCATTGAAGGTATTACTCCGAAAGAATTCCGGAAAATCCATTAATTGCGTGGATGATGAATGATTTTGCCAGAAATTAGCTGATTTTGCCTTTTATTTGTCTGTTTTTGCCAGAACAATTTCCTTATTCTGTATTTGATTCTCGCTTGGTTTTATTTATTTTAATCTAATACAATATATAAACATAGCTGATTTGATAAATCTAATGAAATACCATAAAACTTATAAAAAGGAACAATGTTGCCTATAGAGAGAATACAAATCTATAATCAAGTTAACCATGGCAGGGAAAACGGCAATGGCATTTATTTTTGACAGTGGAATAGGAAACCCATCCCCTAACCCCTTCCCTTTTTTTGGCCCTTCGACAGGCTCAGGGACAAGGAAAAAGGGAAGGGGGATTCGGAAAAGAAAGATGGAGATCATGCTGTATTTATAGATAACTTGTCCTTGATGAACCCCTCCCTTTTTCCCCCAAGAAAAAGGGAGGGGCAGGGGTGGGTTTCCGATAACCTTTAACCAAAGAGGAGGTCTCATGTCTCACAAATCACAAACAAGGAAAGCCTTATCATTATTCGGGCTTATCCTTCTAACAGGGCTGTTCTGCGCAGCCCAGAGCGCAGCGGTGTTTACGCAGGGTCCAACAGTGGCACAGCAGGGCGACAGCGCGGTTTCAATCACCTTCACGGTATCCGAAGCCACGGATGTGGAGGTGGGCATTGCTGATGCCAACGGCAAAATCATCAACCACTTGGCCGCAGGAGTACTGGGCGGTAAATATGCCCCACCGGAGCCACTGACAGCGGGACTAACTCAGAGTCTGGTCTGGGACTTCAGAGATGACGACGGCGGGCTTGCTATGGGCAGTGGTTACAAGGTTAGGGTACGTTTGGGTGTGAAGCCAAAATTTGTCTGGAAAACCGGAGGTCCTGCCTGGGGAAAAGATAAAAGATGGGAACGCAATGAGCAAGGGGTGCCATGGAGATTGGAACTTGGTGGAGGGGGAAGCTATTACAGTGTTGGCAATATTACTTATATTCCGGCTAAATATAATAATGGTGCCTATGTTGTTTTTATGACGGAAATGGCCTGGTTGGGAGCCGCCGCCAGACAGTGCTATTATGGTTTTGCTCAAACGCGAAGCGGATTTTTTTGTAGGTGCTCGTGATGATCATGCCAAAAGACCCATTTTTATCACGTTATACCGATACCGGAGACAGCATTATAGCCGGCATGGCAAACGCCACCTATAGTATATACAAGGCTCATGGACAGGCCGGTGATCGGTTTTATCTGCCAAATGGTTTCAGATGGGACGGGAGCCCCAGTTGTTTCTGTTTTGTCGAAGCGGATGCATTCGTTCCGGAAAATCAAGACCCATGGATTATCGATCCCCAAACAGATTTTTTACCCAAATGGCATCCTTTGATGATAGGTGACCAAACTCCTAGTACAGGCTGGCTCTACAGTGATCATGCCGGAGACTGGTTTTATACATCTCAGGGAGCTAACGGGGTGAAGCGCTACAACGCGGCCACAGGAGTGTTTATGAACGATCTTGCAAATGCACAGTCAGGCTGGGGTAGGGGTATATTTTTCAGAGGTCTGAACGATTGCGGCACCCAAAGCTCCAACCCGGCTTTTGACGTAAAGAATCAGTTCTTTTACACTTTCGGAGAGCCTGCAGACGCACCTGAAGGTTGTGGCGCTATTTACCGTTTCAATATGTCTGATGGAAAACCCAGTCCATGGCCGCAGACCGGAAAATATTGGGTGGGTGGATTGAATCCGAATAGTGGATGGGCGGGCGGTGCGAAAGGGCTTGCTGTCGGTCCTGCAGGTGAAGTCTATGTGAATTCGATGGCTAGTACAGTCGATGTGGTCTCGATGGGTGCGGGATACTATGGCGCGCGGTTGCAGGTAAAGGTGGTCAAAGACGGTGTCATCATTGACACCTGCCGGATATTTGTGTTTGCCAGTTTTTCGACAATCCAGGTGGATCGCAAAGGCAACATTTATGTGGGTTGCACAATAAATCCCAAAGGTTTGACTATGCCCGAGGATGTTCAATCGCTGGTGAACCCGCCGCCGGCTTATGCGAATTTGGGGAAAATAAGTAGCCAGACTGGTTGTATTTTGAAATTTCCGAACACTGGCGGCTCACTTTTACCCACAACCACGGGGGATTATGATTATGAGTTTTGGAGGGAGGGAACGCATTTGAAAGCCACTGGTTTGACATGGGGTTATTTCGGTTTTTCCAGGGTGCTTGATGCTACAGGGGGACAGTGTTGGTGTTATTCCGAAAATTTTGATATTGACAATTGGGGGCGCTTGTTTGTTCCCAATACCCATCAGGCTGAGATGGCTGTGATTGACAATAACCGGAATGTGATATGCAAGCTTAAGAACCGCGATATTCCGGAAACGAACATTATTCCTGCCGGTATGACTGTCACGGATAACTATTTGGTTGTAAATGACCCCATGAACATGACTACTACGGGCTTCCGTCTTACTGCAAGTGAATCGTCCAGTGTCGCCATGCCGCCTTCACCCTTGTGGGTGCCCTTGCAGCAGTGGGCGTTGTCCTTTTACGCTGACAATGGCGTAACTTCGCCTGCTGACCCCGCCATCGGCATCATGGCCGGAAGCGGTGCAGTATCCACGCTCACGGTAACGCCTGATTCTTCGTGGCTTAAAGTCACGGTAAGCGGCAGTGGCGCGGAACAGGTTATTCATCACACGGCTGATGTCACGGGTCTGGTTGATGGCCGTACTTACACCACAAAGGTGAAGATTACAGCCGCCGGCTTTGTGACGACGACTGTACAATGTGAGCATGACAGTAGGTGTGCCGAAGGTGCAAAGCATAAAGCTCACACCAAAGACCGTGGCTGTTGGTCCAAATTCAACAACACAGTTCTCGCTTGAGATGAAGGATCAGTATGGCCAGAAAATGATTCCTTTACCTGCCACAGTCTGGAGTGTATCCGGCGGCGGGAGTATTAACAACACGGGTTTGTTCCAGAGCACTGGCGCGTCAGGGATATTTACGGTCAGGGTTTATGCGGAGTCCAATCCCGGGGCAATGGATTCAGCGTCAATTAAAGTGGTGCTTTCCACTGGCTGCGCTGTAACAGCCTCGAGTTCACTGGAATACGAACACCTGGGGAAAGAGCGGTTTGACCGACGGAACATTGACCAAAGGTTACACCGACGATTGTTCGAGGTACAAGTGGTGATAAATGGGTGGAGATTGATTTGGGCGGGGACAAACCTTTCAGCCGGGTTATTCTTACCCCGCGTTATAACTTTATAACGCCGAGGGGAAGAGTACTGCCTTTCCGGCTGATTTTACCATTACAGCCAAAACCGCAGCAGGCGTGCAAACGACGCTTGTAACCAAAACCGACTATGCCGCTCCGGACAGCGGAGCGCCGCAGGTGGTGCTTGACTTGACATCCTCGGTCACAGCGCGTTATATCAGGCTTACTGTCACTAAGTTCGGTATTCAGCACGATGAATGCCGTTTGCAGTTGGCCGAGATGGAAATTCTTGACATGTTCAACACAGGTGTTGAAACAGCCCTGCCTTCGCCCTTGTACTTCGGGCTACAAGCGGTGCCCAATCCCTTTGCCGCATCCACGCTGGTAAAGTTCAATGTGCCGCAGTCAAAGAACGGGGAAAAGCAGAAGGTTTCGGTTCGGGTTTACGATTTGAACGGGAAGCTTGTGCAGACACTGGCACAGGGTATGTTTGCAGCAGGGTATCATACGGCGGCATTCAACGGCAGGGAAAAAGGGAATGGGCGCACATTGAGCAATGGCATTTACTTTTGCCGAATGCAGGCGCC
>CAWHPS010000051.1:0-17111 GCA_963831235.1 uncultured Fibrobacterota bacterium
TAGAATCAATGGCTCTTCCTTTGCAATTTCAGGAGTGCTTTTTGCAATCACAGTCTCTTCTTTTATGGCTTTAGCGATACTTTTTGCAACCGCATTATCTTGTTGGGGGAAAGGACTATTAGTACTATGGCCACCTCGCTTCTGATTACGATTCCTCTGAAGCTGTCGATTACGCTCCGCATATATTTGATGCGATAAACGGTATTGCTTCCAGTAATCAGGATTATTCATACGCCATTCTTTTTGCGCAGACACCTGGTTCATCTTATAATCAGTATCCGTAGAAAGCTTTTCCTTTTGCCAATGTGCTTTACGTTTCTTCTGGCATGCTGTCTCAGGACAATACGTTTGTTCCTTGACTTGTGGACTCGGTTCAAAAGATTTACTGCATGCAACACATGTTTTTACCACCATTCCCTCCAGTTATTAAACTAAAGAGAAAATCAGATTCAGGATAAACACATGGAAATAATTTTAAAATCTGTAATATTTTATATTGCAGGACTATTTAAAATGCAGGGATGCTAATTTTATGGGGGGGGTAATTATGCCAGCAGAAGTAGTGGGTATTTATCTAAGCGCCAAAGGAATTACAGCATTAACCTAGAAATGGAGGTACTTGTAAATGGGAAGACTTCAGAATTGGAATCTAAGGCGGATCTTTTGTACGATCTTTGCCGCCGTATCGTTACCAAACAGCGTTCAGCGTCGATTGATTCATTGCTTACTAATGAGCGGCCACCTGTTACCAATCAACCTTCAGTGAACAATATTCCGAGCCCACGTGCTAATAACAATGTATCTGATGTGGCGAGTCCCAAACAACAAAAATATTTATTCGCTTTGGGTCGCACCCGAAACCTTTACGGAAAAGCTATCCGCGACCTTGTATTTGACCGATACAAGAAACCAGTGGATGCAATTAGTCGCAGTGAAATTTCGGTTTTAATCGATGAGATGAAACAAGCAGCCTATGAGTTGTCCAACCGATTTTCCAACCCAGCACAATGAGATATAGGCCGATCAAAACGCCCAACAACCTAATCGAAGAACCCGAAAGAAAGAACTGAACCGTGCAAAGTGCGGTTACGGCAACACCCATGAAAAAGGATATGGGAGCTTTGAGCTTCATATTGTACCCTATTTCTTTTTATGAGTTCTTCTTTATAATCCTGTAAACCTGAGAAATAGACATACCGAGAGTTTTTGCTATTTCAATCCCTGTTTTACCTTTTTTGTATTGGCTGATTATCTTCTCATTCCGTTCTTTGTTCTTTGCCAAATTCGCTTTAATCCCATATTTCTCTCGAAGCTGATGTATCGCCTGACGGCTAACACCGAATTTCTGACCAATGGCAGTATCGGTCTTAAGTGTTGACTGAAGTTTGATAAGTTGTTCTTTGTTTACTTTTGCCATGATGGGGCTCCTCCTTTTTTGTTAGGTTAAATTTATTTATTGCTTTTTCGCGTTATTTTAACTATTATTATAACGGACTGGGAATTCTCGGTCGGTGGACAGTTCTGGAAACGGAGCTGTCCATTTTTGTTTTAGGGTAAGAACTACCATTCTTCCACGCCATTTTGCCGATATATTTTTCCCTTAAGAATATCAAAGGCCCTATTTGGTTGGTCAGGTTTTAAAATATGTCGGGCACATGGGTATGCAACCAAATCCGCCATTTGGAGTCCTGCAATATTGGCCCGCTTATCCCAAAAGACCAATGAACAATCAAGCTTTTTCATGAGTTCAATTTTAACATGGTCGGAGCCGCATGACATGAGCTTATAAAAGGCTTTTTCCAAGTCTGAATCTTCCCGCCTTCCTCGGGATTCTGCAATAAGAGGCAATTCCGCTTCCTGGTTCGTTTCAAGAAAACTGAAAACTTGTTCAAGCGTAAATTCAAGAGCAAGATCGTAAGGGTTAGCCGCGTCTTTCCCAAAAGCGGCAACATGCTTATTCTTGTCTATCCAGGACAAACAAATCTGATAAGGTGTTTCTTCCATCAGAGTGTTCAGTGATGCCATAAATTCCGAACGCATATTGGAATTAAGCAGGAAATTAAAAGCCCCCTCAGCCTTGCGTATATGCCGACTATGAAGATTTATCCCCTCATGGTTCCAGTATCGAAGTTTCAACGCGGTCATAGACGGAATGAGCACATTCTTATAAGCATCCCTTGTCATTATTACAAGCGAAAGGACGAATATTGGAAAGTCGGCATCAATCTCGTTTATCGAGTGATCCCCACACTCATCCAGAAAGGCAATATATTTTGATTTACCACCAATGTTTTTCATTTGCCTATAAAAATAACCGTATCCCTCTCTTGAGATCAAGACTGTGACTAAGTTTTCAGAATAGCCATCGAAACAAAAAGACGGCTGGGCGGGATAAATTCTAGAAAACCCCATTGGCATCCATGACTGTCCAGGTTAAGTTTTTGTTTTTAAGTGTGATGACGGAGCCAGAAATGGTACCGCTCCAAAACCCTATCCCAGGCCGTCTCTGGCTCTGGCACTAACAATACGAATACAAACAGTTCCGCCACCTCCGTGTGGCGGGTTTGATAAGTAGCGCTTATAAGGATAGGGGATGGGTTTCCATGTGAATTTTTGTTACGGGATAATTTAAAATAATTTGCAATGGCTTATTGATAGGTGTATATTTTACACCAATATGGCAAAAGATTTTCCTGATGAACTTAATGCTGGGCAGAAACAGGCAGTGGAATATGGTATCCTGGAAGGTGGCAGGCCTGGTGGGCCGTCTGCTTATTATTGCCGGGGCGGGAACAGGTAAAACCAATACCCTCGCGCATAGAACAGCTCATCTAATTTGTTCCGGTGCTGACCCAAGGCGTATCCTGCTTTTGACATTTACAAGAAGGGCTGCTGATGAAATGATTAGGCGGTCTGACAGGATATTGGCCAGGGCCAGGGCTGAAAAAAAGGCTGACGACAAACTTGCAGGAAAAATCACATGGGCGGGTACGTTTCATGCAATTGCCAACAGGCTACTTCGGATACATGCAACAGACATAGGGCTTGACCCGTCATTTACGGTATTGGACAGATCAGATTCAGAAGACCTGATGAATAAAATCCGTAACGACATCGGGTTTGCAAAAAAGGACAAGCGGTTTCCCAAAAAGGGAACATGCCTTGCAATTTATTCCCACGCAATAAATACCCAACAGCCAATCGAACAATCTTTGGAAACAGACTTTCCCTGGTGCAAGGAATGGGCCAATGACTTAAAAATATTATTTGGGAAGTACACATCTGAAAAACGACGGCTAAATATACTTGATTATGATGATCTGCTTCTCTATTGGTTTTATATGATGAACGAACCCGCAATTGCTTCAGCAATAGGAAGCAGGTTTGATCATGTTCTGGTTGATGAATATCAGGATACCAATATCCTGCAAGCCCAGGTTTTACTTAAAATGAAGCCTGATGGAAAGGGCATGGCCGTTGTCGGCGATGATGCGCAATCCATTTATTCGTTTCGAGCAGCATCAGTACGGAATATTCTGGATTTTCCAGGCCAATATTCGCCCAAAGCCAAGGTCATTACACTGGAGCAGAATTATCGCTCCACCCAGCCCATTCTTGATTCCTGTAACGCGGTCATTGCCCAGGCTGCGCACAGGTTTACAAAGAGCCTGCGATCTTGCCGAACATCAGCTGAAAAGCCGCACTTTATTCTTGCCGAAGATGAGTCGTTTCAGGTGGAGTATATTGTCAAGAATATATTGCAGTACCGCGAAGCAGGTATTGATCTTAAAAAACAGGCTGTTCTTTTTCGCGCAGCGCATCATAGTGCGGAACTTGAGGTTGAGCTTGCCCGAAAAAACATTCCTTTTGTGAAATACGGCGGCCTTAAATTCCTTGAAGCAGCCCATGTGAAAGACCTTATCTGCATCCTGCGGTGTGCCGAAAACCCCCGCGATTCTGTGGCTTTGTTCAGGGTGCTTCAATTCCTTGAAGGGTTTGGGCCCTCTCATGCAACGCAAGCAATCGAATGGCTGGAGCATCACAAGTGGGATTACGCTGCATGGCAAGCATTCAAGGCCCCACCTGCAGCTGCAACGGAATGGCCCGGATTATGTCATCTGCTTCATACCCTAAGAAATGCGGAATGGGCGGGGCAGGTGGGGTTGGTGCGTAAATGGTACACCCCGCATCTGTACCGTATTTATGATTCGCCAGATATAAGAGAAAAGGATGTGGAACAACTGGAACAACTGTCAACGGGTTTCAAGAACCGCGAGAGCTTTTTATCTGATATTACACTTGACCCGCCGGAAGTCGTGGGTAATGAGGCGGGGGTGCCGTTACTCGACGAGGATTATGTAATATTATCAACAATCCACTCGGCAAAGGGGCAGGAGTGGAATGTGGTCTATGTCCTGAACCTGGCTGATGGTTGGATACCATCTGACATGGCAACAGGACGCCCTGAACAGGTCGAGGAAGAGCGGCGTTTGCTTTATGTGGCAATGACCAGGGCCAAAGAGCACCTGCACCTTATACAGCCGCAGCGTTTTTATACCCATAATTTCAAACATCGTCGTGGTGATGGGCACATTTATTCCGTTACTTCAAGGTTTATTACGGATTCGGTCATGAAAAATGTTAATCAGGTTTTTCATGGTAGGTGCAGGGAGGAAGATCGTGCTGCAGGGCCGGTTGCCTCCGTTGATGTTAAATCAAAAATAATGGCTGCCTGGGCAACTACTATGCAAGATGCTTGAAGGTATCAGTTTTAGTGGAGATGGCATTTATTTATTATGTAAATTATAAAGGATTGTGAAAAAGCCATACTCAAATCCTTTATTGTCCGCTTTTGCGTGTATGTTTGTATTATTAAACATCACATGCACTCCGGTTGCCCGTTTTTCAACCGTAACTTCAGATTTTCAGCAACAGGACAAATCCAAAGCCTGGGTGCCAATCAATAAAAACAAGATACTGACAAGTGTGAATAAATTCAAGGGCATTCCATACAAGTGGGGCGGAGAAAACAGGAATGGTATGGATTGTTCCGGATTGGTCAAGAGCGTGTTCTATGATTTGGAGCGAGTGGAACTTCCTCATAAGGCCTCGGAGCAGTCAAGGTATGGGGTGATGGTCTCAAAGAACGCGCTTAAATGCGGGGACATTGTTTTTTTCAAGGTGCAGGGGCTTTTTATTGATCATGTGGGGATTTACCTTGGCGATGGAACATTTGTCCATGCAAGCGCAATTACAGGGGTTACGGTCACGCCCCTTGATGATTACTATTATAAAGAACGTTATGCATTTGCAAAAAGATTATATTATGAATAAAATTAAAGGTTGGATGGTAGCATGAAAAAAATTGCATTCCAGGGAACAGATGGGGCATATAGCGAGCAGGCGGCGCTGAAATACTTTGGCGACAAGGCCGAGCTTGTTGCTTTTGAACATTTTGAGGATGTATTCAAGGCCGTGATTTCAGGTTGTTCTCGTTATGGTATTGTGCCAATCGAAAATTCTCTGGCTGGCAGCATACATCAGAACTATGATTTACTGCTTAAATACCATGTATGGATCTGCGGCGAAATAAAGCTTAGAATAAGGCATAATCTGATTGTGAACCCTGGAGTAAAAGAATCACAACTGAAAAGGGTTTATTCAATCCTTCCAGCCCTTAATCAGTGCCAGAGTTTTCTGTCAAGCTTGAAAGGGGTGGAGCAGGTACCTTTTTCCAATACTGCTGCGGCAGTAAAGATGATACGAGACAAGAAGCTCATGGATGCCGGAGCAATAGGAAGCAGTGTTGCGGCTGAAAAATTCAGCATGAAGATATTAAACTCATCAATAGAAGATAACGAGAAAAATTATACAAGGTTTGTGATTCTAACAAAGAAACCGGTCAAGCCTTCAGGTAAATGCAAGACCTCGCTTGTATTTGCACTAAAGAATGTGCCAGGGGCATTATGGAAAAGTCTTTCTGTTTTTGCAATCCAGGACCTTGACTTGTACAAGATCGAATCAAGGCCCATTCCAGGCAGTCCCTGGCAGTATATTTTTTATCTTGATCTGAGCGGGGATATTTTTCACCAAAGCATAAAGCGTGCTGTTGATCATCTAAGCGAGATTACAACTTATATCAAGGTTCTTGGATCTTATCCGGCTGGAAAAGAAATCGTACCGTAATAATTTCAAATAGGTGTTTCTAAATGAAATAGTCGAGGTATATCTTTCCAGGGATTGATCAATTCTGCACCATTTTTTAATTCTAGTTTAACTTGTTCGCTGGATTTTAATTCATCATAATATCTTATGTTTCATACCATTACAGTATTGTTGATACGTTATTGTTTAGGCGGGCTTAAGTTTTGCTTAACTTTATTAAGTTATAAATAGGGAGAAAAAAAATGAGCTGCATAAATAAGATTAAAAAAGTTTTTAAAAATGTTCAGAACGAAATTCTGGATGTTTTACTCGTGCCTTTCTGGAACAGATAAAGCCGGAATCAATTAGAACAGATTGCTCTTAAGGCTTTTATATTGTCCGTTATAGTGCCTTTTCCGAAAATAGCATTACCTGCAACCATAACTTCTGCACCAGCATCATAAACAAGTTTTATCGTGTTAACTGAAACCCCTCCATCAACCTCAATTTCAAAATTATAGTTGTACTTGTTTTTAAGTTCACTGGCCCGCTTTATTTTAGGCACCATATCAGGCATGAAAGATTGGGCGCCGAAGCCGGGGTTCACGGTCATGACTATTAGAAAATCAATCTCACCCAAATAATTCTCGATGGATAAAAACGGTGTCCCGGGGTTTAATGTGAGACCAGCCCTTACCCCGAAACTGCGGATAAGTTTAAGTGTCTCGGATATTTTAGGGCAGGTTTCGATATGAACGGTTAAAATGTCTGAACCAGCTTCGGCAAAACGGGGGATATATTTCTCGGGGTTTTCTATCATAAGGTGAGTGTCAAGCGGCTTTGTGGTGACTTTTTTAAGGGCCTTAACAACCAATGGGCCGATTGTGATGTTCGGCACAAAATGGCCATCCATGACATCAACATGAATATAATCAGCTCCAGCAGAATCGGCAGTCCTTACCTGTTCACCTAAGATCGAAAAATCAGCCGAAAGTATGGAAGGCGCAATTTTAATCATTTAAATCCTCGTGATTGACTTGATATGCTTTAAAAAAATATAATTTAAGACTTGAAATTAATGCAAAATACTTAATTTATACGATTTTATTTTAGGAGGAAAAAATGGCTGATGAAAAATGCGATATCGGGCTTGTGGGGCTTGCAGTAATGGGGCAGAACCTTGTACTCAACATGAATGATCATGGCTTTTCTGTTGCGGTCTTTAACAGGACTGTTTCAAAGGTCGATGATTTTATGAATGCCGAAGCAAAGGGCAGGACAATTAAAGGCTGCCATTCAATAGAAGAACTTGTAAGTAGTCTTAAAAGTCCTCGCCGCGTTATGCTTATGGTAAAAGCAGGCAGCACGGTTGATGATTTTATAAACCAGCTTCTTCCATACCTTGAAAAGGGCGATATAATAATCGACGGCGGCAACTCACATTTTCCAGATTCCATCAGGCGCACAAAAACTTTGGCCGAGAAGGGTATTCTTTTTATTGGCACAGGTGTATCTGGTGGTGAAGAGGGTGCGCGTCGAGGACCGTCAATCATGCCCGGTGGAAATCCTGCTGCATGGCCTCATGTAAAGCCGATTTTCCAGGCAATATCAGCCAAGGTTGAAGACGGCTCACCATGTTGCGACTGGGTGGGCGAGGATGGGGCAGGGCATTATGTCAAGATGACGCACAATGGCATAGAATATGGCGACATGCAGCTTATTTGCGAGGCTTACCAGCTTATGAAGCTTGGGCTTGGCATGAGCGGCGATGAAATGCACAAGGTACTGACACAGTGGAACAAAGGCGAACTTGACAGCTATCTTATAGAAATCACCCGCGACATTCTGGGCTTCAAAGACGAAGACGGCAAACCGCTTGTAGAAAAGATACTGGACACTGCAGGCCAGAAAGGCACCGGAAAGTGGACGAGTGTCAGTGCCCTTGATCTGGGTATCCCTCTCACATTAGTAAGCGAAGCGGTTTTTGCGCGTTGTCTTTCCGCAATCAAGGACGAACGGGTAACAGCTTCCAAGTCACTCAAAGGCCCAAAACCCAAAATAGCCGGAGTCTCAAAAACAGCATTTGTAAAAGATCTTGAAAAAGCCCTATATGCCTCGAAAATAGTTTCATACGCCCAGGGGTTTATGCTTATGCGCGAGGCTGCCAAAGAATTCAAATGGAAGCTCAATTATGGCGAGATTGCTCTTATGTGGCGCGGTGGCTGCATTATTCGCAGCCGTTTCTTAACTAAAATCAAGGCTGCATTTGATAAAAATCCTGAGTTGTCAAATTTATTGCTTGACGACTTTTTCAAGAAGATAATCAACAAGTACCAGGAGTCCTGGCGCAATGTGGTGGCAAAGGCCACTAAAGCTGGAATTCCGGTGCCAGCCTTTTCAACTGCGCTTGCCTTTTTTGACGGCTACCGCAGCGCAAGACTGCCAGCAAACCTTCTCCAGGCCCAGCGGGATTATTTTGGTGCGCATACTTATGAACGCACTGATAAACCACGCGGCGAGTTTTTTCATACGAACTGGACTGGGCGTGGCGGAAATATAGCGGCTTCAGTTTATAAAGCGTAAACCTCACCCCCCGACCCCCTCTCCATTCTAAAAAGAATGGAGAGGGGGAGGGAAGAACGAATATTTAAAAAGGACATTATGCCAACTCTTGAGAATATTTCAAAGGCAATTGGTGTTGGACGAACTGGGATTGAAAAAATCGATGGTGTTTATCTTTCTTCGATTCAGGAAATTGATGGGGCGTATGTTTTTATCAGCCGGCTCAATAATAAAAAATGTCTGATTGCAGGACCATCTGAAACAGCGGGCAACAGGTTTGATGGTCAGTGGATGGGAAATATAAAGGTCTGCCCGATGACTGCCTGTAATGCAGCTGCGCTTCGGGCGCTTTTTCCATTTACAGCCCCTTCTTCTATTGGCAAGCGAGTCTCATTTGGCACTGGCGACAGGGTAGGCTCGGCAACGCCGGGACATATACGTGCTTTCAGGAAATTCGAGGTTTTTCCGGTACTAGCACAGCAGTCAATGCGCGAGATGGGCCGCACAGGACGCACACCACAGGATGTTATTGACGATGCAACCTTCGGGGTGTTTCAGGAGGGATGGAACAAGGGATATGCTGCTGATGCGGATCATATAAAAACAGTTGAAGAGGCATTGAGCTGCTTTAGAATTGGTTTTACAATGTTCACCATTGATGCGGCTGATCATATTAATAAAAAAGGCGTATATCTTTCTGATGCGGATTCTATCCGTGATTTGAATTCTTCTGCTGAAGCTGCTGTGCTTAAAACCTTATATGTTGGAAAAACCGTGGCCCTTGAGGAAAAAGGGGTCAAAGTTGAGTTTTCTTTTACTGAAGGCGATCTGGGCCGTGCAATTGCGACATACGGAAAGGCAATCGGCCATATGGTCTCAGTTTGGGAGGCCTTGAAAAAAGAAGCTGGTAAAAAGGATTTTGATTTTGAGGTGTCGGTTGATGAAACCGAGACGGATACCTTGCCTAAGGACCATTATTTTGTGGCAAGCGAGCTTAAGAGGCGCGGTGTGGCCTTCAGGAGCCTTGCACCTAAATTCGTTGGCCAGTTCCAGAAGGGCATTGATTACATAGGCGATATTGTTGAATTTGAAAAGCAGTTTGCGGTACACGCCCTAATTGCAAGGAAATGCGGGGGTTACAAGATTTCAGTTCATTCAGGCTCAGATAAGTTCAAGGTTTTTCCAATTGTCGGGCAATATACGCAGGGATATTTCCACGGCAAGACCGCCGGTACCTCGTGGCTTGAGGCCGTACGTGTGGCTTCGGTAAAAGCGCCGGGCCTTTACCGAAGGATGCATGCCTTTGCGCTTACAAGATTTGAAGAAGACAGAAAATCTTATCATGTAACAACAGATCTCGATAAAATACCTCTACTTGACCAAATGAAAGATGCTGACCTGCCGCAGCTTCTTGACATGGTTGATTCCCGCCAACTCATGCACATAACTTATGGATCCATATTGTCAACACGGGACAAGTCCGGAGGATATCTTTTCAGGGATGAATTGTTCAGTGTGCTGGATAAGCACGAAGAATTGCATTATGAATTTCTGTCAAGGCATATGGAGCGGCACATGGATCTTCTCGGCTTGATTCGGATTGTTTAACATTCATATCATTTAGGAGGGTAAAATGAGCTATCTTGAACAAATGTTCGGTTTATCAGGAAAGACCGCTGTTGTAACCGGTGGTGGAGGGGTTCTTTGCAGTCAGATGGCGTCAGCCCTCTGCAAAGCCGGCGCAAATGTTATACTTTGGGACATAAGACAGGAAGCACTCGACGAAAAGGTTGCTAAAATCCAGGCTGAGTGCGGAGATAAAAAAAAGGCCACATCAGTTCAGGTTGACCTTATGAACGAGGAATCCATAAAGAAAGCCCTTGAAGCTTCAATTAAAATATTTGGGAAGGTTGATATATTGCTTAACGGCGCGGGCGGCAACAAGGGAAAGTCCACTCTGCAGGACGTAAAAGCCGAGGATGTTGAATTTGTGCTTAAACTTAATCTTCTGGCAGGATGTATTCTGCCGGTCAAGCATTTTTCCAAATATTGGATTGATTCCAAGATCAAGGGTTGCATACTTAATATCGCTTCAATGGCATCGTTTAATCCTCTTTCAGGCGTATATGCTTATTCAGCAGCCAAGGCCGCGGTGCTAAATCAGACAATAGCCCAGGCCAAAGAACTTGCACCTTTCGGAATAAGGGCCAATGCAATCGCCCCCGGATTCATTATTGCAGACCAGAACCGTGCTCTCATGTTAAATCCGGATGGATCCGTTACGCCTCGTGGTCAGGCGGTTCTTGCGCATACTCCTTATGGCCGTTTTGGCGATGCCGAAGAAATGATGGGCGCAGTCCTTTTTCTTGTATCCGACAAGGCTGCAAGTTTTGTTTCAGGCATTACAGTGCCGGTTGACGGTGGTTATCTGGCTTTTAATATTTAATCAACGTTTGGAGGCTTCTTTAAATGATCATAGGTCATGGCAAAAAAGGCAATAAACTATCTGAAAGTGAAGTTTGCGATATATTCAGGAAAGCGGTTGACACCGGTACCTTTAAAGGCAGGAAGGTGCTTGCCGTGTTCCCGGATCATACCCGTTCCGGCCCGGTGCCAATATTCTTCCGGGCTTTTTGCGATATTATCGGGGCCTCTGCTTCGAAGCTCGATTTTCTGATTGCCCTTGGAACACATCAGCCAATGACGGATGAAATGATTCACGAGCACCTTGGTGTAACAGGGGAGGAGCTCAAAGGAAAATACAACAAGTTCGGGATATTCAACCATGCATTTGATAATCCAACCGAGAATATAAAGGTTGGTACATTAACAAAGTCTGATACCATGCGAATCAGTTCCGGTCTTATGAATGAGGATGTGCCTGTTGAGATTAACAAGCGAGTCCTTGATTACGATATTCTTGCAATCTGCGGCCCTGTTTTTCCGCATGAGGTCGTGGGCTTTTCAGGCGGCAACAAGTATCTTTTTCCCGGCATTGCAGCTGCTGAGGTCATAAACTTTTTTCACTGGCTCGGGGCATTAATCACAAATCCAAAAGTCATCGGCAATAAGATGACCTCGGTCCGTAGTGTTGTTGAAACTTGCGCTGACATGGTAAAGAAACCCAAGTTCGCATTCTGTTATGTTGTTGATCACGGTGACATTGCGGGCCTTTATGCTGCGGAAGCAAAGGAAGCCTGGAGCGCTGCTGCTGATCTTTCAAATGAACTGCATATCTGCTATAAAGACAAACCTTACAAAACCGTTCTCTCCTGCGCTCCCAAGATGTACGATGATATCTGGACAGCCGGCAAGTGTATGTACAAACTTGAGCCAATAGTGGCTGATGGGGGCACACTTATTATTTATGCGCCTCATGTAACAGAGGTTTCCTATACACATGGAAAAGTATTGGACAAGATAGGCTATCATACGCGTGACTATTTTGCAAAACAGATGGACAAGTTTCAAGGTGTGCCAAGAGGTGTCATTGCCCATTCAACGCATGTGCGCGGCATAGGGACATTTGAAAACGGGGTTGAAAAGCCGCGGGTAAACGTGATTCTTGCAACCGGTATTTCAGAAGAACGGTGTAAAAAGATTAATCTTGGGTACATGGATCCTGATAAGATCAACCTTGACGACTATAAAAACAAGGAAGATGAAGGAATCCTCTTTGTTGCCAAGGCAGGGGAGATGCTGTATAAGCTTAAAGACGGGCCTGAGTGGCAGAGATAAGCCCAAGCTTATCGGATTCGCTTCCATACTTTTTGCAGTTATCCAAACACAAACCAATTTTTGTAACAGTATTAAGGCTTAATAGTCTTTAAAACAAGGCTATTTCATTAATATTTTATAAACACCCTTGGATAATTAAAATTAATTTAGATTTTATGGTTGTGTTATTGAAATAAATTGATTATTTTCATACCATGTTAAGATTAGTAGAAAAGAGTCTTTTCCATTGGATGCAGGATAACCCACGGAAACCTTTGATCATCAGAGGCGCAAGACAGGTTGGGAAAACTTTTACAATAAAAAAATTCGCACAGGATAATTTCAAAGATAACTGGATTCTCTTTGATTTTGAAAAAAATCGCAGCCTGCATAAAATATTTGCAGAAGACTTGAATATTGCCGCGGTAATAAGTCAGTTGGAAATTGCGGCCAATAAAAAAATTATTCCGGATTCCACTCTCCTTATCTTTGATGAGATCCAAGCATGCCCAAGGGCGCTTTCCGCTCTACGTTATTTTTATGAGGAGTATCCAGGATTGCCCGTTGTGGCTGCTGGTTCGCTACTGGATTTTGCTTTGGAAGAATTCTCCTTTCCTGTGGGTAGGGTCAGTTTCCTTGAAATGAATCCCATGACTTTTGCGGAATTTTTATATGCCATAGGGAAAGATATGCTGGCGGAACTGCTTTTTAAACCACCGGAAAAATTGCCGGACTCCGTCCACGATCTCCTGCTGAAACGGCTTCGGGATTATATGATGGTGGGCGGTATGCCCGAAGCGGTCTCTGTTTTTACTACAAAAGGCTCTATGCTTGACGTATTTTCAACGCAGGGCGAACTGGTTGAGTCTTATATAGGAGATTTCTCCAAATATGCTTCACGCGTGAACAGGGATTGTCTTGAAGCAGTACTGCGGGGCGTTGCTGCGTCTGTTGGGCGTCAGCTGAAATATACGCATCTTGCAGAGGGACACTCTCTTTATTCCATTAAAAAAGCATTTCAACTGCTTGTGCGTGCGCGTGTAATTACCCCTGTCTATTCGGCAAGCCCTTCTGGTCTGCCACTTGGTGCGCAGAGTGATGCATCCACATTCAAAGCTGTGATGGTGGATATGGGGCTAATGCATCATCTTTGCGGATTAAACGCATCTACTGCACTGTCAGGGGAAGATTTGCTGTCAATCTATAACGGTGCGCTCGCCGAGCAGTTTGTGGGCCAGGAACTTCGAATCACCCAGGGTGGAGCACTTTATTA
The DNA here is from genome assembly GCA_963831235.1 of uncultured Fibrobacterota bacterium. Lineage (GTDB taxonomy): Bacteria > Fibrobacterota > OXYB2-FULL-49-7 > OXYB2-FULL-49-7 > JAEUSG01 > CAWHPS01. Next base: position 13,697 of record CAWHPS010000051.1, read on the forward strand.
CTGGTCGCGTAATGTCAGAAACAGCTCAGCCGAGGTGGATTATCTTACAGTGGTTGATGGGATCATAAGACCCTTGGAAGTAAAAAGCTGTTCTGAAGGACGGTTAAAAAGTCTGCATTTGCTTTTACAAACTTATACTAATTGCGGTAAAGGCCTGGTGTTTAACCAGGGCGTGTATGGTGAAATGGCATCTCAGAAAATTGAATTTGCTCCGTTATATTATGTCTCGACGATTACGGGAAACAAACCCGAAACAAAGAATGGATAATAACCATTGGTCTTGTTGATGCACTGAAAATTGCAAATGAATATTACATATATGCCTATGATGTTTATGCTATAGAATGTGTGCTAAAAAGCTTCATCATCCTCTATGATAACTTATTTGAATTAAACTTGTATTGCCGATTGCCCTTTGAGAAACAATTATTATATCTTTTACCCGTTTGAAATATGGTAGAACGGTGACATAGCCAAGCTGGTAAGGCAAAGGTCTGCAAAACCTTTATTCCCCGGTTCGACTCCGGGTGTCACCTTAAAATATAAAAACCCTCTATTGCGGAGGGTTTTTTATTTATGGTTAAAGGCAGGATTTGCAATCCAGGCATTCAATTAAGACCCTCATCCCCCGCCCCTTCTCCCATCTGATAAAATAATTATAGATGGGAGAAGGGGAGAAAAAAAGCGGATAGGGTATAACGAGACATCATAAAATATTTCCTAATGAAATCAGACAATTTATGTATTGCTTTGCCATTTTAATTCTTCTTCACCCCCTCTCCCCTCTATAGATTTGTTTGTCAAATGGGAGAGGGGGATGGGGGGTGAGGGTTTGATGCGTGGTTACAACTTTGTCCTGCATCCTTTTATTTATAATGGCTTATTGGCTAATTTCAGACTTTCACGCCCAGCTTATAAAGCTGATACTTGGCCTCTTCCCGCCACTTTGATGAACTTTCGATCATGAAAAATTTCTTAAATGCATTTATTGCTTTTTTGGGAAAGTTTAGCATTGTGAAACAAAGACCAATATTAAATAGTGAAGGAGCATGGTTTGGGTTGATTTTCAGGGCTTTGAGGTAATATCTCGCGGCTAATTCGAATTGATCGTGGCGGATATAACTGTTTCCAAGCAGGAAGTAGGCCTCATTATGCTCCGGATTTCTCTTAAGACATTGTTCGAGCATGCTTATTGCATCAGCTATTTTATCTTTTGATATAAACAGGGTTGCAAGCTTGAAATAATTTTCAGCATCAGCCGGAAATTCAACAATCTTTTTCTGATATTGACGAAAGCTGTTTTCAATGCCATCACCGGATTCATCGCTCGGAATCGCGTATTCTATGAATTTTGCACCAGTATTTTCTTCCAATTCAATCAACTCCTTTTTTTCTGCAATAAAACAACGGCGCTTGCTGCAATACCTTCGCCGCGTCCAACAAACCCAAGACGTTCAGTTGTAGTGGCCTTAACAGACACGTGATCAGGCTTCACACCGAGGATTCCAGCAATGGTCTTTTGCATTGACCCGATGTGCGGTGCCATCTTAGGTGCCTCTGCCATTATTACTGAATCAACATTACCAACTGAATATCCCTTCTTAAGTATAAGTCTATGAATCGCCGTAAGCAAGGATTTGCTGTCAGCATTTTTGAATGCTTTGTCTGTGTCAGGGAAGTGAAGACCGAGGTCACCCAGTGCAAGGGCCCCAAGAAGCGCATCGCCGATTGCATGCAGCAGGACATCAGCATCACTGTGGCCCAGGAGCCCTTTTTTATATGGGATGTTCTGGCCGCCAATTATAAGCTGCCTTTTTGCAACAAGACGGTGAACGTCAAAACCATAACCTATGCGAATGTCTTTCATAAAATTACCTGCTGTTTGTTACATTAACTTTATTGCAATATTCATTGATCTTGCATTTTGAACAGAACGGAGATATTGGCCTGCAAATATTCTGGCCGAATGCGACCAGGAGATCGTTGTAAACTATCCAGTATTTAACAGGAAGTATTTTCCTTAATGCGTATTCTGTTTCCTCTGGATTTTGTGTTTTTACCACACCCAGCCTATTGCTTATCCTATGCACATGAGTATCAACACAGATACCAGGCAGCCCGAAACCATGAGTAAGTATGAGGTTGGCTGTTTTTCTGCCAACACCATTAAAAGTAAGTAGTGTATCAAGCGATGAAGGTACAATGCCATTGAATTCTCGGTTGAGACGTTTGCATATTTCAATTATTGTTTTTGCTTTTGTCCTGTAAAAACCTGCAGGATAAATTGCCTTAATTATGGTATCAGGGCTCAGACTTGCCATTTTATCAGGTGTGGATGCAAGCTTAAAAAGCTTTTCAGAGGCAAGAGCTGTTGTTTCGTCTTTTGTACGGAGGCTTATGATTGTTGATATCAAAACCTTGAATGGATCACGCTTCTTTTCGGATAGAGCGGTAACAAAAGGAGTGTGCCATTTACGGTATTCTGATTTAAGGATAGGTATTATGCGGTCGAACAGGCCGTTATAGGATTTTTTGGGCATCTGCCTCAGGGTTTAGCTTCTGGTAATAGCGGCAGTCAAGACATTCCTCATTTATATATTCGAAGGTCACGCCTTCTATTTCACCGATTATCATCCAGCATGGGATTGTTGCTCCGGTCATTTTATAGTGGCAAACAGCACATGGGGTTGCATTATTTGTATTGTGGCCTTTCCAAAAGTCCCAGCAGCGCAGCGTTTCAGCCTCTTTTTTCTTTTTTTCTTCTTCTTCAGCTTTCCGTTTTGCTTCTCCGGTTTTGATCTCTATTTCCTTCTCCTGTATCAGGCGTTCAACATCATCTGCTGAACGTGAAAGGGGTATAATTTTAATGAGCATGGTTGAACGAAGAAGTTCAGCAACAGGTGTTGCAGGGTTCAAAAGGAAAAATTCCCCGCCCTTTTCCCTGGTTGATTTGAATGCGCGCAGTATGGTCCCAAGAACCTGTGGGTTTATCTGTTTTGTGCTTGAGCAATCAACAGCGACAAATTTTGCGCCCTCATTTATAAGGCCGTCAAATACCTTTTTAAGATCAGGAAGTCCTTTTTCAGTCATTGATTCAGGAAGGAAGACCAAAGAGAGATTGGCTTTTTTCTCCACACGGATTGTTTCAGGTTTTTGAAACTCCTTGTAATACTGACATTTCTCGCATTTATGGTTAAGATGTCCGGAATCATCCATGTTGAAAATCCAGCATTGGGTCCCGGTTTCAGGGGTTTTGCCTGTAAGGCTTTTTGCCAAATCACAGGCATTGAAGAATGCCACAGCTCCTTTAGTCAAGTCAAAGTCCATTGGATTAGCCTCTCAAAAAAAATTACGTTTAGATATGATTAATAGATAATTTATATTATTTAAGGAAATCAAGACAGGCACAAACCAT
>CAWHPS010000052.1:0-56203 GCA_963831235.1 uncultured Fibrobacterota bacterium
TCCCTGAGCGGCCGGTGATAGTGCCATTCTCCGGGAAAAAGAATGGAAGACGTTCCCAGCCCTTACATCTTTCCTCGGAAAAGAGTGGCTTTCAAAAGTCCCTTCTCCTTGCACTATATAAACCAAACCATAATATTCGAAAATCCGTTGGTTTACCATTGTCCGAGGCAGGTTCCGGTATTCACAAATGTTTCCGCATTCCAGAACATGGACTCCGAGAGCCGCAGGCTGGTTATACCCAAAAGAATAAGTGTTGTAACCATTCCTTGTCATATCATTTTGTCCATAATTTTTGTCAATTGTCCTATTGAAATGCATGGCGATATCAGCAAAATAAAATATATATTTGTTTTATACATAATTTAATAAAATCAGAGGAAAAATGTTTAGCTTTAACTATGAAAGGAGTACTCCCATGCCAGGAAGCAAAACTGTGTCAAATTCTTGCGGCGCTTCAAAATTGAGAGCAGTCAGCCTCTGGAGAAGATTTGGTATGGAAAAACAAAATTCACGTTTTTTTCCTGCTTGCCATTTTCGTAATCTTTTCCGCCAAGGCACAAGGGTTTGTCAATGACCCTGTGTTTATAGGCGCCACCCGGCTGGGATGCTTATGCCAAGAGACAGAGACCCGGCTCGATTTATATGACTGTCATATATACCATGGGTCAGAAAAAATGGGATGATCCCGCACTCGATTACTGGCCATGGTTTACCGAAGTTGACGCGGATGGTGACCTCGGTTGATATGAATGAAAATACCGTGGCGTTATGGAACAGGAAAATGACTATGCACACAACGCCGGCATTGATTATTGGGCATTTCTTAGATAATGATTTCGAGGACGACCCGCGCCATGGATGGATGAACGAACAGTACTATCGCTACCAGAGTCGGCCAATAAGTCATTGATGAAGTTCTGCTGGATTTTGTCGCATTCTTTTTCCAATTGGGAGAAAGAAAAACCGAAAATCATCAATGCAATGAAGGATTCACAGTGGGTCAAGGTACTAGGAAATCGTCCCTCGATCTATTTTTACGATGATGTGACCCCGTGACATCTGCAACAGTAAATGATTTGGGTTCATCCGCGCAAAGCGCGGTTCGGCAATCCTTATGTTGTAAAGTTTCGGACAGGAGGGATTGGTGAGGATGCCTCTGCGGTGTACTTTACTGATGCGGGCACAGAGGAAGGGTTGCCTTATGCGAGTTTTATACATGATATTTCTAACCGCTGGCCCACCCAGGGAAGTAACGGGCCCTTTGTTCCCAATACACCCATGAATGATGATAACCGGGTCTGGGGTAGAGGTCTCCGCCCTGGGGGGGAGGTGGGCCTTATTGGGTGGTTCCACCCACACCATCCGAATTTGCGGAGATGGTCGAAAGGGAGTGGATTTTGTAAAGGCAAATCCCAAAAAATGCCCCGCCAATACAGTGATTATAAAGGAATGGAATGGGCCGGAAGAAAGCGGTTTGGTCATGCCGGCCAGGCATCACGGAGCGGATAAATTGAACGGCTTGATGAACGTAAACGAAACCGTCATGTTGCTGAAGCTCCGGAGATTCTGGAGGCACGGGTTATCAACTGTAATCGGACAAAGGTTCGTCTCCGTTTCACGCAAGGTGTTCTTCTTCCGTCGGATACTTTAGGACATACCATAAAGCAGGCTTTTTCTTTTGGCAATCGATTTCAGGTTGTGGATTCCGTAAGAGTGGATACGGCAATGCATACACTTACCCTTTTCATGCCTGCTTCCCTGATTCGTTCAATGTCAGTTATTTTCCGTACAATTATTATTCCCGCACCATCAGAAGCGATATCTGTTATAAAGGTCCCTGGCTGAAGAATAAAATAGGGGTTGGCGCACTTCCTTTTTACAGGTTTCCAATTGCGGATAACGATTCGTGCCCCTATTTTGATACAACAGGATACAGAACTTTGGCCGTATTGCAACAGCCTCAGCCTCTTCAACACAAGCTGGCTATAATGTCAACAATGTGAATGATGGAATTGCAATCACGGATTTTAATTCCTGGGCAAGCACCTCGACTCCTGCCTGGTTGCAGCTTGATTTTCCAGCAACAGTCACCTTTAATAAAGTGGAACTGTATACAACCACCGATTATGAATTGAAAGATTATTCTATCCAGTACTGGGACGGGACATCCTGGGTTGATGCGGCTGTTGTTACCGGCAATACAATGGCGCACCGCACAACTGAATTTTCACCAGTCACCTGTAGCAGGATGCGTGTTTATGCAACCACCGGCTCGGCTGCCCAGTTCGGTTACGCTCGGATTTGTGAGTTGGAAGTTTACAACACTGATGGAGGGGTTAGGTTGGAAGAAGATGGTGTTAAAAATGAGCCGATCAGCCTTTCTGTTTACCCCAGTCCATTTAATCCAACAACTCAAATTCGGTACAATATCCCAAGAACATTAGAAAGATCGAACTGAGCATATACGATGCAGCCGGTCGCTTTGTCCGCAGTTTGCCTGCGGCATCCGGTAGTGGCAGCGTTATGTGGAATGGTGAAGACAATAGCGGCAAAAAGGCGTCATCAGGGGTTTACATTGTAAGACTTAAAGCGGGAAACCAGGTTGTTCAGCGCAGGGGGTTGTTTGTAAAATAAGGACACCTTCATGATTGTTACAAATTGATCGAGATTATTGAAAGATGTCCCCTCCCACAGGGCTCGGGCATTCAGGTCATGTTTTAATAAAATGAGTTCGCGCAAACTGTAGTGGTGATTTACCCATTATGCTTTTAAACAGTCTTGAAAAATAAAACGGGTCTTTCATGCCGATTTCCCAACAAACTTCCTTTACAGATTTCCCCTTTGAAAGAAGATAACCGGCCCGTAATATCCTTTCGCGGTTAAGATATCGGATCAGCGTAACACCGTTTTCCTTATAAAAACGTTGACGCAACAATGAATAACTGATGCCATGTTCCGCTGCCATACTTTTAAAGTCCCATTCATCAGTAGGTTTAGCCCCTATCCGTTTCATAATATCCGAAACTATCGGGTCTTCCGGTAAAACAATATCTTTGGCGCGGTTCATTAAAACCCTGTTCAATATCTGAAGCAAACAGATGCCGGCTTTATCCTGGCTGTCTTTTGTGCCCGCTTTTCCTATAAAGAAACATTCCTTGAATAAACCGACAAGCGATTCGTCTTTTCCTGCAAAAACGAGCGGCTCTTCCGGGTTCAACAGGTTCTGATGCATTAAACTTTGAAGGGTATCGCCAGAGAAGGTTATCCAGTATTCTTTCCAGTTTTCTTCCTTGAAGGGGTGGTAAAAGTGCCATTCTCCGGGAAAAAGAATAAAGGCATGGCCGGCCCGCACATCCTTTCGTGAAAAAGACCGGCTCTCAAGAAACCCATCTCCTTTCACTAAATAAACCAACTGATAATGAGGCTTGACCCGCCGTTTTACCATTGTATGGGACACATTCTTATAACGATAAATATACCCGCAGCCATGCACATAGACTCCAAGGACAGTGGGCTTGTGATATTCAAAATAAAAGGAGGGGTAACCTTTCCGTGTCATTTTATCCATGCTTTTTGTCAAATCGTCCATGTGAAAACCATAACGGAATCGTTGTACTTAATATATATTTACATTATATAAGCGGCCATTACTTTAAAACTATCTGTGGTAATTCCATAGATGTCGTTATTGGGAGGAAAGGAGATGTTTAACATGACTAAAAATGTATTATCAGCCATTTTCGTGACAACATTTATTTTTTTTCTTGTTGTTCCGCAAACTTCAATTGCTCGCCCCATTGTCGGCGCCATCAGATGGGACGCCTGGGTTGGCGATGATCATGCGGTCGGCGCCACCTATGAGGCAGACCTTGACCCGAACCAGTGGCATTGCAGGGTGCCGTTTTATGGCGAAGAGGTTGGGCCAAATGAAATTAACGCAAATGGTGATTCCCAGCAGATTATGGATCAGGAAATCGCCTATGCCAAAGACGCAGGTCTTGACTATTGGGCATTTGTCATGTACCCAACAACTCCGGGATTCTATGAAAGCCCTATTACAAATATTATTAATTTATATCTGAACAGCGCACATAAATCGGATATTAATTTCTGCGCCTATATTGAAGCCTATCATTTAGGCAGAGGCGCGAACCCTTCAACAGGAATTGGACAGATATCTGGAATTGTTCAAGAATTCAAGCTATCAGAAGGTAATGGGCAACAGACCTCTGGTATTCGTCTTCCAGACCGGGAACTCGATAATCTTTTCTGATTCCATTGAATTGCAATTTTATAAGGAACTTAGATCGCAATCAATTGCCCAGGGCACCGGTGAACCATATATGCTGGCTGCCCCTGGTGATCCTGTTCCATGGGCGCTCGATGGTACAAGTAGTTATATATTTCCCGGAGCCTACAATGTCCCTTCAGTACGTTCAAGCGTGGGAGGTCCCATAGATGGGAATGTTGACTGGGAACATCCCATGGAAATAGCGGCCATGCTTAAAAGTGCAATGAACTATGTTACAAATCACCCCGCACAATGTCCGGCAAACGCTGTTATCATGTATGCCTGGAATGAATTTGATGAGGGCGGATGGCTATGCCCAACCCTACATGACGGCAATGCGAGGCTTAATGCGCTTAAAACGGTATTGGGCGATAGCACAGCATTAGCTCCAATCCAATATGAAGGTGAAAATGCGGCTGTATCTGTATCAGACGGGGATTTGCAAACATTTGTGGGCAGCAATGTATGCTTTAAAAATAGTTTCGGCCGCCTCGATGCTGATGCTGCGGGGGATTATATCAGATATGTTATAAACGTGTCTGTCAGCGGGACTTATGATATAAGGTTTAGGGCACTAAGCAGGAACAGTAATGGAAAACTCAAGCTCCTTGTTGACGGCGTTCAGCAGGGATCCGAGGTTGATTTATATTCAAGCAGTGTTCTTTATCCGATGTGCAAGATGGGAAACAAGACCTTCCGTAAAGCTGGAAATAAAGTGTTTGAATTCCAGGTTGTTGGTAAAAATACCGGTTCTTCGGATTATAATCTGGAAATTGATTACATACTTTTGAATCCGCAGGGAGGCGAATATAAATCAAGTGTATCCCTTAGTCCTGATACACTTGACTTTGAAATGGACGAGGGAGGCGCAAATCCTTTGCCAAAGAATGTAACCATCTCCTATACCGGCAGCTTGAACCCTGGTGGGACTTTTAATGTAATATCAGATTCAGCCTGGCTCACAGCAGCAACTGTCTCGGGCTCGGGCAACGGGCAGGTGTTCAGCAGCACTGTCAATTTAAGCGGAAGGCCGTCTGGAATTTACAAAACCGTTATCCGTGTTCTGCGCCAGGACCTTTCAGATACCGGTCTATGCGAAATTATGGTCAGGGTTAATGGGGCGCCGGTTCCAACAAGTCTTCGCATTGTTCCCGATTCCGCATTGGTATATTTGGACAGCAGTAAACAGTTTAACCCGGTGGTGCTGGATCAGTTTGGTTCCATCTATACATCTAAAATAAACTGGAGTGTTTCAGACGGTGGAAGCATTGATAGTATTGGAATGTTCAAGAGCAATGGTGTAACTGGAAAATTCAAGGTTATTGGGGGATTAAAGGATTTCCCTTTGATCATTGATACTGCGATCTTAGTTGTTGATACAATGCCAATGACGGGCGCTATTCGGATGACATGTGACAATGTCTTTGATTTATATTTGAATGGCAAATATCTTGGTCATTCTGATAACTGGCAGTTGCTGCAGAATTATAAAGCTGACTTTAACAAAGGATTGAATACCATTGCTGTCAAGGCTTGGGATTTGGGAGCGCCTGCCGGCTTGATTGCGGATGTCAATATCAACAGCAAAAAGTATTATACATCATCGGATTGGAAAATATCACAAACCGGTTTAGCAGGTTGGGCGGATATCGGGTTCAGTGACAATGCCTGGGAAAATGCCGCAGAGCTGGCGCCTTATGGCAGTGGGCCATGGGCAAATAGGCCGTCTGAGCTTTCAGGTACTTCAGCCAAATGGATTTGGTGGCCGGTTGACATAACAAGAGACACGGCATATTTCAGGTACAGTTTTGTTTATGAATCTTCAGGTACTGATATTAACAACAGGCAGGTATTGGAAAGTCCTATGTCATACCTGCTCTATGTCAGTCCAAATCCTTTTTCATCATCAATAAAAATACGATTCGGAATCCCTGAAAAATCCGGCAATAATCAAATATCCATAAGGGTTTATAACCTGGCAGGAAGGCTTGTTTCGACGTTAAAGGAGGGTAGACTGGCTGCAGGTTATCATGAGGCAAGCTTGGATGGAAAGAGGCTTGTGAATGGAGTTTACTTTGTACGCATGGAGTCTCAGGGAGTGAAAAAGATTGTAAAAGTGTTGTGTGTGAGGTAAGAAAATTAAAAAAGTTCTGGAAAATGTGAAAAAAGATTCAGCAACAGGCATTCAGGTTTGGGTTAAAGCGGCACTGTATAAGCCCAGGCAGAATAATTGCAGGAATAACCCGGGTCTTGTCCTGAATTTGGAAATTGGACTTTAATATAGGCAGTACTTTTTGAAAGGAATTAAATCTTAGCCCAGTGTGTGTTGCACGAAGACGGCATGACGGCTGATTGAAGCAACACCAGTGACTTTTATCAGTGATTTCAATTCAAAATTTGAATATGGTTTGCTGCACTATAGGCTTTCTCCACCTATCCGGCAGATGTCTTTAATGAAACTCTCCGACATCCATAAACCTGCATTCCGCAACCGTTGCAATGATTCTTTTATTGAAATCACAAAGCCTTGTTTTTTTGCAAATATGATCACGCCCACAGTTCCCATAAAATTGCAGCCAAAGGCCATTGCGCACCGTCTCGCCTCGCGATCATCAAGAATAACGTAATATTCAGGATGAGATAAAGCAAAAGAAATAACTGAATTCTCTCCGTTTCCCAAATCCCATGCCGCAACGCGTGTATCAATGATAACGTCGTCTTTGTTTTTAACATGAGGATTTGAAACAATCGTTTGAAAAGATGATTCAATCTCTTTACCTGATAGAATCTCTTCTAAAACCTGTTTTGGAATAATTATTTCATCGAAAAGATCAACAATCAGGTTGCCAAGACCGCTTTTGCATAAACAAATAACTGGAGAGGCATCGACAACTATACGATTAATCGACATTTCGCAATTCTTCTTCTATTTCAATTGCAGAATACTGAAAAGGACTAACCTTGAATCTTGAAAGGGAGGTTATAAAATCTTCTCTGTTCAAACCCGCTATTTCAGAGGCTTTTTCTTGCGATACCATGCCAGCCTCATACCATTTTACCGCTGCAGCAATCCGCATTTCATCCACAAATTCAGAAGGACTCTTGCGGAGAGAGGAAAAAATACTCTCTGGTAAACTCAAATTTAGAGTAACAGACATAATAATTACTCTCCCTTAAATAAGTAATTTTACATTTTCTTCTTTATAAAAATAGCTTTCCCCTGAAAGAATAGCAATGAAGCGCCATTCTCCTGAAAAAGAATAAAGACGTGGCCGGCCCGCACCTCTTTCCTTGAGAAAGACCGACTTTCAAGGAACCCCTCTCTTTGCAGCAGGTAAACCAACTGGTAATAATGGTTGACCCGCCGGTTTACCATTGTATGGGACACGTTCTGATAGCGATAAATATAACCGCACCCATGCACATAGACACCAAGGACTGTGGGCTTGTGATATTCAAAATAATTGGAGGGGGTACCCTTTCCCTGTCATTTTATCCATGCTTTTTGTCAAATCATCCATGTGAAAATCATAACGTAATCGTTGTATTTAATATATTTTTATATTATCGTGAAATATATCTCCAATATAAATCAGTTCACCAACCGAGGAGGAAAAATGTTCAGGGTTATTACGCTGCTGGCAGGTGTATGCTTTTGGGTCTTGTGCCTTATTGTTTGCCCTGAAGCGCAGGGTGATGGCGCCGCGTATTTAGTGGAAGAAAACTTCTGCTGTCTTCATCCCTATTGCACAGGTATTAGAATAATTTCCGGGTGGGAAGTGGATAAAAGCGGGGGAGGAAACTATTATGATGCTCAAAGATACGGTCATAACTCTTTTGATTTCTGGGTAACCAGCGGACTCACGATGGGTAAATGGATGGCCTGCCAGACCTCCGGCATGGTAGTACTGGAGTTCAGGTTCAATGTGAATACCAAGGCGGATGGATTGACATGGCAGCTTCGGCGCGGGAATTTGCCCGCAATCAAGATACTGACAAGCAGCGGGAACCTCTGCTACGAGAATTCGAGCGGCGCGGCCATAACGCTTCAGACATACAGCGCGAATGCGGAGGTGGGCGTGAAGGTTGCGGCTGATATTTCATCAAAGAAAGCTGACATTTACGTCAATGGCGTATTGAGGGCGTCAAATGTTGATTTCCGGAATAATGTGCGGGGCATAGACTATTTTTATATGTCTTCAGGCGCCGCGGGAAACGTGATACTGCATCAGCGATGCGTGCATGTTTACAAGAAGTTTATTGTCAACGAAATGTTTTTATCCGGAGGCCAGGGAAATGTGCCGGAAGACTGGTCAGTGGACAGCAGCGGGGATCTGTCCGTGTAGTCAAAAATGAAGAGGCCGCCCCGCCGCCTGACTATTACAGCGTGAGAATGGATGATGCAAGCGGTTCCAGCAGCGTGTCAATGACAAGGGCTTTTGCTTCACAAACCGGCAAGGTTGAGTTTGAATACAAATTCATGCAGCCCGTCAAAAAAGACGGTTTTATGGCGGAAATAGGCAATGGATTGCTGGCAACGGCTAAAATCGTGACAGACAACGGCAATCTGTGCTGCGAGAACTCCGGCGGAAGCAGGGTTTCGGTGTGGAACGGTTATGCGGCCAGTGTATGGTATTTTGTAAGAGTTACAGTGGATTTAAGCGCGCATACGGCGGACATCTATATCAACGACATTAAAAAGGCGTCCGGGGTCTCTTTTGCAAATACCTCGGTAAGCAGCGTTGACAAGGTCAAGTTTACAACATCCGCCTCCAATACGGATGTTGTGTGGCTGGATGATATCCAGGTGTATCCCTTCCTGCCTTACCCCTCCGACTATGTTCCGGAACCCACGCCCGTGCCGCATGGTTCATACCGTCTCTGTCCTTTTGTATGCAATTTATTGCGGGAAGGATCATCCTATTCCGGATGGGACTGGATGTCCAGCTGCCCGGCCCGGAGTCCGATAATAGGTTTTTATGATGAAGGGAATCCCGAGGTCGCTGATTGGGAGATAAAATACATGGTTGACCATGGCATTGATTGCATGTCACTGTGCTGGTTCAGGCCGATGTCAGGGACCGGATCCGGTCCCATTAAAAATGAAGTCGTAAGCGATGATGCAATGACCGGATACAAACGGGCAAGATATACAAATTACATTCAATATTCCATGATAATTGAATGCGGTAATCATCCCATGAAGTCCATGGACGACTGGAAATACAACATCGTCCCTTTCCTTATGGAGCACTATTTCAAAGATCCGAGATATCTGGTGATTGACAATAAACCTGTTGTATGGTTTTACAGACGGACTGAGCGGGACAGGCGATAATGTGTCTGCCGTAAATTTTTTAAGGGATAAATGCGTTGAAGCCGGTTTCGCCGGAGTGACGGGAATTGGATGCACCTGGACCGGCGATCAAGGGTTTGAGTACACATATAGTTATGTATCTTCCCCTGCGCCGCCGAGCGCCCCCCAGCTGCATATATGCTCTCCGGCAGTGAATATTGACCCTTCCGCCTGGCATGTTCCTTACAGCAACACGGGCACCTGGAAATCGCCTGTGGATTACGAGAGCCTTCTCGTGGAACAAAAACGCCTCATGGTAAATAAAACAGGATTAGGTCAGACGCTGATATCATTGGACACCTGGAATGATTTTGGGGAAGGCCATTTTCTGATTCCGACCATCGGACTCGGATACGATTATCTTGATGCTGTGAGAAAGGTGTTTGGCGACGGTTCGGCGCATACTACTGATATAATGCCCACGGCACAGCAAAAAGCCAGATTGAACCTGTTGTATCGAAACGCCCTCACTTCGAATGAAAGCAGAGGTTTCCTTGAATTTACGCTCCAGGATTCCGTCGCGCATCAAAACCTGACGACTTCAGCTTCTGTGGAACTGCTTCTTTCAGGCATTAAGGAAGATTCCAGCGTGACCAGCTCCGGCACAGTGAAGGTATATGCGGATTCCAATGTCAATTATACTGTCAATATTTCAGCGCCCGGTTATCTTCCTAAAACAGGCATCCCAGTTATAATAACACATAGTACCATGCAGATCCAATTGCAGCTTACACGGCAATCATTGACCGGCATTAAGTTACAATATAATACTTTGAATATCGGGCTCAATGCTCAGTGTCAGATTAGGCTCTATGGCGTCTATGCGGACGGCGCCAACCTGCCGCTTTATGGCACGGTTGTTCCGGTGTGGATTTCCCGTTCACCGGACATTGTCAGCGTTAGCAATTCGGGTGTGGTGTCGAGTTATTCGCAAACCGGCGATTGCTTCGTGGTGGCCAGCGTCGCCTCGCTCGGGTTCTCGGACAGCAGCCTGATATGTGTTTCTCCTGTTTATAATACGAACCTGGCAATTCTGGCAACAGCCACAGCCTCTTCAACACAAGGTGAGTCTCAGTATAATTCTCAGTATAATGTAAATAATGTTAATGACGGGATCGCAACCACTGATTTTAATTCCTGGGCCAGTGCCGAGACCCCTGCCTGGCTCAAGCTTGATTTCGGAGCAAGAATAGTCAGCTTTAATCGAGTGGAATTGTACACGACCACCGGTTATGAATTGAAAGACTACGCCATCCAGTACTGGGACGGGACATCCTGGGTTGATGCGGCTGTTGTTACCGGTAATACACTGGCACACCGCACAACTGAATTTTCACCAGTCACCTGCAGCAGGATGCGTGTTTATGCGAATACCGGTTCGGCTGCACAGTCCGGTTACGCGCGAATTTGCGAGTTGGAAGTTTACAACGGCGGCGGCGGGACCGGTTTGGAAGCGGAAGGTCAAAATGAACAACTCAGCCTTTCTGTTTATCCCAGTCCGTTTAATCCGGCAACATGTATCCGCTACAATGCTCCAAGAACATCTGCCAGGATCGAACTGAGCATATACGATGCTGCCGGTCACATTGTCCGTAAGATGCCTGGGGTATCCGGCAGCCACAGCGTTATATGGGATGGTGTTGATAATAACAACCGGAAAGTGTCTTCAGGGGTTTACATCGTAAGACTTAAAGTGGGAAATAAGGTTATGCAGCGCAGGGGATTGTTTGTGAAATAACAGTGAGGTCAAGCAAGTGTTGGATTTGTAAATTGGAATTTAACGTAGAAAGGGAGATTTTATGATAGGAATTAAATCAAAGTCCTGTGCCGTCCGCAATGCAAAGCATAATGGAAGTACTGTTATTGCTGTGTTTTTATTGCTTTTTGCCGGCGCTGTGGTGGCACAAAACGTAAATTACGCCCGTGTCAACGAACCGCCAACCAGACCCTCCTTCATTCCTTTGCCTCCGGGCGCAGTGGAGGCCCGTGGCTGGCTGTTAGACTATGCCCTGTCTGTCCGGGATAATTTCAGTATGACTCTTGATGGCGTCAGCGCTTTACAAACCGGTTGGACGCCGGGCAGTGAAGGCGCGTGCCTTGAACAGTCCGCGTACTATATTGACGGACTGCAGAAGCTCGGATATGTCCTGAATGACAGTATGCTCCTTGCCAAAGCCCGCAAGCGATTGGATATGATTATTGATAGTCAGGTGCCGGACCGGTCATTCATGTATTGGACCGATTCTGATCTCCTGACGACACTATGTTCAGGCTGTCCTTCCAACTGGGTGGGATTTAACGCGTGGGGGCATGCCGTATTAGGACGCGGCGGCATGCTTGCCTATTATGAAGGAAGCGGGGACAATCGGATTCTGACATCCATTGGCAAGGCGTATCACGGATGGGGAGCCAGAATTACGTTGACAGATTTTGAAGGCCGCCCAGCCTGCAACTGGGAAACCATGCTTGAAGCTTACTCTTTCGGAGGTGAAAAATACCTATACGACAGCATTAATACAACAGATCTTTTGTCCATCTCCCAAGAGTGGGCCTTGAATGGAAAACAGGGGACCCACGGCGTGAGCTGGAATGAAGGGGCAAAACTACCCCTTCTTTTTTATCCCTGGAAAGGTGATACAATATACCTGGCCGCCACAAAGAAAAACTACCAATGGCTCGAAGATAATCACATGCAGCCTCATGGGGTCAATTCGTCAGACGAATTTTTGCATGGGATCGGCGCTAATATCAGAACCGAGACGTGCGATATTTCCGATTATATCTGGTCGCATACTTACCTGATGAGATTCGACGGTGACCGTCTCTATGGGGATCGGGTGGAACGGGCCTTTTTTAACGCGTTTCCACAGTGTCTTAGCCGTGACTGCCGGTTACATGTCTATTTCCAGGGACCGAATCGTAGGTATGCACCCGGGAGCTATATTGAAGGTACAGGTGGGGAAGGTTATGATAGATATGCAAAATCCTATGCCCCGGAATGTTGCACCGGCAACCTCAATCGAATTCTTCCCAATTACATTATCCATTCCTGGATGGCGACTTATGATAACGGTCTGGCCGCCTATCTTTATGGCCCGTGTCAGGTCAAGGCTTTGGCAGGAGACCATGTTCCAGTCACTTTGACATGCAACACAAACTATCCTTTTCGCGACACAATTGTAGTTTCAGTGAATCCGCAGTCAAGTGCCTCATTTCCTCTATATTTCCGTGTTCCAGGATGGTGTACAGAACCCGCGGTTTCAGTCAATGGCCAGCCGCTTTTCGCATCCATCAATGACAAGGGATTTATTAAAGTCCAGCGTACCTGGAGCGCCAATGACAAAGTGGAACTGCGGTTTCCCATGACCGTGCGGATTAAAAGGGGCTTTCAGACTAACGGCGCACCATACGCAAGCGTTTACTATGGGCCGTTGCTTTTCGCCCTCGGCATTCCCGAGGCGGATTCGATCAATAATAGACCGGGTGACGGTGTGGATTGGCAATATGCGTTGTCTTCCTCGTTGGCTATCACCGTTGAACACCGGCCCATGCCGTCCGTCTGGAGCGCCTGGCCGTTTGACGCCCCGATAACTCTGAAAGCCAAGGCTTGCAGGTATAACTGGGATGGTTACAATATGCCCGCCTCGTTTGTTCCAAGAGGTGATATTGAAACCATTTCACTAATTCCATATGGGTGCGCCAAGTTCCGCATTTCGATGTTTCCGGTTGTCACGCCTGATGGTGAAGTTTCGGTCACTTTGATAGATTCAGTGACACGGCAAAAGGTGACAACTACTGCTTCTGTCAAGCTTTTGCGATCAGGAGTGGTTGTTGACAGCAGCCGGGGAAGCACTGGTACTTTTAATCTGTACAGGGATTCTGTTGGCAACTGTACAATCAATGTTTCCGCAGCCGGTTATCTGCCCAAGTCAAGCATCCCGGTAGTTTTGTCCGCCAATGATACATCTCTCGTGATTCAATGCACCCGACAGGCCATCATTCGTATTGAGCAGCCCGATGATACCGTGCTGATGACCTTTAACAGTCAAGCCCAACTTGGTCTGTATTGTATCTATGCAGATGGAACACGGATGCATGCGGATAACACTGTTGTGCCAAATTGGATATCCATATCCCCTGATCTGTTTAGCGTAAATAGTTCTGGTTTGTTGTTGTGTAATACGCAAGTTGGAGATTGTTTTGTGGTGGTGAGTGTCGCCTCGCTTGGGTATTCGGACAGCAGTCTGGTCCGTGTTGTCCCTGCAAGTACTAACTTCGCGCTTATGGCATCAGCCACAGCCTCTTCAACTCAAAACGGGTCTCAGTATAATGTCAATAATGTGAATGACGGGATAGCGACCACGGATTTTTATTCCTGGGCAAGCACCTCGACTCCTGCCTGGTTGCAGCTTGATTTTCCAGCAACAGTCACCTTTAATAAAGTGGAACTGTATACAACCACCGATTATGAATTGAAAGATTATTCTATCCAGTACTGGGACGGGACATCCTGGGTTGATGTGGCTGTTGTTACCGGCAATACAATGGCGCACCGCACAACTGAATTTTCACCAGTCACCTGTAGCAGGATGCGTGTTTATGCAACCACCGGCTCGGCTGCCCAGTTCGGT
The DNA here is from genome assembly GCA_963831235.1 of uncultured Fibrobacterota bacterium. Lineage (GTDB taxonomy): Bacteria > Fibrobacterota > OXYB2-FULL-49-7 > OXYB2-FULL-49-7 > JAEUSG01 > CAWHPS01. The sequence goes on from CAWHPS010000052.1 coordinate 14,279, forward strand.
TACGCTCGGATTTGTGAGTTGGAAGTTTACAACACTGATGGAGGGGTTAGGTTGGAAGAAGATGGTGTTAAAAATGAGCCGATCAGCCTTTCTGTTTACCCCAGTCCATTTAATCCAACAACACAAATTCGGTACAATATCCCAAGAACATTAGAAAGGATCGAACTGAGCATATACGATGCAGCCGGTCGCTTTGTCCGCAGTTTGCCTGCGGCATCCGGTAGTGGCAGCGTTATGTGGAATGGTGAAGACAATAGCGGCAAAAAGGCGTCATCAGGGGTTTACATTGTAAGACTTAAAGCGGGAAACCAGGTTGTTCAGCGCAGGGGGTTGTTTGTAAAATAAGGACAGCCCTAATACATATTAATAATCAAGAAATTAAATGCGCTCGCGCATACTGCAGAGGTGTTTCGCCCATCATTTTTTTAAAGAGCCTGCTGAAATAGGATTGGTCTTTCATGCCGATTTCCCAGCAAGCATCTTTTAGCGATTTTCCTTTGATCAGAAGATCGCATGCGTGCCATATACGTTCACGGTTGATATACCTGGCGGGCGGAATTCCGGTTATCCGGTAAAAATTCTTGCGCAACTGTGAATAACTGACGCCTTGCTCCTTTGCCAGACTCTTAAGGTCCCATCTGGCAGCGGGATTAGCCCTGATCCGGTACAATATATCTTTAAAAATCGGGTCGATTGGCAAGGCTGCGCCTTCAGTACGGCTGGATATAACCTGGTTTAATATTTGCAGCATACAGACGCCTGCTTTGCCCGGGTTGTTTCCTGTCCCCTGTCTTGCAAGAGTAAAACATTCTTTAAATAATCCGATAAGTGATTCATCTTTGCCTGCAAAAAACAGCGGTTCCTCGGGATTCAGCAATTTCTGCTGCATTAAACTGTGAATGGTATCGCCTGTGAAGGTTATCCAGTATTCCTTCCAGTTTTCTTCCCTGAGCGGCCGGTAATAGTGCCATTCTCCGGGAAAAAGAATGAAGACGTTCCCAGCCCTTACATCTTTCCTCGGAAAAGAGTGGCTTTCAAAAGCCCCTTCTCCTTGCACTATATAAACCAAACCATAATATTCGAAAATCCGTTGGTTTACCATTGTCCGAGGCAGGTTCCGGTATTTATAAATGTATCCGCATTCCAGAACATGGACTCCGAGAGCCGCAGGCTGGTTATACCCAAAAGAGTAAGTGTTGTAACCATTCCTTGTCATATCATTTTGTCCATAATTTTTGTCAAATTGTCCTATTGAAATGCATGGTGATATCAGCAAATAAAATATATATTTGTTTTATACATAATTTAATAAAATAAGAGGAAAAATGTTTAGCTTTAACTATGAAAGGATTATTCCCATGCCAGGAAGCAAAACTCTTTCATTTTCTTGCTGCGCTGCAAAACTGAGAGCGCACAGTATTTGGAGAAAATTCGTTATGAAAAACCTAATCCTCATTTTTATCCTGTTTGCCATCTGCTTAATCTTTTCCGCTGCGGACTCGGCTACTGATGTTTTATCTCCGCTGCCTGCGGGGAGCATACACCTTAGCGGCCATATAGCCAGCCGAATTGATCTGGTAATAGCCAACCAGATTGCCTCACAAAACTACCCCATGCTCGTTGAACCTTTCCGGACCCGCCCGGAATCCACACCTGCAGACTGGAAATGTGAGTTTTGGGGCAAGTGTTTCAGATCATTGCACGAGGCATACCGTTATAACCAGTCCCCGTCCATAAAGGCGAAAATGGATTCCACGGTAGCTGACCTTTTATCCACACAGACAACGGATGGTTATATCGGCACTTATGCGACGCCATACCAGCTTAACGGTTGGGATGTCTGGGGTAGGAAATATGTCCTGCTCGGACTTCTGCGATATTATGATCTGACACGCAGCGACAGCATTTTACAGGCAATGGTTAAAGAGGTGGATTATCTGCTTACTCAGGTTGGGACATCCCCCAAAAGGGATATCACCTATACAGGTTGCCAAGCTGGCCTTGCTTCCTGCTCAATTCTTGAACCGATTGTCCAATTGTACAATGTTACAGGCTACCAAAGATACCTTGACTTTGCAAATTACATCGCAAGCATCGGATGTACTTCAGGTAATAATCTTATTTCAGGCGCCATAAGAGGAGACAAGCCGGCGCAGTTAGCAAACGGAAAGGCTTATGAAATGACGTCAGTCTTTGAAGGATTGGTTGAATTATACCGGGTGACGGACAATCCTGACTACATACAGGCTTGCTTGAATTTTTGGCAGGGTGTCGTGGATCATGAACTTGTCATTACCGGAACTGCAGGGTCGGGCGAAATGTGGGAAAATACATATTATGGCCAGGCAACAAAAGAAGGACTGGCATGTGGATGCCTTTGTACTGGTGTAACGTGGGGGATTAAGTATGCATATCAACTCCTTCGCCTGACCGGTGATCCAAAATACGCTGACCAGATTGAGAAAACTTTTTATAATGACTTACTCGGCGCTTATCTTCCTGACGGCAGTTGGAATTCATATTTTTCAAAATTAAACGGTAATCGGGCACGTTCCTATATACAACATCTGAACCTTTCCTGCTGTCTCGCCAACGGCCCAATGGGAATGGCACAGATTCCGGAGGTTGCGGTGATGTCCAAATCATCCGGGCCGGTGCTAAACCTTTATTGCGCCGGCACTGCAACTGTTCCGGTATCAGGAAACAATGTCCTTATTACTCAGGTTACTGAATATCCGAAATCCGATACCATTATCATCAATGTCAAACCAACCACAACAGCGAACTTCACTGTCAGCCTGCGAATCCCCGAATGGAGCGATGTTTCACATACCTCCCTGACCATTAACGGTGGAGCCAATATTGCCGTTATACCAGGAACCTATCAGGAAATAAACCGCACATGGTCATCATCCGGCGATCAAATCGTACTTGTGCTGGACATGCGCGGCAGGCGTATCATTGATTATTCAACGGCATATAGCGCCATCTTGCGCGGGCCGCTTGTTCTTGCCCGCGATACAAGGTTCACCAACAATATGCAGGATTCAATTATAACGGATTCGGCCGGGTATGTTTCCCTTACAGAGGCTACACCGCCCACGGGGATTTGGATGGAATTCCAGGCGCCCTCCCCCAACGGCGCTATCGTGCTGGTTGACTATTCATCAGCTGGAAATGATTTCATGTCAGGATACAGTACTTGGGTACATTATTATGGGGATTCTTATGTGGATTCAACCACGGATGTCACTCTCGCTAATCCGGGGTTTGAATCACCGGTCATCAATGGGATTCAAGGCAATCCGTCAGGCGCCGGTTGGACATTCACGAGTGCCGGTATTCAGCAAAACGGTTCGGCCTTTGGGGCAAAAAATGCGCCTCAAGGCAGCCAAACCGCCTATTTGCAGGGTACCTGTACGGTTTCACAAACAGTCGCTTTTGAACAGGGTTCTTATATTATATTTTTTCAGGCATCAAGGAGAGCTGTGCGTGATAATATTGAAATCCAGTCATTTGATGTCTCCTTTGACAACAATAAAATAGGCACATTTGCTCCTCTCTCCGGATTTTTTGTAAAATGTTCCACCAGTATTTTCATGGCTTCAACCGGTGAACATCTTATTTCTTTTACAGGGAAATCATCGACTGACCTGACTGACTTTATCGATGCCATACGCATAAAAAAGGCGGAAGGCACGGCTGTCTCCATGAATTTCCCAACCATTCCAGGCATGGAAATAAAAGCCGCGCCCAACCCCTTCAACTCCGCCGTAACAATTTATTATGCTCTTCCGCCCAATACAAAGGCTACGTATCGGATTTTCAACATGCAGGGACAATTGGTATATACTGCAGTCCTTCAGGCCGGCATCAGGGGCAGACAGGGTATGCTTGCATGGCATGGACAGAATTTACAAGGTGAGGCGGTGCCGTCAGGGGTTTACACAGGGAGATTAGCCACAAGCAGTGGGAAGATACTCACAAATATTATGGAATATATAAAATAATGAAACTTTAAAGAGGAAAGAAAAATGTTCAGGGTTATTACGTTGCTGGCAGGTGTATGCTTTTGGGTCTTGTGCCTTATTGTTTGCCCTGAAGCGCAGGGTGATGGCGCCGCGTATTTAGTGGAAGAAAACTTCTGCTGTCTTCATCCCTATTGCACAGGTATTAGAATAATTTCCGGGTGGGAAGTGGATAAAAGCGGGGGAGGAAACTATTATGATGCTCAAAGATACGGTCATAACTCTTTTGATTTCTGGGTAACCAGCGGACTCACGATGGGAAAATGGATGGCCTGCCAAACCTCCGGAACGGTAGTACTGGAGTTCAGGTTCAATGTGAATACCAAGGCGGATGGATTGACATGGCAGCTTCGGCGAGGGAATTCGCCCGCTGTCAAAATACTTACGAGCAACGGGAACCTCTGCTACGAGAATTCGAGCGGCGCGGCCATAACGCTTCAGACATACAGCGCGAATGCGGAGGTGGGCGTAAAGGTTGCGGCTGATATTTCATCAAAGAAAGCTGACATTTACGTCAATGGCGTATTGAGGGCGTCAAATGTTGATTTCCGGAATAATGTGCGGGGCATAGACTATTTTTATATGTCTTCAGGCGCCGCGGGAAACGTGATACTGCATCAGCGATGCGTGCATGTTTACAAGAAGTTTATTGTCAACGAAATGTTTATATCCGGAGGCCAGGGAAATGTGCCGGAAGACTGGTCCGTGGACAGCAGCGGGGGAACTGTCCGTGTAGTCAAAAATGAAGAGGCCGCCCCGCCGCCTGACTTTTACAGCGTCAGAATGGACGATGCAAGCGGTTCCAACAGCGTGTCAATGGCAAAGGCTTTTGCTTCACAAACCGGCAAGGTTGAGTTTGAATATAAATTCATGCAGCCCGTCAAAAAAGACGGTTTTATGGCGGAAATAGGCAATGGATTGCTGGCAGCGGCTAAAATCGTGACAGACAACGGCAATCTGTGCTGCGAGAACTCCGGCGGAAGCAGGGTTTCGGTGTGGAACGGTTATGCGGCCAGTGTATGGTATTTTGTAAGAGTTACAGTGGATTTAAGCGCGCATACGGCGGACATCTATATCAACGACATTAAAAAGGCATCCGGGGTCTCTTTTGCAAATACCTCGGTAAGCAGCGTTGACAAGGTCAAGTTTACAACATCCGCCTCCAATACGGATGTTGTGTGGCTGGATGATATCCAGGTCTATCCATTCCAATCATACCCTGCGGATTATGTTCCGGAGCCGGTCCCCGTGCTCCATCCACCTTATCGCGTCGGTGCTCTGGGTTGCAATTTATGGCGCGAAGGTTCGGCCTATTCCGGGTGGGACTGGATTGCCAGCTGCCCGTCCAGAATTCCCATTCTGGGATTTTACGATGAGGGGAATACCGAGGTCGCCGATTGGGAGATAAAATTCATGGTTGATCATGGCATTGATTTTATTTCCCCATGCTGGTACCGGCCGCAGTCAGGGTTTGGCGCGGGACCGATAAAGGATCAGGTCATCAGCGCCGCGGGGCTGCAAGGCTACCGGCGCGCAAAGTATGCCGGTTACATTAATTATTCACTGATCATTGAATGCGCGAACATGCCGATGAAGTCCATGAATGACTGGAAACTCAATGTCGTCCCATTCCTTATCGAACACTATTTCAAGGACCCCCGGTACTTAGTTGTTGATAATAAGCCGATTGTCGAGTTTTATGGCGGCCTAAACGGTACAGGGGACAATGTGGCGGGAATGAATTACCTGCGGGATCAATGCGTGGCTGCCGGTTTTGCGGGTGTGACGGGGATTGGGTGCACCCGGACCGGTGACCAAGGATTCGAATATACCTACAACTATTGCACCACTTATAATCCAGAGAGCGCCCCGATGCATATCAGTTCTCCGTCTGTTAATTGGGATCCGTCCACTTGGGAGGCCCCATACGGCACAGGCGGGATGTGGAGATCAGCGACGGAATATGAGAGCCTTCTGGTGGCCCAAAAGCGCCTCATGCCGGTTAAAACAGCACTGGGGCAAACCCTGATGTTCCTGGACAACTGGAATGAATTCGCGGAAGGCCATTTCCTGCTGCCCACGCAGGAGCTTGGCTACCGGTATCTGGACGCCTTGAGGAGGGTTTTCGGCGACGGCTCGGCGCATACTGATATCATGCCCACGGCACAGCAAAAAGCCAGGTTGAACCTGTTATATCGAAATGCCCTTACTTCCAACGAAGGCAGGGGGTTCCTTGAATTTACGCTCCAGGATTCCGTCACGCATCAAAACCTGACGACCTCAGCTTCTGTGGAACTGCTTCTTTCAGGCATTAAGGAAGATTCCAGCGTGACCAGCTCTGGCACAGTGAAGGTATATGCGGATTCCAATGTCAATTATACTGTCAATATTTCAGCGCCCGGTTATCTTCCTAAAACAGGCATCCCAGTTATAATAACACATAGTACCATACCGATCCAATTGGCGCTTACACGGCAACCATTAACCGGTATTAATTTGCAATATGATACAGTAAATATCGGGCTTAATGCTCCGTGTCAGATTAGGCTCTATGGCGTCTATGCGGACGGCGCAAACCTGCCGCTCTATAGCACGGTTGTTCCAGTGTGGGTTTCCCGTTCACCGGAACTTGTCAGCGTTAGCAATTCGGGTGTGCTGTCGAGTTATTCGCAAACCGGTGAATGCTTCGTAGTGGCCGGTATCGCCTCGCTCGGGTTCTTGGACAGTAGTCTGATATGTGTTTCTCCTGTTTATAATTCGAATTTGGCAATTCTGGCAACAGCCAAAGCCTCTTCAACACAAGGTGAGTCTCAGTATAATGTCAATAATGTGAATGACGGGATCGCAACCACTGATTTTAATTCCTGGGCCAGTACCGAGACCCCTGCCTGGCTCCAGCTTGATTTCGGAGCAAAAATAGTCAGCTTCAATCGCGTGGAATTGTACACGACCACCGGCTATGAATTGAAAGACTACGCCATCCAGTATTGGTACGGGACATCCTGGGTTAATGCGGCTGTTGTTACCGGCAATACACTGGCGCATCGTTCAACAGAATTTTCACCCGTCACTTCCACAAAGACGCGTGTTTACGCGACCACAGGCTCGGCTGCTCAGCCCAACTACGCGAGGATTTGCGAGCTTGAAATCTACAATGGGGGTACAAATGGATTGGAAGCAGAAGGTCAAAATGAGCAACTCAGCCTTTCTGTTTACCCCAGTCCGTTTAATCCTGCAACATGTATCCGCTACAATGCTCCAAGAACATCTGCCAGGATCGAACTGAGCATATACGATGCAGCCGGTCACATTGTCCGTAAAATGCCTGGAGTATCCGGCAGCCACAGCGTTATGTGGAATGGTGAGGATAATAGCGGCAGGAAGGTTTCTTCCGGGGTTTACATTGTAAGACTAAAAGTGGGAAATCAGGTTGTTCAGCGCAGGGGATTGTTTGTGAAATAAGTATTAATATGGGAGTATCAGTGGAATGCCGCCTTCCAGGCAGGCTCATAGGGTATTCGTGAAATGAAGCAGGTTAATTAAGTGTGTATTGGATTTCAAATCAAATTTAATCTCAGGAGGAATTGCATTATGAGAGGAATTAAGTCAAACCCATGTGTCGATTACGCAGCAAAATTGAAGATTGGCATTATCATCTATATGCTGCTAATCATTGTATTGCAGATGCCTCTACTCGAAGCCGCACAGGAAAGATCCTTGGTGGGAGCTCTTGTTTACCCTGTCTGGGTCGGAGATGAATGGGCTGGACTGTGTGATGAAATAACCCTGACTCCGCCAAAATATGCTCACCTGCTACCATTTTATGCTGAGGTGACCTATGATTCAAGCAGACTTTCAAGAACAACAAATACTCCGGAAGAATTTGTTTATCGGCTTGATTATGATTCATCTTCTATAATAATTTATGCGGCATTTAATGATGCCGAAGCCCGCAATCCGTCTAATGATATCGGCATTTACACCTCTTCCGACAATACCGTTTACACACTATTTCAGCCGCAGATCAATACGATTAAGTATGCAATCAAATGGCAGAAAGTCACTCTATGGGGTCCTCTACCCGGAGGAATAAGATACATTAAAATTAAAATAAACAAAACTGATGGGACGGCCTCAAACCCTCAGATTATGAGAGTGGACATAATGAGCACGGAAAATTCAAGTGTTCAATCAAAACGAGTGTTTGTCGATGAGATGAACGACCTTAACAGGATGTATTCTCATACTTCCAATCTTGCCCTGGCAACGGATAACGCCGCTAAGTTCAGGCTTGTAACAGGGTTGAAATATACACAGGAAGAGGCACAGAAACAGGTTGACGAACAAATATTTTATGCCAAAGGAGCCCATATAGACTACTTCGCAGTTTTAAATCGGACTTAATTTGTGGACTGTATCAGAAGCAGCAGATATAAAAATGATATGAAATATTGTTTTATTCTTTTTCACCGAGAAATCAACAGTGGTAATGTGTCAACATGGGTGGATTGCTTTAAGGACTCAAACTATGTCAAAGTCTGCAATGGCAGACCGCTGGTATATTTCTTCAACATGAACACATTTACAGATGCCGAAATAAACCTGCTTTGCACGGCTTCCATCAACGCGGGAGCCGGAGATCCTTATGTGGTCGGAATGGCGGAACAAAACAATGACAGAGGCTTACTGGATGCAGGAAGCTATTACAAACCCTTTGGTTTAATTAATTAGTTTCTGTTGCGGAAAGGTTCTTTGTTGACGATTTGCATAAAAGCTGATTCCTATTGGCTGTCAACTTCCATTATGTTCAGTCGATTACGAAACGCCACCTTTAAACTGTAGAATTAAGTGGCTCTAAACATTCACTCCAGAAACGTCTAAAAGGGTTTGCGTTCCTCACGGCCTTTCACATTCAGAATCTTTCATTAATTCCAGATTCAGATGAGTAATCCGATCTACAATCTCCTGTAACTCCCGATACTGGGAAAGCCCGGTCAGCGCAGTTTGCACCTGTGAATTGGAAATATATTTCTGCCTCTGTCGGCCCTTTTCGTTGATTACCAGGTAATGGCGAGGGCCATGTCGCTTGCCTTGGTGGCACTTGCAGTCTGGCCGTGAACAGATAGAATACCGCTCTACCCATGTGCCGTGCAGCAGTTGAGGCAGTTTTTCCAGTTTAGACAGAAGATTCGTCCGCTCTTTGATAATTTTGTTTGTTTTATTGTTTGTCATGGGGGTTAATATAATGTATATTATATACGCTATACAAGCAAAAACAATATCGGAGTCCAACCTTGAGAAAAAAGATAGATATCCAGCAAAGTTTTATGTTCAACAATTCCGTTTCAGGCCTAAAAGTTATTACCGAGTACCAGGAAAAATATACACGGATGGATTCGATTTTAGAGGAGAATCCTAAAATCCTGAATCTGGTACATGCCGACCTCCAGAAGTTCAGCACGGGAAAAGGGAGGGGATTTGTTTTTACTTCTGAAAATATTCTCCGCACGATTATCGTAAGATGGATAGAATTGGATTCTTTTCGTGATTTGATTATCCGTGTTTCTGACAGTGCTTTTCTTCGTAATTTTGTAAAGATTGGTTTAGGTCCGATGATGGATTTTACTTTTTTGAGTCGGGCTAACAAGTTCATAAAATCTTCGACTTGGGAGGCCATCAATTTGGTTCTGCATAAAGCAGGCGTTGATAACAAGAAGATATCAGGTGAAAGATTTAGATTGGACAGCACCCTGTACGAAGCGAATATTCATTATCCTACAGATTCTCATTTGTTATGGGACAGCTACCGCGTCATTTCTCGTTTGATAGGAAATAGTAATGAAGAATACCCCGAGAGCCGCATGAATTACCGTTTCCATGACCGGAAGATTAAGCAACTCTATACCTATATTTCGACGCACAGCAGCAGATTGGGTAAGCGGACACAACAAAAGATTACCAACCGTTATAAAATTCTGATCGAACGAGTCGAACATGCATACGCAGTGGCACTGTCATATGTAAAGCATGGACGCAAAGTAAGTCCATTCAATTCATTTCTGGATGAATTGGAATCATATCTTCCGGCTATAGCCAAAGTGATTAATCAGTCCCGCCGACGAATATTCAACAACGAGTCAGTTCCGAATAGTGAGAAAGTGTTCAGCATTTTTGAGCCACATGCAGAACTGATTAAGCGTGGCAAAGCCGGTCATCCGGTTGAATTCGGTCACATGGTGACCATTGGTCAGACGGGCGAGAAATTTATCTCTTATTTTGATGTCATGGAGCATCACGAATATGATAATACACGGACTGATATCGCCCTAGAGAACCACAAAAAGCAGTTTGGTTCGTACCCCTCCGCTTTTACTGCCGACAAGAATTATTACAAGAGCATGGAGCATGTCTACGAATGGGAAAAGAAGATTGATACCTTTTCCGTTTGCAAGAAAGGCAACCGGAACAAGGAAGAGATTGCCAGAGAGCATGATGAAGATTTCAAGGAGATGCAAAAGTTTCGTGCGGGTTGTGAAGGAAGCATCTCCGTCTTAAAACGGGCTTTTGGATTGAAAAGATGCTTTTTAAAGGGTTTTAAGAGTTTTGCGGCCAGTGTTGGCTGTTTGGTGGTTTGCCACAATCTCGTTTTGTTAAGCCGGTTGTGAGTCAGCCGAGCCATCGGATGTGCATATTGTAAATGGCGTGAGGATGGTCTGTCTAAAAAAGGCAAGTAATACCACATTGTAAACTTTTTATGATTGAAACCAGAAGAAAGCGAAAATAATATGCGGGATTTTCTCGCTTAAGAAATGGATTTCGGAAAAATGGCCTTTCCACAACAGAAACTAGTTATTAAAGCCGTAGCAATTCCGGTTCTACGATATTTTTCCTTTGTGCAGACTGCAGATATAAAAGGTCGATTGTAGAATTGATTTGAATTGTAGTAGATAAAGCCTGCTAATTCACTACCAATTAACGCAACAAATAATTCGCCACGCCAATAATCTATTCTTCTATCTCCAATAAATACGTCGAATTCCTTAATCTTTTTTGCTTCATCATATTTTGCACGTCTTATCTCTATGCCCATTTTCTCTCCTTTTTAATTCTTTGTCCCTTTCTTTCGCTGAAGTCTGTCATCGCGTTGAGTTTGAACGTCGGAAGCTTATTGATAACCTCAGAAAACGCTTGAAACTGGTCTGCCTTGATACGGAACCCGTGGTTACGCTGCGGGTACTCACCCGTACGAACCTCTTCGCAATAGCAGTTTGCCGCCTGTACTGTACGTTCGAAGAATTGGTCATACCTTCGGACAAAACGATATGGCATGTTGAACCAGCCAAGCACATCAGGTATGACAAGGACTTGCCCGTCGGTATACTTTCCAGATCCGATGCCGATGGTAGGTACTTTAAGTCGCTCAGTAACTACTTTCGCAACTTCTTCCGGAACACACTCGAGCACGATTCCGCAGACGCCAGAATGCTCCAGATAGACCGCGTCTTCGTAGAGTCTCACCGCGTCTTCTGACAACGCTCCAACTACGGCCCTTTTTGACCTACCCGCAATCTGTGGCTGAAAACCCAAGTGTCCCATGACGGCAATCCCTTCAGCAACAATAGCCGTGACGACTGAGGAAACTTCCCTGCCACCCTTTATCTTGACGATATCGGCACCTTTGGCTTTCATAATATGAGCGTTACGCACGCCGACTTCTGGTGTCGAGTATGTCTGATAGGGAAGATCGACCATGAGCGTTTTGTGGGTTATGCCCCTGCGAACCGCTTTAAGGTGGTGGATCATGTCTTCCAGCGTAACTTCTAGTTCAGAACGGTATCCAAGTATGTTTGTACCGACCGAGTCTCCGACAAAGACGATGTCAACCTCACTGGTATCGAGCGCCCGAGCAGTTGGAAAGTCATAACACGTAAGGATCGTAATCTTCCTGTCAGGAGTCTTGGCAAGTATGTGATGAGTGTTCATATTATTTTTGATGTGCCTTAAAGGTGGGTTGTTACGTTACTTTCCATAGGGCGCATCAGCGACGCCGTTCCAAGACAACCGCTGCATGTATTCGTTGGTTTTTCCTCTTATTCATCAAGTTTATCTGGCATCTCCCAGTCAAGCTTATCATCCAGCAAAAAATGCGAAAACCATTTTAGATTTTGCGTCATTACCGCGAATGCCGATCTTGGGCAATAATTAAATATTCCATGACCATGTTGTGGAAATCTGGCGAACACCGTAGTAACACCTTGCCTCGAGAGTGTGATATACAAGGCGTTGGCACAACCAATGGGACATATTGTATCCGACTCTCCATGTTGTATAAGAGTCGGCGTGCGTTTTGATACTCTCTGCCAAGCAGAAGAGTCCGCAATCCAGCGATCTCGTACCTCCCAGGGTTCACCACCCAACACCTTGTTCGACCAACCAGGATAACAGCTTTCAGCAAGATATATGAGTTGGTCACTTGCTCCGGCCCCTACACTGATAGCACAAAAACAATTCGACTTTACTGCTGCGTAAGCGGATATTCCACCGCCTGCACTATAGCCGGCAAGCCCCACTCGCTCGGAATCAACTATGCCGGTTCCGATAAGATGATGCACGCCCGATTCAACATCAGCAAGCATGGTTGCATTAGCGCCACCGCTTGCGATATGCGCCTCATGGAAATTTCGCCCGTATCCATCGGAGCCGCGGTAATTCGGTTTCAATATAAGCACACCACGGTTGAGGATTTGATATACAGGATACACCCAGCAATCCTCCCAGCCACGCCGTACCTCCATTTCTGCAATACCAGGGCCACCATGTGCAATGACCAACAGCGGATAACGCTTGCCCATTTCAAAATCGTCAGGAAGATATAGAACGCCTTCAAGTGAAACTCCAACATCGTTTTGCCAACGTATCGTTTTTTGTTTTCCCCAGGCCCATTGCTGTACTATCTCGTCATCGTCCTTGTTAAACGAAATACAATCCGCCAGATGCGTTATCTTGACAAACTGTCGCATAGTCGTCTCTTTATTCAAATTGATAATCATCAGTTGCGGTTGCTCGTCGGTTGAAGCCGCATATACAACGATCATCCTGCTGGAGGCAGCATGAAACGCCAGCGCCGAATACTTGCCCAGGTCTATCGGTAACAATGAACCGTTAATAATCATTGCCAATCGTGCATGTGTTCCTTCCAGGTATCGAACGATAATACCGCCGGTTGTCCAACTCGCTTGTAGAATATATCGGTCGATTTCAGGCACCAGTCTCTGAAGAGGGTGTGTGGCATAGGGTGCATCGGTGATCCAGATAGCGGGTGCTTCATTACAATACCCTTTTGGATTTTCTGAATCCCAATTTATAAGAAACTCATTTCCGTCCGGAGAAACAGCAAGCAATCCTGCATTTGTCGGCAAAGGTAGTTTTTCCCATTTATACGACAGTTCAGATGTGGATGCCGTGGAGTCTTGTTGATTATCAACGCCCGGAAGCTCTATTCTGAATACGTCGACATCTGTAAAATCAGGTCCCTTGCGACAAGTACAATATACGTTGATACGATTCACAATGATTTCCATCAATTGTGTGTAGCCACTATCGAGTGATCCTGAAATCATGGTTATATCTATTTTCCCATCAGGAACTAATTCATCGATCAACCTTTGGAGGAAAATTTCCTGATTACGCTTCTCATTTCCCACGAACTTAAATGGAATAATTGGATCATCTGTCAAATTTTGCTTTACTGGATTTTCGGCAATATACAGAAGGTGACCTTTTATAAACCAGTAACGCTGAATACCAGTCGCATGTCCCGTAACCGGTTTGGCCTCGCGTACATTTACATCGTACAGATGAACCTGAGATTGTGTTTTCCCGTTAAATACTGCATTTTTCAGAAAAGCCAGCTGATGATCGTTTCGCCAACACAAGTTCCAAATATCTGATTCAATCTCCCATGTGTCGCCAGTAGTTGTATTGTGAATGTAACCTCTTGTTATGAATCGATTATCATTCCAGGCTGTTGTGCGAACTGAAAATGCAACGAAATCACCATATAATGAGGTTGAGATTTCCAGGACATACGGTGTTTGGATAAGCTCGCGGATGGTTGGAATATGAAGATTCTTTTTCATGTATTTTGATTTATAGTCAATGCCGAGAAGCGGCAAGTCAGCGATCCGTTACCTCCGGCACTTGGCTGGCGGATTTCTTCTCCTTGGAACTCCTCTTTATATACGCCTTTGTGAACGGGCAGACTGCAATGCAGATGCCACAAAACGTGTCCAAGATGCCAGTCCTGAGTTGAGCTTTCTCCCTTGCCGCACGCCGACAAGCCGTGGCATCGAAGAAATCATCACGGCGCTTCTCGGGCCGCCAGCCACCTCCGGTAGGCGCGCCCCCGGGACAGGCATCAACACAAGCGCGGCAATCCCCACAACGGGATTCGGTGATGTGGGTCCCCTTAGGCAGTGGTGCGTCTGTAAGAACGCGATTAATCCTGATGGCTGAACCGAAGTCCTCATTGACCAGAAGTGCACATTTGCCAATCCATCCAAGACCCGCGAGCGTGGCGATCGTTTTGTGGGGCAAAAGGGTTGAATGCGTCTCTGGATCAATTCCCTCGTTGGTTGCCGCAGAGCTCTGGGCCTTGAATCCTCGGCGCCGCAAGAGGGTTGCAACCGAGACGCTCAGTTCTCCGAGGACAACATTTACCCGTTCATACTCGGCGTAGTATTCCTTTGTTGGTCCGTCTTCGATCGCCGCCACAACCTTCGTATCTAAGGCTATTGCAAAAGCCACGGCCCTCGGCAAGTCAAACCGCACTTGAGTCGGCAAGGTCGTAATGTCCGCAAACCCAATAAGGTCTGCACCAGCCGTCTTCAGGGTTTGAGTGATCTCGTATTCCGTATTCATGTTATGTACGCCCAACCATTAGTGCCGCACTTCTTTCGTTTCCAGCCAGATATTTTATTTCCTGGTTCATATAATCTTTTTCAGCCACATATGCCATCCTGCCGTTCTGGTTTCAAATAAACCTTCTCGTAGCCATTTCCTTACAGCATATAATTAAATCAGCGTTCATTTACATTTAAAGTCACAACATCCATTTTTCAAACCATTCGTAGCATTTAAGACGCATTTCCCTTGGAAAATCATGCCCCCCGTCAAATTCCGCCATTCCTATCGCGTCTTCCATGCCTAATGCCTGGTATAATTTATAAATATTCGAATGAATTTGTCTTTTTTTCTCCATCTTTTTATCAATACGTTCATTCGCTTTATACGGTTCGTCAATGTAATTAATCGGATCGGATGTTCCTGTAGCCTCAAAGAATGGTCTCGGTGCAATCATCTTCAATAAATCTTCATACGGGAGCCCGTATGGGTCCCAGCCCTGAGTGCCCTGCTCCTTTATGATCCCTCCCGGACAAACAGCCGCAACCTTTATCCTTTGGTCAAAGGGCATCGCCCATAACGTGGTATCCGACCCAAGGGAAAAACCGATCATGCCTAATCGATCTGCATCTAATTCATCCCTTGCGTTGAGAAGGTCAATTCCCCGCATGACATCAAATACCGGTTTCCAGCGTGGCTTGCCCCAAAACCCTTTCTTGGAGCAACAACATGTATTCTGGTCATCCCTGTTCTTCGCCCGTTTCCATTGTTCCTTCAATTCGGGATCAAACCGCTCTCCGACCTTGTTCGCGTCCGGGGCGAGTATGGCGAAACCCCTTTGAGCAAGCTCAAAACCGTAGGCTTGGTTGGGCAAATCGACTCTCTTGCCAACCACCTGTTCCTTGCCGATATCACAAAAATATCCGCATTGGTGCGCCGCATAAATTGCCGGAATCGGTTTTCGTATCGGATTACGCGGAATGAGCAGGTACGCAGGGATGATTTCCCCTTTTTCACCCGTATAAGTGAGTTTGATTTCACTGAATTCGTTGTATTCCCTCCGATACAGCTCTTTCGAATGAAGGTCGCCCCGTTCGGGCATCTCACCAGCCCATGCATAAAGCCTTTTCATTAAAGCTTCCCGCTCTTCTTTCAAACTTTCCAACAAATCAGGTGCCATTTTATTTTTCTCCTTATTCGTAAGAGCCATGCCGGAAAATGCCGTCTTGACTGTAGCTACACCGGCAACACCGCCCATAATAAAGCGCCTTCTTGAAAGCTTACGCGACATCAGGCATACTCCGATAATGGGCCCTTGTTAAGATCACAAAAAAGCTGATGGGGATGAAAACTCAGGTCAGAGGCGGCCAAACCGTGTTCCCTGAGAAGACTGTGAAGGAATTCACAGATTTCCCCAACTATGCGCACTTGGTTAGGAATATCGTAGTCTTGGGCAAGGGCTTTTAGCATCGGGTATAGATTCTCGGCCACGGCATGTTTCCGGAACTCGAATGCCAGCCATTTCCAGTAGGGTGTGAAATCATCGTCGAGCAGCATGCATAACCGCATCACCGCCTCTGAAAAATGACCGATGGCCATTGCATTAGCGACCGGATCATTTCGTTTGGATAGGCGGTTCACGAAATTGTACTGACCAAAGTGCCAAGCATGGAGGAGTTCCTGGTTGATACGGCGTAGTTTAGCGGGTTTTGGATAAAACCGGAACAGCTTTCTTCTGGACGAAAAAGAACCTAATGGATCGTAGAATACTTCACCATGGCGAATGAGATATAGTTCGTTCTCCCGGTTGCCAAATCTGAATTGAAAATTCATCAGCCATGCTTCGGGATCGCCGGGAGGGTCAGCAAAACAGATCAATTTAGTAAAAAAGTTATCTATCGAATCAATTTCAATAGACTCGGCCGGATATCTGAATTTGAAACCAGCCCATTCCCTCGGCGCTTCCTTGTTGATTGCGGTCTTCAGCCTAGCACCGGTATTCTTATGATCTTCGTTCGTAAGAATAAGATGGAAGCAAGGCCCCCATCCGTGATCATGTGAAAGTGCATCATCCGCGCCAAATATCTGGGAACCTCTGAACAAGCCTGCTGCAACCCGTCCGGCAATGTCTTGAAATTCTTTTTCCAAATACGGCAAACCCCACTCTTGAAAAAATTGCCTTGATATTTCCATGCCTTTACCATTGATTATTTCCATGTGAACAATCCTGTTAGTTTTAATACGATTTTGACTTTATACCTAACGTCATTTCTCTGACACGGCGTGGGTGGCAATGTCGCCGGCAGAAGTTGGTTGGGCTATTTTTTTGGTTCTTCTGCAATTGCAGTGGGTACCCATGCTAAAAGCGCGATGTCAAGGGTTGTAGCATTCTTCTTAAGCCTATTATTTCACTTATCTCTATGATATTCCTTGGAAAAAGCCCCTGCTCCAAAAAAGCAGGGGGGCTTTTTCCAAGGAATATTTTCACTGCAGTTCAAGAGCAAAATGTGTATTGCGTCTATAGTAAGATGAAAATCTATTCGAAGGATCATTGATGTGAGTAAAAGTTGAAAAGACATCCCCCGTTCTGGTATAAGGTTGTTGGTGACAATCTTTAACCAGGAGACAGAGGGATGTCCAATGATAATATTATCAATTCGTTCTTGGGACTTCAAAGTTATGGTGTAGTTACATGGAAAAGACACAACAAGAAAAGTCTTGAAATTTGGCTGGAACCAAGGAAACACAAATGGACGTGCGATGGGTGTGGCCGGACGTTCCAACATCACTACGATCATGTATGGGTTCGTCTGCGAGATTTGAATATCGGTCCGCATAAAGTCTGGCTGTGGGTTTGTCGACATCGAATTGACTGTCCTCAATGTGGAGTTCGTCGGGTTTCTCTTCCAATAGCACGTCCCCAATCTCGATGTACTCGTCGGTACGAGCGGTGGCTGTTTCAGTTGACAGGTGGTACGACATTGAAAGATGTATCCGATTGGACAGGAACTGATTGGAGGACAATCAAGGATGCTGAAATTCGCCATATCGTTGGTTTGTTGAGAAAGCGGAACTTGGACGGAATTACCATTCTGGGTATCGACGAAGTGGCCGAGAAAAAAGGGCATCGCTACCTGACGATTGTAACCGATTTGGAAAGCCACCGCGTTATTTGGGTGGGACGAAACCGCGACCGAGCAACCTTGCGAAAGTTCTTCAGCTGGTTTGGCCAAAAACGAAGCCGCCGACTTCGATGCGTGGTCATTGACATGCACGACCCCTATGAAGCAGAAATCCGGGCTCGTTGTCCGCGCGTCAAAATCGTCTACGATCATTTTCATGTTATCAAGCCTCTGAGCTTGGCTATCGACAATATTCGTCGACGGCTCCAAAGCGAACTTCCACCAGAGGGGAGACGCCTTTTGAAAGGTTCCCGCTATTTGCTTTTGCGCCCAAGGGAAGATTTGAAGCAGTCGCAACGTGTCCGGCTCAAAGACCTGCTCCGCTTGCCCGCAAACGAAACATTGAACACTGCGTATATCCTCAAGGAGGATTTGCGGGTTGTTTTCCGCCGGATGAATCCCCGGCAAGCACGCGCCGAACTGAGTGAGTGGAAACACCGTGCTCGGGAAAGCGGTATTAAAGAAATCCTCGATTACATCAAGATGCTCGACCGTCGACGATTTGGCATTCTGAATTTCTTCAAGCTCCGGTGTACCAACGGCCTGAGTGAAGGGTTCAACAATGTTGTCAAGACAATCAAGAAAAATGCTTATGGGTTTCATGATTGGCAATATTTTCGTCTTAAAATACTCCGCAAATGCGGAAATCTGGGAAATCACTGATTTGATTGAGTTTCAAATCCATTTCA
This sequence comes from uncultured Fibrobacterota bacterium, assembly GCA_963831235.1. Lineage (GTDB taxonomy): Bacteria > Fibrobacterota > OXYB2-FULL-49-7 > OXYB2-FULL-49-7 > JAEUSG01 > CAWHPS01. Next base: position 33,080 of record CAWHPS010000052.1, read on the forward strand.
TAGAGTGAGACCCACTGCAATTGCAGTTGATCCATTTTTTTCTTGATCTTGATCTCTTCCGGGCAACTGGGGTTGTCCGTCCTGCTCCTCTGGAAGATCGTGAAGCCGTGTTTAAAGTAAAATGTCCTGGTTCTTTTGTACGGTTCATAGTCCACGCCGTCGCCCATCGTGTACGTTGCGATGTCAGTCAATCCGTGTTGTCTTCCGAATTCCTCGGCACACGCAAGGAGTCTGGTACCGATCCCATTCTTTTGACGGTCTGGTCTTACGCCAAGCCAACCGATGTTAAGTCTGCCCTCGGCAAAGAAAAGGGTTATGAAACCAACAATGTCGCCCTCTGACAAAGCAACGAAGCCCTGTTGATGCAACAGATCCGCAGGAATGGCCCGGCTTCGCGCATCTGAATCGAACCATTTTGACAGCGCTTCCGTCAACGCCAGAATGCCAGCGTGATCTTGTTCCTGAATCGGTCGCATCTCGATCATCATCTTTCCAACCCAACGGTTACGCATTCAGCTGTTTACCGAGTACTAAAGTTAAAATATTGAACGCGTCTGCTGCAACGCGTTGTTAGAACTTGGTTGCTGCATATTTTATTGTCCAATAATAATCCAGTTTTGTATATGAAACCTCCACACCTAAGCCATCAATTAGAGCCAGTAGTTCGGCTTCTGTCGGGAAATTCTTTAACACGCGGTGCGACGATCCGTCATCTAATTTTCTCATCTGATACGTATTTCCATCTTCGTCACATTCAGATATAGGGTGATTGCTTCCCTCTACGTAAAGGTTATCCAGCAATAAAACAATCGCGCCGGGTTCAAGTATTTTGCCCAAACCAACGAAAAACTCTTGCTGCCGATTCTTTGGAACATGTGATAACCAGAAACCGGCAAATGCCGCATTGAATGTGCCAATATCTTTCGGAAGACAATAGGCATCACCCACCATGAATGAAATCTTTCCTTCTGTTACACGATGCCTGGCAATAGCCATTGTTTCCGGTGATGCATCGAGTGCGACAACCTCGGATGCAACAGGCGCAATAAACTGCGTCCAAAAGCCTGTACCACAGGCGATCTCGATCAACCGGCGGCCTGTGAAAAATGGCGGCAACCAATTCTTCAGGCGCTGAATGTCGGATTGACGTTCAGGTTTTTCGTAAACACGATCATATTCCTGTGCTCTTGCTGCGTAATAAGATTTTATTGATGCGTCGTTGTTAAACATTGAAGAAGCCTTAACGATTTTGTTTTTACCTTCCATATCTGCTACAGAACACCTTGTTTTACATAAAATACCTCTCTTGAGCTATCTCGATTTAAGTAGGCTAAATCGCCGGCCCGGATAAAACCGAGTTTTATAAATAAAGCGGCGGCCTCCTTATTGTATTCTTCAGTTGACAACCATACGTCTATGCCCTCATATTGTGCTAAAACTTTCATTATTAAAGCCGTTGCAACTCCGCTTCTACGATATTTTTCCTTTGTGCAGACTGCAGATATAAAAGGTCGATTGTAGAATTGATTTGAATTGTAGTAGATAAAGCCTGCTAATTCACCATCAATTAGCGCAACAAATAATTCGCCACGCCAATTATCTATTCTTCTGTCGCCAATAAATACGTCGAATTCCTTAACCTTTTTTGCTTCATCATATTTTGCACGTCGTATCTCTATGCCCATTTTCTCTCCTTTTTAATTCTTTTCTTCGGCTTAATTAAACGTTGTCCTTTCAGTTCATTGATCTTGGCGCCTCTGACTTTGGACGGCCCGCATTTTGGCGGCAACTTTATTTCATAATTTTCTTAATTGATCTTTTATGGATTTTGTTCTTTTCGTTATTACATCAATTATAGTGCCGTTTGTTGTGAGCGAATCTTTCTGCACAGGGCACTGATGAGTGCGTCCCGCTCCAAAGATTCCGACTTATTGTTTCGAATAACAAGGTCGGCGAATGCCTGGGTCGGCTGGATGAACTCCTCGTGACGTGGTATAACGCATTCGCGATTGTAGGCAAGGATGTTCTCACGGTCACCTCCATACCCCGCTGACAGATTACGCATGGTTCGGCGTTCAAGCATTTCCGATAAATCAACGGCGATAAAACACTTGATATCCATCAGTTCGCGTATTGCCGGGTAGTATAGCGCCAGGTGGCCGTCAATGATGACAATACCCGTCACAACCAGGTCGCGACAGTATGCAACCATTTGTTCTACCATAAGCGAGTCAGGGGTATTGAAGTCAGGCTGGTAGTTCTTGTGATAAGAGGAGTAGTATTTCGGCAATTGATCGACTGGTTTGAAAAACCTATCGAGTTCAACCAGTGTCACAGGGCAGGGATGCAGCTCGTTGCGTATCAGATTGCATACCGTGGACTTCCCTGACCCTGTGCCGCCCGCAACCGCGATACGAAGGCATGTTGGATCTTTCCGATGATGCAACAGGGCGTCAAAACCGGCTTCAATATCAGTATTCATCTTTAACTCACACCAAAAGAGTAAATAGTATTTTCATATCTTTCTTTCCGGCGCCGTAATATCTTTTTGTATACTTTTCTCTTACTATTCCGTTAATATCTATTGAATGTAATCGAAACAAAGTTGCATACAAAGCTACTTGCACAAAGTGATGATATACATTTTTCTCCATCTTCAGCTTCCCGTGGTGTCTGAACTTTTCCTCATCGCTTTCTGCACCCCACTTCGTTTCTTGATGCTGCGCATTTACTTGCACCTGTTTTCATCGGAGCGCAGAACATACGAAGGTGTGTCTCTTTATTCCTTTTGATATTTTAGAATAGAATAGCTCGAAATCCACTTTTCCTTTTTTTGCTGTGCATCTTTTAAACGTGTCAACCCATTCTGAAATTGTTCCTCAGTAATAAGCCTTAATGAAGAAGAACATTTTTTCATAATTTTATCAAAAAAATCATCCGTTATTTCGATTTGGCCTTCAACAATGGTTTTAGAAATCAAAGAAATGCCGGCATTTTTAGCTTGTAAAATCAGCCTGTCAATAGAAGGATATCGCTCCTTTTCAATGTCAGCTGTTTCTGGAAAATAATTTGTCAAGCTCCTCCTGCTGATATTTTCTTCAGAATCGGTAACAATTACTAATTTGCCATTCAGGGCGAGAGTCCGGCTGCATTCGCTAAACAGGCAATCAATATTCTGAATGTGGTGAATTACGTCAACCATAAATTCCATCGCGAAATAGTTGGAATTGTATGGGAATTGCTTTTCCGCATTTCCAATTGAAAATTTGACAATACTTTTTTGACCTATTGCACAGGATAGCATATCTTCCGACAAATCAAATCCATAATAATTAAAATTCGGAAAAGCCCCTGCAAGATAGCAAGAATAATTTCCAGTTCCGCATCCGATTTCCAAAATATTTGAAAACGGAATCAGTTTTTGAATCTCATTTTGCAATGGTTCACGTATCCATTGAACCGCCCATCTTGTATTTGCGTATGTTGTTGCGAAACCATTATAATCAATCGGCTTGCCCATTTTTCATTTCCTCCTAATTGTCATTTTTACTACCTTGGCTCGATGCTTCTCCTATTTTTTTTTCAGCCTTTCGACGTTTGCCAATTTTTATTATTCCCACAATGCGACATTGAATTTCCTGCTTTTTGGTGCTGGTCTATCTTGTTATGTCAATCTGTCTTTCTTGCTTTGAAATGAATAAAAGCAGGAAATTTCATTCGCTTTTCATATCCTTCAGGGTCTTGCTCTTGGAATTCTTTTGTAGGTTTTGCTTCTAATAATCGATTTATTGAAAACCCATTTGATGAAAGCGCCTCACAAATATATCCAAGACTATGGTAATAACTACACATGTTTATTTTTTTATCAAATCCATGCCAAACACAAGAAACGGGTTGATTTTCAAAATAATTGGAAATTTTGAAATATCCATGCGAATGAAATGGATGCTCTGTAGAGAATATAAACCAACCATTTGGTTTTAATATACGAGCGAAATCATTAAATAAGCGATTGAGGTCCTTTACATAGGAGATAGCTAAAGCGCTTAGGATACCATCGAATTCATCATCAACCAAAGAGGTAAGAGGTTCCTCCATGTTGGCAAGAATGAATCGAGCCTTAACACCATTACGCTGCATTGCATGATGCAACATCCTATCACTTACATCAATGCCTGTCACGATTGCAGATCGATTGAGCAATATCTCTGTATAAATTCCAGTGCCACATCCGGCGTCCAGGATGGATTTTCCTGCTACCTCATCAAGTAGAGACAATATAGCTGGTCGATCATAATATGCATTATAATCTTTGGTTGGAACTTTTTCCGCATAAAAATCTGCAATCTCCTGATAAGAATCGTAAGCTATGGCTTTTTTCATAATATTTTTCCTTTGGTGCTTAGTTCTACCTTTATAACTTTACTTGTCTTTTCACGCTAGAGCCTTTGATTTTTAGGTGCTATCAAACACTGTTCTTTCAGTTAATTGACCCTTAGGGCTTTTTAAGCGTGTTGTTCAGTGCGCGATCTTCCGTGCAAAGAAGTTCATCAGGTATTATCGGCGGTAAATGAGGCCACATCTCCGTCCGATTATTAAATCGGGAAAGAACGTCTATCACCTGACGCACCGGGTCTGTGAATACCATATTGTAAATAAACAATTCACCCTTAACAGGATTCACAGGGAAAGCCAGTTGTTCGCGATCAATCCCAAACTGAGCATTGATATCTCCGGTATTCCCTCTTGCATCAACTCTTATCCATTTCTGAAGCGATTTGAGATATATGGCGTTAAATCCGTGTATTGCCGTTCCGCATTCCGGTGATGGACGACGATATACCTGATAGCAGAATCCTGCGGGCACTCCTACGCATCGACACATAGCAGCCAGCAAATGGCTCTTGGCATAACAGATACCTGTTTTGGATTCAAGAACTTCACTTGCTTTGCATGTAACCAGATCAGAATTGATGTCCTTCGAGTGTGGAATTCGATCGCGTACCCATTCGAATAGCGACCTTGCCTTGTCAATATCGGTAGTTTGTTCTCGTGTAACCGTTTCTGTTGTATTTAGGATATTTGAAGTGTTCCAATCGATGATTGGTGTCATTTTCAAGTATTCATTTAAGTATGCGGATTGTAGTATCATTTTAATGTGCCTTAAGGGCGGATTGTTACGTTACCTATCATAGGGGGCATCAGCTACCTCGTTTTCGACATACATTGCATGCGATTGCCGGGCATTTCTTATTTCTGTTTCAAGTGTTTGTCAAGGAATCCATAGGCATAATCCCTCTTCTCCGGTGAAAACTCATGACCGCCCGGAGACATATTCAATTCTATGGACCCTTTTGTAAAAGTTCCTTGTGAAGCTGCAAAAATATCCTGCAATCCACGACACCACTTGTCTTCCGTAGTGCCGGAAAGAAGAATCTTATTGGGCGCAATAAGGCGTACCATGTCCTCGATATCCAGTCTCTCCGCTATTCCTTGCACTACAAACTCCATCTGAACCCCTGCTTCTTTTGTCAATGAATGTTTGTATGCTATGCAACCGCAGTTGCACACGGCGGCTTTAATGCGATGATCCAGAGCGGCTGTCCATATTGTGGCACGCCCGCCATAGGAATGTCCGATCATCCCTATCCGTTGACCATCCACTTCATCTCTTGATTCAAGGTAATCGAGCCCCACAAATATATCATGGAGCACCTTTGCCAGCAAGGTATTGCCTTTAACAAGACGCGTTACAAGTTCCCAATAGGCGTATCCGACCGGGTCCTCAGCAAAACGACGATCACCGAAAGTGATGGCGTCTGGAGCGAATGCAATATACCCTCGCATGGCAAGTTCTTTTGCGTATGCCAGGTTTGGATTACCCTGGACACCAATGATCTCATAGCTTCCGATTCGTTCCTCCGTATGCTGGTGATGACAAAACACAGCCGGTGCCGGGCAGGCATGCTGTTTTGGAACAAGAACGAACGCTGTGGCATAATCATCCGTCTCAACGGTATATCGGATGTGTTCCTGCACATAGGTGCCACAATCCATTGATTCCAGAACCTCAACATGCAATTTATTATACCGAGGTAATGCCCCAAGAAGAGCATAAATATCCTTCCGGTCAAGGAAAAGACCTGTTTTGGACAACGGCTTTGCCATCGGGACATTTGTCACTTGGACACTTTGGATATCCGAATGCTTATGAGGAGCTGTCACGACAAACCCTTGACGACGATAAAAGCCGACCGCATTTTGAGAAGCGCCGAGGTGAATTCTGTCCAGACCGATTGTTCGTGCAACCGTTTCGCACTGTTTAATCAATCTTGCGCCAATGCCCTGTCCAATATGGTCCGGGTCAACAAACAGCCCGCTAATCCGGCCGGTTTCGTGCTTGAACTGCAAGTATCCGACCACAACTTCCGAAGATACCGCAATCCAGTGCGTGAAGGTACTGTCTCCAAAATGTAATGCTACCGCGTCATAGTCAAGACAAACAGCGTTCATTTCCCGATCATCATACACTTCCGCACAGAGTCCCCTAATACTCCGGCTGATCATCCTGGCGACTGAATTCGCTTCTTCTTTTAAAGGTGTTCGTATCACAATTTGGTCCATTATTATCTCCTTGCCAAACTTTACGCTGAAAGGGCGCGAAGCCTAACCGGCCAGCGTTTGTTCTACATCCCGTTAATCCTTAGAAATACCTCGGAATTTATTCGGCTGCTCTCCTCTTATTTTAACTGTGTTTCTGTTATATGCTTTTCCTTATATGGAAACTGTTTCTCAAATTCATTTATTTCTTCTTCCCGCATCTGTTAGCGGTTTACTCAAAAAATCATTCTGTTCTTTCTGCCTTGATAATTTGTTCATCGAAAGAGGCGGCAATCCTTTGTCCCGGTTCCACAACAAGGAAATCGTCAGATCCCCAACTGCCATCCATGAGGTTTTTGAGAAGCCTGGGATCTCCTTGGAGTTCGTCATAATTCCATTTGAGCCATTCAGCGCAAGTTTTGGTATAATGCTTGTACTGTTCATTATCACAAAACCCCAAATCCACATACGCCGCATTGCGGTAATCTTTGAACCAACCCTGCTCCATTTCCATAAGATACTGGGCGTTGTCTTCACCGTATTTCTCAAGGTATTCTTTATAGGTTGTTTCATATCTCTCTTGTCCGGGCATCCCACCGTTGCCGATCCATCCGGGCGAATACCAATATGTTCCCGGATGCGCATCAAAGTAACACTGATAGCCTTCCTTTGAGCCAAGCAGATGGGTCATGCAGTCGTGTCCTCTTACCACAACCAATCTTGTCTTATGGGCGACAATGCCCGCAATCCCGTTGCTGCACAGACCGTAGCCGATGAGCAACGCAGAGAAGTTGTCGTTGTCTGCGGCATCTATGGCCGCCTGCAACTCTCTTCGCAACAGGTCGGGAGTACCGTGGAGACCGTGTTTAAGGAATTGGAAGTCAAAAACATTCTTGGACATGGACGCGAAGTAACACAACTCCCGCCAGAGAACATGGCAGGCTATTATTTTGTATCTGGCCATTTATTATCCTCCCATGGCGAATGAAAATGCTCGCGGAGATGTCCGGCTGGTGTCGATTTGCCTGTGCCGGGTGCTCCACCAATTACAATGAGATCAGCCATGTTTATGTTCCTTCGGGAAGCCGTCTTTGTCCCCTATTGTGAGTCTACAGTCGAATCTTTCCACACCAGGGTACTTCTCTCCCAGACTTCTGATCCTAAACCCGATCTTTCGATAGAACCCTACGGCTTCGCGATCTGTTTCCGCGGTAAGACCAGTCAGGGAGAGCATCCTGCAGACATTACGGATCATATCACGGCCAAGGCCATGACCCCGGCTGTCTGGATGCACGACGATGTGTCTGATGACCGCATCGGTTGATCCTAACCGCCTCAGTCCGATAAGAGCGGTTAATCTGTCCTCGACCTCCATACCAAGAAATGGTTGATCCGGATTCTCCTTGTATTCCAAAAGAATCTGTTCTGTCATGGTATCACAAATCCCTGATGGATATCCAAAGGCATTGATCAGTTCACGTACTTCCGCAGAATCCAGTCGTGATCGGATGTCAATTATCTCATTCATGGTTTTGGTCCATCCTTATGCATCAGAACCACGGCCGTCCAAAAGCGCTAGTTCCGGTAAATTGGGTCAGGTTCATGTTATTTTCCGGTTAAAGTCCAGGCTCATCAAGCATCCAATGTACCGGATGAAAATCCACACTGACAAAGACACCCCATTTTCTTCCCTATAGTTTCTTTTACTGCATGCAGTATCAGCTTAGTACTCAAGCCGATGTTCGCAGTAACACCTCGCCGCTTTCATAAGATTTATCGGCTTTTTTTGTCAACAATTCTATCTCATCTACCAATACTCGAAGCTCTCTCAAAACCATTCTTCTCCCTCCAACCGTCAATGGCGCTTCAAGAAGCGTCTTGTATCGGCGCAGGAATTTATACGGAAGAACTTTCAATTTACTATACTCTTCCTCGACCCGTTTTGTTGCTGGGTCATATTTCTCGTTCAAAGCGAAAAGCAATGTGCCCAATGAATCGATAATCCTTTGGAATTGGAATCGGAACGCCGAATTGCCGATACCCCGTTTAACATAGTCACATAAATCTTCGAGCGACCCCTTCATGGTTGAAAGACTTTGCTCAATAAGAGCGTTCTTGAGCTTGTGCGGATAGGGGTACAGATTGGATTTGATTTCACTGACAATTGCTTTGGGATCATATAGAATGATTGAGTTTGCCACTAACCCAAGCATCGTATATGGTCGAAATCTCATTTCCGGAATCGAGGTGGCGCCTTCACCCGCTACTTTTCTTACAACCGTTCTTATCCAGTCCACGGTATTGAATGTTATGTCAAAGAAAACGCCTTTCAGTCGAAATCTATCTCCCTGAGGGCACCATTGGTTGTCCCAGCCGAATTCAGCATGATCCATCTGCAAATCACTGATGCCTTCGATCTTTTGCAGGATGTTTTGCCGCACAGCGGACGGAATGATCGCCGGATCACAAAACACATAGAGATCAATATCCGAGTATTGATCAAAAGTCCCCAAAGCATAGGAACCGAAACAAACGATTCCCTTCACCATTGAAATATCAGCAAGCGCCCCTATAATGGGGGCGGTCTTGGTCTTCACAGGATTTTTATCCTTTTTCATATATCCCACAAAAAGTTAACCATCAGCGGCGTGGTTCTTCAGCGTCTGCCGCATATGTCTGTCCGGCACTTCTCTCTATTTTTTCCGCATGGATCACTATGCCGCTTTTTCTTTTTTCAATTAAGTCAATGGAAAATCCAGCGTTTGTGATTTCATCCCGGTAACCATCGCAATTGTTGAAACGGGCCGGAAGCCGAGGAAGATGCACAAGTTTTAATCCTTCAGGTGTGTAAGCCTCACGGGGTTCACAGACATTGAGATCAACGGGGTGCACAGCGAGGAAATCCTCAAGTGACGCAATCGGCTCGTTAAACCGCTCCTCCTGGCCGATTTCATGAAACCACGCATGGCCACCCTTTTTCAAGACCCGGTGAATCTCGGATAAATACTTTTTCCTGTCCTCATCTATTACCAGCATGTGCAGGCAATAATTGTCCAAGCCGGCGGAGAATGAACCTGATTTGACTTCAACCAGATCGGTTATATCTCCGTGTATAAAGCTGGACATACCGATTCGAACGCGGTTTCGTGCTTTCTCCAGCACTGACAGAGAGAGGTCAATACCAAGATAGGAGTATCCCCTGGACAAAAGATGCTCGCCAAGAAATCCTTCCCCACACCCAAATTCAACAATCTCGTCAAAAGAAGGATTAACACCGGCATATACGAGGAATTCTTCAAGGTATTTGATAACGGAGCTAATCTCGTCCGGATTTCCGGTCCAATAATCAACACCTTGCGCATACACCCGGCGGTAGCGGTCTTCATAACATTCATAGTATTTCTTTGTTTTCGTTGACATTGATTTTAATTCCAAATGTTAAGTATCATCGGTGCGAGGTAGTGCATTAGGTGCTTGCTCTTGTTCGCCTATTTTCTTTGCTCCGATCATCAGGAATACCGGAAAGTTCTTCAAAAACTCAGGGTCGATTCGATCGGATCGTGACTCATGTGATGGTTCATGAAAACAAAAGATCAGAAGTCCCGCTTCGGCCAAGGCCAAGATGTACTTTGAAAGCGGTCGATGATAGTGGTTGTGTCCCCCAAACGATGAAATACGCCGTATCTCGGGAATGAGATAGCCAATAAGCTTCTTGAACCATTGGCCATTTTCATCCTGAAAACTTTTTTGCATAAAGAAACAAGGATGAGGTATAGTGAACAGAAATGCCCCGTCAGGCTTAAGTGCCAGCGCAACAGAACGGAACAGATCATCGATCTCAGGAATGTCCATGACAACCATGTGTGAAATCACAAGATCAAATTTCAAGTCCATGTCAGGTATTCCGTTTGCGAGATCTGCAACAAGAAAGGTCTGATTCGGAAAGAGAGAATGTGCGCGTTTAATAAGCTCATCGCTGCCATCGACCCCAATTACCTTTGCCCCGCGATTAGCCAACTCGCCGGTCAGCCAACCCTGACCACAGCCGAGATCAAGAATTGCTTTGCCTTTGACATCGCCCAATAGTTCCCAGAATTTTTCACGAATTTCCGGAAAACATCGGTCGCCATGTGCCTCGATCTCTCTGGAGTAGGCAGGGGCAATTGTATTCCAATCTTCAATATCAGATTTTGATTTCATTAATATTTACGCCAAACTTTTGTATATTCCGCTTCTCGCCAAGACTAAAATTAAAATATCGAATGTGTCAACCGCAACGCGTTGTTATGCCAACGGGAAAGGTGGGTTAATTGCCGGCCATTTGAAAAACCTTGTAAAAGAAGTTATATTATAACCCATAAGGGTCAATAATTAACCTTTTAAAAACATGGGGAAATAATGTTAAAAAGCCTATTCGGATCGCTCAGCAGAGAACGGGTCCTTACGTTTATTGCCGCCAGAGAAGAAGGTTATGCCGGAGAAATAACTGCATTTTGGAAATGTCCCGACAGACCAATAAAAAGGGAATTAAATCATCTGGAAACGGATGGTGTTCTGATAGCCAAACCTTATGGTAGAACAATTACTTATAGAATTAACCCAAGATATTATCTATGGAAAGAATTAACCGCATTATTGATTAAAGCCATTGATGCGTATCCTCCGGAGTGGAGGGAAAAGCTCTTGTTTAACCGACGAAGGCCTAGAGCAAAAGGCAAACCGGTTGTATATCTTGAGGATATTAAGAAAAAGGCTGGTAAATGAATGATATAAGCGTTCTGTCCATAGAAGAACTTGCTGCGCTTATTTGTGAATCCCTCAGAAAAGAAGGTCTGAAAGTCACTCTTTCTGGAGGTGCTTGCGCAGAAATTTATAGTAATAGGAAATATGTGACCGGAGACCTCGACTTTGTGGTAAATTATATATGGGTCGAGAACCAGAAGACAATCGATCGCGTTATGGCACAGCTTGGATTTAATAAAAATGGAAGAATATTTATAAATAATTCTGTCTCATATTCCGTTGAGTTTCCTCCAGGCCCGCTCGGGATTGGAGCAGAAGATAAAATCCATCCTGTTGAATTGAAATTTAAAACCGGCAGCCTTTCCTTGCTTTCAGCTACTGATTCGGCCAAAGATCGTCTCACCGCCTATTTTCACGCAAACGATTTGCAATGTCTTGAACAAGCTATTTTGATTTGCCAAATGAATATTGTGGATATGGAAAATATCAGAAAATGGGCAAAACATGAAGGTCGCCCGGAGAAATTTAAAGAGTTCGAACGCAGAATGAAAGATTTGAAGATGACAAAGAAATAATTCGGAAACGGAAAGCTGATACCGTGATGGCTGGGTAGGTGGGCGAATTCCCAGAGCAGCCCCAAATATCGGGTTAATATTGATGATAGGATGGAAGAGGGAAACTTAAGATTGCCTGCTATGCCTAACGGAACTGGGATTCATTAAAGTGATCTTAACATAGCTTGAAGGTTTTGGTTAGTGGCTGTTTTCTGGCGTTTTGGCGATTACGGTCTCCTGTGTGACTGTGTCGTGAACAATGATCCCTTCATTCACATCATCCAACTGTGCCAGCAATTCACCTTTCCGGTTCCAGATGGATGAATTACCAGCACATTGAAAATCATCAGCTTGCCCTACACTGTTTGCCATGAACACAGTCATTGAGCAATCACGGGCAATTCCTGAAAGACGTTCTGTTGCCTTATTGACGCCATTGGCTGATTTGGCGACACTTGCGATGTACGTGTGCGCACCGTCATTGACCGCCGCGGCCAGGTGTTCAGGAACCGAGAGTTCATAACAAATCGCCACTGCGATACCATTATTATCTCTGACAAATCCCTCGAATTTGTTCCCGGCAACGAAGAAACGTGTCTCGTCAGGATGCAAGAACATTTTCGAGTATAGCTGTTTTGGTCTCTGAGGGCGCAGCAGCAACATACTTATGCATACCCCTGGATTGTTTCGTGTCGGCACACCAACCCCGATGACTATCCTGTTCCTGTTGCTGGTGTCCTGCAGCACATCAAACCGACTATCGCCCGCATTTATAGCCAACTCTTTGGCTATAGCAGGTTCATATCCGGTTAGCGAAAGTTCGGGGAAAATGATGAACTCTGCGCCTTTGTCAACAGCCAGGTTTACAAGTTGTATATGGCGCTCAATGTTTCCTTGAATGTAGCCTTTGATAGGCCTTGTTTGTGCAACGGATATTTTCATCTGAATTTATAATCGTGCTTCCACTAACTCATGATTGCCGTCATAAGGCCGAGAGTATTCCAGTGGCGGTTTCGATTGTCAGGTGACGTTATCATTCATTTCCGATTTGTTTCACGATTTCCGCAAGGAGGGAAGCGCTTATAAACCTTTGGCGCTTAGATAAATACCCCCCACTTCTGCTGACATAATTACCCCCCTAAAATTAGCATCCCTTCATTTTTAAGAGTCTTGCAATATCAAATATTACAGATTTTAAAATTATTTCCATGTGTTTATCATGAAATCCGATTTTCTCTTTAGTTTAATAACTGGAGGGAATGGTGGGAAAGCTATGTGTTGCATGCAGTAAATTTTTTGAACCGATTCCACAAGTCAAGGAACAAACGTATTGTTCTGAGACGACATGCCAGAAGAAACGTAAAGCACATTGGCAAAAGGAAAAGCTTTCTACGGATACTGATTATAAGATGAACCAGGTGTCTGCGCAAAAAGAATGGCGTATGAATAATCCTGATTACTGGAAGCAATACCGTTTATCGCATCAAATATATGCGGAGCGTAATCGAGAACTTCAGCGAAAGCGTAATCAGAAGCGAGGCAGCCATGGTACTGATAACCCTTGCCCCCAACAGAATAATGCGGTTGCAAAAAGCATGGCTAAAACCATAAAAGAAGAGCCAGTGATTGCAAAAAGCCCCCCTGAAATTGTAAAGCAAGAGCCATTGATTGCAAACATGGATGCGTCAACCTGTTTAAAATCAGGGCTTTACGTTTTAGCGCCATTTTTCCCTGGTTTGATTGCAAAGATGGACGCGATAATTGTTCAAATTTCTGCAATACATGAAAAAAGTTGTGATTGCAAAGAAGGACTCGATAAATTCTTTATGAAAATGGCCGATACTAAAATGTGATTAAAAGAAAGAGCAGCAAAATTGTGAATATGTTGTGATAAGGAAAAGGCATGACTGAGATAGAGAGTGGTTTGATAAACACTCAATATGAGAGTCTTCGTGTTAAGGACGCCAAACGAGAGATTTTGCTTTGCTCCTCGATCATGGAGCAGGGCATTCTGGATCCTCTGTATGTTGTTGACATGGAAGAACAAGGCCATGTTCTTTTGGATGGTTTCAAGCGCTACCGGTGTGCATTGAGATTGAACATATCGCCGCTGCCTGTGGTTATTCTGGAGAAGAACCCTGCGATGGGGATAATGAAATTTCTTCGTCTTTCCTTGAGCAAACCACTCACGTCCATTGAGGAGGCGGTGCTTGTGGATGAACTTCACATTAAGCATGAGCTAAGCGTTTTGGAGATTGCAAACAGTCTTGAGCGTTCGGTGGCCTGGGTAAGTTTACGGCTGGGTTTGTTAAACGAGATGAGCGATGATGTTCGCGAGAAGATATTTTTGGGACAATTTCCTATACGAAGCTATATGTATTCTCTGCGTCCTTTTACGCGCGTAAAAGATTCTGTGTCAAAAAAGGCTGTTTCATCCTTTGTTGGTTGTATATCGGGGAAGGGGCTGGGCACCCGTGATATTGACCGGCTGGCTCAGGCTTATTTCAAGGGGAGTGATGTGTTGAAGTCCCAGATTGAGGGCGGGCAATTGGACTGGACGCTTCGTCAACTGAAAGAGTGCGATACCATACAGGATACACCGCAGAATACTTTAAGCGAGCTGGAATCGCGGGTGTTGTCTCAGCTGGAGGTTCTCTATGCCTATGGAGTCAAGTTGAGTACAGGGCTTATGGATACAAGCTTGACGAGCAATGATTTTTTATGCCGGTCTTTAAGTGTGACCCGGCGAATATTAAACAGTTATGACAGCTTCCGTCAGACATTAAAGGAGTTTTATGATACCACTGGGAAAAAGGCAGGCGGTAATTGAGCTTTATCATGCGGGCAGGCCTAAAAAAGAGATATCGCGCTTATTAAAGACCGATTTAAAGACAGTGAAGCGCATTATTATAAGCAATGATGCTTCTTTTGTAAAGTCCCGCAAAGATACGATATCAATAGATGAGTCAATCCTGAAAGATGTGTACAACCGCTGTGATGGATATATACAGCGAATGCATGAGGTCTTAACAGAAGAGCACAATATTAAAATCGGTTATTCCACTCTTACTCAGAAAGTCCGTGAATTGGGTATTGGAGAAGAGGATTCATCCAGAAGTTTTCATGTTGATGATATCATAGGCGAAGAGATGCAGCATGATACTTCCCCTTACAATATTTTTATAGGCGGAAAAGAAAATCGTGTTATCTGCAGCGGATTATATCTTCGCTACTCCAAAATGCGGTATATCAAATTTTATCAGAAGTTCAACCGTTTCGCCATGAAATGCTTTATGGATGAAGCATTGCGGTTCTTTGGACACTGCGCAAAAACATGCATTATTGACAATACCAATCTTGCTGTGCTGTATGGCACCGGCCCAAGGGCTGTGTTTAATCCAGAGATGGTGAACTTTTCAAAGAACTATGGCTTTGAATGGAAGGCTCATGAGGTCAGGCATTCTGATAGGAAGGCGGGTACAGAGAGGAACTTCTGGACCACAGAAACGAACTTTATTCCAGGACGTTCTTTTACGGACATTGAAGACCTCAATAAGCAGGCGTTTGAATGGGCAACAGAAAGATACGCTAAAAGACCACAAGCTAAAACAAAACTTATTCCCATCCAGACCTTCGAGATAGAAAAACCATATCTTGTAAAATTACCGGAGTATATTTCATCACCATACAGGGAACATTACAGGGAACTGGATTGTTACGGATATGCTGCATTTGAGGCCAATTTTTACTGGGTGCCGGAATACACAAAAGATAATCACAAAATAAAGGAAGTGAAAATTATTGAATATGCTGAAAAAATAGTTCTGGTTTATAAAAACATGGAGCCATTGAACTATACAAAACCCAAGAATGATGTCAGGAATGAAAAATTCACTCCGAATGGCATAAGGCCGGTATATCAGCCAAAACGTAGAAAGAAATCCACTTATGAAGAAGAAACCGCCCTTCGCGGTATGGGTAAGCCTGTATGCGACTATGTTGACTTTATCAAATCAGCAGGCAGCCGCATTCATTATCCCGGTCATTTCTTAAGACAGCTTTATCTGCTTTTAAAGAAGATGGCTCAGCCGCTTCTTGAACAAACGCTGGAAAGAGCGCTGAAATACAGGGTAAATAATATTGAAACTATCACCAGGATCGCAGCAGCCAGCCTTAAATCCAATACAGTGGATTTGCCAGCAATAGAAGTTCAGCATGATTATATGGAGCGTGAGGCTTATAACAAGGGCAGGTTCTGCGAGGAACAGGGCTTTGATAGTCTCGGTTCCATTCTCAAGAGCAATGAATCCAAACCATCCAATAACATAAAGGAATAAATTCTATGGACAGCGAAATCAAAAAACAGCTGGATTATCTGAAAATGAAACAGCTTGCACTCTCATGGGATCAAACACTTGCAGACGCATTAAAAAACAAAGTCTCCTATCACCGCTTTCTCGAAGAGATCATCAGCAGGGAATACATGAATCTCAAAGAATTCAGACGACAGGCAAGGCTGAAAGCTGCAAGGGTTCCGGAAATACTTCTTATGGAAACATTTCCTTTCAACAGACAGCCTAAACTCAAAAAGAAAATGGTCATGGAAGTTTATGACTCTCTCAATTACATTCAGCAGGCACAGGTGCTTTGTTTCATCGGCCCTACAGGATGCGGAAAATCAGGTCTTGCAACAGCATATCTCATTAATGCCTTGAATAAGGGGCATCGAGGACGTTTCATCGACTTCAGAGACCTTATGGACATCCTGCACAGGTCTCAGGCGGATTATTCACAGAAGAAAATACTCAGGCAGCTTGCCGACTATGACTGTTTGTTGATAGATGAACTCGGCTATTGCTCATTCGACAAAGAAGATGCCGGTTTATTCTTCGACCTCATGAAGCAAAGACATAAGAAGAAGTGTACCATTATCACAACCCAGCTTGGTTTCGATGAATGGAACAGTTTCCTTAATAACAAGCATATTGTCATGGCACTCATTGACCGCATTACAGAAAACTGTATTGTTTTTGATATGCAGAAATGCATCAGCATAAGAAAGAAAAATATCAAATTGGCTGCCGAAGAGTAGTCTTCCCGTATTACGTCAACATATAATCATTCGAAAATAAACCCTTCCTGTCTTTTAACAGGAAGGGTTTATCTATTCCAAAGTGTGCAAAACGCTGCGAAGGAAAGGGCCCTTTTATCTCAGCAGAAGGGGGGTAGTTTATCATAGCGCCAAAGTTATAAACAGTGAAGATTTTTTAGGGATAGACTTTAATATTGCAATCACTTCTCTGGAAGTCTTCATTTTCCTTATCACAAACAACCTGAGGTTGCCATGGGTCAGTCTTTTCCATGCAGTCCCCAACGGACATCATCTTTTATAAAAGTCTCTGTTAATTGGGATTGATGGGATTCCAGAAATCGGCGAAGGGCCTCAGCCACCAAAGTATTAAGATCCGCTATCCATCCTTCCTTGACCAATGTTTCCGCCTGAGACAATAACTGTGGTGGAATTTGGGCTTGGATTGTAGAGGTCATAGGCTTCTCCTTTAGTCGTTATAAAGAAAAGATAACATTCTTTGTAGTACATTCCGCAAGGATTAGGCATTTAAATGCCTATGTTGACGGAAATTATAACAAATCTTGAAGGTCTTGTCTGCGCTTTATTTTACACTTCGTTTTTGCAAACGCCACTGAAATACACCTCTCGAATCGCCATCAAAAATTCATCCGCCCATTGAGTCCTTTTGTCAAACATATCCCGTGATGCATCAAAGTTGAGTCGCTTACGCATGCCAACGATGAAACCCTTGTTCTCTTCCCCCAATACAAACTTAACATGGTCATGCATGGTTTCGTTATGAGTCCCGCTCCAGTAAAAAGACAGCCATATCGCAATTGGCCCAACATGATCCAGAAGGTCTGCATCTTGAACGACCCTCGCGAACATCGGATGCTTCTCTGAATCCTGTCGCTGGTTGTGTAGTTCAATGATCTTGCTTATTGTGTTCAGCTGCCCCGCATCACATTCGTTAACGAACAGTGTTCTTACAAGTTCTGCGCCTCGAACATTGTGCGGTTCTGATCCTTTTCCAATATCATGAAACAGCGCGCCAGTGTAGATCGTTTCGATATCTCCATCAAAATGGATTACCTGGCAAAGTTGTTGGGCAATCTTTGCGGTGCGGAGACCATGGTAGTAAAGCCAGCCCGGTTCACGCGACTTGGGTTCTTTTCGGTTACCCATCTGCTGATAAGCAATCTCTTCTATATGCTTCAAATCCATATTTATTTCTTCAACCCAGCAACGGCCTTCACCTTATAGAACCCCGCGTGTTTGCCAATACGGTGCAAGCTGTTGCTATCCGCTTTATTTCACTTTCTTTCCCACCATCCTTACAAAACCAATATGCTTTCCCTTGTCTCTTTCCAACAATGCCGGAAATGTCGATTCTGCTGAATTATGAGCGTTCAACTCCAGTTTTGATTCTCTTAAAATATTTTCCCATCGCAGCCAGTGTTTCCAACCATTTTTCACCTCTTCGGCCACGAGTAATTCAATACCGGGATAACGCTTCCAATGATTTTTCCACCAGTCTATTGAATTCAAGAAGAACATCCATTCCGGATATGTATTTGGAATAGGGAGCTGTTCCGGCGATGCCGGAGAAATTATTCCAATGCATCCGGCAGGTTTTAAAAATCGGGAAATATATTCTATATAGTGTACGTCTGTTCCAAAATAGTGATAGCTATCCATGCTGACAATTACGTCAAAATATTCTTCCGCAAATGGCAAATCGTGAGCTTCGGCATGTATTGGATAAACCTGTTTTTCCAACTCAGCTTCTTTTATTCTCCGGTAATTATCCGTGGCTGATATCCAGAGATCATTCGCCCACACTTCAACCCCGAATTCACGAGCCAGGAAGATTGAAGACATGGCCATGCCGCATCCAAGATCCAGAATACGCATCCCCTTTTTCAACATCAGAACCTGTGTTAAAGATTCGGTAATCCATAATGGATGAGGCCCCATTTCATTCCGTACGATCCATTTCGGGTCATATTTCTTTGGCGCTTAGATAAATACCCCCCACTTCTGCTGACATAATTACCCCCCTAAAATTAGCATCCCTTCATTTTTAAGAGTCTTGCAATATCAAATATTACAGATTTTAAAATTATTTCCATGTGTTTATCATGAAATCCGATTTTCTCTTTAGTTTAATAACTGGAGGGAATGGTGGGAAAGCTATGTGTTGCATGCAGTAAATTTTTTGAACCGATTCCACAAGTCAAGGAACAAACGTATTGTTCTGAGACGACATGCCAGAAGAAACGTAAAGCACATTGGCAAAAGGAAAAGCTTTCTACGGATACTGATTATAAGATGAACCAGGTGTCTGCGCAAAAAGAATGGCGTATGAATAATCCTGATTACTGGAAGCAATACCGTTTATCGCATCAAATATATGCGGAGCGTAATCGAGAACTTCAGCGAAAGCGTAATCAGAAGCGAGGCAGCCATGGTACTGATAACCCTTGCCCCCAACAGAATAATGCGGTTGCAAAAAGCATGGCTAAAACCATAAAAGAAGAGCCAGTGATTGCAAAAAGCCCCCCTGAAATTGTAAAGCAAGAGCCATTGATTGCAAACATGGATGCGTCAACCTGTTTAAAATCAGGGCTTTACGTTTTAGCGCCATTTTTCCCTGGTTTGATTGCAAAGATGGACGCGATAATTGTTCAAATTTCTGCAATACATGAAAAAAGTTGTGATTGCAAAGAAGGACTCGATAAATTCTTTATGAAAATGGCCGATACTAAAATGTGATTAAAAGAAAGAGCAGCAAAATTGTGAATATGTTGTGATAAGGAAAAGGCATGACTGAGATAGAGAGTGGTTTGATAAACACTCAATATGAGAGTCTTCGTGTTAAGGACGCCAAACGAGAGATTTTGCTTTGCTCCTCGATCATGGAGCAGGGCATTCTGGATCCTCTGTATGTTGTTGACATGGAAGAACAAGGCCATGTTCTTTTGGATGGTTTCAAGCGCTACCGGTGTGCATTGAGATTGAACATATCGCCGCTGCCTGTGGTTATTCTGGAGAAGAACCCTGCGATGGGGATAATGAAATTTCTTCGTCTTTCCTTGAGCAAACCACTCACGTCCATTGAGGAGGCGGTGCTTGTGGATGAACTTCACATTAAGCATGAGCTAAGCGTTTTGGAGATTGCAAACAGTCTTGAGCGTTCGGTGGCCTGGGTAAGTTTACGGCTGGGTTTGTTAAACGAGATGAGCGATGATGTTCGCGAGAAGATATTTTTGGGACAATTTCCTATACGAAGCTATATGTATTCTCTGCGTCCTTTTACGCGCGTAAAAGATTCTGTGTCAAAAAAGGCTGTTTCATCCTTTGTTGGTTGTATATCGGGGAAGGGGCTGGGCACCCGTGATATTGACCGGCTGGCTCAGGCTTATTTCAAGGGGAGTGATGTGTTGAAGTCCCAGATTGAGGGCGGGCAATTGGACTGGACGCTTCGTCAACTGAAAGAGTGCGATACCATACAGGATACACCGCAGAATACTTTAAGCGAGCTGGAATCGCGGGTGTTGTCTCAGTCTGGAGGTTCTCTATGCCTATGGAGTCAAGTTGAGTACAGGGCTTATGGATACAAGCTTGACGAGCAATGATTTTTTATGCCGGTCTTTAAGTGTGACCCGGCGAATATTAAACAGTTATGACAGCTTCCGTCAGACATTAAAGGAGTTTTATGATACCACTGGGAAAAAGGCAGGCGGTAATTGAGCTTTATCATGCGGGGCAGGCCTAAAAAGAGATATCGCGCTTATTAAAGACCGATTTAAAGACAGTGAAGCGCATTATTATAAGCAATGATGCTTCTTTTGTAAAGTCCCGCAAAGATACGATATCAATAGATGAGTCAATCCTGAAAGATGTGTACAACCGCTGTGATGGATATATACAGCGAATGCATGAGGTCTTAACAGAAGAGCACAATATTAAAATCGGTTATTCCACTCTTACTCAGAAAGTCCGTGAATTGGGTATTGGAGAAGAGGATTCATCCAGAAGTTTTCGATGTCGATGATATCATAGGCGAAGAGATGCAGCATGATACTTCCCCTTACAATATTTTTATAGGCGGAAAAGAAAATCGTGTTATCTGCAGCGGATTATATCTTCGCTACTCCAAAATGCGGTATATCAAATTTTATCAGAAGTTCAACCGTTTCGCCATGAAATGCTTTATGGATGAAGCATTGCGGTTCTTTAAACACTGCGCAAAAACATGCATTATTGACAATACCAATCTTGCTGTGCTGTATGGCACCGGCCCAAGGGCTGTGTTTAATCCAGAGATGGTGAACTTTTCAAAGAACTATGGCTTTGAATGGAAGGCTCATGAGGTCAGGCATTCTGATAGGAAGGCGGGTACAGAGAGGAACTTCTGGACCACAGAAACGAACTTTATTCCAGGACGTTCTTTTACGGACATTGAAGACCTCAATAAGCAGGCGTTTGAATGGGCAACAGAAAGATACGCTAAAAGACCACTAAAACAAAACTTATTCCCATCCAGACCTTCGAGATAGAAAAACCATATCTTGTAAAATTACCGGAGTATATTTCATCACCATACAGGGAACATTACAGGGAACTGGATTGTTACGGATATGCTGCATTTGAGGCCAATTTTTACTGGGTGCCGGAATACACAAAAGATAATCACAAAATAAAGGAAGTGAAAATTATTGAATATGCTGAAAAAATAGTTCTGGTTTATAAAAACATGGAGCCATTGAACTATACAAAACCCAAGAATGATGTCAGGAATGAAAAATTCACTCCGAATGGCATAAGGCCGGTATATCAGCCAAAACGTAGAAAGAAATCCACTTATGAAGAAGAAACCGCCCTTCGCGGTATGGGTAAGCCTGTATGCGACTATGTTGACTTTATCAAATCAGCAGGCAGCCGCATTCATTATCCCGTCATTTCTTAAGACAGCTTTATCTGCTTTTAAAGAAAGATGGCTCAGCCGCTTCTTAAGAACGCTGGAAAGAGCGCTGAAATACAGGGTAAATAATATTGAAACTATCACCAGGATTGCAGCAGCCAGCCTTAAATCCAATACAGTGGATTTGCCAGCAATAGAAGTTCAGCATGATTATATGGAGCGTGAGGCTTATAACAATGGCAGGTTCTGCGAGGAACAGGGCTTTGATAGTCTCGGTTCCATTCTCAAGAGCAATGAATCCAAACCATCCAATAACATAAAGGAATAAATTCTATGGACAGCGAAATCAAAAACAGTCGGATTATCTGAAAATGAAACAGCTTGCACTCTCATGGGATCAAACACTTGCAGACGCATTAAAAAACAAAGTCTCCTATCACCGCTTTCTCGAAGAGATCATCAGCAGGGAATACATGAATCTCAAAGAATTCAGACGACAGGCAAGGCTGAAAGCTGCAAGGGTTCCGGAAATACTCCGACGGAAGATTTTCCTTTCAACAGACAGCCTAAACTCAAAAAGAAAATGGTCATGGAAGTTTATGACTCTCTCAATTACATTCAGCAGGCACAGGTGCTTTGTTTCATCGGCCCTACAGGATGCGGAAAATCAGGTCTTGCAACAGCATATCTCATTAATGCCTTGAATAAGGGGCATCAAGGACGTTTCATCGACTTCAGAGACCTTATGGACATCCTGCACAGGTCTCAGGCGGATTATTCACAGAAGAAAATACTCAGGCAGCTTGCCGACTATGACTGTTTGTTGATAGATGAACTCGGCTATTGCTCATTCGACAAAGAAGATGCCGGTTTATTCTTCGACCTCATGAAGCAAAGACATAAGAAGAAGTGTACCATTATCACAACCCAGCTTGGTTTCGATGAATGGAACAGTTTCCTTAATAACAAGCATATTGTCATGGCACTCATTGACCGCATTACAGAAAACTGTATTGTTTTTGATATGCAGAAATGCATCAGCATAAGAAAGAAAAATATCAAATTGGCTGCCGAAGAGTAGTCTTCCCGTATTACGTCAACATATAATCATTCGAAAATAAACCCTTCCTGTCTTTTAACAGGAAGGGTTTATTCTATTCCAAAGTGTGCAAAACGCTGCGAAGGAAAGGGCCCTTTTATCTCAGCAGAAGGGGGTAGTTTATCATAGC
>CAWHPS010000053.1:0-79575 GCA_963831235.1 uncultured Fibrobacterota bacterium
AGTCAAAATGGACGGTCTTCATGCCAAACGTCTCCGCCATCCTGATGTTTTTTTCAAGATCATCAACAAACAGGCATGACTGTGAATTCAGATTATTCCGTTGCAGCATAATTTCAAAAGGTTTTGCTTCTCGTTTTGTTGCGCCGATTTCATAAGACCATACAATATCCTTGAATAATGACAAAAATGGATGTGTCTTCTTAATCCAGGAAGCCCATTTTTCACAATGGTCTGAAAGAAGAAATATATTACATGAGCGTGCAACAGTAGTCAACAATTCTTCCGTGTAGCCATATGGTTTTTCAAACATTTTCATGCATTCAGCATCAAAAATCCCAGAGTAGCTTCCGGGTAATCCAGTGGCTAAAAGGAATGAGGTGCGATATTGTTCGTATGTGAGTTTTCCCTTAAGGAGCTCATCCAGGATATTTCCGACTTCATAATGAGGGAAACTACCAAGTGCTTTGGTAATCCTATCTTTATGAAGGCCGGTTTTTTCCGCAAGATGTTCTTCAATTCCTATCATTCCAGGAATAAGCACTTCTGAAAGGTCGAAAATCACATTATTGATCACTGATTTATTCCTTTGCGTGAAAAATCGTAGTTCACTATCGACTCGTTTCTTTTATTCTATTAACGGCAGAATATCTGATAAGGATTTAATGCTTGGAATACCTGTAGAATCAGGAACTCCTTTCCTGTTCAGCCAAATCCCTTTCATACCTGCGTTAATGCTACCTTGGGCATCAACCAAAAGATTATCACCAATAAAAATAGCGGATTCCGGCAACACTCCCACTAAGCTGCATGCCTTATCAAAAATAAATTTATCAGGTTTTGAATGTTGAATATCACTGGATATGACAATTTGGGAAAAACAGGAAAAGATACCTGTTTTGATTAATTTATCTCTTTGCTGCTGTGACTCACCATTGGAAATTATTCCCAATGGATAATGTGAAAGTTGGTCTAATGCATTCATGACATCCGGAAACAACGACCAGTTTTCTTCGTAATAAATCAGAAAGTCATTAAAGACGACGTCTGCTTCTGATTCATTAAAAACTTGGATTCCATTAAATAGTTCATGGATTCGTTCACGCCGTTGTTGTTGAAAGTCGATTTCCCCTGCTAAATAGCGTTTGATATGTTTCTGGGCGATTTTATCCCATTTCATAACAAATGAGGAAGACGGTTCCGGAAAAAGCTCCTGATACTTTTTGTGAAATTGTTCCGCGCCTTTCCTGACCGAGGTCTTATGGTCAATTAGAGTATCGTCAATATCAAAGAAAATTGCTGTTATCATATTTTATTTATTTTGCCATGGTTCGGGTAACAAGGATTTGCATGGAGTGCCAAGGCGACCGGTTTGCCATCCATAGGTTGCCTTAAGTTTATTTTATGTTTACAAGCTTTATCGAATATGTTTTTCCTTCGCAGGTGACACGGCATAGTAAGAGGCCTTTTTCATTAATTTTATCCGGTATGGAAAAGGGTCCCGGGGTTGCAAGTGTTTCCAAATATTTCAAGTGACCATTGATATCGTATAGGCTGATCTTTACATTGCGATTAACGGAATTAAAAAGAATTACCGAACGGCCCGGGTTACCAATGATTCTAAAAGGCCTTTCTCCCGAGTATGGCACAGCCCTGGTATCTGCTTGCGTTTGGTATTGTTCTGAAAACCAGCTCTGCCAAATCGAAAAGGCAAGGCGCGGACTGCCGAGTTCGTCGAATAGCCCTGTATCACGCCATGGCAGTGCCTCTGGTGAGTCTCCAAGTGTATTGTGCCAGAGTGTGTCATAATCTCTTACTGCATACCAGATGACGAAAAGCGCATTTCTCGATGCTGATTCTGAAAGCATAAGAGAAAGCATATTACTCTGTTTTTCAGGTGTTCCATTAAAAACAAAAGGCAAACCAGGATATTGCCAAGCCTGGGCCGGATAACTGCTTTCGGAAATACCAATTGGTTTGTTAGTCAAAGCAAACAAACGGTGGAAGTAATTTGTTGGCAAAGTATCGCACAAGAGGCCACTCATAAAAGGATGGATAGAGAAAGCGATATAATCGACAAAGTTCGTAATGTCAGATAATCCTTGTAGTTGGAGTGAAAGCGTGTCTTCACTGGACCATTCAGGGAAAAGGGGGACGCAGAATATGGAGATACCTATAGGAAGGGCCGGGTGCAGCTTTTTAATCTCCGTATACACGTGACTTTGGAGCTCTACATATTGTGGCCACAGAGATCTATTGTTGCGAATGAGCAGATTTACTTCTACTCCGATTTGAAGATAGTCCGGATTAAGCGAGTCGATCATACGTTTTGCATAATTTAAAAAGGCTGTTTTAATGGAATCATTGTTAAGGGCCATGCTATTCCACGGGGCAGGCAAAGGCATATTCACAGATTCCCCTCGATATGGTGCCAGCTCATTTCTGCCGATGTTGAGAGGGTTTATTTGGAGAAGTATCTTTTTGTTTGAGGGTGTCCTGTTGATGCGATTCCTTATCTCTTGTGCAAAGCTCATTGGAAAAGGCTGACTATCAAAACACTCCACCCACGGCACACCTTCTTCGATATGATGTGATACTATGTCTCCATTTGTTATGATTGTGGAATAAACCCAATCAACACCCGACTGAGTAGCTTCGTAAGGCCAGGGAGAAAAGCCCATGTAATAAGGGCGCGTTTCACCTGATAAAATAGAGGTGACAATGAATATTGCAAATATGACTTGCTTAAGCATTTTTCTTTTACTCCTTATGCTATCAAGCATAAAATATAAATTTCTGGTTTTATTGAATATTACTATTTTAGCTGCGCATGAAGTGCGTTGTAAAAAATAAAACTATATCATCGACACAGCATACAATGGCAGTGAGGTGAATTTGTCCTCTTCTTTGTATGGCGCGGAACAGAAACGGATGCCACGTATTGCAGGAGTATGCTTTTCAAGAAATATATTCATGCTCTTCATCCGGCCAGGCGCGCCAGCCTTGACCTCTATGGGAACCACCTTTCCATCATTTTGGATGATAAAATCTATTTCCGCATTACTGTTATATTCATTTCGGCCCCAATAATAAATATCAGGTTGCCGGAAAGATGGCGAGTAGGCAACAAGTTCCTGACCTACAAACTGCTCGGCAATAGCCCCGTTCCAGGTGGAGAGTAAATCAGCAGCACGCAGAATCTCCCCACCAATGCCCATCTGTGTGGTCATGATTCCAATGTCCAAGGCCAGGACTTTAAAGTGATTTTCTTTTAGACCAACTGCAAGCGGTATTTGGGCTGCTGAAGTTCTGAACACCTGCCTGAGGATTCCGGCACGGGTTAAAAGTTCCAATGCCTGCTTGAGTTCTCGTGATTTTTCCTCAGCATCAACCCTCGCATATTGGAATTTAGTGCCTGAAAGACGCGGCGCGGCATTGAAGACTTTTTCCAGTTGTGGATGCCGGGCCATGCTTGTATACTTGCCAAAATCATCGCGAAAACTCTGGATAATTGTTTCGTGGACGCGCACAACACGAGCCAGGTCCCCTGTTTCTGCAAACGTACGCACTGCTTCCGGCATCCCACCTACTGAAAAGTACTGACGGACAAGCCTGTTAAGTTCATCGTGTATTGCTGGGTCTGAAGATTTGAATCCGGAATTTATAATCCATTCAACAAGTGATGTTTTATCAAGCGCTGTCAGAAATTCCAGGAACGACATGGGATGAAGAAATAAAGATTCGACCCTTCCAACTGGAAAAGAAAAATTTTCTGATTCAAGCGCAAATTCAAGAAGGGATCCTGCTGCCAGGACATGCAACTCAGGCATCTGCTCATAAAAATATCGGAGCGCCATTATGGCTTTTGGATTTTTCTGGATCTCATCAATAAACAGGACTGATTTTCCCGGCAGCAAAGGCTTTCCGCTGAGTAATCCAATCTGACTGATTATCTGTTTTGGATCGAGTGAATTAAAAATTGCTGAAAGTTCGGGTTTTTGTTCAAGATTTATAATGACGCTGGATTCAAAGTTTGCTTTTATAAAACTTTCTGCGATAAAAGATTTTCCTACTTGTCGTGCACCTCTAATTAGCAAAGGTTTTCTATGTTCATTATTTTTCCATCCTAATAATGAGCCAAGAATGTCTCTTTTCATATACTAAAATATACATTTAATGTGCTTTAAGTGCAATTTATATATTCAATACGTCTCATTATTTACGATAAATGGCTTATTTTGTGATATTGCAGAAATTAGGGTAGTTGATTTCATGCTTATCCGGTTGACCAGTTCTGACGCATCCTTTTTTCTTCGAGTAACCGACCACGCCACTTTTGCCCTTTTTTGATCAAAAACGCCTTTTGACCCGTTTCTAAAGAAAACCCGACATTTTACATTCTTCGAATTGCACTTTTTTCTTGCCTATATCGGATGAGTTATATTACTTTGTAGCCATGAAAACAAAAACCTCCCTTCCAGAACTGGTACAAAAGCGAACGAAGCTCCTTGGCAAAATCAGGAAAATCGGCCCTCTTATGGACGGCAGTGTGGTGACTATTGCAAAACGATGCGGTAATCCAAACTGCAAATGCGCCAGAGGCGAGAAACACGAAGGCCTTTTCGTAACATACAAGCCACCTCGTACGAACCCAGGCATGCCATCCAAAACTAAAACCATCTATGTCCCCATTGCTTTACACAAGGATGTAAAGAAATGGACAGATGAATGCGCAAAACTGCGGTTTCTAATTCGAGAGATATCGGCAGTACAAAAAGAAATTATTCGGGCGTATGTAGCGGCAAAAGGCGCCAGTAGGGGGAGTAATAAAGCATAATGGAAAAACTGATATTTCAGACGACTCACCATTTTTTTCCTGGAATTAGTCGACAATTAAAGGAATTGACGGACAGCCGGGATCAGACACTTATCACCTATCCTATCGAGAATGTTATCTGGTCTGGGATAATGTTAGAGCTCTGCCAGCTCGGCTCTCGCCGTCAACTGCATTACAGGCTTCGCACCCCAGCCGCGGTAACACATATTAATACTTTGGCAGGAACCAAAAACGAAACCGTTTGTCACGGAGATACACTCAACCGTATTCTGGAAAAGCTACCACCCACTGAACTGTCTAATGTTCGTCACTTCATGATCAGAGAGCTTATCCGAAAACGTTCGCTGGAACGATTTCGATTGTTGGGCAAGTTCTATGTGATCGCCATTGATGGTACAGGGCTACATTCCTACGCGACACGCCATTGCGACCAATGCCTGACAAAAGAACATGCCTCTGGAAAGATCACTTATCATCATTCGGTCCTTGAAGCTAAAATTGTTGGGGAGAATGGATTTGCCCTATCCATTGAGACAGAAGATATTGAAAATCCCAAGGATCAAGAACCCCAAACCAAACAAGACTGCGAGTTAAAAGCGCTATACCGAATGCTCCCCAGACTGAAAGAAAACTATCCGCGCCTTGAGATTTGTCTCTCGTTTGATGGAATATTCCCCAATCAAACTGTATTTGACTTGTGCAAGAAATACGGATGGAAATACATTGGAGTATTAAAAGAGGGACACATGCCACAGGTGTATGACGAATTCAAGTCCCTCTTGCCTTTGCAGCCGGAAAACAGGCTTGTTCAAACACTTGGGGATGAAAGCATAAAGCAGCAAATGGCCTGGGTCACAGGAATTTCTTATCATGAATACCTGTTGAATATTTTACAGTGCATGGAAACCAAAAGGAAAACAAAAAACGGTGAACCTGTCACAACCAACTTTGTCTATGTAACAAATATAATGATCACAAAAAATACATGCAGCGAAATTGCCAACAAAGGAGGCCGAGTACGATGGAAAATTGAAAACCAAGGGTTTAAAGCCCAGAAAAAAGAAGGATTCGAACTGGAACATGATTTTTCAGAAGACCTTAATGCTCAAAAATGCTTTTACCTGTTAACTCAAATCGCCCATATTCTTTTTCAACTGATTTTGTATGGGAATTTGCTTAAGGACATAAAACGACAATTCGGCAGTATAAAAAACTTTACACAGTCCCTTTTAGAAGCCATCAGAAACAAAGTATTGACCACGTCTATATTGCAGGTTATAATGCAACAAAGCATTCAAATTTGTTGGAATAAAGTTTAGAGTCCCCTTTCCAGTTCAAATCCTTTTCACAACATCATGCACGCGCCGCTAATAATTACCCCCCTATAGGAAAACTATATCAACACTGGAAAACAGTCTCCCGTCTTTTTCAGAGATCGAAAAAATGACTCACATCATTAATAGGATGCGTCAGAACTGTATTGTATGCCACTTACTATCTTATCATAAATTGAATCCTAATTTTAAAACCTCTATTTTCTATTCTTATTAGATTTGATATGGGGGGCTTTTTTATGCCAAAACAAATAATGGACCCAATAAAAATTGATGCCGACATTGATAAACTTCTAAAAGAAGCGGAAAAGGTATCGGCACGCAATACTCCTGAATATGCATTCGGCAGGCAGGAAACCCTTGAAAAGCTACGATTTGATAAATTTAAATCGGCTTTGGATAAACTTCGCGTTCCTGCCGAGGCATATCTCCAGCTATTAAGTAAGGTAAAGCCGGAACTTAAAATAAATCAAGTTCGTATCGGCCTTGATTATTCCTCAAACGAACCTGTTATCCTTACAATTTTCTCTGAAGATGAAAAGAAACGCACTGCCGAAATTCAACAGCTCGCAAAATCCGCAGAGATGTTTTTCTGGGAGCAGAATCATATTTCTGTAACCATTTGGACCCTAATCGAACGAAATATCGACAAGACCCAGATTGATAGGGATTTTCCATGCGTGAGAATAAATAGCGATGCCAAACTTTAAAGAACATACCGAGCAAGTGCATCACAATTCGATTTTTCTGGATATTCTTAATGATAGTGAAGGCCATTCAAAAGATTTTAGCGATTGGTTTGCAACAATTGGATTTTATACGGCCATCCACTTCGTGGAAGCTGCTATTTTTCAGAGAAAAAGGCTTGTAATCAAACCCGAGAGCGGTCCTTCATTAACAGTTGATGGAATCGAACATTCCGAAGATGCAATGCTTTCCTATGGAACGGGTTCTCCCCATGTTGCAAGAAGAAATCTTATCAGAGATAACATGCCGGTCTTTGGAAGAATTTACAATGCCTATGGAATATTACATGAAGATAGCCGGACGGCCAGGTATTATTGCCACAAAGCAGATTCCTTTGATTCTAAAAAGACAGCGGAAAAGCTAAAATTATTAAGAGAAACGCTCATCGAAAAATTTCCCGAAATCAGAGCCGAAATCAAGCGCCTCGATTCTCTCTATGAAGTCTCATGACTAATCATCACACTGCTAATTGAAGGCCGCGAGCCAAAAACAATAGAAGTCCAATACTTCCAATCAAGGCATGGCGAGCAGCATAACTTATCGTCCTTATTATATGAGCACAAACAGACACTTTACCTTACCTGTCATCCATCTTTGATACCGCTTCTTGACAAAATACCGGTCTCCAAAAAGTCTCCATTGTCCTTAAAAGTCCTTTGTGATGTGTCGAAATCCATTAAAATTGACCTGTTTACAATAAGCGGTTTATCGGCTGGATTATTCAGGAGAAATATTTAATTTCCCCTATGAGAATTATATTGAATGCTTGACTATGTGAATAAGAAATTAAAATGCCGCAGACAGGATTTGAACCTGTACGAGTTGCCCCGCCACCCCCTCAAGATGGTGTGTCTGCCAATTCCACCACTGCGGCATATCAATGAACTTTTAGATGCAATAAATTAATAAAATTCCAATTAACAACGCAATTTAAAGTGATAAAACAATGGCTGCTATCATTTTTTGCCGGCAACAACTGCATACCATTCTCCAAGCTCTCTCTCGCAAAATGGGAAAAGATTATTAATCCCAAGGGCAGCTTTTATGGCGTCCTTTTCCGAAACCAGTAAGCCCGATAATATTAGTCTACTTTTATTATGCATGTGGGTCCGAAACAAAGGAAAGATAGGGATCAATACTGAACTTATTATGTTGGCTGATATAATATCGAACTTTTCATCAGTTCTTATTGAATCCATTGTTCCTATAAATGGATGAATCTTTTCGCAATGGTTCTGGCTGATGTTTTCCGCAATATTTTCGAATATAGATGGATCGTTATCAAATGCTGTGATATTTGTGAGCCCCCTTTTCTCGCCAATAATGGCAAGAAGCCCTGACCCGGTTCCAACATCAAGCATGGTTTTTGCGCTCTCTGATAACTGTTCAATGAATCCGGCGCACATTTTTGTTGTTTCATGATGGCCAGTGCCGAATGCCATTTTGGGTTCGATTAATATGGCTTTTTCAATTGGGATTTTATTAACTATCCAGGGAGGCGTGGCCCAATAATTTTCTGTAAGCTGAACCGGTTTGAGATTTTTCTTCCATTCTAAATGCCAATCTTTATTTTCAACGGCAATTTTATTAAATGGAATTTTAAGGGATTGAAGGTGTTGTTCGGCTGCAGTAATTTTGTCAGCTTTGAAATAAGCGACATGCTCATTGCCTGATTTTTCCTCTATCCCTTCACAACCAAGTGCGAATAATTCAGAGGAAATGGAATCTGCTGATTCCTCGTCAGGTTTAAAAATAATGCGTATATAGTTTTTGTTCATGTCAGGTAAAATAAATTGTGTATGATGTTTCTTGTAATCATTATTTGATATGCAGCCTGTTTAATTTAAAAGATCATCAGGAAAAAAAGTAAAAATGGGTAAAGGTAATTGTGCCTTCATTCCTTGCTTATCGTTCACACTGATTTTTATTTTTATTTTAATGAACACAAAAGAAACAAACAATCTGTTCTATCACGAACTGCAAAAGCTTTTGTCTGAAAAAAAGAGAATACTCAAGAGCGATATCGCAGCTTATACCCCGCTTCTGGAAAAGGTGCTCCATAGCTCAGGTAAGGGCATACGTCCTCTCATCATGCTGGTATTTTCCAGCAAAAACAACAAACCCGCAATTGATTCCACCTTTTATGCGGCTTGTCTTGAGATTCTCCACCTGGCAAGCCTTATACAAGATGATGTTCTTGATGAAGCTGAAATACGTCGCGGAGATCCGGCCTTTTACAAGATGTTGGGTAAAAAGAATGCAATACTTACAGGTGATTTCTTTTGTGTCAGGATTTTCCGTGAGATAGAGAAGAGGGGAAATTATCCGGTACTCCGGGAATTTCTTGCATATTCCAATGAACTTGTAGAAGGTGAAATCGAAGAGGGTATGTCTCTTACAAGCACAGGACTTTCCGAAGCTGATTATTTAAGGATAATCGAAAAGAAAACAGGGTCACTTTTTGTTGTTGCCGCGGCCGTTGGTTCACATCTGAGCGGGTGCAACAACGAACAGGTTGAACTCGCGAGGAAGTTCGGCGCGAAATTCGGGACAGCCTTCCAGATTGTTGATGACGTCTCCGATATTGTCAACCGCGAGGAAGCGTCCGGCAAAACACCCTTTACAGATATCAGAAACAATGTAATGACCCTGCCGACAATACATTTTGTAAGGAACCACGGAAACTATGATAGGCTGAAATCCTTGATTTCTGAAGGGCTTTATGATGAAGCTGTAATGCTTCTTAATAAGCACGATTCAATTGATTATGCTGTTACTTGTGCACATCAAAATATGGCTGAAGCCATTAATGGAATCCAGGGTGGTTTTCCAAATGACACTGTCAAGGAATTGTCTATGATTGGTGAAAATTTATTTTTAAAGATAAGTGAAGGAGTGCTGCATGGAATTTAAAGGCGCATACGTCGCCATGGTCACCCCGTTTACCCCTGATAACAAGGTGGATGCGGGAAAGATTCGTGAAATGGTGGAGTTTCAGATTAAAAACGGAACAGACGGTATTGTCCCGTGCGGAACAACAGGTGAATCCCCTACATTAAGTTGGGACGAGCACAAGCTTGTAGTCAAGACAGTTGTTGATGCTGCGCGCAAGCGGGTTCAGGTCATTGCCGGGGCTGGTTCAAACAACACACTCGAAGCCATTGACGCTGTTTTGTTTGCCAAAAAGGTTGGAGCGGATGCGGCGCTTGTTGTAAGTCCATATTACAACAGACCCACACAGGAAGGTTTGTTTCAGCATTTCAAGGCTGTTGCTGAAGAGGGGAAAATGCCAATCGTGGTTTATAACATCCAGGGGCGCACCGGTGTAAATATCGAGACGCCAACCATGGTTCGTCTTATGGATATTGAAAATATTGTTGCTGTCAAGGAGTCTTCTGGAAACATAAACCAGATATCAGATTTGATCTGCCAGTGTGGAACGAGGTTCGATGTCTTATCCGGAGATGACAGCATGACACTCCCTCTTTTGGCCTCAGGGGGCCAGGGCATAATCTCGGTTTTAGCCAACATTCTGCCAAAGGAAATGAAAGCCTTATGCGATTTGTTTTTCAAGGGCAATTTAAAGGGGTCTCTTAAAATGCACCAGAAGCTTTTCCCTCTCTTTAAGTCAATGTTCTATGAAACCAACCCTATTCCGGTCCGCGAGGCCATGAATCTTCTCGGATGGAAAATCGGGGTACCACGGCTTCCTCTTACACCTCTTGCCCCGCAGTATCGGGAGAAACTAATAAAGGATCTTAAGGCTTTTGGTTTAGCCGTAAAGGGTCAGCAATGATCAAAACCGCTGTTGCGGGCTGCGCTGGTCGAATGGGGCAGAGTATCATCTCTGCATTATCAGAAAGCGCCCATGCGAAAACTGCTGTGGCTTATGAGGTCAAAAATCATCCCTTTGTTGGGCGGGACTCGGGGCTTGTTGCGGGTGTTGGTGAAAACAAGGTTTTAATTGCTGATTCTGTTGAAGCTGCTAAGGGCTGCGATGTGCTCATAGATTTTACAACACCGGATTCAACCGAAGCTAACATCAGGTTCTGCGAAAAGAATAACATAAAAATGATTATCGCAACTACAGGTCTTGGCGAGGCTCAAAAAGAGCTTATCAAACAGGCCTCTCAGAAGATCGCCATTGTCTTTGCACCTAATATGGGAGTAGGCATAAATGTACTTCTTGACATTGTAAAGAAGATGGCCTCGCTGCTTGGAGACTCTTATGACATTGAAATAGTCGAAACCCATCATAACAAAAAAAAGGACGCTCCTAGCGGGACGGCCCTGGGGCTTGCCGAGGCAGTTGCAGAAGGGCTTAACGTCGGGCTTGATACGCACGCTGTTTATGGGCGTCGTGGGATGGTCGGTGCGCGCAAGAAAAAAGAAATTGGCATACATGCGGTCCGCGGCGGTGACATCATTGGCGAGCATACGGTTATTTTTGCAGGCAATGGCGAAAAGATTGAGGTCTCCCATTCTGTCATAAGCCGTGATGTTTTTGCAAAAGGGGCTGTACGTGCAACGGAATTTCTTGCCGGCCGGAAATCAGGTCTTTACAACATGCAGGATGTTCTCGGTCTAAGGGCATAACCAATCGGTTTTTACGTTTTTCTGTGAAATGAAAACAATAACAGTAATAATCCCGACCCATAACAGAATTGATAAGCTCAGGAACCTGCTCGAATCGCTTGACTGCCAGACATTGTCAAAAGAACATTTCGATATATTGGTGGTTGACGACGGCTCAACAGATGGGACTTCATCTTTTCTAAAAGAAAAAGGCATTCCGCATATTTCTCAGCCAAATAAGGGGCCGGCTGCAGCAAGGAATGCCGGAGTACAAAAAACATCCACGCCTGCTCTATTGTTTATTGATGATGATGCCATTGCTGACAAAGGCTGGCTTGAGGCAGCTTATGAGCTAATTTTAAACCAGACAGGAGATTTTGTTGCAGAAGGCGATGTAGTAATGACAGGGGAGGATCTCCCCATGTCTCATAGCGTCAACCATATAGGGCCTAACGGATGCTTGACATGTAATCTCCTGGTAACGCGTGGCCTCCTTGAAACTGTCGGGGGTTTTAACGAACAATTCAAATACCCCATTAACGAGGATTTTGATTTCTTTATTCGTGTTCGAAAAATAATTTCCATCAGGTATCTGTCTCGCATGAAGGTTTATCATCCGGTCTATCCTCTCAAGTTTTGCAAAACGCTCTTTGATTCATATTCCTTTGCCTGGCATCGCATTGAATCAGATTACCTTTTGTTTAATCTTCATCCCGAGGAATTCAAGACTGTCAAGGCGGTTTCGACAGCCAAAGCCTCCATCAAAAGGCTTTCCTTGCAGTATCTACGCTTATACGGTTTTCGAAATCCGGTCCAGCTTGTTTTGCATCCTGCTAAAGGCATTATGTGGCTTATTGTATGTGCTGCACGGCAGGCATGTTTCATAACCTTGACCATCAGGGGTTACCTGAAATGAAAACAGCCCTTGTTACGGGCGGCTCAGGCGGACTTGGGCTCTGCCTCGTGCGGAAGTTCCTTGAATCAGGATATAGGGTCATCACATTGTCAAGACGTGGAACATCTGAGAATGGCGCTGAGTCACATTGTGTTGACCTTCGCAATGATACGGAAGTGGGTGATTTTATCCACAGTATCAAATCAAGCGTAGAGAAGCTGGATGTGCTTGTAAATAACGCGGCAATCTCATCTGCAGCGCGAATTTTAAATGCCTCAGAGGAAAGTTTTGATGAAACTCTTAAGGTTAATTTTATTTCAGCGCAGAAACTTACCGAAGCTTTTCTTCCTTTGATTGCAACAAATGGCGCGATTGTAAATATAATTTCGAGGGTCGGTTTTGAAGGAAGAATCGGTCTATGCGCGTATGCTTCCTCAAAAGGTCTCCTTGCCGGATATACGCTTCATCTTGCAGAGAGGTGCCGGCACGTGGGTGTCCGTGTGTATGGTGTCAATCCGGGCTTCATGGTTACGGACATGGTCAATGAAAATGCTGTAATGCTTCAGAAAAAAGAATCGCTTCTTGGCGTTGTTTCCGTTCCGGAAAGGAGCGCTGATATGATATATTTAATTATAAAAGATGAGACTGGAATAGGACCGATAATAGATATTGACAGCAGGATATACCAATCATGGAACGTATTGTCATAACCGGCATGGGGCTTGTAACGCCTCTCGGCCATCATTGCGATTTGGTTTTCCAACGTTTGCTTTCAGGTACGAGTGCTGTTAAAGCCTCGCCGTTTAAAGAGGCCCCATTTTTTTGTACGCTCCGCAATTATCCATTGCCAGAAAGATATGATCGTTCCATGGAGCTTGCCATTGCATGCACACGCGCCGCACTTCAAGATGCAGGGGCTTCTTTTCCATTGAATGACAGGACTTCGCTTTACATCAGCTCCACCAAAGGGGGAATGAATTCCTTCAGCAGTGAAATGGCCGGAAATTTTATGCCGAATTTCATGGCAGATGGATCGAGCCGTTTAACAGCACTTGAATTAGGGCTTTCCGGCGCATGCTATAATGTTGTTGCAGCTTGTGCTACCGGAATATTTGCAATGTCATCAGCAGTGCGCGCCATTCTTTCCGGCGAATGCGATCAGGCTGTGGTCGGGGCATCAGAATCCGCACTTACCGAACTTGTTTTGTCGGGGTTTGGGAAAATGGGGGTGCTTACAAAAAAATGCATGAGCCCCTTCAGACTCGGGCGTGACGGTTTTGTCCCTGGAGAAGGCGCTGCTGTTTTTACCCTTGAAAAGGAATCAAACGCAAAAGCACGCAATACCAGGGTTTACGCCGTAATAGCGGGTATGGCTGCCATGACGGACAAGGAAGATATTGTAAGATTTGATACAGCAGGCAGGTCAATAAGAGGTGCCATTGCGCTTTCTCTTCAGAATGCGGGTTTAAGCCCTGAGGACATTGATGCAATTTGTGTTCATGGAACCGCTACGGCAAACAATGACCTTTGCGAGGCAAACGGCATCAAGCTTGCCATGGGCCGTTACGGCAAGGAGGTTGACTGCTTTGGAATCAAGCCATCACTTGGACATACACTCGGTGCGTCAGCTGCGATTGAGCTTGGGATTTCAATCCTTGCCATGCTAAGCGGCAGGCTTCCACCTACACTTGGTGTCGGCGAAAGAGATCCTGAATGCCTGATTAATATCACGGATAAAGCAAAATCAATTAACATTAAAAGAGTCATGTCGCTTAATTTCGGTTTTGGCGGGCATATAGGTGTGATAATAATCGAAAAGGCGGATTGTTTATGAGTCTTACCTGGGTTGACGAAGCGATAAAAGAGATTGATTCGTCCGGTCTTTTAAGGAGGCTTAAAACAATAAGACAGGGAGATGGCAGGACGATATCTGTAAACGGAAAGCCGGCAATTGATTTTGCGGGAAATGACTACCTGGGACTTAAAAGCCACCCTGATATAAAAAAAGCGGCTATTGATGCGGTCACTGCTTTTGGAATGGGCGCCGGGGCTTCAAGGCTTTTGAGCGGGAATCATCATTTGTACGAAGAATTGGAAAAAGAGATTGCTGATTATAAACAATATCAGGATGCACTGATTTTCAACAGCGGTTATGTTTTGAATTTGTCCGTTATACAGGCATTAATCGGCAAAGGAGATGCTGTAATACTTGATCGGCTTGACCATGCAAGTCTGATTGATGGTGCACGATTATCAGGCGCTAAAATCATGGTTTATCCTCATGCTGATATGAACGGTCTTGAGAAGGCACTGAAGTCAGCTGCAAGATTCAGAAGGCGGCTTATTGTGACTGATACGATATTCAGCATGGACGGAGACATTGCGCCGTTGAAAGATATTGCCGTCCTTTCAAGTAAATATGATGCAATGGTTTTAGCTGATGAGGCCCATGCAACAGGAGTTATAGGGACTCATGGTGTTGGTGCGGTGGAAATGGCCGGATTAAGTGGCAGGATTGAAATTGTGATGGGTACTTTTTCAAAGGCATTGGGCTCGCTTGGAGCATATCTTGTTTGCGGAAAAAAACTTAAAGTGTATATGGTCAACACTGCGCGGGGTCTGATTTATACCACAGCGATGCCTCCTTCTGTAGTTGCAGCATCACTTATGGCCATAAAGATTGCAAGGGATTCAGATGACCGTAGAAAAAGGCTTTCCTGGAATGCGACAAGACTCAGACAGCTATTGAATAACAATGGTTTTGACACTGGAAAAAGCGAAACTCCGATTATCCCGGTAATTGTAAAAGATGAAAAAGAAGCTGTGTCTATATCAGAAAAGCTGCTCTCGAATGGATATTACGCACCGGCCATACGTTTCCCTACTGTTAAAAAAGGTATGGCACGGCTTCGTATCACACTATCATCAGAACATACTGATGCGGAGATAGATGGGCTTGCAGCAAGTATTTGTGGGGCTGTTTCATGAAGAATAACCACGGGCTTTTTATAACTGGCACGGATACTGATGTGGGGAAAACCATTTTTACATCAGTCCTGGCAGGAGTACTGGATAAAAAGGGGTATGATTTCGGGATTCAGAAACCCATTCAGACAGGTATGTCCAATGAAAAATGTACGGATTTGGAAGTTTATAAAAAGTTTACAAAAATAAAAGACAATGAAAACCTGGTTATCCCTGAAAGGTTCAGAGAACCCCAGGCGCCTATTATTTCAGCGGAATTGGAAAATCGCAAGGTTCGAATTGAAAACATCATGGAATCTTTTTATATTTTAAATCACAAACACAAAAACATGCTCATTGAAGGCATTGGTGGTGTCATGGTGCCTATAACAAATTCGGTTATGGTAGTTGATTTAATACGAATATTCCGGCTGCCGGTGCTTATAGTTTCGAGGCCGACTCTTGGGACCATAAATCATACATGCCTTACCGCTGATTTTCTTAAGAGACGGGGTATTGCAATTGCAGGTATTGTATTCAGTGGCGTGGTTCAATCGGAAAACAGTATCTTCATTAGAGTAATGGAACAGATAAAGCGTATTTCGCGCGTACCGATTCTGGGTTATTTGGAAAAACATGATTTCTTTAAATCAGCCCCTGATGGGATTGTCAAAAGAGCTGAGAAAACTTTGAAATTGGATGGGATCTTAAAATTTTTCAAGAAGTGAGTTATGAAAACACTAACAGCAATGTTTTTTATTTTTGCAATTATAATGGTTGCATCAGCCTTACCTGTTGATTCCTTAAAAGCAAGACCTGATTCCGTAAAAGTAAAAGTCGATTCATTAAATGCATCTTCAGTCAAAACTGATTCCTCTGATTCCAAATCAAATCTGCCAATGGAAAAGTCAGTTTCAGATTCAATTCAGAAGCCTGCTTCTGATACCTCAAAGCAGGCATTGCTCCCCTGCAAAATGGATATATCAGGCCAGGAAACAAGGAATTACCGCAAAGCCCTTACAAAGGATAAAAAGGCCCCAAAGGAAGAGGAGACGGATGTTATCCGCACCTATAAAGGGAATGTAAATCAGCTTAAATCCCCGAAAAAAGCCTTTTTCCTGTCATTTTTATTTCCGGGCCTTGGAGAATATTACGCTCATGGCGGGATTATCAGGGTGGGGATTCCTGTTGCCATTGAACTTGGAAGTTATGCCTCAGCCTTTATCTTCAAGAGCAAATATAATGATTTAACAACAAAATATCAGCGCCATGCTGACGCGCATTTCAGCCATGATAGGTTTTATTCATGGCATCATAAAGTCCTATCTGATTCAGGAAATATTGTAGTGCCCGATTCAATGGGCGAGGTTTCTTTATATTTGAATGTCTATAGCAGGAAGACAAATGATTATTATGAAATGATCTCAAAATACGATGTTTTTACTCAGGGCTGGGAAGATGCTTACCCTAATATGATTGACTCCAACTATAAATATATGTCCCGTACCCCAAACCTGGGCTCAAACCCTCAAAGATATAGAGCCTATGCCATCGACTCTGTGCGGGAAGCGAATGGGGTGGTTACAGACACATTCTGGACAGCTTATCATGATCCCGGTACCAATAAGCGTCCGTTCCTTCATGGAAAGTCACAGTATCAGTTAACCAACATGGATATGCGGACAACTGCCAACGAAATGGGCGACAATATCAAATATGCTTTTTATGCAATGATAATTAACCGTATCGTAAGCTCCATTGATGCGGTGCTTGCCGCAACTTCATATAATAGGATGCTAACTGGCGGAAGCCTGACTTACATGGACAAGGTTCGTTTTCAACCTGTAAAGGTAGGTGTTTCGGAACTTTATGCAAATGGAGTATCTGTATCATATCAATTCTAAAATATGAAACATTTTTTTAAAATTTTACTACTACTTATGGTCTTGAATGCAATTTGTTTTGCCTTAGGTTCGGTTTCTGATTCTGGTATGGTTGCAAAAACATCGATTATTGATACGAATATTTCCAAAGCCGCAGTAATTCAGGTTGACACAGTCGTAAAGCCGGTTCCACTTGTAAAAGACGAAGAGAGCGAATCCTTTACAATTGAAAAACCTGTTAATGATGAAAACGACAATGCAGGGCAAGC
This sequence comes from uncultured Fibrobacterota bacterium, assembly GCA_963831235.1. Lineage (GTDB taxonomy): Bacteria > Fibrobacterota > OXYB2-FULL-49-7 > OXYB2-FULL-49-7 > JAEUSG01 > CAWHPS01. The sequence continues at coordinate 17,502 of CAWHPS010000053.1, forward strand.
ATCCGAATCACAAATGCTTCTTAAACAGGACTCATCCGTTTCCGAAACATTGGTCGTAAAAAGCGGGGAGGAGCTTGTACAAAAGCATAATTCCAATTCAGCTTTTTATTCGCTTCTTCTGCCTGGATGGGGCGAATATAAAATGGGGAAGAAGACTTTGGGGAAAAGTCTCATGCTTACGGATGGGGTTTTCTGGATTGGACTTGGAGTAACATTATATGTTAAATCCCTTATAATGGACGATTTGCGCTCATATCTTTATGCGTTCGGCGACTGTAATGGTAAAAGGAGCCCATCAGGCAGGAGCGCCTGGGACCTTGATGATAAAGAACTTGAACTGCCGTTATATGTTGACTCATCCGCTGATTACGAACAACGTATCTACAAACCTTCACGCGACACGTCAATGCTGAAAATTGATTTTTACTGGCAATGGGACAACGAGGCCACCCATCAGCGTTATTATGATCTATGGCGGAACGCCAATCAGACCAAGGTTACCGCATATTATTTCCTTGGTGCCGCTGTTGTGACCCGTGTGGCAAGCTTTGTGACCGCTCGGTATTTTCTTAAAAATGAAAGCGTAAACACCATTTCCGGAAAGTCAATTTCCCTTGATATCAAACCAGCTCTTATAAAGGGCAATAAGGGCGTGCTCCTTTCATTGCGCTTCTAAAAAAACCTGGCACATTGCTCCAATTCATTAAATTTACTTGACATTCAAATCAACCCAAGTGTATTTATATGAAATGGTTAAGTGGGTCAAAATAATTTAACCGGGAAATTTAAATGCGTTGTCCATTCTGCAGTCACCAGGAAGATAAAGTGGTTGATTCCCGCTCCAGCAAGGAAGGTCGTGCGGTAAGGCGCCGCAGGGAATGCCTGAAGTGCGAAAAGCGCTACACAACTTATGAATATATTGAAAATGTTTCTTTATCAGTTATTAAAAATGACGGCAGAATAGAAGAATATGATCGCGAAAAACTGCGTCAGGGTATAATTACAGCCTGCAAAAAAAGACCAATCTCCATTAAAAAGATTGATTCCATTGTTGATAAAATCGAGAATGAAATACAAAGCCTCTCCCAGACAGAGGTCAAGAGTCAGGTTGTCGGAGAGACCGTAATAAACGAACTTCAAAAACTTGACGAAGTGGCGTATGTGCGCTTTGCCTCGGTTTATCGTCAGTTTAAAAGCAAAGAGGAATTCTTAATAGAACTCAAGGACATGGAGAAACAGGGTGAAAAACGCCCAATTGGCTGAAACCGGGACCCGTCTTGATTATATTGCCGAACAGGTAGGATCAAAGATCGTCTCCGTGTTTGAATTAATCGGAAGCATCATGCTTTTTATAGGCGGGATCATAACCCGCGCCCCGAAATTTTTCCATAACCCAAGCCTCACAATCGATCAAATGTCCAAAATCGGAATTACATCCCTCCCTCTTGTTGCGCTTACATCCGTGTTTACCGGCGCTGTTACCGCATGGCAGGCCGCCTACCAGTTTTCCGACTATATTCCACTTAGCTATCTTGGTGTTGCCTCAGGTAAGGCCATCATGATAAATCTGGGGCCGGTACTTACAGCGCTTGTTGTTGCCGGCAGAATCGGCGCTGCAATGGCCGCTGAACTTGGGACCATGAGGGTAACGGAACAGATTGATGCAATGGAATGTCTGTCGCTTGACCCTGTCCAGTATCTTTTTATGCCGAGGTTTGTAGCGTCTGTTGTAATGCTCCCGGTGCTTGTCATATTATCGTCCTTCATAGGACTTATGGGTGCAGCCCTTGTGGCTTCATTGTTTTTCAGTCTGGACCTTCACATATTTTTCAATGGAGTCAAACTGTTTTTCCTTCTCAAGGACATTCTTATCGGATTGTTCAAGGCGATCATTTTCGGCGCTATCATAGCCGGCATGGGCTGCTATTATGGTAATTACACCACAGGTGGAGCCCAGGGAGTCGGCGAATCAACCAAAAAATCTGTTGTGGCATCTTCTGTTTGGATTCTTATTGCAGGATATATCATCGATGGATTATTTTTATAAAGAGGATTTTCATGGAAAAAACAAAACGAAAAGTTCTGCTTGTTGACGATGAATCCGGTATACGCAGAATCCTTCGCATATTCCTTGAGGTGGAAGGTTTTCTGGTGCTGGAAGCCGTAAACGCCAATCAGGCTTTTCAGGTAATTGACGAAGAGATGCCTGATGTCGTGATTTTAGATGTAATACTTTTCGGGACCACAGGATTCGAGATTTGCGAAAAGATAAAAAGCGATCCCAAGACAAAGGGCATTTATGTAATTCTTTTTACGGCACTTACAAAAGACTCTGATGTTGCCGAAGGCGAACGTGTGGGAGCTGATTTGTATCTTATGAAACCTCTTAATCCAAAGGATATTGTTGAAAAAGTAAAGGCTGTTTTTGAGGAAAAAGCCATATAAAGTTTTGGTTCTTTCAGTTGACAATAATTCCTTGAATCTTTTATCTTTAAACTCTCTTGTATTAAACAACGTGTTGTAAATTAAAGGAATACTTATGGTTAAAAACGCCAACATGAAGATTCTTATCATTTTCGTTCTTCTGGGTGCTTCATTATGGAAGCTCTATCCAACATTCAAATATCATTCCAACTCCAAAGAGGAACGAAATAAAATTGAAGAAAAAGACCCTACTGCTTTTAAAGGCGCAATAAAATTGGGGCTTGATTTGCAGGGTGGTATCAGGCTTGTGATGCAGATAGATCGCTCCAAGCTTACCGAAGACCAGAAAAAAGATGCGGCAAACAGGGCGCTTGAAGTACTGCGAAATCGTATCGACCAGTTTGGTATTGCCGAACCTGTTATTCAGAAGCAAGGCGATGACCGCCTTATTGTGGAACTTCCAGGATTCAGCGACGTTGAAAGGGCCAAGAAGCTCGTTGGTTCCACGGCCCAGCTTGAGTTCAAGCTCGTTCGTGAAGCTGAATTTGTCGGGCCGGCTGTTGATGCAATGGATCGATATCTGAAACGTGCTGGCAAAGGCATTGGTTCTACTGCTGATTCAGATTCAACAAATGCGAATGCGTCAGTCGAACCTGCTTTGGATTCTGGAAAATCCGTCAAGAAACCAGAGGCTGTTGCCAAATCTGATATAAAAACCGCGAAGAACGATACTGTCCAGGAGCTATTTGGACTCAATAAACCAGATTCCACAGACACTGCTGATACAAATCTCTCTGCCGAAGAAAAAGAGGCCAGGGAATACGAAAAAGAGATGGGAGATAAACCTTTTACGGCTCTTCTTATAAAAGCCGGATATGATCTTGCTGTTGCAAAAAGGAATCTGGCAAAAGTGGATGCTATTCTTAAGGAGGCAGCGCTTAAAAATGTGCTCCCCATGGGGGTTGAATTTGCCTGGGGAAACGAGGTGGAAGGGGAGCCGGGTTCGGAATACAGACGATTGTATCTGGTTAAAAACAAGGCAGAGCTTACCGGCATGTATCTAAAAGACGCCAAGCCAAGCACCGACCAGAGCGGCATGAATGCCGGTGCCGCTGTCGTCAATATGACGCTTACCTCTGAAGGTGCCAGGCGTTTTGCCAAGATAACAGCGGCTAACATCGACAAAAGGCTCGCCATCGTGCTTGATGGACGGGTATTTTCCGCACCGGTCATTCGCTCTAAAATTCCGAATGGGAATGCTGAAATAAGCGGTATGGGCAATTACGAGGAAGCGCGTGACCTTTCCATTGTGCTTCGCGCAGGCGCATTACCCGCACCAATGGACATAATAGAAGAGCGTACTGTGGGCCCCACACTCGGCCAGGACTCCATTGACCAGAGTGTCAAGGCGACCCTGATAGCCATGTGCTTTATCGTTCTGGTCATGGTGTCATATTATAAACTCAGCGGTCTCAACGCTGTTTTTGCGCTGATGTTGAACTTTTTCTTTTTAGCGGCTATACTGGCAGGTCTCGGATTTACCCTGACATTGCCAGGTATAGCTGGAATTATTCTTACCGTGGGTATGGCTGTCGATGCCAATGTGCTTATCAACGAACGCATCAGGGAAGAACTTGCACTTGGAAAGACAATCAGGGCTGCTATTGATCAGGGATATACCAGGGCTTTTCGTGCCATCTTCGATTCCAATGTCACAACTATCATAACAGGGGCCATCCTGTATTATTACGGTACAGGTCCCATCATGGGTTTTGCCGTCACTCTGGTAATCGGCCTTTTGGTGTCCATGTTTACGTCTATCTGGGTCACACATGTTATTTTTGAATACGTTTCCCTTAAATATAATCTTAAAAGACTGTCCATTTAATTTAGAAATCAAGAGGCTTACATGAGACTTTTTTTAAACACAAACTACCAATTTATCCCAAACAGGAAAATTTACTTCATTATCTCCGCCATTCTAATTTTGACAGGATTGACATCATTCATAGTCAAGGGCGGGTTCAAGTATGGCATTGATTTCAAGGGCGGCACTCTTTTTCAGGTTAAGTTCCAGGAGACCCCTGATATTGGAAAAGTGCGGGAAGTGTTTGACAAATACAAAGATATAGGCTCCGTTGAGATTAAAGTGTACGGAAACAAAAAGGAGAATGAACTAATCATCGGAGTCGAAGAACAGACATCGGTTGCATCCATGGTTGAAAGAGTGACGGAGATACTCAACAATGAGTTTACCGGAAAGTTCGAGATACGCAGGGAGGAGGCTGTAGGGCCGAGGATTGGGCAGGAATTGAAATGGAAGGCCATGATAGCAATCCTGCTTTCCTGGATTGCGATAATTATTTATCTTTGGGTGAGGTTTCAGTTTAAATTCAGCGTGGCCGCGGTACTTGGCCTTATTCATGATTTGCTTATTGTCCTCGGCGCATGTTCCATTTTTAATGTTGAAATGTCGATGACTCTGGTGGCTGCGTTCCTGACTATTATCGGTTATTCACTGAACGACACGATTGTTGTGTTTGACCGAGTGCGTGAGAATTTGTTTATAGACAAGCGCATGGATGTGCTTGAACTTTTTAACCGCAGTATCAACCAGACATTAAGCCGCACACTGATTACCTCCGGACCTTTGCTGCTGGCTGTATTGTCGTTGTACACCATTGGTGTCAGTACCATTCAGGATTTTGCCTTTGCAATGTGTATCGGCATCATAACCGGAACATATTCTTCTTTCGGAATATCCTTGAGCTTGCTTGCCGAGTGGAAGCCGGAAACCCTACGCCTGCATAAAATGGCATAATATATGCCTTCTAAAGAAAACGGAAAAACCATTGCCGGGGGCTTTTTGCCGCCCGGTTTTTTTTTGATATAGATTCACTAACAATACTATAAGAATGTCCAGAAATAAAAACAAACCCAGACAAAACCAAAGAAAACCGCTAATCAGGCAATGTTCCTGGTGCAAGAAGGTGCTTAAAACAGGGGAGTATCTTACTGAAGACAGGGAAGCTTTTTGCGGAACAACCTGTCTTAATGAATGGAAGACACGCAGAAGTGTTGTTAACCGGGAGTTTGAAGGGCAGAACAGGTCTGTTCTTGATAAAAGGTTGAAGGCGCATGGGCTGACCGATTCACAGGTCTTGAGTATTGCTCCGTCAGTGTCCTCCGTAATTGCATTACCCCAAACCTCCTCATTCGAAAATATTTCTCGGGATGATGTAATAAAAGGTATTACGGTAGAGGAGTTTTTAAGCAATAGGACAGATGATGAAATAGAAAAGCTTGCGGAGCGATTCATGACGAGCCGTCCCAGGCCCTGGCTGACACGATACAACATTGCCATACTGTTTTTATCAATACTTTTTATTGCCATACTTACGGCAACCTATCGAAGAAAGGAGAGGCTTTATTCAATTGCACTTGAAAATAAACACAAGATAGAGTTTCTGAAGAAAAGACTTGAAACAATAATTTCGACCACTGTCCCTGTTGATACATCAGGAATTACCGTGGTTTTTCCGTCCCAGGGGCATATACAAAAATCCCGGAATGTAAATATAACCGGAACCGTGGCTGATTCAATGTCCATTACCCTTATTGTGAATAATACAATCAGGGCTCAGCGTAACATCAGGAATGGCGCCTTCAGTTTTTATGATGTCAGGCTTGAGGGCGGAGAAAATAATATTGAGCTTAAGGGGTTGACTGCAGATAAAAAGGTATTCAGCAGGACTTTATCAGTAAATGTCGAAGAGAAGAGAGTATCTTCAAATCTAAAAATCAACTATGATTCCCCGCAGTCTTTTGTTGCCAACCAGTACTCTGATAACCTCAACTATACCCGTGGCAACCGTGAAAAAAAACTTATAGCACTTACATTTGACGGCAGCAGTCATGCCGCTGAGTCTCGGAATATTCTTGACACTCTAAGAAAGAGAGAGGTCAGGGCCACGTTTTTTCTTACAGGCAGGTTTGTGGAGCAGCATAATGATCTTGTAAGGGAGATGGTCTCAGACGGGCATGTCCTTGGGAACCATACGTACGGCCATCCGCATCTTACGACTTATGAAACCAACAGCAGACAGAATACGCTTCCAGAAATTACACGCGAGTCGCTTCAGAATGAACTTGTTAAGGCAAAAAGGGTTTTTGATCAACTCGGCCTTCCTAATGTGTTGATTTGGCGCGCTCCATATGGAGAACAGAACAGGACCATCAATGCATGGGCTGAAGAGGTTGGCTTTAAACATATCGGGTGGACGCAGGGTTCGTCGTGGAAAACCAATCTTGACACCAATGACTGGGTTGAAAAGCCCGGAGAAGCCGGATTTTTTTATCCTGATGAAGTCATAAAGAAAATTGTCAATTTTGGGAAGGGTACTCAATACGGACTGAATGGCGGCATACTTCTTATGCATATCGGCACGCTAAGAAAGGATTTTCCGTTTTACGAGAAGATAGGCGTATTGATTGATACGTTGAGGGCATCAGGATATGAGTTTGTTACGGTTCCTGAAATGCTTGCGAATGATTGAACCCACCCCTGCCCCTCCCTTTTTCTTAAGGGAAAAAGGGAGGGGTTTAGAAGCGTATGGATAAGAGCAGGTAAATTGATTATGCTGGTTCCCCTTCCATTTTTCTTTCAAGAAAAAGGGAAGGGGTTAGGGGATGGGTTTCCGGCTACATGATATATTATTTTTAATTACTAAAAGGTGTTGTATGGATCATATTATTTTGAATCTGTTTTTCAGGTTTCCGGCCATACTTATTGCGCTCACGGTTCATGAAATGGCACATGGCTGGATAGCGAAGAGACTGGGTGATGATACGGCTGAACGTATGGGAAGGCTGACCTTTAATCCTCTTGCGCATCTTGATTTGTTCGGGACAATTATGCTTTTATTTGGGCCTTTTGGATGGGCAAAGCCGGTCCCGGTTAATCCCATGAGACTTGGCAATCCCAAGCGGGACATGATCTGGGTGGCGCTTGCCGGCCCCATGTCCAATATTCTCCTCGGATATTTAGTCGCATTGATATACCGTAATATTTTCCAGGGTTCGGTATCAGGTTCCGGAGAACTCTTTTTCTTTTATCTTATCATGATAAATATCGGCTTGTCGTTTTTCAACCTGTTGCCAATACCTCCGCTTGACGGGTCAAATATTGTAAGAGGTTTCCTTTCCCATCAAAATGAAGCCCGTTATGTTTACTCAATGCGATATGTGCCGATTATTTTCATAGGTATGATTGCAACCGAATGGATGTTGCATATTCCCTTGCTGAGTTATATTTTAGATCCTTTGTGGAAACCATACTTGAATGCTTTTCTGACGCTATATGGAGTCCAGGGGGTAATTAATTAGTAAACAGGTGATAGGTGACAGGTGATAGGTGACAGGTGATAGGTGACAGGTGATAGGTGACAGGTGATAGGTGAATGACCGGTTGATTTCAACTTTTAACTCTCAACTGTTAACTAAATTACAAGAGGAGGCATCATGCATATAAAGCACACGCGTTTTAAACAGATAGCCAGGTCTTTAAAAAATAAGAAAGTCCTCATCTTCGGTGATGTTATTCTTGACAAATATGTCTTTGGTCAAGTGAGCCGTATATCTCAGGAAGCACCTGTGCCTGTTGTGGAGATAAAAAAGGAGAACTATCGTCTTGGCGGTAGTGCAAATGTTGCCGATAATTTAAAGTCACTTGGCCTTGAACCGCTTTGTGTAGGCATTGTTGGTTTGGATGATAGTGCTGTACAGCTTAAACATCTTTTTAAGGAAAAGGGGCTCAGCAGGCAGTGGCTTTTTGATGACCCTTCACGGCCCACTACAATGAAAACCAGGCTCATGGCCCAAAACCAGCAAATAGTTCGCATGGATACTGAAATCACCCGCGACATAACAACTGAATTGGAGGAAAAGCTGCTGCGTGGTATTAAAAAAGCCATTGAGCAGGCGGATGCGGTAATTATCTCTGATTATGCAAAAGGCATGGTGACAAAATATCTTATTGAGTCAATTGTGGGGCTCGCGAAATCCAAAGGACTTTTTGTTGCCATTGACCCAAAGGAAAAACACTTCCAGTCATACAGGGGCGCATCAATTATTACACCCAACCACAAAGAAGCTGAAGCCGGGAGCGGCCTTAAAATCAAGGATAACGAAAGCATGAAGGCCGCTGGTTTCAAGCTCAAAGACGAGTTAGAGCTTGATGCCTGCCTTGTCACCCTAGGCGAAAATGGCATGGCACTATTCGAAGATAACCGGCAGTTTACGCACATTCCAACTGTTGCGAGCGAGGTTTATGATGTCACTGGGGCAGGAGACACGGTAATAAGCGTTTTTACTGCTGCTGTAACCGGGAAGGCCTCATACAAAGAGGCTGCTTCATTATCAAACTACGCTGCAGGCATAGTTATTCGCGAGATTGGTACGGCATCAACGACCTGGAATAAGATTGAAAACGCAATGTTTGGAAGCAAAGAATAGGTATTGTTTCAGTCACCATGAAAACTATTTTTAACACATGAAAAAAATTATAATCATCTGCACTCTATTTGCGATAACGTACTCAAATGATCTGCTTGTTTCGCCCGCTTTAACGGATGATGCGCTTTCCGTGGCCGTTAATCCTGCCGGGCTTGCCACATACCGTGGGGCAAACCTGGCGATTGTCTCCTCTTTCAGACCTGAGAGCAGTCTATTTGCGGGCATATCAATAAAGGGGTTAGGGCTTGGCTTAAAAAACAACAATGGAACCTCTTCATATTCATTGGCTGATGGTTTCAGGATAAATCCCAAGGTTTATTGTGGTATGCGTTTAAGCTATGTAAAGGCCACTGCTCAATCCTTTTACAATTACGATATGGGGTTTATGGTAAGGCCAATTGATTATGTCTCCATTGGAGCAAATACCGAGAACCTTGTCAGCGGCGGCGACGAAAAGCGAAATGTGTCAATGGGGGCTGCTGCCCGAATCTTTGATTTTGTCACACTTGGCATGGATGTTGTTTATGACGGTGCTTTTAAAACGCCGAAATATAATGCAGATCTGGCGCTAGGGGGAATCAACCTTTCAGCAAAAGCGGATTTCAAAACATCTTCCTTTTGGGCAGGTCTTACGGTAAGCATGGCCAATGCTGAAGCGGGCTTCATGTACCCATTCGGGGAATCAAAAGACAAGTTCATATCTTTATGAACCGGAGTTGATAGAAAGCAGGCCCTTTATGAACCGGCTAAAAAGGTTGCGGTTATTACAATAGCTGGAAATTATCAGGACAATGATCCTGAATTCAGTTTGTTTGGCGGCGGTTATTCTACCTTGTCGCATGTGCTTTCACAGATTCGAAAAGCGGAACGGGATGAAGATATAAAAATGGTTGTTCTTAAAATCGGGTCAATCTCTTCGGGGCTCGGAATGGTTGATGAAATACGTGAGGCTGTTCTTGATTTGAGGTTATCAGGCAAGCGAACAGTCGCATATCTCGACAATGTCGAGCTTGTTGAATATTATCTGGCAACAGCCGCGGATCAGGTTGTGGTTGAACCAATGGCTGCATGGGTTATGGCCGGAATCAGCGCTGAAGTCACATTCCTCAAGGGAACTTTTGATAAAATAGGTGTTAAGGCTGAATTCGAACGCATCGGCGAATATAAATCTGCTGTGGAACCGCTCACACGAGATTCAATGTCGCCTGCTTTCAGAGAGAATGAAACAGCTCTATTGTCGTCCGTTTATGATCACCTTTTAAATGGAATAGCCACTGCCCGCAGCATGACCCGTGATTCAGTTGAAAAATTTATTGACAGGGGCACAATTCCCATGAAAGAGGCAATTGAAAAGGGGCTTATAAACAGAACAGGTTATTTCAACGAAATTATTGCGGAATATTCAGGCGCATCGGAAAAGAGTTTGGACCTTTCCAATAGATCCTACTACGGAGAGCAGTGGTTCAGCGGACCTCGGATAGCCGTGGTAAATGCCAGCGGGACCATAATCACCGGTGAATCGTTTACTGATTTTTTTTCCGGTGAGGTTTTTATGGGTTCAGAAACAATGACCCGGATTCTCAAGCACTTAAGAAAAGACAAGAACATTAAAGCTGTTGTGTTAAGGATAAATAGCGGAGGCGGTTCAGGCGTTGCATCTGATATTATCTGGCATGAAGTGAAAAAGCTTAAGGAATCGGGAAAACCTGTCATTGTTTCAATCGGTGATGTTGCTGCATCAGGCGGATATTATATCGCATGTGCTGCGGATACTATTATTTGCAGCGAAGGGTCAATTGTTGGAAGCATAGGGGTCTTTGCTGGTAAGTTCGTACTTAAAGGACTATACGATAAAATTGGTATAAATAAGGAGTTAATAAATTTCGGTAAAAATGCAGATGCCTTCTCTGATTATAAGGAATTCTCGCCCGAACAAAAAGAACTACTCGCTTCATCAATCAGGGAATTTTACAATGGTTTTCTTGATCGCGTTGCTGAGGGACGGGGAATGACCACTGACAGCGTTAATATAATCGGCAGGGGAAGGGTTTTTACAGGCTCGCAAGCGCTCGAACGGGGGCTTGTTGATGAAATCGGTGGGATTGGAGATGCCATTGATATTGCAAAGGAAAAGGCTGGCTTCTCGGAGATTGAAACACCTGAAATAGATATTTACCCTAAGGAAAAAGGGTTCTTTGCATCAATGACTGGTGATAGCGAGGCTAAAATATCTGGTTCTTTTATAAAAGCATTGAGTTCCATGAATGACCAAAAGATAATGGCGATAATGCCATATCGAATAAATATCAAATAATTTTTTTGATAGTTGATGCGTTGGTTAAATCAAGCGTAAATATCAAGGCTTTGACCAACACCTCTTGGTGATGGCGAAGGTTTTGGAAGGGCTTCAATGAGCTGTTTTGCCGCTTGTCCCTCTATTTCCATTCCCTTTTTCAGGACCTGTGTTGCAATTGCCAAACCTGTTTTGCCGGAAGCGATATTGATTAATGAATTTAATTCCATAGAGTTACTCATATTATTTATCGGCATATTATTAATGAACTTGAATAATTCCTTTTTTGCCATATAGAATAGGTTTGTGGATGACTCTGTAATGCATTATGAAAAAACAAGTTAAAATGCCTGATGAATTTGAACTGATTGGCCGGTTAGCCAAATTGGCTGGTATTGGTTTTCATAAAATCCTGGTTAAAGGCATTGGAGATGATTGCGCTGTTATAAGAACAAAAGGGAAAAAATATATACTTGTTTCCACAGATACCTTTAACGAAGAAATTCATTTTAAAAGAAAGTATTCGACTTTTTATGAAGCTGGGATAAAAGCTGCAACAGGCGGCGTAAGCGATATTTTCGCAATGGGTGGTTCGTGCGATTTCCTGTTCATATCAATTTCAATCCCGGAAAATATGAATTTAAAGTTTGTTGAAGATTTTTATCGCGGGATAAAACATGTATCTGATTCCTGCGGGGCAGTGATTGCCGGAGGTGACACTACCTCATCAGTCCGATATTTTTCAACCACCATTACGGTAATGGGAAATGTTTTGAAACAAAATCTAAAACTAAGGTCTGGTGCGGAAATCGGAGACAGGGTATATGTTACAGGTATCCCGGGGTACTCCCTGGCAGGGCTTACACTTCTTGAAAAAGGCATTTGCAAAGGAAAAGGGGCTATTAAAGAGGCGTTGAACCAGCATAAGAGTCCCATGCCATATCTTAATGTTCAAGGGATTGCTGATAAGTCATCTGTTACATCCATGATTGATATAAGCGATGGATTGTCATCAGAGCTTAACCATATTGCCAAAGAATCCAACGTAAGGATCCGAATCACACTTGAAGAATTATTAACCAATCCAGGACTCAATGAACTTTCTTCTTTTCTTGGAATTCCTGTTGAACGATTGGTCCTTCAAAGCGGGGAGGAATATATACTGCTTTTTACATCAAAGGACAGCATTAATAGAAAGGGGCTGATTGAAATAGGCAGGGTGGAAAAGGGAGGCGCAAAAGTTTTAATCAAACATTCAGGCAAATGGAAGACGCTTTCCTCCACGGGGTATAATCATTTTATTAAGTGATTTCAAGGCAGTATAAGTTATATTTATGCAAAAGAATAAATATGCTGAATAAATCCCAATTAGGTGGTTTTTGCGTAATAAGGCCTGATTTTAACTTTGATTCAAAGAATACAGTTAAAATCAAGACTTTTTTCATGGATTATCTTAATAATCCAGGTAAGGGCATTGTCCTTGATTTAAGCCTTGTAAAAGCCATAGACCAGGTTGGGTTTCATTCACTGAATAATATTCTTTCCGGTTTACGTAAAAGGAATGCCCCGCTTATAATTTATTCGGATTTTCTAGAAACAGCGGATCAAATAAGAAAGAAGATGCCGGATATCCGGGTTGTAGGAAGTGAAGTCGAGGCATTAAATGAGCTTGGAAAATCTGCAGGAGATGATACATTTATATCCTCGTCGCTTGAGTGTCCTATTTGCGCCAATACTGATTTGCCCGCCCGTGTTGTTGATTGGGATCGTATCCATTATGTTTTCAACGAGAACTCATTTCTTCCAAGTGCTGAAAAATCCGGGGTGGACCGCGATCTGGACCTTTACCGTCATGGGGTCATATCCTGTTATGACTGCCTTTTTACATCTTTCTACAACACGGATTTCATAAGGGGGTTAGGCAACGAAAGGATTCTCCCACAATTTTCACTGGACATTAAAAACCTGCTCATCAAAACAACAAACAGGCGCCGCGATATGATGCTTAAAGCTGGTTATGAAAATACCCAATTCAAATCAGTCATAATTAATAAGGATGATCTTGAAACAATCTATCGATTGGGTGCAGACTGTATCACCACCATATCGTTTGACAGGAGCGTGAACAGACTTTACGAAGCGGGATTATCCTATCTTCTTATCTATTATTACATGAAGGATGATAAAAAAGACACAGCACTCCTTGAAAAGTCGGACACGGCTTTCAAGGATTGCATAAAGTATAGACCCGACGAAAACCGTCAGAGAATCTGGCAGTCATATTATTTTCGCGTTGTGCTGACCATGCTGAATAAAAAAGCCGCATCATCGCTTTCGATAATGGAAAATTTCAGGAAGGAACGGGAGCTTCTGCAGGGAAACGAAATACGGATATTTGATTTATGGTATCAACAGGCGCAGCGTGTTCATAAACAGGAAATCCGTGATGTGATTGTAAAATACATGTAATGGAAAAAACAGCCATAAAAGCGGCTTTTGCAGCTGCAAAAGTCCTGAAGAAACACTACGGTAGAATCAAATCCTCGGACATAGAATCCAAGGGCCGGAATGATTATGTCTCTTTTGTTGACCGCGCTGCAGAGGATGCCATTATCGCAACTGTCCGAGAACGTTTTCCTGATCACGCTTTTCTTACTGAGGAAAGCGGGGCAAAGAGCGGGGCTGGTGATGTGAGGTGGATAATTGACCCGCTTGATGGCACGACAAATTATCTGCGCATGCATAACAGGTTTGCGGTTTCAGTTGGTGTGGAAAAGAACGGAAATATGGAATGCGGTGTTGTTTATGATGTTCTTCATGACGAATTGTTTGCAGCAAGGCGCGGAAAAGGTGCCAGGCTGAATGGGCGCAGGGTTTCAGTGTCAGGGGAGAAATGTTTGGGAAATGCGCTTGTGCTTTTTGGCACTCCTTTCCGCAGCAGCCCGGCAAGGGTCAGAGCCTTCTCAAGGCTTTTCGCAAAGGTACAGATTAATACAAGCGATCACAGGCGTGAAGGCGTTGCGGCATTGGATCTCGCCTGGGTCGCATGCGGAAGGGCCGAAGCATTTTACGAGATAGGCTTGAAACCATGGGACATGGCTGCAGGTTCGCTTCTGGTAAAGGAAGCGGGCGGATGGATTGGGGATTTTCACGGCGACAACGACGATTTGTTCAGAAAGACATTTCTTTCAACCAATTTCAGGTTGAAGGGATCTTTTTTAGGTCTTTTTAAGGGATCAGGATTTTAGAGGTTGTTTTTCGCTGATTCGAGAGCTGCTTCATAGTCTTCAATTTGCCTGAATATAGGTATTATCCTGACAAGTCCAGAATTCTCAAAAACCTCTCTCAATTGTTCGGATGCGTTTATGATTGCTATTCCGCCGTTTGCTATCTGGAGGTCTTTGTGGTTGCGGATAAGCACCCCGATGCTTCCACTGTTGATTATGTTGACGTCATGCATATCGAGCAGTATATGAACGCTTTTTTGCTCGGCTTTCTGCATTTTATTAATCAGGTTCATTATGCCGTCGGAAGTGATGTCTTTGGTTGAAATCTTGATTTTTTCGTATTTCATGATCACATCTCGTTTTGTTTATTCAAATATAACTAAAGAGGTGAGGGCGTCTCAACTAAAGAAATTTTCACTCTTTCAAGGTGTTAATAAAACGGCAGATGGCTGCTCTGCTGAAGAAATAAACCTGCCCTCTCTTAATGCGGCAATTGAGGCTGCTTCAGCAGGAGAAGCAGGGAAAGGGTTTGCTGTTGTGGCTTCCGAGGTAAAGAATTTGGCAAAGAAGACAGCGGAATCTACTAAACAGGTGGCTGATGAAATTGAAAAGATGCGGACAAATGCCTCAAATGCCGGGAATGCCATTACCGGAATGGCTGAGGTCATTGCACGAGTAAGCGCAACCGCCCAAACCACGGCTCAGACAGTGGGAGAGCAGTCCGTTTCAACAAGTGAAATCGCCAAAAATGTGGAAGGTGCTAACATGGCGGCTAATGACGTTGCTAAAAGCATTGCCGCAATAGCGCTTGGAATGGAAACAGTTTCCCAAAAGCTTCAGAGTTTAAGCAGTGTCTCTTTGAATACATTTAATCACGCTGCGGACACGGAACGCAGCACAGAAGAGCTTGCAAAAACAGCGGTTGACCTTAGGGAAATGGTTGGACGCTTTAAAATATAGTACCGGCCTTATAAATCACTTCTTTTCAATCGTTGCTGTCTTTGCTGTGTCCTGGTTTCCTTTCATGGCACGATGACGAAGGATGAAAATAATGACGACAAGCAGTGTGCACATGACTGAAAAAAAACCAACCGCAAGCCTTGTTACGAATTGCTTTGAATCCATGTTATTTCTCCTGAATGTGTTTTGTTTTTAAGTCAATCTGATTAAATATAATTTATTTTCCAATTAGAATATCAGGTAATTACCATGTTTTTAGTTGCTTGCAAATCCTTTTGGATTTCAATACATGTTAGTCGGCTATCCACCTGTCTGCCAAACAAGCAAGTTTTCAAAAAATATTGACAAACTCTGTTAATTTTATTTATTATAACATTGTGTAAATTAGAAGGGATATGGGATACACCCATAAGACGCTAATTTATTAAACCAAAACAAAGGAGAAAAGAATGAAGCGGATCGTGTGTGCAGCAATGGTACTGGCGATGTGTATGGGTTTCGCAAATGCAGAGAAAACGGTTCTTGTTGGAGCGGCTCTGAACTTATCCAACATGTCCGGTAGCGGTGACTATGAAAGTTACACTAAGGATAATGGCATGCGTGTGGGCTTTGGCATTGGTGCAAATTACCTGGTTGCTTTAAATGACAAGATGGGTGTTTTGGCTGGTCTGGCCTATGAGACAAGGGGTACATCGCAGTCAACTTCGTCAACTATGTACGGAGTAACCGTTAAGTCTGACATGACCACGGCTCTGAGTTATCTTGAAATTCCGATTCTTTTTTCCTATAAAGTGATGCCTGAATTAGCTGTCAATGTAGGTCCCCAGCTTGGCATGCTTCTTAGCGCAAAAACTACCGGTACCGTTTCAGTCGCCGGTACATCCACGGATGTTGATGTTGATGTGAAAGATGGTATGTCCGGTATGGATCTGGGGCTCACCCTTGGTGTTGGATATACAATAGCCAACATGGTTGTGGTTGGGGCCAGCTACACCCTTGGTCTGCTAAACACAGACAAGGATCCTCCTTCCGGCGTTGATGGCTCGATCACAAATTCAAATATTCAGATCAACGCTGCTTATATTTTAAAATTCTAATCTGAAATTAGATTTTTAATGAAAAAGGCTGGCTATGCCAGCCTTTTTTATTTGTGCATACTTGCTATATGTAGGTGCTAACTTTTAACCATACTCAATTTGCACTGCTTTATGATAGTTATAACTTTACAGGTTATATTATATTTGTATTAATAAGTTATTGTTATTCAAGGGATAAATATATATATTTATCCCTTGTCAATAATTTGGAAAACTAAGGATAAACTTTCGGAATAAACCAGATCATGGTTAAAGTACTGCTTATTTCAACAAACAAACGAGAATCCGAGGTGCTTTCACTCGCCTTTCAGCAAAAGGCCATGAAAGTCATTCATTCAGAACCCAATTATGCCAACTACGTAAGAAGCCTGCAATATCTACCGGATATCCTGCTCATGGAAATGACACAGGCCTACAACGAGCAGGTGTATTTTGTACGGCTGCTTAAGAAAAACAAACGCACAACCAAGGTCCCAATACTGACTTATGGCAATCATACTAACCAGGAGGTTATCAAGCAGTTTTATCTTAACGGGGTAAATAAATATTATATGCGCCCAATCCGTTTCGGGGATGTGCTGCAGGATTTTAATGTTTACCTGAAGGGTAAGGGCGTTGTTGTTGAAG
The DNA here is from genome assembly GCA_963831235.1 of uncultured Fibrobacterota bacterium. GTDB lineage: Bacteria > Fibrobacterota > OXYB2-FULL-49-7 > OXYB2-FULL-49-7 > JAEUSG01 > CAWHPS01. Next base: position 34,643 of record CAWHPS010000053.1, read on the forward strand.
ACAAGAGCGGTGCAGATAAACAGAGCAAGGCGGAGGACATCGCCCTCATTTTGAACAAGGAAAAAATGGCCTCCGACAAGCTTGAGGTCATGCTTAAGCATATTGGCAAACTCATGGTCTTTCCCTTTACCGTAAACCGGATACTTAAAATAGCGGATGATGATAAAAGCGGCGCTCCTGAGCTATCCAAGATCATAAAGACTGATCAGGCCATGACAACAACCATTCTCAAGGTTGCCAATTCCGTTATTTTTGCGAGCAGGGATCGCAAGATTGCGGACATTCGCGAGGCTGTTGTCAGGATAGGCTTTCGCGAAACAAAGAACATCGCGCTCTCAATGATGATTATGAAGCTCTTTTCCAAAAATGAAAAGAGCGCAGGCTACAACAGGATGGATTTCTGGTATCACTCTCTTGCCGTAGGCGTAATAGCTGAAAAGATTGCAAAGACAGCAGGCTACAAGAATACCGAAGAGGCGTTTATTGCAGGGCTTCTTCATGATTTCGGTGTGCTCATGTTCGACGAATTCTTCTCGGAATTATTGGATAGATCAATGGAAATAGCAACAAAAACCGGAACATCCTTTATACAGGCCGAGAAGGACTTGATGGGCATAACCCATAATGATCTTGCAGCGCGCCTTTTTGAGGCGTGGAACATCCCAAGAAATATTGGCGAGAGTGTCAAATATCAGATGGAATTTTCCATTTTCAAATCCGATGCGGATCAGGAATTAACACGGCTTGTCAGAATTGTCGGCGTGGCGAACGTGCTTGCAAAGACAATGGATATCGGCAAAGAGTGTGATCAATGGATACAGGCAGTCCCCAACGATATTATGGAAGAGCTTCGCTATCCGGCGGGTTTTCGAGGCGCCTTCTTTGATGAAGTTTATGCCGGGATTACAATGTATAGCCGTTTCCTCGGGCTGGATCCAAGGGCTTTCCCTGAACCAAAATCTCTTCAGGATGATAAGGCCAGATATAAAATCATGATTGTGAACAAAGCCAAAAGACTTTTCGAACCGCACATGCTTTATGTCAATAATCTTGGTTGTCCGACAATAAAAGAGACGCCACTTTCCGAGATAACCAATGCCGAAGAATTGCCAGTGCTCATAATAATGAATGCGGACGAAAAGACGGTTGTAAATGATCTTGTTCCTTATCTGCCCAATGCAAAGGCGGGGCCTGTTCAACATAAACCGGTACAGGTGCTTTTATTTCATGACGCAGACGGTGAAGTCGCGGGTTTGCCGGAGCACCCATCCATAAAGCGGCTCTCCAAAATTCTTGACTTAAGGCAGATTGATTTTGCAGTTGAAACTCTTTTGCCCCCAGTAATCTAAACAATAACCCGAGGTAATTTTATCAATCCGATATATTTTCCTGTTTTCCTTTCAATAAGCCGGCTCCTGATTTTTGCGCTTTTCATCCATTCGGCGCTTGCTGAAGGTAAAGACATCATAAGGGGAAGGGTGCAGATACTTTTCACCTTTCTTGCTTTTGCAGTGCTGGCATTGGGTGAGCTCACTCTTTCAATTTGTGGTATCGCAATCAGGGGATTTCAGGATTTTCCAATTCGGAACATGTTTGAAATTGCCGCACTTCTTACAATGTCGTACGCATGCAACTATGATCGCAACAGACTGAACAACCGGCATTTGCGGAACATCTCGGCTTACTATATTCTCACATTATGTCTGGCAGCAGGGATTTTCTTTCTTTTCAGGGAGGAGCTTTCAAAGGTCATCCTTTACGGCATTGAAGTGTTGTTGTTTTCAAAATATCTTATCAATGCATCCGAAAAGGTTGATGCTTCATTTCAGAGATGGGAACTCATCGTCCTCGGGGCTTCGCTGCTTTTTTTCATGATGGATCTATTTCTAAGGTTATGGGACGGATACGTCAGCATTTTAATTACGGCTTCCGTAACAGGTTTTTCCATTGTTTTTCTGTCCTATCTTATCAGGGAACACAAGACAAAGACTGAAAAAGCCATATCCATGAGGGATCGAGAGATTGAAATATTCGCGGACATAACCAAGAAGCTAAATTCCAATTTCAAGCTTAAAGCCCTTCTCGACAATTTTGTCGAGGAAATATGCAAAATACTCGACGCTTATTCAGCTGCATTGTATATCGATAAGACACTTGTAACCGGCAGGTCCAATACGCAGCTTTCCGGAGAGCTTATATGTGAAGCCATTCAGGGTTTTTATCCCCCTGTGGCAGCTGTCAACGAACGGGCGGTAACCAAACTTGAATTCCTTCATAAAGCAGTGCAGTCTTACACGGTAAAGTCCGGAGAAGGGGTCATAGGAAGGGTCTATAATAGCGGACAGGCCGAACTTTTAAAAGACCTTGATCGCGATCCGGGTTTTATCCAGACCATTCCTCAGGTGGCAATCACAAAAACAATCCTTACAATGCCGCTCATGAGGCAGGGGGTGGTTTACGGAACGCTTCAATTGGTCAACAAAAACGACGGGGAAAATTTCACCCAGGATAATTTTCAGTTCGCTGAAATGATTACTGATCAGGCGAGCCTTGCAATCTACAATACGTTTCTGTTACAGGAACGCGAACGTAAGCTTGAAACCGATGCTGATCTCAAGGCTGCCCAGGACATCCAGCTTTCTCTGATACCAAGGGAATTGCCCCCATCCGACTATCTCGATATTGCCAAATATTTTTCACCCACAAAACAGATTGGGGGCGATTACTACGATTTTATTCGCATCGACGACAAGCACCTTGGTATTATTGTGGCTGATGTATCGGGCAAAGGTGTCACGGGCGGACTTGTCATGAGTGTAATGCGGACAATCATGCGCATGGTCGCGCCCAATAATTATTCGCCCATGCATGTTTTAAAAGAGCTTAATCAGGGCGTATCCATTGCCGTCAAGGAAAAGCACATGTTCATAACCGTCATGTACTGCATCTTCAGCGAGGAGACAAAGACAGTAAAGGTTTGCAGAGCAGGGCATAATCCTCTTTTGCATTGCAAGGGCTCCACAGGCGAGATATTGCTCTATAAGCCTGAGGGAATTGCCCTTGGAATAATAGATTCAGGGACTTTTGCCAGGCTTACAAAGGAAATCGAAGTACCATATCAAAGCGGAGACAGTTTTTTCCTTTATACCGACGGTGTAGTGGAGGAGTTTGATGCAAACAAACGCATGTTCGGGGATGACCGTCTTCGCAAGCATTTGTCAGCATTTGCAGGCAAACCGTCTGAAGATGTTGTTCGGACACTGATCGAAGATTTAACCCAGTTCCGCGGCGAAGATCGTGACCAGCATGACGACATTGCTGTTATAAATATCAGGGCACTTTAATAAAATCATTTGGAAGATGGTTGAATTGGCATAGCTCAATTATCTATAATTAGAAATTCAAGTTAAGAGTTAAAAGGTAAAAGTTGATAGTTAAAAGGTAGTAAGGAAGAATCTTCACTCTCAACTATTAACTATCAACTTTTAACTCTCCCTTAGACTGTGACAAATTATTTAGAAACTTATGACTGACAAAGATAAAAGCAAACCTGCGGAAGCTACGACATACAACACAAACAAGTCCTACACACAGCTGGTTTACGGCAGGTATATTTTTATAGCCAAGATTGCGGGGCTTGCATTTGCCATCCTCCTTGCAATTTATTTGATTCTGACCAACATCGGTAAATCCTTCCGGACCAACGAAAAAATGCTTACCATTGAGCAGTATCTCTCTCTTGCGGAAAAGCAGCGTTCTCAATTTCGTATTAAACTCCAACTCTCACTTCTTTCAGACCTCCTGAGTTATCGTTCTGATACGATAATAATTGCTATCAATGATATGAAATATCTGCTGCCGGATAAACCAGGTGCATATAAATATCCTGAAGAGAGGGCCATTTATAACGGTATGCTTGATGCCCTGGAACTTGCTTTAAAACGATCGCTTCTTGAATTGCAGTTCCCATTTGTATTAACTCGTGTTCTGCATCAGGATTCCCTGAAAAATATTGACTTGTCGGGTTATAAGAAATTTGATACGTTTTTTCCTTTATATATCACAAAAAAAATCAAAACCTTTTACAGGATCACACCGGTTTCGGATAATCCGTCAAAAAAAACCGTTGATATTTATCTGCCGGATTCAATTGCGGTTTGTTTCAACGAACTTTATAACAATCATACATCGGAAAAGATATTTGATAAATATGTTGGTACCGGTTTGACCGGATCGTATAAATATCTGTCACCAAATGAATTTGAAAAACTTTCGAATGAAGATCAAAAGGAACAGAGGCGCGCATTTCTTGCGCTGTCTGATGAAGAAAAAAACAAAGTCCGCCATATAGAAGTGCCGGTGTCATCTGAACTGGCTTGTCAGGCTTGGGACGAACCGCCTGGCAGCCATTTCAATACCCTGATTGAACGTAAGATTCATGAGCTTGAAATCACACCTCTGTTGTCTCCTTACTATAATATGGCCACTTTTGCGTTGGTGTATCCGATGGCCAGGGTTTACAATAAGAATTTCATTGCATCCGGTGCCAATCTTAATTCCGTCATGCTTGTCGGGCTTAAATCGGGCCGTGCTCCATCGCAATACACCCTCGAACGAAAGGACTGTCCTAAAATTCTTAAACTGGGCATGTATGCTGATATCACGGATGTTATAGAAGGGTGGGATCAGGTAAAGCGTTTTCCGAAATTCCCTTTCAGAGCGGTTACATATAAAGACAGGGTTTACGGTATTCCTTCAGGAGTTCTTACAACCGACTGTATTGAATACCGCAGGGACTGGCTGGAAGAACCTGGGATAGTCGAATGGTTTAAGAAAAAGGGATGGATTCATCCGGTTGACGGGCGTCCTTATATACCACTTGAGTGGACTTATGATGATTTCAGGGTCATAAGCAAACTTATTTCAGATAACGACCCTACCAAAAAACGGAAAGGTTTTGTTGACCGGCCAGGCCCCATGATGTATCTTGATGCCAATTCTATTTTTCATATTGCATTCATAAGCCACTACTACAAACCAAATCCCACACAAGCCACAACCTGGATTTTCGACAAGGAGAATCCTGTGTACAGGGAGGGCATGAAAACAGTTCACGATATGTTCTGGTTCGATAAATCAATACGCACCGGAGTGGAAATCAATTACACCAGCGCCCAGGAGGATTTTAATGGTGGAAGGGTGGGTATGGCTTATATTGTTTCAACGGGTGTGCTTTATAATGCATTGATGAAGAAATACACCATTTTTGGAAAGCAACGGCCTTATAGTGAAATAGTAGGGCTTACCGGTATTCCCGGTTGCAACAACTTCCCCAACCTGAATCCAGGGGACTGCAAGATGCTTGGGTTCAATCCCAATCTTAATCGTGATCAGTTGAAACTCGCAGTTGAATGGGTGAAAAAACGTTCTTATGGTGATTTCGTCAATAATAGCATGTTTTATGAGGTAAAGGAAGCCAAGACGCTGGGTGGGGAAAGCATTCTATACAGGAACGCCATTTCCTCTATTTATGATATGGATTACAAACAATTCAATATTGATTTCCGTTCTGTATTCAATCCCATATATCTGGAGTTTTACGATAATCTCCGCGAGGCTCAGAAATATCCGCCTCCTCCGCAGATGGAGCAATATGGGCTAACCGAACCGCTAACCCGCATGGTTTCAGAACAGATTGAAACCATGTTCCAGAAGGTCCAGATGGACTCCCTGCCCGACTACAACCGTATTCTAACCGAGACAGCCAATTATATAAATACAACGCTGCTTAATTTCAAAGACGAAAATTCCCTGGAGAAAATTAAACGCATGTACGATGACACGGAAAAGCATTTTGCAAAATATCTTCCTGAATATCTGCCGTTCCTGAAAGCGGAAAATCAACGAAAAAAGATATGGTGACAACATGAACCAGGCAAACCAGAACAAACAGTACAAATTGCGCGCTTTTCTTTTCAGGTGGGGAATAAGCGCCCCCGGTCTTGGCGCTCAACTTATTTTCGGCTGGCTGCCGCTTATTATTGGCGTACTTGTGTCATTCCAGACCTTTAATTTCCAGCATTCGGAATGGTGCGGTTTTGATAATTATAAAGCCGTACTTAACGATCCCATGTCAACCCCATTTTCAGTCAAACTTGCAAAACAGCATTATATGGATTCTGTCAAGGATTACCAGCTGGAACATATAATTTCTCCAAATCCGGCACTCAAGGCGTGGTATTCCATTCGTTCGGTTTATTTCGGGTTGGGTGTTGTCTGGCGCAATACAATACTTTATGTGGTAATGGTACTGGCGCTGGTTTTCTTTGTGCCCATTATTGTGTCAATACTTCTTATGGAAATGCGACCGTGGGTGATCCGAATAATGATGATTTTATGGTTTATCCCGATCTCCGGAATGGCTTCCATAATACTTCTTAAGTATTTTTATAATGTTGATTACGGACTTTTAAATGGGCTTCTTGCAAAGGTTTATAATTTATTGGGCACACCCGAGGCACAGCGGGAATTCCCGCGTTATCTTAATTCGCCGAACACGGCAATGCTATGTCTTGTCCTGCCGAACCTTATCATGTACACACCCGGTCTTGTTTACATAACTGCTCTTCAAGGGGTTCCTCAGGATTTATACGATGCTGCTGAAATCGATGGGTGCGGCTTTTTTCAGAAGATATGGAATGTCACCCTTCCCCGTATCCGTCCGATAATCGTGACACTTCTGATTCTTTCAATATTAGGGGCTTTCCAGGTTTTAGGTGAAGTCATGATCATGACACAGGGCGGGCCGGGTAATAAAACAATGGTCATGGGATATTATATCTATAAAATGACTTTTGATTATCTTGAAGTGGGTAAAGGCAACGCGCTTGCATGTGTCTTCTTTGTTTTTCTTATGACACTCACCATTCTTCAGCGCATTTATATTAAAGAAGATAATGATAAAGGCGAATCCAAGGAAACTTTAAAGCTGATTAAGGAAGGCTGATTCCATGCCATTGATACCTCAAATAGGCCGAAAACACATCAGGGTGCGCACGCTCCTGTTCTGCATCACCGGTTTTCTTTGGGTAGGAGTGGCCATGCATCTGTTTCCATTCTGGTGGATGATATCAACATCTTTAAAAACTACCATGGAACTTTTTACAAATCCAGCCGGATTTATACCTAAAGAGGTTTCTTTTGCATCCTATAAGCTTCTTTTCAGTACACTTACGGGATCTAAAATGGCAGCTGCTGGAGGGGGATTGGCGCTTTTTAAATACCCCATGACCCTTTATATAAAAAACTCATTTATTCTTGCTATTGGGGTTTTAAGCGTACAGATCCCGGTCACGCTTGTTCTTGCTTATGCCACTTCGCGTCTCCATACGCCAAGAACCAGAACAATCATCTTTTTTATATGTGTGTCAACAATGATGATTCCCTATCAGGTGAAAATGGTTCCTTCTTTTCTGCTTCTGTCACATTTTCCATGGCCCACTGATTATGTGCCCAATATACCCTTTACTGATTTGAAATTCCCTTCATATTCTTTTGTAGGTAGTTTATGGGGGGTTATTCTTCCGGTTACATTCAATGGCTATAACTTTCTTATATTAAAAGGTTTTTTTGATACAATTGACAAGGAATATATCGAAGCCGCCCGGATAGACGGTTGCGGAGAATTTACAATAATCACGCAGATTATTCTTCCGCTTGCAAGGCCGGTCATAGCATTTACCTGTTATACGGCCTTTATAAGTGCCTGGAACAACTTCATGGGGCCGTGGATTATTCTCCAGAACGATCAGGAAAAATGGCCTCTTGCCGTGATTATTTATCATCTGCAGGCCTTTCTTACCTCCAACAGTTCCTCACAGGCAACCAGCGATGCTGCGGAGGCCATGAGGGCTGCCGGCGCGGGTTATAATGCGCTTATGGCAATGGCCATCATAGAATGTATTCCAGTGCTCATGCTTTTCATCTTCTTCCGCGAGCAGATTATGAAGGGGGTCAAGATGAAGGGATTGAAAGCATAAATAGAGTGAATGCCCAGCGCTTTTTTAGACAGATTCTTTTATTCTCCATATTATATTCTTCCACTGTTTTTTCAATGTCTTCTGAAGACGCCCTCACAACTTATATTGTTTCCCAGGTTTTGGATAGTGTAAAGGCGCACTATCCTTTGGAATGTCCGGAACGGCTTTTCGTAATAAAAACAACGGGTTTTCGCCTTCTTAGAAACGACACCATGTATATTCCCGAAGAATATTGGGGATTCAAGACTACGAATGATTATCGGCTTCATTTTATTTCTTCTCTTCTTCTAAACCAACAGGTGCTTGACAAAAATAGTAATGAAAATCCTGAAGCTTTTTTTCTAAATTGCGGACGGGCCCTTGATAAGGCGCTTGACTATGTCGCATCTTTGGGAAAGAGTGATGCGCTTCTAAAGGGACTTATGGTATATAAATACCTGTATCTCCCATATAAATCCAATGACCCGTCAATTATCATAAGCAGGGATTTTAAAAATGATTCAAGCAGGTTTGACTGTATTGCAAAGGCGGCCCTCTGTTACAGGTGCGATTCAACAAGGATTTCAGACTGGGTTTATACTGAAAAGAAGGTTGATTATAGGGTTGTTTCCGTAAAGCAGTCACCTATCGGATGGAAACTGTTTAAGGTTGAAGTTACCCTTCAAAACAAAGGTGAAATGGATGTACCATTCACGCTGCTCCTCGATTTTACGAATTCAGACTCGCTTATTCAGATGAATGGTTTTAAAAGCGACACCATCCTCAAATTCACTTTTCAAAGCACAATACTAAAAGTAATAATAGATCCATATAAAAAGCTTTTTGACCTGAATGAATCCAATCAGCAGGCGATCTCGACTGAATTTAATATGAAGCGCAGGGGCTATCTGATTATTACAATGCTTGTCTGGGATATAATGGCGCTCACTTTGGCTTTCGGCGTCATGCTCTTGCTCGGGATTTTCATTCATTCACTTACCAATCTGTTTTACACAAATAATAATTATTGGACGGCATTGTTTATACTGTTGTTTGTTGCAATCAAACTCGGTTTCCCATTGTTCTTTTTCGGGTTTAATATGTGGGGGCTGGTTTACAATATATTTTATATTACCAGCAGGGCAGGTCTCTTGTGGCTCACATTCAGTTGTCTTTTAACCTCGGTTATTGTTTATTATGCATTTCAGAAGGACGGAGTAAACATGCGGAATTTGGGCATGTTTGCTAAATATATGGCTGGAATTGCGGTTTTAGAACCTTTATTGTGCGGGTTGTTCTTTGTTGTAAGGTGAAAAATGTTGTTTTTATTTACTACATGCATTGTTTTGTATTTGTTTCTGGTGTTTGCAATCTTATATGGCCTTTTCGGAGGTCTTGGGGTACGTGAACGACTTGTTGATGCCCCAATTGGCAAGATGCCTTTTATCTCTGTAATAATTCCCGCAAAGAACGAAGCTTTGGCAATCGGAACAGTTCTAACGTCCCTTGCTGCCCAGGAATATGACCGTGATTTGTTTGAGGTAATTGTTGTTGATGACCATTCAAAAGACGGTACAAGCGATGTTGCCATGGAAAAGGCGTCTATTGTCAATTCTCTTTCAGTAATAAAAGTAAGTGATGAGGCTACGGCCCTCTATGGCAAACAGAATGCAATAGACGCTGGTGTACTGGCATCTAAAGGTAATTACATTGTTTGTACTGATGCTGATTGTGAACTTGATTCAGGGTTTCTTAAAAGTTATGCAGAGGCTTTTGCAAAAGGAGCAGATCTTGCTTTTTCCTGGACATTGCTTTGGCCGGCTAAAACCATTTTTGAAAGATTACAGGCATCGGACCTTTGTTTTTTATTTACTGTGGCAGCAGGAACCGCAAGGCTCAATGTCCCATTGTCATGCATGGGCAATAACATTGGATTTACAAAAGGTAGCTATCAGGCTCTCGGAGGCTACAAGGAACTGGGGCCGTCTCCTGTGGAAGATTACCAGCTTTTGTCTGCCTACAGAAAGATCGGACGCAGAATACGCTATATTGGTTCGCCGGAACCATTGGTGAGGACCGCTCCTGTCAATAATTTCAAATCATTTTTATATCAACGGGTAAGATGGGCGAGGGGTGCAATGGCAATTAATCCAGGCATTAATCTATTGACCCTTATTGCACTTTTTGCAAACACACTTACAATATATTGCTTTGCGAGCCTGATATGGGGCGGATTTGTTATAGGCGCTGTTTTAGGGGTAATAAAGATTCTAACGGACTATTTAATGTTCACACTCGGGAAAAGATATTTCAGGCGCGATACCAGTCTGGCTGATTTTCCGATCTGGGAGGCATACTATCTTTTTTCACCAATCATTTATCTATTCTTCATGATGTTTATTCCAAAGCGAAAATGGCGATAAAATCATTTGTTTGAGCAATGCACATATTGCGGAATAGACGGCTTTGTTGGTATAATCCCGCAGGAATTTATTCGGATAATTTATTTCAGTATTGTCCGTATTCCTTCCACGCTTCAATCATGGCCATGTAATTTTCAGATGGAACATCTTCCTGTACTGCGTTGCTGGCACCCAGGACCAGTCTGCCATTGATTTTGCAGTCAACCAGCAGCCGGTGTGTTTCCTCGAAAACGCTTTCAGGCGTGCCCATAACAAGGTTTCCGCAATCCACATTGCCACAAAGGGTGATGGTTTGGAAACGCCTTTTCACCTCCCGTATGTCCATACCGGCCACAGGATCAATCGCCTGCAGTGCATGAATCCCGCTTTCAACAAGGGCTTCCATGACACTCATGATATTGCCGTCCGTGTGCTGGATAAAGAAGCAGCCAAGTCCGCGGACGGTTTCAGCCATTTCTTTCAAGTATGGGAGGACGAAACGCGAAAAAAGTTCAGGTGGAAAAAAAACACCGTGGTTGTCCGCTATATCCGAGGATGTAAACATTGCCCCGACACCCAAATCCGCAAGCCTTTTAGCCATGGTCGTACCATACTTGAGGGATGTCTGAGCCATGGCGTCAATCTTTTCCGGTTTATCATACATAAGATAGGAAAATTCCAGGTATTTGTCTGAATGAGGTATTCCAATGGTACCGCCGCAGTTGCCAATGAGCATGAATCTGTTTCCCGCGGTTTTCTTAAGGATTTCGATTTGCCTGAAACGGTTTTCTCCCCGGAGCCAGAAAAAAGCCGGCACATTTGGAGCAACCTCCCAATAGCTCCCAGGTGTTGTCACAGCGTGAAAAGAGAGCTTTTCGGATACTTCACAGATTATATCGGCGTTTGTGTGTAAGGCCTTTTCCTGTTCGCTCGCTGTTAATTTATCGAACTCTGTTCCAATCTTCAGTTTCTGCTTTGAAAAACGATTCCACCCATGAAACTCCAATTCCCATATCGGCACCTGGGGGACATCTTTTTGCCCTGCGAATACAGCGCCGATTATCTCTTTTTTTGTCATAATTTAATTACTCCTTTAATCCGTATAGATATCCAATCCTATAGCTGATTTTATTTTAACTCGTTTAAAAGTCCCCGGCATTAATGACGAATCGTTTATTATTACGTTGCAGTCGACATCAGGTGCGTCCCTCTCTGTCCTGCCGATGCTTATATTGTCCTCTGTTTCATCTATTAAAACATCCTGAAATGTATTCACAACTGCCTGGTTCTTTTTGTTAATAATATCGTTTTGAAGATATAGAAGTTCTTCCATTCTTGACTTCATGGTTTTTTCCGGTACTCGTCCTTTTATTGCGAATGCGTGTGTGCCCTCTTCCGGTGAATAGGAAAAAACACCCATTCGATCGAAGACGGCGTCCTTTACAAAATCACAAAGTTCCTGATGCTGCGCTTCTGTTTCACCTGGAAAACCCGTAATGAATGTGGTGCGCAGGGCAATGGTTGGAATTTTATCTCGAATCATCCTGATGAGCTTTTCCACCATGGCGCGCGTATAATGGCGGTTCATGTTCCTTAACATCGGGTCTGATATGTGCTGCAATGGCATGTCCATATATTTTACAATCGAAGGCGTATCTGCAATTGTGTCAATCAATTCCTCGGAAATGCCGGAAGGATGGCAGTACATTAGCCTTATCCATTCAAAAGGATTTTTCATCCTGCCCAGTTTTTTAAGAAGATTGGGTAGGCCGGTTCTATTTCCATACGCCGTTGTATCCTGGGCCACGATTATAAGTTCTTTTACGCCCTGTTCGCGCAGCTGACGGGCTTCAGAAAGTATCTCATTCTCCAGCCTTGAAACATGCTTTCCCCTTATTGATGGAATTGCGCAATAAGAACAAAGGTTATTACATCCCTCGGATATTTTAAGCGATGTTGTATGTTTTAAGCCAGACAACAAGCGGATGGTACTGCATGATTTGTTTTTTTGTTTTGCTCCATAAAGGTCCAATATTTTATCGACAACAGCATCGGAATCTGCCAGACCAAGTATGGCATCAGCTTCGGGAATATCCAACTTTAGATCGGATGAATATCTTTTGGCAAGGCAGCCGGCTACTGCGACTTTTCGTTCTTTTAGGTGGTGAAATATTGTTTCAAGCGATTCTTCCTTGGCTGCGCGTATGAATCCGCATGTATTGACAATAACAAGATCAGCATCATCAGAGCCCTGTGTTATTTTAAAGCCCGAGTTATACAGTTTGGCTGCAAGTTTTTCGCCATCAACCTTGTTTTTATCACAGCCCAGATTATGGATAAATATCTTCATTTTTACTTGTGAGCATTTATTAAAACAACAGGCACTCCTGTTATGTAGTTGAAAAATAGTTCAATAAGTCCCATATTTGCATCATTAAAGAAGACATTGAAATGATTCCAGGAAGAAGGCCGGTTCAATTTTGAGGTGCAACTTTTAACATACATACACTCATGATATCAGGATTACTTTCTGAGCAGACCTGGAACATATCCCCTGAATCGCATAAAGGTTTTATTCAAATGTGCGGCGTCGTAAAAACCGGTAAGCTGCGCGATTTGTTTGATCCTTTTATCAGTTTCCAGAATAAGCCTCTCGGCTTGATTGAGACGGAAGCACATCAAATATTCAAGCGGCGACATACCGCAGTATTGCTTGAAAAGACGGCATAAGTAATTGTGCTGACAATTCCCTGCCTGTGCAAGGATTTTCAGGTCTATTCGTTTTGAATAATTTTGATTAATGAATTTAAAAACCGCCTGTAAAGAACTTGACCTGGTAACAACCCCTTTTCTATCCAGGATATTATAATTCAGACAATAATGCCGGCATAAGAGCTGGATGACATACAATGCAAGCCCGTGTACTCCGATATCGGAAGAAGCGGTTGGAAGATAACTTTCGTAAACCAGCTCTTTCATGGTTTTTAACAGTGTTTTAAATTCGCTTCCGGTTATCGTCATGTGGTGGTGAGGCTTGTTAACCGCGTCAGGCAAAGGCTCGCTCGTGAAAAGCGACGGATAACCTTTAAGCGAATTCAATTTACCCCCATAATCCGCAAGGAATTTTGGATGCAATAAAAGCTGGTAAGTATCAAGGCCTTTTCGTGAAAGATAACCATGCCGCATGCCGATGGGAATGATAAAAACGTCGCCAGCGCCGACTTCGAGAACATTGTCGCCAAAATAGTGCCAGCCATGGCCTTTTGCAATGAGAACTATTTCGATAAAGCCATGACTATGCATACCAAGTTCGTGCATTTTATAAAGGAATGCCCCTATATATTGTCGGCCGACCCATCGGGTATAATCATCCGGCGCCCAGTAAGGCGTGTTGGTATGGGGAAGCCGGGAAAGATCAGGAGGTTTGGATTTCATGTTATATTGAAAAATACAACAAAAAGATAATCCCATACAAGAAAAGCGGTTAATTCATGTGGTAAAAAGAAAATGTTAAGTATATATTAATAACAAGTTCCCGAAGTTAAAATAAAACAAACCTGAGCAGGGTCAAGCAGTGGCACAAAATAAGGCAGGAAGATTTCTTTCAGTCCTTCTATGAACAATCAGGCTGTTGCAATCTTCCGGGGTGCATAATCTGGCTTGGGACGGTATGGGCTTGAACAACGAGAGGGCAGCGGCGGAGTTTTTCTGTCAGGCAATGGCGGGTAACAAGATAGTTGTTCCACGTATGTTGACATTACTGAGGTAGGAAAAGTATCATTTTTATACTGTCAAGACTAATATGCCGTGCAACGGCAAAGATTAAACCTAAAGGCTCTATATGCGATTGAACCTGTTAGTATTCGTTCTGCTTGTTGCTTTGGTTTCAAACTTTGCCACAGCAGCAGATATTGTTGCCTGGCCTGCGCCCGGCGGCATAGAACTTAATACCACCTGGGTAGTACAGGTAAAAGCTGCTGGTGCCCCATGGGTTGATTTGGATGAATATGACGCTGTTGTGGATGCCGAACTGCAGGCACATATATCTTTTGTTTACTTTGACATGGATTCCGGGGGAAATGTTGAAGTCAGGGCCATTTATACATCAGATAACGTAAACAGCGCAAAAGTAAGACCCGATATCGCCAGCATAACGCCTGTAATTTCCGGTGATACGGTATCTTTCACTTTGCAAAGCCCTGAAAAAGTATCACTGGAAATAAACGGCGATACTTATAACAATCTTTTTGTTTTTGCAAATCAAATTGAAACCGCAATCATTGATTCAACCGGGCCTAATATGCACTATTTTGGCCGTGGCATGCATACATTGGGTGATGGCAGACGGCGCGGTGCCGTTGAATTTGGCAACCGGCGATACAGTATATATTGCAGGGGGCGCTGTTGTGAACGGCAACCTTAAGGCTTCCTCGGTCAGGGATGTTGTTATTATGGGTCATGGCATACTCAGCGGCAATTTATTCGAACACAACGTGCCGGATAACGAACCCAAATCCGGCATGATGTACCTTACCAATGTAACGAACCTCAAAGTGCAAGACCTCATCCTACTGAACACCTGCGGATGGAATATTTCCGTTAATTATTGCGATTCCGCTAAATTCCAAAATCTAAAAATCCTCTCATGGACCGTGAATTCCGACGGCATTAATCCTAGGGGTTCCAATCATATCACCATTGATGATTGCCTGATAAGAAATGATGATGATTGCATTTCAATCAAGCTTGCCTATGGGGTTCCTGGAACTTCCACAAATGTAAGAGGGTGCCATAATATTCTTATCCAGAACTGCATTTTTTGGGCGGACCGAGGAAGGGTCATCCTTTTTGGCCCCGAATCTTTCAGCACCATGGACAGGAATTTTGACAGTGTTATGGTACGCAATTGCGATGTTCTTTGGTGCAAGAATTTCGATATTGATTGGGCGCGCGGTGTGTTTGCCATTAATTGCAATGACGGTGCGGTTGTCAAGAATGTAACTTTCGAGGATTTACGTGTTGACGCTATTCATCGCACGGCTAACCTTATCAATATTCGTCTGGAAAAAACACCCTTCGGGACATCCGCCGGGGCCGGGGTGCAAAACATTAACTTTAACCGGGTCACATTAAAAACTTCCAACCAGCAAAGCAATGTCATTTATGGTGAAGATGCCAGCCATATCATTAACAACGTACATTTTAGGGATCTCAAAATCAATGGACAATATATTATAAGCGCAATTGATGGCGGGTTTGATCTGAACAGCTTTACTGACAACATCACCTTTCAGCGTGGTGATACGTACGTAGAAGGCGAATTAAATTTAGAAAGAGATAACCTTACAGCAAGCCCCAATCCTTTTAATCCTGCTGTAAACATTCAGGTGTCCGGTTGGCAGAGGGGAACCGTGCTTAGAATATTCAATGTCAGCGGCAAGGTTATGGCGGATTTGACGTCAGCCTTGAACAGTGGTTCTTATGTCAAGGGAGTGCGGGAGGTGACATGGAATGCTGCGGGTCAGGCGTCGGGGGTGTATCTGGTATTGCTGCGGCATGGGAATGTGGAATTCAAGCGCAAGGTTCTTCTGATAAAATAAATATTTGGAAAAGGGCAGGGGTAAATTATAATTTTAACATGGGTGATATTATAAGAGACTCCTAAGTTAAGTGAGAATTTATTTTTAAGCATCGCTAAAGGCTTAAAAATCACTTTAACCGAAGGAATCTCAGATGAGAAATTACAAAATTGCAGCAGTCTGTCGAAACAGGAAAGCAGTGGAGGAGTATCCCATGGTTGTTTCATTAGATGACCATACATCAAACATATATATGTATGGTGTCAACATTCTATCCGGTGAATTGATGGTGGACAAGAATATTATGGGAGACTACCAGGCCGTACGCAATCAGCTTGAGAAGATAGGATCCAAAGAACGGATGATGGTGTTGGTGGAATGCGGCAATAAAGGTTTTTCGCCATACCGCTATTTTGTCAAGCATGGCTATCATTGCAAGCTTATTGCGACAAGTTCGATTCCGAACCGCGGCAAGGAGCAGAAGACAGATCGGGATGACGCGATTGCAAATTTGGATTATTATATGGCGGGGTTACTTCGATTTGTTCATATTCCCGACGCGGCGGACGAAGATGCCCGCGAGTGTCTTCGTTATCGCTATGATCTGGCATGGTCAATAGGCAAGCAGAAACAGCGTATTCTTTCATTAGTGAAGCGTCAAGGGCAACAGTTTAGCGGTACAAAAACCAACTGGACGGTTCAACATCATCGGTGGCTCAAAGCGGTTGAACTTCCGATTTGTACGCGTATACGTTTGGACATGATGCTCACGGAATTGGAAACGTTGAAAACCAAGACATCGGAGTTGGATTTAAAGTTGACGGAACTCTTTTTGAAAAATGATCATTATGCAAAACTGATGGCATTGTATCAAGCTCTGCCAGGATTTGGGTTCGTAGGATCAATGACGCTGATAGTCGAGGGACATGATCTTCATCGTTTTTCTACAGAGGATCGTTTGATGAACTATGTTGGTTTGATTCCCAGGAAATATTCCTCCGGAACACACGATCCGGCCCGGGGGATTACAAAAGCAGGTAATTCCTATCTGCGACTTGCGTTTGTAGGAGCCGCTAAGTTTTATACGGATCGGCGGTTGATGCGTTCAGAGGCATCGCTTACGGATAGCCCTGTGCTATTACGCGAATTTATAATGCGTTGTCAAGACAGGCTATATAGCAGATATAAATACTTGCGAAATCAAGGCAAATGCAGCAACAAGGCAAAATGCGCCATTGCCCGTGAATTATGCGGATTCATTTGGGAGCTAATCGTCAAGGTTCAGCCACAGATAGAAAAATTAAATACGACCGTTAAGGCTGCTGCGTGAAAGCCAAAAACCGTGCCAACCTCCGCATCCGCGAGGGGTGCTCTGGTTGTCACGGTTTTTGCAGAATTCAAAAAGGAGCGTCACGTTTGCCATAAAGAAGAGAACAAGGAAAGCGCTGTGAAGCCCGCGTTGTCATGCATTGCAGAGTGTATTTATACATGGTCTGCGTTTGGGTGAAATAATATAGCGGATAACACAGAGTGAATTATATATCGTAGGGTAACCAGTCCCAGGATAACTGCTTTGACTCTGTCAGTCAAATTTCTGTTCTCTTCTTTTTGGTGCATGTGACGAAACAAGAAAATGAAGTAAAGCCATATTTTCTTATTGACTGGGGAGTCTCTTATAACTGCATGACAGCTAATGTATATGTTTACCCGTCGCCTCCGTGCGGCGGGTTTGTCTGGTTGAAATTTGTAATTGAAATCCGTGGAGAAGATTAAGAATCACACGCATTAGCTGTCATGTACCCTTAGGACTTAGTTGCAACATATTTTATTGTCCAATAATAATCCAGTTTTGTATATGAAACCTCATCACCTAAGCCATAAATTAAAGCCCGTAGTTTGGTTTCTGACGGAAAATTCTTTAACACGCGGTGCGACGATCCGTCATCTAAGTTTCTCATCTGGTACGTATTTCCATCTTCGTCACATTCAGATATAGGGTGATTGCTTCCCTCTACGTAAAGGTTATCCAGCAATAAAACAATCGCGCCAGGTTCAAGTATTTTGCCCAAACCAACTAAAAACTCTTGCTGCCGATTCTTTGGAACATGCGATAACCAGAAACCGGCAAATGCCGCATTGAATGTGCCAATATCTTTCGGCAAACAATAGGCATCACCCACCATGAATGAAATCTTTCCTTCCGATACACGATGCCTGGCAATAGCCATTGGTTCCGGTGATGCATCGAGTGCGATAACCTCGGATGCAACAGGCGCAATGAATTGCGTCCAAAAACCCGTACCACAGGCGATCTCGATCAACCGACGGCCTGCAAAAAATGGCGGCAACCAATTCTTCAGACACTGAATGTCGGACTGACGTTCCGGTTTTTCGTAAACACGATCGTATTCCTGTGCTCTCGCTGCGTAATAAGATTTTATTGATGCGTCAGTCGCCAATATTGGTATTTTTAAGTTAATGCTTTCTCTATGATGTAGTTTTTAAGATTTTGGCCTTTTATTTTAACAAGATTAGGCCGGATAGAAAAAAATCCCATTGCAATAAAAAAGGGTTTTGCCGTGATACTCACTTCGGCGATAAATTTTAAATATCCTTTTCCCCTGGCGGCCTCCTCTATATTTGACATTAATTTTCGGCCTATTCCTTTACCTTGAAAATCTTTATCAACATAAAAACAATCAATGTGGCCGGGAGGCTCCAATTCAGCAAAACCTAATACTCTGTTATTTTCTATGGCTATGATCGGTTGTTTTATTCGTAATCGTTTTCTCCACTTTGGATAATCCTTGGCAGTACCGATCCAAGCATCAATTTCTTCTGGCGTATAATCTTGTGAACAAACAGTCCTGATTGTTGCTTCGAATAAATCTGCGATTTGATCAGAATACTTTTCGTCGAATTTAATAATCTGTATCATAGTATGCCTTCATAAAATAATGAGAAAATACCCTTTAGGGATTTTCTGCCTTTGCGTGAATGTTATCTTTTAATTTCCGAACCTTGTGCAAATCTATTTTCTTCTTTCCTGTTTGGATTCCTCGCAGATTTTCGCCTTTTTTTATTCCTTTTCGACGCCGCCCAGTATACGTTCCCTTCCCGCAAGGTAACATCAGCTTTTTTTTCCGGCGCCATTTGATACCCATATCTGCTACAGAACACCTTGTTTAACATAAAATACCTCTCTTGCGCTATCTCGATTTAAGTAGGCTAAATCGCCGGCCCGGATGAAACCGAGTTTTATAAATAGAGCGGCGGCCTCCTTATTGTATTCTTCTGTTGACAGCCATACGTCTATGCCCTCATATTGTGCTAAATGTTTAGTTAGTTTCTGTTGCGGAAAGGTTCTTTGTTGACGATTTGCATAAAAGCTGATTCCTATTGGCTATCAACTTCCATTATACTCAGTCTATGACGAAACGCCACCTTTAAACTGTAGAATTAAGTGGCTCTAAACATTCACTCCAGAAACGTCTAAAAGGGTTTGCGTTCCTCACGGCCTTTCACATTCAGAATCTTTCATTAATTCCAGATTCAGATGAGTAATCCGATCTACAATCTCCTGTAACTCCCGATACTGGGAAAGCCCGGTCAGCGCAGTTTGCACCTGTGAATTGGAAATATATTTCTGCCTCTGTCGGCCCTTTTCGTTGATTACCAGGTAATGGCGAGGGCCATGTCGCTTGCCTTGGTGGCACTTGCAGTCTGGCCGTGAACAGATAGAATACCGCTCTACCCATGTGCCGTGCAGCAGTTGAGGCAGTTTTTCCAGTTTAGACAGAAGATTCGTCCGCTCTTTGATAATTTTGTTTGTTTTATTGTTTGTCATGGGGGTTAATATAATGTATATTATATACGCTATACAAGCAAAAACAATATCGGAGTCCAACCTTGAGAAAAAAGATAGATATCCAGCAAAGTTTTATGTTCAACAATTCCGTTTCAGGCCTAAAAGTTATTACCGAGTACCAGGAAAAATATACACGGATGGATTCGATTTTAGAGGAGAATCCTAAAATCCTGAATCTGGTACATGCCGACCTCCAGAAGTTCAGCACGGGAAAAGGGAGGGGATCTGTTTTTACTTCTGAAAATATTCTCCGCACGATTATCGTAAGATGGATAGAATTGGATTCTTTTCGTGATTTGATTATCCGTGTTTCTGACAGTGCTTTTCTTCGTAATTTTGTAAAGATTGGTTTAGGTCCGATGATGGATTTTACTTTTTTGAGTCGGGCTAACAAGTTCATAAAATCTTCGATTTGGGAGGCCATCAATTTGGTTCTGCATAAAGCAGGCGTTGATAACAAGAAGATATCAGGTGAAAGATTTAGATTGGACAGCACCCTGTACGAAGCGAATATTCATTATCCTACAGATTCTCATTTGTTATGGGACAGCTACCGCGTCATTTCTCGTTTGATAGGAAATAGTAATGAAGAATACCCCGAGAGCCGCATGAATTACCGTTTCCATGACCGGAAGATTAAGCAACTCTATACCTACATTTCGACGCACAGCAGCAGATTGGGTAAGCGGACACAACAAAAGATTACCAACCGTTATAAAATTCTGATCGAACGAGTCGAACATGCATACGCAGTGGCACTGTCATATGTAAAGCATGGACGCAAAGTAAGTCCATTCAATTCATTTCTGGATGAATTGGAATCATATCTTCCGGCTATAGCCAAAGTGATTAATCAGTCCCGCCGACGAATATTCAACAACGAGTCAGTTCCGAATAGTGAGAAAGTGTTCAGCATTTTTGAGCCACATGCAGAACTGATTAAGCGTGGCAAAGCCGGTCATCCGGTTGAATTCGGTCACATGGTGACCATTGGTCAGACGGGCGAGAAATTTATCTCTTATTTTGATGTCATGGAGCATCACGAATATGATAATACCCGGACTGATATCGCCCTAGAGAACCACAAAAAGCAGTTTGGTTTCGTACCCCTCCGCTTTTACTGCCGACAAGAATTATTACAAGAGCATGGAGCATGTCTACGAATGGGAAAAGAAGATTGATACCTTTTCCGTTTGCAAGAAAGGCAACCGGAACAAGGAAGAGATTGCCAGAGAGCATGATGAAGATTTCAAGGAGATGCAAAAGTTTCGTGCGGGTTGTGAAGGAAGCATCTCCGTCTTAAAACGGGCTTTTGGATTGAAAAGATGCTTTTTAAAGGGTTTTAAGAGTTTTGCGGCCAGTGTTGGCTGTTTGGTGGTTTGCCACAATCTCGTTTTGTTAAGCCGGTTGTGAGTCAGCCGAGCCATCGGATGTGCATATTGTAAATGGCGTGGGGATGGTCTGTCTAAAAAAGGCAAGTAATACCACATTGTAAACTTTTTATGATTGAAACCAGAAGAAGGCGAAAATAATATGCGGGATTTTCTCGCTTAAGAAATGGATTTCGGAAAAATGGCCTTTCCACAACAGAAACTAATTATGCCGGCACGGCCGCCACTATACCATGTGTTGGTTTCGGCAGCAACGAACAGTGCCGCGTGGATAATCCGCCAACCTGGGGGTCCGGTAGTACAAACGATCCCCAAATATCTGGAAGCCAGATGGCCATCAAGGTTAATGATGGCCTAAAGTGGTATTTCGATAACAAGTCCAGTGACCCGGCCAATGCAATCCTTATCTATTCATGGGACGAGTTCACCGAAAGCGCCGTGGTTCTTTGCCCGACCCGGGACACCGCAACAGGCCTCCCAAATACAGCCCGCCTTGATTCTGTAGGCAATGCCATCAAATCCTGGGAAGATATATGGCGCAGTTTACCCCAGCTTCTTAAAAACCCGTGTTTTGCCGGAACCACGGATTGGAGTTTAGTTACTGCGAACAGCGCATCAGTCTGCATTTACAGTTGGTGACGGCATGGCAGATGTTAACATTGTGAGCGGAGGCGTGGATAATGGCGATATCAAGCTTTATCAGCAAGGTCTCTTTCTGATCCCTGGTGTAACCTACCATGTCAATTTCAAGGCAAAATCATCCGTACCCAGGACGCTCACAGTCAGTGTTAATACAGCAGACAACCCGCAAACATCCGTCTGGTCGCAACCGGTTTCTCTTGACACTTCTCTGCAAAAATTTGGTGAGTTTTCTTTTGTATTCAAAGGCAATTCCACGCTTGCCTGCCAGTTGTCTTTCCTCGCCGGAGGAGACAACAGCAGCGTCTTTATTGATGATGTGGAATTACGCGCAGAGAACTGGCCTTATCAGCTTCGATCACTGCCTCTTCAACACAAGGTGGGGCTCAGCATAATGTCAATAATGTGAATGACGGGATAGCGACCACGGATTTTAATTCCTGGGCCAGCACCTCGACTCCTGCCTGGCTGCAGCTTGATTTTCCAGTGCAAACCACCTTCAATCGCATTGAACTATATACCACTACCGGATAAGAATTGAAAGACTACATCATCCAGTATTGGGATGGGACATCCTGGGTTGACGCTGCTGTTGTAACAGGCAATACCGAGGCGCACCGGTCAATGTCTTTTTTATCCGTCACCAGCAGCAGGATGCGTGTTTATGTAACTACCGGCTCAGTTGCCCAGCCCGGGTATGCGCGAATTTGTGAGCTGGAAATTTACAATACCGGCGGAGGCACTGGATTGGAAGACGAGAGTGTTCAAAATGTGCCTCTCAGCCTTTCTGTTTACCCCAATCCATTTAATCCAACAACACAAATTCGGTACAATATCCCAAAAACATCAGGCAAAATTGAACTTACCATATACGATGCAGTCGGCCACATTATCCGCAGTCTGCCTGCAGCACCCGGCAACAGCAGTGTTGTGTGGAATGGGGACGATAATAACAACAGAAAGGTGTCATCAGGGGTTTACATCGTAAGACTTAAAGCTGGGAATAAGGTTATGCAATGCAGGGGATTGTTTGTGAAATGATTTTATCAGTTCAGGCTTCCTGAATAAAAGCATTGTTACAAAATCCACCAGGGCACGGCCACAACATCCTCCGCCAGCTCCTGTGGCTGTACAATGTTACAGATAATCAAACCCTTATGGAGATGTTCGTGGTGGTATTTTTCACAAAACGAACCAAGCGCTTTCATGTCATCCCGCACTGGATTGGTTTTTATCTTGATTTCAATGTGATACAGAATCCTGTCAATTTCCAGAATCAAGTCCGGCCCCATTTGGTGCGCACACCTAATATAGTTTTTCTTGAATCCGGTCCATTTCAGTGTCTATTTTCTAATTACATTTTAAAATAATTTAATTATGGGTAACCTGGCAATGAGCCATCATCAAGGTGACAAGGAGGTCGCCCCGAGTAAGATTTAGCCAAATCACTCGGTAGTGCTTGGGAGGATGAAAGATATCCGTTAGAACCAAGGCGAGTTCAGCGAGGTTGAAGGGAAATTAGCTCTGAATCAGACACATAGCCCCGAAAGAATTAAAAGGTGGAGGTCGGTCGATCCTTTCATAATTGGCGCAGACGAAATACGGTAGCGCGTCAAGGCAAGCGCTGTCGCAGCCTCCCGGGGTCGCAGACTGCATCGAGCTGAACGAACTGAAGATGGAGCAACCAGGCGAGTCACTGGAAACGAAGGTTCTTCGTGAAGCACTCCCGGATCGAGTGGGGTAGTAGCGAAGTATGGAATGACAACGTAAAAGGAGCTGTTCCAGAGGACACCAGTGCAGTGATGAGGCGCGGTAGAGGCTGCAATGGCCGTAGCGATGAATTGGGGGAAACCCTGATGAGCGAAGCGCCTCACAGGAGGTCGTCCGTGAAAAGGGAGACATTATCATCATGCAAGGGATGAAGCATAATGGCAACTGAACTGACACGGGTAAGGGCGTATGTTGAGAAGCATCCCGCAGAGGTGCTGACATCACTGTATCACCATGTGACGGATGTGGACAACTTGCGTTCATGTTTTGAAAGTCTCGACGGAACCAAAGCCGTCGGGATTGATGGTGTAACGAAGGAAGAGTATCGGAGAAATCTGGAAGAGAACTTGCTGGACCTCTCGGCACGGTTGAAGCGAATGGGATACCTGCCGCAAACCAAGCGGCGGGCATATATACCAAAGCCGGGGAACGAGAAAGGAAGACCGCTGGCGATAAGCGTATTTGAAGACAAGATAGTGGAAATGGCGGTGAAGAGAGTTCTCGAACAGATATACGAGCCGATGTTTTTAGAGTGCAGTTACGGTTACCGTGAGAACCGCAGTCCGCATCAGTGTATTGATGCGATAGGTAAGACGATTCAGCAGAAGCGAATCAACCATGTAGTGGAAGCGGACATTCGGAGTTTCTTCGACCGGTTGAACTGGGAATGGTTAGGAAAATTTCTCAGGCATAGGATAGGAGACGAGCGTTTGCTGAGGCTGATAACGCGAATGTTGAACGCGGGAATCATGGAGGACGGATTGACCCATGCCAGTGAGGAAGGGGCGCCACAAGGGGCAATCGTTTCACCGATACTGTCGAATGTGTACCTGCATTACGCTTTGGATTTATGGTTCGAAAAGAGAGTGAAGCCGCATGCAAAGGGAGAGGCGCATCTGTTCAGATTTGCAGATGACTTTCTCAGCGCATTTCAGTTCAAAGAAGACGCGGAAGCTTTTGAGCGCAATCTCAAAGACCGCCTGGAAGGCTTCAACTTGGAGATAGCGCCGGAAAAGACAAGGCGAATGGAATATGGCCCCTATGCGGTACAAAACGCAAAGCGCAAAGGCGAGAAAAGACAGATGTTCACCTTTCTTGGACTCACGCATTACTGTGGACGCACCCGTTTTGGGGACTTCAAAGTAAAGCGATGTACGAGTATCAAGAAATTCAAGGCGAAACTCCGCGAATATAAAGAGTGGATACGCAAGATACGAGCGAAGATGAACACGGGTGAATTGATGCGCAATGCGAAGGCTCGAATACAAGGGCATTTGAATTACTACGCCATCACGGATAATAGTTGGATGTGCAGTCTGTATCACTACTGGTTCACGCGAATCACGTTCAAGTGGTTGAATAGGCGAAGTCAACGTCGAAGTTACAACTGGAAAGAGTTCAATCAGATGCTTAAAGACGTAAATTGGCCTAAATCGCGAATCATGGTTAACCTATGTCCGTTTCGAGCATGAATGCAAAACTTCGAAGACCGAATGAAGAGCCGTATATGGGAAAGCCGTTCGTACGGTTCCGTGAGGGGCCGGGCAGTAATCTGCCCGGCCTACTCGAACACTGGAATGAACTTACTCCATATTATGCTTAAACTCCTTTTCTTTACACTTATCCTTTCCTGCTTGAGCCTGGCCCAGAAAACTTCAATAAAAGTAAGTTTTAAAGATGTCGGCGCAGGCGTTCACCTTTCTTTGGACAGTGTAAAGGAAATTACACCACCCTTCCAATTTCGGGTTGATTCCGGTGTCCGTGTTTTGGCTTTTTCTGCTGAAACGTTGAAAACCGCATGGGGAAAGAAGACAGGCTCGGCTGTCTTTTCCTTCAGCATAAACGATCCGAGGAATTATACAATCTTTTATGAAATAATGTACGGTGAAGACGGCGAAAATATTATTCGATTTGTTTTGGATACTTTTGTTTGTACCACCTCCGTCACATACTGGGATGAACCTAACCGGTGGTGGGAACACGAAAGGGGGTGCACCAGGTTTTTAGCAAAAGGGCAACATAAACTGGTGATTAATTGTTGTCATGGACATGCTGTAATACGCAATCTATACTTGTTTCCTTTGCCTGATGATGTCAAGGAACATGCCTTTTTTAATGGTGCCGAAAACCTTATGATTTATCCTGCCTATGGCACTGTAAAGCAGGGGCGGCCCGATTTCTCATTATTCTATCTGACTTCTCTTGCAGCAAAAAATCCGAATCTTACCGCAACACTGCCATTAACCATCATTGGGCCAAAGCAGGAAAGCCTTTTTACAGGGGAATTACCCATTACCAAGCAGGCGCTTATCACCCTACAAAATCCACAAGCTGGCAAATACATCATCAAAGTCGGTCAAATCGAAAAAAGCTGGGAATGGTTTTATCCACGGCTTGAAAAACTTAAAACAAACCTGCATAAATTGGAAACAACAAAAAACTCCGGACAGCAATTGGATTTCTGGCTGCCCAGTCTGCGTATGTATTACGATAATGTTATTACAGGCTATCAGCCCTTGTCCTGGGAAAAGGGTTATCTCAACACTCCCCAATACGCGCAAAACAGGTTAACCCTTGCTGAATCTCTTTCAGCTCAATTATTGCATAAAATCAACCCTGTTCCTGAACCTGGACAAGGGCGATATTCTTTCAGCAAAACTTTCAGTAAAACACTGCAAATCAAATATCTGCTTTTTTTACCTGAAAGTTATAAGACCGGTACGCACGCATGGCCACTCTTGATCTATCTGCATGGGGCAGGTCAACGCGGAGACAACCTGGAAAACATCAAAGGCGAGACGCTTCCCAGGTATGCCGAGGCACACAAGGATTTTCCCTTTATTCTGCTTTCTCCGCAATGCCCTGAAAATCTCTGGTGGGACCAATACTCGGAAATTGAAAAACTGGACGCGCTGCTGGATGGCATTATTGCCAATTATAATATTGACACCTCGCGAGTCTATTTAACCGGCAGCAGCATGGGCGGATTCGGCACCTGGGCCTGGGCCATGGAGCGTCCTGAAAGATTTGCCGCATTGGCCCCAATTTGCGGTGCCGGCAATACTGCCAAGGCACGTAGGATCAGAGATATCCCCGTGTGGATTTTCCATGGCGCCAAAGACAATGTTGTACCTGTCAAGGCCTCCGAAGAAATGGCCAGGGCCCTGAAAGAATTAGGCAACAATGCAAAGCTTACAATTTATCCGGATATAGGTCATGTCTCCTGGACTCTTGCTTATGAAGATCCGGAGTTGTACCGATGGTTTCTAAGCAATAATAAAAGTACAGTGGAAGGCAAAAAGATCAAATAGTCATATTATTTCTGGATTAATTAATACATGGCCGAGCAAACCTCCAACAAGATCACCCCCCGTTCTGAAGACTATTCCCGATGGTATCTCGACGTTATACGCCAGGCAGGACTTGCCGAACCGGCTGAAGTGGTCAAGGGTTGCATGGTCATCAAACCGCACGGATACGCCATCTGGGAAAAGATTGTCCGCACACTCGATGATCGCTTCAAGGAAACCGGACACCAGAACGCTTATTTCCCGCTTCTGATCCCCGAGAGCTTTATCAAGAGGGAAGCGCAGCACGTTGAAGGCTTCTCGCCGGAGCTCGCTGTAGTCACCCACGCGGGTGGTCAAAAACTCGAGGAGCCCTACGTCATCCGCCCGACCTCCGAGACCATCATCGGCCACTTCTTCAGCAAGTGGATCCAGAGCTGGCGCGATCTGCCGATGTTGATTAATCAGTGGGCGAATGTCATGCGCTGGGAGCTCCGCACCCGCATGTTCCTTAGGACCGGCGAGTTCCTTTGGCAGGAAGGCCACACCGCACATGCAACACACGAAGAGGCGCTCGAAGAAGTGAAGCGCATGCTTGACATCTACGCCGAGTTTGCCGAAAACCACATGGCAATGCCGGTCATCCGCGGCTTGAAGACCGAGAGCGAAAAATTCGCCGGTGCGGTAGCGAGCTATTGCATCGAGGCAATGATGCAGGACAACAAGGCTTTACAAGCCGGCACATCGCACGACCTTGGCCAGAACTTCGGAAAGGCTTTTAACGTCAAGTTCCAGAACAAAGAAGGTGTTTCCGACTTCGTGTGGCAGACGAGCTGGGGCGTGTCAACACGGCTCATTGGCGGCCTGATAATGACCCACTCCGACGACAACGGCCTGGTGCTGCCGCCCAAACTTGCACCTATACAAATCGCCATCGTCCCAATTTTCGGCAAGGGCGGTAACGAAACCATGGTGCGCGAGAACGGCGCCGCGATCGAGAAGGAGCTCAAAGCAGCCGGCCTGAGCGTTGTCTTTGACCAGCGCGACTATAATCCAGGCTTCAAGTATTTTGAGTGGGAGCAAAAGGGCGTACCGCTTCGTATCGAAATCGGGCCCAAGGACATCGAGAAAAACCAGGTAGCGGTCAAAAACCGCCTGAGCACTGCCAAAGAATTCTGGCCGCGCGCTGGCCTAAGTGACAAGGTCAAAGCCCACCTTGACACCTTTCAAAAACAGTTGTTTGAGCGTGCGCTCAAGCGCCGCGAAGAGAACACAATGAAAGTTGATAGTTGGGATGACTTGAAATCGATCTTCGCCGGCGATAACTCCAAGTTCATACTGGCTCACTGGGATGGCACCCGCGAGACCGAAGCGAGAATTAAAGAAGAAACCAAGGCCACGATCCGCTGCATCCCGCTGAACTCGCCGGACGAGCCTGGCAAGTGCGTTATGACAGGGAAACCGTCACCACGACGCGTCCTTTTCGCCAAAGCCTATTAGAATAATTAAGGGATTCATTTATCTGTTGACATAAAGCCATATAGCACTTAAATGGAACAAAACACCACCCTGACAGGCCAGATTGAACGCGTCACATTCCACAATCCTGATAACGGTTACACAATAGCAAAAATGAAGGTCAAGGGCGAATCTTCTCTCTTGGCTTTAGTCGGTTCCCTTCCATCTCTTTCCCCAGGTGAAATGCTTGAAGTCACTGGTTCATTCATGAACCACCCCAAATACGGAAAACAGTTTAAAATTGATTCATACAAAACCATTCAGCCCACCTCTTTATTGGGAATCGAAAAATATCTCGGCAGCGGTGTAATAAAAGGCATAGGCCCTGTGATGGCGAAAAAGCTGGTCACCAAATTTGGCGATGAAACCCTTGAAGTTATCGAAAACCATCCTGAAAGACTCACTGAAGCCGGCGGCATAGGCATGAAAAGGGCCGCTGTTATTTTGGGCGCATGGAAAGCGCAAAAGGACATCCGTGATGTCATGATATTCCTGCAAGGCCATAATGTGACACCATCATTTGCCGTTAAAATTTACAAGCAGTACGGCAAAGAATCCATAAAGACCGTTACTGATAACCCATACCGGCTTTCAGAAGATATCTTCGGCATAGGATTCAAGACTGCCGACAAAATTGCAATGGATTTAGGGCTTGACAGGAATTCACCAGTCAGGGCGCGTGCTGGAATACTTCATCTTCTGCGCGAGACAGGTGATGAGGGAAATATTTTCTACCCCTACGAGGAATTGATCGACAGGTGCCTTACTATCCTGGCCCTTGACAGAGACATAGTAACAATGGGGTTTTCCGATCTTTTTCTTGACCGACAAATAATCATGGAAGACCTTAATGATCCAAGCGGTGAATTCAAACCCAACAATAAAACAGTATATCTTGCACCGTTTTATGTTGCTGAAACCGGAATAGTAAGAAGACTTAAAACAATAATGCAAGGCAGTCTCCCCAAAAGGCCACACATAACAGGCGATCCCATTCAATGGGTTCAGGAATCCATAAAAATCAAACTCTCGGAAAAGCAGGAAGAAGCTGTAAAAACAGCTCTCGCAAAGAAGGCACTAATAATAACAGGCGGCCCGGGAACTGGAAAAACCACGCTCATCCGTTCGATATGTGAGATATTCGGCCGCATGGGCGCATCCATACTGCTTGGCGCGCCTACTGGTCGGGCAGCAAAGCGCATGTCCGAATCAACCGGTCGTCCAGCATCAACCCTGCACCGCATGCTTGAATGGGACTTCAAGACAAGAGGATTCCGTCGTGATTTGGACAATCCTCTCAAGGCTGACCTTGTTATTGTTGATGAAGCATCCATGATCGACAATCTTCTGATGTATAACCTGCTTAAAGCCGTACCTGACAGGGCCGTCTTCATCCTGGTCGGAGACATAAACCAGTTGCCTTCAGTTGGGCCGGGAAATGTATTCAAAGACATCATCGCATCTGGAATCCTGCCTATTGTAACGCTTGATAAAATCTTCCGTCAGGCCATGCAGAGCCTTATTGTGCGTAGCGCACACAAAATAAACAGCGGAGAATTCCCGGAATTCACCGGAAATACTGATGATGGAAGCGACTGCTTTTTTATTGAAAAGGAAGAGGCTGAAGATGTGCAGAAGGCTGTAATTGAAATGGTGGTGAATCGCGTTCCATTAAAATTCGGGATGGACCCAATCAAAGACATCCAGGTATTGACGCCCATGCACAAAGGCCCAATAGGCTGCGAACAGCTTAATGAGGCGCTCCAGAAGGCACTTAACCCTTCATCAAAGGCACTTACAAAAGGATTTCGGGCATTCCGAGAGAGGGACAAGGTCATGCAAATCCGCAACAACTACGATAAAGAAGTTTACAATGGCGACATTGGCAGGATTGAAAGCATCGATGATGAGAATGAAGTGCTTGCGGTCCGTTTTGACGAAAGGCTTATTGAATACGGATTCGACGAACTTGACGAACTGATTCTGGCTTATGCTGTTTCAGTGCACAAAGCACAGGGCAGCGAATATCCCGCAATCGTTATGCCTGTCCACACATCGCACTATCTTCTGCTGCAGCGCAACCTCCTTTACACAGGGCTTACCAGGGCTAAAAAGCTTGCAGTACTGATAGGTTCAAGGCGCGCTATGTCTATTGCCATCAAGAATGACAAGACAGCCCGTCGCTTTACCGGACTTACTCAAAGGCTGAAGCAGGCATTTGCAAGTGATGTTGTGCTGTGATACACGATGTACGGCTGTATTATTCCTTAATTAAAATTTCAAAGTCAGAACATGATTTCAGGATTAAAGGATTACCAGGATTAATTTAAAGACATGAATTCCACTTAATCCTGTCCAACCCTTAATCCCGTAATCATGGTAGGCTATTTTAATGCATTACCGCCATCTTTCGCACCGTCCGCTCTTTGCCCTGCCCAGCTATAGTTCTTTGACACGACAAATTCCGGAAAAAGAACGACCTTTTGCATCTCGCGCGGATCAGTCAGGAAAGCACCCAGGTCCTTGGCGAGTTTCGAAAAATCCAACTCATCACACCGGGCTTTAAGCCTGTTCCATAATTCTCTAACACTTTCGATCCCCGCTTTTTTGGAAAGAAATGACATATTCGGATCTGTTTTGCCGAAAAGAAAAATGGCATCATAAAAATCCCTTCCCATTGGCCTTGGACGCTGAAAAATGCAGGCAATCTTATGCGAAAGTAGTATATCTGCAGGAACCGTCCGGATTCCGCAAAACACATCGAACCTGCTTAATAGGAACCGCTCGGCCTGGTAGTCAAATTTCTGGGGTTTCGCGTCAAGATGGATTAGCAGTTTTTCCTCCCTGTGTCCTGTGATCCCCATATCCTGGAGCAGCCCGCTGAAACGAAACTTAACACGGAAAGCCCCCCGCGCAGTTATGGTAATCTCAACATGATAACCTTCCCTTAAGAGAGCTTGCCGGATTTTGCCGGCCAAAAGAGTGAATTCTTCCTGCGTCAACCCTTGATTATCGAAATCCAGATCCTCGGAAAACCACGGGTTCCCATGCACGATATGTATGGCTGTCCCGCCCATAAACGAAAGCCGCCCCCCATAAGGCGAGGAATAAAGCACTTCAAGGATTTTATACTGCAGATATTCTCGCAGAATATTCCGCTTGAAACCACGAAGGTTTTCCGGAAAAAAGGACTCAATCTGCTGTATGTTAAGCATAATTCGCCCAACGGAAAAGGTTAAACACACGCTTATTCAACGCATGGCTGTTGAACCGATGCAGTAATTCATCGAACTTGGATTGGTCTATGTTCTTTTTCAATTCTGCTGGTTCGATCCTGAGACTTTCATAATCCTTGCGTGTTCGCAGATCCGGATGGAGATAAAGATAGTCGAGAATGGCTTTCTCCGCACAGGCTATTTTTGAGCCATATTCCTGTATTTCGTATCCGAAATACAGCCTGGGGGAGACCGTGCGGTAAGAAAAAACGCCCAACGGGGTTTTAATGATTCTAGTCTTGCGTGTACTGATACTGGTTATTTGGTGAACCGTTTCTGGAATAAACCCCGATTGCGACAAAACAGTTTCCAGGGAAACGTACGATGGGGCATAAATTTTATTTGCAACCCGGACAAGAAACATCTCGTTAATACGGGCCTCTGCAAAAACATAATAACCATTTGCCATCATTTTTAAATACCCTTTTGCCGTCCATTCATGCAATCGGCGCCGATCAAAACACGGATCAATAGCCCGCGCTTCATTAATGGAAAAAACGGACAAGTGTTCCAATTGTCGGCGGAATTCGAGGTATCTCAACCGGTTGACCCCGTATTGATATTTTGTTTCCAATTGATGTTTATATTAACATCATATAGAAATATATATAGTAGAAGGTAATATCGCAATTAAAAAAACACTATTCGCAAAAGAAATTGAAGGGGACAATGTACCGGTACCATATTTATACCTGAAATGTTAGAGATGTTGCGTTTATTGGACCCGATTAAGCATCACTGCTTCTTTTTTAAGTCTGAGGACATCAACTAACACAACATCCCAAAGTAACTTGTATTGATTTATTGGAAACATCCTGGTTTGCAGGATAAAGGCACGATGGCTACGATGGCTACGATGAAAAAAAAGGAAAACATCTGCAAGCAAAATGTATATTTATTACATGTTAACAGATATTGGAAATGGGGACGGACGCCCTTATTTTCTCTGGGATGATACGCTTACGTGGAACGATCTCCGTACGCTTTTGAACAATCCTGCACACCCGCAATTCGCCTATTATCTCGGAAAGACACTTAGAGAAGCCGATTTTCATGATGTCTGGAAGCTGGTTTCAGTACATACAGCGTATGCTTATTTCCAGCAGGCCATGCCGTTTCTCGGTAAAAGACGCGAATACTGGCGTTTCCTGTTTAACGGTTGGCACAGATTAGGCCTGCTCCAAGGATAATCCATTATGGGACTGCAAGAAGACTTCCTCAATTCTTTTTTTTCAAAAACGCAATCGTTTTTTCTGACAGGTGGCAATGCGCTCAACCTTTTTTATTTTCAACACAGGGTTTCAGAAGACCTGGATTGCTTTGGAACGGATGATGCGGAATATGGGAGAATCAACAGCATCATTCAACAATCCTGTGATACAATAGGCGCTGTGTATTCAGCTCGGCAGGATTTTCCGGAATTCAAACGGTTCCTGATATCCCGTGGCACGGAAAGCATCATTGTTGACTGTGTCCATGAGCGCGTTCCACAGCTCTATCCTCAGAAAAAAATGATTGGTAACATCCGCGTGGACGTGCCTGAGGAAATGACCGCCAATAAATTATGTGCGCTTCTGGGAAGGGCTGAATACAAGGACCTTGTTGATCTTTACTTTTTACAGAAAAACGGTTATCCGGCCCTGAAATATCTTTCTCAAGCCTCGAAAAAAGACGGAGGAATATCAGGTGTTACGCTGGCTTATGTGCTGGATCAAATGGATTTGGCCAATCTGCCGGCTGGATTAAAGAACGTTGTGCCGTTCAATGAACTCGAATCCTTCCGAACGAACCTGCGGGATCAATTATTGAAAGATTCCTTTCCGGGTCAATCAGCCATTTAAGAGTCATACGTAAACCCGCTAAAGAAATTATTCCATCACCAGAACTTTTCGCACCACAGAACCTACACCTGCCGTAAGCCGCACCATATAAACCCCCTAGGCAATGCCACGAGAGTCCCAGACTGCCGAATACACCCCGGCCTCTTTATGCCCAGTAAACAACCACCACCTATAAGGTGGTGGCTTTATAAGTTGTCGATTGGAAATCGACTATCATCATTAATCGGTTCACCCTCTTGTTCTTCAATATACTTCTCCACCATCTCGTCTGTTAGCGTGCCTGTACTCACTGCAAGGTACCCTCTCGCCCAAAAATGCTTGCCCCAGAATTTCTTCCTCAAATACGCAAATTCCTGAAGCAGAACACGCGAGCTGATTCCCTTCAACCATTGGACAATGGTGCTGACATCCACATGTGGACGATAGCTGATCAACACATGAATGTGATCAGCAGAGACCTTCCCTGAAATGATCGTAACCTCATGCTCAGATGCTATTTGCCGAATCAAGTCCAGCACACGGATCGCTACATCTCCTACGAGAACTCTCTTACGATATTTTGGTACCCATATCAAATGTACCTTCAAGTCAAACTTTGTGTGAGCCCCCAACTGATATATTCTCATGATGATAAATTACAATCATACTTCGCCTAAAGGCGAGGGGTTTCCACCATCCCCGAAGGAGACACTAACCATTGTGCAAAGGTGTTTGACCGTGATATTATATACAGTCAGGGTTATATTTATTGGGATTTACAGGGAATAGCGGATGCAGAATTTGTCACGCTCTCAGCCAATCTTGTATTTTAAATGTCAGGTCAACTGCTGCAAATCAGCCAAATCCTTAAGTCTTCCGCTGGCTTTCTTATTCTTTTTTAAATCGTCTTTTCCGATTACCTTAACATTAACCCCATCCAAAACAGCCTCTTCCCGATTAGTATAACATTCATCAAAACTCACACCTGATATTCCAGTGGATATCTCGATCCGCACAGGGGACACGCCTAACCTGATAATGGCCTGTTCTTTTAAAAAGAGATCCGCGGACAAACCATTCACATCAAAACCGAATTCACGAAGAACATCCACCATTCTTCCAGCATTTTCAGGATTTATGGCAATCCAAACATCAATATCATTGGTGGTTCGCGGATATCCGTGGTAACCCACAGCGTAACCGCCTATTAAAAGATACCGGACGCTATGAGCGTTCAGCAACTTCAAGAACTCTTTGAAGTCTTCCGGAAGCAGCATCGCCATAATTTATCCATCTAAGAATTTCAATTTGCTTCAAACGTTCAACAGGGGGCTTTTGGCTCCAATATGCTTTATCATCGTCTGCATCCATCAAGGAGGCAACTGATATTGCCTTTCTGTTGATTTTGATCTCTGCTAATGGGTTATTGCGCATGGAACCTTTTCCAATCGTTTATATTCTATAGTAAAACTACCTTTTGGATACCACTCTCGTCAAGGTATAGCCTTCTTTAAACCCCTAATCAACTCTTATTTTTTATTGAAATCGTTTGCTAAACCCGGGTCAACATTGCTCCAAAACTCTCCCCATCCGGAAAAGTGTACCCTCACCAAACCACGGCCCAATAAGCTGAACACCGACCGGTAAACCTCCCGCGTTTCCAAAAGGAACCGTAAGTCCGGGAAGCCCTGCCAGATTGACAGATGTGGTATATATATCTCCTAGGTACATTGACAAAGGATCATCTATCTTCTCGCCGATACTATATGGAGGCGAAGGCATTGTGGGACAAACAATGGCGTCATACTTTTTAAAAGCCTCTTTAAAGTCCTGGGTAAGAAGCGACCGAACCCGTTGCGCTTTTTTGTAGTAGGCATCGTAATATCCTGATGACAGGACATAATTGCCAAGCATAATGCGGCGCTTTACTTCCATGCCAAAACCCATGCTGCGTGTATTGACGTAAAGGTCTTTCAGGGTATCAGCATCAGGCGAAGAAAAACCGTACTTGACGCCATCATACCTTGCCAGATTGCTGCTTGCTTCAGCGGTGGCCACTATATAATATGTTGCAACAGCGTATTCCGTGTGTGGAAGAGACATTTCCTCGACTGTAGCGCCGTTTGATTTTAAAAGATCAATAGCCTTGACAACAGCGTACTTTATTTCAGGATTCAGTCCTTCAGCGAAATATTCCTTTGGCATGCCTATTTTAAGTCCCTTAACCCCTGCATCAAGCATGCCTAAATAATCCGGCACAGGATTTGAAGATGATGTTGAATCCATGGGATCATGTCCTGAAATTACAGATAAAATCAGGGCAGAATCACGCACATCGCGTGTCAGAGGGCCTATTTGATCAAGGGATGATGCAAATGCCACGAGCCCATAACGGCTAACCCTGCCATAAGTGGGTTTAAGCCCGACAATGCCGCAGCAAGCCGCAGGCTGTCTGATGGAGCCGCCGGTATCAGACCCCAGCGCTGCAGGCGCTGTCTTTGCCGCCACAACAGCCGCGCTTCCACCGGAGGAACCGCCTGGGATTTTATCTGGATCAATGGGATTCCTGGTCGGGCCTTTAAAAGAGGTTTCGGTTGATGAGCCCATTGCGAATTCATCCATATTTGTTTTGCCCATAATAACGGCGCCTGCATTCTTAAGCTTCGTTACTACAGTTGAGTCAAAAACAGGGACATAGTTTCCGAGAATCCGAGAACCACAAGTTGTAAGAATGCCTTTTGTGCTGATGTTGTCTTTTAACGCTATTGGGACTCCGGCAAGTGGGCCGCCTCGACCATCTGCAATCATTTTATCAGCAATTGCGGCCTCGGCAAAAGCTGTTTCTTCGCAAATTGTTATGTATGCGTTCAGGGACTTGTCTTTTTCCCTGATTGTTAAAGCATACGCATTAACAGCGTTGTGTGATGTAATTTCACGCTGTTTTAATTTATCAGCCAGTTCAAAAACCGTGTGTTTGATTATATCCATAATATCCCAATCAATAAAAATTGTTATATGAAAATACAAAATTGAAGATGAACAGATCAAAAGAACCTCATCCCCTGCCCCTTCTCCAGCTTCCACTCAACATCGCTATAATCTTGCTGGAGAAGGGGAAAAAGAAAGGTGTTAAAAGTTTGTGGTAAAATTTAATTCTGGAAATTATTCTCCAGTGACCCCTCTCCGGTGATCCTTGAAACCGGAGAGGGGAAAAAGGGGTGAGGTTCTTTAACCTCCTTGCCCTTCCCACCTTGTTCAAGTTATTTTTTATTCATGGAAAAAACCAAAACACTACAATTGTCCACTCGCGGGCAAAACCTGCCGAAATCAGCGATCCGGAAGCTTATTCCATTGTCAATAGAGACGGAGAAACGTGGCATCCGTATCATCAAACTCAATATCGGTCAGCCTGATATTGAAACCCCTGAAGAATTCTGGGAAGGCATAAGAAATTTCAAAGAAAAGGTTCTTGCCTATTCTCCATCCGAGGGTAGGCCGGAATATATCCAATCACTAATCAAATATTATAAGAAGACCATTGGACTCACATTTTCCGAGGAAGAAATAATCGGAGTTGTAGGAGGCATGGAAGGACTTCTATTCATACTGCTGACAATTGCCGGCCCGGAAGATGAAATCATAATCCCTGAACCGTTTTATTCGAATTACCAGGGCATTACATCAATGTCGCAGGTGAAATTCGTGACATTCACAACTTATGCTGAAAACGGCTACCATCTTCCTGAAAGATCAGTAATAGAAAAATTAATCACCTCGCGAACCAGGGCCATCATGATAGCGTCACCAGGCAACCCGACCGGTTGTGTTTATACCCGCAAAGAGATGGAGATGATTGGCCAGATTGCAAAAGATCACGGTCTTTTTGTTTTATCAGATGAAGTTTACAGGGAGTTTTCCTATGACGGCGAACCGGTAACAAGCATCCTTCAGATTCCAGGCATGGAACAACACGGCATAATACTTGACAGTGTGTCAAAGAGATACAGCGCATGTGGTGCAAGGCTTGGATGTGTCATAAGTCATAACAGGGAATTCATGGCCGTGATAAAATCATACGCAACAGTCAGGCTTTCCGCTCCCACACTGGATCAAATCGGAATCGCCAACTGCGTTAATACACCTGACAGCTATTTTACGAGAGTGAAACGCGAATACACCGAACGCCGGGACATTGTGGTAAATGCATTGAACAGCATCAAAGATGTGGTATGTCACAGGCCGGGAGGTGCGTTTTATGCCATGGCAAAAATCAAAGGTGTTGATACCGAAGATTTTTCCAAATGGCTGCTAAAAGATTTTAACGATAATGGCGAGACCGTCCTTATTGCTCCAGGAGAGGGTTTTTATGCGACCCCAGGAGTGGGGCGTGATGAAATCCGCATCGCTTATGTGTTCAAGACCGAAATATTAAAACGCGGCATGGAAATACTTGTGAAGGGAATTGAAGAATACAGAAGAACGCATTGAACTAACTTCAGAGCCCCGCAATGTCGTTGATTTAAGATTGATATGTGACAGTTAAAATCTAAAGACGCCTTTTGGCCTTCCCTTAATTTGTCCGGCGGCACGGAGGCCGCCGGCTAATCATAATGATTGGCTAATTAATCAAACCGAGCCAGAGACGGCTCGGTAGAAAAAAAGGAAAACAAGGGTAGCTAAATGCGAGGCCGTCCCTGGCCTTGCAAAATAAAGCCACAAATTTAATTGAATAGCTGGCGGCCTCTGTGCCGCCGGACAAAAGAAGCAAGAAAGAAAGTTGAGTAACCTATTCAGCATCAGTCAACCTTAAGTCAATGGCATTTCCCCTCTCCCGCGCGTATTGACTCAAGCTCGGGGGATGCGGGAGAGGGGAAAGAGGGGTGAGGGTCACGAAAAGCAAAGTCCATATTGCACGCCTCGAAGATAAAACACCTCCGGATAAAATCATCCGTCGATTAAAAGATCTGCTCAATGCAGCAGAATTTGCCAACTATATCCCTGACAAAGACTTTGTCGCAGTCAAGACCCACTTCGGGGAAAAGCACAGCATAACACATGTGCCACCGTCTTTTTTCAAGCCCCTGGCATCACGTATAAAACAAGCCGGGGGAAGACCCTTCTTTGTCGAGACAAGCACACTCTACAAGGGCAACCGTTCCGACGCCCTTTCCCATCTTGAACTAGCCTTGGACCATGGCTTTACACCTGAAAACACAGGTATGGTTGTCATGATGGCGGATGGTCTCAAAGGTGATAGCGAATATGAGGTTGAGATAAGCCCTCAGCCGAAAACTGTTGTGAATATTGCCGGCCTGCTCCGGAAAATTAATTGTTTGGTAACGGTTTCCCACCCTACTGGCCATATTGCCATGGGTTTTGGCGGAACCATTAAAAACCTTGGTATGGGATTATCGAGCCGCAAGGGAAAACTTATCCAGCACAGCAGCGTAAAACCTTCCATAGAAAGCACTTCTTGCACAGGATGCGGACAATGCGTGAAATGGTGCCCGGAGGATGCGATTACACTTGTAAACAAAGTCGCTGTCATAAACCCCGATATCTGCATAGGATGTGGAGAATGCCTGACCGAATGCCGTTACGACGCGGTGCTTTACAACTGGGGCATGGATAATACGCGAATCCAGGAAATGACAGCCGAGCATGCGCTTGGTGTTGTCAAAGGAAGGAGCTGCTTTTACATTAACTATCTCGTTAACTTTACCAAAGATTGCGACTGCTTCGGGACCGTCAAAAAACCACTCATTGCCGATATTGGCCTTCTCGCATCATCAGATCCTGTTGCGCTCGACGAAGCGTCCATATCCCTGATAGAAGATATCAACCAAAAACCCCTTTCAGAAATCGCTTATCCGGAACTTGACCCACGCGTGCAAACCAATCATGGCGAAAAAATCGGACTTGGAAAACGTGAATATACGCTTGTTGAGTGCTAGAC
Source organism: uncultured Fibrobacterota bacterium (assembly GCA_963831235.1). Classification (GTDB taxonomy): domain Bacteria; phylum Fibrobacterota; class OXYB2-FULL-49-7; order OXYB2-FULL-49-7; family JAEUSG01; genus CAWHPS01. The sequence continues at coordinate 74,166 of CAWHPS010000053.1, forward strand.
TTTCATGAAACACACCCCACCTGTTTCAGCCCTTGTCTTTGACCTCGACGGTACGCTTCTTGACTCAGCCCGTGACCTTGCTGATGCAGTCAACCACGCTCGCGGATGTTTCAAGCTTGATCCGCTTCCTGTTTCCGTTGTAACATCCTATATCGGGAATGGAGTCGTAAAACTCTTGGAACGTTCTTTCATTGACACGGATATTCCAGTTGAAAAGATAAGGCCCATAATGGCGGCCTATTATAATGATCATATGCTGGATCATACCAGACCGTATCCAGGTGTTAGTGAAACCCTGGTAAAATTACCTCAGATAAAAGCCGTTGTCTCCAATAAGCCCCAGGAATTCATCCCCGAGCTCCTCAAGAAATTCGATTTGCTTGGATATTTTTCTCTGATAATAGGAGGCAATACTCTTTCCCATCAAAAACCTCATGTTTCCATTATTGAGCATGTTTCAAAACAACTCTTAATCCCCATTGCTGAGACAGTAATAATAGGCGATCACAAACCTGATCTTGAAATGGCTGAAATGTGCGGGATAAGGAGTGTGTTCTGCGAATACGGCATTGGAAATGACGGCGGGATCAAATCCACCTGGCGGATTAAAGAATTCCGCGAACTTAAAGAACTTTTTTCTTAAAATATACTCAAAGAAGTATTGCTGCCTGCCGATAAAGACAATGAACAAGGAGGTTCATATGGATAAATCCATGAAGGATGTCCAACTGTATAAGCTTCAGGAACTGATAAACAGCGATTACATTCCCTTTCTCGGCGGCAGACCCGAACGCAGACACCCCATATCCTCCCAGGAAATAGTTGATCTGAAAATTGATCTATGGACAACCTCGTCCGTTGATATTTTCATGGACAGGATAAGCAGACGATAATGGCTCCAGCCGGACATAGCCGCTCATAACAATTCCTGTTTCTCAAATTTTTCCCAATAAAGTTAATCCGCAACTTAAAGATTATTCTCAAATTTTACTTTAATTTCCGGTGTTGATAATCAAAATAAATATTGACAATGATGAAAAAGGGGTTTATATTGTTTTTAATCAAAAACAACCGCAACAATCATTAAAAGGGGGTCTCATGAAACTGCTCATGGTTTTCACCGCATGTACGCTGTTACTTTGCCAGGTATTCGCAGAGGACATTGCGCGCCAGAATCAAGGCGTGTATGGTGCCCGTCCGCTTGGGATTGTATATGATGATGTACACAACAAAGCTTTTCTCATAGCCTCATGCGCTTACTCATGTTTCAGTTCATCAGACTCCGGTTCAACCTGGAGCCCTGCTTTTCCCGCAGAATCCCTCAAGGTCGGCCTTAACGCAACTGATACGGTAGGATGGGGCGGCGGTGCAGTGGAACTTGTTTCAAAGAACGGCTTGACACTTGTACATACACAGGAGACAGGCGGATCATTATGGGCGCTTGTCGTGAGTTACGATGGCGGTGAAACATGGCAGACAATTTACAACAACAAGACTTTTGACGCATGGAAAAGCGCCCGCGCCACACAGTTTGGCATAAGCGCATCATCGTTATCCGCACCAAGGTTTCACACAACTTATAACAATAGGATTTACGTGGTTTTTACGGACCTTATCATGATGTCCGCTGACTCCTGTCAGACCTGGAGCCTTATATGTTTCCCTGATTCCACAGCTAAAACCGCTGACAATCCGGATTCCACAAGGATTGTTTACGAACTTGACTTTGTGGGTACATCCGGTGATACGTTTTATGTGACCGGAACCGGCCCTGATTGGGGAGTTGCCCAATTTGCGAATGGAAACTGGAACAAGATGAAGACCATTTACAGCACCGAGGATAATGGCCAGAGTTTCCATACTCTGGCTGATGCGATATTGATTAATAGAAATGAAACAAACGGAGGGCCGGTTGATACGGGCCGTTGTTTCGACATTGCCAACACAGAGGTCTCGCCAAGCGGGGACACAATCATCGTTTCCGAAGGCGGCACAATGATAAATTACGGGATGATGAATGGCGGAGTTAGAATCGCAGTAAATTATTCGAGCGATCACGGAGCAACCTGGCACCCAATGTTTTACGAGACCCCTGGCAATAACAGGGGCAATGTCAAGGCGTTTTGGGATGCCGCACTTCCAAGCAAATGGCGTGTATTCCTTGGTTCAACCCGCTACGCGGATAATCTTGATACTGTAATGCTGCATCCGGACAGTATCGGATATGGGGAAATGGGAAGAACACCTGAATCCATGGATGCCATGATTCCCGGGGCGGAATGCTGGATAGGCAATAGCAGTATCGGTCCGTTTGTAAGCAAAACAGGGATCGATGCCAAATTTTCTCTTTCCATAGAAGGGCTTGAAGGCGTTTCGATCTATAAGATCGCCCAAATCCCCGACCATCCTGACACAGTTTATCTTGCAACCCACATGGGGCTTGCAGTCACCACACGCTACACTGATGAATCAATCCCCTATGCAGACAAGTGGAAACCACCGTACGGAAATTTCGGCATGTTCAATCGAACCTATAATCTAGTGGCAATAAACCCGAACCGTCCGCTTCTGGTTGTCGCAACCGACATGAACAGGCTATCCATCACAACAAACGGCGGATTAAACAGCGAAGACTGGTCAGATGCAACCAGCCGCCTTGTCAAATTCGGCGGCGGTGGTGGTGTTGCACAGACTGATATCGCAGGCTTCAACGCGCAGTTATACAATGACAATGGCGGTCAGATTACTGGCATTGACTTTATAGGAAGGGACACCATCCTCGCCACTTTTGCCTGTTCACGCAATTACTATGGCGGACTTATACAGTCTTTTGACGGTGGTACCACATGGAGCAGAAACACCAATGTTCCTGATTCAACATGCGTGGATGTAACTGTTGCCCGTGATGCTTTCGGTAGCGAGGTTGCGTACCTTGTTTATGGAGCTTCAGGCGGAAGCAATCTTTTTACCGGCTATTTTATGAAAAGTTCTGATAACCTGGCATCCTGGACAAGGATTCCTCTCAATCTGCGCAACATACAGGAAGGTAATCTGCAGAATCCCCCCAATGGCACATGGGCCGCACAGAAGCTGGAGTTTGCACCAGGCAGCCTTGATACAGCCTTCCTGATTGTGGCTAGCCGCTATCCAGCGGTTTCGTTCAATGGACTCGACACCATTTATACCATGAATCCTCAGCAATCCAATAACAACTTAATGTCAATGAGTGCCATCACGGTCAACAAATGGGACCATGATTCAATCTTCTTTGTCCAGGGTAAAACAATCTGGGCCATGGGCCTCAATACCATTGATGGTTCAGACAAACCATTAAGCAACATTACATTCAACCAGTATTTCAATGCCATGCCCGGCGAGATAATGTACGATATTGTCTTTGATGATTTAACAATGTCCTCTTCCATGGGTTTCTTCGGCGTTACACAGAACGTATCAAGCGGTGGCACAGGTATTGTTGCCGGCAAAAAGGCGCCAACAGCTTTACCAATGCAAATCACAATGAATGTCACACCTTCATTGTTGGTTAATATCCAATTGCCTGTTAAGTCGCATATCAAGTTATCACTCTGCAATATACAGGGAAAAGTGGTACGGAGCTTAATGAATGAAAGTTGCGAGCCCGGCAGCAGGAGCGTCCAAATTCATAGCGAAAAACTGGCCAGCGGACTTTATTTTGTGAAGCTTAAGGCTGGACATAAGAGTATAACGAAAAACGTAGTAATTCTAAAATAAGTTTTTTGCGAGTTACAATTTGGAAGACAGCTCTCTTTTGCTTTTATCAAGCATTATTGAGATGCTGTCTTCCATTTATATTTTCCAAAGACAACCCCTCTATTTTTAAGATGATTGCAAAAATATCTCGGATTTGTTTAACTTATGCTTATAAAGGGATTTATCCAGCAGGAGGCTCAATGAAGCAGAAATTAACAGCAATCATTGAACGTGAAGATAATATGTATGTAGCGTTATGCCCTAGCGCCTGTACGATCCGCGACAATCCGATGACGACACCGACGGCAAAGCAATGAACTTGCAAAGCGCTATTGAGATAAAAACGTAATAATTAGTATTTTAAAAACAGGAACCTTTACCTCTTTAGCAGGAGAAATTATGACGTCTGACCCAATCTTAAGAATGGCTCAAATTTCCAAAATACTCGAAGATCGTTTTTTTTATGCAAAGAGCCTTGTGCTAAAGAAACAGTTGGCGCGTATTAAGCAGGAACAGGAAACCGAAGAAGCGTTATCCAGAGTTTCCGGAATCACCAACAAGGTCGTGCTAAAGGAGTTGGTTGCGCTTAATGTTCGACCCGAGATATTGTCCGCCCTTTGTCTGGTGCCCATTATTATGGTCGCCTGGGCGGATGGCAAGATTGAGGAAAAGGAGCGGAGGGCTGTTTTGGAAGGAGCCGGGAAAAACGGTCTCGGTGAAGACCACGAAATTATTAAAGAATGGCTTCAGCACAAACCCGATGAATCCCTGATGGATGCATGGAAAGCCTACATGACGGGTCTATGTGAAATCATCCACAGAGAAAGCCTCATTGCTCTTAAAACCGACATTCTTGAACACACACGGATGGTGGCGGAAGCCTCCGGCAGCTTTCTTGGCCTGACAAACCCGATATCAGCGAAAGAACAGGCGGTATTGGACGGTGTCGCCTCGTTTTTCAGGGAATCCGGATCGTGCCAGTGATGGGCGCCCCTGATGCAGCTGTCCGAAGAATAAAAGACGCATTCACCCGCTTCAACAAAAACCGCTAATACAGGATAAAAACATTAGATGGATATTCATGGCATAGTCTGGCACAGTTTGACAGAATCGGATGCTCTCGCAAACGCGGAATCGTCCCTCGAAAGCGGCTTAAGCGCCCCGGAAGCGGCCCGCCGCAAAGAAGTGTTTGGCGAGAATGTGATTACGCTTAAAAAAGGCCCCCCCCCGATAATTTTATTCCTGACGCAGTTTAACCAGCCGCTGGTTTACATACTCCTTGCTGCGTCTTTAGTCACCGCCCTTCTTAAAGAATGGGCTGATTCATCCGTGATCTTCGGTGTCGTTCTGGTCAATGCGATCATCGGGTTTATACAGGAATCAAAGGCTCTTAAGGCAATCGGATCCCTTGCCAAATCAATGATAAGCGAAGTCACTGTAATCCGAAACGGCAACAAGCAGCGGATTCAGGGCGTCCGGGTTAACCATTGGCGACATCGTTGTTCTGCAGTCCGGAGACAAGGTACCGGCAGACCTTCGGCTGCTTCAATTGCGCGAATTGCAGATAGACGAATCAGCGCTTACCGGCGAATCCGTTCCGGTGATCAAACAGACGCAAAATCTTCCATCTGACATCGTACTGGCCGACCGCACCAATATGGCGTATTCATCGACTCTG
>CAWHPS010000054.1:0-81233 GCA_963831235.1 uncultured Fibrobacterota bacterium
GACTTGGAATGGGTGATATTTAAGTTGTCTGTAAACCCGGGTTTTGCAGAGCTTTTCAGGGAGCCGGTTCCCAAACCTATGGCAGACGAATTTCTTGAGAAATTCTGGGTCAATCCTGCAGTCGAGAGGGATTCATCGAGACCATGCGCAAAGAAAGACTGATCTCCAATATCGAGCTTAATTCGAAGCTAAATAGAGTCAGAGTAGTGGCAAGGCTCTACGAGCCGTCATCTTAGAAACCCCCGGGTGGGAAAAAGATTACGGGTACTCTTATCGACATAACTGAGAAGAAAAAATTCGAGGAAGTCCTGACCAATTATAACGAGACGCTTGAACGTGAAATAAGCGAACGCACCCGTGAACGTGATGAAATCCAAAAGGTCTCAATAATCGGTTTATCCAAAATAACGGAATACCGCAACCCTGAAACAGGAAACCACGTATTACGTATGGCCCACTATTTGCCATCATGACAAAGGCTTTCAGCAAGAATCCTCGGTACAAACATTATATAAGCGATACATATATTGATGAAATCTTCATTAGCACCATCCGCGACATGGCAGAGGTGGGCATAGAAGATCGGATTCTTAAAAAACCGGAAAACTTACACCCGAAGAATTTGATCAGATGAAATACCACTCAATTTACGGCGGGGACACACTTCGTGATATAGAAAAACAACTTTCATTCCGATCATTCCTTACTCTTGGAAAGGAGATAGCCTACAACCACCATCAACGTTGGGATGGAACCGGATATCCCAATTATCCACCTGAAGGCGGTCATCCCACGCTGAATATACAGGGCCATAAACCTTTGAAAGGTTCGGAAATACCTTTGTCTGCGCGAATGGTCGCGCTTGCAGATGTTTACGATGCGCTTACCTCAAAGCGCTGTTATAAAAATGCTATCCCACATGAAAAAGCCCGCGCCATCATAATTGAAGAACGAGGGTCGCATTTTAATCCGGATATATGTGGATACATTCCTGGAAGAATGAGGCAACTCATAGATGTGCTCAACAAAACTAGAAGGATTGACGGCCTCGAACATTCTTGTGTCTCTTAAACGGATAATTGTATTTTATTGCGTCTTAAAGCAAATGGTCCCATCGTCTAGGGGTTAGGACATAGCCCTCTCAAGGCTAAGGCAGGGGTTCGATTCCCTTTGGGACTATTTTAATTTACCTCGAAACGGAGCATCTAATGTCTCTTGCTTATTTAGGGTACGGCTCCAACCTGGGCGATAAAAATTCCAACATTGAAAATGGAATTGCCGAAATATCAAAACGCGGAATCGGAACGGTTCTGCGTAAATGAGAATTTCTATAACCGAACCAGTAGGCACAAGTTCAGGAAATGATTTTCTTAACCTTTCTGTTGAGATAATGACTGATCTTTGAACCGCATGATCTTTTGCAGAGCTTGCGCTCTATAGAAGCTGATTATGGCAGGGAACGGGAAAGAGACAAGAATGCTCCCAGGACGCTCGACATAGACATTCTCCTCTATGATTTTATGGTAATAAACGAATTGCCCTTCTTAAAATTCCCCATCCGGAAATTGCAAACAGGCGTTTTCTTCTGCAAACCCTAAACGAGATTAGGCCGGAATCTCTTCATCCAGGGTATCAAAAAAGCATGAGTGACCTTTTGGCCGCAGCTTCCCCGGAAATCCTGAAACAGCGGATAACTCCACTATGAAGCGTGAAGGAGGGTTCCTAAACCAGATTCACTACCTTGCGGTCGAGGGCTGCATTGGCGCGGGAAAAACAAGTTTCTGCAATATTCTTGCAGCCAAGCTTGATGCGCGTCTTATAAAAGAAGATGTTGCGGAAAACCCCTTTATAGACGAAATTCTACCGTAACCGTCAACGTTATGCCTTTCAGGCGCAGATATTCTTTCTCCTTTCACGATACCGCCAGCAAAGCCAGGAAGTATCAGAGGATCTCTTCTACAATCTGGTTATTTTCGACTATATGTTTGCCCGTGACCGCATTTTTGCAAGTTTCAATTTATCAGAAGAAGAGCTGACGCTTTATCAGAACATAGCCGATGTACTGGAAAAGACAACGCAAAAACCTGATTTCGTGATTTATTTACAATCCACGACAGAACGGCTACTTAAAAACATCCATCAGCGCAATCGTAAATACGAAGTTGGTTTTGATCAGGAATATCTTGCAAACCTTAATGAAGCGTATAGCCATTTTTTCTTCAATTATACCGATGCTCCTGTCCTTATTATTGATGCGTCGGACATTGACTTCATCCGCAATCCTGAAGATCTTGATGAGATCCTGCGCGAAATAGACAAAGGCGCAAAAGGCACCAGGTTTTTTAAACCGTCTGCCCCATGGTAACAAAAAATGACCTGTCCTAATCCTATAGAGAAATTCGCGGCAAAAAGAAAAGAGCGGGCCATGATTACGGCGTACGACTTTGCCTCAGCCGAAGTCCTGAAATGCGCAGAAGTTGACATCGTGCTTGTAGGCGATTCCCTTGGATTCACAACCCTTGGCTATGAAAGCATGGCACAGGTCACCATGGACGACATGCTGCATCACCTCAAAGCTGTTGTCAGGGGGGCGGGCGATTCTTTGCATACTTTGCGACATGCCGATAAATACTTATAGCACCCCTGATGATGCAGTACGAAACGCAGCTATTCTGTACAATGCCGGATGCAATGCTGTTAAAATCGAAGGCGCTGTCCCGGAAATGGCGAATGCGATAATTTCTTCCGGTGTACCTGTTATGGGGCATTTGGGCCTAACTCCACAAACCCTTACCAAATATCATGTCCAGGGGAAAACATCTGCTGATGCAAATCGAATTCGGGAAGGGGCACTGGCACTTGAAAAAGCCGGATGCTTTTCCGTGCTTCTTGAACTTGTTTTTTCTCCACTTGCCTCTGAAATAACAAAGTGCCTTAAAGTCCCCACTATTGGCATAGGTTCCGGCCCGCTCTGTGACGGACAGGTGCTTGTTTACAATGATCTCCTGGGTATATTCAACAGATTCAAACCCAAATTCGTGCGCCGCTATAAGGAGCTTCGCTTTGAAATGATCGATGGTTGCCAGAATTTCATTAATGATGTCAAATCCGGAAAATATCCATCCGAATCAGAATCATATTCCATTTCAAAATAACCTGATCCAAAATATTAACCTTGAAAGTTCGGGAATAGTGAATTTATCTTGATCCACTCAAGGTATCGCTTTTCATTAACGGGGCATGTGTTGCAAATGAAAGTTTTTCTTATTTGTTGCCAAAAAAAATTCTCAATATTGTCGCCGGCGACATTTATGCTTATACCAGTGTTGGCAAACTTTTTAGTAATATACAGATAGACTTTTCTTTTGGCATAAGGGTTTTTGCAGCCGGGTAACACACGATTGCATTCAATGGTAGGGAAAGTGGGGAGGAGCGCGCATTGGGCAACGGAATTTATTTTTACCGTATGCAGGCGTCCGGATTTGCGAGGACACGGAAGCTGCTGTTGATGCAGTGAAATCATATTTAATTGAAAGGGATTCAATATCATGAAGACCGCGACACCATCCATAATGACCGTTGTTCAGTGCTGGGACGATGGTGTCGTAGGGGATGTCCGCCTGACAGATTTGCTGCGGCGACACAGGGCCAAAGCCACCTTTAACCTTAACGCCGGTCTCCACAAAAAAGAGCGTAGGATTGCCTGGCCCGGTTGGAATCACAAAGGCACCGAGGTCTGGCGGCTCGCCTGGGATGAATTAAAGGACGTGTATCAAGGCTTCACCATAGGGAACCACAGCCTTACGCATCCGGATCTTGATAAAATCCACATTGAAGACGCCAGGCGAGATATTGTTGAAGGCCGCGACAGGTTGCAGCAGCACTTTGGACAACCAATACTCGGGCATGGCTTATCCGTGCGGTTTTTACAATGAGTCGGTCATGGTGGCTGCGCGTGAGGCCGGACATGTGTATGCGCGGACCACACGCTACATGGAACAGCCCTTTCCACCGGAAAACGCAATGGCCTTTCACTCTTGTTGCCATTATTTCAATGCCCCTGACTTCTGGTCACGGTACGAGAAGGCGCGGCAATGCGGGGTGTTTTACTTCTGGGGTCACTCCTATGAATTTATAACCGAGGAAATGTGGACCACGTTTGAGGAAGTGATAAAACGAATCAGTGCTGATCCTAACGCCCTATGGGGTGAAGTAGCTGATCTTTTTTGCTCTTGAAAATAAAACTTTAATATATTTTTATGAATTGTCTTGTCAAATCCTGAAATTGTAGGTTCCTTCCAGTTGCATTCGACGGAACGGGGAACGGGAATAAGCTTACATTAGGCAATGGCATTTATTTCTGCCGGATGCAGGCGCCGGGGTTTACGAGGACATTGAAGCTGCTCCTTGTGGAGTGAGTGTCCAAATTAATGCTCTTTGAGTCCGGTCGGATATGGTCAGGAAATTTTCTAAAAAGGGACAACATCAAGGTACGCACAGTATTAATTTCAATACTGACGGGCTTGCCAATGGGATATATATTTATGAGTTAAAGGCTGACCGTTTTGTTGGCAGAAGTCGTATGATAATAATGCAATAATAAGCCCCATACATTTATTCAGGATTCGGGTATTGTTGACCTAAAATAAAAAAGGCACCCAGTATGGCTACCGGGTACCTTTTAGGGATATATGGGAGATTACAGAGATCTATTTATTCTTACTGAATGTACGGTTCACAAATATAATTAAAGGGCACACACCTGTAATTTCTTTAAGCAGCATCAGTTCTTCAAAGTTTTGTGTTCCTGTTGACATTCTTTTTTCCTTTCACTCAATGTATCGTCACCTGCATAAAAATTCTTTAGGATATATTCCGGTCTTTAACTTTCACTTTAAACCTTTTTTTAAGCGTCATTTTTGCCTGTTCAGGGCACAAAAGTAGCATTAACATTAAGTTAATACCTATAGTATGGTTAACATGTTAAATATTATAACACGATGATAATTATGTTGTTGCATTATACTTAAAGTTAAAGTTAACTTTATGGCTTGGTTTTTGCATCAGTTTTATTGAAATTATTATCAGGAGGGTTATATATATGGAGAGAAAGCATGGCATGATACGTAAAAAGGAAAAGGTCATTGTATCAAGAAATACCCGGAAAAAAGGGAAAAATAAAAAAGATGGCAAGCATCAGAGTCATACAGGGCTGTATGGTTTCCTTTTAATGTGTTTTTCAGTTTTAAGTGGACTCGCCTTGATTTCCAATCTGATGGATCCTGCTGATAATATCCTTGGAAAATATTCAGGGTACTATCTGGCAAGAATATTGACTGGTCTTTCAGGCAATATTCCAGCGCTCTTTTTCCCGATTCTTTTCTTCATGATAGGCTGGGGGCTTATTTCGCAAAATGGAATAAGAGGTTCTTTCAGGAATATTCTCTTTACGCTAATTGGCCAATTTGAGCTTGGTATTTTCTTAAGTATCCGCAATCTTGGCAGCGGAAGGAGCTGGGAACAGTTTTATACAAGCGGCGGAATAATAGGTAATTTTATTGTTCAAAATGTTTTTATTCTCGCCTTTGGGTCGCAGAAAGTCGGTGCCTACATAATCATGACTATAATAATCCTCGGAACACTTATCTGGGGCTTCAGGGTCGATGTTTATGAACTTATGATGAGGATAAGGTCAATTGTTGAAGCCATGCATGCTTTTATTTTCGATCGACAGGCACAGCTTGCATTTTCCGGCAATGCATCGGCCGGGGTCAGGGGAATAAAGGGCCAGGGAAGGGAACGAGCACAGTTAAAAAAGAAATTCACAACCGAAGAAGATATTACTTCAGGAACAATATCAGATGTTGATGAAAAGGACCGCGATTCAAGACGGAATCCTCCTGAAATGACGGAAATGACTGATGAAGAAATCGACAGGCTTCCGGTAAGCAAGGCTTTGACCATGCGCCTTGAAAAGAAACAGCGTGAATTCCTGAACGAATACTCGGGCCATGTCATAAAGGAAATGGATTCTGAGGAGACTTCAATTAACGTTGATAAAGACAAAAAAGATGAAGATTCATACGATGCGACCATCATCGTTGATAAAAAGAAAGAAAAAAAGAATAGAACAAGGAAAGAAGAGAAACTTGATGATGATGATTCTCCGATTGATCTTGATGAGGTCATAGCAGAAAATAGTTTTGAAGAGGAAGCCGGAACAGAGGATAAGTCTGATGCTGCTGGGGACGACGAAAAAGATGCTGATGATTCGGAGACAGGGCAGACCGCAATTATGGAAGAACCTGAGGAAGAAAAGGCGTATGATGAATATGTGATACCTAACTGTGATATGATTGAAGAACATCCGGTTCAAAAACGCGGCATAACTGATGAAGAGATAAACGTAAACGCAGTAAAGCTTATAGACAAGCTCAAGGACTTCAAAATTAACGGTGTGATAAGCGAAGTGTGTCCCGGACCTGTCATCACCCGTTATGAGCTTCAACTTGCCCCAGGCACAAAAGTGGCCAAGGTGGAAAGTCTTTCATTGGATCTTGCGGTTGCCATGGCCGTGTCTAAAATCCGTATTTCGCTTGTGCCCGGCAAATCCGCAATCGGCGTGGAACTTCCAAATCCTTTAAGGCAGACGGTGCTAATCAAGGACGTCCTGAAATCACCGGATTTCAAGTCAGAAGAGGATGAAATCAAGCTCACGCTTGGGAAAGATATTGCAGGAAAACCAGTGATAGTTAATCTTGTTAAAATGCCACACCTGTTAATTGCCGGAACAACCGGTTCAGGGAAAAGCGTTTGCACAAATTCATTCCTGGCCAGCATACTTTTTTCAAAAAGTCCTGAAGAAGTGAAGATGATTCTAATCGATCCAAAAGTTGTTGAAATGACTATTTACAATGGCATCCCGCATTTGTTATCCGATGTCATAACAACCCCGAAGGAAGCCATAAGCGCCCTTAAGTGGGGTGTGGCCGAAATGAACCGCCGTTATCAGCTCCTGGCCAAAGCAAGTTGCCGCAACATCGGACAGTTCAATGCCAAAGTAAAGGATGGAAGCATTGAATACTCGAAATTGGAACCAGTTGACAAAAAACGCATGCCTTATATTGTAATTATTATCGACGAGCTGGCGGATCTTATGCTTTCTGTAGGCAAGGAGCTTGAAGATGAAATAGTAAGGATTGCGCAGAAATCACGCGCAATAGGAATCCATCTTATCCTCGCCACTCAACGCCCTGAAGCTAAAGTTGTCACAGGACTCATAAAGTCCAATATGCCTTCACGCATCGCCCTCATGGTCAATAGCGGCATGGATTCGCGGATAATAATGGACGACAAGGGCGCTGAAGATCTCCTTGGCCTTGGCGACATGCTTTACAAAGCCGTTGATATGCGTGAAATGGTGCGTGTTCATGGGTGCTTTATTGATACTTTTGAATCGGAAAAGGTAATTGAGATGGTCCGTGGTCAGAACGTGAAGCACGAAAAAATAAAATCTTTTTCTCATGAGGAAAAGAAAACGTCTATTCTACTTCCTGAAGGGTCTAATGAAGAAATCGATGAACTGAAAGAAGCCGCGCGAATCATTGTATCACGCCGGCAGGGTTCCACTTCACTTTTGCAAAGAAGGATGTCCGTAGGCTATGCCAAAGCCGGTCGTCTTATGGATCAGCTTGAAGCTGCTGGTATCGTGGGGCCTAATGCTGGAAGTAAGGCAAGGGAGGTGCTTGTGGAGAATGAGGATTCGATAGACGCTTATCTGGGTGAATATGTGAATGGGAATAATTTGTTTTAAGAAAGCCTTTTTATCTTCCCTTACTTTGTCCGGCGGCACAGAGGCCGCCGGCTGGACTGATGGTTGTTCTTTTTATAAAACCGAGCCAGAGACGGCTCGGTAAAAATCAGTAAGGCATTGATAGTCTAAAGGCGAGGCCGTCTCTGGCCTCGCACAATTAAACGATAATTTTATTAGACCAGCCGGCGGCCTCCGTGCCGCCGGGCTCTGGAAGAATACGACATGAAAGTTCAAATAAAATCCAATCGCCTTGTCAATCTACAGCAAAACGCTGTTAATTCCTGGCATGATGGCAAAGAAGTAAAAGCCACATCAGACTTTGAAAACGCTGTTCTTAAGCAGCACAGGTTCAATTATGATCTCTGGCATGAGGAGGATGAGGCAAGACGCACGGATGTAACTGATGGCATTATTGCAGGGGTAAAAAGGGCCATAGACAAGCTTAATCAAAACCGTAATGATGCAATTGAAGAAATCGACTTTATTTTATTGAATATTCTTTTAAAGCTTGAAATAAAGCCAAGGGCTGATTCGTGTTTCAATTCGGAAACAGTAGGAAGCGTTATCGACAGGTTATCAATCTTGTCTTTACGGATTTACCACATGAAGCTCGAGGCGGACAGGAGAGATGCTCATCCGGATCACAAGAAAAAATGTAAAGACAAGCTTAAAATACTTATTCAGCAGAAAAGGGATTTATCAAAGGCATTTGATGAATTGATTGCAGATATATTCAAAGGCAGGAAACGACAGAGAATTTACAGACAATATAAAATGTACAATGACCCTTCCCTTAATCCCGCGGTATATAAAATAAAATCGTAAATTATTGGCTATCGGTTGACATTAATCTTAATATATCTTTTCATCAAAATACATAGAGTACTTATAATAATTGGAGATAAAAATGGACAAGAACCTGGAAAAACTGATTGACTTCGCAATTTCAGAAGAGGAAAAGGCCAAAGCATTGTATCAGGATTTATCAATAAAAGTCTCTGATAAGGGGGCAAAAACAATGCTTAGGGAAATGGCGGACATGGAAAATGGTCACGCATTAAAACTTAAAGATTTCAAGATATCTAAAAGCACGGTTTTTATAAAGGATGATGCGCCAAATCTGATGCTGGCTGAGTATATGGTTGAAAATAAATTGACAAGCGAATCCACCGCCCAGGAAGTGATACTTTTTGCCATTCAGTGTGAAAAGAAATCATGGCAGATGTATTCTGATTTAAGCAGGAGTTTTAAAGATAAATCAAGGCATGATTTAATGGCTGCAATGGCCTCTGAAGAACTGCATCATAAAAACCTCCTTGAAAAAGCCTATGACGATATTATCTTCAAGGAAAATTAAATGTTTGATTCCATTTTTTATCAGAACCTGATAAACGATCTTGATGAAGGCGTAATTTTCCTGGATCATGAAAGGAAAATACGGTTTTGGAGCGCTGGTGCGGAAAAACTGACGGGATTTACCCATGCTGAAGCCGCAGAAGCTGGTTGCATCAGTCATTGCATGCGCTTTGCCGGATTGGAGGCGATTAAGGCCTGTAACGGCGTCTGCAATATTCACATTGCCATGGATTCCGGAAACATCATGTCTGAGGACATTTATTTCCAGCACAAAGAGGGACATCGAATTCCGGTGAATCTAAGGCTTGTTCCTTTTCGGCCTGAGATTTCCGGAAAAGTCCAGGGCATAGTGGAAATCCTTAGGGATAACTCGCACAAGGTCAAGTTGTCAGCGGAACTTGAAGACTTGAAAAAGATGGCATTAATAGATCCATTGACGGAAATCGGCAATCGCCGGTATGCTGATATAAATATCAATTCCCACCTTGAAACGTTTAAAAGATATGGAACCGCATTTGGACTTATATTCCTTGATATTGATGACTTCAAATCAATGAATGACGCCTGGGGACATAATGCCGGTGATCGCGTGATAAGGATGATTGGCAGAACGCTGCATTACAATCTTCGACCATTTGACTTAAGCGCACGCTGGGGAGGGGAGGAGTTCATAGCCATTATACTTAACGTCAACTTGGAGCAGCTTCTTGCAATAGCCGAAAAGATACGCCATTTGATCGAGACTTCTTTAGTCAGGTTCGGTTCAGTACAGCTTAAAGCAACAGTCTCGATAGGCGCAACCCTGGTAAGTGAGGAGGACAACGAAACAGGGCTCATAAACAGGGCTGATGCTGCCATGTATGAAAGTAAGAAATCCGGCAAGAACCGCGTAACAATAGTTTAGCAGGTCTTTATAATCGTCTATTTTTCCTGACGCAGTCTTTTCAAATCAGCTTCGCTCCCGATAACAATCAGCACTTCGCTGTCTTTTATTAAATAGTCCGGATTGGGTGCGACAATGAACTTATCCGATATCACATCGCGTATGCCTATTATATGAACGTTGTAACGCTTGCGCAAGTCAAGGGTGGCAATTGATTTGTTAAGAAAATCGAATGGCGGCGCAATTTCAACAATATTGTAGTCTCTGGATAGCCGCACGTATTCAAGAAAATTAGGCGAATTAAGTTTATATGCAAGACTTTGCGCCATGTCTATCTCTGGATTAATTATGGTATCTGCGCCGATGCGGCTTAATATCCTGGTATGATCCTCATCAATCGCCTTGACCATAATGTTTTTGACATTAAGTTCCTTTAGGTATAATGTTATAAGCAGGCTCGCGCTTGGCTCATTAACAATGCTTACAAGAACACCGTCCATCTGGTCGATTTCAAGCTTCTTTAATATATCCTTGTTTTTCACATCTGAAACAATGGCTGACGATACGTGTTTGCTTATGGCTTGTATTTTTTCCTTGTTCTTATCTATGACAAGCACCTCGTTTCCGAGTCGATATAGGTTGACGGCCAGTTCGTGCCCGAAGGTGGAAAGGCCGATTATTGCAAAACGTTTCATAAGACCTCCAGATGATTATATAAAATATTCTTTAGGTTTTTTTATAGTTCATTGATATATAAAGGTTTGAAACCATGATAAAGGGGCTTACGGTAATTGAAAACAATGATCTCGGTTTTCTTTCCAGGATCTATGTTTATTATAAGCCTGTCAGCAAAGATTCTTGACATGAAAATTCCTCTTCCGCTGTCGTCTAAAACCCCTTCTCCCCGAATGTGCCGATCTATCTTGTAAAGGACAGTGTTTTTTGAAAGTGTACCCTGGTTATCGGTAATTGAAACTCCATATTTCTCGTTATCAATGGCGCAAGAAATACTTATATACTCGTTTTCCGCAAGTTCAATATTTGAAAATTCCCTGTATTTTTCCTGGCCGTTTTTATCTTTGGGTGAATGATAAATGGCATTTGTTACTATCTCATCCAAAACAAGCCTTAATTCTCCTGTATTGTCTATATGATTCAGGAATATCTTTAAAATATCCTCTCTTACTTCCTTGGCCTCGGCCGAGCTCCTGATTGAATATTCCTTAAGGATTTTCTGGTCTTTTTCCATGTGTCTTGAAAGACCGAAAATATTTCCGGTCAATAAACCGTTAACCACTGCGTCCAATTCCTTGAAATTAAACGGCACTGTCTTGGAAATAATGTTGCAGATACCATGCTCTATGGACATCCGGATATAATCGTCTACATCGTAGGCTGTAATTAGAACAACTTTTGTTGATGGGTATTTTTCCTTTATTACTTTTAGCAACTCATAGCCCGGGATGCCGGGCATGTTTATATCTGAAATTACAAGATCAAACTTACCTACATCCGGAAGTCCGAGAGCTTTCTCGGTGTTTTCAGCTGTTTCCGTATGAAACTGGGATTCCAGGTGATCTGCGATCATTTCACGAATTAATTTTTCATCATCAACAATAAGGATTTTCTTTTTTTCCATTAGGTCGCTCCGGTAAGAGGGAACTCGATATTGAAGCTGGTGTTCCCTTTTTCAAAGGTTTCAATGGTTATGCGCCCATTGTGTTCGAGCATTATTTTATGGCATATTGATAGTCCTAAACCTGTTCCCTGGCCTGGAGGGCGAGTGGTAAAGAATGGATCAAAAATCTGAGAAAGTTTATTTTCGGGTATTCCTGTTCCATTGTCGATGAAGCTCAATTTAAGAAAGCCGTCGTGTTTTTTTAAATGAACTTTTATTTGGGGTTGATAATTATTTCCAATTGATTCTTCAAGCCTGGCCCTTTCAAGAACCGAAAAGGTTGCGTTACTTAAAAGGTTGATAAATACCTGTGTAATGCGCGTGGGATCACAATTAACCACTGGTCTTATACCTTCATCCATTGTGAGGACTTTCTTGATCTTTGAGTATCCTTCGAGGTGGATGGATTGCAAGGCCCGTTCTATTATGGGTGTAATGTTCATGATGATGAACTGACTTTCCTTTTTGCGCGAAAGGTCAAGAAGGCCCTTTAAAATGGTTTCCGCCCTGCTTGCGGAATCCAGGATGTCTTTAATCCGTTCCAGACCTTTTTTATTCATGCCATAAGTTTCAGGCGAAGTGAGCATATTATCAGCGCAGCCGGCTATTCCGGACAATGGGTTATTCATTTCATGAGCGATTCCGGCTATCATGGTACCTATGCTGGCAAGGTTGGCGGAGCGGATGAGCTGCTCGTTGATCCTTTTTTCTGAAGAGATGTTACGGAAATGTTCAAGGACATAAAGGGCTGAGCCTTCGCTTAGAATCGGATAAGTATTAAAAAGGAAATACACCCTGTCTTCATGAGATGAGGTCTCAAAAGGAATTCCGGTGACCATTTCTCCGGATTCAAATGTGTGCGTTGCCAGACGATCGGGATTTATTCTATTGACACCTGGAAACATTTTGTGGCTTTTCTGACCTAAAAGGGCCTTTATATCTTTTCCACAATATTTTGCATAAGACCTGTTTAAACGGAATATTTTAAGATCCTTGTCCACTATGCAGAGCGCGTCATCCTGGGCATCGAATACCGCTTCAAGCTGTTGTTTTGAGAATAGGATTTTTTCATTCAGATCCCTGATTAACCTGTTTTTTTCTTGGAAAAGATTGATCTCCTTGTTAAAAAGACTTTTTACATGTTCCATTTGTTTAAACAAATCATTTCTCGAACCAATCCCTGGAGCGTCATTACCTAATACTGAAAGAACCTGGTTTATACCAATGTCTTCTGATGTTTCCTTAAGTATTTCATTGAAACTCAAATTGAGTTGGTCTTGAAGATTAGAAATCTTATTGCTGAAATTTTTGTATGAAATCCATTCTGTTGCAAAATAAAATATTGCACAAAATAAAAAAAATATAAAAGCCGCCGCAGTTAAAGTATGGGTTAAATTAGCGCCAAACAATATCGCTACCAACAATAAAATGGCAGAAAAAATAAAGATCGAGAAACGTAATTTATTTTGAGCCATAAAAAAATTTTAAAAAGAGTCCTTTTACACTTATAAAGAAATCAATTACCCAAAGAGGTGGTGCAAAATTTAATGCCCCTAAAAAAAGTATAAATATCTCAAGGATTGATATTGTAAGAAAAAATGTCATGAAACCCAGGCATAAGTAAACAATAATAGGACGTATTCTACCGGTTTTGCTGTTTAAAAATAAAAAATGTGCCAGGGTCATATTATCTAAAATAAGTTAAGATAGAAAAGCAATTCAAGCACAAGAAAGAATGAAACCTTTGATTTTTATTATTAGGAGCATCCAAAGGGCGATGCTTTATCAGTGGTTAACTCTTCAGGTATTCCCTACTATTCACCACTCTCCCCAAAAGATGAGAAAGGAGGGAGAAAAAAAACCCGAAAATGCCTTTTTATTTGCAAGTTTCAAGGGGTCTTAAAATGGGCGATGAGGGATTTGAACCCCCGACACCCTGCGTGTAAGGCAGGTGTACTTGTTGAAATTCTGCTAAATTAGGCCGTTTTACGCTCTAAGGTACCACAGGCAGGTACCACAGCTCCAAGATTTTCTTGGATTTTTTCCCAAGTTCCACGGGCCTTATCGGCATCGCGGTGATAATAGCGGGCAATCATCTGAGCATTGTACTGGATACCAAGATTCTTTAAATCAAGTTCGCTGAACCCATTATCCAGCATCCAGGTGATGCTGCAATGCTTCAGGTCATGCCATGTCATCCCCGTTACTTTCGCCTCCTTCAATACCGCATACCATTCACGCTTGAAATTCCCGAGAGAATACCACCGTCCATCTACGTCAAAGCGTGGAAACAATAGCGGGCAATCAGACGGGCAACCCTTGGAAATAATCAAGAAGCGCCTTATCCAAGCAAATTAATTGCGCTTCACGCGGTTTACATCCCTCTGTCTTTTGTGGAATGAAATGGACATAAGACCGGGAGGGATTGAATTGGTTGAAATAAAAGTTCTCCCTCTTCAGCGCCACAAGGTCACCCCGGCGGATCGGATTCATTGCGGAAAAATAGACCGGCCAATATAAATGTGACTTGCGCTTTTCCAGCACCTTAAAGATTCTTTTCTTCTCTTCCGCCGTCCATACTCTGTCCCGCGCCGTTTCCTTTTCCTTCTCGTATGTTTTGAGAGGGTTTTCCTTAAGCTTGCCGCGCTTCACTGCAAAGGCATAGGCCGTCTTTCCAATGGCAAGATAGTGGTTCCGTGTACATGGTGTGATAATACCACCAAGCTTTCGGACAATGGCTTTCTTCCCATCACGTTGACGCTGAAAGTTTATAAGCCGCATCCGTTCACCTGTCACTTGTCCCGCTCTCTGAAGTTTAAGAGCATCCAGGAAATCCCCAAATCTCTCCATTACCTCTTCATTGCGGATATTTCCAAGCTCGGTATTGAGACGGCTTATTAAATCCTTCAGCCTTTCCAGTTTTGCGCTTGTACGTTCTACCCAAAATTTAAGTACGTCACCGAATGTATGTAATTTCAAAGAGCAGGTAGGCACCGTATTCTTTTTGACGGAAACAAGCTCGTTAATGAGAGCGGTTTCCATCGTCCGCGCTTCGATTTTAGACCCGGTAACAACCTGCTTGCGCTCGGTTACCTGTCCATTAAGCCGCGTTCTTACGCGCACCAACCATTGATTTGAATTGAGATTTCTGATGCTCATAGGTAAGAACCCCGTATCTGAGCATCAGTAAAGGCTACCAGTAATATAGATTTAATTTTCTTTCCCCGCATATTTATTTTATGCCGCCTTATTTATGGACGGCAACAAGAGAACCCCCGACCGCCGCGCCCGGTCAACCGCATCCCTATCATATCGCCATAGACCACCGCATTTAATTTGGCCGGGCACCCGCCGTGCCTGTGTCCATTTTGTAATGGTCTTGATGGATACATTCAGCATTATGGACAGTTCACGCGGATGATAATAGGCGGGCAAAGAAATCGTTGTTTCCATTATAAGCCCCCCTTCCGATATGCCGCGCCCCTGGACGCGGGCCGGACATCCGCGTGCCGGTCTGCATCCGTGGCGACCGCCTGGGCTGCGGGCTGTCCCGTGCGATATGCGTATAATGGGCACGAGAGGGAGGCACAACCCCCGACAAGCGCCGCATCCTGCATACAGTAGGAACAAAATACCGTAATGGCGGATAGCGCCGGACTCTGTTTGCATTGGCAAGCGTGCTGATTCATAGTTCCCCCTGCTTTTCAGTGGATAAGTAATTATCCATGTTTATCGCTCGTTTGAAATCCGCGTCCTCTTCATCCATTGTGATAAGCTGATTTATTTTATTTCCATATTCAAACTGCTCCAGCGCCCACCGGCGGATATCCCTATTGGTTTTAGCGTGCTGCCTTTTCCAGGCCGGGACAATATCGTTATGCCGGTTCATTTCTTGGCCCTTAATGCTTCGAGTGCCTTTGAAAAACTGCCGCGATGTTCAAGAAAAGTATAGACCGCATACGATTTGTAGAGAACGCCACATTGAAATTTTGGATCACTGTCAGTAAAAACCCAAAATCGGTCTTTAATAAAATTCCAAGAAGCGGATCTGCCTTTTCCTTTTTTGTCAGGCCGTTTCAAGTAAACAACTTCACCTTGTTTTGATTCAATAGTCCATCCGTGCTTGACAAGCAATTCAATGGGTGTATGCTCTTTATCGTAGGCATCAAACAGCGTACGGTCTTTTTTGTTCCACATCCTTTTTTCATACAAAGTATTACTTTCTTTGTATCGTTCATCAAAAGACCGTGCGCAATCAATCAGGAGTTCTTGTTCATCCAATGATATTACGGGAATGCTTAAGAAATCATTTTGAATAAGGCTGTAACCAGGTGACGGCGCACAAAGGAAATAACCGCCTTCATGGATGTTTTGAATTAAATCAGACTTTCCATTAATCGGCTTTTCCAGCCTGGCAAGTTTTTTAATTCCTATGGTTGATTGCGGACATCTGAAAATAATGTGATAACCGCCTGAAGGCGTCTGCTCTACCACCAACAGCTTCGCCAATTCGGGATTCAACTCCCGGACAATTTCCATGAATTGAGCATAGCGTCCGCCGCCATTATTATCAAAGTCCAGGGCAACCAATCCACCGGATACGGCACCGCATATAATCGCTATTGGAAGTCCCCATGCCCCGCTAATGTCTGGAGTGACGATTGCTTCTTGATACTCTTTCCAGGCAGGAACAAAAGGTTCTTTGGTAAATGGCTTAATGGGAATAATGCTTAACCCGTTTTCAGTATATCGGGAAATCGCGTTTTTTCCATCCATGTCATTAATTCCAGGATTCAAAGGCTTAAGACCAATACCTAAAGGCATAAGACCGGAAGGGGCGGGAAGAGGCATTGCACCGCCTGGTAGTGTATACTCTTTGTATTGTATTGTATTTAGGGTGTCGACAGGGTGTGGACAGGGTGTAGGGGGGACAGGGTGTAGACACGGTGTCGACAGGGTGTCTAAATGGTGTTGATATAGCGCTCTGGCCTTATCCTGGAAAGGCCCCTTTGAGGTCTGCCAGTGTATGCCGTATTGTGTTTGCATGAATTCATTCAGGAATATGAAATTCCCGGCAACCCTTATTCGTTCCCTGCCCTGATTGAAGGCGTCAAAGGCAGTCTGCCAGTCAACCTTAACACGTAGATGCAACTCTGCAATAGCCCTATTAAGAACAAGACCACCTGCATAATCGCATTCAACATTCAAATAGATGTATGCCAGTTTCTGTTCGGGTGTCCATTCTGCTGCATCAGGATCGTTGAACAATTCAGAATCAATTAAATGCTTTGCCATTAGACCACCTCCCGTTCCTGGGCCGTGCCCTGCTGCTGGGTCTGGGTTGCTATGGCCGCGTTAATCTTATCCCATTCCCCCGGTAGTGCTGGGGAAAAGCCGCCGATTAAACGACAAAGCCGATTGCATGAAATACCTGTCAGTTGCGATACGTCCCGATAGCATAAGTCAGCACCAACGATTTTTGCTTTAATGTCAAGCCGTCTTTCAAGAAACATTTTTAACCTCCATAGAAAAAAAACATCAACCTTTTATTTTTCTGACAAGCGCATCATAATCGTTAATCCACCAATCGCCATTAATTCGCGTTAGGTGTCCGCGTAGTGTTGATAGGCAGTCTTCACGCTTCAGATAAACGCGGTTTGTTAAATCAATCATAGCCTGCTTGTATAGAATTTTAACCCGCGTCAGCCGGTCTCTCAGACTTTCGGGCTGGGATAGCTTAGACCGTAAGCGCCGTATAAGGAAATAATGAACATCATAAACCGACAAAGTCCCGTCATCGTTACGGGGCAAACCGGATGCAAACCAACGATAAAGGGTTCCCCTGGACACCATGAAGGCCCTTGCCGTGGCGGCGACCGTCAAATAAGACATTGTTGATGAATCCTTATGCTCAGATTTTTTCATGCGTTCACCTATGAAAATCAGCACCTCTCGAAAATCAGTTCAAAAACCCTGGTGTGTTCCAGACAACCCCCTATAAAAAGAAAATTTCATGGGGAAATGAAGGGGTTTTTTTGACCTCACTGTGTCCAGATCCCCATATAGTACCTTTATGTCAAGCGCCATGCGCATCATGGCCGCCCATTACGGCCGTCCCTTTAACCCTTTCCTCATGCAAACAAACTACACGAATAATATAAGCTAAAAAGTGGGGGATTCTGTGGGGGCAAGTGGGGGATTTGAAAAAAACTAACGATAGACTATTTCAGCGGCACCAGTGTCCACTGGCCGCGCCTGGGATTAATCAGATACTTTTGATAAACGCTTTTATTGTCTTTGAAAATGTTATGAATGCGCTTATCAGTACCAACACCAGCGAGGGATAATATATTTCTTTCACTTATAGGTAAAAATTCTTTTTCATATTTATCAATTAACACGGCCATTACCAGGGTTTGAGTAGATGAAAGCACAGACACTAAAATCTGTTTACAAAAAAAACTGTTTTCTTCAAGTCTGAATTGTGGGGTTTTTTTAATACTCTTTGTGTTATTTCCGACGTGTACGTAAATATCATTTACAAGTTTTCGGAACATCGATGAGTATCCCTTAAGCATTGGAAGTATATTCGCTTGCATATTGTAAGCTTCTCTTATGGCTGCAACTAACATTTCATAAGGAGTTCCTATTTTCTTAAAATGGAAATGTTTTAATAGCTCATCATGGTGGTATTCATCCGCAATTAAACTATTGAACATCGGATCGTTTTTATTTCCTTGGTATAAGGATCGCTCCGAAAAGATAAGTCCTTCGCAATAAATAAAGTCTTCAATGGTGATCCATTTCATTTCCTGTTTTGCCATAGCAATGTTGAAATGGGTTTTAATGGCTGTTAGTGCGCCAATCATTTTGTTCAGGCCTTTTTCATTGTTTGATTCAAAAACACTGTTAAATCCATTGACGAATTGGTTTAACAGCTTTTGATAAGAAACTATTTCATTGGATAGTCCACGTCTATCAGGATAAACATCTTCTACCTTCAAGACAGCAACCAATGGATTAAACAGATTGTACGGGGCTAATGGTCTTGGCCCGGCCGGACTAAATTCTTTTGCGTCAAAAAGGTCAATGAAATGTTTTGGATAATTCTGTGACACCATACTCTCCTCCGCTCGAAAGCGATCCGCATCCGTATTGAAAATGGTGCTGGAAAGTGATTGCGGAAATCACCTTATCGGGGATCAACCTATCCAGCCCCGCTTCTAAAATATTTCTTCTTCCAAGGCAAGGGGCAATATAATTCTGTCATTATTATTAAAAAAGTGGGTAAATTGTGAATGGTAAGATAAACGTTGACATCGCGGGCGATGGAATGTAGATTCATCTTATGATAAACAAATTAATTTTATTGGCTATAGTATCATCCATATCGTTTTCAGAAAGCAATAATATTAAAGATTTTAAATTTACTAAAATAAGCAGCGTAGATAAATCAATTCCCGATATTGCTAAGGGTGACTTTGAAAAAACAGAAGAATATTGTAACCGCCTAATCAAGGTTACGCCAATAAAATCTTTTGCATCAAAAATTGAATATGAACCAGATATTTCTTATGATGCTGACAATGAATTGTTGGAAATTAAATTTTATGATTTTGTTCCAGAAGATAGAATTGTTGAGATTGAAGGAAAAGATACGAGGCTTAGCTTCTTACCCATAATAAACAAAACCAAATTGGTAAAGAGGTTTAAAGCGAAAACTGCCATGAATTATGAATTTACTGTATCCTCTTTTTTTCACACAATTACTGGAATAGTAATGCCAGAAAACTATACCCGCGTAGTAACGATTACATCACTGTTAAATATAGAAATTCCGGTAAAACCAAAAGAAGCCAAAGCGCTAATTAACGATATCGGTTTTGCTGTATACTACAGAAACATTATTTATAATTGTAAAAACAAATTTATTGATTTTAAAAAATCAGAAGATCCAACCATAGACGATCCGACAATGACAGTCGTAATGTTCAATTTTATATTTTGCGATAGCGTTGATTTTTATACCTACAAAAAATCAACCGGAGAAATCTTAGACCATTCTATTATTGCAAGACCAGAATCAGTCACCCCTACAACACCCACTCGGTAATAAAAAAGCCCGCCTTGGCGTGCATTTTACACCATGAAATTATCTGCAATTCTACTCACGCAACCACCACCAGGTTTCACAGCCGCCTTGCTGATGTTAATGAAAACTGTTTCGTTCACATTAATAGCACTCTTGCCCTTTATTGGCCCGTAAACGTCGCGTTCTGTGCATCCTGGACGCGGATCGTCGCCTAGGTGTACGTTTTACACCACCTGGATTATCGTTGATTCTGGACGCATGAAACGCCACAACCAGCACTCCATCAGTTTCCTTGTGCCTTTACTGATGCTCGGTTATATGTTTGTCAAGGAGGTACCACACTAAGTACCACAACTATGGAATAAGGGGGGGGTAAAACAGGGTAAGACGTACTTTAGGAGCAAAAGGGAATACCCTCAAAATGCCTTTTCTGCAAGAATTTGAGGACTTTTAAATGGGCGATGAGGGATTTGAACCCCCGACACCCTGCGTGTAAGGCAGGTGCTCTAAACCAACTGAGCTAATCGCCCTAAATCAAGCTATCTTTATAACTCTTTAAAATACAAAACCATACGGTCACAAGGAAAGATAAAATATTTTCGGCTGAATTGACTTGAAAACAGTACGATTACCCTGTTTTACCCCGCATTATTCCATAGTTGTGGCACCTGCTGTGGCACCACCACAATGTAAACCTTAACAATGGACACCGGCAAACCTAAATGGTGGTAATGGGGTGAAGCGGCGGTTTGTGCGAGTAGAGCAGACTGGGGGTACACAGACACCCCCAGACGGCGATCTGATGCTGTAGCACGTCTGGGCGTATGCGCTACCGTGTCAAGACGGAAATGTGCCGATACGCCCGTGATGATTTTTCGGCAAAACGGTAACGGGTATTTTTAGGTGCCATGGTGCATCTCAAAGTTTGGTATAATGAAATGTGCTGCGTATCCGGATACGTTTTGTCGGTTTTATGGACTTGACGTGGAGGGCTGTGAAAAGGGATATTAATTTAAAGAAGGAAAAGAACAAATGCCAAATTTATTACCGATTGAAACTATTGAAAAGAAGATTTTAGTCTTGCGTGGAAAAAAAGTTATGCTGGACCGTGACCTTGCGGGTCTTTATCAAGTTGAAGCCAAGGCGCTGAATCAGGCGGTGAAAAGAAATAAGGCCCGTTTTCCGGAAGAATTCATGTTTCAATTGTCGCAGGAGGAAACCCGGTCTTTAAGGTCACAATTTGTGACCTTAAAGAGAGGCGCGCATTTTAAATATCGGCCATACGCTTTTACGGAGCATGGGGTTGCCATGCTCTCAAGCGTGCTTAATTCAGAGAAAGCCGTACAGGTAAACATACTGATTATCAAGGCTTTCATGCGGATGCGGGAAATGCTGGCAACACATATTGAATTGAGACATGCGGTAGAGAATTTAGAGAGGCGGGTAGATAAGCATGACCGTCAAATACAAACGGCCATTGAGGCTATACGACAATTGCTCGAACCCATACCATCTAAACAACCAGGGCACAAAATGGGTTTTATAAAAGGTTAAAACGATCTTTTCCAAAAGTAATATTTTTCTTCCCAAAACATTAAAAACCTTCTAATGAACCACAGCCATTAAATGTGTGCAGGGGGTAGTGATACATTGGCGACGTTTGGATATTGATGCCAAGAAATGCGGGAGCCCTTGGGGGCGGATGGGCGGGGTTACACGGTACCAGTGCCGGAGTTGAGGCTTTGCGAATACCTTTAGCCGGTGGGTAGGGCACCACCTAGCCCCCTTTAGCTTTAGCAGAGCTGGTTGCCCCTTGCTTTCAAGTTAAAGGCACCCTTACTTTAACAGGGGTTTGCCAAGGAAAGGGTTTGCAAGGGGAAACTTGCGGCAAGGGGCAGGGGGGGGGCATTTCTGAATTCAAGCCGCAGGAAACTGCGGAGAATTAGACCCACGATTATTAAGCGAAAGCGCTTTGCATATTTAGCATTGCTTTTGGCGCTTGGAAGTTTAATTGCCTGGACAACTTTTGAATGATGGATATTTTCGTTTTGGACGGATAAAGTAATTCAATTCCAACGGGGTTGTTGTCCTTGTCGAAATCAACTACGATTTCACACTTTTTTCCATACACCTTTGAATGTGTGGATTTGTTTTTGTTCAGGTGAAAATAGGCAACCTCCGGGATATTTGTTTTCCCGTTAATTATTGCTTCGAATTCTATGAAGTTATTCCCATCGGTAGGCTGTAATGATAAATGCTTCTTCTCCATTTTTTACCTCCCTTAAAACCACGATATATTTTCCATCTTCCAATCTTTTCCAGAAAATCCTTTTTCCTTCATCCGCAGGCAACTCGTTTGTCGGGTCAATCAGAATATCAAAAACAAGTCCCTTTGTCAGATACGGGCGTTTCTCATGTTTTCTTTGCCAATAATGCTTTTAAAAATGAAGCTTTTTATATTTCGGCAAGATTCGCCTGCTCTACAATCTGTTTTTATTATGAGATTTTTTATTGACTGACTAAATGCTCTAAGCCAACTGAGCTAATCGCCCTATTTGTCTTTTTCTTCCCTATTTTTTCTGATAATAGCGTAGGGTATTATAACGCAATAAGCCAGCACTAAAAGTATCGGGGCTAGGGTGATGGAAAGTGGATTGTCTAACGGTCCACGGCTCAAACATATATACCCGACAACAATCGTGATAAGGCCTAAAACAAGAATAATCAAATTTGCTTTCCCGAATATATTCTTCATTTAAATATCTCCTTTAAAAGTAAAATAAAAATTGTGACAGATACTAATCAATAAATCTATTTCTTTACAGAAGGGATAGCGGGTTTTGACGGGTCCATTTTCTCAAGTTCACCAACTACTTTCTGCTGAATCTCGATCCATTGTTCCGGGTTTTTATTTGTTTTGCGGATGAATTCTTTTATGCTTGCCGGTGATAGTCCTTCGTTTTTATACAGCCAGGACATATACTTCCCAAGGCTGTCAGGTTTGTTCTGGCAGTAGTTTTCAATAAGGGCTTTTTTGGCCGCGAATTTTACGTATTTATCTGTTGTAATATTGGACATCGAACAATTTACAACAAAAATACATGAAACCAATAATAATATTCGGATCATTGAATTGAAAATATATTAAGTGTCCCGCTGCATTACAATAGGTTATATTTTTTTAGGCAATTTTACCATGCGGCAATTATTTAAAAAAATCAATCTTGTTGTTCTGCCGGTTTTAACACGCTGTATTTTCAAATTAATCATTGCCACATCGCGTATAATTGTTCATGACGAAGGAGGGGCTCGTTATCTCCCAAATAATTTATCTGGAAAGTCTCGAATATTCGCAATGTGGCACCAGCATCTTCTTTCAGGGGCGTATTTTCTACGTAAAGGATCTTTGACCGCAATTGTCAGTCAAAGCCGCGATGGGGAATATTTTACGCGACTTATTGCGCCATGGGGTTATGGATTTATACGCGGTTCATCTTCTCGCGGAGGAAAAGAAGCTTATGCAGAGTCACTGGAATTACTTAAAAATAATGGCAAACTTTGGATCGCTCCTGATGGTCCACGAGGGCCTTATCATGTGGTAAAATGGGGTGTAATTAGGATGGCATTTTCAACGGGTACAATGATTGTGCCGCTTGGGTTCTGCTATTCAAAAAAGATCCAGTTGAAATCATGGGATAAATTCCAGATACCACTTCCATTTTGCAAAATAATTGTTGTTCTCGGCAGGCCGTTCGAATCTAAAGGGGGCCTGGAAGAGGAAAATATCCGGTCACAGTCTATTGAACTTGAAAACAGGATAAATCAAATAACCGCTAAAGCGGAAATGCTTATGGAGTCAAGCCAAAAGGTTTAGAACCGTCTTATCCTATCAGTGCATCAATACAGATTGGTTTGTTTTTTGCACCGTTCTTAAATACGGCATTGTCAATAATATATCTGTCATCAGCACCTTTCACCAGTTCTTTTCCGTTTACCGTCACTTTCTTGATTCCACTTTCCTTTTTTGACGGGTTGTGAAAACGAATAGATAACATCTGGCCTCGGAAGTTTTTGCGAACATTAACCTCCTGCCATTCGGGATGTATACTTGGGTTCAGCAGGAGTCCTTCAAAAACAGGTTCAACACCGATTATTCGTTCCATGCCAAGCCTGATCCAGCTTATGGCCGGGTTAAATATGTCGTACATATTCCTGCCGAATTCATGATGATCCGGGCCGACAGTAAATTCAGAGAATTGATTGGGGTTTGCCGTTGAGATATCGGGAATTGTTGAACTTGGAAAGCCCTTCTTAAGAATTTCCAATGCAGCCTTCCCGTTTCCTTTTTCCGCAAAGGCGTAAACAGCATAAGCCCTATTATATGCATCGATTGATCCATTTTCAAATGTCCCGGGTGTCACATCGGGAATTCCCCCTTTTCCAGAGAACCCAAGACTGTATGGCGCTGTAAGATTCTTATAACCTAATGGTGTGTCGATTGTATTCAGCACATTTAATAGTGCATCAAGATTTCCGCCTTTTTCCGCTGCGCCGCATATAAGCGCCCAGAGGTTGGATGTTAGATGGATGGCACCTTCTTTATCGCTTTTGGAGCCGATAGGGTTTCCATTGTCATCATAGGCGTATGTGTAGTGGTGGCCGTTCCAGGAATAATTGTTGAGATTACTGTACATGTTTTCAAGGATTGTGTTAAGATATCCCACATCCCGTTTTATGTTCTTCATCCTCGCATAAGGGAAAAGTTGTACTGCCGAACGAATAAGGGCCATTGAAAGCCATGCGCTTATGCCACCTAGCTTGGAGATATGGGTCAGGGCTTCGTTTTGGTCGCGTGAACCTACTTTGCAAAGCCCGAAACGCCCGCGATAATCGAAAAGGCATTTTACAGCAGCAAGGATATGGTCATACACTTTCACATTTTTACAATTATCAATGGCCTGGAGTTTGGGATCAAAGAAACCTATGCTCTCGTCGAGAAAATCCAAGTCACCTGTTTCATTGATATATCTGCATGTGGCATCAACCATCCAAAGAGTATTGTCCATGCTCACTTCTTCGTCAGTGCATTCCTCTTTGAACCTTGAGATATGGCTTATTGCGCGCCCGTCCTTAAGCTGAAAACTTATTGTCTCACATAAGTGCTTTTTAACAACGTCCGGCATCATTGGGGTAAGGGCAGACAATACCTGCATTTTCTCACGGAAGTTGATTTTTGGGGCACCATTAAGAAACAAACCTGTGTTTAAAAGTTGGTACGGGGTCCATACATTAAAAAAACGGTCAAATTCGTTGTCTGGTGTTTTGACCATAAAATTGCTTGAATAGTCTTTCCACGTCTCCTCTTTTTTCTTAAGACCCAGGTTGAATCCCTTTTCTCCGGCCCAGGTTTTGAGGAGCGTATCAGATTGTTTCTTTGCTTCGGGAAAGCCTTCTGAAATAGCGCCAAGAACAAAATACATGTTTTTTGATGCTGATGGGCCCAGCTTGACTTTGATATGCATTGCCGTTATAAGAGAACCGCCAGATGGTGAGGATTCCTTTGAAGAAAGCTTGCCGGCAAGTACTGCACCAGGAATACAATCACAGCTGCTGGAACCTTGAAAATCCGTATCCGAAAACTCAATTCCATCCAGATCCTGGTCTGAAGCAAAGAATGCGGTACGCGGATTTTTATTCGAGATGTCTATGTTTTTAAGAAGCACAGTATTAGTTTTGGCGTTCCATTCGCATGCAAACTGTTCGTCCCTGCCAAGACGTGTTTTAGGGTAAGATTTCAGTCCCCAGTTAACTCTGACGAACATGTTTAACTCACGCTTCCTTGTGGATTTGTTTGACAGGGAAAGTTTCCATATTTCTCCGTTTGCCTTATCCGGCACGAAGACGCATAAAGATGCGGACACATCATTTTTTACTGCTGAAAGTTCCGTCATGAGGGGCGTTTGACGGCATTTAAAATCAGAATATAGACAGGCTTTATTCTCAGATATTGGAAAAATAGACCATGCATTCAGTTTCTTGCCATCGGGGCCTGTGTATTTCCCATTGGGACCTTCCTCTCGCAAAAAAAACAAACGATTGTCGCCTTTTCCAGGAATATGCGGTTTATAGGGAGCACCTGCATTACGGGTAATATCGCCACCTGTAACAGCATTGAAATAAGAAAATCCGCATCCGGTTTGATCCCATAATGTTCCGTAAGCCCCATTACTTAAAGAAAAATTGTTCAAAGCATGAAAATAGGAGCGAGGAGTTATTGGGCGATGTATTGACAATTCATCTGAAACAATGAAACCTTCATTGTCTTTAAGTTCTGTAAAACAGCTGTAGCGTTCCTGTAGGCTGGCTAGATCTTTTTCTTTTAAAATGGATTTAAGGTTTTTGCCTTTTTTCAGGCCTTCTCTGCAGGTTGTTACAAGATTATCGAGTTCTTTTTTTATATGATTTTCTTCAATTGTAACATAATCATTTTTACCCATTTGTATTTGTCCTTTTTTTTAAAGGGCCTTTTTTGTAGTTTTTCTTGTAGAAAATTATAGCATCATTATGAATGAATAATTATATTGGTTAAATTCAAAGGGTTATAATATAAATAAATTTAACTTATGCGCGCGAGAAAAACTTAACATTTTGTTAATTAGGTTAATATGTTGGGGTTAAACCAATAGGACTTATATAAATGGAAGAAACCAAATAGGAAAAACATGGCAAACATCATTTTAAAACTTATTCCTAATAAATGGGATCCGAAGCACTTTTTTTCTTTTATAAAGAAAAACGATAATACTCCAAAAGATCAACATTTCCTGGCGCATAATAATTATAAAAAGGAAATAAAACCGGGTGAGTTCTGGGAGTGTTTTATATGGGTCAAACGGGAATTAGAGGATAAAATACTTTACAAAGTTGTGCCTTTCTCGAAGATAGATGAAAGGAACCTGAAAGGTGAACGACGCAGGGTTGAAGATTTTAATCGTGAATTAAGCTCTCTCGAAAAATTTATTGGGCCTGATTTTGAAAAGATTGTTTTTAAGGCAAACAACATACCGTTCCTGCTCTCAAAGAAATCAAAAGAAGAGCTGTCTGCCAAATATCACGGTTTTTCTTTTTTAGTTGAAAACGATTCTCTTCTTGCGAGACCGCCTTTAAAACAGCAGCAAAAACATGAGAGTTCTTTTAAAAGGGCAGGCAAGCCCTTTATCCGCAATAGTTCAGTTCCGAATAAGGTTTAGCAGATTTGATAACCTTCTTGTTTCTTCATGATAGGATCTTTTACCTGTCATTATGTCAGCCATTGCATCACAAAGGCTTTGGCCGTAGCGTTTGAACAGCAAATTTCTGACTAACGCGCTTTTATAGATTATACCGGCTAATATTCCGCCTGCCCGAATTTCTTTTACAAGTGTATTGCAAAGCTTGAGATTATATGTTGAAGCTGTGTTTTCCGGTATGTCAAAATTATTTAATATTGCATGCGAAGCCTCAAGAGCGCTTTTAATTGCATAGCTCATACCTTCCATTGTTACAGGGTCCACAAGTCCTGCAGCATCGCCCACAAAAAATATTCGTTTATCCGTGAATTTCGTATTTGGTTTTCCATGGGGGATGGGGTGTCCCTGAACACGTTGGATAGAATAATCCTTTATGCCGAGAATGTCAATATATTGCGCAAAAGCTTTTCTTATATTTATGCCTTTTGATTTGGTGCTCAGAAACCCGATTGAAAGGTGTGCCTTTTTTGGAAACATCCATGCATAACCAAATGGTACAAGACCGAAATCAAAACGAGGCATGATTCGGAGCCTGTCGAATGTGTTTGAGTCGACCTCAATCTCATATTCCACGGCTGGAATGGAGTTACCAAAAGCATGACCGGATGTCTTGCGGGAAAAGCTGCCGATTGCACCATCAGATGCAATAAGATAGCGGCTTTTATAAATTCCATTGGATGTTTCAAGGGCTACACAATCCCTATCCTGAGAAGCTCTTAAGGCCGCGCAGTTTTCATTAATGACGGCCCCGCTGCTTTTTGCTTTTTCAGATAGAACGAAATCAAGGTGCTCGCGCATTGTCATATAAATAACAGGCTCCGGACGATGTATCTGAAAAGAAAGTCCTGAATCAATGCAATTTATTAGCGCTCTGTCAAGTTGAGCAAATACGGCTTTACTCGCTTCGACTGGAAGACAATCAAAGGCTTTGGCGACTATTCCACCGCCGCATGGTTTGTATCTCGGTAGTTTCTGCTTTTCGACAAGAAGAACACACAGCCCTTTATCTGCGAGATTGTTTGCGGCAGTGGTGCCTGCAATGCCGGCGCCTACAATTATTACATCCCAGGTTTTCATAATGATTGGTTCGCAAAACATAATATATCGTATTCCGTCCATGTAAGATGTCCTGAAAAGATAAAGGATTGAAATCTCATGCTGTTACTTCATATTTTTAACTCATGAAGAGAATATGCATTCGGCTCTTCGGGATAATTTTATTCATCATTGCATCAAAAGCTTGTCCTGACGAGGTTGTTTATTATTCAAACGATTTCCTGAATAACGGAGGCAGTCCTCGTGCATCCGCAATGGGTGAGGCAATGGCGGCTGATCCCGGAGACCGAACCGCCGGCATGTACAATCCTGCCGGGCTTCTTGGCATTGAAAGAATGACGCTATTTGTTTCTCATTCCAATATTTTCAACGGATTGCTTAATCATAACTTTGTGGCTTTTTCCAGCCCCTTGGGGGGAAACCGTGTAGTTGGAGCATATCTTCTGCGATCTTCAGTTGATGGGATCATGGATACCCGTGATTTTCCATTGACCCCTGAAGGCGAGCCGGTTTTCAGCAGTTCAAAACTTGGAACCGTAACTAATTCCGATTATGCGCTGGGTTTGTCGTATGCAGCGCTATTTGGAAAAAACTTAAGATATGGTGGGACCATAAAAATGATTCGGCGTAGACTGGATCAGCTCGAAGGATACGGTATCGGCCTTGATGCGGGCGCGCAATACAAATTGCCGGCAGGCGTCCTTTTAGGTATTACAGGAAAGAATCTTGTTACAACCGCGACCCGTTATTATGCTGATGACTGGGAAATCGCCCTTCCTGAACTTTATCCGGGAGTGTCCATAAAACGGGAAGCCGCATATTTCTATGGGAGTTTTGAGTTTTCCTATCAGACACAGAACCTTCTTTCAACATCAGGTGTATCGCAAGGACCTTTGGGCGGTTCCATTGATGCAAATAATGCAGCACCTAGTGAAACAGGTCTCTTGAAAGATCCGGTTGGCTTTTTATTCGGGGGTAATTTAGGAATAGAATACTCCATGCACGACAAACTTTTTCTTAGGATCGGAACAAACTCAACTTACATGTATTCTCTTGGTGTCGGGCTGAAAATCATGAAC
The DNA here is from genome assembly GCA_963831235.1 of uncultured Fibrobacterota bacterium. Classification (GTDB taxonomy): domain Bacteria; phylum Fibrobacterota; class OXYB2-FULL-49-7; order OXYB2-FULL-49-7; family JAEUSG01; genus CAWHPS01. The sequence goes on from CAWHPS010000054.1 coordinate 29,247, forward strand.
CTTAACGTTGATTTTGCCTTCCTGCACCATCTGGAGCTCAATGACAGCTATCGCTTTGCACTCGCATGGGACTTTAAGGAATGATGGCCATCTTTTGAAGCCAGCTCTTTTCCTGATAGTTGTCATTATATTGCGCTGATACCAGATAAATACCCACCGCCATAGCTTGACTTTTACCCAATAAAGAGAACATGCTTATACCGTTTTGACCAAGGTTCAAATCGGGCCATGTTTGAGTAGTTGATGAAATAAGGTTTCCGGAGAGCGAATAAATTTTAATATGGCACTGTATCTGATTGGAATTAATACCTACATCTTTCGGTACATTAAGAAGAAAGAAGGCATCCTTATTTTTATGAACCGGTTGTGGGACAACCCTGAATGATAACTGCTCGGGTGGGATATAAGGGGTGACTATTTGCGTATCAAGAAGGGCCGCATAAAGGTTTATTATCCCAGCTCCATAACGAGGATTGGATCGATCTGCGACTGATATGTTTGAAGGAAAATATGAGGTTGACATAAGGCGGTGCATGGTTTCAATGGGATGGCCTTTAAAAGAATCAAAAGACTGCAGAAAAAGCGCACATGCACCAGCAGCCATGGGTGCGGCAAAAGAGGTCCCGCTTCCATTCGCATATCCTCCACTAGCTTGTGCTATAATTATGTCCCATCCAGGTGCGGAAATGTCGGGTTTGGTTTTTGGAGGGGTATCGCCGTTTGGCCCGTATGAAGTAAAAAGCGCTATCCTACCGAAAGCATCCGTGGCCCCAACAGCAATAACGGAATCGCCGTCAGCAGGTGCTGATATTGATGGAGAGGGACGTGAATTTCCCTCGTTCCCGGCTGAAGCGATTACAACAACACCTTTTTTGGCGGCATAATTTGCAGCTCGCGTGATGGGGAGGGAGTGGCCGTCAAGAGAGTCAATAGGGTAGTCGGCGCGGTTGTCTGTAAAGTCGTAGCGGTAGCCGAGGGAAGTGCTTACTATGTCAACTCCCACTGAATCTACTACCCATTCAAGTGCGGCTATCCACGCGGCTTCTTCCTCCCATGTTTCCGCTTCCATTCCATTAAGATAGAATGTACGTTCTGTTTTAAGCAGCACAAACCTGGCAAAGGGGGCAACACCCATCATTGTTCCGGGATCATAAGCTGCAATGAGTGAAAGTACCGAGGTGCCGTGATCTTCCTGTCCTTTAAAGTCAAGCGAATCATCTGCAACAGAGGTGTCGAATGGGATTGATGTGTCAACCATACCGGCTACATAATCCCGCTTCGCAATTATTGTGGAATCCGTGAAATGGGCGAATGCTCTATGTGATGTACGGAATCCGGAATCAAATAGTGCCATACGTATTCCCTTGCCTGCTTGCGTACGGGGAATCCTTCCTATGGAGTCGAACTTTAGCACACCGATTAAATTCAGGGGATCATAAGAACGCCCATATAGGGGATTTATTGGGAAATTGATTTTTGCCAGTGAAACAGGCGGGGCAGCTTTCCTGTATAGCGCGACCGGACGAACGTTTTTGACAAAAGGCAAGGCTTTAACCCGTTCAAGAACATCGGCGGAAGCATATCCGCTGAAGGCATTCAGCCAGCGGCTTTCATACCTCTTATGAAATCCCGAGCTGTTTAATTGTCCAATAATATCATCGTGTGTTTTTCCGTTGTTAATGTCCCAATCACTCTTAAGAAATATCCAGAATGACGGGATTACAGGAGGTGGTTCAGAATAAGCAAGCAAAGCGGAAATTAGGATTATGAATAATATCATATTGAATAAATAGTAATAAAAAAGACCGGGCTTGTATTAAGTCCGGTCTTGTAATTAATCCATGACAATCATCAGTTGCATGAAATCTTAGTCATTTCAATGCGTCTATTCTTGGCGCGTCCTTCGGCTTTTGCATTTGAGGCAATTGGAGCGTCGGGTCCCATGCCTATGGTCTTGATTCGTCTTTGATCCACGCCTTTGCTTACCATATAGCTTTTAACCGAGTTTGCGCGATCCTCTGAAAGCTGCCTGTTTTTAACACGCGGGCCCACATTATCCGTATGACCACGTATTTCAACGCATACGTCGGGATACGCTACAAGCGACTCAATTATTTTATCCAGGATAGCGCCGGATTCAAATGTAAGGTCAGCGCTGTTTGTCTTGAAGTTTACTCCTTCAAGTACCATCTTGGATTCGATCTCTTTCGTCTTTACATCCGGGCAGCCATCCTGGTCCTGGAAGCCATTGATGTTTTCCGGTTGGGTCGGGCATTTATCTATGGAATCAGGGATTCCATCCTTATCGTTATCAGAGTCAGGACAGCCGTCTTTGTCTTCATATCCATCAAGGTCTTCCGGATCATTCTGACATCTATCAAGCGAATCCGGTAGACCGTCCTTGTCATTGTCGTAATCAGGACAGCCATCCCGATCTTCAAAGCCATCCTTATCCTCCGGATCATTGGGACATTTATCCTGAGCATCAATAATCACATCCTTATCGTTGTCAGTATCCGGGCAGCCGTCCTCGTCCTGGAAATTATCAAAGTCTTCTGCCTTATTGGGGCATTTGTCCCGAATATCAAGAATACCATCGTGATCATTATCAGGATCAGGACATCCGTCAAGGTCTTCGAAACCGTCCACATCTTCGGGTTCGTCAGGGCAATTGTCAATTTTATCCGGAATGCCGTCTTTATCCGCATCACCGCCCATTATTGACCCGCACCAGCTAAGGCCAACTGACAATCCATAACTGGGAAAGATTTTGGTTTCATAAGCCTGACCTTTTGCAGCGTTGTAGTAAATGTTCTGGTATTGTTCAACGGCAAAACCCTTGTCAAATGCAACGGAGATGTGCGCGCCTCCGGGAATGTTGAAACATAATCCTGTGCCTAGTATGAGAGGTTCTTTTCCAAGGTCAAAGCCGGCGGTAAGCTGACCAAACCTGGCCTGACCGTAGAAGTCCGTAAAGATGGTGACAACCGGATGCGGTGTCCATTCTATCATGCTGCCCAGTTCGAAAATATTGTCCTTATTGGTCTGGGCAGTAAAAAGGGCGCCATAGTTAAGGTGCCATTTGATGTTGATATCCGGGTTGATCTCGCTCGCATCGAATGTCCAGAGCATTTTTGCGAGGAAAGCAACGTTCCCTGCCCCATAATAGTTTTCTTCAGTGGGGATTTGTTTTTCATCCGCTGCAGCCTTAAATTCCCTGTAAAGGGCAGCAGCGCTGTCGGGTGTGTTGAGGTAATGTAGTGAATCGAAGGAATTTATCAGGGGCTTGTCAAGAAGACGGTATGCATTGGAACTCTCTTTAAGATTCTGGGCGCTTGCGTAGTAAGGTTGACGTGGAAACAGTCCCATATTTTTTTTGGCTGTGGGTATAAATAACTGGCCAAAATATGTCATGTCAAAGACATGGGAATGTTCATAAGGAGGATACTGGATTTTCATGGCAATAGAAAGGTCGCCGATTCCATTGCTGGAACCTGTTTCGCCTATATTGTTATTATCAATGTAGAATGGGAGACTAAAGTTAATGTCCCAAAAATTAAAAAGGCCATAACCGATGTTATAGAATGTGGAAATATATGTGGGTTTAAAACCGCTTGCAAGATAAGCGCTGTCGTTATTTATTATAAGGACTCGTTTGATAAATTCATTGTCAAGACCGAAATAAGCGGATGTTCCGACACCAAGAACTCCTCGTCCCAGGGTTTGGGCGGAGTTCGTGCGTAAAAGTCCTTTGCTTCCGTTTTGGGTAAGTTGCGGATAAATTAGAGCCGAGATTAAAAGAAGAAATAAAACGGCTTTTTTCAGAAGGTTACCAATTCGCATGAATCCTCCTTAAATAAGGCAAGTTGAATAAATATATTTCACAATTAACTGCATTAATTATATTAATTGCCAAGGATTAATTTCATTAAAATATGATTTGCCGTATTACAAGTCAATAATTTTAGTTTAAGTGATACGTAAGCAAAAAAACATTTAAAAAAAGGCTTGAATATGTCAAAACTGATTTTTGACATGCAAAGTGGAATAGCCGGAGATATGACGGTTGCAGCAGCCTTTGATTTGGGGCTTGAAGCGACTACTTTTATAAAAGAACTCAAAACCCTGCCATTAGAGTTTGATGCAACTTTCACTGAGGTTAAAAGGTCTGGAATCCGGGCAAAAACCTTTGCAGTGCAATTTCCCCATCAGCACAGCCATCGCCATTTGACACATATTCTTGATTTAATAGGCAAAAGCAGTCTCGATGGAGAAGTTAAAAGAAAAGCCTCGGCAATTTTCATGCGTTTGGGAGAGGCCGAAGCCAAGGTGCATGGTGTGTCAGTGGATGAGGTGCATTTCCATGAGGTTGGCGCTGTTGATGCTATTGTTGATATAACAGGGGCATCACTGGCTTTTTCAATACTTGGAATTTCGGATTTTTATGTAACCCCCTTTACATTTGGCACTGGTACAATAAAATGTGATCACGGGACCTTCAGCATACCCGCTCCTGCAACCGCAGAATTGACATTGGGCTTTCAGTCAAGGCGGGTGTTGATTGAAAGTGAACTTACAACTCCCACAGGCGCGGCTATTGCTACAGCATTCTCCAGGCCCATTTCTGAATTAGGTGACTATGTTGCGGTTAAAACCGGTTATGGCGCCGGAACAAAAGAATTGGAAGGCTTGCCTAATGTGCTTAGGCTGACACTTTGTGAAAAAGCCGCTTCTACTTCTGAAAAGGTGGTTGAAATAGAAACAAATGTTGATGATGCCACAGGAGAAATAATAGGCCGTACAATTGATCGGCTTATGGCAAACAGCGCATTGGATGCTTTTACAATTCCGATTGGCATGAAAAAGGGGAGGCCTGGAGTATTGGTTTGTGTTCTGTGTGCACCCGGAGATAAAGATAAACTTTCCAGGATTCTGCTTAAAGAAACCGGTTCCATTGGATTGCGCTATACTGAAAAGAACAGGGTTTGCCTTCCGCGAAAAGCCGGCTCTATAAGCACACGTTACGGTGAAATTACTACAAAGGTTATTGATTTATTCGGGGAGATACGGATTACCCCAGAATATGAATCGTGCAAAGCAGCAGCAGACAAACATAATGTGCCATTAAGGCTTATATATGAAGAGGTGGCGAAAAAGACAGGTGTTTGATTTGAAAATTTAAAAGAGAGGTTCTTATGGGTAAGATTGTAGTCCTTGGCAGTTCAAATACGGATATGATTATAAATGTTGATCGAATCCCAAGACCCGGAGAAACTCTTCTTGGCGGAAGGTTTTCAATGGCAGCAGGCGGGAAAGGGGCTAATCAGGCTGTTGCAGCTTCTCGTTCCAATGGAAAAGTAACTTTCATTGCGAGGCTTGGCCGGGATCTTTTTGGGGATAAAGCAATCGAAGGATTTAAAAATGATGGCATCGATGTAAGCAATATTTTAAGGGATGCAAAAAGACCTTCCGGAGTAGCTCTGATATTTGTTGGAAAAGACGGTGAAAACAGCATAGGCGTTGCCTCTGGTTCCAATGCAGGACTCTCTTGCCGTTATGTCAAGCAGTTCAAAAATGTTATCAGCAATGCCGAGATATTGCTTATGCAGCTCGAAACACCTGTGTCAACAATAAGTGAGGCTGCATCAATTGCCGCAAAACATGGAGTGACAGTGATTCTTAATCCTGCTCCGGCCATGAAATTGGAATCCAGCCTTTTAAAGAATGTCACAATACTTACCCCTAATGAAAGCGAAGCTTCTTTTCTAACAGGTGTTCCAATTAAAAGCATCAAAGATGCAAAAAAGGCTGCTGGGAAACTGCTGTTAAAAGGCATCAGGACGGTCATATTGACACTTGGTGCACAAGGTGTTATGATTGCGGAAAATGGACGTATGGAGCATGTTCCAGGGTTCAAGGTGAAAGCGGTAGATACTACCGCAGCGGGGGACACTTTTAATGGGGCATTTGCAACAGGGCTTTCAGAAGGCCAGCCTTTAATGCAAGCCATACGTTTTGCATGTGCGGCAGCCGCAATATCAGTTACAAGGCATGGGGCGCAGCCGTCGATTCCTAACAGGAAAGAGATTGATGCGTTGCTAAAGCGATATTCTGAATGATTTTAATTTGTGAAAGAATTTACTGGTTGGCTAATGTCAATCCCTCAATGCCATTAAAATGTGCGTCCTGGGTATAAAGGGCAAGACCATTGCTTAAAGCACAGGCAGCAATCCATAAGTCGTTTGTTGGAATTGGGCGGGCCTTGCGTCGCAATTGTCCATAAATAACAGAATAATATTCGGCAGTATTATAATCGTGGGTGATTAAATGTACCCGTGGCGAATCAATGAATTCTGCAAGAGATTTTTTGTTTTCTTCATTACGTTTTCCGCCTGAGAAACCGGCAAGAAGTTCTCCGACAACCGTGATATCGATTCCTATGAAATCTGAAAAACGTAAAACGCTGACAACGGATGGGGTTCCGAGTTTGAATGCCGTATATATATTGGTATCTATCAGTATTCTGTTCACTTCCAAAGCTCCCTGTCTATCTTTTCAAAGCCGGAGGTTGCTGTTTTGAAATGTTCAGCTTCTTTTTTGCTCCAGCTTCCTGCGAGGTGATCAATATCGTGGTGTTCCTTAAAGATTACAGGTTTGTCGAAGCCACAGACTCTTCTAAGGGTTTTAACAAGCCATTTGTTAGCGCTAAGATGTTCATTGCGTGCTTCTTTTTTGATAAATGATGAAAGTTCATTATCAAGGCCCCGTAAAATAATCGTATTCATGTTACCTCCTATTTGATATCATATATAGATATCAATAAGATAGCTAAATATGGAATGTCTGTCAATAGTTGTAAATACTATTACCTTCTTCTCCCGCCCTGTCCTATGCCGATATACCTTCCGATAGATTCAATTCGTCTTGTCAGACAGTTGCTGCATTCATCGGCGGTTTCATTAATACAAGCCTTGTTGGGATAAAGTTCATATAGCATCCTGTAAACTGGTGGGGTAAGATTAGGCATGACAATATTGGCGCCGCGAGTCAAGCCTTTTTCCCTGCCGCTTTGCCTGTTTATTGTTGCAAGCGCAGTGGTGCTGGGAATATTCGCATCAGGCCTTAAAAGCCTTGTCAGTGCGATTACTTTGTAAACCATCTCTTCTGTATTCGGAACCTGGTCTTTTATCAGGGGCTTTGCTTTTTTATCTTTTCCAAGTGGGGTTGCGGGGTGGGGGATATAGGGGCCTACGCCTATCATGTCAAGGTCCATATTTTCGAAAAGCATTATGTCTTTTGCCAGGCTTTCATAGCTTTGTCCTGGAATGCCTATCATGACACCGCTCCCTGCTTCAAAACCAATTTTCTGAAGCATCTTAAGCATCTTTAAACGATCCATTTCAGGTTTGCCAGGTATTGGCGGATGTATCCTGCGATAAAGCTTTTTGTCTGAGGTCTCAAACCTTAGGAGATATCGGTCAGCTCCAGCTTGTCGCCACAATTTTAAATCACTTGTGCTCCGTTCACCCAAACTTAATGTAACGGCCAGCCCTGTTTCGATCTTTATGGCCCTTATGATATCCGCAACCCATTCTGCTTTAAGACCTATGTCTTCACCTGCCTGCAGCACCACTGTCCCATATTTGAGCGCCTTGGCCTTTTTTGCGCATTCCAGAATTTCTGTCTTTGTCATTCGATAGCGTTTCAGCTTCTTATTGTGCCTACTTATACCGCAATAACCACATGATCTCCTGCAGAAATTGGATATTTCAATTAATCCGCGAAGATGAATCGCATCTCCGACATTCTCTTGTCTTGTTTTATCAGCTTTATGATAAAGGCTTTCAAGGCGGGCTGGATTATTTTCTTTGAGCCACTTAAGGATTGTAAGTTTATCCATGCTTTGATTTTTTATAAGTACTTAAAACTTCCGGAAATGGTGAGAGCGCACGTTCAAGCAACCCAAGGGAAAAGGCGATGGCAAGCCCATAATTGGTTACAGGGATCCCTGCGTTGCGGCAATGCATCAAACGGCTTAACACCTCGCGCCTGTTCTGCATACATGAGCCGCAAAGTATCACAAGTTTGTAATCGGTCAGGTTTGAAGGAAAATCATGTCCCTGGTAGGTTGTAAACTTTAATTTGCATTTACAGTATGTTTCAAGCCACTTTGGAATCTTAACCCTGCCGATATCATCACCTATAGGATGATGTGTACAGGCTTCGGCAATAAGAACCCTCTCTCCATCATGCAGATTGTCAATTGCAACAGCGCCAACGACTTGCGTCATAAGATCCCCTTTCTGCCGAGAAAGGAGAACAGAAAAGCCTGTCATGGGAATACTTTCAGGCACTATTGCGGCAACCTGTTTAAAGGCCTGGGAATCGGTTACAACCAGTTTGGGAGGTGTTTTGAGTTCTGAAAGCGCTTTTGCAAGACCATTTTCCTTTACCACAATAGCGCATGCGTCATTGTCAAGAAGGTCCCTTATTGCCTGCATCTGCGGCAGAATGATGCGTCCCTTGGGCGCTTCCTTGTCTATTGGGATCACAAGTATTGCGGTATTCTGTGGTCCCACGAGGTCTGCAAGCAGGGATTGGGATGAAAGATAATCCTCAGGAGCGCTTTTAACTATTGTTTCTCGTAATGTATCCATGCCTTCCCCTGTTTTTGCGGACACAGAAAGGACGCTTCGGCCAGACAATGAATCCAAAAGAGATTTATCCGGTCTTGAGATATCGACTTTATTGAATATTATTATAAAAGGAATGTTACGGGATTCAAGTTCGAATATTACATGTTCTTCGTATTGAGTAAGAATATCAGTTGCAACAACAAGCCCGAGGTCTGTGCGCTCAAAGCAGCGTATTGTTTTTTCAACCCGCTTTTTTCCAAGCACACTATCATCATCAAGACCTGCCGTGTCTATGAATAGAACCGGCCCGAGCGGCAAAAGCTCCATTGGTTTTTCAACCGGGTCCGTGGTCGTGCCCGCTATTTCAGAAACAATGGACACATCCTGCCTTGTGAGGGCATTAAGCAGGCTCGATTTTCCAGCGTTTCTTCTGCCGTAAATTCCAATGTGAAGGCGCATACCCTTATTTGTAGTCTGCATATCCCATGATCTCCCAAAAGTGGTTAGCAATAACAGTCACGTTTTCCAGCCCTTATTTGATTCAGAAGGCCCAGGGTCGTCTCTTTTTCCAATGGCCCCATATTGTTTACAGTCTTGTCAAGGAATGCGTTACCTTCTTTTCGTGTCTCAGGTGAAGCATAATCTTCAAGGTATTCCGCAAAAGTGGCACAGGCATTCGGTTCGCAAAAAGACTTGATGTCGCCAGGTTTGGCCAGGTCCATGAAATCCCCGCCAGTGCGTCCAAGTCTGTAGCATGCGGTACAGAAGCTTGGGATGTATCCGAGAGAGGCAACATCACGTATAACCTCGTCAAGTGGTCTGTGATCGCCAAGCGAGAACTGGCCGCCCGCAGGTATGGCCGCATCCTTATCAGCATATCCTCCAGGATCCGTACGGCTGCCAGCGGATATCTGGGATACGCCAAGGGCGAAAGTCTGCCGTCTTACATCAGGCGTTTCCCGTGTTGACATTATGATACCTGTGTATGGTACTGCGCAGCGCAGGATTGCGACAATCTTCATGAAGTCGCTGTCTGAAACAAGGTAGGGGCAATTTTCAGCATAAGGTGACCCTTCAGCAGGTTCCAACCTTGGAACACTTATGGTATGAGGTCCGACACCGAATTTATTTTCAAGGTACTTCGCATGTTGAAGGAGCGCCAGGATTTCAAAACGCCAGTCGTATAGCCCAAAAAGGACCCCTGTACCAAGATCGCTGATTCCAGCCTCCATTGCGCGATCTGGTGCGCTTATACGCCAGTTATAATCAGCCTTTTTCCCTTTGAGGTGAACGGCTTTATATGTTTCAGGGTGATAGGTTTCCTGAAAGAGCTGGTAAGTGCCGATTTTTGTCTCTTTCAAGGCTTTGAATTCATCAAGTGTGAGCGGCGCTATATTTGCATTTATCCTGCGTATCGAGCCATTGCCGCATTTGACATTATAAATTGTGGCAATGGCTTTTAATATATAGTCCAAACCCTCTTTCGGGTATGATTCACCTGCCACAAGAAGAATCCGCTTATGCCCCTGTTTAACAAGGAATTCTGTTTCATGTGCGATTTCCTCTTGAGATAGATATCGCCGTTTAATTTGCCTGTTGTCTGCCCTGAAAGCGCAGTAGAGGCATTCATTTCCGCAAAGGTTGGAAATATAAAGCGGCGCAAAAATTACAAGCCGCCTGCCGTAAATAGTTTGTTTTATCCTGCGTGCTGTCTCAAATAGTTCTTCTGTGAGTCCGGGATCCTTTATTCCAATCAGAACAGAGGTTTCCTCCTCATTCAGACCGCATAAAGATAACGACTTTGAAAGTATCTCCCTGACGTATTTTTTGTCTGTGGCACTGTGTTTCGCAAGAATGTTTAAAATAGCATGGCTGCTTATGATTGAACTCATTGCTTGCGTCCTTTTAGGTTTATCGTGAATAGTGTTCCCTTGTTATTTTCACTCTTTAAATTTATTTCACCATCATAAAGCATCACTACTTTTTTGACAATTGAAAGTCCAAGCCCGCTTCCGGATATGTTTACTGTCTTATCATTCTTGATGCGCGAGAATTCCCTGAATAATTGTGCCTGCTCTTCAGAGGTTATGCCGATTCCGGTGTCTGAAACTTCAATCATTGCGCCTGCCTGATCCACGCTCAGTTTTATTTCAACTTTACCGTCAGGTTTATTGTATTTGATGGCGTTTGAAACGAGATTTTTTAAAATAAGTTCCATATCATCCGGATCAGCATTGAAAATAATCGGCTTATCGGGTAGAATACGTATATTGATGCCTGCTGTTTCAGCATCTTCTTTCAGCAAATCAACAACCTGCATTGCTATTTGATATAAATCAATTGGTGAAATTGATGGCTTGCGATCCCCTGATTCAATGGCTGTTAAATCAAGGAGATCGAGAACGAGTTTACGCATCCCCTTAAGCCTTATCATGACTCGTTCAACAATATCAGAGTAATCTTCCAGCTTGCTTCCCATCTGTTTGTTTTGTATTAAATCAAGATAGGTTTCAATGGCATTAAGCGGCGCTTTAAGCTCATGTGCAAGGACCGTAATAAATTCGAACCTGATCCGCTTTCTTTCTTCGGACAGCTTACGGGCCTTCTGGGTCACGATTACTTCCCTTGCAGCTTTGTCCAATGAATATTGAAGCTCATCAGGCTTAAAGGGTTTGGGCAGAAAGTCATAGGCACCGAGTTTAATGGTGTTTATGATACTTTCCAGTGTGGAGTATGCGGCAATCATAATCGTGCATACCGGATTCCCGTTGATTGAAATATCCTTCAAAAGTTCCGCCCCGCTTTTGCCTGGAAGCTTGTTGTCAAGAATAAGGATATCGGGCTTCGTGATCTTCATTATATTCTCCGCTTCTTCAGCGGAGTTAAAACAATGGACATCAAAATAAATCCGCTCGTTTATATCGCTGAGGGTCAGGACATGGTTTTCCAATGCCAGTTTTACACCCAGGCGCATCTCTGCTTCATCATCAACTACATAAACCTTGAGTCTGTTTTCAGGAATATCCATAATTAAATTATTTTTGGTGTTCTTTTCTCGGAATTGTTGCAATTAAGGTCGTGCCGGTCTTTCGCTGATAGGAGTTTACGGTATGCAAGGCTCACAAGGTCGGCGCCGAAAGCGGCTTCCATAACGATCTTAAACCCGAGTCCCTTTGGTGCCCCGACAACAGCCTTATGGTCGTACTCCCCGAATTCGGCCGGAAAGCTTGGAGCAAGAATGGCAGCAGGTGTGCCGCCTGATAAAAGAATATCTTTTACATCTGCGATGCTGCTTAAGGCTTCCTTTGCATTCTGACAGCACACCCGGAAACAGTTACCGCAGGCAATACATCTTTCAGCAACAACATCAGCCTGGCCCTGGTAAATACGGATTGCTTTTGCCGGACATTCTCTGACGCAGGTATAGCATACCTCGCATTTGTCTTTGACAGATTTAACAAGAGGCGCAGGGAGCATGAAAATGCCCCTTTTATACCTTCTCCCGTTCATGATAATGCGTATGCAACAGATGGTGCGAAACCTCTCCTAACGGGGAACCTAAGAATTCAGCGTATATCTGCTTTATCATGGGGTTTTCATGTGATTTTCTGATGGGCCGGTTTTCGTCTTCCTTGTAAATAGCCCCAATTCTTTTGTTACGTATCTCATCATCTGTCCTGCGTGGTTGACCGCCGCCGCCTATGCAGCCTCCAGGACAAGTCATGACCTCCACAAAATGATAAGTCTTTTTACCGCTTTTTATGTCATCGATTATCTTTCTTGCATTTGAAAGAGTGTGCGCAACTGCCACATTTACCGTGACACCTTCAAGAAAAGACCATTCCGGCAAAGTTCCCTCAATGGTTATGGATGCTTCTTTTATTCCATCAAGACCAGCCAGGGGCTTCACATGCAGGTTTTCAAAGGGCAGTTCCCTACCTGTAATAATGGGATATGCCGTCCTTAAGGCAGCCTCCATTACACCGCCTGTGTTTGCGAAAATGTCCGCAGCTCCGGTAGACATGCCGATAAGCGGGTCAGCCGCACTGTCTGGCAGGTTTACAAAGTCTATCCCTGCCTCGCGTATCATGCGTCCAAGTTCGCGCGTTGTTAGCACTGCATCCACGTCCTGCATGCCCGAGCTGTTCATCTCTTCTCTTGATGCCTCAAATTTCTTTGCCGTGCATGGCATAATGGAGACAACAAAGATATCCTCAGGGTTTTTGCCGACCTTTTTGGCCCAATAGGTTTTGGCAACAGCACCGAACATTTGCTGAGGCGATTTGCACGTGGAAAGATTCGGAAGCATTTCAGGGTAAAAATGTTCCATGAATTTAATCCAACCTGGAGAGCAGCTTGTAAACTGTGGAAGTGCCTGGGGTTGGCCTTCTTTTACGGCTTTTTTAAGGCGTGTGAGAAGTTCGGTCCCTTCTTCGATAATTGTGAGGTCTGCTGTAAAGTTGGTATCAAAGATAGCATCGAACCCAAGTTTACGCAGAGCTGTAAACATTTTACCAGTAACAAGAGTGCCTGCAGGAAGACCGAAACATTCGCCGAGTGCCGCCCGCACTGCGGGCGCTGTTTGTACCACCACGGTTTTATTTTTATCTTCAAGTGCCGCCCATGTTTTATTGATATGGCTGTTTTCAACAATAGCACCAACCGGGCACATTGCAGCGCATTGACCGCATTGAATGCAAACAACATCTTTAAGGTCAGACCCGAAGGCCGGTCCGATAACTGTTTTAAATCCGCGGAACTGGGGAAACAGTGCGCCAACTGATTGCACTTGTGTGCATACTGCCACGCATCTTCTGCACTTGATGCATTTTCCGCTTTCCCTGATTATGGCCGCGGAGCTGTTGTCGGAATCCGCCTTTGTTTTTACACCATCATAAGAAATGCTGTGTATCCCAAGTTCAAAGGCAAGTGATTGAAGCTCGCAGTCATTGTTGCGGTCGCAGGTCTGGCAATTGCCGTCATGTTCAGACAGAAGAAGTTCAACAACCATGCGCCGCGCTTCTCGAACGCGCCTGGTGTTTGTGTGGATCTTCATGCCTTCGGATGCGGGCATTACACATGATGCCACAAGGGTCTTGGCACCTTCCACTTCCACCATGCAGACGCGACATGCGCCTATTGCCTGAATTTTTTCCAGGTAGCAAAGAGATGGAATCCGAAAGCCCGACTTACGGGCAGCTTCAAGAATTGTTGTTCCCTCAGGAACTTCAACCGCGACATTGTCTATTGTAAGTTTCGGCATATTGGCCTTTCTTTAATTGGGTTCTTATTTTACGCTTTCTGCTGGTTCACGAAAATCGCAGCGGAGGCAGCGCTTTGCTTCACGAAGAGCTGTCTGTTCTGAAAAGGTAATTTCAACCTCCTTGAAGTTGCTTTTCCTTGAGCTTATGGGTATGAGTTTGATTTCTGCCTTGTTGTATTGAACAGGATCCGCATCAGGGTCAAAGAAAGAGTCAACGGCTTTTGGATTGCGCCAGAAAGCATCAGCTGAACCTGAAAGAAGTGTGCTGATTCCAATAGAGGCTTTCTCGCCGGCTGCAACAGCTTCTATGACGGAAGCGGGTCCTGAAACAGCATCGCCTCCCGCAAATATCCAGGGAACAGATGTTTTGCCGGTTACCGGGTCAGCATCAATATAACCGTTTTTTGTTAAGGCAAGGGAAATGCCATTGTTGACCTCAGCTGCATTAAGCGACTGGCCGATTGCCCCGATTATTTGGTCAGCTTTTACAATAAAGGTGTCGCCTGCCTTTTCCTTTGGTCTGCGGCGTCCGCTTTTATCGAACTCTCCCAAGACCATGCGGCTGCATTTGATGCCTGAAGCATGTCCATTGTCAGAAGTAATTTCAACAGGAGCTGAGAGAAATTCGAACCGGACACCTTCGATAAGTGCCTCACGGACCTCTTCTTCATAAGCCGGCATTTCTTCCCTTGTACGACGATATACTACTGTTACGTTTTCAGCGCCTAATCGAAGTGCTGTGCGTGCAACATCAATCGCGACGTTTCCACCCCCGATTACAGCCACATTTTTCCCCACAACCTGTTTCTTCTTGAGATTGAATTCGCGCAGGAAACGTATTCCGTCACTGACACCTTTCACATCTTCACCTTTTATTCCAAGCGAGGAACCAAGAGGGGCGCCTACACCGATGAAGATCGCTTCATATCCTTTATCTTTAAGGGTCTTAAGGGTTATGTCGTGGCCAAGTCGTGTGTTGTTTTCTATCTGCACACCCATGCTCTTAATCATCCGGATTTCCTTGGCAAGTGCGGTTCTTGGAAGACGGTATGAGGGAATTGTTTGTACAAGCATGCCGCCCGATTCCTTTTCAGCCTCGAATATTTTAGGGCGGAATCCCATTCTGGCAAGGAAATACGCGCAAGACAAACCTGCCGGGCCTGCGCCTATTATTGCCACTTTCCGTTTTGCGTTGTCTGGACTGTTTTTGACCAAGGGAATAACAGGGGCGCTCTCTTTTTCAACCATATAGCGCTTTATACCGCGAATACTGAGGGCATCGTCAAGTTTTGAGCGGCGGCATTTGCTTTCACAGGGGTGGAAACAGACAGATGCGCAGATTGCCGCAAGCGGGTTGCGTTCGCGATGTAACCTGAGTGCGTCGGTGTAACGTTTTTCACCAACAAGGGAGACGAAGCCAGGAACATCAACACCTGCCGGGCAGGCATTGGAGCATGGTGCGTGCACAAGAGATGGGCACACGCCGGCTGGGCAGTGTTTGTCGCGGATGTGTGCGATGTATTCATGACGGAAATAACGCAAAGTAGAGAGCACCGGGTTCGGGGCTGTCTGGCCAAGGCCGCAAAGGGCCGTATCGCTGATTTGTTTTCCAAGCGCCACAAGTTTGTCGAGATCAGCCATCTCGCCTTTGCCCTCGCATATACGATCAAGAATCTCGAGCATGCGTTTGGTCCCGACCCGGCATGGTACGCATTTGCCGCAGGATTCATCCTGCACAAAATCCAGAAAGTACCGGGCAACATCAACCATGCATGTATCCTCGTCCATAACAATGAGGCCTCCGGAACCCATGATTGCGCCAAGTTCAGTTAAAGATTCGTAATCCACTGGTACATTTAAATGTTCCCTTGGTATGCATCCGCCCGAGGGGCCGCCGATTTGGGCTGCCTTGAATTTCTTCCCATCCGGGATTCCACCTCCAATGTCGTAAATGATTTCTCCCAAGGGTGTGCCGATTGGTATTTCAACCAGGCCTGTCATGTTTACAGCGCCTGCAAGGGCGAAAACCTTTGTTCCTTTGCTTTTTTCGGTCCCGAAAGAGGCATACCATTCCGGGCCTTTATTAAAGATTGCCGGAATAGCGGCATAAGTTTCAACATTGTTAAGCACGCTTGGTTTGCCCCACAGCCCTTTGTCTGAAGGGAAAGGAGGGCGGGGGCGGGGTTCGCCGCGGTTGCCTTCTATGGATGTCATGAGGGCTGTTTCCTCACCGCATACAAATGCGCCTGAGCCCATGCGAATTTCGAGGTCAAAGTCAAACCCGGAGTTAAGGATGTTTTTGCCAAGCAGGCCGTACTCCCGTGCGATTTCGATTGCCTTTCCGAGACGTTCGACTGCAAGTGGATATTCGGCCCTGACATAAACAAAGCCTTTGTTTGCTCCGACTGCAAAGCCTGCAATGGTCATGGCCTCTATTACGCTGTGCGGATCGCCTTCGAGCACGCTTCGATCCATAAAAGCGCCGGGATCTCCTTCATCCGCATTGCAAAGGACATATTTTTCCGTTCCCTTGGTTTTCCTTGCAAAGCTCCATTTCATCCAGGTAGGAAAGCCTGCACCGCCGCGTCCCCTGATACCGGATTTCTTGACAATCTCGATTGCATCTTCCGGTTTCATCTGGCAAAGGACCCTTGCATCTGCCTGATAACCATCAACAGCAAAATATTCCTCGATGCTTAATGGATCGATTATTCCGCAGTTGCGAAGGACTATTTTTGTCTGCTTGTTTAAAAAGTCAATGTCTTTCATGGCTGGGATCGGTGTGCCGGTAAGCGCCTTTTTGTGCATGAGCTTTTCAACCGGTTTCCCGTTCTTTAAGTGTGACTTTACAATCTGAGCTGCGTCTTTTGGCTTGACATTCTCATAAAAAGTGCCTTGTGGATAAACAACAACAACCGGCCCTACCGCGCAGGGGCCAAGACAGCCTGTTTCGAACACCTTTACACTTTTATCAAGCTTGTTTTTCTTTATTTCGTTTACAAGTTCGGCCTTGACCGCAAGCGATCCTGATGCGATACATCCGCCGCCTGTGCAGACAAGAACATAGTTTTTAATGGATCCGTTGTTTCCCGAATGACGGCTTTCAACAGCGCCATGGAATTTATCTTTCTGCGCTCTTAACTCGTCGATTGAATTAATCCTTTTTGTTGTTGTCATTTCTTCACGCTCCTTTTTATGGCGCCTTTTTTCTCTTTGTATTTGTCAAGAAGCTCCCCAGCCCTTGCGGCTTTCACCCTCTGGTGTACATCATCATCAATCATAATGACAGGAGCCAGGCCGCAAGCGCCGAAGCAACGACCTATTTCAAGGGAAAACATGCGGTCTTCCGTTGTTCCGCCGATATCAATGCCCAGGACTTTTTTTATGGATTCAAGGACCTGTTTACCTCCTCTGACATAGCAGGCTGTGCCCATGCACACTCGAACCAGGTGCTTGCCGCGAGGAATCATCGAGAAAAATGAATAAAAGCTTGCAACACCGGCAACTTCGCTGTATGGCGTGTCAAGTTCAATGCTGATGCGTTTCAGTGCGGGTTTCGGCAAATAGCCAAAGGTGTTCTGGACAACCTGAAGCACCGGAATCAATGCGCCGGCTTTAGCCCGGTATTGATCTATTACCTCATCAACCTTTTTAAGCATTTCCTTTTCGGAAACATCTTCGCAACATGTACAGGCGCCTTCTTTACTCATGGAAGCTCCTTGTCTATTTCTGTGGTTTGTTATTGATGGTAAACTGTATTAAACTTATAAGTAATATACCATATTTCACAATAAAAAGAAAAGAATTATTTAAATTCAGGCAAAAAACAATGGTTAATGTGCTATGTATCACATAAAAGCAATTTAAATGAGAATAATATCACATAATAATATTGCTGCATCGAAGGTTTCTGGATAAGAAAGAATTAGTCGAATTCAGGACTATGTTTAAACTATTACGGCTTTTCAGTGCTCAATGTCTTTTCAAGCGCATGCACAAAGTAAAGCAGGTTCTCCAATTCAACAGCAAGGTTGACATTGCTCACAAATCGGTCTTCAGGCGATTTTAATGTTATTGGCGCGAAGTTAAGCACGCCTTTAATGCCTGCCTTAATCAAGAGATCAAATGTCTGTTGGGCCGCAATGTCAGGTACGGCAAGAATTGCGGCTTTAATCTGATTTTCTTTAATATATGACTCCATCTTGTCAATTGGGAAGACGGGTATTGGAAACTTGGCAGTATGTTTTGCAGGGTCAATATCAAAAGCCGCTTCTATCTTTATACCCTCCTTTTCAAAATTCTTGTATTTAATCAGGGCTGAACCCAGATTACCAGCGCCTACAAGTATGACCTTCTGGGTTTCATTTTTCCCGAGAATACCATTAAGTTTTTCTATAAGAACATCAATAGAATAACCACCCCTTTTATTGCCGGTAATTCCAAAAAGGGAGAAATCCTTTCGCACCTGTGCTGAGGTGACTTCAACAGCATCAGCAAGGTATTCTGAAAATATCTTCTCAAATCCCAGGGCTTTAAACCTTGTCAGGGCATTTTTGTATCTTGAAAGCCTTGATATTGCATTTTTATTTGCAAAAATCATTGTTTTAAGCATAATATAACCCCTTAAAACTAAACAAGATGTGTTAAATATAGTGTTGTTGTGAAAGCAAACGCAATTTAAATGCTATGGTTTCACAAAAAGAGTCTTATTAGTTTTTGGCGAATTGGAAAATCTTGCTTATTGCAATCCAGAACCACAACTGTTACGCCTGACAAGACAAATTAGAAATACCATGGCGACTCGCGAATAAAATTCGCAAATCATATTTCCTATTTTTTAGTTGAAGTCCTTATAGCATCAGCACAAGCTTAAGCCGTTTGGCGGTATTATTACTCTTGAACTCACAGATGTAAATCCCGGAAGAGAGGCCGCCAGCATCCACCTGAACCGTATGGCTTCCAGCCGATTCCATGCAGTTCTTAAGTTTTCTAACAATTTTTCCCAGGGGATCGTACAGTGTCAAAGTTACTGTAGACTTCTGCGGCAGGTAATATCCTATGCTCGCGACCGGATTGAAAGGATTCGGCTGAACAGATATTTCCGGTTCAGTAGACTTCACCCTAGGCGGTGTGGATCCTGTTGACCCGTTGTCGAACATTTTATTCTTCCAGTCCGAGTCACGGAAAACCGGATCAGGTTCACCTGCCCAGCTATACCCGAGCGACCATGCAACTTTTCCATCAGCATCCGGTTGTAATAAAATTCCATAGTGGGTGCCATCGTCCGCATATCCTCCCAAATATTTTGATTCGGTTTTGACGGCCATAAGAAGAGTATCAGTCAGGGTTTCAACAATCCCGCCCTGTTCTCCAATGGTCGCCAATAAAGCATTAGCAGTATCACGAATTACCGTTGGAACCTGATTCTTGATTCCGACAACTACCATACCATCGAAAGTACCGTCTATCTGCATCTCACAATTTGAAGCCCAGCTATCCCATTTTGTTGAAATAGTCCAGGCTACATTTAGCTTATTGCCTTTTACAACCCATCCATAATGAACGATCTTAATCACAGGCGTTGCCTGGCTTGAATCGGGTATGGTAACCACGACACTGTCAAACCCGTCTATTGCCGGAGGGCTAATCCAGGATCCATCGCTATAAAGATTGAAACAACCAAGGCCAAGTGTGCTGCCAACCAACAAAATATCAGCACCCCAATCATTATCCTGATGCAGCATAAAACTCTCATAGTCAGCATACGGCAGGATAGCATCATAGATCTTTTTACCGGCAATATCAATTGTGTTGCGTCCGTCCGGAACGATGTAATGACGGTAAAAGCTGTGTTTATTCTCCCATGCAACACCCTCTAATTCCCTGCCGAAATAGGCTTCGTCTGGCATATCTTTCGGGACATTGCAATAGGAAAGATGCTGACCATCCCTTATAAGCACCGCGCCGCAAGGGGCGGAGTTCGCCTGGAAGGCAAGGATCAAAACTATCAACCCTGCTAATATTATCCGTTTCATCCTGTCGAATACTGAATTCAAGTTTGTAGGGCAACCGGTACCTGACTGTGAATTTCCTGCTTTCATAATGTACTTCTTTCCTTTTTAAGGTTAAATATTTTTACTATCGCTATTTAGTTCGTTTTAATATAATCTTATTGTCAATTATCCCTTAACAGCCTCACTGAAAAACCGCAGCTTTTGCTGCCGCTGTTCCTGTAAAGGTAGTCGTAGTCGTAGCTGATTTTACGGCCGTACGCATTTAAAACATCGCCCTGCGTAACGCTCCACCAGTTGCCGCCGCTTCCGATGCTGAAGAAACCTCCATTGTTGTAACGATAACCACCCGGTGGACCCGAAAAACCACAGCTGTTATTCTTCGTAACATCGTTGCCGGCCGCCCCGGCAGATTTTGAACTCCTCCAACCGGTTTTTGTAGCCATAGACTTCCCTATCTTGTTTCCCGTTGTTGAACCATCCCAGTTATACCCGTTGTCGATTAAACAATTTCCTAAAATCGTCCACTCCGAATCCGTAGGAACATGCCAGCCAGCCGGAGCAAGCTTCCCTGTATTTACCGCATACCAATTGTAAAGCGCGTTAAATTCCTTTAGACTATCCGCATTAGTCGTGTTGTTGTAATAGCAGTATTTTGCCGTGGTATCAATGGCCCAGGTTGCTTTTGATGTGTCCAGCAAAACAGGCGTATTGTCGTTGTACTTCGTGGTCCGCAGGTTCTCAACCGTCCATACCTGATTGCCTATTTTAACTGCCTGGTAAACATTCCCGTCGGCATCCGTTACTGTGTCTTCACAAACAATCATCCTTATTTCGATGCCGCTCGTATCCGAATTCCTTACAACCACCCTGTAATTCAAATATCCTATTTTCGTTACGGCAATAACATCATTAATTTCGGCAAAGACCTTTGCCTGTTTTGATAGTGCGTTATCAGGAGAAGTGCCTTGCGTTGGCAGAGCTATTCCATCAAGCGAAATGCCTTTTACAATATACCTGCTGCCGCCTATTTTCACTTTATGCAAATATACACCATTCCCCATGCTAGGCATTGCCAGATAATGTGTCCCTGCGTCCAATGTTCGTTGTATTCTACTAACAACTTTACCTTGAATTGTAAAAGTAGCAAGCGCTACGTCTGTCTTTTCCAGCACATTGATGATTAATAGTCCGTTTTGTGTTTTTACCGGCATATTGGCTGGTTTAGCCTGTTTAATTTTCTCGTCAATTCTGGTGTCGGCAAACGTAAAACTTCCATCAGCTTCCGTGTTTACCGTCTGTCCGCCTTTTTCCAGCCTTACAGCCGCTCCTGCTAACGGCGCACCGCTGGTGTCCGTTACGGTGCCTCTGATATTTACGCCTTGAGCATTAATGACAGAAACAAACAACGCCCCTGCAAGTAGTAATTTTGTGATAAAAATAATGTCCTCCCCAAGTTAAAAGTTTTAGCTGATTGTAAAACTAAGATAAATAAATCTCAAATGATCAAATTATGCAAATTTCAATATTTCAACCTCCGAAATTATTAGTTTTACAATTTTCTCGTTTCTTTTCATCGCATAAGCACCAGCTTCACCCGTTTAGCTATGGCATTGCTTTTCAGCTCGCAGATGTAAATTCCTGAAGCCAAGCCGCCAGCATCCACCTGCACAGTATGCCTTCCAGCCGATTCCATGCCGCTCGTCAGCTTTCTGACAATCTTTCCCTGTGGGTTGTAAAGAGTCAACGAAACATCTGCATTCTGCGTCAGGGAATAACTTATGCGCGCGGACGGATTAAAAGGATTCGGCTGTATGGTTATTTCCGGTTCAATTGAAAGAGAGCTTTCCTCTGAGGCCGCACCCAATCCGGATACGGAGATATCCGTGACCTTAAGCGATGCGGACACATTGGATAATATCCCCAGAGACTCCCAGCAAGTCATATCTATTGCAGGCTCGTGAAACTCGCCACCAGCCGGCGCTCCACTATCTGTTTTTTCATCGAAAAGCAGTGTCCAGTCGCGCCATCCGGAATCCGCACTTGCCCCATAAATAGTGGTCTGCGCGGTAAACAAATAAAGATTGTCAAATTTATCAAAGACCAGCCGGGGCCTGTATGTAACCTGGACGGTGGAAAGTTCGTTACGGTGCCAGGCGCCGTCAATCTCTCGCCAGTAATGAAAATATCTGACATTGGAAGGATAAAATTCATCCGTATCAGGAGCGCCATCCGGTAAATGCCAGACAACAGCATGAATACAGCCCTTGCTGTCAACAGCCTGGCCGCAGGAGTTTATATACCCACGATGTGGACTTATACTCCAGACTGTAACTGCGGTGCTGTCAGCGGTAATCGGTGATGAATTCACAGTTCCCACAAGCCGCCCTGTTGAACCATACCAGGTTCGTCCGAAATCATCGCTGTACGCGTAGCAGAGATCACGGTTCTGGTTGACGCCATAGGTGTTCCTCCAACACCAGGTAGCGTGAAGGCGGTTATTTCTGTCGTATGTAAAAACGTTATTAAAATAGGCGCTGCTTGTAGTAAAAATATCGCTGTATCCTGAAATAAAAATACCCAGACTTATCCATGTCTCTGTTTCCGGATTATATTCAAAGAGCCGCCAGGGACCATCATAACCCATGTTTTCCCTGAAGATTAACTGAAGGCGGCCGTCCGCAACGCTGAGAAAATTCGGATAAGTGACGGTGGGAGAATATCCTGAAACTTCGGCAGGATTGGAATTTACCGGCCCGAACAGATTGCCATGCCAGGCAAATGAATCAGGAACCGTGGCCAGCCGTTTTACGGATACCGAATAATGAAGCGGACTGACATGATGATCAAAAGCCAGATGAATCGTACCGTCACCCTGGCAAATTCCAAGAACAGGCGTGTTGTGCCCGTCAAAGCCAGCACCATCACCAATGCCTGCGGTAAAGCCCTCAATCTGCAGTGTATCCCAGAGCGTATCCATCACTGCCCGCCGGCCCACACAGACCTTAAGCTGCGCATCATAAAAAATAACGTACTGATACCCGTTGTACGTTTCAATGCTTTTCCCGAACCCGGCAGCAAAACAACATGACCAATAGCTGCTGCTTACAGTTGTTTGCATTTTCTTTTCCAACACAATATGTTCGCTTATCGCTCCCAGTATAACCCCGGAAAAAAGAAACATCGTGGTTAATAAAATCCATTTCATCATGACAGTACTCCCATATTTGGTTTTCCTTTTCAGCGCATCAGCACAACCTTTCGTTTCAGTTCCACATTGCCACTATGGAGCATGACGACATACACCCCCGATGCATAGCCTGAAGCGTTCCAGGAAACCTGACGCAATCCCAACCCCCGGGGACCACCGTTAATGACAGTTGTCAGATCAACCACTATTTTACCATGAATGTCAAGTATCTTGAGTTCCGATCCGCTTTTCCAATCGGGGACCATGAGATTTATTGCCATATTGAAAGGATTGGGAGATAGCGATAGTTCCAAAGGAAGAAGAGCCGCTTCCAAACCTACATCAGGATTCGTAGGGCTGTGATCTGACAGACTGTTAAACGTAAGACGCTCAGGGGTACCTGAGTTTAATGGAAACTTGATTAAAGCGTATGGCTCACGCCCAACAAAGTCGTAGCACTGTCCATCCGGGACATAGGGATTATATACAGGAAAAGGCCAGAGCAGGGATGCCTCATCGGGCAACAATATGTTGATTCCGCGATGTCTCAGCACCCCGCCGAGATCCACGGCTTTCCATGTTCCTATTGTATCGTGTAGCGCGGGAAGGACAGTGTCGACGCCGCAGACCATGTCGGGATAGTGGATATAAAGAGGCAGACCGCCATAGATTGTTCCAATGCCGGTTGCCTTGAATTCCACGGAAAGGCTGGTATCACTTATTTCCGGAATGCTTATCACGCCTTGGGACATGCCATTTGAATAGGTCAATGATACCGAGGGTGTGGCGCTCGGTGCGCTGAGCACAGTAGTATTGGCTATAAAGGAACCGTCGAAATTGAAATTAGACCAGGATTCTTGATTTTTGCTTAAATTATCACCGCAAATGAGACCGCTTTGCTCGTTCCACACGCTAAAGTAAACCGAACGATCCATGACCCAGCGATTGTCCTCGCTTCCCGTAAGCCCAGAAAGGGTGACTACCCATGGACCGGAGCATATTTTCTTAACAGGAATGTTTGCAGGCTTCCAGTCCGCTGTTTCTTCACCCAATGGTATACTGGCGATCAGTTCATGTACGTAAAGAAGAGTATTGAATATCGGCATAAACCCGGCAAGAATCGGCTTCGGCAGCGGCAACGGACTTTGCAGCCATTTTCCAAGGTAATAACTGCTCTCCTTTGAAACGCATAGCGCAGGTATGTCCCAAAGCGTTTTATTTGCATCATAGCCGATACGGCAGCTGATCAGGGACATTGTTGAACAGTCAGGATAAATAAAGAATGAATGAAAGCGCCCGCCGCGTATCAGCGCTGTTTCCACTCGCGGATCACCAGAGGTAAGCCAGTAAACTGCCAGCGCCTGCAAGTAGAACATATTATAGGCTACTGAAGGACCGTTTCCTTCATTCCAGTATCCGTCAGTTTCCTGGTACCCAGCGATATTGGCAAGTTCGTCGCCGAAAAATTGCTTGTCGGCCGCATCGTTTCGGCATAAAGCGCCGAGGTAACCGCTCCACTTATGCAGGGCAGTATGGTTGAAACCCGCAGTGCCCGGGCCTGTAGAGTATGCCATATCTTGGGCCCAGATGGGCGCCATCTTCTGCAACCACCGTTGATGGGTGCTGTCAGGCATCAAGTGAGCCGAACGGAGCAAAACTTCCCCTAAAGAGGAGGCAATCCAGGGATCGGGCTCGTATCCCCATACGCTGCCATCTGGTTTCACAACATTGAAATTTCCATTTTCATCCGCTATATTCATGATGTATTCTCCGACGCGCCAAGCGGCGTTAAGAAACCTTACATCACCTTTGTAGGGGTTTTTCGGGTGATCCAATTCATAAAACGCGTATAAGAGCGCGCAAATGCAATGTTGATAAGAGGAATATTTGCCATCCACCAATACCCGGCCGGTGTTCATATCGACCCCGGACAGCCAGGTTTCGGCATTTTTAACGGCTGAATCTATAACGACCTCAATAGCAGCCTGTCTGGCGTCAGTAAAGGAAAGCGCGTTTACAGAAGATGGTATGATTAATGATGCCAGCAAAACGGTTCCAATGAACTTATAAATTTTAATCCTTTTCGCCATAAAATGGCTCCTTTCACTTAAGTGTAAATGATTTTTACAAATACTTTCCCGGCATCTTCTCCATACAACGATCGTATAAACTCATTATTTTGTATAACAAATTTCCTCAGGTAGGTTAATTTTATTTCCGGGTAACTTATCAAAAAACAACCTGTAAAATTCATAAAACCCATTGGAAAATCTTCCTTATCGCATCAGCACCAGCTTGATTCGTTTGGCCATAGCGCCCGCTTTTAACTCGCAGATGTAAATTCCGGAGGCAAGGCCAACAGCCTCCACATTCATGGTATGCCGTCCAGCTGACTCCACACCACTCACAATCTGCCTGATCATTTTTCCCTGCAGGTTGTAAAGCAACAATGAGATATCACCCTTTTGCGGCAGATAATAGCTTATGCTCGTTGAGGGATTAAAAGGGTTTGGCGAAACATCAAGGTAAAGGTTTTCCGAAGTGATAATCCCTGTGTCAATATCCATGTTTGAGACGTCAATGACATACCGGAAATATACAATATCGGAACCTCCAGCGTTCCATATCCACTGGGCTGTTGTTCCAGTCGGCATTCCGGGTACATTATCCCACGGGTCACCTCCATAAGCTGCAAGCACGGTTGCGGGCGACCATGAGGCATCATCAAAACCAGTGGCAGTCCAATCCGTCTGTTCCTGCGCGCCGGTTTTCCAGCCATTGTTTGTGCCTGACTGGAGAAAATCGCAGGTAATATCAGCGAGCAGCCCTCCCGGAGCGCCGAGATCAACCGCTTTGACGGCAATTACATTTTTCCCGGGTTGGAGGTCCACAGAATATTTTTCCGCAATACGCCAATCACTATCGCTCCCCACAAGCCTGCCATTGAAATAAAGATCGTAAATATTATCCGCAGTAAGAGAGATGGTTGCACTGCCTGAATGGTAAAAGGTTGTGTCAAGGGTATCCATTGTATTCGCGATGGATGCCTGATCCCGTATACCTGCAACACGGAGGGAATACATTGTACCCCTGTTCAGCGCCGGAACGGAAAGCACTACCGTTTTCTGATCCGCCTGCCGGATGGCATCTGTTACCAGAACGCCGCTGCTGATGGTATAATTGCCAACTTTTTCCGCCGAGGACTGTTCCACCTTTTCGCTGAAGGTGATGCTGACCGAATTCATCAGCGCCGAGACGGCGGTCACAATTGGCTTGACAGTGTCTTTGCCCCCTATAGCCATGATTACCGATGAAAGGCCGGACTCCAAGCCCCGCGTATTGATTGCGCCGACCGCATAATACAAAGTGTCGTACTCCGGGATGGAGAGCGTTATTAACGTTTCGGCCTCTATTTCCATTAACAACGATAAGGCGCCGGCTGAGGCGCCGCAATATACGCGGTAACCCATTACACCCGATTGCGCATCCATACCGGGACTCCAGGACAGCCTCAGGGAAAGACCTGTAACCTCGGCCGAAAGATTCGATGGCTCGCTTGGCGCCGTACTGTCTCGAATCCACATTGACTTGATGATTTCGGCCCCGGCCATGATAAAACCACCTTGGGCATAAGGCTTTGAGGTACCCCAATACGCATTATCGGGTGCCACTGCCACATCTTGAACATAACCCAATCGTCCTGTTGTATCAAGGCATCTCAGAAGACCTTCCCAGCCGCGGTTAATCACAGGAACATAAGTTGCCGCCGGAAGGAAGCCGTTATTCACACCCCACGCCATTCCATATACAAAGAAAGCCGACCCGCTGGTTTCAGGTCCTGGAAAAGCCTCCGGGTTATTCAAGTCCGAACGCCAGAGTCCATCCGTCTGCTGCCGAATAGCAAGAGCAGCGGCCAGGGTCTGAAAAATCCGGATGTATTCCGGACGATACGGATCGTCTGTTTTAAGAAAAGGAATCATGCGTGAAAGTCCTGCGATTACCCAACCGTCACCCCTGCTCCAGAACTCATAAGTGTAAGGCGCATAATACAGCCCTGTAAGACTGTCGCGCCTGGAATCCCTGTTTCTGATGAACTCCCGATGCAGAAAAGCCCAATCCGTGGAATCATTCCGGATATACGCCAGCTTGGCCACCGAAGGCGGCCCCATGTATATCGCATCCGGATACCACCAAAGCGGGGTGTCAAAATTCTGGTTTTTCAGAAAATCCAGATTGGTGTAACCTTTTGCCAGCATATATTGCAGGCTGTCGTGAGGATTCAGAAGGTACAAATCCGCGTAAGTCGAAACGCAGCATATACCATCCGCATGCGTTCCATAAATATCGGTGGGCGACCAATGGGCATTCGCAGCCCACTGCCGGGCGAAGTTCAAATAGCCCGTTTCAGGAAGCACCTTGTACACCTCCATCAGGCTGGCCATAAAAGAGGCGTTGATCCAATCATTGTCCACTGTTGGATTGGAACCCCACGATGTCTCAATCTGCCATCGGGCCGCTTGCCTGACCGATGCGGTCACATCCTCCACAGACAATGACTTGGAGAAAACAACGGATGATAAAATACAAACGAATATCAGGGGAACCAGGAACGGGCGCATTAAGGTTTTTGAATTTTGCATGGACTCGAAACCTGTTGTCAGCATGTATAAGAGTGCTTTCATGAGTGTCTTCCTCCTTAATCGTGATAGAGCCTGCATCTTTAAGTTAAGTTCCTTTTCAACGCATCAGTACCAGCTTGAGCCGTTTGGCCATGGCATTGCTCTTTAGTTCGCAGATGTAAATCCCGGACGCCAAACCGACAGCATTCACCTGCACAGTATGCCTTCCAGCCGACACCATGCCGCTCATCAGCTTTCTGACAATCTTACCCTGCGGGTTGTAAAGGGTCAAAGAGACATCGGTATTTTGGGGCAGGTAATAGTTTATGATCGCTGACGGATTAAATGGATTGGGCGAAGCGGCAAGGTCAAGGTTTACCAATGGTAAACCTACGGGTTCGTTATATGTTGTCTCATCATACGGATAAAAATTTATCTTGTCAGGGAACCCGCCGGCGGAATACGCCGTGTAATCGCCGTACATCCACATGAGTTCAAATTTCCCACCGGTCTTGTGGCCTCGAGGCACGCAGGGCCGTGTATTCATTTTTTCGGAGTTGCAGGTGACTGGGAACGTGTCCCAGGTTGCGCCCTTGTCGCGGGTGACCCATTTTTCGATCTCATGGGTGGAATCGCTGATTGAAGAAAACGTGAGCGAATCTTCAAGCACGCCGTATTGCCGGGAGAGATAAACAATGTTCGTATTTTCGTGGTCGAACGTCAGACCGCCGGCAAAGCCCGCTTCACCGCCCATGGAATTACCGCTGTTCACAAGCCGTTTGTTAAACCATGCGGCGCCGTTCCATCGGTAATAATAATAAACATGGTTTGAAGCGTTATTAAATATGTCCGCAACGAACACCGGACTGCCGGAACTGTCTAGCGCTATGTCCCAGCAGGTCAAGGTACGTCCTGTTATGTTAGCGTCCCAGATCGTGTCCAGCTCATAATTATAGACGGGAAGATTGGCGGTATCACCAACGCTTCTGCCATTGGCCTGATAAAAAACACCTTTTTTATACATCATATAATGCACCGGCGGACTTGCGCTCCGGTGCCACGCCTCAATAACCATATAGATCTCGTCCTTTCCGTTCGATACGTATTTCACATAAGGCCACGCATATGGAGGATTGACGGTCGTAAAGAACCTGACAGCAGGAGACCATGTCAATCCCCAATCGTCGGAATGAATCCAACATGGATCGTTATTAATACCACGGAAAATAAGGTAAAAGCGTCCGTTGGGACCTTCGTCGGAGAGAAAAACGGCATTGGGGTAACAAATCGCCATGTCCCCTAGCTGCATTTCCATATCCGAAGAAAACACCGAGATATCCTCCGGATCCCGTGAAATCGCGATGTTTATCCGTCCGTCATAAGCATGGCCGGTATAAAAAACCAGAAGACGTCCATCGGGCCGCACAATAATGGACGGGTGGTTGTGGTCATCCGCGCCATATACGGTATTCATGATATGGATGACCGTTTCGTTGGTTTCGTGGTCGAACATCGCGACCCGTACAATGCCGTCGTTCTGGTTCACCCATCCGAAGTAGGTACGTTGATGCATTCCTTCATAGTAAACGGCTTTGGGTTCGCCATACCATGTCCATCCACCTGAGTCGCCGACGCAATGAAAATCTGCGCCGGGTTTTGGCAGTTGCGCAAAACCCGCATGTACGTAGAAGATAATGAGCGCAATGAACAGGACAGACACCCGTCTGAACGATTTCATGCCGGATAATCCCGCTGCACAAAAAACAAATATAGAATGTGGTTTAGCCATATCGGATCTCTCCGGTTAAAATTAGTTGTTCTTGTCAATACCCCTCAATAAATAGGAAACTTAAAGCCTATTCCCGCGGCAAAACCGCCGAACAGAAATTTATCGTCATAGTCAAGCTTAACATCTAAACCGAGCAACATCGGGAATATAATATCGCTCTTTTCAATGCTGTATTGGACAGTGATGGATGGAACCGTTTTTTGATTCATGGTTGTTTTTGTAAGGTATTGCCAGGTGCTGTCGCTTAACCTTTTAATGATGACACCTTTTGTATCCTTGTTTTTGACCGTCAT
Source organism: uncultured Fibrobacterota bacterium (assembly GCA_963831235.1). Classification (GTDB taxonomy): domain Bacteria; phylum Fibrobacterota; class OXYB2-FULL-49-7; order OXYB2-FULL-49-7; family JAEUSG01; genus CAWHPS01. Next base: position 59,048 of record CAWHPS010000054.1, read on the forward strand.
CATGGAATCAAGAGTGCGTTGCGCTTGAGACTTTATTATCGCAGCAGTATCCTTGAAATTATTGGTCGCCCATGCCTCCATTGTGGACTTTTCAACAGGATAGGAATAAGAGATGCAGAAACCATGCATAACCGCCTCTGTTTTACAGCCGACGTCAAGAAAGAATCCAAGATTATCAGGCGTAAACACTCCCATCTTGTTAATAACGCCCCAGCCCTTGCGCGCGAATTCAAGCTTCTCGCTTTCAAAGGTGAGCCTGCTTTTCTTTTCATCCCATCCGTATTCTTCTATCCGAGTGGCGACAAAACCAGCGGAATAGACGCCTCCAATATTAATGATTCCCCAATCACGGTCCATGGTGTAATTCGCCCTGAACGAAGCGCTGTATAATCCGCTGCCAGTCTGCTGCTCCGACAATAAGGGAGTCCGGTTGTCCTGCATTATATCATAATAACCCGTTGGAAATGAAAATAACAGCGCCGTAACAACGCTTGCGCTCTCTCCCCATTTTCTGCTGAAATCCAGTGATAAATCCCCGAATGACCCTGTTCTACCGGCTTGCCATTCCTTGATTAAAAAAGGAACCGTAAGTTTTATATCCATTAGTTTGGGAGGGTGATAATACAAATTAAATAACACGGAGCTGGTTTTCAAACGGATCTTCCCGTAGTAGTTTTGTCCATAAGCAATATAATTGGTATCACGGCTCTGGTCAGGGTTCTGCCGTAGAACGTTCTGCCCCATGACAACCTCGGCGTCAATAAGAGACCCTGTTACTCCTCTGCCGATCCATTTCAATTGCATATCGCTGGTGGCGCTTCCGCTCGCTTGCGCCGCAGCCCCCTATGGCCGCCCAGGGAGTGGGACAGGGAGCGAAAGAATCGATAAAGGCCACTTTATTGAAATGGAAAAATGAAGCTAAAAGGAGACAGCCGCCCAATACCGCCGGTGAAACCGCCGCTTTGCCTAATATGCCATTCAATGAAGTTTTCATGGGTTTCATTTCAAGCCCTCCGAACGCAGAAGGTATATGCCGGGCGGCAGCCTGGTATCGCGTAACCGGCCAGCCTTTATTCCTGGAATGATTCTACCGTTCAGCGAATAGACGCTGAAGGAATAGACTGATTTGCCAAGCCCCATCCAGTTGCTGCCGTCGAACAACACCTTGCATATGGCAGGGTGACTTCCGGAAACAGAACCCTTTAATACCGGTTTTTCGCGATTTGTGGTTGCTGGAACCCAATTGTGAGACTTGATGCTGTCCGCTACACGCGCACCCCAGGCCATGTTCCCCGCGCGGTCGTAATGGGAGTAATCAGAAATGGTAAGTCCGTCAGTAGGTATTACCAAAGAATTTGATATGTTATCGGGAATCTTTCCTATCTCCGCCATAATTGCTTGGGTCTCAGGCAGGGTGATTGCATTTTCGCCTTTGGCATTGACAGGGTAACCGGAATGCAGGTAAGGGAGTTCTGGCATTCCCAGGTCAGTACGCATATCGGAAACCATATTTTCAATATCGTTCAGGTAGCTATCAACCAGACTATTATCGTCGGCATAATGTTGGATTTCAACAAGGTTAAACATCGAAACAATAGCGGCAATTGTAACGTTGTTCTTTATGGCTTTGGCCTTATCAATCATATCATTGTATGCCGTTGTACCTTTTAAAAAATTATCCCTGCAGATCCAACCAGAGCCGGACAATTGCATGATCCCGAAATAACGATTCGGATAATCCCTTGCAAGCCTCTTTAAAAAAGGCATGCCCGGACCGCCTCTGTCGCCGGTATTAATTACATCCTCGCAAAGAGGCTCGATGGCCAGCGTCCAATCGTAGTTTGCAGGACTCATCTCATATTTCCATGCATGGGGATCAGGCGTTTTGTCTGGTGAATCATCACGGCCGGACATAGCGGAATTGCCGCAGAATATAAAAACAAAAAAGCTGTCTTTGGGAACAAATCTATCGCCAAGCTGAATTCCCTGGCCGAAAATAAAGCATGATGATGCGGCAATAAGCAGAAAAGCAATCAGGATACTCTTACCCATGACAAGTTCCCCCTTGTTAAGTAATATTTTTCGGCTTTAGCCGTTTAAGCTGTGGTGTCTGAACTGCTACCGTTCCAATGACCATACTCCTAAGATTCATAAAAAAATATATTTTAAAGTTTAAATATTTGTATTTTATAATTAAATGTATAGGAATTTCAATATAAATGTAAATATAATCAAAAACAAGCCGTTTTTAGCGGAAAATTCAGAATGAAATACCGGAAAAACCAGACAAATACCGGAAAAACCAGACATTTTGGATTGTTTAGTGTTTTATCCATTGGAATATCCATATTTTTAACGACATATCTTTCCAGCCAAACCTTAATAGAACCTCGGCCTTTTTCCGTTATTAAATCCGGACCTGTCCGGCTCGTGGCTGAAATTCCTCAATCTAAAAAAGCCAGCTCTGTTCTTTTCTACGCTGTGCACGGTATTCATACTAAAAATGACCTGGATACAATGCTTATAGGAACAACCGACCACCAACCCTACGCTATTCTTTGGGATGCATCTTCCCTTCCAGACCTTGATATGAACAGGCTCTTCCTTTATTGTGATTTCATTGATGATAAAGGCCTGTTGTTTTCAGGAAAAGACTTTGCCGTTGAAGCTCGCTTGTTCTTGACCGGCATGACACTTATTTTTCGAGAATCGCCTTTGCCCGCTATATAAGTGACCCTGTTTCGTTGTTTTCCAATGATACTGTACGCAAGGTTCATGTACCGACTGATTCCTTTTCCTGCGGGAATAACCAGGTTTTTTTCCAAACGTGGTATTCGGAAAAAGAGATCGTCTGTCATATCTTTGTCAGGGATCAGCACATTGTCAGTTTCTACACACCTGAAACCTGGCCCAGGACCCTTATATGGAAGGATGATTTTGTTCAGCTCTCTTTTGACATGAACCGGGATCGGGGATACTTTCTGCAGACGGGACGATAAATTAATACGGATTTCACCAAGGGGATTTGTCTGCACCAATTTACCTGGAAGAGTCCACAGGGTGATGTGCCGGACACATATCATCAAATCAAGGTGCGTTCCCATATTTTCAGAGGGACATGATGAGGCCTCACCGGGCCAGGATTCCGGATACTCGCTCATGGTTCGCATTCCTTTTGAATTCCTGGGAAAGAAGGTCGCGGCCGGCGACACTATAGGTTTTAACGTTCATATCACAGACAAGAACGATAAAAGTGATCTTCGGTTATGGGGAACCTTCAGCGGCGCAACACGTCTTCAGTTTGCAAACCCGAGCGAATGGGCGCAGCTTGTTTTTCTTCCTCCGGATAAACCCTATGGCCTTAAAGTCCGTACTGCGATTTTAGGCATTCTCATTCTCGGGGCTATTTGGAATTTTCCTGGTAATCCAAAGACTGCGAAAGAAACAAATCTCCGTGGACAAGCCTATGGAGCAGAGAGCGGAAGAACTTTTCCGAAATCAAATTGAGGCCTTTGTCCAGGAGAACATTCTTATACCGGAACTTAATCTTGAGTATGCACTGCGAGCCCGGTTCCGCTACAATAAAGATTATTTTGGGAAGACTTTCAGGAAAGCTCTTTGATCAAAGGTTTTATTGACCATGTCAATAGACTTCGTGTCGAGGAAGCCAAGAAACGTCTTTTAAATTCCACGGAACTGGTTTCGCAAATTGCCTATGACGTGGGTTATGATAATCCGGATACTTTCTTGAAAGTCTTCAAGCGCCTGACGGAGCAGTCGCCCACGGAATTCCGCGAACATCCAAATTCATAGCCTCAGAACTCCTGGCCTCGCATAATTTGAGCACAACCACAATTTTAGAAATTTCAAAAGACTAATAAGAACGTATTTGAATGGAAAAAAGCTCTATAATTTCGTGACACCGGCTAATTATATTTTAACCTTTCACGTAACTGTTCAGGCATCTTCCCGGCCCCTCGATACACCAGCCGGTTGCCGAGTGTCCGCCGCAGGCGGATGTATCGAGGCACCCGGCTGGCACTCGGGGACCGGCAAGACACCTGAACAGTTACCCTTTCACAAATATTTTTTTATACTTAAGCAAACAAAGGAAATAATAATGGTAAATAATAAAGCTTCTAAATATCCATTTTTTGTGTTTGGTGAAATTGTATGGGACATGTTTCCTGATGAAAACAGGCTCGGTGGTGCGCCCCTGAATTTTGCATATTATTATATGAAAGCAGGTGGCTGGCCTTTCATGATAAGTTCTGTTGGAAATGATGAATTAGGCCATGAAGCAATAAACCGGATTAGCTCATTCGGATTGGACACAAAAGAAATTATTATAAGCCATGAAAAACCAACAGGTATAGTTGATATCCGGATGATAAACACCAGACATAGATTCAAAGTTATAAGGGACACGGCTTGGGAGTACTTGAAATATCCGGAACAGGCTGGAATAATACACAAAGCAACAGGGATATATATTGGTACGCTTGCAAGAGTTTCCGAAAATAATCAGTTCGTCAGCAATAGATTAATAACAGACTTTGCCGGAAAGGTAGTGTTTCTTGATGTCAATTTAAGGATGTCTTTTTATTCCAAAAAAGATTTGGGGTTTCTTCTTAAAAAGGCGACCCATCTGAAAATGAACCTTCATGAGGCAAAGCTGCTAAAAGAAATGGGGTTTATTTCCGCCAAAACAGCTGAAGGAATGGCTGAAGAGCTAATTTATCAGGGGAGCATTAAAGCTTGTTGTATCACTTTAGGGGAAAAAGGTGCTATTGGCGCAGACAGAATTTCCGGTGCTGTACGGGTTAAGGGAATGCCCGCAAAAAAAGGTGGTGATAGTGTTGGTGCAGGGGATTCGTTTGCAGGTTTCTTTATACATGGGGTATTATCCGGTCTTAAAATGGAAGAATGTCTATTCCGTGCTAATCAGATTGGAGCATTGGTGGCTTCACATAAGGGGGCGATTATAGAACTCGATAATTCATTAATCGTAACTATTTAGGCATCTTGCCGGTCCCCGAGTGCCAGCCGGTGTGCCTCGATACATCCGCCTGCGGCGGACACTCGGCAACCGGCTGGTGTATCGAGGGGCCGGAAAGATGCCTAAATAGTTACCATTAATCTTGCATTAATGAACCGCCAATAAGAATATTATTCCCGGTTTCACGTCACAAGCAACATGAAAAACGATTTTGGTTCAATATTAAAGCCCCTTCCTCCCAATATAATTGATCTTTTAAAAAACTCCGGGATTGAGACGGATCAATTTGAAGCATCAATTTCATCTGACCTTGATATGCATGGTAAAAAGGGCGAATCCTGGCTGATACTGACTACTGACAGCATTTTAAGCATTATGCCTGAGCCAATTGAAAAGGATCGGATAATTGGGCCGTTCCAGTTGACTAAAATAGAAAAGATTAGGATTTTCAGAGGCATTGGGAGCGGTTTTCTTCAAATCCGAACAGAACAACTTTTCATAGATATCATTCGTTTCAGTAATGCGCGTAGGGAGGAATTCAGTAGAATAAGTCTTTATGTTGATCGATTCCTGAAAATAAAGAAGAAAGATCGGGAAATTCTCCTTAAGCCAAATCCTTGGATCTGCCCTGTATGCGGGCTCATGCTTCCGGGAAAAAATGCCGTATGCCCAAAGTGTGCGCGCGAGGGAGGACTTTTCCTGCGCACACTTCTTTTAATGAAACCATACAGCATGTATGTTGCGGCCCTGCTATTCATGATGCTATGTGGTGTCGGGCTCGATCTCCTTCCTCCTTATCTTACGAGAATTCTTGTTGATGATGTGCTTACAACCCATAAAAAACCTCAACTCCTGGTTACCCTTGTTTTGCTTTTGGCAGGGGCTGCACTTTTCCGAGCTCTCTTAAATATCCTTATTGGCCGAACAAGCACTGCAATTGGTACCAGGGTAACTTATGAATTACGCTGCAGGCTGCACGAGAAATTGTCCGAACTATCCGTTGATTTTCATGATAGATCATCACTTGGCAACCTCATAACCAGACTGTTGCATGATGTTGACTATTTTCATGGCTTTGTGCAGCAGGTGGCGCAGGGATTTTTTGTCAACATATTCCTTGTTGCAGGAATAGGCTTCATGCTTTTCAGGCTTAATTTTAAGCTGGCATTTTATGTTCTTATTCCGATCCCCTTTGTAATGCTTGGCACCTGGTTTTTCTGGCATATCATCTATCCTCGCTATTACCGTTTCTGGGACAGCCAGTCCAAGATGGCTGCGCTTTTGAATGGAATGCTTTCGGGTATCCGCACGGTAAAGGCATTTGCCCAGGAAGCGCGCGAACGTCTGCGTTTCAGGGATATTGCCGATGCTTCCAGAAATGCACGGCAGGATGTTGATAGGGCGACCAATACATTCTTTCCATTGTTCGGTTATGTTTTCGGTCTTGGGGGGCTTATTATATGGTATGCGGGCGGCAAAAGCGTTATGGAAGGGAAAATCACACTCGGCACGCTTATGGCATTTCTCGGGTATCTTGGCATGTTTTACAGCCCCATTTCCGCACTTACCATGTTCAGCAACTGGCTTACTGGGTTCTTAACCGCAGGCCAAAGGATTTTTGAAATACTCGATACCCATACAACACTTCAAAAGCCCGCTAATCCCATATCTGTGCCTTCCATAAAAGGCCGGATTGAACTTCGCAATGTCACTTTCGGCTATGATCCCTATCTGCCTGTTCTTAAAAATGTATCAATGATTATTGAACCTGGCCAGGTTGTCGGTATTGTCGGTAAAAGCGGGGCAGGCAAAACAACTCTTATCAATCTTGTGTGCAGGTTTTATGATCCTCAGGAAGGACAGGTCCTTATTGACAATGAGGATGTAAAGAACTTCAACAACAACGAGCTTCGGCGCCATGTGGGGCTTGTTTTGCAGGAACCTTTCCTGTTCCGCGCCACAATCGCCGAAAATATCGCTTATGGCAGGCCTGATGCCACCCCACGTCAGATTATAGACGCTTCCTATGCGGCTAACTGTCACAGGTTTATCCTGCGTCAGGCCGGCGGCTACGACACAAGACTCGGCGAACGCGGAGCGGGTCTATCCGGCGGGGAAAAGCAACGTATTAGCATTGCGCGCGCTCTCTTGTGCGCCCCTTCAGTCTTAATCCTTGATGAGGCAACTTCCAATGTTGATACGGAATCAGAACAGGAGATTCAAAAGGCCCTTTCGTTCCTGACAAAGGGGCGCACCACAATAATTATCGCCCACAGGTTGTCAACGTTGCGAAACGCGGATATAATTTATGTTTTCGATGACGGCAAAATCGCCGAACAAGGCAACCACGAGGCACTTATGGCAAAAGAGGGGATATATCATAATCTTGTCATGATCCAGACTAAACTTACTAAAATTGAGATGAAGTAATGGAAGAGAAAAAGGAAGAACAAAGAATCACCCCGCGTTACCTTTTGCCTTCTGATACATCCTTGTTCAAAGGCAGGCTTGGCTCCATTCATTGCCTTTTGGATAATAAGGAAGCCTATGCCAATGTACACTGCGTTCTTTGTTTTCTTATAAGCCACCCGGTACGATACATATCGATTTGTTACAGCGATGACAATGGCAAGGAACATGAGATAGGAATAATTGAAGATTTATCAGCTTTCCCAAAAGAAGTTCAGCTTATTGTTACGGAAAATCTGAAAAGATATTACTACGAACGAATCATTAAAAGAATTTACAGTACCAAGTTTGATTACGGCATGCTGTTTTTTGAAGTTGAGACATCTGAAGGTCGCGATACTTTCCAGATGCGCTGGCAAGCTGATCGGGCGCTTGAATTCGGTAAAAAAGGGAAGTTGCTCCTGGATGTTTTTGAAAATCGCTATATAGTCCCATCAATTGATGATTTACCCGAAGCGGATCGCAATCGGCTTACAAGGTTTATTTACTGGTAATTCAATTTGAAAAACAAAGGTTTATTAAGGCGCATCAGGACGCTGATTTTCAGATCATTACTAGGCTTTATTCTTGTAACAATTATCCTTGTCTTGTTTTTTCGTTTTATTCACCCGCCATTTTCCTTATTCATGCTTCATCACAAAGTCAAGTCCCTGATTTCCAATGATAAAAGTTTTAAAATCAGATATAAATGGGTTGATCTAAAAGACATGACGCCATTCATGCCACTTGCTGTCATTGTTGCTGAGGACCAGAATTTTCAAACCCACTTTGGATTTGATTTCAAAGCTCTTTTAAAAGCTGTAAAAAATAATATTCGTCATCCTCGGCGAATCCGCGGTGGCAGCACAATTACCCAGCAGACAGCTAAAAATCTGTTTCTGTGGCCGGCCCGAAGTTATGTACGAAAAGCCTTTGAAGCCTATTTTACCATCTTGCTTGAAATATTCTGGCCTAAAAAGCGCATAATCGAAGTTTATCTTAATGTCGCGGAATTTGGCAAAGGTGTTTATGGGGTAGGAGAGGCAAGCCGGATTTTCTTTAATAAGCCGCCAAAAAAATTAACACCTGTTGAGGCGTCTTATCTTGTCGCGGTTCTTCCAAACCCGAAAAAATACGATGCCAAAGACCCGTCAGGTTTTGTTTATGAGCGCAGCGAATGGATAGAGGAACAGATGAATTTTATGGGTGGCACTTCAGCAATAAGGGATATCATTAAATAATAATTACATAAGATATTTCGCTGAATCGCCTGTATCTTTGATCTTTTCAATAAGTTTTTTTATATCAGCGACTTTGTCTTTATGTATAAGCAGAAGAGAGTCCTTGTGTCTTATGGCATAGACGCCATCGAGTCCATAAGATGCCACAATGCCGTTATCCGAGAGGATAAAACAGTCTTTGCTTCCAATGTCAATGCAGTTGCCCTTTAAGACATTGTTGTTTTCATCAGCCGGTACTAAATCTTTAAACGCGCTCCATGAGCCCACATCGCTCCAGGAAACAGGGCTCTCAACAACGGATATGTCTTTTGATTTCTCAAGCACTCCATAATCAATGGATTCTTTCACGACTTTTTTAAAGAATGTGTCCATTGCTTTTTTAAGGATTTTGCCTGTCCTGGCCTTACGAATCGGAGATAAGAGCTTAAAAAGCTCTGGCATGTGTTCTTCAAATGACTTAAGAATAATATCTACAGACCAGACAAATATACCGCAGTTCCATAGGTACTTCCCGCTGTCAACATAGCTTTTTGCAGTCAAGGCATCAGGTTTTTCCACAAAACGCACTACACGCATGGCCTTTGATTTTCCGGAAATGGCCACTTGTTCGCCCGTTTCAATATAACCGAGTCCTGTATGGGGATGCAGTGGTTTAACACCGAGGCATACAAGCTTCTTTTCTTTTTCGGCAATATCAACGGCAAGGGAGATGGAATTTAGAAATTCATCAACAGGGGTTATAATATAAATCCGCTGAAAGCACCACCATGATTGCATTGGGATTTTCCTTTTCAATAAGAGCTGCTGCTGCTGCAATGGCAGGCGCGGTGTTTTTGCCCACAGGCTCGCCAATAATCCTGACACCTTTCTGATTGTTCAATGCTTTCTTTGATTTGGCTTCATAGTCTTTGTTGGTAACCAGAACTATGCGGGAAGGGGGGATGGAAGGAGATACCCTCTTTACCGTTGTTTGAAGCATGGATTCGCCGGTAAAGACATCGAGAAATTGTTTAGGGTTACTCTTGCGAGAAAGCGGCCAGAATCGTTCTCCAACACCACCGGCCATAATAACCGCGTAGGTATTCGCAAGCTTCAAGGATGGTTGGGGCCCGGTTTTTTTCATTTTGTATCTTTTTTCTTTTCTTCGAGTATCTTGACTAAATTTCCCCGCCTCAAATAATTTCGATAATCTTTTTTTGCAACAATATCTTTCAGGTAATTCATGTTACGTTCGATTGTTTCGTGATAAAGGTCAAAGTCAATGTTCCATCTCTTTTGGAAATGCGGCAACATAAACCTTTTTACATTGCCCAGGTCTTTTTCAAGTCTTTTCTTTACCAATTCATAGAAATGGGTTGTCTTAACGAGCATGTCGTGTTCGCTATCATAGCCGGGGATATTTCCTTCTTTGAATTCAATATAAAGGAAAAGAAGTTTCTCGAGGTATGTCCGGTCCGCCATCTGACCAATTAAATCAGATGTTCCAACCATAAGCCCCATGGTTTTCATTTCAGGTGAAGTAAAGGGAATTTGGGTGATCTTAATGTCTGTGGCGAGTATCATATGTGCCACATCATTGATGTCACTTTCAGAATATCCCTGGCTCTTGAGATATTGGCAGGCGAATTCAGTGCTGCGTTCAACATGACTTGATGTATATTTCGCTCCGGTACCGCGATTATCGTCTGTTGTCTGAATGTAACCCGAGTCATGCAAGAAGCTGCTGATTATACCGAGCTTAATGGGATGCTCTTTGAAAGATTCACCTGAGAGCCCTGCTCCATGAACCAGGCGGGCAAATGCCATTACGTTATCGAGAGTGTGGCCCAGATTATGATATTCGGTATTGCATGCATGATAACCGGGGTACCTTCCCTCGAAAAGCGCCACTGTGTCTTTGAACACGGTTTCGATTGGCGCAAAGTTTATTTCAGACACTGTTTCAACAAGAAGGCTGCGAGTTTCAGCCATCACCGAATCAGGCGACAGCATGTCAACAAGTGTTGATAGTTGAATTTTATCTTTCTCTATTGCCATTTTAATTATAAACTAAAATAAACTAAGATACAATTCAATTATTTTAATGAAAAATTAAAAAAAAACCTCACCCTTATGTTTAAGAGTGAGGGTTATAACTTCAAAGCACTGAAACTCTTACGCTTTTTTAATCACGCCTTTTTCAATCAGCTTCTGCTTATTTGCAATACGCTCTTTCCGTTTCTTCATCAGCTCTTTTTTAATTTCCTTGTTTTTCTTCAGTTGGAGTTTCCAACGGATCTTATCAGGCTTGGGCGTAGTGCGTTTGTTCTCACGTTCAAGACGTTCTTTCGAGGTCCAGCGTTTTTTTTCTTTCTTCTCTGCCATGGTTTTTTAAGTCTCCTGTTATACTGTCGGTGATTCTTCTATTTTCAGTTTGGAAAAGTCCACTGCATCTCCGAGGGTGTGCCCCGGGTCCGCAAACTTCTTGGAATAGTCTTCATAATCAGCCTTTTCACGGCCTTTGAAATAATCGTCCACAGAAAGGGTTATTTTACGGTTTTCCTGATCGAACTCAATTACCTTGAGCGGGAGAGTGTCGCCTTCCTTGAAAACGCTACCTGGTTTTTCAAGATCACCCTTGCCTAACCTGTTCGATGGTACGAATCCTTCAACATCCTTTTCAAGCTCTACAACCACACCCCGGTCGAGAAGGCGGACTACCTTGCCTTCAGCGTCAACGCCTACACCGTATTTTGCGGCAAGTGCGTTCCATGGATCATCGGCGAGCTGCTTCATACCAAGGGAAATACGTTTTTTATCTTTGTCGATTGTAAGGACAACGGTCTCGATTTCATCACCTTTTTTAAGCATTTCGCTTGGGTGCTTTATCTTTTTTGTCCAGGACATATCAGAGATATGCACAAGTCCGTCAATGCCTTCCTTTAGCCCAACAAATACGCCGAATGCAGTGATGTTCCTGACCACACCGGTCACCTTTTTGCCTGTTGGGAATTCGTTTTCGATTGTGTCCCATGGATTGTCGAGCAACTGTTTCAAGCCAAGAGAAATCTTCTCGCTTTCTTCGTCGATTTTAAGCACCATGGCTTCAACTTCGGAACCCACTTCAAGTATTGACTTGGGGTGCTTGACGTGTTTTGTCCAGGACATTTCCGATATGTGAATCAGGCCTTCGATTCCTTGCTCTATTTCAACAAAAGCACCGTAATCTGTTATGTTTACTACTTTCCCTTTTACCTTGGTTCCTTCGGGATACTTGCTTCTTATGCCTTCCCATGGATGCGGTTGAAGCTGTTTCATGCCGAGGGATATGCGCTCTTTATTCTCGTCGTAATCCAGAATCTTGACGGTTATTTCCTGACCAAGTTGGACCATTTCACCCGGATGGTTGATTCGAGACCAGGACATGTCTGTAATATGTAGAAGGCCGTCAACACCACCCAAATCAACGAACACACCGAAGTCCGTGATGTTCTTAACCGCGCCTTTGCGGATTTGGCTTTTCTGGATGTCCTGGATTATGATATCGCGCATTTTTTCGCGTTCTTCTTCGAGTACCACGCGGCGTGAGACTACCACATTGCGCCTGAGTTTGTTGACCTTTATTACACGGAGGTCGAGCATTTTGCCGACCAATGAATCGAGGTCGGGAATTTGACGCAGATCAATTTGCGAACCCGGCAGAAATGCTTCGATGCCGTAGAGATCAACCACAACTCCGCCTTTAATCTTCTTGATGACTTGCCCTTTTACAACCTCGTTATTGGCATGGACATCTTTTATCTTTTCCCAAACCTTTGCAAAATCAGCGCGAAGTTTTGACAGTACCACCTGGCCTTCGTTGTCCTCAACTTGCTCAAGGAAAATGTCGATGGTATCGCCTTCTTTTAATTCTCCCATGTCTTTGAACTCGTGCATGGAAACGACACCTTCGGACTTGAAATTGATGTCGATATATGCGTCATGTTTCGTGAGTTTGACCACTTTGCCCTTTACCACGTTGCCTTCTTCGATCTTTTTAATGGAGTTCTCGTAGAGGGCCATTTCATCCGCAGGCACGGATCCACTGCGTCCTTCGGCCTCAGCGGCCATGATTTCTTCGAGGTTCGGCATCGCTTCCGAAACGAAGCTTTGATTTTTCTTCAGTTGCTTTTGCCATTATACTTTTCCTTCTTTTGCATAAGCTCTCTATCTAAGTGCTTTTCTTGGCCTTAATTATAGAGAGGTTAAGGTTATTTATCAAACCGTTTTTTAACGGTATTTACTATTAAATCTATTTGTTCGTCTATGCTCATTCCCGATGTATCGACCAGTATTGCGTCCTTTGCCTGTTTAAGAGGGCTTTGTTCGCGACTTTCATCAATCCGATCCCGTTCCATTATTTCAGAGGCAATTGATTCGATAGAGACCTTTTCACCGAGTTTTTGAAAGTCTTTTAACCGTCTTTTTGCGCGTTCTTCAATGGACGCTGTAAGAAAGAACTTGAATTCCGCACCAGGAAACACCACCGTGCCAATGTCGCGTCCTTCGATTACGATTGATGTATGCTGTGCAGCTTCGCGCTGTTTTGTTACCATGGCAACCCGAACCGGTGGTACCTTGCAGTATTCCGGAACGGCGTGTGTGACCTGTTCGCTTCGAATAGCATGTGACACGTCTTTATCGTCTATAAAAACACGCTGGGTGCCATCTGTGTTGCGGGAAAATGATATCCTCATTGTTTGTGAAAGAGCGGCAAGCTTTTCAATTTCGTCAAGCCTGATGCCTTTTTCCAATGCAAGAAGCGTCAGGCTGCGATACATTGCCCCTGTATCGAGGTGTACGATTTCAAGTTTCTTCGCAACCCCGGCTGCGGTTGTTGACTTACCCGACCCAGCAGGGCCGTCTATGGCTATAACGTATGGCTTCTGCATGGACAGATTTGTAAATATAGATTATTAAACAGTATTAATAAAAGGATTTTTCAATGGAATTGCTGATTTTTATATGGGAAGGGAAGATAAAGCTTACTTATTATTTCCCAAGGATTTTCATTGCTTCATCTTCGGTTGGGAATATCTGAAGAATATTGTCAAGTCCCAGGACATTAAAAAAGTCCCGTACCATTTCGCTGGCATTGCAAAAAACAAGTTTGCCGTTACGCGTAATCAGAAAACGGTTCAGTTTGACAAATCGTCCTATGCACAGGCTGTCTATAAAACCAAGGTGCTGGAGATTGAAAATAAAAAAGTATTGCTTGAGTTTAAGGCGGTTTACAACGGCTTCCTCGAATTTCTTCATATCCACAACATCTTCAAGTAGTCCGGAAAAGTTTATTATTGTGATTCCGTCGCGTTCTTTTATGGTAAAAGAAAACCCCTCATCCGCATCAGGTTCTGACCCTGTGCCTGTCAGGCCGTCGGCATTTTTAAAAAGGTCATCTTCACTTGAAAACATCTTGAAAATTGAATTTAGATGGGCAGTTTCAAGGAATTTTTTCAGTTCATCGTCAAGATGCAGGAAGGAAAAGCTTCTTCCGGCATTCTGATATATTTTATGGTATTTTATTAGGATACGTAAGGTAAAGCTAGATAGATAGCTGGTATTTTTAAGATCAATAACAATGTTGTATTTATTAAGGTTCACCGTGTTTTTAAGGATTTTCTCGAGCTCTTCATCATACTCCTCAAGAAGATCTTCCGGCAGCTCAACAAAAAAGAAATTGCCTTTTTTATATGTTTTCATGTTTGATATGAAAATATAAATTATTTACAAGATGGGTGCTAATTTTAAATGGGCTTATGATATTGTCAATCAATCGATCACAAAGTAACTTTGGGTATAAGCACTTTTCCTCTTTTTTATCAAGACAAAATTTGCCAATTAAAAGGAAAGGCATAAGCTAACTCACCGGCCCCCAGTTTTTAAAAAAAAGACAAGAACCTTATTCTGGCTGCTCATGTCCGGCGGCACAGAGGCCGCCGGCTAATCAGGATCAACTGTAATTTGCTATATCTCAGGGCCAGAGACGGCCCGGAGATAATTATGATCCACCATACAGCAACACCTGCAAGGCCGTCTCTGGCCTTGCTAACAAAACAAATGAATAGTTGATTAGCTGGCGGCCTCCGTGCCGCCAGACATCATAAGCTTTCGGATAATTTCTTCTCTTAAAAATTCAAAACTGGGGATAAGTGAGATAAGCTAAGAATTCAATAAAATTAATCTTGACTTATTGTGCCAAATGGCATATATTATTACTATAGTATGGCACAAAGGAGGTTTTATGTCAAAAACGCTTTCTTCAAGGCATGCTTCAGCTTGTGTTGTGGGACTTGGGTTGCCTGAAAGCAACAGATTCACTCTCATCCGTGAAATCAAAAGAGGCATTCCTTTTAAAACTGTGGCAGGGCTACAGGCCTGCCTGGATGTTTCAGAGTCAAAGTTGGCCGGTGTTACCCATATTGCTTTACGAACGCTGGCCCGTCGAAAAAAGGAAGGGCGCCTGGGCATAGATGAATCTGAACGTGTTGTACGACTTTCGAGTCTGTTCCATCAGGCTGTGAAAGTTCTTGGCTCAGTCGAAGAAGCCCGCAAATGGTTCAAGCTGCCTAATCGTGCACTGGGACAATCCACACCATTTGATTATGCGGACACGGAACCCGGCGCCAGGGAGGTCGAAGACGTCCTTGGAAGGATTGAGTATGGAGTGTTTGCTTGACTATTACAGCCTGGCGGATTGTATCCCGAAAGCACGGGGTAAACGCTTTTAACGGAAACGGAGCACGTCTTTATCCTGGGCGATGGAATAGCCGCAATGTCCCCATGGTTTATACATCGGAATCCATATCCCTTGCAGCACTGGAGATAATGGTTCATGTTGAGGGCATAGTATTACACCAACCCTTTGTATGTATTCCTGTTGAGTTTGACAAACAGGATGTTACAGAACTTAGAACCGGAATTCTTCCTTCCGGGTGGGACGAGTATCCATGTTCAGAAGCTACCAGGAAAATCGGGTCCGATTGGATTCAAAACGGAAACTCGGTTGTTCTTAAGGTCCCAAGTGCAGTGATTCACATGGAGTCAAATTATCTGCTTAACCCGAATCACTCTCATTTTAGCCGAATAAAGATTGGCAAGGCACAGGAATTTTGGTTCAATCAACGTCTGCGATAATTATCTGAATACGCTGATTAGGTGGTACAAACTTTTATTGATCAATGTTAACGACATTAGTCAAACAAAATATTTGCTTTGACTATCCTGATCACCTATTTTAGTTTACACCTATGGCATTAAGCAGGTTTTGGGCATGTATTGTTGTTTTCAGCATTGCCTATATTTTCTTTCTTCTTTTGAGCGGGCATCTTTATTCACTTAGTCCGCTTGTTAATGGAAAACAGAGCGAACCGGTTGTGGTGTCAGAGTTTATATTTTCGGATTTGCAAAAGCAGGATTCCACGTTTGCAGCTAGTTTGATCATAAGCAAAAACACAGGTGTTCAAAGGGGTGATACACTATTTCAGATGCTTGATAATGGTTCAGTCCAAGGCTCTTTGGGTAAATTGCCGGCGGATGGTGTTTTTGCAACCTGTAAAAATACACTCACTGATTTATGGTTGCCATTGATTGGATACCTGACCTTTTTCTGCGGCCTCCTGAATCTGCTCGCTGATTCCAATGCTCTGCAGCACCTCGCACGCCTCCTTTCACCCCTTTTCACAAGGATTTTTCCTGAGCTTCCCAGAGACAATCCAGCTTATGGTTTCATGACCATGAATTTCGCGGCTAATTTTCTTGGACTTGACAATGCTGCAACACCTTTCGGGCTTAAAGCAATGGAGAGCATGCAAGAGGCAAACCCGGATAAAGAGCGCGCCTCCAACAGCCAGATTATGTTCCTGTGCCTACATGCCGCGGGGCTGACGCTTATTCCAACATCAATTATCGGATACCGTGCCGCCCAGAACGCGGCCAATCCCGCTGATATCATGTTACCAACAATAATTACCTCTTTTATCGGCACAATGGCGGCGCTTTTATTTGTCGGCTTCAAGCAGCGCATCAACTTGTTCAAACCTACAGTGATTGTATTTGTAGCGGCCATAAGCGGTACTATTGGGTTTCTGCTCTTTTATATCAGCCGTCTTACCGGGATCGGGAAGTTTCATTTTACAGGAAACTTAAGCAACGGCGCGCTGTTATTCATTATTCTCGTTGTCGTGCTTTACAGCCTGATGAATGAACGGATTTTCAGGACTAAAAACACCACGGTTTTTGATTCCTTCATTCAAGGTGCGAAGGAGGGGTTTACAACAGGGCTTAGGGTACTTCCCTATATGATTGCAATGCTGGTTGCCTTGAGCATTTTCAGGAATTCGGGATTAATGGGAATTGTCATGAATGGACTTGCAACGTTACTCAAAGCATGTGGTGTGAACGATCAGATAGTCCAGGCCATTCCTGTGGCTCTCATGCGGCCGTTTAGCGCCGGCGGCTCACGAGGTTTCATGCTAGATGCAATGAAGGTTTATGGTGCGGACAGTCTGACCGGACGGTTGTCCTGCCTTTTTCAAGGAGCAGCTGAAACCACATTTTATGTAGTTGCCCTTTATTTCGGTTCCGTAAAAGTCAAGAACACAAGGTACACACTTGGAATCATGCTGCTGGTTGATTTGGTGTGCGTGTTAAGCGGGATTTTTGTTTCGCAGCTTTATTTCTAACGAACGGCAGATGACCGGTAAAGTCGGGTCTTCCGGTTTATCACCCCAACAAGATACAAAGGAAAGTCGTGGTGCTCCAAATTGTTTTATTCTTTCCTGGGTGCATTCCCTTCTGATTATTTTTTCAGTATCGCCTTCATCTCCTGCCTGAACCGACCGGCTGTCATCCTTATAACATATCGTCCTGAAGCCACATAATTGTCCATGTCGTCCCTACCGTTCCATAAGCCTATTTCATGAACATCAGACGACGTATGGCAGAGAATTTACCTGCCTCCATGCGAAGGATGTATAGCCCTGCAGCAACTTTGCGGCCTTGGGAGTTGCGGCCGTTCCAGCTTACGGTTTTATACCCTGGCTTAAGACAGGAATTCAAGAGCGTGGTCACGAGCTTTCCGGAAAGATCATAAATCCGAAGGGAAACCTGGGACGCTGACGGGACCGAATACTCCAAGGTCACAACGGGGTTGAACGGGCTTGGCCTCGGGGTTCCCAGCGCGAATACCCTGGGCGTTGCGCGGACGAACTCTGCGGCTGTGCTCAGCGACACAATGTTGAGTTTTACCGAATCCCGCAGGTGGAAATCATTGTTCAACGGATTGCCTTCAAAGACATATCCCTCTGGTAAAGTATCCCAACGGTTATCCCAGGTCACGAGGGAGATATTATACACCGAATCCGCTTTCATGGCCGGAAACCGGATAACGTCATCCGGAGTGGCGGAAATCTGAGAAGAGAGACCACTGACCCTGTCATGGATGAAAAACCCGTAAACCCCGCCTGGCGCGCCGCCTGAAAGGGTGATCTGGCCCGCAATGAAGGTGTCCGGGACCACTAGTGTGAGCGTGTCCGGGACAGTCGTATCAACAGGCACTCGAATGGTGGAGAAATCTGGCACCAGAAGCCCGGGAATATCCGAGTAGATGACATAGGGCCGATAAAAACCGGCTGGGAGGTACATCATGGCTGCTCCGGCATTATCGGTTTGAACGGTATTATACATCTGATGCGTAACCGTATCTTCGACATAAACGTCCACCCCGGAAAGTACCGAATCGCCGGCTTTTAACACGAAATTGATTCCGGAGCTTAGAGATATGATGTTGAAGACAGGGCTGTCGGCCAGGCGGAAGGTGTCTCTTGAGGGATCATGCTCCAGCACCCAGCCATTGTTGAACTGAAAATATTCGGAGCGGCTGCTGATGACCCTGATGCTATATGTGGAGTCCGCTTTCATGGCCGGGAAATGGATGTCGCCGCCCATGTAGGGGGTTATGTAAGCGCTCCTTTGAGTCTGCATGTCTGTAATGGTGAAAAGGACGTCGGGGTTCATGCCGGACGGGGAGCCGTTGACCTCCAATTGCCCAAGAATGGTTGTGTCCGGCGCCGTGAAGCGGAGCGTGTCCTGGACAAACTGGTCTGCGTTGACATGAACGAATGAACGAGTGGGTTCGAAGTAGCCCAGTACCGTTGCCTGTGAGAACTGGATGCTATAGGTGCCTACTGGCAGGAAGAGGCTCGTTGTACCGTATGCGTCCGTCCGGGGCGCATTGTAGTTTTTGCCTGTCGCGGAATCAGTAGCCCAGAGATCCACGTTCGAAGTTGTGTAAGTGCCGGCAAGGACTGTGACCACGATGCCCTGGGGGACTGCCACCATCCTGAAACTTATGCCGGTGACATCGCCAGCCGAAACATCCACCGTGGTGTCCATGGGGCTTATGATGTAACCCGGATAATTATCAGCGAGCCTGATCTTGACGGAGCCTTGGTCATCCAGCACCATGCTTGAGTCAAGTACAATCGTAAAATTGCCGGTGGGGTCCATATAGGCTGATTCACCGTAATTCTGTGATTCCGCCCTGACGGATTTGAGCGCTGTGGAAACACCGGGAGAAAGTGTCAGTGTTCCTGAAACGTTCCGCATGGGCTTTTTGGCAATGACCCGCAGGCTATCGGCGACATCGCTTTGCCCATCAAAAAACCGGACCCAGTACAGCCCCTGTGGAAGCTGGCCTCCAGGCGCCTTAAAAAGGAGCGCGTCATCTGTGGAGTCCATATCCGGGAAGATGTACAAGGAATCCGATATGATCTGGTCAGAGCTCTGATCGATAACGGCGATGGGGTATTCCAGGGTGTCTTCAGTGGCCGAGAAGGAGGAGGGGTGGGTGCGATCCAGGTAAAGGTATGTACGGATTGTGTCCGACGTGGATTGGCAGCTCCAATTCAGGGTGTCGTAATTCTGATCAAAAGGGGAGCCGACGTGGATGTTCGTGATTGTAGCAAAGAGCGGCATCATGGAAAGAAGCAGAGATGCTGTAAAAACGTGAAACCTCATAAATTCCTCCTATTTTGTTTTATTTGTTTGGTACCGCTTTGTAAATATAATTTCAAACCAGAGGGAATGCAACTGGAGAGAAAAGTTGGGGTGCATGACAGCTAATGTAGTCAAAAATGTAGGTACCCTGTAAAATCCGATCGCCTTTCCGATTTTAATGAATTTAACAAAAATATTTCTTGACATTATCTTGTTATAATATTATAATAAGGCTATGCAAAAGGATACAACCCCCTACCTCAAAGCATCCTTAGGGCAAACCCACTTCAAGTGCGGTAAAAAGAACTGCCACTGCACGGATAACGAGCTTCATTCCGCTTATTATTTATCCTACCGGAAATCAGGAAAGACCTACACCGTCCATATTCCGCAAGAACTGGTCAAAAGCATCCAATCATTCTGCAAACAATGGAAAGTAATGAACAGGGAAATTGAATCTAACACACATAAAACGATACAGGGGCTATTGAAGTCCTATCGTGCAAAAAGGAGAACAAGAAAGGAGTGAAAGAAAATGTCAAAGGTTACATCAACCGATTCGTGGGACGGAATCCGGAACGAACTACTTCAAATGATGGATGGTATGCTGGAGCGAATCAAACAAAAGACAGGGCGACAATCCGATGGGCATTTCCCGACTATTACAGAGAGGGAGGAACTGGTCGTTGCCTTAGGCAAAGAGATTGGAGAATATCTTCTGGAAAAGAGCATTCTAATGGATCCTGTGTTAATCGAAGTACTGCTTGCCAAAGAATGCGATTGTCCCAAATGTCATACACCCAGCAAGCGAAAAGAAGACGCAGAAAAGAAAGCAAAAGAAGAATCCGTGATGGTTAATACGGCAGTAGGAAAACTCCCGTTTGCAGCACCCATATTCGGCTGTCAGAAATGTCGGCGGGATTTTTCCCCCCTGGCGTCGTTTATTGGGGTTTGATAGTGTCGATTACCAGGGCAATCGCATTAAAATTCGCCACTTTATTTCTTATTGTCAACGGTAATACGTGACACACGATCCGTTCTTGTTCTTGCAGTTACTTTGTTAGACTTGCCAGTTCTAATCATTTTCATGCACTTTACTGTTTCAACCTCCCATTCCACAATTTCGCGTTTCTTGAAATTCATCGCTTTTGCCAAAGCATTGGGAAAATTAACATACCACTGATTTCCTTTCTTCCGTGAGATGAGTTGAATCGTTGTTGGATAGCCCATGCCCAATTCCTTTCTATTTAAGTAGCTCTACGGATATCCGTAGAGCTATATTATAGTATAAAGAAGAGGCAATGTCCACATTTTATTTTACCTATAAGGGGGATTTATGATTTCAACGCCATGCACTTTTATCGAATACTTCCAAGACATACCGGACCCACGCATAGAACGTAAAAAACTCCACAAACTTATCGACATAATTGTTGTCTTGGTATGTGCTACCCTTTGCGGCGCCAAGTCATTCGAGGAAGTCGAATTATTTGGCAACGAGCGAATAGAGTGGCTTAAACAGTTTCTTGAACTCAAAAACGGCATTCCATCGCATGACACTTTTGGGCGGGCCAGTGCCTTGCTAAATCCGAAAGACTTTCAAGAATGCTTTATAAAATGGGTTGAGGCGTTACGATTGCCGAAACAAAATGAAGTAATTGCAGTCGATGGAAAAACCGCACGGCGTTCATTTGATACCAAGGCCGACCGAAATGCTATCCATGTCGTTAGTGCCTGGGCAGCAGAAAATAACTTGGTACTGGGGCAAATAAAGGTGAATGATAAATCCAACGAAATCACCGCTATCCCTGAATTGCTGAATATGCTCATGGTGAAAGGATGTATCGTCACTATCGATGCAATGGGTTGTCAAAAAGCTATTGCCGACAATATTGTAACCAATGGCGCGGATTATGTTCTCGCCGTTAAAGAAAATCAACCGAGCCTGTATGAACAAATCCGCAACCGCGTAGATACTGTCGTGGTGGATGGGTTGAAAGACGTGGCCCATGACACGTATTCAACAGAGGATAAGGGACATGGTCGCGAAGAGCATCGTGAGTATCATGTTATCGATGATATTACCTGGCTAAAAAATAAGGAACAGTGGCGATCATTGTCTGCTATCGGTGCTGTTCACTCCATAAGGAAAACAAAAAAAGCAGAGCAGACAGAAATACGGTATTATATTCTCAGTCGTAAAATGTCGGCAAAACAGTTTGGTCAGGCAGTACGCAGTCATTGGGGAATTGAAAACAAATTGCATTGGAATCTGGATGTGTCTTTTAGAGAGGATGACTGTCGCATTAGAAAATCAAATGCACCAACAAATATGAATGTAGTCCGGCATGTCGCTATAAATCTATTGAGACAGGAAACATCAATAAAAGCCAGTATCGTACGCAAACAATTAAAAGCAGCTTTGAGCACACAATATTTGGAGCGCATCCTTGGAATCGTTAAATTTTAATGCGATTGCCCT
>CAWHPS010000055.1:0-25291 GCA_963831235.1 uncultured Fibrobacterota bacterium
GGCGCCTTAAGAAGCGACAGGGAAGCTACATTGTCCCTGACACAGGCCCCGTATTTTCCATTGTTCAGGATCGCGACGCCATATCCATGTTCACTGATGTCGAGCCAACGGTGTACAGGGACCTCGAACTTTGCTTTGTCGAGGCTATTCACAGGCCGGCAAGAACGCCTGATTGTACCAAATGCAATCTCGTAGGTCGCAAAAGCAGCATGCACCGCAAGCGGAAATTCCACACGGAGGAGTTTACGTTCTTCCTGCCAGTCGATAATGGTATGGAAATCAATACGTGGCGAATGGGCATAAGCCTTTATCTCCTGCTGAATCCGGGATGCCTCTCCGATTTGCCAATTGACCATAAGGCTTGCCATGACAGGCCCGCATTCACCAGGCTGGATGTCAATTAGCCTGATTGCATCAATGGGCCTTAGGGGATAATCAGATGAAATCTCTCCGGCCTCATAACGGCCCGGCTTGTCTTCATACAAACAGAAATGGTTTGCCGGACTTGCAAGAATTTCTCGATTAGCGCGGCAATCAATCAGACTTTCGATATCACCCTTATTGTTCATGCGAATGTTGACAAAGGGCGTCCGGAGCTCCTGGTTTTTATTCGATAGTATAGGAACAGCAACTTCGGTGCAAGGCGAGATTCTGAGGGTTTCATGACCCAGGCATGGCATTCCTTCAATCCAGGTTAAAAGACGGCCATCGGACAGGCGTTGAGTGGTGAATGGAGCATTTGCATTCCTGTAAAGGGTTGCCATCTTTTCTGAGTTCCATACCAAATGACCGCTTGACGCACCACCGGTTAAATTGAACACTGTAATTCTATCAACGGAATTCGATCTTTTGTCTGATATGGCTTTTGCAGATGTCTGCATGATTTCTTCCATCCGACATACGATATCATGATAGCGCTTTTCGATCTCATCGCCCGCTTCAGTGCAATGGGTACCGGTTACAGCGTCATGGAAATGGCATTCAAGAAGGTTTTTCCAGCAGGCTTCCAAATCGCTGACCCGCGCAACCCCCTTCTTACGCACCTCCATAAGCGAGGAGAGCATCTCACCGCTTCGGATAAGGCCTTCGGCCTTACGGTTGAGGCGCTTGAGCCTGCCTTTGGATGTTTGCGCGCCGCGGAGCATCTCCAGATAAAGTTCATCCGGCCACACAGGCAAATCCTTTGTCCGTTCCAGCAGTTTTTTTCCAAAAGCCTCGGCGCTTGACATCTTCAAGTGAGGCATTCCATCAAGAGTATCGAGGCGTTTGGCCTGCTCCAGCATCATGTCAGTTGGCCCGCCTCCGCCATCGCCAAACCCATAAGTGTACATGACATGCGGATTTTCAGCTTTTTGCCGATATTCGTCCCAATGAATAAGAAGACTTGCTGGGTCCATTTTTCCGATAAAATGGGTCGGAGGAATGTGCGCGAGAATACGGGACCCATCAATACCTTCCCACCAAAATGTCTGGTGAGGAAAATCATTGGTATCGTGCCAAATTGCGTTCTTGTTTGTGTAAAAAAGAGTGTAACCGCTTTGTGCAAGGATTTGCGGGAGCGAGCCCCCGACACCGAAAACATCGGGCATCCAGCAGACAGTGGAGCGCGTACCGAATTGCTCGCGGAAATAGCGCCTGCCATAAAGTATTTGTCGAACCATGGCTTCACCGCACGGTATGTTGCCGTCGGATTCCACCCACATATCACCGATTGGCTCAAAGCGTCCCGCGCGCACAGCCTCTTTCACCCGAGCGAACACATCGGGAGCGGCTGTCTGCATGTCAGCATATAGTTTCGCCTGGCTCTGGGTAAAAATATATTCAGGGTACCGTTCAATCATGTTGAGCGCGATTAAATTGGTGCGCAGGTTTTTCCTTACGGATTCGCGGTAAGGCCAGAGATACCAGAGATCAATATGGCAATTGCCCACCAGATAAAAGGTTGCGGGCGGCCGCTCAGGCAAATGATCGGACAGGGACCTGGCAAGGGCCTCTTTTGCCGCAAGTATTGACCTGCGATACACGGCAGCATCACGCTCATAGGGCATGAGCAGCGCCACTGATTCCTGAAGAGATCGCAAAAGACGACTGAAAATATCGGGCCGTTTTTCTTCAAGTGCCATGGCGAGATCAAAGACTACCTGCAAATCATGTTGCAATGCGTTAATTTCAGGATCAATGACCACCAATTCCGCAATCTCAAAACGATGAATGATCTTAACATCGCTTCGGATTGCATCATCAGGCGCATCCCGAAAATAGCATTCCAATTCGATGTGATATGTTTCATGGCTTGCACCAGAACGGGGCAGAATATAATCACGATGATTGAAATCAATTCCAAAGGCCAATACGCCGTTTATTCGCAGCAGGGCCTCGCCGCCCGGATAAAGGCGAAGAACCACTTCGCGCCCGGACATTGATTCGGGAATGGTAAAATCGGTCTGAAACCAGGCAGTGACATCTTCGCCGCCCCAGGTCTTGCCCAGCACATAAGACAGCCAGGGCCCGTCGTAAGAATATTCGCCTGGACGTATGTGTTTCCCCTGACGAAAGGTCCAGGATTTAAGCGGGAAGCGCAGAAGGTGTGAACGCTCTTGCAGGTCCCTGAGGTTGAGGTCAATACGTTCAAGGGCGCTTAACGGCCGCCGTCTCGGATCTTTCATTAAAGGCTCCTTCTATTTCGTAATCATCCTATAAATAGACGGATTGGTATAATCCTTGAAAATATAGTTGGTACCAAAGCCAATTTGAAGTTCTCGCTGGCGGGTTGCATTTTCAGGCAGCCGGCTGATAGTGATACAGCCCAGATCCACACCCGCCTTGATCTCAGTCCGGCCATCGCCTACCACCAGTACCCGTTCAGGCTTAATGCTGAGCTTTTTGAAAAGACTCTGTATGACCTCCTCTTTTGGCATCTTGTGGTCCCAGGATGATCCCATGATAGCCTCCACCATGCGGCCCTGCCCAATGTCAAAGCCAATGGCCTTGACCTCTTCATACATGCCGCCATCTTCGTAAATGACAGCGCCGGTCACAAAGTAGTTCTTCACACCCAGGCTATATATGTGACTCATAAATTCCATGGCCCCGGGCACCCGGAACTTTTCAGGGTTTTTTCGAGCTTCTAATGTGTTTTTGTCCCTGCAGGCTCCGTTTAGAATCTTCTCGTACAAACGGAAAAGCCTTGGTGTCTTTTCATTAATAAAAGTCTTTAATACCTCGGGCTCTTTCATGTTATCAAAACGTTCCTCGCCGTTCCAAATGCGCCTTATAATTTCCGAATTAACCTTCATCTCCCCTTCCGTTAGACGAATGCCGCTTTCCGGAGGGATGTTGCCAATTTCTATTGCGCGGCGGATGCCATATTCCATTTGGGTGATTGCCGAAAGCCCTGCTGATTCAATGCAAAATTTGTCGGTCTCGGGCAGGGGTTTGGTCCCGGAAAGCCCTGTAAGCTGCTTGACATTGGATTCCGAGTCAAAGTCTTCCTTAAGTCCGCAGGTCATGGCCCAGTTGATGGAAATGCTCATGACCGGCGGCCAATCACGGATCAGGCTGTAAGTACCGTCGATATCATGGATAGCGTGCGTAATTTCCCGTTTGCCCACAGGCCGGATAATCTCAAAACCCGGCCCGGTTGCCACATTCCTGTCATCAATAAAAGCCAAGTTATTTCCCGCAGTAAAGATATGTGATGTAACCGCTCATTAAAGTTTCTATAGGCCTGTCCGAATTATAGTAATCGAATTGCTTTGCGAGCAGTGCCGGCATTTTCTTGATAGTGCACTTTTTGTTTACATACCGAATGTCAACCGTGTTATCCAGTACCAGTCTTTTGTATCCTGGCATATTTCCTGATATATTTTAGTCCCATTCTGCGTCAAACCATAATCATCCCGCTGGGAATGGTCATTGGCAACTTGCAGACTCAAGCGCAATAGTTTATTCAGTCTCTTGCTTGCATAAACTGACCATTTGAAATTATCCTTATCCTTGAAATCATAAGTATTCTTTTCCGGCGAATAGACATCTGTCAGTTGCGCCCTACCCGTAAAAGGTATGGGAGAACGATCCTCCCATATAAATCGGGAAGAATTAGGAAAAGGACTTTTATACCATTCAAGCTCAACAGAGAGCACATCCAAAAGCTTGAACGTAGGCATATTGATACCTGCCATTACCGGCATCCGCTCACTTCGCTTTTCATAATAGAGAGGATAATTTTTAACCCCCAAAAGAGCGATTTCTCCATAAATTTTCAGATCCGCACTTCCCAGGAAGGGCATAGGTAACAACTTCT
The DNA here is from genome assembly GCA_963831235.1 of uncultured Fibrobacterota bacterium. Lineage (GTDB taxonomy): Bacteria > Fibrobacterota > OXYB2-FULL-49-7 > OXYB2-FULL-49-7 > JAEUSG01 > CAWHPS01. Next base: position 4,304 of record CAWHPS010000055.1, read on the forward strand.
TGGGATCAAAAGTCAGCCGCGCCATAAGCTTGGTTCCCTGAAAAGTATAAAGCGTCGTGTCGCCTGATATCGTATCCACGGATCGGGCAAAAAATCTGTCATAACCGGATTTAAAGGCTTTGCTGTTCGACCCTGGTGTTGTCCGGTTTTCGTTTACCGGGAACAAACGCGAAAAACTTACACCAGCGCCCATGTCAAGGCAGGAAACTGGCTGTGCCCGCAAAAGATAGGACAGACTGAAATCATAAGTTGGATACATTTCGCTTTCACTTGTCAGAAAAATATCCTGTTCCAGACGATCCCAAAGAACAGCATGTCCCTTGAAGCCCATCACCTTGGCCTTGTCCGCGATCTCAAAACCTGACACTAAAATGTTAGGATAAACATTACTACGGAAAAGGTACTCTCCCAAATTCTGCGCTTCTGGATTGTATTTGTAGGAAAAATACCCGGCTTTACTGTCCAACTTCAGCCAAGCCATATTCATCCAGTTCGTTGATACGGACGACTCCAGAATTACAGGACGCACAGTTTTGGAAAAAGAACCTACTTTCTCAACAGAAGCATCTTTTGCGATCACCGTGTTAAAACGCATGTCCATCCCCACATTAATGCACATTTTACTGCGAGGCCCCAGTTGACATGTAGCCCTGATACCGGCATCAATGTCGTTTAACCATGCATGGCTGAAATCATATTCAAAATAGTTTTCCCCGTATAAAGATTTTCCTTTGGGGGCAATAGTGTCGCCAGAATACGTATTGGGACTAAACTTGTCGTTATAAGCGCTGCGCACTATCTGTCCCTGTGTCATCCAGCCCCAGCCCGTAATTTCCCATACGGGTTTGTCTGTATCCTCACAGAAAGCCGAAGAAACAAGAGTGATTAAAATGCAGATGAAAGCAACACTTCCTGTTCTCATAAAAACACTCCTTTTGTTATATTACAATGACTTTACAAAAACAAGCAAATCATCCAGTTCCTGTGTTGTGATATACTTGAATATCTCGTGTTTTTCAGGACCCTTGAATATTTCTATCATGTCAAGATACCGGCCGTCATGCAAATAAGGGGCTGTGCGCCAGGTCTCAATCAGGGTTGGAGTGTCCCAGTTACCATCCCATTTACCGATGTCATTCGAACTTTTCAACCCGGGATAAAGCTGCATGTCAGTATAATAGGTTTCAGGAACATGGCAGCCATTGCAGCCAAACTTTGTAAAAGCCGTTTTGCCCCGTTTGGCGGCCGTGCTCAACCTGCCTCTTTCCAGGAAAGGGCTTGCAACATGGCGTTCACTCTTAAGGTATTCATCAATGGCTGCGGCTTCTGTCTCCACGGATGCGGGATCAATCATTAAAATATAATACACACCAGCTCTCGTCGCAATCTCCCCTGTAAGACGGACTCCGGTCCACATACAGGGAGGCGTGATATGCGCGTAAAGAAGACTTTTGTCATTCTTGAAATTGCCGTCACCATCATTGGCCAGATCCCACTTCAGCGCGTCCGTGCGGCCAGAGGGGTGACAGGAGGTACAGCTTTGCCAGCGTTCCTGACACATTTTGGTGGCGTCGCAAAAATTATACTCGCCGCTGCGCACACTGTTCCACGGCCTCGCAGGCCCCAAGGGGAGGCTTCCGAGAAGACGGGCGCTGCCATTTGATATGTCAACCACTTCAACCGAATCCGAAAAATATCCGCCAACATAAGCGCGGGTGCCGCTTATGGCAACAGACCGCGGCCCTCTTACTGTGAGGCCTCTTCGTGTTGTGAATTTCTGTGCGAATGACAAGTCCTTCCACAATTCGCTGGGCTGGGCTACTACTGCAAGCTTCTGATGCATGGTATCCAGCTTCATCACATGGATTTCCTGGCTACCGGCAGAAACAACGCACAGGGTATGTGCATCGCAGGACACTCCCCACGGGTTGGCCGCACCGGAATAAGCGCGGTCGAGCAGAACAACGTCAACATTACGTTTGTTTACTATGTCAACAACACTTATGGCATTCGCGTTAATCCACCCGCCGCTGATGACGTTGAGTGGCGTCATATTGGACATTGATCGGATATGGCTCACATAGGCATACTTTCCATCCTGGGACACGCAAATCCCGGCCAGACTCTGTGATCCGTTTGTCAGATTCACATTCGCTTCAACGCTCCGGGTTGTCGTATTAATAATCGTTACTGTCCCCTGTGCAATGGAGTCTTCGTACCTGGTCAACACATACGGCAGAAAATTCGCCACCACCAGATGCGCCCCGTCAGGCGTCAGAGCGGCTGAAAAAGGCGAACGCAATACAGGGACCGTATCTAAAAGCGCCCCGGTTGATGTGTTATAAACTGATACAAAGTTCTTGAACTCGTTACAGATATACAGTGTCCCATTGTCAGGGCTTATTATTGGCGAACGAGCGGAATGACCGGCCAGGAAACTTTTTTCTATGGAAAAACTTCCTGTGCCCACCACAAACACCTCGCCATCCGGCCTGCGCTGGGATGAGCAGGTAACATAAATACGGTTACCGTCAGGTGAAACTGTAAGTCCGGTAGGCTCCTTGGGCAATAGTACAGTGCGGCTTACTGTCCCCAAACCGGACGAAATATCCAACTCCGTAACACATCGGCCGGTATTGCCTGCCACATAAAGTTTTTTCCCATCCGGAGAAGGCGTAAGCGCCGTAGGAGAAATATAAGGCGACTGGGTAAGCCCTGGAAGCTCCTGATAAGCGTATAAGACATCAAACAAAAGCTGTGGGGAGACATCTGAAGCGCTTTCGCTGAAGGCAAAGGAAATGGCCAGCAAATTAAGGCTGAATATAATTAAGGTGTTTTTCATAATGACAACTCCCTATTCTATTAGTCAAGAACGATCATCTTTGTGTAATACAAACGCCCTTTCAAATCCATCCTGACAAGATAAACGCCGGCGCTCCTCAAAAAAGCAAGGCCGCTTGTGTTAAAAAACAAACGGCTGGGCCCGGCTGGAAAGACCCTGTCTATAAGCACCCCTGCATGTCTGCCACGTATGTCATACGCATCTATGCGCACTCTTCCGACTGATTTCAATACAAATGAAGCTGATATGCCATTAAACCCCGCCTGCATCGCAAGCAGACCATCACCTAAGTGCGACGCATCGCCCTCTTCAACTCGAATCGGCCCGCCAATGTAATGCACATCCACATGATGAGACATCACGCCTGTGTTACCCAGAACATTTATCCTATCAATTCGACTGCCGTTATACACATACTCCATTTTATGCGTCAGTCCACCCGAAAGATTGAAGAACTCAACAAGACCGGCTGTTGCACCCTGATCCGAGTAACCCTGATAAACCCGCTGTTCCAAGGGCTTGTTGAAACGATCATACAAATCAAAATAATTCCTGGCCCCTTCTTTTCTGGATAGGGAATAATGGTACAAATCACCGTTATCGTCTCTGAAGCTACGCTTGTTGCTTGCATCCACTTTAATGGACTTCAAGAAATATCCGGTGCGGTCGTATAACGACTGGCCGATTAGCACACTGTCCGTACCGTAGTCATAAGTAAGGTAGTACAGCAGATTGTCCGCACGGTCATAAATCTTAAGCGTGTCTATTTTGTCTTGTGCACTTGTCAGGCAAAAGCATGAAAACAATAAAAGGAATACCAGGTATCTATACATGATTCCTCCAATGTTCATATTATCCGGCATGAAAGTATAAAGTATATAAAGTATATTATGAAATATACATTCTGCTTGTCTGCAAAGAAAGAAAAAAAACAGAAAAGGCCATCTTGTAATTACAATTGAGGAATACTATTTTATTTAACAATTAACTTTAATTTTCCGAGGGACATTATGAATAATAAAACACGACTGTTATTCCTGTTTTTTGCTTTCCTCTCAACATCAATCATCGCATGCGTTGTCCCTGTTTTCCGCTACGCGCTTGAGCGATGGGATGCAGCAAATTTTCCATGCTATATATTCAGCCAGGGCGAACTTACAGGTGATGCAAAGGATGCCTTTAATATTCTGCGGGAAGCCTCAACCGCAACAAGTCGGTGCAATATATCACCAGTATTAGTGGACATCAATAAGAAACAGAATAATCCTGCGATCCGCAATTTGATAAATAAAAACAAAGGTAAAAAGCTTCCTTCTTTAACGCTCTGCTTTCCAGGCGGATCAAGCGTCCAGGGAGAATTTCTTTCCGCAACCCTGACATCACAACTGGCAATGCAGATAACACATTCACCCACATTAAATGAACTTGCCAGCAGGCTTATGACCGGTACAACAGCCGTATTTTTGTTTGTTGAAAGCGGGGATAAGGCAAAAGACATTGGGGCAAGACAGATGCTTTCAATGGAATTTTCCGTGTTGAAAGCAAAGTTACGTTTGCCGGTAATAACAAAAGAAATGAAACCTGATTGGTTTGATGAGAGAAGAGGTCCAAAACTTAGAATTGACTTTTCAATCATATCCATTTCCAAATCCAATCCGGATGAGTATGTGCTGCTACAGACCCTCCGTAAAGGTTTTCCCGACTTCGGATCAGGAAAAAAAGATGCGTTCATTTTCCCGGTATTTGGCCAGGGACGCTGTTTGGGAGGTTATCCGGTTCGATAAACTGACCCCCTCAGGCATTCAACAGATTTGTTCATTCATGGTCGGAATGTGTTCATGTGAAATAAAGGAAATGAACCCAGGATTTGATCTTATTATACGAAACAACTGGAGAAACCTTGCACCGGATAAAGATGCATCGCTCGAACCTGTCAAGCCCGAAGATTTGCAGCTTCCAAAACTTGCGGGGTTATCCAGTGTCCCTCTTCCATCCGTAAAATCTTCTGAGTCAACTACTAATAACAATGACCTCGATTCAGGTGTTCAAAAAAAACCGGAACCACTTGTTAAAGAAGGTATCTCTTTTAAGGGCTCAAAGCTTTATCTGGCTCTTTTTGCAGGGCTGATTATTATAATAGTTATTTCGGTAATTGCCGGACTTTATTTCCGTTCAAAGAAAAAGTGATCCTTTTTCAGGAGCTTTAAATGCCCATACAGGCAATGGTCATAAAAGAATTACTATACCGCAAACTTAATTCATTCATGTCCTGGCTTGCGATTGCAATAGCAGCCGGGGCAATAATTTCATGTTTCGGTCTTTTAAAACTTTTTGATACCAGAACCGAACGTCTTATTGCGGAAAAACAGGCTTTGGTCATAAAAGAAAATGCCGCGCTTGAAGATGAATACAGGAGAATCACGCTTAAAATGGGTTTTAATATAATGATCCTCCCTGAAAACCAGGACATGACGGATCTTTACACCAATGACTTTGCAAGCAAAACAATGCCCGAATGGTATGCTGATACGCTTGCAAGAAGCAGAATTGTCACCATTCAGCACCTGTTGCCGGTGTTACAGCAAAAAGTCAAATGGCCGGAAAAAAAGCGGTCAATCATACTTGTCGGCACACGCGGTGAAATACCTATTGCCGCAAGCGATGCAAAAAAATCATTATTGGATCCGGTTCAAAAGGGTTCAATAATGCTGGGGTTCGAACTTTCCTCAAGTAATAAAATTAAAAAAGGCGACATCATTAAGCTCATGGGGAAATCGTTCAAGGTGGCCGGATGTTACCCTGAGCGCGGGACCAAGGACGATATTACAGCCTGGATAAACTTAAGCGAAGCCCAGGAAATGATGCATATGCCTGGTCTTATAAATGGAATCATGGCGCTCGAATGCTCTTGCGCAATGGCAAAACTTGACATAGTCCGCAAGGAACTCGCGGGTATTCTGCCGCACACCAAAGTAATTGAATTCGCATCACAGGCCCTAACACGCGCCGAAGCGCGTAAAAAGGCCGCTGACTATGCAAAAGCCTCGCTTGAATCTGAAAAGGACAACCGCAGCAGGATGCGGTCTGAAAAGGACGCTTTCTTCAGTATATTTCTTTTGCTGCTCCTGGCCGCAACTGCTGTTTCCGTAGGGCTCATGGCTTATTCAAATGTGCGCGAACGCCGTGTGGAAATCGGTATTTTCAGGTCCATCGGATTCAGCTCAGGAAAAATCCTCGCCATCTTTATTCTACGCGCGGTTTTCATTGGCGCAACCGGTGGTATTGCAGGTTGCATTGCGGGCATAATTTTTACTTATTACAAATTCACATCAGCGCATGAAATATTTTCGCTCCATGCCATAATCAATCCGCTTTTTGCTTTGTGCATATTTGCAGGTACTGTTATATTATCAGCCGCTGCGTCATGGCTGCCCGCACTCATTGCGGTTAACCAGGACCCGGCAATTGTCTTAAGACAGGAGTGATTACATTGCTGACAGCAACCAATATATGGAAGAGCTATAATAAAAACGGATCATGTCTCCAGATTCTGGAGAATGTGTCGTTTACAGTGGCTAAAGGAGAGTTCGCTGCATTGCGCGGTCCATCTGGTTGCGGCAAGTCAACACTTTTGCTTATTTCAGGAGGGTTGATACAGGCTGACAAGGGCGTAGTCAGTGTTGACGGCACTGACCTGACCAGGCTTAAGCCCGATGAAATGGCCTCTTTCAGGGGAAAAAATATTGGTTTTGTTTTCCAGGAGTTTCATCTTATACCATATCTTACCGTATCGCAAAACATCAATGCGGCTTTTGCCAAAGGCAATAAAGAGGGCAAAGATCGCGAACTTGAACTGCTTGACAGGTTCGGCCTTTTGGATCGCAAGCACCATTACCCTTCTCAGCTATCAACCGGAGAGCGCCAGCGGACAGCCCTTGCAAGGGCACTCGTAAACGAACCGAAGCTTATACTGGCTGACGAACCCACCGGCAATCTTGATACTGACAATGCCGATCTTGTGCTCGGCTATTTCCGGGAATTTGCCGATTCCGGCGGTTCCGTGCTCCTTGTGACGCACGATGACCGCGCCGCATCAAAGGCTGATCGTACGCTTAATATCAACAGCCGATGCGTTAAGTAAAACAGGTTTACAGTAGATCTTAATAATTATATTTTAAAAAGTTTGTTCAAAGGTGTGTGACGCATGGGAACATTTTATGTGGGTTGTGGAATAGAAAACCCTTCAGATCGTTCAAGGCATTTCAGACTTGTCAAAACGCTGGTTGACACGGGCAGCGAGTACACCTGGGTTCCTGCCCATTCACTTGAGAAAATCAAAATCAAACGTGAGAAAAAGGACATTTCATTTGTTATGGCCAACGGTACCCATATAACAAGGAATGTAGGTTTTGCCATTATCCGGGTGTGTGAAGCGTTTACAATAGACGAAGTCGTGTTCGCAGAAGAAGGAGATCTTCTGCTGCTTGGGGCCCGCTCCCTTGAGGGACTGAATCTTACGGTTGATTCACGGCTAAAAAAGCTTGTTGCCGCAGGCCCCCTGCCTGTTGCCTGAGATATCAGGTATATCAAAATAAGTTAGGCGCGTCGCATGTTTTAGTGGGTACACACAACCAATTGTATTTAAGAAGCTTAACATCATAATGGAAACCCATCCCCCCGACCCCCTTCCCTTTTTCTTAAGGGAAAAATGGAAGGGGGAGTAAAGATTAAAAACAAATATGGATATTTTTTTACATCTTTCAGAACCCTTCCCTTTTTCCCCCAAGAAAAAGGGAAGGGCAGGGATGGGTTTGGTAATTTGATAAATGGTTTTATCCAACATATAGTAGGTATCCATAAAAAAGCACGATGCCCCATAAGTTATAAGCACCCACATTACGGCATGGTCACAAACACCAACTTATAATCTTTACGCATCGGGTAACCAAGTCGATCCGTTACTCCAAGCCCAATATAAAGCGTATATTTTTCATCAGACTTTAACAGGCTTGCCGGATCAAACATGATCTGTTCCTTCTCCCACACTGTATCATAGCCTATAGTATAATGATAATAGTCAACAGTTCCGCTGATGGTATCATTACCGCCGGATACCAGGAATATCCTGTTAGTAAAGCTGTTCTTGTCCATATATGTGTTGAAGGTTATAGTCAATGTTGCACTTGGCGACACCATCATGTCCCCGTAATCAGGAACCGTGCTTTTCACCATGATGCTGCGTGTTGAAAAGTTCAGCACCTTGGTTTCACCAAGAGGCTGGCCGTCAGCATCCATTGATGCTGAATCAAGGGTGAGGATATACGTAGTGTCTGGAACCAGTATCCGCCCAGAGGTTAGAACAACTAACTTATTGTAATCCTGCCAGAGCAGGATAGCGTTGGCATCAGCAGGGACAAGGGTGAAATGGTTTTCCACCGAGGCCTGGTTCATTCTTTTCGGAAACGTAATGGTAATGCCCTGGTTTCGAAACAGGTCCACATAATCTTCGCCATGATGAGGATCCATTTCCACATCATCATAGGCCACGGCTGATTGGACGGTTCTGAACGAATAGGTATGCACGGAATCCAACGGCACGCCGCCGGTGTCTTTGGCATCCATTGAAAGTGTGATAGTGTATGTCGTATCGGTATAACTGTCAGACATGTTGAAATAATAGGTAAATGATTGCACCGTGTTGTATGTTGTGATTTCAGCTGGCGCCTGGGGTATGTAAAAACGGCTTGCATCAGAAGCCATCAGCGCCGCACCGGTCCAGGCATAGTTTCCATAGGATTGCGGGACAGTGTAGGTCTGCCTGTTCTGGCTCCAGACAAAATAACCTTGTACAGGTGGATCAATCTTAAGCGCTTTTCTTACGCTTTCCCTATCCATGGGACGATCGAAGCTGAAAGAAATACAGAGCCGGGAAGGATCGGAACCTGTATAATACGTGTAAGGGTTAAAGAGAATTTCAAACTTATCCTTTGGGTAGTGATCAAAAACAGATGGAATGGAATCTTCAAAATGGGATATCGGATCAAGGGATAATTTATGGGCGAGAAATACAGCACCTACATAAATGGACTTGCCTTCATCAACGATTGCGTTGATGTAAAAGGTATCATAGTCTTGCGCAATAATTTTTATGACGTAGTTTCCCGGCTGAAGATTGTTGAATTCAAACTGGCCATCGGATACCGCGGAGCTTGTGCTGTCCAGTGGCCTTCCCTGAGTTAGAAACACCTTGGCATTCGCATCGGACTGAATGACGGTGCCAACGATCTTTGTATCGGTGTTGCCGTTCGTCTTGGTAACACCTGTCGGGTTGTCTTTTGTACATGTAATGAAAAAGAAAGCAAGGAACCATGATAAGATAAGCAGCATTAGATTTTTTCTTGTAGCGCTGTTTCGTGTCTTCATAAAATAGTCTCCATTAGGTTTTGTGTGTGGTTACTTCTGTAATAAAAGCGTCCTCGTCAACATTGTTTTACCAATAGCGGCCTTCACAATGTAAACCCCGCTTCCCAGATTGCCGGCATTCCAATTGACACTGTTATCTTTGATGTTCCTGAAATCCGCCACCCTTCGTCCGTTGATATCATAGATCATAAGCCGTGCGGATTGGCCTGGATTTATAAAGGAGAGTTTAATAGAGGGCTTGTTGCATGGGTTGGGTAAGACAAGTATCTGCCCTGCCAAGGGAAAAGCAATCTGTTTCTCAACCGGAGTTCCGTTGAATTCAATAAGTAGGGTATCAGGGTCAAGGAAACTATTCAGTCGCACCAGACCGGATTTGCTCAAGCCATTCTTGTAGTCGTATGCGCTCCAGACATAGTCAATATAGGGCGAAAGCGCGAGGCCGGTTAAAAGGATAGTTCCATCTTTACCAGTGTAGCTGCCTGCATAAGACGATTTGGCTAAATACATAGGGCAGGGAAGTAGTTCTCTTCCACCCGAAAGACTCACGGAAACGCTTTCCACGGGAACCCCGTGGTTTGTAACTTTAGCCACTAGGTTAACCGAGTCTTTTCCTCCTTCAGGAATCAATTCATAGGAAAGAAACATCTGCGGTGGATTGGATTTTGACAGAGCATAATTGCCGGTAAAGACTGTTTGCGGCAAGTATCCCTTGGCTTGAGCTGTGACTTCAAACTCATCTCCCGTATTTGGAATTACAAGCGAGAAACGACCTTCGGAGCCAGTTGTTGTCCAGATGGTATCTATGACAGGTTTGTCGGTTCGATATCCCCATGGGTTAGGGCATTGAGGCGCTAGCGTAGCGAAAATTCTGGCGTCCGGAATTGGCGGCGGCATGTAATCCAACATAGGGTTGCTCATCGGCCGTGCATAACCGCTGACATTGATGACGTTATAGACGGTTATTGTGCCGGCTTTAATGGAATCCTCGATCATCAGCTGATACGTACCAGCCGGCAGTATGCCCAAATCAAAAGATGGTTTATATGATTTAAGAAAGCTGGGCAATTCTAAACCGGAATTTGGATCAGGCAACGCGAGATATAAGCAATTCTGATAATCTTGCTGAATATAACTCAAATAAATCAGGCTGTCTTCTATTCTAACCTTTGTATCATACATAGGAAAACATTCGACGGATGTATGTTCGTAATATTTGAATGCTATAAGAAGTTGTACTTTGGCTGAATCGCCTGCAAGCAACGGAGAGGGCGTAGTTGTAATCTTCGGCAGTATGCGGAAATCTCCAAGATAAGTCAAAATGGGAGGACATGGTGCGGCGAAACATTCCACGTTCTGCCGCAGATAAGCCTTATACACCATAGCCTTGTCAAAGACGAACTTATAACCTGCACTTGTGTAATCTGGAGAGACTTTTGCATCCATATTGATGCCCGAGCCAACCTCAATAATAAATGAATCACCCTTAACTTCCGCGAAAGAAACATAGCCCCCCTCAATTCCTGAAAAGGAAAAATAGAGCATGGTTGTGTCAATTACCGTTGGTGGCGGAGATGACAGGACAGGATGGTAATCAAGAGGCAAAAAGCTGATTGACGGATAGTTGTAACCAGACCAGCGTGGCGGCGTACTGGTTTGGGCTGAAAGGCTTTCACCAATCAGCAGTGTTGCAATAACGATGAGGACTGCGGTTTTCATAAGCGTCTCCTTTTTTTTAATAGTCTTCTCTCCCCTTCTCCTTTTCACCAAGAAAAAGGGAAGGGGTTGGGGGCAATACCGTTGACTTAAAATTGACTGATGCTAAATAGTTGAAGAATTCGGGTTGTTCACGGGTGACCGTCGGGATAGAGTTTACGCGCGCGCACATTAGGGTTCGTTGGCTTTTCCACAAACTTTCGCTGTGGGCCTCAGCACGACTCCCATCGTCACGTTTCATAAAGCCTCCCTGCGATCCCGGACGGTTGGTTTTCCCGAGTCCGGTTCTGACCTTGGCTCACCTTATATTTTCCGGTCATAAGCCTTCCCATCTTTTGTCTCGGCTTAAGTGTCGGCACACATACACCAAGTCTTGCATGGTTTACTTATTTCCTCGCCACTGCTCTTTATGGATGCTTATCCAGCTCTGTGTCTGGACATCCATATAGTCCCAGTGACCGCCAAGTGCCCAGAGCCCCTTTGCTATGGAAGTGTTACCTTCCGTTCTTAGCTCATACTGGCTCATGCGCCAGTCTCTTGTTCTCCACCCTTTTTCTTCCTATAAGGATGGTCTTTGCAGGTTGCTGCCGCCCCTGCTGAACATGAGACCTTCCCGACATTATTTCTGCAATCCTTGTGTAGGCGCATGGACCCGTATCCCGTTGTGCCTCCTTGCTGCATTTACCCACTTCTTTGCAAGGAGCATCGGCTTCACGTTCGGGGTGATACGTTCAGCGCACAAAACTTATCCTTGCCATGCAACTTCGGCAAGGGGAGGTATTTCGGGACTGCAGTCATTCGTTCATCTTCAAGCTCCTACACTCGCTAGACCTCCAGGTTGCTCCCACCTCAGCTTTATCCAAGCTGGGCGGCCAGGCCGTTTACACCACGCATTCCTCTGATGGTTGCCTGCACAGAGGTGTGGTATCGCTACGTGTCCGACATGGGCAATTGACACGGTTGGACTTCCACCAACTGGATTGCAGCCTTGTCGGCTGCTCCCACCCCTTCTTTCCCCTCCCTACGAGTAGTGAGGGGAACAAAAACGTATTGGGAAACAAAAACGTATTAACCCCCTTCCTTACCTGTAGGGAAGGGGGAAAGGGGGATGGGTCACCCGCAAGTGAGCAAAGTTCTTCAGCTTTATCTTGTCTGGATGTCATATGTCAACCTTAATTCAATAGCATTGGGGGTCATCTTTACATCAGCACAATTTTCTGCGTCAATACCTTACTGCCCATCTCAACTTTGAGCAGATAAACTCCCTGCGGCATGCGTTTGCCCTGTGCATTGCATCCATTCCATGCCACGGTAAACTGACCGGCCTGGTTTTTACGGGTCTTGAAGGCATAAATCTTCTTTCCATTGATATCATAGATAGCCATAACAACCTGACCGACTGCGTTTTCTCCAGGATTAATGGAAATTTGCGTTAACACACTGAATGGATTAGGAGTCACGGAAAGCAGCAGTGCTTTGCCGGGTATAGTTGCATTTTCCACCTTGTTGATATCAGGAAAATCCGTTTCTCCACTTGAAAAACTACCTGTCGCTTCTGAAAAGGCGGCAACATTATCAAGGCCCCTTGTAGCGGTAATTCCCCAACTATTGCTGCTTTGTTCAGAACCGGAGAAAGCCGTATCCATGCCAGGTTCCAGCGCGAGAAGCGCAGTATAACGTGTAAGCACATTATGCTTAAGGCTGAAGGCCACCATTTCATCAGCGTCATTGCCGTAATAGCCGTAGTAATAATAATAAGATGCTGAATTGACCTTGTTAATTGCCCATATCTTTTCAGGTGAAGCATCAGGCGTCGCAGTCACCTGCACACTTTTTGAGGCTGAAACATAGGCACCGTTGGATTCTCCGGCCAGGGTAACGGCCAGCATATCAGTCAGCACTGTCCTGCCTGAAAGCAGGATGCGGCTGTTCCAGGGTATCCGCGATTGAGGAATTCCAAGCACGTCAAGACATGGGCTTCCATTTGACGAAGCAACCTGAATGGTAAGCGAGGTCAGAGGCACGGAGAATATATCGGGCGTAAGGTCTGACAACCTTGCATCCATGTCGTCCCCGGACCAGGACTGAACAACACGACCGCCAAAACGGTTAATGAGTTTTTTATAGAGCGCAAGCCTGGAATAGCTTGTAATAACATACATGAGTGCGCCATGTTTGTTTTTAAGACATATTGTGGCTGTTGTGGAATCCAGTGCATTAACCGTTGGCCTGGTTTCGCTGTACCAGTAAGGATTGCCTTTGTCGAGTACCAGTACCACGGGCTGCAGGTCTGTTGACTGGAAACTTTCAAAAGCATGATACAGTGCGCCAAGCCAGTTCCGGCCAGGAGGCGGAGGGTTTGGCTTGTAATGATAGACACCTGCCGCATCATAATAATATGTATATGAATAATCATAGTATATGGGCTGGCAGGCATCAATAAAAGCAGACGCTGCTTGTTTGTTTGTAGTCGTGGCAGGGACTAAGTCTTTTGAAAAACTCATGAGGGTGGGTCCAGCATAGCATAATGTAAATTTGTCGTTCTGTTGCAGATTGTTGCTTATGAAATCCCTCAATGCCCTGCGTTCGCCTTCAAAATACTCAGAATATGTTGAGGTATAAGATGTGTTTCTATACCATGTTTCTATCATGGAAGGCGTCCAGGCAATCGAGAGGCTGATATTAGCGCGGTTTTTCATTCCAAGCAGGGAAAAGGGGTCAAGCAACAGAGAGAAGTAGCCCATCCCATTCTTGTCAGTTGAATAACAACTGGAGATGTTGTTGTCTAAAGGCCATGGCCCCCATGAAACCTGCAGGTAGTTTTGGGGGAAAGCGAGGTTGTTGGCATAGGCTTTCACAATACAATCCGGACCGTTAAGATAACAGGGGCCTAATGTCAATTTAGGTTCATCCACGTTAGCACCTTGCCTTGTCTGGCTGGTCTGGACAGTAATATTGAAACGGCCAACGGTGTCCGCATAGTCCATTGGCAAACGGATGTTCTTTGAAGCGGAGCGGGAATTCATGGGGCAGTGGTAACCGATTCGTACCTTTCTGCTTTGGCCTGGCATCACAGGGAAAATCCGCAGATAATAGTCATTCCCGCCATAAGTGGTCAGGATGGCAGGATCTTTTCTGCGCTTGACAATACTTTCATATATGGCAGTTGCAGAAGAAGCGGACATGAGTAGTCCCGGTACAGGCTTGCCGTCTATCCACAAGTGCAGGGAATCAACAGCGCTGTTTTCAGGAAGACGTAAATACACCTGTATCTCCAGGGAATCACCTTTCGCTGAACTGTCCGGCAAGGGATCTCTGATAGTCATTTCCTGCCATACCCTGCACATCAGGTTCTGTTCCACGATGTTCACCTTCATGGTATCGATTTTACCTTCCCATGTTCTCCAGGATTCACGTACATTGCCGACTCGGACATAACCATAAGCATACAGACTTAAGGACAAAAGTCCCATAATAAGTCCTGCTGACATAATCTTTCTCATGATTCTTCTCCTTTGCTTCAAGTTTTATTTCCCCTTCCCTTTTTCCCCTAAGAAAAAGGGAAGGGGACAGGGGATGGGTTTCTTATCTTTGCACAAACAGCTTCTTCGTATATATTTTACTATCCAATTTTGCCTTTAGCAGATATATTCCGCTCGGCATACCTTTCGCATTCCAAACCAGATTCTTTGCCTTGACATTCATAAACGACTGGACCATTCTTCCTGACACATCATAAATACGCAGATCCGCCCGCTTTACGGAAGAACCAAGGACAATCCGAGTTTCTGAATTGAATGGGTTCGGCTGAATGGAAAGATTTCCGGTTATTGAAGAAGCGGGTTTTGCTTCAACAGCAGCAGCTCCGAGTTCAATATGAAGCAGATTGTCAACATAAGCATTCATACGAAAAATCCCTGATTTGCGGCCTTCAATAATATTAACATTATAAATATCATAGTAATAGTCAATAAACGGGTTCAGTGACAAATCCTTTATAACAAAGCGGCCGTCCTTGCCGGTTAAAGAACCTGCCATGGACATGGCTTCAGATGCAGAGTATGCCATATCAACCATTATGCAGTAAAAAAGAGCCCTTCCTTCTGAAAGATTAACATATGCGCTTTCAACAGGTACCCCTTTCATTGTTACAAGAACCGTGAGGCTGTCCGATGCGGTCTTTGCAGTATCAAGCAGTTCAAAAGATAACTGTTCCTTTATATACTCCTGTCCTGAGTAATCCCCCTCCATTACAGGATAAGACTTTGTACAAACCGATTGAGGATAATATCCCTCTTTGGTGACGGTTACAAGAAAATCAGACCCATTATAAGGAAGCATTAATTTAAATGAGCCTAAAGCATCGGTTGTGTCAAATAGTGTATCATAAACAATTCCTCTATCGATATACCATGAACATGGATTTAACTCAACAGCTGTAACAACCGCTTTTGGCACAGGCCTTGTCATTTCTTTTGTACGTGGATCCTTCATGACCGTAACAGAACCTGTTACCATCAAAGGATTGCTAACCTGCATTGTTCCAACATTAACAGAGTCTTCCATTATAAGGGTATAAGTTCCGGCTTTAAGCTTGTCTATTGTAAAAGAAGGGCCATAAGGACGTGGGGGAATAATGGCCATCATCAGGCACACCATATCCCGGACTATTTCCGTATAAGTAAGGAAGATTGAATCATTCTCAACCTTATAGGATACTCCGTAATAAGGGCCACAGGATGGATGCGCTGATGTATAACCCATAACAAGCTGAAGTTCTGTTGAATCCCCTGCTATAGGAAAAACAGGAGTAGTCTTTATGTCTGGGAATATGCGTACTTGACCCAAAAGCGTAATTATCGAATCATCAATTGGACGAACTATTGCCAATGGTTTCATTATCAGGCCATTATATGTTTTCAAATACACATTCAGTACAGTGGCAATAGTTGGGCTGACAGATGTATCATTTGCAAATACAATCGGCTTGACAACCAATTCAGTTATAGGTCCGGGTATCGGAATCGGATTAACAGGTGTCGGCTCTGCGGATAAAACCAATGAATCTCCGGAAAAACGATACCCTACAATATTGTACCCGCTTACATTAAGCCCCACTTCCTTGCCAACAGTGGGTGTTCCTCTTATTACCGGCAGGGTTCCATTGTCATAAAAAGTTACTGCCGGACTTGAAAGATAGTTGGGGTCAATAAGCTTTGTTTGGCTGAAAGCAGCGAACGTCAATACAGCGATGATAATTAGGGACTTCATGAGACCTCCATTTGTTATTGGTTGATGGTTGATGTATACTCAATTGTATAATGATTCACTGTCAGCTTTGTTTTGTTTGGCGACGTTTCCACAACAGTGGAATCAACCGGCCATGTAGCCAGGTGTGAAGCCCGCGTGAAAACATTGACCAAATCACTGTTGGTAGTGTCATGTGTCAGGCTTCTCATATCAGCACTAGTGTAAAAAATACTGTTGATTGCCTTCTCCATTTGCAACTGCCTTATATCAAAATTCATAAAACCCTTTGGGATACTGTCAAAAGTGAACCCGCCTGAAACATTGCACGTATCAATAAAAGGCGTCCCGACAAGTCCAAGCTGGAAAAGATTCGCGGCAACACTGGTATCCTTGATGGTGCCCTTGACATTAAGTGTTTGTTCAAGTATAATTTCTCCGAGGTCAAGAAGGGTGTCCCTCGATATTATTCTGAAATATCCTGAAAAGGCCTTTTTGTTTCCCTGTTGAATGATAATACTGTAATAACCGACATTCGGCTCCTTGAAGCAGAATTCACCTTCACTATCAGTTGTTGACGAATCAGTCTTTGACCAGTCATAAAGTATCCTGTTTGTCGAATCAAAAGTTTCGGTTATTGAGTAAAGACTTACAACTGCGCCTTCTGTGCCTGAATAACGAGATGGAATAATGGGTGATGTATTATCCAGCACCCTGCCTGTAAGCGCATTCGGCGATTCCGAACCCGTGCCCACAACCTTTGTCCCCTGAGAGCATGAAAGGACAAAAAGCGCAATCACTAAAAGGGCATAAATTACTTTATTCATATCAGGCCGCCTTGTCGTCTGTCAATGGGAAAAGTTGAAAATTCAGCTGATAAACCTCTTCCGAAGCTCTTTTATCGTTGACAGCATAGTTCAAGACCTGTTTCTTGAATTCCCTTACCATGACCTTTATCTCGTTCGCGCATTCTTTTGACACTCCAAGAGTAAGCCCGCTTACCTCTCGTTTGTCTTGTGGATGACGTTCTATTGCTTCCCTGCCCAAATCAACCATCCTGCTGTTGAAATTTCTGATTGAAAGAGATGTGACATCAGGGTCAATCTCAAGCTTTGCGGAATCCTGCTGTAATGTATTGTCCTCATTTTTTTTCAAAAGACCAAGTGAAACAAGCAGTTCCACGGATTTTCTTGCCTCCGCAGGTGTCACTGTTGGATTTAGTCGCGATGCAATCCATTCTGGTTCATTTTTAAATCCGATTGTTCCAACCATCTCGCGTATGGCGCTGTTATACCAATTGGAATAATATTCGTATTGTTTTGAAGAAAGGGTTTTACCCTCTTTTATGTTCTGGAGTTTTATAAGCTCTAAATAATATTGATTTCTTTCCTGAGTATCCGTACTCTGGTTGAAATTAACAAGGTTTATAAAATAAGCCGTCTCGCTCTTATTCAAATTAAAGGCAGTTGCGAACTGCAAGGCGCTTTTCTGTGTAAGCCCTTTTTTACCATCTATTACCTCTTTCAAGGCGCTTGGAGAAGAGAGCCCTGCCTTCATTGAAAAACAGCGATAGGAAAAATGTCGATTCTGTTGTTTACGGTATGAGAATAAATTATTCAAAAACTTGCGATAGTCATTGTACTTGAAAATACCGGGGGATTCTTTTTTCTTTCGCATTGTAATGTAAAGATAATCTTTCCCATTACAAATTGCAATACAATAAATTAAAAAGTGTTCTCTATGGCGTACACTTAATCACATATCTCATTGCACATCATGATGTTATTGTTAATATTAGAATTGTTTTTAATATATCAGCGTACATCTGCACGCGCCAAGCCAAAGTGCAGGCAGGCGGCGATGTGCAGAATCGTTTGCCTGTGAAAGCCGTCTGACAAAATTATGGGGCCACGACCATGACGGAGGGCCGTCCTTAGCCGGACCGACATGACGTGGTCGTGGATGAGAAGCGCGACGGCGCTGTCGGAGGACGGCGCCGACCAGCGACCCTCCGCATAATTTTGTGAACCCGCATTTGATGGGCAAAACAATCTATAATAATATTGTTTTTTGCCCGTGCGAACCTGCTTGGCGCTATTGTGCTGTCACCACCGGCAGCTCTGTCTTTTGTCTTTGGCGGGCGCTGTGCCGCCGCACCATGTTCGGAGCGGCGGCACTCTTTATTGATTAAAGTAATTTGTTATTTATCATTTTAAATTTTTGTAAAAGTGGCATTCTTTAGATTCCTTGATGGCCGTATGGGTATTATAGTCTGTGGACTTAAAATGCCCAATAAAGTATATATTTATTAAAATATGAAGAAAAATAAGCATCAAGATCTTGTCCTCTTAGGATTGACAATTAGAAAAATAAGAAAAGCTCAAGGGTTTTCGCAAGAGGGATTGGCGCTGGAAGCAGAGATTGACCGTTCATACTTGGGTGGTTTGGAACGAGGCGAAAGGAATGTAAGTTTTTTAACACTTGTTCTTATCGCAAAATGTTTAAAGTTAAAAGTTTCCAAAATTACAAAAGGTATTCCTAATGAATGAACAAGAATTATCAGGGCTTGGAAAGAAGATTTTAGAATATTGCGATAAGTTTCAAGTTCCTTATCAGTACCTTTTTGACATTCTAGAAGATTAAAAAGTCACACCAATGATTCGTGGGAAAGCAATGGAATATAATGCATATTTACTTTTGGACAATATCTTACCAAAACAGGCTTGGAGCGTTCAAAAATTAAATTTAAATGCACAACCCGGAGCTGAAGATGAAGATGTAAGCATAACACATAGAAGAAGTGGAGTAATTCTTAGGGTTGAGAGTAAAAGTGCGGTTCGAGGAAGCATGTCGAGAGGTAATCGGTCTAGGAAAATGCCATTACCTCACTTTAATGTAAAATGTCATAGGTCTCGAAGCAATATAAAATTAGCCGGAACGAGCAATGATAGATATGCAGTTGGTTGTTTTGATGTGTTGATAACAAATCCTTTTGATGCGATTTTTGAAGGTAATACTGTTGGAGAAGATCTTGAAATCGTGCACGATTCGGAAATTGTCGGAATGCTTATGGAGTATTACAACGTTAAGAATAAAGTGGCTCTTCGCGTAAAATGCTCAAATGATTGGAGATTTTGCATACCAAAAGATATTGCTGAAGATGGATATGTTCCCAGGACGCCTTACGTTAAATTAATTG
Organism: uncultured Fibrobacterota bacterium; assembly: GCA_963831235.1. Taxonomy (GTDB): domain Bacteria; phylum Fibrobacterota; class OXYB2-FULL-49-7; order OXYB2-FULL-49-7; family JAEUSG01; genus CAWHPS01. Next base: position 23,728 of record CAWHPS010000055.1, read on the forward strand.
ATGATCCTAACTGGCGACCGATGAATGAAATTGAAAAAGTTTTAGAAAATGTTGTTGGAAGCAGAAGACAGCGTGCATCTCGTAGGCAATAGTTTATGCAAGTGCTAATCTTTCTTGATATATATCGCTATTGCAAAGTAATGCAGCATTGTAATTTAGGATAAAAAGTTCTTTTCCTTTATATCGAGCCCCTTTTTTGTCTGTTCCTAGTTTCTGGTCATCGGTTCTCTGAATACAGTAATTCCATTCACGGTCATGAGTTTCGACCATCCAATGATAAAGATCTCTAATTTCTGTAGAATTGTCATAGGTTATAAATATAAGTAAACGGTGATTGTGTTGACGCAAGCACTTTTCCAATCTAAAATGATCGCCTTTTGAGAATGGACAGTTATAAAATTTATCCTGGTCAGCATTAAAATAAGGTGGGTCTAGGAATAGAAACGATCCATCAGGGGCATTGTTAATTGCAAGTTCAAAATCATTAGAAGTTAGTTTAACATTCTGCAATTTATGACTTGTCCGTAATATGTTAGCGGACCAATTTTTTGGTTGCATCGAAAACTTATCACCATATCCCCAATACATGTTCTGGAAGTTCATAATTCCGCTATAGGAGGTTCTGTTTAAATAAAACCAACGACCGGCTCTTTCTAATTTGTTGTCTGGATAAAATTCCTTTTTAAAATAAAAATGTAATTCTTTTGTTGCTGGAAGAGGATCTCCAATTTCTACATCCTTAACAAGGTGTGCTGGAATTCTTCCTTCTATTAAGGGGCGCCTTGTAAGAAACTCAATTAATAATTTTGGATTATCCCGAATATTTTTGTAAACATTTATAAGCTCCTCATCAATATCGTTTAATTGGCTATGCGGAGACTTATGTTTTGCAAAGAAAATGCTGGCGCCACCAGCGAAAACTTCTAAGTAATGGGTGTGAGGCGGAACATGCTCCAGGATTAGCTTTCGAGCATAATATTTTCCACCAGCGTATCTAAATGGGCTGTTAATGCAGTCATTAAGTGAATAATTCATGTGAGCAATATAGTAATCATTCAAAAAGGAAGCAAGAATAATAATCTTTGCTTTATTATCTTACTGCTGTGGATATGTTTGGGCGGCCAGGACGGCCGACCTGATTTTGTCTTTGCACCCGCCTGTCTTTGAGCTGCCGGTATTGTGGACACCTACCTCCAGTAAACAGGAAGCGTTTTATACTTTGTATGTAAAAGTTTTTCAGCTTTTTCGCTCAATGGTTTGCCAAGAAATTCACCGTATAGGGAGCGCACAAAGGGATTATCGTGTGAACATCTTATCTGTTTTGATTTATCATCCTGATAAATACCATTAGCTCGTTTTAAACGGAATTCATCTGTCACACCATAAGGCTGACCACCGCCACCTATACATCCGCCGGGACAAGCCCCATGACCTCTATGAAATGATACGCCGGTTCCTTTCCGGCTTTTTGGGCCATTCGCACTTTATCAAGAACATGCTCGACATTGGCAGACCCATGGGCAACGGCAATCCTTATTTTTTTGCCCTTGATTTCTATTTCAGT
>CAWHPS010000056.1:0-11591 GCA_963831235.1 uncultured Fibrobacterota bacterium
TCTTGTTTCAATGAAAATGGTTTTACCTCAACCGAAGCTCCTGACGTTTCGCTCCGCCATACCCACCAAATTCTTGAAAACACTCCCAACCCCTTTAACCCGGAAACGAACATCCGTTTTACTCTTTCAAGCAAAAGCCTGGTAACCATGCGCATTTACGACGCTAAGGGGCGCCTTGTGAAAACGCTGTTGAACGGATTGAAATCATCCGGTACACACGAGGTTTTATGGAATGGGCTGAACAGTCAAGGCAAACGGGTGCCGAGCGGGATTTATATCTGCCGTCTTGTAAATGGAACAAAAGTGTATACAAAGGCGCTTGTGTTGGCGAAATAAGGTTGGGTAAATGTTTAAACATAAAATCCGAGGAGTCGTTATCATGAACACCAAATTATCAAAAAGGTTATTGGATTATCCTGTTTTACTCTTTTTATTATTTGCTACAATCGCCTATTGTCAATATCCACAATGGCAGAATTACACGTCCGGCAATAGTGTTTCGGCAATGGCTGTTGAAGATAATTATGTCTGGGCCGGAACCGGAGCAAGTGGAGGCTTTGCCCGTATTGACAAAACAACAGGGTTGGTTAATTTTTATAATCACGCCAATTCGGGGATGCCGGACATCTATGTTACTTCAATCGCAATAGACAAAAATGGTAATAAATGGGTTGGGACTTCTGGCAACGGGTTGGTTAAATTTGATGGAACGTCATGGATTATTTATAATAAGACAAATTCAGGGTTGCCGGATAACAATGTTAAGTCTATTGCCATAGACAAAAATGGCAACGAGTGGATTGGTACTTATTATGGCGGGTTGGCAAAATTTGATGGTACAGCCTGGACAATTTATAATACGACAAATTCCGTGTTGCCTCACAACTATATTTATTCTGTCGCCATAGACAGTAACGGTAACAAGTGGATCGGCACTTATGGCGGGTTGGTAAAATTTGATGGGTCTAATTGGACCATTTATGATACAACAAATTCCGGGTTACCGTATAATGATGTTTCTTCGATAGCCATAGAGGCCAACGGCAATAAGTGGTTTGTTACTTCTGGGAAATTAGTAAAATTTGATGATACCACATGGACGGTTTACGATACGTCAAATTCAGGATTGCCACAGTACAGCTTTGTTTCTTCAATTGCCATAGACAACAACGGATATAAGTGGATTGGTACTAGTTACTATGGGGTTATTAAATTTGATGGCACAAGCTGGACAGTTTACGACATGTCAAATTCAGGATTGCGGAATAATCGCATTTCTTCCATCAACATAGATGTGAGTGGCAACAAATGGATTGGTACGAATGGTGATGGTTTGGCAAAATTTAATGGTACAATCTGGTCTATTTACAATTTGTCAAATTCAGGATTGCCAGGCAACATGATTAATTCAATAGCCATAGACAATAATGGAAATAAATGGATTGAGGTTTATGGTCCGTATACGTTGGATTGGGTGTTGGTAAAATTTGATGGTACCATCTGGACGGTTAATTGTTTAACATTATTTGCTGGGAATGCAATTGAAATAGACAACAATAGCAACAAGTGGATGGGTTCTCGTTATGGTTTGTTAAAATATGATGATTCCATTCTGACGAGATATACCATAGAGAATTCAGGATTGCCTGTGAATTATGTTTCTTCGATTGCCATAGACAATATTGGCAACAAGTGGATTGGTACTTATGGAGGCGGATTGGCTAAATTTGATGGAACGGCCTGGACGGTTTATAACACCACAAATTCAGGGTTACCATACGACTCAATTTTTTTAATTGCCGTAGACAGCAATGGCAATAAATGGATTAGCTCGCGAGCTGGTTTGACAAAATTTGATGACACAACCTGGTTGATTTACAACACGTCAAATTCAGGATTGCCGGATAACTCTGTTAATTCAATTGCCATAGATAACAAAGGCAACAAGTGGATGGGGACCAATAAAGGGTTGGCAAAATTTGATGGAACAGTATGGACGGTTTATGATACGACAAATTCCGGATTACCGAGTAATAATGTTTATTATATCGCCATAGATAATAGTGGGAACAAGTGGATGACTGCATATACCGGTTATGATGGTGATGGGTTGATAAAATTTAATGATACTATATGGACTGTTTATAATACGACAAATTCAGGATTGACGGATAATAATATTTCTTCTATTGCCATAGACAATAGCGGCAACAAGTGGATTGGGACTTTTTATCGAGGACTAGCTTGTTTCAATGAAAATGGTTTCACCTCAACCGAGGTTCCTGAGGTGTCGCTCCATCATGCACAATCCAGGCTTGAAAACACCCCCAATCCCTTTAACCCGGAAACAAACATCCGTTTTACCCTCTTAAACAAGGGTCTTGTAACGCTTCGGATTTACGACGCCAAGGGGCGCCTTGTGAAAACGCTGTTGAACGGATTAAAATCATCCGGTACACACGAGGTTTTATGGAATGGGCTGAACAGTCAAGGCAAACGGGTGCCGAGCGGGATTTATATCTGCCGTCTTGCAAATGGAACAAAAGTGAATACAAAGGCGATTGTACTTACGAAATAAGGAAAAACTGAAGAAAAACCATTAACATTGGAGGGAGAAATGAAAAAGACCTGTTTAATTCTGCTGCTGCTTGTGAGCTATTGCCTGGTTGGTGCGCAGGGAAAGATAGACACGCTCAAAATTTATGATCGTGCGGACAACTTACTTTATTTTATGACTTATGACTACAATACGGACAGCGCGCTTATCGGTCAGTCATTATACGATCGCACGGGATATTTTCTAAAATCAATTTTAGTTGACGGAAGCGGCAAACGGAGCATCAGGGACGATAACGGTGATTTGTATCATTATTCGTTGTCACATACAAACGGGGCTCGTAATTATTTTGATTTGTATGACCGCTTCAACAAGCCGCAGGAACAGCGGGTCTGCCAGGGCTATTACAGCCAGGGTTCTAATGCCGGGATAGTTGATTTTTTCAATCTTTCAGGGGGACTGACGCACAAGATGCAGTATGAATATAACGGCAGCCAAATCCAAAGGATAAGTGTATTGGATAATGCGGGTGTTTTGTCTCATCATGTGGATATTCATTACATTGGCGAGCCAAACCGCGTTGAAGGAGGAGCTTTGTCGCCATTTGGTAGCGGTTTACTTGAAATGCGCGCGGGAATGCAGGGGCTGTCCGTTTCCTTTGTATTGAAATCAGCCGGTAGAGTTCGCGTTGAGGCATTCGATGTGCGCGGCAGGTGCGCGGGCGCGCTGATAGACCAGGTCTTTCCTGCCGGGCCGAGCCGTTTGTTTTGCAATACCCGAGAAGCTGCATTTTCCAGGACAGCGGGTGTTTATCTCATACGAATGAACTTAAATGGGCGTTTATATTCTGCTAAAATGGTTGTTCTAAATTAACAGGGGAAAGGAGCTGTTATTATGAAAAAAACATTATTCACATTAAGCTTTTATTTGCTTGCATGTTCTTTTGCTTTCAGCGAGAGGGCTTCGGATGTTTCACCTCAACTTTTGTTTGATGTACTGTATGCCTATCAGGAACTTCCCGGGCTGACACAGTCGCCCTATATTTCACCCACAGCGCTTGCGCCTTCTCCTGATGGCAAGAAACTCTATGTGGCAGGACAGACAGGCCGCTCTGTGACTGAGGTGGATATTTCATCCGGTTTGGGGACAGTAAGCCGCACGGTACTGTTGCCAAAAGAGCCTACCGGGCTTGTGGTCTCCCCTGATGGGAATCGTATTTACGTGACCTGCTCATCCCAGCGCAGGCCGGATGGCGAGGTGTTTGTGGTGGGCACAGGAAGTTTTTCCATAGAGAAAAGTTTTTCAGCCGGTCATTCAGCGCGTTCACCTGTAATAAGCCCTGACAATGGAACGTTGTATATCTGTAATGAGTTCAAGAATTTTGTCTCCATATACAACACATCTACAGGAGCGCTGATAGATACGGTTCATGTATTGCGTTTGCCTTTTTCAGCAGCCATAACGCCTGACGGGGCGCGTCTGGTGGTGGCAAACTTTCTGCCCTATGTTAACACCAGGTATGAAGATACCGTTGCACAAGGTACAGTAACTATTATCAATACCGCGTCCCGGAGCGTTGAGGCCAATGTGAATCTGACAAATGGTTCTCAGAGTCTGGCCGGGATATGTGTGTCTCAGGATGGGAAATACGCTTATGTGAGCCATATCCGTTCCATGCCCAATATGACACCCCTTAACGTTATCAGCGGCGGATGGATTAACGCAAACGCTATAAGTGTTGTTGACATTGTTAACAAACGTTATGTTGACGTTGTCCTGCTGGATCGCAAATCTTCCGGGGCAGCCAACCCGTGGGGTGTTTCCTGTGATTCACACACCTTGTGTGTGGTTTCCGCGGGCAGCCAGGAAATTCATGTTATGAATCTGGATTCGCTGCATAAGATGCTTGCAGCGGTCAAGCCCAATATATTATACACGGCACTGGACTCTGCGCGGAAATTCACAACGCGGAAAAACCTAACTGTTCGAGGGCCGCGGTCCGTTGCCGTATGTGGCAACCGCGCATATATCGGCGGATATTTCTCAGATTCCGTGGAAGTGGTGGATATTACAAACGGTGGAGCGCGTCTTCTCGGAAGCATTCCAATGGGTCCGGCAAAGGCCTGGGATAATGTACGCAACGGCGAATTTAGTTTCTGCGACGCCAAAAAAATGTGCGATGAGCGCTGGCAAAGCTGTACCTCCTGCCACCCCTTTGGCCGCATGGACGCGCTGAAATGGGATTTAGCCAATGATGGTGATGGCAATTTCAAGAACGACAAGAGCCTGCTTTACGCTCATATCACGCCGCCTTGTATGTGGACTGGAATCCGTCTGACAGGGGAGGATGCGACGCGCAAGGGTGTGCAAAATATCCTAATGATTGAACCTACATCTGTTGAGACTGAAGCCGCTGCCATTGACGAGTATTTAAAGAGTGAACGCCATGTTCCAAGTCCTTTCCTGGATGGGGGCAGGTTGAGCGCGGCGGCCAAACGTGGTAAAGCGGTCTTTGTGAAGTTCAGTTGCAACGCTTGTCACGTTCCTGAAACCTATTATACTGACATGCAGCTTCATCCAGGGTTGAGAAGTTCGGATGACATAGGTAAATGGGACGGTAACTGGGATACTCCAACCCTGATAGAGACCTGGCGCACAGCCCCTTATCTGCATGACGGCCGGTATCTTGACATGATAGAAATGTTCAAGGGTCCGGAAAAACATGAGATATCCTCCATCACAACACAGGAACTGGATGATTTGATTGCTTTTGTAAAGTCATTATAACGCCGAATAGGTTGCAGGAATACTTTTAAACGGATTGCAACCATGAGGTTTTATGGAATGGTCGGAGCAATGGCGGCATGCGTATGTTGAGAGGTATTTAAGTGTACTATCTTGTCAATGGAGTGCAGGTAAGTACAAAGGCGATGGTGCTGACGAAGTATGCTCGTGTCACGAACTAATACATCATCTTTCCTGCCCATAAGTCCCTTAAGAAGTCCGCCCATGGCAAAATTTCGATGCCATCCTCGGTTTTGCGCGGCGCAGGATCCAGGGAAACTACAATGCGTCTTCGGATATCAAACTCTTCGCCAAAAGCCCGCAATCCCTTTAAATGGCCGGTATGAGCGGCTGCGGTTGCCTTGGCTTCAACGGCTATTTCCGGTGATCCAAGGATGAAATCAACCTCATATCCCGATGCGGTACGCCAGAATGCCACTGGATAATTCAGGCCGGAATATTCACTATGGGCTGTAATTTCCATCTGAATGAAGTGTTCGAACGCCCTTCCGAATAATTCGGATCCTGGCTCGATGCGTCCCCTGCGGGCCAGGTGGTTAGCAATGCCGATATCGAAAAAATAGAACTTGGGCGCAATAATCTGCCGCCGTTTTGCTTTTTTACGGAAGGCGGGTAGGAAATTTCCGATAAGCGTGTCTTCAAGGATATGGAAATAGGAAGCAACAGTCTGGGCTTTCACACCGGATTCCCTGGCGATGTTCTCGAAATTAACAAGTTCGCCATTTGAGAATGAAGCTGCTTCAAGAAAATGGCCGAATCCGGAAATGCTTCGAGTAATGGCTTCTGCAAGGATTTCTTCATTTAGATAATCACCAACATAAGACAGCAGGTTTTCCCTGGGGTCTTCGGCTGGATAATGAGGAGGCAGCAAGCCGTGATTCAATGCCCTTATAAGATCGAAATCAGGAATTTCCGATGATACCAGGGGTCTAAGATGTCGGCGGAAAGCTCGTCCTCCAAGAAGGTTGCCATGTCCCCTCCTGAGCTTGCGGGCGCTGGAACCGGACAAGATGAAATACAATCCTTTGTTTTCGATCATCCAATGTACTTCGTCAAGGATTTCCGGGACTTTCTGTATTTCGTCAATTATAATGGGGAATTTTTGCGAATCCCCTGTTAATTTTTGTGATTCAAATCGTTCTCTGAGAATTCCCGGATTTCTGGCAAGTTGAGAGTATTCGCTGGATAAAAGCAAATTATGATATTCAGCTTCAGGGTAAAGCTTTTTAAGTAAAGTGCTCTTTCCTGTCTGGCGTGGTCCCCAAAGAAAGCAAGTCTGCCTTTTTGGCATATCCATAACTCTATTATAATACATGAGTTAAATATATGTTATTACAATAACTAATACAAGTACTATTTATCATGATAATTCATTGCATTAACATGGTATGTCATAATATCGATAGAAAGAGCTCAGCACTCATAACAATAAACTGAGTGATTTAAATGTATATTGGGCAAGCTCCAGTTTTTTATATTATCACCTGGTTAAGGAAATAATTATGACTCAGCAACTTACCGAAGAAATCCAGGGGATTGTCAAGAAGTGGAAGGACAAGGAGGGTAACCTCATCATGGTCCTTCACGAAATCCAGGACCTGCACGGCTATGTGCCACGTGATATTTCCCTTGCCCTCTCCCAAGCTCTGCATATTCCTCTGGCCCGGATATACGAGGTACTCACATTTTACAATTATTTCAAGCTTTCAGCCCCTGGCAAGCATCGAATATCAGTTTGTTTGGGTACGGCCTGTTACCTTCAGGGCGCGCAAATCATACTGGATGAACTCAAGGAAATACTGGGTATTAAAGAAGGTGAGACCACAAAAGACGCTCTTTTCAGCCTTGATGTGGTTCGCTGCCTTGGTTGTTGCGGGCTAGCACCTGTTATCATGATAGATGATAAAGTTTACGGTAAGGTAAAAAAGGGTGAGCTAACCGGGATACTTTCAAATTATGGGAAAGAACCTTGAGCATGAATATATTGACTAAAGAAGCACTTGACGCATTGGCTTTAAAAAAACCGGCTCGTGAAACCAATTACATTAAAATTGGCATGAGCACCTGTGGCATCGCGGCAGGAGCGGAAGATGTTTATTCGGTGTTTACAGAAGAGATCGAAAAACGCAAACTCCAGTTCAAAGTGCTTAAATGCGGCTGTCTTGGAATGTGTTTTGCAGAGCCCCTTGTGGAAGTAGCTGTTGAAGGAATGCCAACCATATTATATGGCAGAATAAACAGGGACTCAGCGCTTAAAATCCTCGACAAACATATTGCGGGAAAGATGATTATCCAGGATTTTGTCTTTGAAGGTACTCTTAAAAGATAAGGCAAAATATGGAATCCTCGGTACTGCTTATAAAATCCACAGACCCCTGCAAACCTGAAGCGGGTAAGGATTTTTATTCCATACTCTTAAACCAGCTTATAGAGCATGGCTTAAGCGACAAAATTCAGGCTGTCCGTACAGCGGATATCGGTATTTACAATCAGGGAATGGTTGTCAAAGTACTTCCTGCGAATATTGTTTATGCCAATCTTTTGGAAAAAGATATTCCAGCTCTTATCAATGCGCTAAAAACTGATACTGTCCTTGAAGAATTCAGATTCAAGGGGCCAATAAGCAAACAGAACCGTCTTGTATTACGAAATTGCGGGGTAATTGATCCTGGTTCAATCGAGGAATATCTTGATAAAGGCGGGTATCAGGGGTTGAAGCGGGCTCTTTTTGAACTTACACCTGAAAAGGTGATAGAGGAAATGAAGGTTTCCGGCCTTCGGGGCAGGGGAGGCGCGGGTTTTCCAACATGGCTTAAATGGAAACTTACCCGCGATGCAACAGGAGATCGCAAATTTGTAATATGTAATGGTGATGAAGGTGATCCCGGCGCCTATATGGACAGGAGTGTTTTGGAAGGCGACCCGCATGCCGTGCTTGAAGGATTATTGATAGGCGCTTATGCCATTGGATCATCACAGGGATATTTTTATATACGTGCTGAATACCCCCTTGCAGTTGCCCGGATAGAAAAAGCCATTGAGCAGGCAAAAGGGATTGGACTTCTTGGGAAAAACATCCTTGGATCAGGTTTCAGTTTTGATGCTGAAATAAGGCTTGGTGCTGGTGCATTCGTATGCGGTGAGGAAACATCACTCATAGCGAGTATTGAAGGCAAACGCGGTACTCCAAGGCCAAGGCCGCCATATCCATCAGTCCATGGACTTTGGGGAATGCCCACTTCCATAAACAATGTTGAATCATTTGCAAACGTGGCAGCCATATTTCAATTCGGTGCTGAATCTTATGCAAAAACAGGCACTGAAAAATCAAGGGGCACAAAGGTCTTTGCACTCACCGGCAAAGTGCGCAATTCAGGGCTCATTGAAGTGCCCATGGGCATCACACTTCGCGAGATTATTTTTGACATAGGCGGAGGTCTTGCCTCATGCAAACTCATTAAGGCCGTCCAGACCGGCGGGCCTTCAGGCGGTGTCATACCTGAAAGGTTCCTCGATACGCCGGTTGAATATGAAACCCTGCAGAAGCTGGGTTCATTCATGGGATCCGGCGGCATGATAGTAATGGACGAGGATGATTGCATGGTTGATGTGTCCAAATTCTACATGAAATTTTGCGTGGAAGAATCCTGCGGCAAATGCGCCCCATGCAGGATAGGTACCTATCAGCTTCACCACCTGCTCGAGAAAATTTCCGAAGGCAGGGGCGAATTATCGGATCTTGATAAACTTAGGACCATTTCAATTGCAATGCAAAAGGCTTCTTTATGCGGGCTTGGCCAGGGTGCACCTAATCCGGTAATTTCCACACTCAAATATTTCGAAGACGAATACCGTGAACATATAATCAATAAACGCTGTCCATCCAAGAAATGTAAAAAACTTGTTATTTATACGATCTCACTTGAAAAATGCAAACGCTGCCGCAAATGCGTTATTGAATGTCCGGTCAATGCAATATCCGGTGATCGTGAAAAGGGATATGTGATTGATCAAAAAGTGTGCATCAAATGTGGCCGTTGTTACGAGGTTTGTAAATTTAACGCTGTGTCAAGGGCCTGATATACCATGATTAATTCTAGAATAAACGGTATTTTAGTACAAGTGCTTGAGGGTGCCACAATACTCGATGCTGCCCGGAATGTCCAGATACGTATTCCAACGCTTTGCAAGCATCCGGATCTTCTCCCATCAGCGGGCTGTGGAATCTGCATTGTGCGCATAAAAGGCACTGGTAAAATGCTCCGTGCCTGCTGCACTCCTATTGAAGAAGGCATGGACATCATAACACATGATCCTGAAATTGTGGATATTCGCCGGACTGTTCTGGAACTCATTCTTTCGAACCACCCGAACGATTGCCTTAAATGCGGCAGGAACGGAACGTGCGAGCTCCAGAAAATGACAGCTGACTTCGGCATACGCGAGGAAAACCTGCCTAAATTCCTTGAAGATACACCGCGTGATGTTTCGACCGGGGCTGTTGTTCTTGAACCGAGAAAGTGCATCAAGTGCGGGCGCTGCACAGAGGTTTGCCAGGACATCCAGAATGTGTGGGCGCTTTCGTTTCTCCAGCGCGGATTTCATACGCGCATGGCCCCTGCAGGCGACATAAAGCTGTCTGAATCACCATGTGTCAAGTGCGGCCAATGCTCGGCCCATTGTCCGACTGGTGCTATCTTTGAGTTCGACGACACGGCAAAGGCATGGCAGGCCTTACGTGACCCTGATAAGATTTGCATGGTACAGATTGCGCCTGCCGTACGTGTGGCGCTTGGCGAGGCCTTTGGATTCCCTCCGGGCAAGATATTGACCGCAAAGATATATACGCTCTTAAGAAGACTTGGTTTCCGAGCTATATTCGACACGAACTTCGGCGCTGATGTTACTATAATGGAAGAAGCCTCGGAATTTGTCGAGAGGTTTACCCATAATAAGGGTGTGCTGCCACTTATTACCACCTGCTGTCCTTCGTGGGTTGATTTCATGGAGAAGTTTCACCCTGACATGATTCCTCATTTCTCGTCATGTAAATCACCACATGAAATAGTCGGTGTGCTTTCCAAGACCTATTACGCTGAAAAGGAAAGGCTTGATCCTAAAAAGATTGTAATGATCTCGGTCATGCCATGTACAGCGAAAAAATACGAGATAACCCGTGGTGGCGCAATGTTCGCCTCCGGACAGCAGGATGTTGACATTGCCCTCACAACACGCGAACTTTCAAGAATGATCAAGCAGGCTGGAATTGATCTTGGGAGCCTGCCTGATGAGGATTCCGACTCAATGCTTGGAGAATATACCGGTGCCGGTGTGATTTTCGGCAATACCGGTGGCGTAATGGAAGCGGCCCTTCGCACTGCCAACTTCTTTTTAACAGGTAGCAATCTGGAAAACGTAGAACTTACAAGTGTACGCGGTCTTCAGGGGGTAAAAGAAACTGAAATAGAAATCAAGGGCAAAAAAATAAGGATTGCCGTTGCCCATGGGCTTGCCAATGTCGAGCATGTTCTTGATAAGGTGCGAATGGCCCAAAAAGCCGGAAAGGAACCGGCGTATCATTTCATAGAGGTCATGGCTTGTCCCGGCGGATGTATAGGTGGCGGTGGTCAGCCTTATGGTGTGACAGATGAATTCCGTTTAAAACGAGCTAATGGTATTTATCAGGATGATAAATCAAAACAGATAAGATGTTCACACGATAATCCCTTTGTGCGCTCCCTATACGGTGAATTTCTTGGCAAACCATTGAGCGAAAAAGCTGAAAAACTTTTACATACAAAGTATAAAACGCTTCCTGTTTACTGGAGGTAGGTGTCCACAATACCGGCAGCTCAAAGACAGGCGGGTGCAAAGACAAAATCAGGTTGGCCGTCCTGGCCGCCCAAACATATCCACAGCAGTAAGATAATAAAGCAAAGATTATTATTCTTGCTTCCTTTTTGAATGATTACTATATTGCTCACATGAATTATTCACTTAATGACTGCATTAACAGCCCATTTAGATACGCTGGTGGAAAATATTATGCTCGAAAGCTAATCCTGGAGCATGTTCCGCCTCACACCCATTACTTAGAAGTTTTCGCTGGTGGCGCCAGCATTTTCTTTGCAAAACATAAGTCTCCGCATAGCCAATTAAACGATATTGATGAGGAGCTTATAAATGTTTACAAAAATATTCGGGATAATCCAAAATTATTAATTGAGTT
>CAWHPS010000057.1:0-163002 GCA_963831235.1 uncultured Fibrobacterota bacterium
CATAAGGAATGCAGCGGTTTTCGTCGATGTAGGCTTTGCCAATGACCTGCAGACGCTTCTCCTCCAGGCTGAGTGGGGGGATGGCGCCCGTGGGGCAAACCTGTCCGCAGGCGTTGCAGGAGTAGTCGCAATAGCCCAGGCGTGGGACGAGAACGGGTGTGCCAAAACCTTCCAAGCCGGATTCCCATATCCCGACCTGGATGGCACTGGTGGGGCAGGCGCGCATGCATTCTGCACAACGGATGCAGCAGGTAAGCGAAAAGGAATCCGTGTTTGCCTCGCGTATCCCCGGTGGGCGGATGAGAAAGGGCGGTTCCTGCCCGGAGAACAGGGTTGGTTTGGTCAGCACAACAGCTGCCGCGGTAAGTCCCATGGTGGTGAGGAATTCCCGCCGACCGGGATCGTAGGATTGCCAGACGGGTTTTTCGATCTTGGGGACGAAATCAATACGGCTGTGGGGGCAGGATTGCAGGCAATCGAGGCAGAGCGTGCATTCCTCGGGATCGCTGGCGTAATTCCGATCGGTATCTATGGTGCCCGTCGGGCAGCGCTGAGTACAAAGGACACAGCCGGTGCATTTTTCATCGACCACACGGCGAAAAAGGGCAAGCTTGCTGATCCAGCCCAGCAACCCCCCCAGCGGGCACAAATATCGGCACCAGAAGCGCTCGGCAAATAAATTCAAGGCAATGATGGCGAGGAACAGGAATGCAAACAGGAGTCCTGCCTGGAAATTGGCTGGACTGACAGGCAGCAGCGCGGGGCGGATGAAGGCATCGAACGACGCCACTGGACCGGAAAGGAAGGGGACACGGAAGAGAAGCTGCTCCATCCAGAGAATGACCCGGTCCAAACCGGGCAGGATGGACACCGTCAGCGTGCGGTAGAGGATGGTGAGCGGATCAAAACCCAACAGGCTGAGGTTACCGAGCAAGGCGGCTGCGAGGGTGGCGACGAGCAGCAGGTACTTGATCTTGCGCCAACCCTGGGATGGGGCGGGATGTTTGCCGCGGGTTTTTTTGAGGGGAAAGAGGTCCAGCGTGGTGCCAAGGGGGCAGATCCAACCACACCAGGCGCGTCCAAAGACCAGGCTCAGGGCAATGGTGATGAGCGCCACGGCAGACCCTGCCAGGAAGGTGCGGCTGGAAAGCAGGTTCGCCAGCATGGTCAGGGGATCGAGGCGGAACGGCAGGTTGACCAGGGTGGGCGACCAACCGCCATCGCGACGGGAGAAAAGGAAGAAGAGCAGGAACACCGCCAGCATGACATACTGGGTGATCTTGCGGGCGAGCACCCAGGCTTTGTTGCGGGCTGCCTTACTGGTTGGTTTAACAGCTCTGGTCATTGACAAGTATTTTTTGAATAGAAAGAAGAATGAGTACTTGCTGGTTTCTTACGTGCCCAGGTCCACTTCTTCCACGCGCAGGTTCTCCAGGTCAAGGCGACCCAGCCCGGCATCCGCTCCCGCCTGGATGTAGCTGATATCGGCAGGGGTGAAACCAAAGAGGCGGGTGGTGTAGGCATCCACGGCGACGATATCCGGGCTGACCACGATGGTATCCAACTGCTGCACATCCGCCAGGTTACCGCCGGTGGGACCATTGGCTGTCAGGATGCGGACAGCGTCCATGACCGTCAATTCGGGGCGGAAGAGAGCGGCGAGATCGGCGATCGCCTGGTGCAGACCGAGGCGGTGCATAGTATTGCGATTTTGGACAAGCCCCATCAGGTTTTTCATCCCCAGGGTCAGGCGGGTGGAGCCATGCTGCTTGGCAATGGGAACGTTAATGAGAACATCGGCATCCAGGGCATCCCGGTAGGCGTTGGTTTCAGTTAGCACCAGGGCACCCGGGATGGTGACTTGGGTATATTTCAGGTTGCTCATCACCTCCATTTGTCCCCCGGCAGCTTCCACCTGCTCGCGGATGCCGCTGGTTTGATAGGCTTGCTCAGCGGTTCCGCCGAAGGGAAAATCGAAGACTGAGACGCGAGCAGCACCGGCTTTGAGGCATAATTTCACCAGGGTACCCACCACCCAGGGATTGGTGGTGGAGGCGTATTCGTAGGTGTTGTAGGCGTTGCAAATGTTGGGCTTGACGACCACTTTGGCTCCCGCGGGGACGAAAGCGCGCATGCCACCGAAGGAGTCAAGCGCCCTGCGGACCATGGCTTCCGGATCACCATGGCGCACGACAACCAAGTCTGGTGGAGGGGGCGTCTGAGTGGAGGTGGAAGATGGGGGATCCACGGAGGAGGCTGTGGTTGCCTCTGATCCAGTGGATGTGATTGTGGGAGAAGGGAGCGTGGGGGCAGGTTGAACTCCACAGGCAGACAGGAGCTGCTGCAGGAGAATTCCACCGGTACCGGTGGCGGCAAGCTTGAGAAATTCGCGACGGGAGAGTTTTTTCATTCGACCCATTTTCATGGAGAAATCATATTGTGCCAGAAAGTGATTAAAACCTGCTTATTTGCAGGTTAACCTTAGCTGAGCATTATAAACGGATTTCGAGGAAGAAAATAACCCTGATTATTTTGAGACAGGTGCCGGGTTATAATTCAAATTATCCAGTCCAGAGAAGTATTTCCATGGCACAATCCCAGGCTCCTCCAACAAAAACAAAAACCAGGAAATCTCGGGTACAGCTCATCATGCTTTGCCTGGTTTTGTGCTTTTATATAATTCAGAGCCTATCTTCGCTATTGACAGCAGGTCCCCTGGGAAATGGTGTTGGGATGGATTTCAGGGCTTTCTGGAGTGCGGGATATATTGCCAATACAGAGGGGATTACCCAGGTGTATGATCTCGAACTCATGGAGGAGGTCCAACGCACGATCCTCTCTCCGGAGCAGCTGCCATCCTTCCAGGTAGCTCCCGTTTCTGTCCTGCCCGTTTTCATTCCCCTTTTCCAGTTATTTGCCCTGCTGCCGCCCATCCCCGCTTTTTACCTCTGGTCAGCGCTTAACCTGGTCGGATTTATTCTCTACCTGGTGTTCTTCCTGCAAAGGGTGAAGGCACACAACTGGCAGATGCTGGTATTGTTGGGTTTGTTTACTTATCCTTCCTTTTCCAACCTGTACTTCGGACAAATCAACCTGTTACTGATGATCTTCGTCGGGGAATTCATTATCAATGTAAAACTGAAACGTGATTTTAACGCAGGTTTATGGATGGGCGGCTTGATTCTCAAGCCTCAACTGCTTATCCTGCTCGTTCCGGTGTTCCTGCTGCAGAGAAAATGGAAGCTTTTGGGCGGTTGTTTCCTGTCATGCGCTGTTGCATTGGTTGGATCACTCCTGCTGGGAAAAACAGCCGGCTTGATGGGTGTGACAGCCATTATCGTCCAATTTTCAAAAGGAATACCAACCAACCTGCCTGCATACATGATGAACTGGCGGATGATCGGTGAACAAATCAGTGGCTTATTTTCACGCGGGATTTCCTGGAGTGTAGCTGTTATCGGGATGATAGGGACTGCCGGGCTTACACTTCTTATGTGGCGAAAACCTGTGGCAACGGATTCGGAAAGGTTCCTGGTCATCTTTACCGGTACCCTGGCTGCCACACTCATCGTCACCTGGCATTCCCATATCCACATGGCGATGGTTCTGCTTCCAGGTATCCTGCTGTTACTATCAAATAAGGTTTTCCCAGGCAAGATATTTAAGGGGTGGCTGTTTGGATTACCCCTGACCTTATTATTGATCTTACTATCCGCTGCTCTTCACCGGTATCATCCCATATAAACCCCTTGCCCTGTTGACCTGCCTGGTTATGTTCTTTTTCAACCTAGTCGTACTGGGGTGGGCGTGGAAATCGCTTAGATCTTATCCTTCTTATGAGAACTCTCAGTAATTATTTCTAGGATAATACCTGTACAAGAGAATCGTAGTAACAATTTTTATAGATCCCCCTAATGAAGTGAAATTATGAATTATGTGTTGAGAAACAAAGCTCTGCAGATCAGGACGACGCAATCTTTTTCTTTTGAAAGTAATCCCCCGATTCTAGATATCCTTTCGTTTGCCTTTATAATTTATTATCTCCCTTAGTAGCTTAATAAAAGTAAGTATATGAATAAGCAGAAGAATAACTCTCTAACAAAAATGAGGTTTGAAGCCCGGTGGCAAATTGGGTTGGGGATGATAGCGATTGTGTTTTACTGTGTTCAAATTATTACATCAATAAAGACCCAGGGTTTATTAGTTAATAATAACGGGATGGATTTCCGAGCATTTTGGAGTGCGGGAATAATTGCCAGCACCTTCGGTTATAAAGAGGTTTATAACCTTGAGCTAATGGAAGAGATTCAAGCGAATATAATCCACCTTTCAGCTAGTATCTCCCCGTTTGAAGTTGCTCCTGTGTCCATATTGCCAGTTTTTTTCCCGGTTTTACAATTAGTTGCCTTGTTTCCTCCCATAACCAGTTTTCTTCTCTGCACTTCGATTAATTTCTTCAGTACCTTTTTCTACACACTATTTCTATTTAATTCATTTAAAATTCCAAAAAGTGGTCTTCTCGCCTTAATGGGCTTGTTATCATTCCCATCATTTTTAAACATTTACTGGGGACAAATTAATCTTCCGTTGATGATTTGTGTAGGCGAGTTCATTCGTAATCTTTATAAAAAGCGTGAACTCGAGGTCGGTTTATGGCTTGGCGGATTGATATTAAAACCGCAACTCTTGATACTAATTGGACCAGTATTATTTTTCCAGAGGAAGTGGAGATTGCTGAGCGGATTCTTATTAACAATTATTCTTATGCTTCTTGCCTCGCTTATTCTTGGAAAACTGGAAGGTATGCTTGCTTTTGTCGATACAATTTTAAAATTTTCCACCGGTCTTCCCACGAATGCACCAGGAAACATGATGAACTGGAGAATGATTGGGGAACGGCTGGATATGTTTTTACCCACACAAATCTCTTGGGTGATTGCTAGTACTGGAATGGTAACTACCTTGATCATGGTTTTTCTTTTATGGCGAAGACAAGTTAAAACAGATACCAATACTTTTATAATTGCATTTACTGGAACTATGACTGGTACTCTTGCTGTCACTTGGCATTCTCATCCTGCAATGGCAATGATCTTGATTCCATTGTTGATTTATATTTTCTGCAGGAATCAACTTTTAGCACCGTTATTTTATAGCTGGTTCTTAGGTTTACCAATAATCATGCTCATTCTGACGACGGTGATTTTTACTTCCGGGCTTACAAAATATAACCTTGTCGCAGCTATCCCTGGTTTATTCATGCTTATATTTAACTTGATCTTCCTTGGGTGGGCGTGGAAATACATCCGATCTCATGCGGAAGTATTTGTCTCCAGGGATAATTTTTGATTAATAGACTGGGGGAATTACCCATCAATGACAATACCTAATCCATCCAGCGGAAATTGAATGGATCACCAGGGGAAATTTCTGCCAATATTATTTATAACATTATTTCGTGACCAATACGACATGGATATGAGCACATTGAGAGTACACCAATTTATCAATTAATTGGCCGTTGCTGGCAATCCTTTCCAACCAGGATGCTTGATCTTCTGTCAATAAAGGATCCTCAGGGTAGATCAACCATAACCGTTGGTACTCAAGATCATCAAGATCAGCAATTTCGAATCCATAACCAGTGAGAATATCGGGTTTTCCCAAACCGGCATGCTGTTCCCCTCCCATTATATAAGTGGGCTTGTCCGGTAGGTAATACGCAAAGGGAAGAGCAACACTGCCAGTAGCGTAATAAATCAAATCACCATCCTGCCAGTTCTCCTCAATGGTATCGGCTGCCTGTTCCAAACTTGCACCTCGGGCAGACGGATTCCAGGTTACAAGAGAAACCACAACCAGGGCAATCCAAGCTGGAGTTAACAGGCGGTTGAGCCATTTTGTCCCATCAATTGTTTCCACAAGCCAAATGGCGAAAGGTAGAACGAATGGAATTAATCCCCGGTAAATGAACACGTTATGGAAGGTAAAAGATACTGCCAGCATCATTACCAAAGGTATTACGAATAAGATTGCTGTCTTGAGTGTGTATCGAATTCTGATAAAGGCGAAAACCAAAGAAAAAAATAATAAAAAAATGAAAAATATTAGTTGTGTGAAGCTTACTGTAGAACCTATCCAAAAGCTTAGGGATAATTGGCTTAAAAACCATTCCAGGGTCATTGTTGGAATCCAATGCCCGCTTGTTCCGTTTTGCAACCAACCCGGTACCCAAGGGAGGAAAGAGAGAACTGAGAGGAATCCACACAGGAGGATTTGTTTCCAACTCCGGGAGTGATGATAGAGTGCCAACACCAGGGCTCCCACCACGAAGGCAGCTCCTGTGGCATGTGTATAGAGAATCAACCCACAGGCGGCGGTCAGTCCAAACCAACGACCTTTAATGGCAAACCAGGCAGCCAACAGGTAGAGGAAGGCAAGGAGAGCATAGGCGCGGGCATCCTGGGCATGCCAAAGCAAACCTGGCAATAACGCCATGGCGGTGAATAATACTGGTTGCTTATGCCCGGCAATTTCCCAGGCAAGCCACGCAGCCCCCACTGAGAACAGGAGGGCAGGCAGGCGTACCAGCCACAGGGGTCCCCAGGCAAGTGGATGGATGATCATCTCCCACAACGGAGGGGTGAAGTCGATGGACAGGAGTTCCAGCATCCTGAACAAGGGCTGTCTGGCAGCAAAAACGCTGAAAGCCTCGTCATACCAGATGGAGGCTGATCCCAAACCAATCAAGCGGGCAAGAGCAAGAGGAATGAGGATGGGAGGTATTTTTTTCATCGGAATATGCAGGATTATACTATTTGGATATCCATTATTTGCCAAAATGTAATACCATGGCGCATGGTCAGAATTGGATATTTCCCAGACTACATATTGTTTTCTCTCAAATTTTGTTGTATATTGTTACTGTCATTTGTCCCTATCATGATTGATGAGGTAAGTGTTCATAAGAGAGGAGAAATCCATGAGCTCATCATCACCACCATCATCCGCACCTGACCCGCCGCGATTTCCTCAAGGTTGGCGGCGCGGCAGCAGGTGCTGCCGGACTGGCATTGGGAGGCTGCAACCGTCGATTTGATTTGACTGCCGTTCCGCCCTCCGCCACCCTGACAACGCGCCCGGTACCCACTCTGGCGGCGGGGGAAGCTGCCGATACCATCCTGGTAAACGGGAATATTGTCACGATCGATGCAGCGAACACCAAAGCCAGGGCACTGGCAATAAAAAATGGGATCATCCTTTACGTTGGGGACGATACCACTGCACGCAGCATGGCGGGAAGTGCCACGCAGGTCATTGACCTGGGCGGACGAACCGTCACACCGGGAATGATCGATGCCCACTGCCACTTAAGCGCAGTCGGGCTGCTCGGTACCACTTACGTGGATCTCAGTTGGCCCGCCGTGTACACAATCCAGGATCTTCAAGATAAGTTTTTGGAGAGGATTGCGGTCACCCCTGCAGGCGAGTGGGTGGTGGGTTCAGGATGGCTGACATTTGAGGGGCGCTACTTGAACAAGCATGACCTTGATCCCATCTCTCCGAACCACCCACTATTTGCCATAAACATGGGTGGGCATATGGCAGCGGTCAACAGCCTTGCACTGGAGATGGCAGAGGTAACTCCCAGCACGCCTGATCCGGGCAACGGACGCTTCCTGAGGGAGGAAAGCGGCGAATTGAGCGGTGTTGTACTGAATCACCCGGCAATGGATTACTTCCGCCGCCTGTGGCCGGCAGATTTCCTCAACCTGAGTGTCTACGAGAACAGCGTGCTGAGCCCGCAAGCACGTTTTGCATCCATGGGCGTCACCAGCTTCCAGGATAACTATGCCCGTGACCTGGATCGGATGCAGGCGTATTTCAATATTGCCCAGCGCGGCGAGATGACCATCCGTGGGCAGGTGATGAATGTCCTGGAGTACATCCAGGAGCTGGATGGGCGCATCGATGCCCTGGAGGCCATGAAAGTTGAAAATGATTACATGCATCTCGGCGGCGGAAAGTTCCAGGTGGATGGCGCCCTGGAATGCGCCTTTACCAATGAACCGCACGACGGGATTGCCTGGAACATTTCCATCTGGAAACCAAAGGATTTAAATGAAGCAGTCGCAGCCTTCCATGATGCCGGGTACCAGGTATCCATGCATACCGTCGGGGATGCGGCGTTGGACATGGCGCTGGATGCCATTGAGAATGCAATGAATCGGAATCCGCGCTCCGACCCGCGGCACCGCATCGAGCACTCGGTATTGAACTCAGACGATGCCCTGCAGAGGACAAAAGACCTGGGGGTGATCATCTCCACCCAACCCACACTCATCAGGGCATTTGGAGATGCCACAGAACGTATTATGGGAGCTGAACGCGCCCAGCGAATTATCCCGACCCGCACCTGGTTGAACATGGGAATTCCGCTCTGCTTGAGTTCGGATGCACCTTCGATGCCATGGTGGGATCCGCAGTCGACACTGGCAGCCTCGGTTGCACGTCTTTCTGCCACGAACAAGCCTTTCTCTCCCGAACAGGCTCTGACACTTGATGAAGCCATGTATGCGCATACCATGGGGGGTGCCTATGCGGATTTTGCCGAGAATGTTAAGGGCTCGCTTGAGCCGGGAAAGTTTGCCGACCTGATTGTCTGGAACGACAACCCCTATAGTGTGTCGACGCTGGAGATCCTCGACTTGACCATCGACCTGACCATGGTGGGAGGGAAGATCGTACACCAAGCGTGATGAGTCTCCAGAGGAGTCGGTGCTCTACCTGGAAATCAGGTTCGACTCCGGGGAAAGTAATTGAGTATGCAAAAACAGTACATCCTCGTCAAGGGTGTACTGTTTTATATCTTCGCTTCATTCGCCCAGCTCCCACTTCCCTTGGTTTCAGCTTTGCAGGTTTCCAAAAACCAGGTATAAGAGTTACCCGCAACTAACCACCTGGACGCCTCCAAAAATCGAAAATCTTCCACTAACAACCAGACCGGCTTCTTCCACGTACTTATCCAATCCCCTCTTAACAAATAAGGAATAATTGGGTGACTCATAAAGAATTGCCACCAGGTAGAGGATTCGGGCGAAGAAGTTCTTTTTGGGTTCGTTGTAATCAATGATTGTAATTAGACCACCAGGGGCAAGGACCCGCCTGGCTTCCTTAAGCAATAGGACACCAATTTCGTGTGGAACATCATGCATGGCAAAGGCAAAGGTTGCCGCATGAAAACTATTTTCCCCGAAGGGTAGATTTGAGGCGTCACCATGGACGAAGGAAAGTGCCAGCCCGGGCTTGGACTTTCGTACGGCTTGCTGCAGCATATTTTGATCCAGATCAATCCCTGTAACCTCATGCCCCAGTTTTGCCAACTCAAAGGAAAGAGCACCTGTTCCACAGGCAATGTCAAGTACGTTCATACCACCTTTGGCGCCCACAGCTCTGGCGGCACGACGGCGAAGTGTTGCCAGGAGGATGATTCCAAGCTCGTATAATTTCTCGTGCCTGGCAAACCATCCCAAGTTGTTGTACCTGTCTGCTGCCATTAGGTTTTTGAAATTACGTAAATATAACGCAGCACTTGATCGCCAGTGTTAATTACCTCATGCGCTGTGTGCGGGGGATTATACAGGATGGCGCCGCTGTGAATTGGTAGCGGATCCATCCCGGGGCTGTGGAATTCTCCTCTGCCGGACAGTGTTATCAGCAGCTCTTCTTTTTCCCCGGAATCGTGCAGCCCCACGGATTCACCCGGCAGGAGCAATATGCAACCGGACCGCATGGACACGGTGTACGGCGCCCCAACCAGCTCGATATGTTTTTCCCCTCCAGTCGGTATTGGGAATGACATTGGTCGCAGGAATGTGAATTTCCCTGGGATGGGAGAGTTCATACTGCCTCTTTTACAATCCGGTGAAAGTCTGATATTCCATTGGATTATACCTATTAAAGGTGAGGTCCTTCCAGATTTCCCGCCGGTGTGATTGGCAAGCGTTTCCTCGGATATATATACAAAATATGGTTACCAATAGTATTTGGAAGGAAAACAATCCTCTTTAATGGTATTCAAAATGGACATGAATCAGCAATCAGCATGAGAATCCAAATTTGCATTATTTGGAAATGTTAAATAAACTCATCTTTTTATCTTTTTTTTTCAAACTAGTTCGATGACGAATCCATCCTGCCCCTGCTCAAAAACCTCTTTGCTATCGCCTGTTCACAGATCAACGACGTGCCATTCGCTAACATCGATCCCTGCCCGGTGAGCTCCAACCCGTGCGTCTCATGCCCGGTCTGACCGACTGTGCCATTGGCAGCATCGAGGCTTACCCGAACCCCCTCCTCCCCGCATCGCTGCTGGCATCCCTGTCGGCAACCCGGTGGACGACTTTTCCGGTACCCGGCGCGATTTCTCACCGGAAATTGGCGCGTATGAATACTTAATGTTGGAAAGCCTTTTATTTCCCGCCTGGATCGCACATATCCCATTCCGTAGCCTGCTTAAAAAACGAATATTATTTTTCGTCTTTAATACCCGTTAATAATGAAGGAACTTCCCTTTCCCGTGTTCGTTTCCAACTCGTTTCCGGTACTGCCCTTTTTTTGCCCCTCCGGTTGGTTCGTCGCCTCAGGGTTCTGCCGCAGGCGTTGTTCTCCTCAGGCAGGCAATCCCTTCCCGGGCTGCCGTCCCTGCATCCGGTTGGGGCAGGAACTCACCTGAAACCCAACCGTTATAGCCTGTCCCTTGCAAGGACAAAAGAATCGACTTGAAATCCAGGTGACCTGCGCCGGGGTGCCAGCGGTTGGAATCTGCCACGTGGAAGTGGAAGATGTGCCTGCCGCACGCCTGGATGCTCGATTCGATGTTCGGTTCCTCGATGTTCATATGAAAGGTATCCAGCAGCAAACCAAAGTTTTCTGCGCCTACGCGCTGGATAAGAGTGAGCCCCTGGGAAGTGGAATTGATCAAAGTTGTCTCGTAACGGTTGATCGGTTCGAGAGCCAATTTCACCCCGAATTTTCCCGCCTCGCGACAGCATGCCTGCAAGGCTTCCACCAACCAGTCCATTGCCAGGGCGGGTTCCACACCCGGTTTGACAATGCCGCGGATCAAGCCGATGATAAGCACCGCCCTAAAGCGCTGTGCGGTGGGGAGGTGGGATTGGATGCGCTCAATGGCAAGTTGGCGGATGGAGGGGTCGGGATCGGTGAAGGAGAGACCTTCCTCTCCCCAGGTTTGCCCGGTGCCGATGGCAGGGACGAAGAGATTACCGTTGTGAACCATCTGCTCCAGAGCATCCATGTCCACCAGGCGCGGGTCGCGGATGGCAAGCTCCACGCCATCATAACCAAGCGATGAGATGAGCTGCAGGTTTTCCTCCAGGTTGCCTTTGAACGTGGCAGCCTGGAAAGAGGCGGGTTGGGCGGAGAGGACGATTGATAGTTTCATAGGCTGGACCGCGGACTGCGGACGATGGACCACAAACGATCGTCCGTGGTCCATTGTCCATGGTTGGGAATTCTACCGTGCCACGTAGGTGATTTTACACTCAGAGCGGTCGGTCTGCAGGTTGAGGATGTTGGCAGGCAATTCCTCCAGGCTGATTTTCTTGGTGCTCATGGGGGTCATGTCCATACCGGTTGCCATGCACTCGATGACGCGCGGGAAGTTGCCGTGCCCGGAGTGACCCTGGGCGCCGACGATGCGCGCTTTGCGTACCTGCAGCACTTCGCCTGCCACGGGCATCTTTGCTTCCGCCCGGGCGGTGACCACCAAGGTGCTGAGCAGGGTGCGTCCTTCCCAGATGACGCGTTCAATGCCGGGGTAGACGACCGTTGGGAGACCGGTGGCTTCCATGAATAAATCTGCGCCCATGCCGTCCGTGATCTCGAGGACGCGGTCAGCGAAATCCTCCTTGAGCGGGTTAACATGGTAATCGGCACCCAGTTTCAATGCCATATCGGCGCGTTCCTGCTGGGTTTCGGAGATGATGACCTGCGAGGCGCCGGCGCGCTTGAGGATGGCACAGGCGGCAATGCCGACCGGACCGGCGCCCAGGATGACGACCCGGTCACCAGGGTGGATGCCCCCGCCGCGTTCGATGACCGCGTTGTAGGCAACGCAGGTTGGTTCCACCAGGCTGCCGGCGATGAAGAGGTCCTCCTCTTTATAGTTCTTACGCAGTGGCTCCAGGCTCCAGATGGTGCGGGAGGGCAGAACGATATATTTTGTATAAGCCCCATTTACATTGAACCCGACCTCATCCAGCTGCTCGCAGTGGTTGGGCTGCCCATCCGCACAGGGGCGGCACTGCCCGCACCAGAGCATTTCTTCCGTGGTGACCGCTTCTCCCCCCTTGAAGGGCTTGTTGGTGCGCTTGTCGCGGGCGTTTTTGCCTGCCTCCACGACCACGCCGGAGAACTCATGCCCGAGGATGGAGGGGAAACCGGTCAGCCCGGGATAGTAAATGTACCCGTCCTTGTCAGCCTGCGCCATATGGACATC
Source organism: uncultured Fibrobacterota bacterium (assembly GCA_963831235.1). Lineage (GTDB taxonomy): Bacteria > Fibrobacterota > OXYB2-FULL-49-7 > OXYB2-FULL-49-7 > JAEUSG01 > CAWHPS01. The sequence continues at coordinate 12,521 of CAWHPS010000057.1, forward strand.
GGAGCCGCAAATGCCGCAGGCTTTGACTTCCATTAAAACTTCTTCGGGACCCGGGGATGGGGATGTCGTATTCACGAATTTCGAGCCGCGGGTAGCGCCACACCTGGCTGCCCAGGTAGGTTTGCCTACCTTCAATATCCTTTGAACCGAGCTTGAATCCCGGCTTGGGATCCCAGTCGGCAATCAGTGTCACACCTTGCATTTTGCCTTTCATGTTTATACTCCTTGTTTGGATGTTCTTTAAACTTCCGTGCCCTGACCGATGCGCGGGATGCCGTAGACCGGTTTCCAGCCCTTGCTCAACGGCTCGCGCAGGTAGGGTTCCATTTCCTGTTCGGTGCGCAGGGTGACCTCTTCCACCGGTGGGACCTTGCCGGCAGGGAAGGCTGTCAGGACGTCGTCATGCCAGAGGGTCAGGTATTTCAAGATGGCAGCCATCGGGCGCTTGCCCTTCTCAGCGGTGCCCGATTTGGATTTTCCGACCACGCCCTCGGGTGTGGCGGTAATTTCAATGGCGAAGTGTCCTTCGCCTTCTGACCAGCGGCTGGGGCGACCGAAGGGATCGACCGATTTGTCGAAGTGACCTTCGGGCAGGTAATTTTTACCCTCGGTGTCGACAGCATAGTTCATATCCACCATCTCGGGGTGCAGCAGCAGGCTGAGGGAGGTCTCAGATTCGTCGGCATGGACGAAGTTGGTGGTCATTTTGCCACCGCGTTCCACCGGGCGGAAGAACTCGCGCACGCCGCGGTGCCAGTCAATGACACGGAAAATACCGGGCAGTTGGTAGCGCTTGACAAATTCCTGGACGGCGGATTCGAGCATCCACAGTTGACCGTGGTTGTTAACGATCAACTGCTTGCGGAAACCATCGTTCCATAAACCGAGCATCACGTCGATCATCATCTCGCGTACGACATGCTCACGCACAATGACCGTGCCGGGCATGCCCAGGTGGTGGAAGGGATGACCGCCGTAGTTCAGTGGCGGTAGGGCAAGGTTGACAGGGGTACCTCTTTTGGCAGTGAAGCGGCGGACGCCCTCGCAGATGGCGCTGACATAGAGTGTATCCGCTGCGCTGGGCAGGTGCTGCCCGTGCAGCTCAGTGCAACCGACCGGGATGAAGACGATGTCATTCTTCTTGCGGTTCGCTTCCACCTGCCAGCGGGTGGTGGTTTGGATGTACGAACCGGGTTTTGCCCATTCCACCGGGGAAGGGATGTCGTAATCCGCCAGGATGGCATCGATTTGCGCGTCGCTGGCATCCCAGACTTCCTTCTTCATCCGACCGACAGCATTATCCTCGAAAAACAGGTCAGGTTGATCGGTGGGCAGAAATCCTTTAACACTTTTTTGTTCTGTCATTATTTTCTCCTAATCCAAAATGGCAAGATGATTTATCCGATTTCACTAATTTTTACCGGGCGGTTCTCGCGCAGCGATTTCCAGGCGGCATACCCAAGAACCACGGCAGCGCGTCCATCCGCACCCGTGGTGGGGGTGGGTTTGTCATCGCGCACGCACTCGATGAACTGGCGCACCTCCTCGACGTAGCAGGGGGCATAACGCTGCATGAAGAAATAGGGCGGCTTGGCGGAGGTGAACCCGTCTCGGTTGCCCTTCACGGCTGCCGTTTCCTCCTCGTTCTTTGCCATGGCGGTGCCGTTCGAGCAGAATACCTCCAGACGCTGGTCATATCCATACACAGCCTTGCGGCTGTTGTCGATGGTACCCAGGGCACCGTTGGCGAATTTGAGGATGACCACGTCCGTGTCGATATCGCCGAATTCCTTCAGCTTTGGCTCGATCAGCACACCGCCGGCAGCATAGACTTCCACCACATCCCCGAGCTGGTAACGCACCATGTCAAAATCATGAATGGCAAGGTCGAGGAAGATGCCACCGGAGACGCGCAGGAAATCCATGGATGGGAAATCCGGGTCGCGGTTGGTGATGCGCAGGATGCAGGGACGACCAATTTCGCCTGAAGCTAACGATTTCTTTCACCTTTTGGAAGGACTTGTCGAAACGACGGTTGAATCCGACCTGAAGCTTGACGCCGGATTTCTCCACGGTCGCCAGGGCATCATCAATCTTGTCCAATTCGAGTGCCAGGGGCTTTTCGCAGAAGATGTGCTTGCCCGCCGCAGCGACGTCCTTCATGATGAAGGCGTGCGTATCGGTGCTGGAGGCGATCAGGATGGCTTCAATCTCCGGGTCAGTCAGCAGGTCATGGTAATCCCTGACCACCCGCTGGATCCCCAGCTCATCGGCAACTGCCTGGGCGACCTCGAGACGGATATCGCAGACCGCCACCAGGTCCGCCTCCGGGATCTGGCGGACGATGTTGCGGGTATGGACGCTACCCATGCGCCCGGTGCCGATTACGGCTATCTTTACTTTTCTTGTCATGTACACCTCACTTCTTTGAAATAATTGCACAATTGGTTCATTCCAACTGGAAATAGGGCGACAACACCTCAAGAGCTGATTGGCGCGCTTTGACTGCCACCTCGAGGGGATCCCAAGCCCAGTATTCGGGGCGGAACAGCTCAATTGAGCAGGGACCGTCATATCCAATACCTTGCAAGCGGCGGCAGATTTCATCCAGGGGGACAACTCCCAGCCCGGGAAAAATTCGCAGGCTGTCGCTGATGGCTTCCCGGGGAGAATCCTCCAGGTCGTCCAGGTGGAAGGTGAAAATGCGTCCCGCATCCAATTGGTCGAGCTCGGTCATCAATCCTCCCCCGGCGTAAAAATGAGCGGCGTCCAGTGTCAAACCGATATTTTCCCGATCCACTTTTTGCAAGATCTCCATGACAGCACGCGGCGTGCGCACGCTGCACCAGCCAAAGCCGAGAAATTCAAAGGCGAGCTTGAGGTCAAATTCACTGGCAATATCACCCAGGTCGCGCAGGACGCGGACGTACTCGTCCACAACAGCTGACCAGGGAGTATCACGGTTGGGGGTGGGACTGGGAACGACGATGATGGTTGGGCAGTTAATTGCCTGGGCGACCTCTGCCAGTTCACGCAAGCGTTCCTGGATGAGATGGTATTCATCTCCACGGAAGGCAATAAACTCAATCGAGTTGAGCGTAATGGGCTGGATGCCATTGTCTATAAAAAGGGCATTCAAATCCTCCAGCGAGTGGGTTGCCAGGAAACGGTCAACTTTCGCTGCCCAGACTTCAAGCGCTTTGAATCCTGCCCGCGCAGAGACAGCGATATCGGTTTCGAGATCGCTGGTCATCGTGGTTGCACCGTGGAAAGCTAGTTTCATATCATGTCCTCGCAGCAAGCAAGATTACATCTTCATGACGATCTTCATCGCCTGCTTGGGCTTGTGCTGCAGGGTCTTCATATCCAAGCCGAGCAGGTCAAAGGCAGCGAGTCCTTCGTTGAAGGGAATGACCCTGGTAAAGAAGGGTGCCATGTTGAGGCGATTTTCCTGGAACAGCCGGATGGAGGGGACCATGGTGTTCTGACCGAGGTACAGACCGAGGATCTTGGTTGCCCAGCGGGTGATCTCGTTTGGGACAATGTTCAGGTTGATCGAGGAATCCATGCCGAAGGGAAGCACCTTGCCACCCGGGGTGACGCACTGCAAAGCCTGCCCGAGGGCATTGCCGGTAGCTTCAATGACGATATCCGCCTTGCGCCCGTAGGTGAAGTCGGTGATCTTCTTGACGACATCCACTTCATTCGGATTCCATACCGTCAGTCCGCACTGCTGAGCGACATTGATACGGAAGGGGTCGATCTCGGTCACAGCGACCTTGGCAGCGATGTTTTTCGCGAATTGACCAAAGAGGTACCCGATGGGACCAAAGCCGAGGATCATGACATAATCGTAAGGCAGCATGAGCAGGGTATTCATGCCGTTGACGACCGTCGCCAGGGTTTCGACCTGGGTGCCGAGAATATCATCGATGATATCCGGGAGGACGAAGCACTGTTTCTCGGGGACCAGGCAGTATTCGGCATACCCGCCGTCGCGCATCACGCCCAGGGCGCTGGTCTTGATATCCTCGCACTGGCTGGTCAATCCCATGCGGCAGAATGAACAGAAACCGCAGCGGATGTTATTGTCGATCGCCACGCGGTCGCCTATCTTGAGATGGTGGACATGGGTGCCAATCTCGACCACCTCGCCGCAGAATTCATGCCCGAGGACAGTGTTAGGTCGGAAGTGGTGCTTGCCTTCGATGATCTTGAGGTCGGAGCCGCAAATGCCCACGGCTTTGACCTTGAGAACCACGTCATCCGGGTTCTCCACGTGTGGGATGGGTTTTTCCTCGAAGACCAGGTTGCCGACATCTTTGAAAACATAAGCTTTCATTTTTTCACTCATAGCTATTCTCCTGACTGACATGATGTAAGCCAGAGCCAGGCATTGTTGCCTTCCTCTGGCAGAAATTAATAGGTCCCGTTCTCCTGCCATGCCTCCCAAACAGCCAAAATGTTCTGCGGCGGAACATCAGCCTGGATGGAATGCACGGTGGCAAAGACGAATCCGACCTCCGGGTGCCAGGGCTTCAATGTTTTGTTTCACGTGTTCCTTGATTTGTTCCGGGGTGGCAGAAACAAGCACTCGCTGGGTATCCACGCCGCCCCCCCAAAAGACCAGCTCGTTACCAAAATCGCGTTTTAATGCCATCAATTCCATACCCGGCGAACTGATCTGGATCGGGTTGAGAATATCAACCCCGGCTTCGATAAAGTCAGGGATAAGCTTCCGCACGGCTCCGCAGGTATGGAAGAACAGCTTGACCGCCGCCTGCGCCTTGATAAAGGAAAAGAGTTGTAAATGACGCGGTTTTATCAGGTTGCGGTAGGTTTTGGGAGAAATAAGCGGCGAATTTTGTCCCCCGAGATCATCGGCTTCGACCACAACATCCACCAGTCCGCCGATTTCCTTCAGGGCGCGCTCCAGAAGAGGCATTTCCATTCTGTAATCCGGTCTAGCATGTACATCACGAATTCCGGGTTACTGGCGAGGTCGATGTAATATTGTTTGTATCCCCGCAACCAGGAATAGACCTCAGCGACGCCAGAGCATGGACCAGCCAGGACAACGCACTTTCCATCGGCAGCGGCTGCCTCCGCCTGGGAACGCAAGGTGGCATATCGCCCGTCATCGAGAGGGTCCGGGAAAGGATAAGCCTTTAGTTCAGCAAGGGACCGGGCATTTGCCAAAGGATGGTAGTACATGTCGTAATACAAGTCGCCATCCCTGGGCTTGAGCCGACCAATTCCCCATTCGTCCGCATACGTCTCGTATGCCGCCTCTTTATGGAAAGTATATTGAAAGGAGGCAGCATTACCAGGGAAGACCGGTCGGAAATCTGTTTGAAATCTCTCAGCCAGGTCATCATCCACTATGACCAATTGCTCGGCGATATACCCGATGGATGGTTCCACTTCGGGCAAGTTGAGGTAACGACGCAAATTCTGGTAGGCAGTTATATGGATGGTACTCAAGCCCGTACCGCCCAAGTCGAATGGGACGTGATCCGGCTCTTTATGATTGAGAGATTGCCAAACCCGATCGTGAGAATTCACTGGATGAATATTCCTTGGAGATTTAAATCTTAGCTAGCGCTGGATGCGGGCTGAGCCGCCCTTGGCGAACGCCCGCACCTGTTCGAGAGTAGCCATGGTCGTGTCGCCGGGGAAGGTGGTCAGCAATGCACCATGCGCCCAGCCCAGGTTGACGGCTTCCTGTTCCGGTTCGCCTGACAGGAGCCCGTAAAAGAGACCGGAAGCGAAACCATCCCCGCCGCCCACCCGGTCGTAGACATCCAGCTCGCAGGTGGGGGAAACGCAGGACTGCCCGTTGATCCAGGCTACCGCTCCCCAGGAATGGCGATTGGTGGAATGCACCTCGCGGCAGAGTGGTGGCAACCACCTTGACTTGCGGGAATTTCGCTACCACCTGGTCGATCATCCCCAGGAATGCAGCCGGGTCAAGCTTTGACTTGGCTGACACCTCAGGACCCGCAAGACCGAGACCAAGCTGCAGGTCTTCCTCGTTGCCCACCAGCACATCCACGTTTTCCACGATGCGGGAGAGGGTGGAGACGGCTCTTTCCTGCCCACCCCAGATATTCCACAGCTTGGCACGATAGTTCAGGTCAAAGGAGATCACCGCGCCAGCCTTTCGGGCAGCCTGCATTGCTTCAAGAATCAATTCACCGGTGGTGCTGGAAAGGGAGGCAAAGATGCCGCCGCTGTGGAACCAGCGCACACCCTCAGCGAAGATGGCTTTCCAATCGAAATCACCTGGCTTGAGCTGTGCAGCAGCTTCGTTGGCGCGGTTGTAAAAGACAACCGGGGCACGCATACCAAAGCCGCGCACCTCCCACTATCCCAACGATCCTCGCTTTTATGATTTATGCGATGAGCTCGGCCTTTATGTCTGGTGCGAATGTGATCTCGAGACGCATGGTTTCGGTTATGATGAGGGAAAGAACCCCTCTCACTGGCCGGAATGGGAGGCGCCTTATGTTGACAGAATGCAGCGAATGGTAGAAGCGTATAAAAACCACGCTTCAATTGTGGTATGGTCGCTTGGCAATGAGTCAGCGTTCGGTAAAAACCATCTGGCCATGTATAAATGGACCAAATCACGCGATGATCGGCCGATTCATTACGAAGGGGCAAGTGGTCAGTGTGTTGGAAAAATTAGCAAGGTTCTTGCTACTCAATTGCCGACAGTCGAGAAATGTTTTAACTGGGATAATCTACCCTTTTACAAACTTGCACCTGAATTTATTGAGGGTCTGAAAAAAAATGAGCTTTCAGGTACGGATATAATGTCATGCATGTACACAAGTCCTGTAAGGTGGAAAATGTTCGCGGAAAATGATTTTAGCGGAATGCCCTACATTTTTTGTGAATATGCTCATGCCATGGGCAATGGCCCGGGCGGACTCAAGGAATATTGGGAGATGTTCTATTCATATAAAAACATGCAGGGCGGGTTTGTCTGGGAATGGTGCGACCACGGCATACTTATGAAGACACCTGATGGACAGTCCTATTATGCTTATGGCGGTGATTTCGGGGATGAGCCCAATGATGGTAATTTTGTCTGCGATGGACTGGTATTCCCGGATCGGACACCATCACCGGGTCTCATTGAACTTAAGAAATGGCTGGAACCAATCAAGATTGATGCTGTTGATGCTGCAAAGGGATCCTTTGTTATTACAAACCGCTATGATTTTCTAACGCTTGAACATCTTAAAGGCAGTTGGGTTCTATCAGAAAATGGAAATCCTATTCAGCAGGGTAATCTTCCACTATTCAAGACCAAACCTGGAGATTCAGAGAAATTTGCAATACAGTTTACGAAGATCGCAAAAACAATTCCAGGGGCGGAGTATATTCTGACATTTTATTTCTCCCTTGCCGAGGATTCAGCTTATGCATCAAAGGGACATAATGTTGCGTCAACACAATTCACCATTCCCATGCCCTCTTTCGGCCTTACCGCAGCGCACATATCAGCAGGAAAAGCCCTTTCCGTTCACGAAAGTGCAACAGCAGTTAATGTTGAGGGTGATGGATTCAAGATAGTGTTTGACTCTGTGCTGGGCCATATAAAAGAATGGACGTTTTACGGGATGCCTGTCCTTTTGACAGGTCCGGTTCTTAATTTCTGGCGCGCTTCAATAGACAATGACAACAGATGGGCAAATCGTGACACTCAGTGGTGTATATGGAAGAAGGAATGCTATAATATGATTCATATAGAGACCCGTGGCCTTGCACTCGAAAAAAAGGCGCAGGACATGATTATCCGAATCCGTACCCGTGTTGCTCCTGCCACAAAGACCTTTGGTTTTGACTGTGAAACGTCATATACAATAAGGCCTGATGGCTCTATGCGCATGGATGTATCCGGCATGCCAAGAGGCGGTGAAATGCCCCATCTGCCGCGTATCGGGCTTCAGATGCGGATACCCGCCGGGTTTGAGATGGCGGAATGGTTCGGACGCGGTCCGGGTGAATCATACGCGGACAGTAAAGATGCAAACATTGTTGGAAAATACAAGGCAACTGTCAGGGATCTTTATACCCCATATATTTTCCCGCAGGAGAATGGTAATCGTGAAGATACACGCTGGGTGGCTTTTTCTTCAAAGGATGGCGCAGGGCTTTTTGTAAAAGGACTTCCTTTGTTCAATTTCAGCGCCCATTATTATACTATGCAGGATTTTGACAAAGCGCAACATACTTATGATCTTGTTGAACGGGATTTTATCACACTCAATCTTGATCACAAACAATGTGGTATTGGTACTGGAAGCTGCGGCCCTGAAACCTTTGAGAAATACAGGGTTCCTGCAGAACCATTCTCGTTCTCCCTTATCATGTCTGGGATCGCAAATGGTTCTCCGGTTCCTGATGAACTTTTCAGGAAGCTGTAGCCAAATTTTATTATATCAGGTTGTAAAAAATTGGCGCATCGCGTGTTTTAGTGGGTACACACAACCCATTGTATTTAAAAACCTTAACACATGGGAAACCCATCCCCCCGACCCCCTTCCCTTTTTCTTAAAGGAAAAATGGAAGGGGGAGTCAAGATTAAAACACAAAAAACCATTTTGCATTTTTCAGAACCCTTCCCTTTTTCCCTCAAGAAAAAGGGAAGGGCAGGGATGGGTTTGGTAATTTGATAAAAATTCTTTTTATCCAACATATTGTATATACCCACGAAAAACTACGATGCGCCAAAAAATTATTTTATTACCTGAAAACTGAAATCTTTTTTATTATCACAGGTGTTACCGGCCTGTTCTGAAGTCTTGGATCATTGGTAACAGTCTTAACCTTTGCAATCTTATCAACAACATCCATGCCGGATGCAACCTCACCGAATGCAGTATATTGTTTGTCCAAATGGGGCGCGTCTCCGTGCACTATGAAAAACTGCGATCCTGCTCCCTGAGTAACATCTCCCACCCTTGCCATTGAAAGTATTCCAGGGCCGTGGTGTTTTTCATTGAATTCATGGGGGATGCTTAGAATCGGGCCGCCTTGTCCGTCGTCATAGGGATTTTTATCCTTGCTGTTGGGATCGCCGCCCTGAATCATAAAACCCGGGATAATTCTGTGGAATTGAGTGTTGTCGTAATATCCGGCTTCTGCACGTGATATAAATGCAAAACAGGTAATTGGTGCCAGCTCAGGAAACAAACGAATCTCGATATCACCCATGTTTGTAACTATCTTTGCCTTTATTCCGCTTTCTTTGGCAGTAAGGAACTTTAATTCATCATCACTTTTTTTAGCTTCCTCAACCTGTGCCTGCTGTGATTCAACAGTTGCCTTAAGTTTCTGGTTTTCATCCTGAAGCATTTGGATCTCTTCTTTTCCGCATCCTGCCTGGAACAGGGCAAACACGAAAATCACAAGTGACAGTTTGATACTCATTTGGAACCTCCTGGTTTGGGTTTTAGTATTTAAGGACATTTTGAAATTCTATTAGTTTTCCATCTTAGATTCTTATCTTAACTGCCTCTGCATGAAATTCAAGACCCTCTTTTTCCGCCATCCGGATTATGTCCGACCCCGCTGCCTTTATTGCCGAATCATTGTATTCAATTATGCTTGTACGTTTTAAAAAATGATATGCCGACAGGGGGGAAAAGAACCTGGCCGTCCCGTTTGTTGGAAGCACGTGGCTTGGACCAGCATAGTAATCCCCGACTGATTCGCAGGTGTATTTGCCGAGGAATATGGCTCCGGCATTACGGATGCCTGCAAGGACTTTACCGGGATTTTGTGTCATTATTTCAAGGTGTTCCGGTGCAATTTTATTTGCCGTGGTTATACATTCGTCAATTGTCTTAAGCACCATAATGAGGCCATAACTTGAAAGCGCCCGTCTCTTAGCGCTGTCAGCCGGCTCATCTTTAATAAGATTTGTTATCTCTGATTTAACCGCCCTTGCAAGGGACATATCCGTTGTAAGAAGCACTGATGATTCTGAGCCAGAACCGTGTTCGGACTGGGATAAAAGATCACGCGCGATAAATGAAGGGTTCGCGGATGAGTCAGCTATTATCAATATTTCGCTTGGGCCTGCAATCATGTCGATGTCAATGATACCGAAAAGCAGTTTCTTGGCAAGGTTTACATAGTTGTTGCCGGGCCCAACGATTTTATCGACCTTATTAACAGATTTCGTTCCCATTGCAAGCGCTGCAATGGCCTGTGCCCCGCCCATCCTGTAAATTTCATGCAAGCCTAATTTGATAAAACAGTAGGCCATGGCCGAATCAAGGCCGTCTTTTCTAGGAGGTGTGGCAATCACAACACGCTTTACACCCGAACATTGAGCAGGGATAACGGTCATAATTACACTTGAAAAAAGAGAGAAAAATCCTCCTGGTATATAAACCGCGACACTTTCAAGCGGCAATGTACGCTGACTTAGGCGGACCCCTTTTGAGGGAGAAAAGGAAAAGTCGTCTATCTTTTGCTTCAGGTGATATTGTCTGACGTTTTTGATGGCTGAATCAATGGCTTTTTTAAGAGATGCATCGCACATTCCTGCGCGGGTTTCAAGTTCTTTATTACCAATACAAATAGATGCTGTAGTAAGGCTTACGTGGTCGAACTTTTTTGTGAATGCGAAAAGCGCTTTATCGCCCTCTTTTCGGATTTGGGAAATTATTTTATTTACCGTGTGCTCTTCGGCATCGAACCTTATGTTGCCGCGTGATAGTATGTTGTCAAGGTCCTTTGATTTTAATCCTACTACGATCTTTATCATATCTTCATTTCCGGATTTGTGTGTTTTCTTATCTTGTTAAAAGCATCTTTTGTGATAGACAATATCCACTTATATTCATTTTGCAAATATAAATTCCGTTGGGTTGATTGCCAGCGTTCCAATTCAGGTCACCTTTTCCCATGATCTCTTTTGAAAATAATATCCGGCCGGATAGGGAATAAACAGTAAATAATCCTTTTTGCAAATTGCCTAAATTGTAGCTAATAGATGTAGTGGTATTAAATGGGTTTGGGAAATTAGGCATTAAATAATAATTCTTGTTGATATTAGCAGTTGTCTGAACACGCGGTTGTGGTTTGCTTAATTTAGGCAAAAACCATGGATCCGCATCATATTTATCAGTAGGGGTGCCATTGATGCTGTCTTTATAAATTGCAATAAAAGCAATATCTCCATTTTGTGTAAGTGTCGGTTCACCTACACCAGCAGTGTTACCTGCTCCAATTACCAGTTCTCTATTTGTCCAACTATCCCAATCACCTATGGTTTTCTGTATTGCCCGATATATTTCAGGTTTTTGAGTAACCGTATTTGTGGCAGTAAAATAAATATACCAATTTGAATTGATATCTTTATATAAGTGAGGTTGTTGCTCGTTTTCCTTGGTGTTTAATGTTGAAACTTGTATTGGAATATTCCATGTAATACCATTATCGGCACTGGTTGAGTACCAGATATCCAATTGACCTATTCCACCAGGCCGATTATCTGAATCAAAAAATATGACTAAATTTAATGAATCAATTCTTTCTATATGTGGATTGTCTTCAGTAGAATCCGTATTTACAGGATATGGCAGGAAAGAGCCTTGAGTGGAGGGGTTCAGTCCACTGTTTCTTAAAAGAACAATATTGGTTTTGTATGCCGGTTGCACATTGTTCGATGTATAAACAAATAAATCAACAGAGGAATCAGTATTGCGGTTAATTTGCGGGGCTCCCTCTGAGAAAACCGGTAGAGCCATATTGGACAATTGCCATTTGACAAAACTGTCGGCATCAGAGTTTCTATGAGAATAAAGAATATCGGATTGAAGCCATTCGGATGCACCAATAGGATTAGTGGCTAAATCCATGCCAAAGGTTGGGCCTCTAAGGTATGAAGAAAAATGATCTGGAGTGCCATTTCCTAGAAAAGTCCATGAAAATAAATCGATTGGGACATAAAAACAATATAGATTCAAGCCATCTCTTGTAATAAAAACGCCATCTTCCCATCCTTCTACATTAAGAGGCTGGATGTAAGGCTTTCCAAAGGAAGTGTCTTGAATATTGAAGGTTGCATTTATTTTGATTGCTGACCAGTTTGGTTGTGCAATAGCTTCTTTATGAAAAAGAGTTGAAATAACCATAATACAAATTAAAACATTAAAATTTATTTTCAAGTTTTTTCCCCTGGTCTTTGGCAAGCTTGTAGCTCAGACTGTCGATTAGGGCTATCCATGATGCTTCAATAATATTCTCCGAAACGCCGACCGTGCCCCAGGTTTCGGTGCCGTCTGTTGATGTGATAAGAACACGTACCTTTGCATTTGTCCCATCGCGGCCATCCAGTACCCTGACCTTGTAGTCAACAAGATGCACTGATAAAAGTGAAGGGAAAAATTTTCCGAGCGCTTTTCGTATGGCATGGTCGAGGGCCGAGACAGGGCCGTTGCCTTCAGCCGCAGTATGTTCGATTTGTCCTGATGCCTCAACTTTTATTGTCGCCTCGCTGAAAAGCGTGCCGTCTGAAAGGAGTTCTTCTATCACACGGAAGCCCACAAAACGGAAAGGCTCTTTAAACAGACCGAGTTCTTTGCGCATAAATAGATTGAAGGAGCCATCCGTCTGCCTCGAACTGATAGCCCTTGTGTTCCATGTCTTTTATGTGGTCGAGGATTTTCCGTACAGCGGGGTCTTTCTTGTTTACATCAGGTTTCAATGTCTGGAGCTTTTCAACAATGGCAGCGCCGCCAGCCTGATCTGACAGGACATATTGACGGGAATTGCCCACAAGCGCAGGGTCAACATGCTCAAATGATTGTGCTGACTTCATCACACCGTCAATATGAGCGCCACCTTTATGGGCAAATGCGGCTTCACCAACATAAGGCTGCCTTTCATCGTGCAGGATATTGGCTATTTCAGAAACCGCATAGGAGATTTCAGTAAGCTTGATCAACCTTTCAGCAGGCAGTACAGCAAGTTTCATCTTCAGCTGAAGGTTTGGAATTATTGTGCAGAGATTTGCATTTCCGCAGCGCTCTCCAAAGCCGTTTATAACTCCCTGTACCTGCACCGCACCTTTTTGAATTGCTGTTATTGAATTTGCAACAGCGCATCCTGAATCGTTATGCGTATGAATTCCAAGCGGTTTTTGAATAGTCTTCCTGACATTGTCCATTATTTCACCGAGATCAAACGGCAGACATCCACCATTTGTATCGCAGAGCACAAGGCAATCAGCCCCGCCGTTTTGTGCTGCAATAAGCGTTTTTATTGCATAATCAGGGTTGTTCTTATAGCCATCGAAGAAATGCTCGGCATCGTAGATTACCTCTTCGCAATGTTTTTTAAGATATGCAACGGATTCTTCGATCATCCTTAAGTTTTCCTCAAGAGATGTTTTAATGACCTCTGTTACATGAAGGTCCCAGGTTTTACCGAAGATTGTCAGGACCGGCGCATTGCACTTCACAAGGGCTGCAAGGTTTGAATCTTCTTTGGCCGAAATTTTCGGCCTGCATGTTGAACCAAAAGCGGCAATACGGCTGAAAAGAGGTTTTTCCTTTTGTATCTCTTTGAAAAACTGCACATCAGTGGTGCTGGTTGGGTTCGGCCAGCCCCCTTCAATATAATGGACACCAAGCTCATCAAGCTTGTGCGCAATACGCAATTTATCGCCTAGGGAAAGAGAGATACCTCGCGCCTGATTACCATCGCGTAAAGTGGTATCGTAAATTTTTACATCAGCCATATTGCCGCCCTTTTATAAAACCCGCACTCATCCTTTTGCAACAGCATCAGCTATCATGTCCCCAACCTCAGTTGTGCCAAAGCCCATCTTGCCTGCTGCCATGCTCTTTAGACTGCCAATCACCTTTATTATGGCGGATTCAATTGCTTTTGCGGCCTTTGCTTCGCCCAGGGTATCAAGCATCATGGCGCCTGCGCCTATTGTGGCAATCGGGTTGATTACGTTTTTACCCTTGTATTTCGGCGCGCTTCCGCCCATGGGTTCAAACATTGAGATGCCTTCGGGGTTGATGTTGCCGCCGGCTGCTATGCCAAGCCCGCCCTGAATCATGGCACCAAGGTCGGTTATTATATCACCGAACAGATTTTCAGTTACTGCAACATCGAACCATTCAGGATTCTTGACAAACCACATGTTGGCCGCGTCGATATGATTGTAATCGCGCTTTATGTCAGGATAATGTTTGGCGCCCATTTCCTCAAATGCCCTGAACCAGAGGTCCCCACAGTGCGTGAGCACGTTGCGTTTATGTATGAGCGTCAATGGTTTTTCAGCGTACTTTGGATTCTCCTTATTTCTTTTGCGCTTGAATTCAAACGCATATTTAATGCAGCGGTCAACGGTCCGACGGTCATAAACCATCAATTGAGTGGCAATTTCATCAGGCGTGCCGATTCGTGTGGCACCGCCGATGCTCGTATAAATCCCGCCGGAATTTTCCCGGATAACGACAAAATCAATATGCTCAGGTCCCTTGTCTTTTAGGGGTGTCTCAACGCCGGGAAATAATTTGACCGGACGAAGGTTGATATACTGATCAAGGGCAAAACGCATCTTTAAGAGAATGCCTACCTCAAGAATACCGGGTTTCACATCCGGATGGCCTATGGCGCCAAGATAAATTGTATCGAATTTCTTCATTTCCTCAATTGCGCTGTCTGGCAATGTTTCACCAGTGCGCATGTATCGTTCACCGCCGAAATCAAATTCGGTTGTCTCGTATTTGAACCCATACTTTTTTGCAGCAGCATTGATGACTTTAAGACCTTCATTTATAACTTCAGGACCTGTTCCATCTCCGCCGATTACCGCGATCTTGTACATTTGGTGCTCCTTTGATTGTTGTTAAATTAGTTAATAGTTAAAAGTTGAGTGTTAAAAGTTGAAATCACTTGTTTGTTTTGATAATAGATACTGTGGTTCTTATCTTCAGTATTCAACTTTTAACTTTTAACTTTTAACTATAAAACTCTCCTCTATTTAATATCTTTCATCAGCAAATTCCAGCCATCCTCCGGCTTCAACAAGCTTTGCATCAAAATCCGAAATTGAAAAAGGAATGGCAATATGGCCTTTATCGCTCTTAACAAAAATGGTCCGGTCCTTGAAATTGATTTCAATAACCGGGTTGTTCTTCTTGAGTTCAAAAATCTTATCAATCTCATTTTTGGGCAGTTCAATTGCAAGAAGTCCGCAGTTGAACATATTCTGACGGAAAATGCGTGCGAATTTCTCGGCAATTACAACCGTGATTTCGTTTTCTTCAAGCACCCAGACCGCATGTTCGCGTGAACTCCCGCATCCGAAATTGGCGAGCGTAACTATTATGCTTCGGCCTTCCAAATCAGTCGTCTGATTAAAATCCTTGAGCTTAAGATCCTCAAGCAGGTGTGGTTTCAGCGCCTCTTTTGTTATTTCCGTGAGATATTTAGCGGGTATAATTTCATCCGTGTTTATATCCGACCTGTTAAGGAAAAGTACGCCTCCTGAAAACTTTTTCATGTCCGCTCCTAAAACTTAAAGGTAATTGCGCGGGTCTGCTATTTTTCCGGCCAATGCTGATGCGGCTGCTGTAGCCGGACTCATAAGATGCACCATGCCCCCGCGGCCCATACGCCCATAGAAATTGCGATTTGTGGTACTGGCGCATGATTCACCGCTTGCAAGTACGCCATTACTCATTCCAAGGCATGCGCCGCAGGTTGGGTTTGTAACGCAGAACCCTGCATCCATGAATATGCCAAGAAGGCCCAAGTCGTGCGCCTCCTTGAAAACCTTGGGTGTCGCAGGGGAAACGATGGCCCTTATATTAGGATTAATACGCTTGCCTTTTAAGATTTGCCCTGCAATTTTAAGGTCTTCAAGACGCCCGTTTGTGCATGAGCCTATATAAACCTGATCAATTGGCGCTCCTTTTACTTCGGTCACGTCTTTTACCTGATCTGGTTTGAATTCAACCGTGACCTGTGGTACCAACTTTGACACATCGATATTAATTGTCTTTGCATAAACCGCATCTTTGTCTGAATGCCATTTATTGAAATCAATGACTGCGGCATTGATCGTTTTGTATTTGCCTTTTATAAAGGGCCATAAGTATTTGGCAGTTATTTTATCCGGCATACATATCCCGGATGTAGCACCCGCTTCTATTGCCATGTTGCACAGGGTCATGCGGGATTCCATGCTGAATCCGTCAATAACAGGTCCGTGGAATTCAAGCACAGAGTCCGTTCCGCCGCTTACAGTAAGCTCCTTTATAATGTGAAGGATTACATCTTTGGCATATACGCCTTTGCTTAACTTTCCGGTTACATTGATGCGGATACTTTCCGGTTTACGAAAAGCGCAGACACCTTTTAATATGCCCACTTCAAGATCGGTTGTGCCTATGCCTGCGGCAAAAGCGCCGAATGCTCCATGCGTGCACGTATGAGAGTCGCCCATAATTATGGTAAAGCCGGGTCGCACAAAACCTTTTTCCGGAAAAATCGCATGGCATACACCGTTCTGGCCTATATCAAAGAAGTCGTTTATTTTGTGGCGCCGCGCCCAATCGCGCATTATCTTTCCCTGCTCAGCGGTTTTGCTGTCTTTGGCCGGTGTAACGTGGTCTATGACCGCTTTGATCTTTGAGGGATCAAATACGCGGTCTTTTCCGCGCTTGATAAGGTCGTTTATTGCAATCGGTGTTGTAATCTCGTGGCAAAATACACGGTCCAACTTCAAGACATAGGTACCATCAAATGGTTCATCTATGCAATGGGTTTCAAATATCTTTTCAGTTATGGTTTTTGACATATTATTAATTTCCGCCCCTGCCGCCGACGCCTTTTACATCTTTAGCCAGGGCTTTTCCAATTGTTTCAGGACGCAGCGAGCGTGCGGCAGCGCCTGCCATCCACATCTCAGAATTGTGAATTTCAGCAAGTTCGCGATCAAGACGTTTCCTGTAATCAGGAGCGCCGCATATCTTGATTACACGCTGCGCCTCTTTACCGGTCTTAACCGCATTGTAAAGTTCCTTGAATACAGGGAGTGTGGCCTTCTTGAATTTGGGCTTCCAGTCAAGAGCGCCGCGCTGGGCTGTGGCTGAACAATTCGAATACATCCAGTCCATGCCTTTTTCATCAACCAGGCGGATCAGGCTCTGGGTAAGTTCTTCCACGGTTTCGTTAAAGGCTTCGCTTGGCGAATGGCCGTTTGCGCGAAGCACATCGTACTGCGCTTCCATTACTCCGGCAAGGCAGCCCATAAGAACGCCTCTTTCACCGGTAAGGTCGCTGTTGGTTTCGTTTTCAAATGTTGTTGGGAACAGGTAACCTGATCCGATTGCAACACCAACAGCCAGGCAGCGTTCTTCAGCCCTGCCGGTTGCGTCCTGAAAAATACCGAAGCTCGAATTGATTCCAGCGCCCGATAAAAAGTTTCTACGAACCGATGTTCCGCTTCCCTTGGGTGCGACAAGAAGAACGTCAACATCTTTGGGCGGCACAACATGTGTTGATTTGCGGTAGGTTATAGAGAACCCGTGGGAAAAATATAGTGCCTTGCCCGGAGTAAGATGTTTTTTCACCATTGGCCATATTTTCATCTGGGCTGCATCGGACACCAGCATTTGAAGAATTGTCCCGCGTTCGCATGCCTCTTCAAGATCAAAAAGGGTCTTTCCCGGCTTCCAGCCATCACGCACCGCGCGATCCCAGTCGCTTTTAAAGGCTTTGGCCTGGCCTACTATTACATTTATGCCATTGTCTTTCATGTTAAGGGCCTGAGCAGGGCCTTGCACGCCATAGCCTATAACTGCCACGACTTCGTTTTTTAAGACCTGTCTTGCTTTTGAGAGTGGAAATTCACTGCGCGTTACAACGCGTTCTTTTGTTCCGCCGAAATTGATGATTGCCATTTCTTGACTCCTTTTATTTATGTTTTTATTTCAGTTTTCAGACATTGCAACCCTGCCCGAGCGCACAAGTTCAGTTATGCCGTAAGGCTTTAAGAGGTCAATAAACCTTTCAACTTTTTTTACAGGCCCGGAAAAATCGATTGTTATATGATCTTCTGCCACATCAACCACCTTGGCCCTGAACATATTGCACAGTTCGAAAATCCCTGAACGATTCTTGCCGCTTTTAACCTTCATCATGGCAAAATCCCTGACAATATAATTGTTCTTATGCGATATATCCGTAACCTTGAGCGTATCTATCAGTTTATGGAGCTGCTTTACAATCTGTTCAATTTCCCTTTCAGTTGCAACCAGGCCTATGTGTATCTTGTAAACATCCATGTTTTCCGTGGGCGCAGCAATCACATTCTCTATATTATATCCACGAGAGGAAAAGAGACCGGTTATCCTTGCTATCACGCCGATCCGGTTTAACACCGTCACGACGATGGTGTGGTATTCGGCTTGTTCCTTCATCCTTTATCTCCTATTATTATTTCATCAATTGATTTTCCACCAGGGACCATTGGGTAAACGTTCTCAGTCTCCTTTACAAAAAACTCCATGAGAACGGGCCCATTGTGCTTTAACCCCTGTTTGATTAATGAATCGACCTGTGATGTTTTGTCGGTTCGAATCCCAAGGACCCCGCATGCCTCAGCCATCTTGACAAAATCAGGTATATATGGCTTGGTGCAGTGCTTTCCCGGGCCACGGCAAAGCCTGGGGCAGGATTTGTCCTGACGCATACAGGTTTTGGAATAGTTGCTGTTCCAGAAAAACTCCTGCCACTGCCGAACCATGCCAAGATATCCGTTATTAAGGAGCACTATCTTGACAGGTATGCTGTTTAAAGAGCACGTTGTGAGCTCCTGTATATTCATCTGAAGGCTGCCGTCGCCTGCTATATCTATTACCTGGCGCCCGGGACATCCGACCGCAGCGCCCATGGCAGCTGGGAAGCCGTAGCCCATTGTTCCGAGTCCGCCTGAACTTATAAAGCAGCGCGGCTTACGGTGCTTGTAGAAAAGGGTTGCCCACATCTGGTTTTGTCCGACCTCGGTGCATATAATTGCATCGTCGTTTGCGATTTCGCTTAACCTTTCAACCACATATTGCGGATGTATTGGGCCGTTCTTTTCCTGTTTGTAGAAAAGCGGGTACTCTTTCCGCCATGCATAAACCTTATCGTTCCACGAATCTTCTTTTCGTGCTGGAATTAATTTAATAAGCTCTTCAAGTACATGTTTTGCATCACCGACAATAGGCAGTTGTGCATTTACGTTCTTGCCTATCTCAGCTGGATCAACATCTATATGGGCTATCTGTGCATTTTTTGCAAATGTGGCAACATTGCCTACAACCCGGTCGTCGAACCGTACACCGACACCTATCAGTAAATCACAATGCTGAATAGCGTAGTTGGCAGCAACCATGCCGTGCATGCCCGGCATTCCAAGAAAGCGCTTGTCTGTTACTGGTACGGAACCCATTCCCATGAGCGTCACGACAATCGGTATGTTTGTCTTTTCCAACATCTTCTTGAGTTCAGGGGATGCGCCGGATGATATGATTCCACCACCTGTATAGAGGAGCGGCCGTTTTGCATGGGTTATTGCATGGGCCAGCTTTTCTATCTGCCGAGGGTTTCCGCGTATTGTGGGGTGATAACCAGGTAAATCAACATCCTTTGGATAAACATAGTTCTCCATTGATGAGTTTGTTATGTCAACCGGCAAATCTATACTTACCGGCCCTGGACGCCCTGTACGTGCTATGTGAAAGGATTCTTTTATTATTCGCGGCAGATCCTCTATTCGCCTGACAAGATAATTATGCTTGCATATTGAGCGTGTTATGCCAAGTACATCCGCTTCCTGGAAAGCATCAGTCCCTATTGTGGGGCTTTTTACCTGGCCGCTTATTACAACAATGGGGGTGGAGTCGAGTTTGGCATTTGCTATGCCTGTTATGGTGTTTGTTGCCCCGGGTCCGCTTGTTACAAGCACGACGCCGACTTTCCCGGTTGCGCGTGCATAGCCTTCGGCAGCATGTGTTGCGCCTTGTTCGTGACGTGTCAATATCAGGTCAATGCCTTTTGTCCTGTACAATACGTCGAATATCGGGATCACAACCCCGCCTGGATATCCGAATATGATGTCCACACCCTCTTTTTTCAATGACTCTATGAGTATTTCTCCGCCGGTCATGATTTTCTCCTCTTGAAATCTACCATTTACAAACAGCGCCTTCATCCGCTGATGATGCGAATTTGGCATATTTACCGAGTGCCCCGTGATTTACACGCGGTTCCCTCGGTTTCCAGGAATTTTTCCTCTCTTGCATTTCGCCTTTCGAAATCTTTACGTTAAGTATTCCTTCGGGAATATTTATTGAAACAATGTCACCATCCTTAAGTAACCCTATTGGCCCGCCTTCAGCAGCTTCCGGAGAAATATGGCCTATGCATGCGCCGCGTGTTCCTCCGGAGAAACGGCCATCTGTAATCAGGGCCACGCTTTCACCAAGCCCGCGGCCCATTATATAAGAAGTAGGAGATAGCATCTCCTGCATTCCGGGACCGCCTTTCGGGCCTTCGTAGCGGATTACGGCAACATCGCCTGCTTTGACCCTTCCTGCAAGGATGCCCTCGCACGCCTCTTCCTGGCTGTCGAATATTACGGCAGGCCCTTCAAACACCTGCATATTTTTTGCAACACCCGCGAATTTAACCACAGCACCTTTTGGCGCCAGGTTTCCATATAATATTGCAAGGCCGCCGGTTTTGCTGTAGGCATTGTCAAGAGTGCGGATAACATCTGTGTCTTTTATTTTGGTTTTCTTTATGTTTTCGCCTAGTGTTTTTCCGGTCACTGTTTTGCAATCCTTATTTATAAGGCCTGGTACTTTTGATATCTCGTTTAATATGGCGCTAATCCCTCCTGCCCGATCAACATCCTCAATATGATATGGGCTGCTGGGAGATACCTTGCAGATATTGGGAGTCCTTTTTGAAATTTCATCCATGCGCTTCATATCATAAGGAATCTTGGCTTCATAGGCAAGTGCCAATGTATGAAGCACTGTATTGGAGGAACCACCCATTGCCATATCAAGGGTCATTGCGTTGTCCAATGATTCCTTGTTCAGAATATCAAGAGGCTTGATGTTATTCTTAACAAGCTTTATTATTTGTTTTGCAGCTTCAATGTACAAGCCATTGCGCTGTTTGCCCTGTGCCAATAGCGTACCATTCCCTGGGAGTGCAAGCCCAAGTGCTTCACAAAGGCAGTTCATTGAGTTTGCCGTAAAAAGACCTGCGCAACTTCCGCATCCGGGACAGGCGCATTCTTCAATATCAGAAAGATTGCGTTCGGATATTTTCTTTTCCTTTAAAGCGCCGACACCTTCAAACACTGAAATCAAATCAAGGCTCCTGCCGTCTTTGCCTTTTCCTGCTTTCATTGGGCCGCCCGAAACAAATATTGTAGGGATATTTACCCGTACAGAGGCCATAAGCATGCCAGGAGTGACTTTGTCGCAGTTCGGGATGCAGATCATGCCGTCAAAGCAGTGGGCGCGAAGCATTGTTTCAACAGCGTCGGCGATTATTTCGCGGCTGCTAAGTGAATAACGCATGCCCATATGAGCCATTGCAATTCCGTCGCATACGGCAATTGTGTTGAAGACAAACGGTAGGCCCCCGGCTTTGTAAACAGCCTTTTTTACCATCTCACCAACTTTGTCAAGATGGATATGGCCGGGAACTATGTCAGTATATGAGTTTGCGATTGCAATGAAAGGGCGCTTTATGTCCTTTGATTTTACACCGCATGCCCTAAGAAGGGACCTGTGGGGTGCACGCTCAAATCCTTTTTTTACAGTATCGCTTATCATATTCCACCTCTTTTTTTTTAGAACCTTAAAATAATCTTTTTCCCTTAAGGTATTCAAAACAAAAACCCCCTTCCGCAGGTTTTGCGAAAGGGGGTCAAAATTTACCTTTTGGTATTTCTTTACCCTTCCGCATCTCCATGCGTAATTATAATAAGGCTAATAAGCGATTCGTGAAGGAGGTTTATTGGATGGGTATAATTATTTTTCATTTTAATGTGAATAAAATAAATTAATTGTTTTAAAATGTCAATCAATTTAATTTTTACGGTTGTCCGTAATTGAAGGGCCCTTAAGATCATCAATCACATTTCCGAATTCGGATAAGTTTTTTTCATTAAGTTCAACCAGAGCTTTGTGGGCAAGAAGCATGCATTCTCGCAGGGCAACTTTGTCGATTGCAGCTTGGTCTGAAATTTCTTTGATAAGGGTCTCACCTCCATGTTCGTCTGGGGAGGATTCGATCAGGTTCATTATTCGATTGCAGTTCATAAGCTCCAGGATATTTTTCACTTTTTCATTTGAAACAAGGATGGATGCCTGCTGATTCGTGGTCTTCATGAATTTAACACCGAGATGGCTTATCAAACCTATCATAGTGCTATCAAGAAATGTACAACTCGTGAGATCGAAAATCATTCTTTTTGATGACAGGAGCGCCTCAAGGTTGGAATCAATATATTTTTTAAGAATTGTCGAAACCTGCCAGGTTGCATGCCCTGTGATTTTTATAATGCTGTTGTCTTTTACCATGCCCGCGAAGATTCTGGCTTTTTCTTCCATAATAGTTAAGTATAATTTAATTTACCGGTGACAACAAAATTTAAAAAGATTTTTTAAAGATATTTTTGACAATGCACATCGAATTTTCTATTTTAATTGCACATTATGGAATGGTTTAAAAAGACAAAGAGTGGAATTCTCAACACCACGAAAAAGGAAATCCAGGATAATCTCTGGATAAAGTGCGAGGGGTGTGCGGAAATAATCTACAGAAAAGAACTTGAAAAGCAGCTTTGGATTTGTCCATTCTGCGGCGCTCATTTCAGAATTAATTCACAGCGCTACAGAGATATTCTTCTTGATGCTGGTTCATTTTCCGAAATGGATCATGAAATGACTTCAGTTGATACGCTTGATTTCAAAGACAAGAAATCCTATGCTGATCGAATCCTTGAAAGTCGGAAGAAGACCGGGCTTAAAGAAGCGGTTGTTACAGGGACGGGTCTTATAAATCGCCGGCAGGTTGCAATCGGCATTATGGACTTTGATTACATGGGTGGTTCAATGGGTTCTGTTGTGGGCGAGAAAATCACCCGTCTAATAAACCATGCGACCCGAGAGGGGTTACCCCTCATTATTATATGCTCATCTGGAGGCGCCCGCATGCAGGAGGGAGCCTATTCACTCATGCAGATGGCGAAAACCAGCGCAGCCATTGCTTTATACGAACGTAAGAACCTTCCATATTTAAGCATACTAACCCATCCCACAACCGGTGGAACAACAGCAAGCTTTGCCATGCTCGGCGATATCCACATAGCTGAGCCCGGGGCACTAATCGGTTTTGCCGGTCCCAGGGTCATCCGCGAAACAATTCGTCAGGAGCTTCCAAAAGGGTTCCAGAGGTCCGAGTTTCTTCTTGAACACGGTTTTGTTGACATCATCTGCGATAGGCGCGAACTCAAGGAAATGATTTCTAAAATCCACAATCACCTTCTCGGTAGCTACAAAGTTGTCCAGATGCCTAAAAGCGATCTTTATGTTGACGCCGATGGCAACCTCAAAAAACAGGCGCAGAATATTAAAGCCTGATTACGTTTATTGCTGATATTTCTTGCACGCCTAAAATCTCCTTACTTTTATTTTAACCGAGAAGGAAAAACATAACGCCAATTTATGCGCATGTTGAAGATGCAAAGAAAGAAGGATGCAGTAATGAAGCTGGGGTAAAAATGAAAAACAAATGGAAATTCATTTCATATTTCAGAAGTAACGCATACGGATGGAAAGGTTCCAGGCTGGCTGCGAAAAGGGTTAAGGACGCGGTTGCTGAAATCAATAAAGTTGCGAAAGTTGATTTGGCAGATGCCGCAATTGGGGCTGTTAAATTCATTGAGAAAATAGTACCTGCAATTGAACAGGTGGATGACTCATGGGGAATTCTGGGAAATTCCGTAGGAAGCGCAATTCCCGAGCTTATTGATGTCATGACTCGGGCTGTTGTTCATGGCATTATGGACAAAGAACAAATAAAAAGGATATGGGTAGCTTATATAAATGACGGGTTCGGGTATCTGGAATCCATAGGAGAATATTGGGGGCAAATATGCGGTACTTCTGATAGAGCAACCATGTGGGTCAATCTTTTGCTGCTCATGGAAAAGGAGAAGATAGGGGAGGAAAAAATATTGGGTTATTCAAGAGGTACCATTCCATTATTATCATGCCTTATTACTTGCAAAAGGTATGCAGAACTAATGTATTATTTGAAGAGCCCAAATCTTGGGGCATGGAGTTACCAAGTTTTTGGAGCAACTGCGCTTCTGGAACAGGGCATGGTTGATGAAGCAATTACCTATGCACAAGGTTGTGAGAAGTTATTCAATGCACCACTATTTTCGATATGGGCTTTCTGTGAAAATGCCCTGCTTAAAGCGGGAAGATATGAAGAGGCTTACGAGAAGTATGGGTTTGCGTCCGGAGACCAACAGACAAACCTTAATATTTACCGCTCCATTGTCAAGAAATATCCCATGATAGGAGCGGAAAGAATATTCAACGACCTCATTAATAAATCGAGTCCGGAAAATAAAGGCAAATGGTTTGCAACAGCAAAAAGCCTTGGGAAATTAGAGCTTGCCCTAAACCTGGCACAGCAAGGACCGACTGAGCCCAAGACACTGACCAGGGCTGCAAAGGAATATCAGGATAAGGCACCTGATTTTGCGTTAGAGTGCGCTATGACGGCTTTAAGATGGATTTCAAAGGGATATGGCTACGAGATTACGGGAGCTGATGTGTTTCAAGCCCGTTTTTTAGCTGTAGATATCGCTGCAAAACTGGGAAAGAAAGATGAGATTTTAACCGGAATAAAAGAGTTATGTATGAGAAGCAGTTTCCTGGCCAGGGTATTAGTCAGGCTGTAAAATATCAAGTTCCACATTTAAATATGCGGTCTCAGGTTTCAAGCCACGCAGATTTCTACTTTACGAAAGATTTACCCTATATATTATTATTTCCAATAAATGATATGGCCGGATAGCGTTTCCTGAAATGTGCGCCTTTAAAGCGCCGCAACAGAAACTCCAAATCAGGCATTTCCCGGAAATCCTCTATCATGAATGTCTGTCCAATGCTTTTCGTCCCGTATTCGCGGACCATGCGGCGCACAAAAGCCGGGCTGATTGATTTGGATGAAAAAAAACCATAAATGGTTTCCAATTCATCTTGAAGGAGATCTTTGCCCTGCTTTTTAAACGCACGCAGCAACGTTGAAAAATGCAGCATGAATTCAACCCCTTCCGAAGGGTTGGAGAATGCGCCAATCCCGTCTTCGTGTTCGAGGATGTCTTTCGGGTAATGCATTTGCGGACAGGGATTCTTCAGCCCGTGTGTCTTCATGGCTTCAGCTATTTTAGTGGGATCCATGGCTTGGAATGCCGCCTTCATCCGCTTCTGTTCCGAAGCGGCCAATGAAAGTCCGTCAGGGAAAACAACCAACTCCTGGCCATAATGCACCAGCCACTTCGCATGATGTTCGTTCATGCTGATACGCGCCTTTTCAGCCAAAACGGGGCAGAAACGGTATGCGATGCAGCTGTTTTTTTCAAGGAAGCTTTTTTTGATTTCGTCAATCATTCCAGGTTTTGTTTTGATTTTGGAATAATCCATTTGCAGACCGGACCAGTACCATTCACCACGCCAGGGCACGAGGCTTCCGAACATTATTTTACCGGCGCAGAAGGGCGTGTTCTCCATTTCAACGCGGATCAGATAGGGCTGATCATTGATTATATTCACGACACTGAGGGTATCGATCCTACGGCCGGTAGTTTCCAGCGATAAAATCTGGTAAAAAGATGCATGTCGTTCGTACCAACCGCGCAGTTCCATTCGTTGCGATGCCGGCAAATCAAGGACGGAAGCCAGTATATCAATCACGCCCAATCCCATCCAGGCCGTGCATTCCTGGCAGAGAAAATCATCCGTACTGGGAATGTCTGACAGTTTAGCTTCATGGTCCATCATATACGCGGTAAAGAAGTCCCTGAACAGGTAGGAATGACGTCCAAGCCATATCAGTTTTCGCTTGATATCCCAGCCAAAGGTGTTTGAAGAGGATAGAAATGTCCGAATACTCGATTCCCCGGGTTTGGACTGGAATGCCTTTTCCAGGAAGTCTCGTGTAACGCGTGAGAGCAGCAGAATGTCCTGGTGTCTCGGTGAAAAAGTCCTGTCCGGTTCAAAAACCCTTAAAAGCGTAGTAAATAAAAATAGGAACCGCCTCTCGTCAAAAAGCGACAAAGACGGGTCGTTTGGACGCATGACAAGCGGCAGGGGAACACCGAATTCCATCTGTTGATATTGCTCCAGCGACCGCCAAAGACCGATATCGGCATGCAGATCTTCGGCCATTTCAGTTGCGGCCGAAGCCAGACAGGCCAGCTTTTCAGATGCTAATTGCCTGTGCGGATTGAAAAAGGAAAAACGGGTCTTTTCCATAATCCTTTGTAAATCCCACGCGATATCAGCCAGATGCCTGTCATTCTGATTCAACGGGTCCGGCGGACGGTTCACCTCAAAAAAGCTATGGAATGTTTTTTTATTCATGGGAATAAGATAGACGTTTCAATGGTATTCGATCAAACAATATTGAATTGAATTTTCAGTAAAGTACAGGGAACGGCAATAATGGAAAAACCCTTTTAAAATATCAAGCGTGAAATGATATATTCCCGTTCTTCCATATTTGATTAAACCCGGGTATTAAGGAGGCTGCATGCAAAAAACTCTTGGCGTCGGTTTTTTAGCAATCGGATTTTTATTGGCTGTAATAATTTCAACGGCCATCTTTACAGGCATTGGACACCTTGTCGCCCGTTACACGGGGATATCTCTTTTCGAGGCATGTCTGATATCCATGGGCGCAACTTTTACCGCTTTTATTGGATTGGTAGTTTTTGTGATAAGTCATCACTTGCATCACATGGAACATTATAGGGATCATTATGCTGATTTGGGCGAGGACGAAGATGAGACGGATGAGTAGGAGTTTGAGCTGGACGAAGAAGACAAACCCGCGAATGAGGAAATACCGGTATGATAAAGCTGGAAGGGCTTTCTATAAAAGAAACAAATGAGATTATCCCACCAAAAACAATTTTACTTGGCTATGTGGGATCAATCGCCCATGGGACGCATATTCCAAAGAGTGATCCGGACTCGATTGATGATAAAGATATCATGGGGGTTTGCATTGCTGATGAAAATGTTTATTACGGTCTGCACCGGTTTGAGCAAAAGGATGTTCAACTTGGTGAATGGGATTCCGTTGTATATGAGATTCGGAAATATTTTCGTCTATTATTAAAACAAAACCCCAATGTGCTCGGCACTCTTTGGCTTGAAGAAAAAGATTATATCCATATTGGAGAGAGTGGCAGGCTTATCCTTGAGAATAGAAACATTTTTATTTCCAAAGAAGCTTATCATTCATTCAGTGGGTACGCACATTCACAACTTCATAAGATGACACATGGCGCCTTTGAAGGTTACATGGGGGATAAACGGAAAAGGCTGGTACAGCAATTTGGATTTGACTGCAAGAACGCAGCGCACCTTATCAGATTATTGAGAATGGGGATTGAATATCTGGCGGACGGAACGCTTCATGTGTACCGGAAAGATGCTGCGGAACTTAAGGAAATAAAGCAAGGAAAGTGGTCTTTGGAGAAAATCCAGAAAGAAGCTGATCAACTCTTTAAAATGGCGGATGAAGCCTATGCCCGATCACCGCTTCCGGAAAAGCCGGATACTGAAAGGGCTGAGAAACTGCTTATTCAAATTGTTAAAAAGGAGCTTGGAGAGGCTGCAACCGAAAAGGCCCAGGAATAACAATAGAAAACAAACAGAAGAATCTATACTAACTGAAGGTTTTATCACGATACTATTTATATTCTTTGAAGCCTTCAATCAATTGCCGGAATGATGTTGGACTGAACTTGTCAAAACCCGCTTCGTCCACATAAACAAAATCATATTTAACGGTTTTTTGTACCTGATTGATATCTTCGCACCATTGCTTAAGACGGGCCATTTTGAGAGGCACATCCAAATCCTCCAAGCCCTTTGTTTCGACGATGACTATCCGTTTGTCTCCGAGTTTGACCATAAAATCCGGGTAGTAGTTGGAGATGTCGCCATCTGCATTGACATAATCCAGCTTGAAATGCACAGCCATATAATTTTTCGCATATGAGACAACGTCGCTGCAATCCTCCAGGAATGCGGCAAAACAGAGCTCCAGGTGGCTGTCGCCGATGATTCGGTTGAAAACACTCTTTTTAGGGACAAGGTAACCCTGATCTTTTGCCACAAAGGGGCGGGTCTGCCGCAACTTGATTGTGTCACGAATTTCGGCGTCGCCTTTTTCTCGGACGGTTAGGGCATTGATGGCTTTTTTGAAGGACTCCAACAATGTTTTCGTAGCTGCAAGTTCTGATAAATTGCGTAATGTGTTAGGCTCTTCCAGTACTACAGGACAATCGAACAGTTCATCTTGAACAAATGCCTTCACCTTGCCATAGAGAATGTCATAACCGCTAATAAGACGCAAATCTTTCATAATTGTTTGCGTGAAGTAACTTATTACACTACGGTAATCGGCAATACCGGCTGTATCAAGTACAGTTGTGTGGGTGATTTTACCGTCGGCGATGTCCTTAAAAACAATCTCCCGTTGTTCTTCTTCACTGAATTTAAGGCAGATTATTCGCTGATGTCCCATGGCGGTGATATCAAGATCGACCAGGCTTTTATATTCTCGGAAAACCCGAGGGGTGAGTACCGGTATTTCTATGTCCAGCGCATCAATGTCTTTTTTGACATTTTCTTTATCGACCTCCACGACTAGCGGAGTTTTTGGACCAGTACCTTCGCCCATGGCCTTACGTTCCAAAACCACGCCTTCAGCCTGGATTGATTCAACAAATTCCATAAAGGCGTTTGTGCCGACTACGCTTACATATTCCTCAACATCGCCTGGATACATTTTGCGCAAGCCGCGGCCAAGGGTCTGTTCGGGAAGGATGTTGCTTTGAGCGGCATAGGCGCGCAGACCTACAATGGTTGTGACATTGCGCACATCCCAGCCTTCTTTAAGCATCATGACTGAGACAATGGCTTTGTATGGGCTATTTTTTACATCAATTTCATTAGCCTGCTTACGCAGTTGATCAAGTTCTTCTTTGTCTTTGCCTGAAGCTGTCTCGGAAATTTCACCGTTGTTTTTAGTATGAATAGTAAGCACCGCGTCTTTAAGATCCGGATAATTTCCCTGTAAATATTCTGCAACATCGTCACAATTGCGCGTATCGTCTGTCATCACAAAAAGGATGGCCTTTTTACCCATTTTCTCGTGTTCGGTGTAGGCTTTCCGCCATTCTATGACTCCCAGGTGGATATAATCCGCATACTTCTCTGTATATTTGGCACTCTGGCGCTCCTGTAATTTTGCACGGCTGGGAGCATCCGGCAAGACAGGATGTTTGACCACATTCTGGGAAATGGCTTCCACGAGAGGGTAATCAGCCACGGTTTGGACAAAAATAGATCCATTGGTATGCTTGGGTGTGGCTGTTGTGTCCACCTGCATTGAAAGGAATACCCCCTTTTGCTTAAGACGGTTATGAATGTCTTCTATGGATTTGAACCAGGCCATACGAGGGTCGTGAATATGGTGCGCTTCGTCGTTTAGCACCATAAGTTCGTTAATATCCCTGACGATCATGCCAAGATCAACCTTGGAATCGGTTGTGGCGCCTGTGGGCCGTTTGCCCAGGAAATAATCCCGCGCATCTTCATCTTCTGGAGATGGCGGAATAACATCACCGGAATAAACCCGATGAATATTAGTGAGGAAGATATTACCTGTGGGACGTGTGATTCGGACCTCATCCTGCAGGTGCAGCGTTAATTGAAAATCATCACGCCAGTTACGGCCGTCAAAACCGTTATCCGGCAACACAGGATCTTCGAAAAAAATGCGTAAGCCCTGGAAGTCGCGGTAAACGCGGTCCAGGACGATGATATTTGGGGTAATGACCAGAAAGTTGCGAGCCATTTCGGATTCGGGTTCATAGAGCTTATGAAAAAAACTCCAGGCAAGTGCAAGGCTTAAAACTTTTGTTTTGCCGCTGCCTGTTGCCATCTTTATAACGAACCGCCGCCAGGTTTCATCGAACATGCTTCCGGAAACAAGGCCGCTTGCATCAAAGCGCATAAGATCGTGTTTGTCTTTAACTCCTATCACATCGTAAAGGTAAATAATTGTTTCAAGTGACTCGCGCTGAGCGAAAAAGTATTTAAACTCTCTGCTTATGCCGCCATAGGCATCCGGCAAAAGGTGAGGGGTATTGAACCACCAATTGAGCAGGCTCCGGCTGGTGTCTGTTGCACCTGCGTACTGACCGTCACGAAACTCTTTCACTTTCCGGCGCAATTCCACCACAAGCGGCGGCATGAGTTTCTCCATGCTGCTTTCCCGTAATGCTTCATCGGCGGGGAACCAGCGGAGGTTGGGATCGAGGATGGCGTGAGGGGAGTGGGGAAAGTCTTTATGGAGAGCCATTATTTATCCTTTCCGGGAAGCTGTTTGATGCTTGGGACGTCTGTCAGCAGTTTCATTTGATGGATGGCGATCTGGTTTAGTTTGCGAAGGCGTTCCGCCTGGGGTGTGCTTTCACGAATAAAGAGAGCATTCAGGTTTTCCAGGTTGGAAAGACAAACGAGTTGGGACATATCCGCATCGTCCCGGATATTGCCTTTCTTGCCTGGGTTTTTATCGCGCCAGTCTTTTGCCGTCATACCGAAAAGCGCCATGTTCAGAACATCCGCTTCCGTGGCATAAATAAGATTTGTTTGATGCGCATTCAGTTCCGGTGGAATAAGGTTTTCCTTGATCGCGTCGGTATGAATTCGGTAATTGATTTTGGCCAGATTGCGCCGGATATCCCAGCCAAGCTGTTTGTGTTCCTCATCCTTAAGCCGTTGGAATTCCTTGATTAGGTAGAGTTTGAATTCAACCGAGATCCAAGAAGCAAACTCAAAAGCGATGTCCTTGTGAGCGAAAGTGCCTCCGGAGCGGCCTTGTTTGGATATAATGCCGACAGCATTTGTTTCGACGATCCATTGTTTAGGGGTTAGTACAAAACTATTTAACCCCGCCTTTTTTCTAAACCCCTCGAATTCGAGGGGTTTAAATCCGGGATTGTTCAAATGTTCCCAAATTCCCAGGAATTCAACGGTATTACGGTTTCTCATCCAATTTTGAATCACATGATCTGTTCGATCCGGTTCTTTATAATGGGCAATATCCGTCAAAGAAATATATTCACTTTTTTCGTTGGTGATAATTCTTACTTTTTCTCCTTTTACTTCCAGGTCTTTACCCATTGATGGCTCCCATATTTCCTCCCCTTATTTCTTGGGGATGTTAATGTCCACAATAGTCATGGTGTCGTTCCCAAAAATATCCACCACCTTGACGGCGATTTTGCGCCAACCGGACGCGCACTCGTGAAAAACGCTTTTGAGTTCCAGGGACCGATCTTTTTTAGTACGGAAGCTTTGCCATTCGTTCTCGAAGACGTAGTCCCCTGTCCAGCGTTCTTCCCATTCACCGGTATCTTCATTCTTTACGCGGATAATTTCCCTTTTGCTCTCGAAATCAAAGTCCACTGACCAGTAATCAATCCAATCGGTCCAGTTTTGGGTAAGCACTTCACGGGTAACGATTCCGTGCGCGTCTTTGATTACTTTTACAATCTGACCCTTTTCCACCACAATCCGGCTGCCTTTGTTTTTGATGGCTGCCTCGGCATTGGCAATGGAGTCCTGTGAGTAGAAAACAGAAAAGTCTGTGAGTTCGACAGCTACACTGCATTCCTTTTTATTGGATTTTACATGGGGTTTGACCTCGATATAGGCGACATCGTGAAAAACAACCTGGTTTTTCTCGACTGCCCGTTTGTCGAATACTTCAGCTGGAATGTATTTTGGAGCAATGTCAATCCCCTTGGCCCGTGCTTCGTCAAGCACATTGGGAAATAGCCCCATTTCGAATTCAAAGCCAAGTATATCCACCTTGCTGATGTGTTTCTTGCGACATTCGAGGATAATTTCCTCGACAAAGATCCGTGTTACGGGCAGATTGACAGGCCCGACGGCCACAAGCCGCCCAGCCCGCTTGCCGTGGAAGCTGGCAAACCCTGTTGTTTTTTCGGCCTTATACGCACGCAGGATAAGATCGAGGAAGGCCGCTTCTTTTTCTTCGAGCTGTTTCTGCTGTTCCGCTTCGCGTAGGTTGGGGTTTACGCCAATGTAATGCTGACGTTCGTATTTACCCAGGTTAAGGATTTCAAAAGCGCGGTAGTCTTTGCCATCGGCCTTGAGTTCGCGCTGGACGGCGATCAGGCGCTTACGCGTGGTGTGTATGCCGAATTTACCCAGATCGGTGGCGATCCATTTGCGGCCCAGTTTCTCTGCCACGGCGGCAGTTGTGCCGGAACCACAGAAGAAGTCGGCCACGAGGTCGCCTTCATTAGTTCCAGAGATCAACACCCTCTCAATGAGTTTTTCTGGCTTTTGTGTTGGGTAGTTTAGACGTTCGGAAGCAACCGGGTTAATAATTGGAATGGTCCATATATCACCAATAGGCCTCTCTGTTGCACCTTCTGCATACATTAAACTCCCATCTTCATTTTTAAGCCAAACACGTTCCCCATCAATCTTTTTTGTGACAGGCTGCATTTTATGGACTTTCACCTTTTCAGTTATCTCGTTATGCACATACCGTTTTCCTTTAGAAAACTTGAGCATCACATCATGCCTGGTATCAAAAGTCTTAGCACCCCATCCTGTACCAAGCTTGTTTTCGTAATGCCAAATGATCTCATTACGAAAATATTCAGATCCAAAGATTTCATTCAAAACGCACCGTATCGCCCAGTTGACCCTCCAATCACAGTGCACATAAATACTACCATCTTCGGCTATCAGGTCGCGCATAAGCACAAGCCGTTCAAAGATCATAGCGATAAATGAATCAGCTCCTTTGCCCCAAGTGTCGCGATAAGCAATCTCTTCGAGGATGTTGGGCTTTTTTGTAAATGTGTCGCCGCCGATCTCGATATCCATGGAGAAATCTGCGCCAACATCAAATGGCGGGTCGATGTAGATTAATTTGAGGCCCCCCTGTTTTTCTATTTCCTCGCGCAATGGGCCGTTCTTCAGACTGGATAGTATGAGTTTGTTATCGCCCCAGATAAGTTTATTTGTCCAACCCTTGAGCTGGCGGCCGCGCTCATCTGTGGAGAACAGACCCATTTGAAGTGAGGTATCTTCCGGCTTTTCGGCGCGCGGTTCGTCCACCTGCTCAATGATCTGGAAGGGAAGGACGATGTTGCAGACCTCACTCGTCTTGCCGTTCCAGACCAGCTCCACTTCGCGTTTGTCGTCGAAAAGGAGAAAGCGGTATTTGTCCGGCAGGGGCTTGCCGGATTCGATGAAGCGGAGGACTTCTTGTTTCTCAGGGTCGGTGAGTTGGGGCATAATGGTTTATCTCCTTCGCGGCGGCATTGACTGTGTACTGTGGGCTATATTCCGGTAGGCCATTTCAGAAAGACCAATAGTGTTAGTGGATATAAAGCAGAATGCGACCATAGTGTTTTTCCTTTCTGTGGCAGTGGGATTTGGATTTGTTGTATCTATCAAACGGTTCTTCAGATAACCAACATTATGAAAACTATTAAAACCTTACCATGGAATTCCGTTCTCCTATGTGGGAACTATATTCTCAAACCGTATGAATTCGGCTCCTTTCTCCAACCATGAATCTTCGTGTCTTTCGAAAAACTTGGTTTGCAAATCAGTGCATATTAGGTCTCTATCATACCATAATTGGAAAAGCTTGTGAATGAAGAAACGTACTACGGGTTCTACGGTATCAACTTTATAGCCGTGAGTGTAGAGACCAAGGAGTGGGCAAGCGAAAAGACAAGTCCCAACTCCATGATGGAGTATGAATTCCTCTCTCTGCAAATCAGGAAATTCCCTCATAAATAACGTTTTCAATTCTTCCGTATAGTGCTGGGTCATTCCACCTACATCTTCATAAACTATAACATTCCCTCTTTCCAATTCTTCGGCATCGAGCAGGTCACCAGATATTAGAGGCTTGCCCTCGAATAGCAAACCTACTCTTGCCGTTCTATCAAACACAAAGATCGGTTTGGGAATATTATTCAAGTCTAATACAGAGTCCAACATTTGTTCGAAGAATGACTGAACAGTCTCGTCTAATGAAAGGCCAAATGAGGGCATTGACACACCGGTAATCCATGACTTTATAACCATACCCGACATCGGGAATGCCCGTTGAGGTACTAACCTTATAAATGATGTGAAATTATTCGGATTTGCGGTTTCTTTATCAGCCACCTCGTAACCGTTTTCATCCTCACCTTGTCCAGGTGCAACCAAGACACCATCCCAAGCGGCCCCTTGGCGATATTGTTCATGGGCAATAGTGGTTAGTGGACATGCTACTAATTCAGCGCCTTGTTTTGCAAGAAAACCCGAGCATTGGGTCTTTGCAACCGTAACACTGCCAATTTTATGATATGTGGTAGTGAGGCCAGAGCGCCTGACATACCAGAACTTAATTCGTTTTGGCCATGCATCGGTAATTTTAATCTTTGACTCCTGTATGTGGTCCCAAACATATTTTGCCATAGGAACTTCGCCTTGGTGGGAATTCCATATAGGGATCAGATACGGTCCCGGGTTGCTGTCCAGTTGGAGCAGCACATCAGGAATCTTTCCACAGTCCGTTATATGGCAACCGGGGTATCGTTCGAACGCGGCGCTGCCAGTTTGAGAATCCACACCACCAGGGCAAAATATATTATTGATATTCATATGCTTTTACCCCTGCGCCTTCTTGTTTGCCAAATTCGCAAGTTCAAGTAAGAGAGTTTTTGCTCTTGCCGTTAATTCACTCGTATCTTCTAACCATGCAAGAAACATTCGTATTTTATCTTCTTCTTTTCTTACCTCTTTTTTCTCGAGCATAATGGAGACAACGGTTTTCACTTTCTGCCCTTTTGATTCCTTTAAAATATGCCAAGCGGTCTTGTCCCGTTTGGCCTGAACAAGAGGCTCAACTTGCTTAACATTCTTAATAGGATTAGAAGAGCCTTTGGCCATTAACCTGAAAAACATATCCTTAACTTCATTGAGTTCATCCTTATCTGTGTATTCTCCGCTTCCCTTCATGGCCTTATTCAAAAACTCCCAAAAATAAACAAATTTATCTTCCACAATAGCCCGACGGCGAAGCCTTTCGTTCTCGTTGTCGCCTTCTTCGATAAATTGTTTTGTTAGTTCCAATGACTCCAACAGATCGTTGGCGCGCTGTTTACTGATTCCAAATACACCGACTACCTCTGCAAGTGCAGTCTCATGATCTGCTGCTTTTTTACTCTTGAACTGCTTGTAATATTCGTCAACAGCTCGCGCTTGCGCATCAAGTGACCATGGAATTTTCAGATCTGGAATAAAATTTGCCTCCGCTAATATTTTAAGCTCGAGAGTTTCTTTCTTATCTAGATCCGCTTTGCGGATAACGAAAACAGGTATCTGTAATAGTACCTCTGGAATATCCGCGTTACGATTTGCATATTGCATTTTCAACCATTCGCAAGCAAAGTAGCGCCGGTTTCCATCCAGTAATTTGCCATCGTTCCTTATTATAAGAGGAACCTGAACGCCATTTCTTTCTATAGAATCTGCTAAAACCTGAAGCTTGTGAATATCTTGATCAGCTACAAATCGAGTGACATCTTCAATGGAGATGTCCTTAAGGTCTTTTTTATTCTGACGTGTTAACCGTTCAAAGGTAAATATTGTTCTATTGTTTTGCGCCCAAAAATGAATTTCATCCAATGGCAAAACATGTGGATAAACATTTATCCATTCGTTGTGAAATGATTTCTTTTGAGCATCTTTGTCAAGAGTAGGTATGTTAGCCATGGCTTGATTCCTTCATGGTTATTTGATTGCGAATGGTTTATTTTATCGATACCTTTCCATTTAATAACAATAAGTCTTCTATTGAACGAAAAACATTAAAAGACCGTCTATTTAAATTAGCATTCTTTAACCATATTTTTGCATCAGCTGGATTCTTATTTGTCCTCATTTTTGGAGGGTTTAATTTTGTGGCGGGCCTATCTATAATCCGTTCTAAAAGCGTCTTGTCCGCACAAATGAGTTTTC
The DNA here is from genome assembly GCA_963831235.1 of uncultured Fibrobacterota bacterium. Classification (GTDB taxonomy): domain Bacteria; phylum Fibrobacterota; class OXYB2-FULL-49-7; order OXYB2-FULL-49-7; family JAEUSG01; genus CAWHPS01. The sequence continues at coordinate 48,970 of CAWHPS010000057.1, forward strand.
CTTTATAGGCGCCTTGTTTTTCTTTTGTATTTATTTTCATTATTTCTTTGCCAATAGCGAGACCGATGGCAATAGGTGTTGCATTACCAATTTGCTTATACTGTTGGGAAATGTAGCCGGAAAACTGCCATTCGTCTGGAAATTGCTGGATTCTGGCACACTCTCTAACCGATAAGGGACGGATTTCTGTTGGGTGGCAAAGCATCGTTGCCCTTGCTGTTGGGCAGCTTGTAATTGTTGGCGAAGGTTTATCCCAAGAAAGACGCCTAAGAAATCCAGATCGCCCACCCCAAGAATTGTAAGCGCCTCCAATTGCGACTTTCTGCATACGTAAAGGAAGGGCCCTCCAGTTTTCTCCTGCGGATATCTTTTTTAAGAAATATTCCGTTTTTGAGGCAAACATTTTAAATACAGGTTTCTCATCTTTTAATCCCTTAAAAGCTTCTTTTAGTGTCACCCATTTGCGTTTCCCATTTGGGCTGGAATTTGTATGCGTTGCTTGAGGCCATATAAAATGGCCATCCAAGGAACCTATTATTATTAAACGCTCCCTGCTCTGCGGACAACCATAATCAGCAGCATTCATTATGCCCCAACTGATACAATACTGTTGTTCTTTTGCAAGATTTTCCAAGTCCTTGAGTATTTTAAAGAAAGCGGAACCATGTTCTTCTTTCCGACTTAATTGAGAGAAGCCTGGTCCCCTCTGTGACAAAGGACGATGCTGTTTAGCGGCAGAAATAATGCCTTTTACATTTTCAATGATAAAGAAAGATGGGCGGATTATTTTTACCGCATCCATAAATACAAAGATGCCCATGCTCCTATAATCGAGCATTGACATACGTTTGCCTGCCGTGCTGAAAGGTTGGCAAGGAGGCGCACCAGCAAGGATTAAAGGCGTTGCATTCATGTCTTTAATTGTATGCAGCATGTCTTTGCATATTGGTCCGATGTTCTTTGTGTTTAAAGTTTTCTGATATAAAACAGGCGCACTCCCTTTCAGGGAAGAAGTATTTCTTTTAATAGTGTCTATTACGAATTTATCATTGTCGGTAGCTGCAAGTAACTTAAACCCGGCTTTTTCCAATCCAAGGTCGAGCCCAAGTGCTCCAGAAAAAAATGATATTATACCGTTATTATTTTTCATATGATGATCAGAACATTTGTGTTATGGATTAAAATATATTTCCTCTGCCCTTTAGTCATTACTTTTTCTACTTTTTCACCACCTTCAATTATTAGTGCAAGTTTATTGTCAGCCATAATTAAAGTCAGGGTTGTGGACACATTCTTGTCACATAATGTGTCCAGCCCAGAACAAAGCGATTCGCCAATTCTGAAGTCAATGCCTGCAAAGTTTGTGGCAGTTTTATAGTCGTTTTATGAGATTTAACAGGCAGTGCCTGTTGAATCTCTTGCCAACTTACAATGTTACTTAAAGATTGGGCAGGCACTGCCTGCCCAATCTCCTTAAAAGCATTGTAAAAAACCCGGCATTGTTTTAAGCTTGTAGGCGAAATACCCTTCAATTCAAAGGATTTAAGCTCTTCGGAAAGCCTTTCAATTAGTTTTTTGCCATACAACGCTGTCCGAGTTGCTCCGCCCTGCTCAAACTCAACAATGTACCAGCCAAAAAGCCAATTGCGAATTACGAGCGAAGTGTCCACGGACCGAGCAGCCCGTTTCTGCAACTCCTGATGGGTTTCTCTGAAGAGTATTAATAGCTGTTCAAAATTCATTTTCAACCTCCCATACCCGCTTGATGATAATTTCACGACTTTTCTGATTGAGATCGTTATCAAGGACCCGCCGGGCTTTTTGGGCTTCTTCCGCGGCAATACAAGAACGCTCCTGGGTGAGTTTATCAGCGACTTGAGCATCAACGGATTTTTTTGCCTTCAAAACAGCCGCTTCTTTTTCACGAAGAGCTGTTTCGCGCATGTTTATATCAGCATCTTTGCGGGCACGACGGTCTTCGTAATCCTGCTGGATGGATGCGATAAGAGGTGCGGCAAGGGATTCCGTTATTTTGATCTCGGTATTACATTTTGAACAAAATAGGGTGGGATCAGCGGTCATTGTTTTTTGGACCTTTTCTGGTATATTTATAGTGATTGTGGAGAAATCCAAGCTATAATTTTTGTCTTTAAGATAATGAATATGGGACAAGTTTTCAAGAATTGTGTTCGTTTTTCAGAGTAGAGGTGGAGACTTGAAGGCAGTGTAATTACACATGATAACGGGCAGCCATATGAAAACATTAAGTCAACGGTATTGGGGGCAGGGATGAGCAGTTCTGAGTATGCAAACTGCGGATCTGTTATTGCAAAATTGTGGCATATGGGGTAAAAATCAAACAGGAATTATAAACATGAAACATTATTATTGATTAATTTTTAATCAGATAAGAAAACCCGTTGCTCTACCATTACAATTATATGCCCTTGTATATTTGTCATTAAATTAATGATAAATAGCCATTGAATTGTCATTAAAATAGTGTTATATCGGACAAGGGTACCCTGTTCGAGAATTTGATTTTTATCCATTTAAGGCAGAGGAAAAATAGGCTTTTATTTCATTCTGATATTGCTTTTATATATTTTAATTCTCATTGGAGGTTAGATTATACCAACATTAAAACAGTGTGAAACACAGGCTCTTAAATTGCAACATAAAGAACGTGCTATTTTGGCCGAACATTTAATTGCGAGTCTCGATGTTTTCAGTGAGTCTGAGAACGAAAATCTTTGGCTTGCTGAATCGGAAAAGCGATATAAGATGTTTAAAAAAGGCAAAATTTCTGCAAGGCCAGCAAAGAATGTCCTACGTGATGCTTATTCGGCCATTTTTAATTGCAAAGATTTGAATATCACTTTTTCTTCTGCAAAATATCTGTCATAAATAAATATCCCACTGTCAATCACAATCAGGGCAAGAATACCCGCTATGCCCATTGCACCAATAGTAAGATCGCTGCCGCCTTTTATAACAAGAAGTGGAAGTCCAGCTGCGGCATTGAATGTGCCGTGAACAATTGAGGCAGCAATGGTGGAGCCTGATTTGAGCCTTACATAAGAAAAAAACGGGGATAATAGAAGACATACAATAATCATCATGAAAACACCTGGAACATGATGATCCGGATAATTATGGCCCATTAGAATCATGGGTGCATGCCAAACACCCCAAATGATTCCTATTAGAAAAGAGGTTTTAATAAATCCCAAATTCCTGAATTCATGCTGAAGAAATCCTCGCCAGCCGGCTTCTTCACCAAAAGCAGCAAATGCGTTTACTGTAAATCCGGCGAATATTGCCTGTACTGTTGTTATTAATAAAGGATGGACAGGTAGATGTGACATCTGATTGCGTAGTTTTTCCACTTGTTCGGGCGACATTGATCTCAGATAGCGTTCAAATAGACCCGACATATCCGGGGTAAATCCAACACCCGGCATTTTAAGGCTGAATAAAAATGTCAGGACACAGGCTATAAATGGAAGGATCGATGCTAAAACAAACCATCGGTTGAATTTAAAGGATGTTGCAATAAATTCATTAATGGATCTTTTAAAAACAAACCTCTGCACAAGAACTGCTGACAGGAGCGGAATGAACATGTAGATGGTTGCAATAATATAGGCTGAGCTTGTGTTCCATCGGCCCCCGGAAAAATAAAATCCGAGGATTAGGGAAAGGCTCAATGCATAAGTTATTGCAACAAAATATGAGACCCTCTTCATAGGGCAGCCATATTACAATCTGCCGGCAATTACAAGCGCTTCATCTGATTTTACCATCATTGAAACAAGCTCTTGAAGCGTTGTTTTTGGTTTCCATCCGAGAACTCTATGGGCCTTTGCAGGATTGCCCAGCAGCAGGTCAACCTCAGAAGGCCTGAAGAAGCGGGGGTCAATCTCAACAAGCGTCTTGCCTGTTTTTTTGTCTATGCCTTTTTCCTTTACCCCTTTGCCTTTGAAGGCAAGTTCAATTCCAAGCTCCCTGAATGTAAGCTGGGTAAATGTGCGGACAGTTGTTGTTTTACCTGTTGCAATCACAAAGTCGTCGGGTTTTTTCTGCTGAAGCATAAGCCACATGGCTTCAACATAATCTCCGGCAAATCCCCAGTCGCGCTTGGCATTAAGATTTCCTAATTTGAGTGTTTTCTGGAGGCCGTGTTTTATTCTGGCAGCGCCAATGGTGATTTTCCTGGTAACAAAGTTTTCGCCGCGGCAAGGAGATTCATGGTTGAATAGAATCCCGTTGCATGCATAAAGATTATAAGCTTCGCGGTAGTTTTTAACAATCCAATATGCATAAAGCTTGGCTGCCGAATAGGGCGAGCGAGGGTAGAACGGTGTGGTCTCGGATTGCGGTGTTTCCACGACTTTTCCGTATAGTTCGCTCGTGCTTGCCTGGTAAAAGCGGGCATTTGGTTTGGTTTCGCGTATGGCATCGAGTAAACGGATGACACCTATTCCATCAACATCTGCCGTGTATTCAGGGACTTCGAACGACACCTGAACATGGGACTGAGCAGCGAGGTTATAGATTTCATCGGGCTGGAATTTTTCTATGGCCTTCTGCATGCTGCTTGCATCGCTCAAATCACCATAAACAAGCTGAAGTCTGTCTTTGTCTTTATATTGCGGATAAAGGTGCTCGATGCGTCCGCGATTGAATGTTGAGCTCCGCCTGACAATACCGCATATTGAGTAGCCTTTTTTAAGCAGAAACTCCGCAAGGTACGAGCCGTCCTGTCCGGTTATTCCGGTTATAAGTGCTTTTTTTCTCATGGATTCTCCTTTTGTTTAAAGACATATAAAATATTTGATGGTATTTTTGTTTAGCAAATGAATTACGATTTATTAATTTAGTTGAGAGTTGAGAGTTGAGAGGTGAAGGTGAAGGTGAAGGTGAAGGTGAAGGTGAAGGTGAAGGTGAAGGTGAGGGTGAGGGTGAGGGTGAGGGTGAGGGTGAGGGTGAGGGTGAGGGTGAGGGTGTTTTTGTTGGGTGTTTTTGGGATAGTGATTAGTAATTTCATGAGTTCATTGTTGTAACAAAAGAAATCTCTTTTCCCTTGATTTCAAAGCATAATTGCGCTATTTTAATGACACAAAATTGGATATTTCAAATATGCTAAAACGTTTTCTGCAAAAACTTTTGCCTTCAGGGTTGATAAACAGGATTCAACGGTTCAAGTTGAAAGCAGACCTGGCAAAGCCCTATAAGTCGACAAATTTCACAATTGAAGAAATACCCCAGGGGGACTTGTCAAGTTCTTATGCTCGCCTTGATGAATTGAAAAGTTCTTCTTATAAAAAAATCATGCGCAAAATGCTGTCATATCCGGGGTCGGGGCCGGTTGGCCCCAAAAAGCACTGGGAATACCCATGGGTTCTTTCCAATTTGGAGCTTGTGCCAGGACTTAAGATTCTGGATGCCGGATGCGGGAGAGCACCGGTACAATTCATTCTGGCTGATCTTGGAATGGATTTGACCGCAATTGATCCCAATGAAAATGTCGGATGGCATGGAATAGACCGCCGCCTTGCTTTAAAATATGGGCTTAAAATAAATTACCAAGTGGAAGGCATGGAAAAGATCAGCTTTCCAGATGAAAGCTTTGATCGTGTGATATCCGTCTCTGTTATTGAGCATTGCCGTGCCGTGGCTGTTAAAAATGAAGCTCGTGCACCCCAGGTCAAGGCTGACCGCGAACTCCAGGGCCGGATGATGAAGGAGATGGTCAGGGTCCTTAAAAAGGGCGGGCTTCTTGTTGTTACTGTGGATTTTCTTTTTCCAATGAATGGCGTGATTCTGGAAAGCAACTTGAACATAAAAAACCTTATTGAGGCAACAGGTCTTACGCTTGTAAATGAGGATTTTAAAAAGCAATTATACGGATATGAAGATTTTAATATAGATAATCTTATGAAAATACCGAATCTGATTGCAAAGAGTTATTCAGGCGTAACAGCGACTTCAATAGGGCTTGTTTTTAGAAAATAGGAGAGTCATGTTCTGTACTTTCTGCGGTTCACAAAACATCCCTGAAGCCTCTCAATGTTTTAATTGCGGTTATGCTTTTCAAAAGTCTGATACAGGCGAAATCGTCCAGGAGCAACCAGACTGGGAGAATAAAGGTCATATATTTAATGTCGTGTCTTTTTTTATTACAGTCCGGGAAGTGCTTTTTTCTCCAACAAATACATTTCGAAACCTGAAGCCTGGCAAAGCCATATTCAATGCCTTCCTTTTCGGCATTATAGGAAGCACAATAGGCGGCATGGCAGGCACCTTTTGGCAATATCTTATAAATCTTTCCGGCTTGATTCCGCATCAGAATATGTTTTATAGACTGTTCGGTTCAACCGGTACATTCATGATAATGCTTTTCCTTGTACCAATAGCAAGCGCCTTTGCAATCTTTTTTGTAAGCTTTGTGCTTCATTTGTTCCTTAAAATCTTAAAAGGCTCCAAACGAGGATTCCCTGTTACATTTAAGGTTTATGCTTACTCACATGGTGCAACTGCATTGCTTGGCATCATACCAGTATTGGGGAGCATAACGGGTTTTTTCTGGCTCCTGATAGTTTGCATAAAAGGGTTCAAGGAGGCGCATGGCATCTCTGGTCTCAAAGCAACAACCGCTGTATTCTTCCCGCTTTTTCTAATCGGAATTTTTATACTATTCGTGATAATCATGCTTATTGTTTTTGGACTTGGATTTGCATATTTCTCGAATTTCCTGAACTGGAAATAAGCTACTTATAGCCATGTTTAAACCGCCTGTTTATAAAATAATGAAGATCAAGGCCGGACTTGATTTTGAAACCATTGATGCATCATGTTTTTCCAAATCAGATTCAGTATTGTTTAAAGAAACTGTTTCAGGCAAAAAGACCCGCCAAAAAGGCGAAGCTAAACTTATCTATGACAACACTTCACTTTATGCATACTTTAATCTTGAAGAAAACTCACCCATAGCTTCTTTATCGCAACATGATTCTGAATTGTACAGCGAAAATGTTGTCGAGTTGTTTATTGATCCCATGGGAACCGGAAAAGTTTATTATGAGATTGAGGTAAACCCTCTTAACGCCTCTTATGATGCGCTAATAATAAATGATATTGGCAAGGGAAATCGCCGTGGCCCCCGTTTTCAGGGTTTTACAGGGTGGAATCCGCAGAGTCTGCGTCATTGCTCTTTTACAGGGCCCGGGACATGGCAGGTTTTTTTGGCAATTGATTTTGCGGATCTTTTTCTCTCAAAAAGAATCATGCCCAAAAAGGGCGATTTCTGGCATGGAAATATTTATCGTATTGATTATGACGGTGTGAACACGGAATATTGCGCCTGGTCTCCAACAGGTATTGTTGATTTTCATAATACCCGCAGCTTTGGTAAATGGATTTTTAACTGATGCAATAGCTATAAGAGCCTGCCCCAAACAGTTTCTTAAATCCCAAGTATCCGCTTATTGACCTTATCATCCGTTCCTGAGCTTGCGAAATCATCAAACGCTTTTTTTGGTGTGTCTATAAGCATGGATTTTATGAATTCAGCACCTTCTTTCGCTCCCTGACCCGCGTCTTTGATGCAGCATTCCCATTCAAGAACAGCCCAGGAATCGTATCCGATTTCAGTGAGTTTTGTAAAGACCTGTTTAAAGTCAACCTCACCGTCGCCCACGCTCCTGAAGCGTCCAGCTCTTTCCTTCCATCCCTGATATCCGCCATAAACGCCGCTCTTTGGCGACATCCTGTATTCCGCATCCTTTACATGGAAGGCCTTTAGTGCATCGCGGTAAACTGTAATAAAACCGATATAATCCATGCACTGAAGTACAAAATGAGAGGGGTCATAGAGAATGTTGGCACGCTTATGATTGCCGGTGGCTATACGGAATCGCTCAAATGTAACGCCATCATGCAGGTCTTCGCCAGGATGGATTTCAAATGCAAGATCAACGCCATTTTCATCAGCAATATCGAGAAGGGGCTTCCATCTTTTTGCAAGCTCTGCAAACCCAGCTTCAACAAGACCTGCGGGCCTTTGCGGCCAGGGATAAAGAAACGGCCACACAAATGCGCCGCTGAATGTGGGGACAACCCCAAGCCCGAGATTGGCAGAGGCTTTGACGACATTTTTCATTTCCTTAACAGCCCATTCTGTGCGTGCTTTTGGATTGCCTCGAACGGATTTGTCTGCAAAGCCGTCGAACAAATCATTGTATGCCGGATGCACAGCAACAAGCTGGCCCTGAAGGTGCGACGCCAATTCAGTAATGGCAAGCCCATTGCACCTGCCGGCTAATTCTTCACAATATGTTTTTGATTCAGCAGCTTTTTGCAAATCAATTACGCGGGCATCCCAGGAAGGGATTTGTATTCCAATGAACCCAAGTGATTTTGCCCACTTTGTAATATTCTCAAGGGTATTGAAAGGAGGGTTATCAGAAAGAAACTGGGCAAGAAACAGAGCCGGACCCTTTATTTGAGACATAAATTTTCCTTTGCTTTATTTATGTTTATCTCTTTTCCTTTGGATACCTAAGACCTATGATCTTACGTGCGTTATCCATTGTTTCAGCAATGTCAATAGAATCCTGATGTGTCATTATGTTGCTTTCGAGAAGCTTTTTGCCAAGACATCTCATGGATTCAATTGCCTCAAAATGATAGCCTGAATCACCCTCAATAGTAACAGGCTCTTTTCCATTAATTTCCAGGGTTGCTGAAAGTCCGCGCCAGAAAGGAGGATGAATTTTGATTGTTCCCTTTGTGCCACATATCGTGGCTTCATCAGGGGTCATAACCTGGATGGAGCATGACAATTGGGCGATTGCGCCGTTCTTGTATTTTAGTATCATGGCTGTTTGTTCGTCAACACCGGTTTTCCCAAGAAATGACTGGGCTGATATTGCAATTGGTTTGCTTCCTAATACCATATAGGCCAATGCCACAGGATAAACACCGACATCAAGAAGGGCTCCTCCTGCAAGGTTCTTGTTAAAAAGTCTGCTATGTGGATCTGCTTTTTCAGCTTGAAACCCAAAATCGGCATATACCATGCGGACATCCCCAATCTTTTCCTCTTTAAGCCATTGACGCACTTTTACAATAACCGGCATAAAACGTGTCCACATGGCTTCCATTAGAAATATCTTCCGTTTCCTGGCACAATTGACCATTGAAACAACTTCTTTTGTATTTACAGCCATGGGCTTTTCGCAAAGGACCGCCTTGCGGTTGGATAAACACAATATGCTGTTTTCGCAGTGAAGTGAATGGGGTGTTGCAACATATACAATGTCAAGGTCCGAATCCCTGGCAAGTTCTTCGTAGCTTTTATATGCTCTCATTGCAGCATGTTTGTCAGCGAAATCGTCAGCCCTTGCCTTTTCTCTTGACCCCACTGCCCAAAGAACCGAGCCTGGAACCTTCTTCAAGTCGGTTACAAACTTTTCCGCAATCCTTCCACAACCCAATACGCCCCATTTTATTTTATCTCGCACGTGTAAACCTTTCATTTGTATTTAACCGGAAGTGCCTTGCCGAGTTTTGCGCTTTTTTGTGCCAGGTCTATGATGTGAATGGGACGGCGTGCCCATTCAGTGGTAATGACAAGTTTTTCACCTTTGGTCAGATGGTTTGCGATGTTTTTATAATAACGGAAAGATTCATCATCCGGATTTCTTCCTTTCCTGTTGACTAAAACCTGATCCTCATGTGTTATAAGAGTCCACTGGCCCCAATCAAGCAATATTGATCCTTTTGTTCCGGTGATTTCCATCATACCTTCTTTTGGTTTGGAATCAAGGCTCGAAATAGAGAGCGTTGCCCATTGTCCGCTTTTAAAGCGGATGGTGACAAATGCTTCATCCTCATTGGTATCTTTTTTCCAGGACGTCTTATTCTCCCAGAAGCCCTTTTTTGTAAAACCGCTGACCTCAGACATATCAGATCGAATAACCTGCAATGCATATTCAAGGAGATGAACGCCCCAATCGTATAGAATCCCGCCGGAAATGGTTTTGCTGGCTCGCCACCAATCTCCGGGATTGCCCCATGCGCCTGTGTGAACTTCAACACGTACAACTTCACCGATTGCCCCTGTCCGTATCAGCTTAAGTGCATTCAAAATCCTCCCGTCCCAATGCCGGTTATGATACGTTGAAAGCATGACGTTATTTTGTTTTGCGGCTGCATTCATGGCGTCACATTCCTCTGTTGTGATGGCAAGCGGTTTTTCGCATACAACATGACGGCCAGCGTTAAGGCATTGTAGTGCAAGTTTTGCATGGGTATTGTGCGGAGTAATGATGATGACCAGGTTGGAAGTTGACTTCTTCAGAAGCTCACCTAAAGATGAATATGTCTCGATCCCTGGGAAATCCTGTGTTGCCGCCCCAAGACGCTTTGGGTCCATGTCCGTGACAGCGGTTGGAATCATGCCCGCGTTCCTGCACTCGTTCAGGTGAATCTTGCCCATATTGAATGATCCACCATAACCCACTACAGCAACCCTGATTTCCGATGGTTTTGAATAGTTCTTCATATTGTAATTCTCCATTATTTGTTAATGCATCCTTTTGAGAGCAGATAATTCCGGCTTTTTTTCACAGCTTCCATCATATCAGTATCACAGCTATCAAGTTCAACAATAAGCCATTCAACGGATGCTGATTCTGCTGCCTTAATGACTGGTTCCCATTTCATGAGTCCGTCGCCTACCGCGGTCATGTTCTTTCCCTTGACTATGGGTCCATCTTTGATATGCAGAAGCGGGACACGCTTGCCATATTCCTTAATAACAGAAGCCGGATCCTTTCCCCCAACTGCAACCCAGTAGGTATCGATTTCCGCGTAAACAGACGGCGCCGCAGCCATCATCACTTGATGGGGTGTTTTTCCATCAAAATTCTTGTCAAACTCAAAATCATGATTATGTGTGCAAAACTTTATCCCGGAACCATTGAGTAACTCCGCGGCTTTTTGAAATTCCTCCGCTACCTTGAGTGTGGTTTCTTTATTTGTAAAGCCGTCCCGCCATCCACATACATGCCACTGATACCCGAGCAACCCTGCAGTGTCAATAATTTCGTTCACATTAGAGGCATTCGGTATTGGTCCGTGTATGGAACTTGTTTTAAGCCCAAGGTCATCCAGCACCTTTTTTATATCCTTCGGATTGTGCCCATGGAAACCCGCGAATTCAACACCCTGGTAACCAAAGGATGCTATGCGTTTAAGAACGGAGAAAAAATCCTTTTTCGCTTCTTCCCGAACCGAATAAAGCTGAACTGATAATGGATACGTTTTCAACCTGCCTCCCCTTGTTTTTAAAATATAATTTCTTTTCCGGCTTTTGCGCTTTCGTATATGCCGTCCAGTATTTTCATCACCTTTATCCCTTGATCGCCTGTTGCTGATGGTTCCCTGTTTTCAAGAATGCTGTTTATAAATTCATGATAGGATGGAGGGACATCTTCCAGTGTCCTGTCTAATTTCTTTGTGAAAAGATCCTGGACCTTCGTTTGTATAAACCTCGGCTTCTAATTCAAATCCTCCATTTACATTGCGCTGCCTGAGCCCGCCTTTTGTACCACAGAGAAGGGTTTCCATGTATTCGGCATCATGAATATTGAGCGCCCAGCTTGCTTCAAGAATCAGCGTTGCATTGTTTTTAAACTTTACGATTCCACAGGCAAGATCTTCAACAGAGAATTTCTTGTTTTGTTCTTTAGCCATTTTCTTTGCAATCATATTATATGTGCTGCCAAATGCGCTCTTTGGTTCCGGATACCCCATAAGCCACAATGCAAGGTCAAGCCTGTGAACCCCAAGATCAATAAGTGGCCCGCCGCCCGCAAGTTCCCTTATGCCGAACCACCCTCCGAATCCCGGCAAACCTCGCCTACGGTGCCATAGGGTGCGTCCATAATAAATATCTCCTACAACCCCTGACTCCACCTGCCTTTTTAACGCGAAGCTCATGGGGGAAAAACGGAATGAAAAATTTATCATGAGTTTTTTCCGGGCCTTTTTGGCTGCCTGGTTCATTTTAATGGCTTCAGCGGTATTCATGGCCATGGGCTTTTCGCATAATACATGCAGCCCTGCATTGAGCGCGGACAGGGTAAGTGGTGTATGAAACTTGTTCGGCGTTGCGATGCTTACGGCATCAAGATCTGCATCCCTGAACATTTCATCAGGAGCACTGTATGTTTTTGGAATTGAAAATTCTCTGGCGCAGGCCTCAAGACGGGCTTTATCAAGATCGCAGATTGCCGCAACATCAACCGATGGATGGCTCTTGTAACCACTGATATGAACCCTTCCTATGCCCAACCCGATTATTCCAACTTTTAATTTCTTTTCCATAATTTATTTCCTTTACTTTTTTATGGTTATGGGCATTAATGGCGTTTTTTCATTTGGCGCGTTTTTGAAATCACGTTTGCTCTCATTTTTTGCCCAGCGTGCGGCATTGGCAAGAATCTTTCTTATGGTTTCGTCATAAAAGATGGGATAGCTTTCATGTCCTGGAGCGAAATAAAATATTCTTCCGTTGCCTCTTATAAAAGTGCATCCTGAACGGAAGACGTTTCCCCCTTCGAACCAGGAGATAAAAATAAGCTGCGTCGGTTCTGGAATATCAAAACGTTCGCCGTACATTTCAGACTCAGGAAGCTGTATTGTGTCGCCAATGCCGTGGGTAATGGGATGGCCTGGCGCAACATTCCATAGAATCTCCTTTTCATCGGCCTCACGCCAGCGCAGGGAGCAATGAGTGCCCATAAGGGACTTGAATATCTTTGAAAAATGGCCGGAATGAAGAACAATGAGTCCCATTCCCGACAGGACTTTCTCCTGTACCTGTTTTACAATAGCATCATCGACCTTATCATGGGCCATATGCCCCCACCAGAAAAGAACATCCGTTTCCTCAAGGACCTTTGATGTAAGTCCGTGTTCGGGTTCGTCCAAGGTTGCTGTCCTAACATTGAAGTCCGGATTTTGTTTAAGTCCCTCAGCAATTGCATTGTGAATGCCATTCGGATAAATTTTCTTTACTTGCTCGTTCTTTTTTTCATGAACGTTTTCATTCCACACGGTGATGTTGGTTTTATCAGCCATTTTTTCTCCTTATTGTTTGTTGACCGGACCGGTTGATTCTCTTATTGTAAAATTAGTTTTAAGCCTAATTGTTTTGGGTCGTTTTAGTTTGCCCTCAACGATGTCCAGGAGCAGGTTTACAGCCACCATGCTGGCTTCGCGAACAGGATTTGAAACAGCTGATAATATGGGCTTAACCAGGCTTACTGAATCAAAATCATCAAAACCTATTAAAGATAGCTCACCAGGTATGGAAATATTGTGATCCCTGCAGTATTCAAGCACTCCCAGCGCCTCTCTGTCTGATGATGTGAAAATTGCCGTGGGTTTCTGTTTGCTTCCTAAAAACTTGCCTGTTGCGTAATAACCGCTTGTTCTGGAAAAGTTACCTTCTACCATGGAAAGCTTTATTTTATATGAATCCGCAAGTTTGCGAGCCACCTCCATCCTCTCCACAGCATTAAGGTATTTTAAATCACCCGAAATAAACCCGATATGCCGATGACCAAGTTCAGCAAGATGCGAAAAAGCCTTTTCCATGCCGGGCCTCGGGTCATGATTAACACAGGTAACGCCTTCTTCCTCTGAATTGATGAGTACAAATGGCTCTTTGCTTTCCTTAAGCTTTATAACCCTCGGGTCCCCTTTTTTAAGGATTGAGAGAAGCAATCCGTCAACCTCACGGGACCTGATGATTGAAACCAGTTCACGTTCAACATCATCCTTGCGATCCAGTATGATGGTCACAAAATTTCCCCTTGCCTCAGCACTCTCTATTGCGCCATCAAGGATCATAGGGAAATAGGATCTGGAAAAAGTGGGGATATTCTTATATTGCGGTACAATAAGGCCGAGTCTGCATGTACGGCGTTTTGAAAGGAGGGATGCTTGGCGGTTGGGAACATAACCAAGTTTTAAGGCCGCTGCTCGGATCGTCTCTTTTGTTTTTGCGGATATTAAAGGGGAATCACTTAATGCACGAGACACGGTGGACTCGGAGAGCCCTGTTTTGATTGCCACCGTCTTTCTGTTTGCACATGTGTGCATAGAAGGCATATAGAAACCTATGAGTAGGGTTATTTTGACAATGCACCCGTGTGCATTAATATAACAAATTATCTTGGGAAAATAAAGATATTTTTGTTTTTATTATTTTATCTAACAAAAATACTTGAGAAACAGGCTCACTCGCCGATAATTTTGATGAGTACCCTTTTTTGGCGTCTGCCGTCGAATTCACCGTAAAAAATCTGTTCCCAGGTGCCGAAATCCAGTTTGCCGTTGGTAACTGCGCACACGACTTCGCGCCCCATAACCTGTCTTTTCAAATGCGCATCCGCGTTGTCTTCAGCCCCGTTATGCTTATACTGCGATGTGGGTGCATGAGGGGCGAGTTTTTCAAGCCAGACATCATAATCGTGTAGCAGCCCCTGTTCATCATCGTTTATATAAACCGATGCGGTTATATGCATAGGGTTTACAAGGCACAGGCCCTCTTTAATACCGCTGTCTTCAATGGCCTTTGACACCATGCGGGTAATGTTTATGTAACCGCGTCTTTCAGGCACATTGAATGTCAACTCTTTGCGAAAAGATTTCATGGTTCCTCCGTTATTATCCCATAATAGGCAATATAGAAGCCGTGCGTTTTATGGTTTCATTAGGTTCAAGCAATATCATGCCGATTTTTTCCTCAAAAGGTTCCTGTTTTTCATGATCATCCATTCCCTGCCAGGGTTCAATACAGATATATTCCTGGCCTTTCTCAGCCCAGAACCCTACATGGGGAAAATCTGTAAAAATCATTTGGACTCCGCGGTGGAGTCTGTTGTTGTACAATCGACAGCAGCGGTTGGCCGGAATTTCAATCTCATACATCATAGTGCAGTGGAGTTCTTGATCCGAAAAGGTAAAAGAGTCTTTGAAGTCATGCTGGGTTTTCTTTCCTGTCAGGAATGAATCGCCGGTATCAAGAACATGATACTGTTTGTATCTACTCGCTGGAAAGGATATTTCCCATTCAGACCTTTTTCCCCCGAGTCCAAGCTCCGTACTAAACCCGGGATGCCAGCCGAACTGAAACGGCAGGATTTTTTTGTCAATATTTTTCACCTTAAACGAAAGGGAAAGGCAGTTTCCCTTTAGAGTATATATCAGGTCCAGTGCGAAATCGAACGGATAAAGTTTTTTTGTCTCAGCGGTTGATGATAATCTGTAAACAGCCTTTGCACAATCCTCGGTTTTAGTTTCAACAAGATCGAATGTTGAGCGCCTTGCAAACCCGTGGTTTCCGGGCAAAACAATTTCAATATCATTAAATTTACTCCGGCCATTAATAAGCCCGCCGACAATTGGGAAAAGAATTGTTGCATGGTTCTTCCATGCTCCGGGAAAGGGAATGGAATCATTTCCATTGTTCCAAAGAATTGGTAGATATTTGCCAGCTTCCTTGTCCCACACATCATACCCAATTACTTCGGCCCCGAAGCGTTTTATTAGTACTGAGCATTTTTCACTGTCATTAATAAGCCTGTCAAAACCAGGAATGCATTCCTTCTCAACACGATATGACATAAAATCCTTTGACAATAGTTTGTTTTAAGATGTTTTGCATAAATCACCATCTTATGAGCAATACAAACAAGTTATAGATTATTGTTATTGACAATCTTTAAAATAAAATATAAATTAAGAATTATCCAAATGTTAAAAACCAATTATAATCATTTCTTCATGTAAAAAGTATTATAATACATATTCAACCAAAAAAAAGGGGGAGCCCATGAAAAAACTGTCTGCATTTCTGTTATGCATCCTGCTAATGAGCATGGCTGCACAAGCGAGTATCACTAATTTTGTTTTTGATCATAGCAAGGTTTATGGGCCGGATGACAGCCTTATCTATTCATTTTCCTCGGATTATGATTCGGCTTGGTCGGATATATATATTGATGCCGGTTCACCGACAGGCCTTGACACGAGTATTGACAAGCTCCTCTATCCCATTCTTCAGCTGGATAATAATGTAGAAGAGGTTAAAAGCGAGAATCCTCCTTTTGTCCTTCCGGACGCTGATCCCCTTACTGGAAAATACCGTTTCGCACCCGGCAGCACAGATCTGCCGGCAGGGCTTTACTGGATAATGCTTTTTGACCATGACAATGTAATCGTTGACTCCTTCCGTGTAAAATCCGTTGGAACCCCGTACCGAACCATATCCGGTACCATCACACCTCCGAGCGGTGAAAGAAAAGACTTCATACAGGTCAACGCGGAGCCTGAACAAGGTGGAGGAAACAGCAGGATTTCGGCATTTACGGATGCTAATGGCGATTATATCATGTTAATCGACTCAACTTCAGTTGTTGCCGTAAGCGGCAAGTTTATTGTAAGGCTTGAGAATAACTTCGAGAATTACCTTGTGGAACCTTCTGAACAAAGAGTGGATGTTGCTTCAGATAATATCGCAGGCATTGATTTCTCTTTCATACAAATCACATCAGGCGTCAGAGGAATCATTTCTTCAAATGGCGTACCTCTCTCCAATGTCAATCTTGGGCTGCAGGATTCCATATCAAACCAGAACATCGGTTGGACAAATACCGACAATAACGGTGCCTATTCCATCGGCTGTCAGCCTGGTGTTTACCGTCTGGATTTTTCCAGTGACTATTTGTCTCCAAACTATATGAGCCCGCAAATCAGCCATGTGGTGGTGTCACCAAACCAGTTTACGGTTCTTGATGTGGAAGTACCCTTGGCCGACACTGTGATCATAGGCCGTATAACCAAGGATAACGGCGCGCCAGGTGATGATTTCATGGTGGAGCTGCACTCTCAGTCAGGCGAAAACCTTTCCAGTCAGGCGCCATGTGATCTGAACGGCTATTTTCGTTTGCCTGCTGTAAAGACCGACTCAATCTACTGGATAAATGTGAATACCTGGGACAGCAGGTATGCTAAAGTTCCGGATGGGTACCAATTTGAGTTTCAGCAGAACAGTAAAGAGGCCCGTCTGGGAGATACGGTATATTTTAATATGGTCTCTGTGCCGTCAGGTGCAATCACGGGTACAGTGAACAATAGTTCGGGCATTGCCTTTACCCGGATGCACTTCATGCTTTACAAGGCGGATAGTTCTAATCAGAATCAACCGATCTATGATTTTGACAGGCCTTTTAACGGTACTTATATGTTAACCGGTATTGAAAACGGTTCGTACAATATCTCCGCTATGCTGGGTACCGGTTCCAACCCCACAATGTGGAAGCTGCAGAAAACCTTGAGAAATACCAACGGTTCGCTTATGATTTTTGTTGTCAACAACAACGCGGTCCAGGCTGATTTTACATTTACCCTTTCGGACACAATGGGGGCGATCCAGCCCCAGGGGACAATTGTCAAGGGTAAGGTTACATCCTCTGTTCCACCACTCCCTCCTGATTTGGCAATCGTCAACATAAGCTCCACAGATGGAAAAGGATACTACAACAGTATCCAGGTTACCCCAAACGGGGACTATACCTTCTACGATGTCCCGTTTGGCAACTATAGAATTTCAGCATCCATTGATACCAATTCTGATATGGTTCCGGAAGCTGTCAGTAATGAAATTGAATTCAAGATCGACAATTCCATGGATTATGAAGTTGACTTAAGCCTCCGTGAAAAGATCACCGGCAACAGTTATATTGAAGGTGTTGTTTCCTATCCAGGGACGTTGCCAATGGACAAGGGTATGGTTTTACTTATGGAACAGAAATCGGGCGATGTGGCAGGGGTCACCATGTTGGATCAGGATGGGAAATATTCCTTTGACCATGTTCCACCCTCTGACTATAAGGTTTTAGCCATGCTTGACACTAACAGCGATTTCATTGCCGAGGCTTTTGGCGAATATGGTATAATCCTTTCCATAGGACTTTTGGACACATTGCGGAATATTGATTTCAGTATAATGGATAAGCCCATAGGAACCGGTTCAATTTCCGGAACCCTCACATCACAAAAGCCGCTTCCACCTGAATCGAAAATCACAATCTATGCCTTGCCTGTTGATACAACACTGCCGGACAGCGAACTTGTAAGCGGTGAGAGTGCTGGAATCAACTCCTATTCCGTCACTGTGGATGGCCTTGGCGATTATTCGGTCAGGGGCCTTCCTGACACCAATTATGTGCTGGTCGCAATGGTAAATGGAAAAGACCCAATGGATACGAGCAATTCAATTGAAATTGGAGTAGGGGTATATGGTACCAAACTGCCCAATTCCGACCCCGGGAACTGGGATTTTAACTTCGTAAGTGTCAAGGAAGGCGCGGCTGTAACCGGTATCAACGTGGAGATTCAACTTGATACTGTGTCGCCTGATGCTGTGGAACAGCCCAAAGAAAACCTCCCGACCGAATTTGCACTTGGCGATCCTGCGCCGAACCCGTTTAACCCTGAGGTGCATCTGAGCTATTCAATACCGCAAAAAGCCCTGGTAAGCATTGTGATCTACGACATATCTGGAAAGCTTGTCCGGAAACTCGTGAACCGCGAAATGGAACCGGGATACCTGCGCACCGCATGGGATTCCAGAAATGAAGTTGGTGTTTCGATGGCTTCGGGAGTATATGTATGCCGCATGCAGGCTGGGAAATTTGTGGCTAACAGAAAGCTTATCCTGATGAAATAAAAAGCAGGTTATTGAAATTCACAAAAGGGCGGAGAGCTTATCTTCGCCCTTTTTTATTATCATTTGTTCTTGACGTTCATTTTTCTAAGGCGTTTAATCATCTCCGCCATTTCCTTCATACGAGGAACATTTGGGAATGAATCATTATGCCTGTCCCAGAAGGCAAGGGCCTCTTTAATATAACGCTCTTCGATTAACCGGATCAAAATCGCTATCAGAAGCCAAAGCATAAAATCAAGCTGTTGCTGTGGATATTCAATGTTTTTTTCTTTGAGCCATAGTTTCTGATATTTCCTCTGAACGTCAAAGATTTCCATTTTTCCTATTGCACGTCCTGAAAGCGAATCATCCGAAAGCCACTGAAGGCCTGTGTATTCCTGAATATGTTCAATGGTGTGGGATCTGCCGATGCGAAGCCAGTAATCCTGGTCTGATATGGCGGTGTATCGAGGATCAACATAACCCACATCATGGCACAAGCTTTTCTTCCACACAGGATGGGGGCCTATGAGGCAGTTGAACAGCAGTTGTTCATAGTTAAACGGCGGCCAGCGGAATGCCATAAGATTCTTTTTGGGCACAAAATTATGAAAGCTCTGATGAGGCAGGTCCGTAAGAAAGGTGTCCCCGTAAACCAGGGCTGTATTGGGGTGTGACTGCATATAGCGGACCATGATTTCATAAGCATCAGGACGGAGCCTGTCATTTGTGGAAAAGGGTGTTACAAGGTCAGATGAGGCAAGATAGATTCCGAAATTCCATGCCGGATAAATTCCGATTCGTTCACATGTTCTAATATAACGGATATTCGAAAAACGCTTTTGGAATTCCGTGACTATTTTGCGCTCATTCTGCGGTGAGTTTGCATCAACAATGATTATTTCAAGGTTGTCTCCCAATGTCTGGCCAGTAAGATCGGTCAGGCATTCTTGCATGAATTCCTCTGATTTATATGTGGATACGATTGCGGAAATAAGGTATGGCTTTTTACGATATGATGCGTCAATAATCTCGGATTTAAGGAGCCAGTTGGAATACATTTTTTCTTGCATGGACACAAGCCTTGAAATAACCTGCCTATCAAAAAGGTGCTCGTCAAGATAAGCATAAGCAAGTTTTTCAAGGGTCTCGTAAGCAGGTTCTTTGCACTCATCGATCATGTCAAAGGCATTAAAGAGAGCTGTCTCAGATTGAGGGTCAGCTTCCAATGCCCTGATAAAACACTTAAAGGCATTTTCCAAATCCCCCTTTGCATTTAAAACAACGCCAAGATTGCTATTCGCAACCGCATAATCCGGAAAGCGGCGCGTAACATCAGCGAATATTTTATGAGCGTCATCGAGACGGCCTTGTGAAAACAGCTCTTCACCTTTCTTGTTGAGCATAATCTCTTCTGACCGTTTGTTTTCATCAGCTTCTAATGTAGCGGGTGCCTGTTCCTTGGCTTGTGATGTGCCGAGGATAATAAGTTGTCTTCTGTGTCTGGGAATGAAGCAGCGCCATTCGGGGTCAAGTTCAAGAAGATCGTATAATCCGGTTGACTCATCAAACTTGACATTAACATCAATATGGGCTGCGAATAAAAAATCCTTGGGAACAGTGTCGGACAGTCCTTCCGTGAATGAAGGCTGGATATTAATCAAATCCAGAGTTGCTTTTGACAGCTCATGAAAATACGGTAGATAACAGTACCTAAGAACAGACTCGGTTATGGGATAGTGCGCGTGTTTTGAAGGAAGAAAGACTTGCCTCGACACCTGCGTTAAGGCGTGAAAATGATAAAATACAACAGGCAATCCGTTTACAAGGGGCTTTCCACCAGTCCCGGTGAAAACATATTGCTCGTGGTTCCAGGGCCCTAGACCCGCCCCAATATGTTGCAGTACTCTTACGCCTTTGAAACGATCCGGCCAGTCATCAAGGTATTTCTGGTCTCCCATCTTCCCGTCTTCACATCTGTCGAAGCACCATTCGTTGCATCTGTCCCTCCACCAGGAAAGCGCGGTCATGCCGTTTTCGTCCCTTCTAAAAGAAACCAGCCCTACATTATATTTGCCGTTAATCTCCAAAACTGCAAGGGAAGGGGAAAAACGATGTTCATGAATTAAGATTGACGATTCGCCGAGTTCCCGAAAAATCGGATCCGGTGAGGAATAAAAAAATAGGTCAGCATCAAGATATGTCAGAAGATCTATTTCAGGATATGATGACATTATTTTATGGATTACATTGGAAGTCAGGGTCCAGTAGTATTCGACAAGCTGCCTTGTGCGCCTCGCACTTCCCAGCATGGGATCACCAGCTTCGATTACATGAAGGGGGATAAGTTCGACATTCGGAAGGCTTAATCTGGAAAGAAGGAGCCTGGTGATTTCATCAAGACAGACCACTATAACCTTATATGGGCTTGATTCATGTTTTTTAAGTGAACCCAAAAGGGCGAGTGCTTTTGCAAGATAATTGCGGTCAAAAAATGTGCAGTAATAGCGCATGGTATTTTATAAGGTTATTGGTTTGACCATTCTTTAAGCGCAAGACAAATTCGTTTAACCTGATCCTGACCAAGTTCCGGATAAAGAGGCAGTGTTACCATCCGTTTATACAGCATTTCGGTAACAGGAAGTTTATCCGCCCCCTGGATTCGCCCCTTATACGCGGGTTGAGCATGTATAGGTAGTGGATAGTGGCGTGCTGTGGCTATACCCCTGCTTTTCATGTAGGCCTCGAAGGTGTCTCTCTCTTCGACCTCTAAAACATAAAGGTGCATGGCATGTTGAGTATCATGAGCTGTAAAAGGAATTTTGATGTTGCTGTTTTGTAGCGCTTCGGAATATTGCTTTGCAATCTCACGCCGCTTGCTGTTGTCAAAAGAAAGATAGGGGAGTTTGACCCTTAGAATTGCTGCCTGAAGTTCATCAAGCCGGGAATTGCATCCGGGTTCCTCGCTTATGTAACGTTCCTTCCATCCGTATTGACGCAGACGAAGAAGGCGGTCATGGGTTTCAGAATCTTTTGTTACAACAGCGCCGCCGTCACCGATTGCACCAAGATTTTTGGTAGGATAAAAACTGAAAGCCGCTGCATGGCCCAATGTACCTACCTTCTTATTGTTTATCGATGCTCCGTGTGCCTGTGCGCAATCTTCAATGACTTTGAGCCCATGCAAATCGGCGATGGACATTATCCTTCCCATATCAGCCGGATGGCCGAAAATGTGGACCGGAACTATGGCTTTTGTTTTGCCGGATATCAACCCCTCTATTGACGAAGGATTCATGCATCTTGTCAAAGGATCAATGTCCGCGAAGACCGGGATTGCGCCCGTAAGTTCAATGGCTGCAACAGTAGCAACGGCTGAGTGTGAAACCGTTATGACCTCGTCTCCATAGCCGATGCCGACAGCCCGTAGGGCCAGCATAAGCGCATCAGTACCATTTGCAACGCTGGTGCATAAAGGTACTGATACAAAGTCAGCGAATTCCTTTTCAAAGGCTTCGACCTCTTTTCCGAGTATGTACCACCCGCCTGATGTTACGCGTGAGATTGCGGAATCGATTTGCTCTTTATGTGCGCGATACTGGGCGCCCGGGTCCGCAACAGGAATCATGGGTTCAGCCATTGTTTGTCTCGTCACAATATTGTTTCAGATTGACGCGGAAATATTCAAGCGTCCTTTTAAATCCTTCTTCAAGGTTGATTGACGGTTTCCAGGAAAGACGGGAGCGTATCTTGCGATAATCGGCATAGTAGTCGCCGATGTCAATCTGCTTTCTTTCAGGCGGGAAAGGGATTGTCTTGAAGGATCCGGCTTTGTTGACATCTACCATAAGTTTGGCAGTTTCAAGAAGGCTTATAGGGTCATCCGCTCCGAGGTTAAAGACCTCGCCGTTTGCGTCATCAGAAGACGCGGCAATAAGCAGGGCATCGACAACATCATCAACATAATTGAAGTCCCTTACCTGTTTTCCGTCTCCGTAAACCAAAAGGGGCTCGCCTTCGATAAGACGCTTCACCCATACGCCAAGGAAGGTCTGGCGCGCGTCTTTGATGCGCATGCGCGGCCCATAGGTGTTGGTAAGACGCAATACGGAAGCGCGTATTCCGTAAACATTGTTGTAAAGGATATGATACCCTTCGCCGGCAAGTTTATTGATTCCGTTTACGTCAACAGGCGAAAGAGGGTGGCGCTCGTCAACAGGCAAATATTTCGGTTTGCCGTAAAGCTGACGGGTGCTCGCGAAAACAATTTTCACACCATTGTTGTACTTTCGGCATGCTTCGAGTATTGAAAGCTGCGCCCTTGCGTTTATCTCAAGGTCAGGGAAAGGGTTGTCCATTGAGTCAAGGTGGCTTGTCTGGCCGGCAAGATTAAACAGGTAATCGTGCCCTTTTATGAGGTGCTTCATGGCGTGTTCATCACGCACATCGGTTATATTAACCGTGACAGCATCCTTGATTGGAGCGATGTTCCATAAGTTTCCGCCGTATTCGGGTATGAGGCTGTCTATAATCGTTACCTTGGCTTTTTCTTTTACAAGCTTGATTGCAATCGTTGATCCGATAAAACCAAGACCGCCAGTTATCAATATGTTTTTTCCACTGAAATTCATGTTTAAACCTATGCCGAGTTATTGTATGTTTATGAAAAACAAATATAGTGATATTTATGGGTTCATGACAAGGCCGCAGAACCTATACGCAATGATTGGGTTCAACTATAAAGAGAAAAATTATGATTAATTCTTTTTCATATTCTGTTTCTAAATCTATGGAATAAGACTTAAGAGAATATTATTTTCCAAAGATTATGGTTACGGAAAAAATCAACCTCTCAGACTACGATTATCAATTACCTGATGCTTGCATTGCCCAGTACCCTTCAAAAACAAGGGAGGCATCACGCCTTTGTGTTTATAAGGAAGGAAAGTTTGAACACAGAATGTTTCCTGATATTATCGAGTACTTTAGTAAAGGGGACTGTCTTATACTGAACAATACCAAGGTCATTCCAGCTCGGCTTTTTGGGAAAAGAAAGACAGGCGGCAAGGTTGAAATATTTCTCCTTGAGGAAAAGGAGAATAACGAGTGGGAGGTTTTAGGCAGGCCTGCAAGATATATGCATAAAGGTGAGCGCCTTTATTTTGATAATGATATATCATGTGAAATCACCTCTGATGCTTATGACAGCGGAAAACGTATTGTAAGGTTTTCAACGTCAAAGGATGTGCTCTTTAAAATAGGCCACGTCCCCCTGCCCCCATATATAAGAAGAGATGATGAACCTTTTGATAGTGAACGATATCAGACCGTCTATGCGGATAAACCTGGTGCGGTTGCATCTCCCACAGCAGGGCTTCATTTTACACCTGATATTATAGATAAGATTAAAGCCAAAGGTGTTGAAATTGCCAAAATAACGCTTCATGTGGGAATAGGTACCTTCAGGCTTATTGATAGCGAAGATGTTCGCAAACATGAAATGCACGAAGAATTTTTTGAAATCGATGAGACTGCCTGTGACATCATCAATAATGCGCGCGCCCAAGGCGGCCGTGTTTTTTCAGTCGGCACCACATCCGCAAAAGCTGTTGAAACAGCGGCCCGAAACAATGTTCCGCTTCATCCCATGAAAGGCATGTCGGACCTGTTCATTTATCCCGGGTTTAAATTCAATGTGATTGACGCATTAATAACAAACTTCCACATGCCGCGCTCAACACTGCTCCTTCTTGTAAGCGCATTTGCCGGATATGATGTGATTATGGGTATGTACAAGGAAGCAATGGACAAGGGTTACCGCTTTTTAAGTTACGGAGACTCCACACTTTTATTTAAAAATTAATTATGACAAAAGAAAAAACATTCAGGGATTATCTTAATGCCATTCCGAAGCAGTCGCTCACGAATCTTTTTTATGGTGTTGACAACAAGAAGATCGTGTCCTTAAGCCAGGTCACAACAGAAATAAATAAAAAGTTCTTTGAAACAAAATATCTGGAGCAATTACTCAAGGGGTTTTCAAAGGATGCTCATGGTATTTTTGTTTTTATGATTATGGAAGGTGAATCAGGGGCTGATATACCTGCGATTCGATCACATTTCAGGGGTTTGAGTGAGGAAAAGATTAACGAGGAGCTTAAGGGATTTCAATCACACCTGCTTGTGTTCGGGGTAAAAACCACCCCTGTCCGTTATTATGTTTTTAAGGAAATCAGAGAGCACCTGAAGCCCCATATTATTGAAGAAGGCCGGCGTACCATTCACCTTAAAGAATACAAAGAGATAAAGTCCAACGGGGATTCGTTATTAAGGGACGTAACACTCTTCCTGCTTTTCCTTTTACGCGAACCGCTTCGCCGGACCAAAAACGGCGGACTCAACAGGAAACAGCTGGATGTGATTATAAAAAGTTTTGAAAACAAGATGGATTTCAATGCAACAGGTGAGACCTGGCCCTCTCTTTTCAAGCTTATGCATGGCTTCATGCATAAAAAAGAGTTTCTTGATGAACGTAATGAAGAGTGGCGTATATCGGAAAAGGGAGTTCGGTTTCTTGACATGGATGTTTCGGAGCAGGCCAAAGGTTTCTACCAGTATATTATAAAAGAGTTCAAGGAAGAAAAGATGCGTATGGCCATGGCCATGATGAAGGATTTCGACAAGGCAGCGTCAGCGGATGATATGATAAGATATTTTCATTCAAAGAGTGAACACGATGATCGTCCTTTGCCTGAAATATTCGAATGGTTGTTTTACTGTGGACTAATGGATTTGGCTGACGGCAATCATCAGCACAGCGGTTTTATTTTATCCAATCGCGGCAGGGAGATACTGGATAAAAAAAGCCTTTCAGGTGAATCATCTGATAAGGTCACAATCCTTCCCACTTTCGAAATCATAGCGCCCCGGATGCTTAAGTCAGGGCTTCTCAAATATCTTTTCATGGGATGTGTCCTTGAAAAGAGCGATGCGCTCCTTACATTTAAGATTACACGTGAAAGCCTTATTGCCGGCCTCAACCGGGGGTTTGAATCTTCGGATTTTCTAAAGCGTCTGATTGCAATGGCATCGCATCAGATACCGCAGAACATTATTTATTCCATTGAAGAATGGCTGTCATCTTATGGTGCCGTGGCATTTGAGATGCATTTCCTGCTTAGGGTCAAGAAGCCTGAATTATTTGATAAAATCAAGGGTATTTTCGCAAACACCAGGTATATTACTGAAGAACTTCCAGGCACAGGCTTTTCCATCAATGCCAGCGATTATCAGGAGGTGTTTTCAATTCTGACGCGTCTTGGATATTCGCCAAAGCCTTTTGCAGGCCCGCGTAATGCCGGAGATGTGATGAAAACACCCGATATCCTGGAAAGTTATCTTGAATTAAAAGGCGAAGAAGGCGGTGCGGATACGGAATTTGTTTTTCCTGATGGGAATGATGATTCCGCAATAATTCCACGGAACAAGGGCCAGGGCAAATACAGCGGAAAGCTGCACTCTCTTCCATTCAATGAACTTGTTCATGTAATAAATTATGCTATCTTAATGGAGCGCGGTGTTGAAACCGAGATGAAGGATTCAGGCACACGAGTCAGGATGCAGCCCGGTGAATTACGTCTGCATCTTTCAGAACCGGTTGTTGCCGGAAGCCATCCCTTGAACGGCGAACCTCTGGAGATTAAGATCAACGATATCGAAAAAATTAGAGTGGAGGACTGATCACTTAAATGGCATTCAAGCACTTTGTACATCTGCACAACCACACTGACTGCAGCTTTCTTGACGGGGCCATCAAGGTAAAGGCCCTTGTTGCGCAAGCCAGGGTTTATGAAATGCCGGCTGTTGCCATAACCGACCACGGCAATCTTTTCGGGCTTGTTGAGTTTTATAGGGAAGCGTCAAAGGCCGGGGTAAAGCCTGTACTTGGAATAGAGGCGTATATGGCGCCTGATTCGCGGCTTAACAGGCAGTACGGGCAGCATGATCGCCGCTACGACCATCTGATACTTCTTGCCCGGAATGAAGAGGGTTACCGTAATCTCCTTATGCTTTCCACATTGGGTTACACCGAGGGTTTTTACTCCCGCCCCCGAATCGACAAAGAGGTTTTAAGAAAACATTCCAAGGGGTTAATTGGGCTTTCCGCATGCATACAGGGAGAAATTCCACAGGCCCTTATTTTGGGAAGGGAAGACAAGGCAAGGGCGGCCTTAAAGGAACATTGCGAAATTTTCGGGGAAGGCCATTTCTTTCTTGAGCTAATGGATCACGGAATAGACGAGGAGCTTATAGCAAACGAAAAGCTCATAAAGCTTGCGCGCGAGGAAAACATACCCCTTGTGGCAACCAATGATTGCCACTATCTACATCGCGAAGACGCAGAGGCTCACGACGCGCTTGTGTGTATCCAAACCGGAAAATCCGTCAAAGACCCTAACAGGATGCGCTTCAGCACGGACCAGCTTTATTTCAAGTCTTATGATGAAATGAAGGAGCGCTTTTCATCCGTGCCCGAGGCGCTCGATAATACCGTGCGTGTGGCTGAAATGTGCAATGTCAATCTTGGGCTTGATTCTGGTTATTTCTGGCCCACGGCACCCAAGGAAAAGGGTTTTGCTGATGATGATGAATATCTTGAACACCTGACAAATATCGGATTAAAAGATCGTTTTCCGGATGCAAATGAGGAGGAGCTTAAGGCTTTCAAGGCCAAGACCGACTTTGAACTTTCTGTCATGAAAAAGATGAAGGTCTCGGGTTACATGCTCATTGTAAGGGACTTCATCCATGCAGCGAAGAAGATGGGGATTTCAGTCGGGCCCGGACGCGGAAGCTGCGTAGGCAGTCTGGTCTCTTATGTTGTTGGAATAACCAACGTCAACCCACTTAAACATCAGCTCCTTTTTGAACGCTTCCTGAATCCCGAACGAGTCTCCATGCCGGATATTGACATTGATTTTGCGGACAAGGACCGCAGTCGTGTCATTCAATATGTTATAGACAAGTACGGCAAGAATTGCGTAAGCCAGATAGGTACACTCGGCAGCATGAATGCCAAGGCCGTACTGCGCGATGTTGCTCGTGTACTTGACATAACACTACCGGAGGTCAATACCGTCTGCAAGATGGTGCCGGACGGCCCAGGTGTGAAGCTTGAGGACGCGCTTGCAAACAAGGACCTTAAGGACATACTTGACAGCACAGAACAATACCGGAAATGGATCCGGATTGCCCGCGTTCTTGAAGGGCTCAAGCGTCAGCCTGGTGTCCATGCTGCCGGGGTAATCATAGCGCCGCATGATGTGGTGCATTATTCGCCACTATACACGCAGAAAGATTCCGAACTTCTTGTTACCCAGTACGATAAAAACAATGTGGAGTCAGTGGGCCTTCTTAAAATGGACTTTCTGGGTTTGCGTAACCTTTCGGTAATCCAGGTCGCGGTTGAACAGGTTAAAATCAACCATGAAATACATATTGATCCCGAAAAGCTCGACATGAATGACGCAAAGACTTATGAGCTTTTTTCCAAGGGCGAGACGGTCGGCATCTTCCAGTTCGAATCCCAGGGCATGCAGGATTATTTGCGCAAACTGAAGCCTAATAATATTGAAGACATTATTGCCATGAATGCCCTTTACAGGCCCGGCCCCATGGAAAACATACCTTCATATATACATCGCAAACATGGCAGGGAGGTGATTGATTATTACCATCCTACTCTGGAACCGTATCTTAAAGACACCTACGGGATCATAGTCTATCAGGAACAGGTGATGCAGATAGCGCAGGTTATTGGCGGTTTTTCACTCGGTAAAGCTGATATATTGCGGCGCGCCATGGGCAAGAAGAAGCCCGAAGAGATGTTGAAAATGAAGAATGAATTTATGGCTGGCGCCAAAGCTGGCAAATACGCCGAAGCGCTTGCCGAAAAGATGTTCGAACTGCTTGCGAAATTTGCGGAATACGGTTTTAATAAATCTCATGCAGCAGCTTATTCTTATGTCGCGTTCCAAACCGCATATTTAAAGTCGCACTACCCGGCTGAATTCATGGCTGCCAACATGACATCCGAACTCGACAACACGGATCGCGTCGTGGTGCTTATGGCAGACTGCAAGCGCCTTGGGATAAAAGTCCTGCCGCCTGACATCAACAAGAGTTTTGTTGATTTCCGTGTGGAAGGGAGCTCCATACTTTTCGGAATGGGAGCAATAAAAAATGTTGGAGTCACGGCAATCGAATCAATTATTGGAGAGCGCAAAAAAGGCGGGAGCTTCAAAACTATCTTTGATTTATGCCGCCGTGTAGATTTGCATCTTATCAACAAGAGGGTGCTTGAGTCCCTGATTTTCTCCGGTGCTTTTGATTCTCTTGCAGGCAACCGCGCGCAGCTTTTTGCAGGCATCGAAATTGCGATTGAGTTCGGCACAAGCTTCCAGAAGGACCGCGAAACAGGCCAGGTCTCTTTGTTCGACGGGGGCGATTCGGAGGGAGGCACCAAGGTTGATCTTCAGGAGCCGGCCTTGCCTGATGTGGAGCCCATGACCTATGCGGATATCCTTAAGCGTGAAAAAGAGACCCTCGGCTTTTATGTGTCCGGCCATCCATTGCGGGATTTTGAAGACGAGATTAATGGTTTCTCAACGCTCAAACCCACACCCGAGGAATATAAATTACGTTCCGCGGGTGAAAAGGTTGTTGTTGGCGGAATCATAACCGGGATACGGCGCATAACCGACAAGAAAGGCAAGCCAATGGCGTTTGTGCAGCTAGAAGGTTTTGACGGGACAATTGAGATACTTGTGTTCTCATCCGTATTCGAAACCGTATCAACTTTCATTATTGAGGACTCCGTAATCCTTGTTTCAGGCGCATTTGACAAGACAAATGAAAACGCACCCAAGGTCATCGCCGAACGCATCCTGCCTGTAACAGAAGCAAGGGAAAAGCTCACAAAGTCTGTGCACCTTCGTTTCAAAAGCGTAGGCCTGGAGAAGGACGACTTGAACACCGTCAAGCAGGTCTGCAATGCCAATCAGGGACCGTCATCATTTATCATACATGCGCAGAACGAGAATGGCAGCGAATACACAATCAGAGCACCCCGTCTTAAAGTGGGCCACACCCCGGAGTTTCTGCTTCGCTTAAGAGACATTGTGGGAAAGGAAAATGTCTGGCTGGGAAGGGATTATTAATCAACTGCTAAAAACAATCAGGCAGCTTTAACCGTTATTCTGTAACGTTTTCTTTTAAGATTTGTACGGCAGTATGTCTGGAAATAAAAGTTTCTTGGGGACCTGTTGGCATATTCCTGCTCATGTGCAAGGCAATCCTTGCGCAGGACGTTCCATTTTTTTGAAGTCCCATTATACCGAAGCTGTATTCCGGTATCTTTAAAATCCAGCCTGTTTTTATACAGGTTACCGAGCTCAATTGATTCTGAATCATAGTTCAAATAAAGGTAACGTGTCTTGGTTTCGATTATCTTTGCCCAGATGGCCTTGAACATCATTGTGACCAGTATCGGCGCCTTGCAGGATTCGATATCAAACGATCGTCTGAGACGGTAAATTTCCATGGAAGGTAAACCATTTGAGTTTATCTCAACATCAAACAAACGGCTTTTTCCAGATTTGTCTTCCACAATTTCCGCATATTCAATTGGAAGCAGCTTATCTTTGTTTTTCGGAATAAGCTGCACAGCGCCAATTATCCGGCAGGGACTGTCCCATACTATTATAGTTGAGGTATAAGGCCAGTATTGCCTGTCATAGGCTATTTCTTTATCCCGATTCAACATATCTTCAGGATAACAGAATCTTATGTAATCTCTTCTAATGCAATCCGGCATTTCGGTGAGCACGAATTCCTTCAGGAACAATCCATAATGGCCGGAAAATTCAATCGGCGATCCGATATTTGGAAAAGTGAAGAATGAATAAAGATGACTTAGCATGTTCCAATGGCGCGAATCAAACATCCTGAACCATTGATAAGATATAGGCGATTTTAAAACACTGGAATTCATTTTGGTAAATACTTGATTGTTGATTCAAGTGATTTTTAATGTAAAATAGAATATTAAAACATGAAACACCTAAACAGATTGCACCTTTTTGACGGTGCAATTCGTTAGGGCCCAAGAAAGCTTAGTACTACAATTCATTAATCCGATAACGTATAGCAACATGACAAGATTTGTATCGATTCCAAGCGGCGGCACGGAGGCCGCCGCCTAATCAAGATCGTCTTTGTTTTTAGGAGGTGTGTATTTTTGTAGAGCCGCAGCCTGCTGCGGCTCTACAAAAATACACACCTCCCCCTTGCGTGAATATAGCCTGATTAGCCGGCGGCCTCTGTGCCGCCGGTTGTTTCGGACCACAAATAATGTTTTTGCTATCCGTCAATAAAGTGTATTAAAATTATTGATATGTGACAGGACCTATGAATCGGAGTACTTAGGTCAGGTTTAAAAGAGGCAGAATATTGTTAAAATGAGTTTTGAGACGTTGATATGAAGAGAACCCTGTACAAAAGGCAATCTCTTCGTGGGTCAATCCCTTGTCGCTGGCAAGTATTGACAGGGCTTTTATAAGTCTTCGTGATTCTTCAATTTTTTTTATTGGGAAACCAAGCGACTGTTTAAGTTTCTTACGTATTCTCCAGTGGCTGGAACTCATCATTTCATCACTGCTTCCTTGAGTGGAAATTATGTTTTTTTGTTTTTTATCTGATTCATCAATGCCTTTACTGATTGACATCAGGAGATTGTCGAACCCCTTGTTTTTATCAAGAAAAAAGTCCGGTTTTGCCCTTCCAGCGATGAATGCGGTTTCCATTGTATGGCCTGTCATGGCCATTATAAAAGTTGTAGGAGAAGAGTTTCGCATTTGTTCTATGACAAGGTCACCTTGAAGCCCTGGCATGTTTATATCAGTAATCATTACATCAAAATATATTTCCTTGAAAAGCAGAATGGCTTTTTCAGGATGAGTTGCCCCAAGTGCTATTATATCGGGGTATTCGTCAATTACAGCCATGCACAGCATCCTGTTGACCGAGATGTCGTCATCAATTATTATTACGGATTTAGTGTCTCTGTAAACATCCGCCGAGGGGTTTGAATGGATTTCTATTTTATCGTCCATCTTCAGCGTTTTATCAGGGTTGATTCAATGGTTTTTATCAACTTGACAGGTGAAAAAGGTTTGGTAAGGAGCGGGTCGTCTTTCGGCGGGCGCCTTGTGTTTGGAAGAATGAAACCGGTCATAAAGATGACATTCAGGTTGCGCCGCACCTCACGCAGATGATCCACCATTTCAATCCCGTCCATTTCTGGCAGGACTATGTCTGCAAGGGCTATTGCAACTTCATTGGAATTGTTTACAAACCATTTCACAGCGTCTTCCGCATTTGCGAATTGCATTGTGGCATAACCGTTGTTATGCAGAATGTCGTTACAGAACCCCCTTACAAGGCTTTCATCATCCACAATCATGATCTTCCCGGATCTTTTAAGAGCTGCAATTTCCTGTGTGTCCTCATCCCGTTTTTTGTCTGTCGGAACCATTGTTGGAAGAATTATTCTGAAAACCGTTCCCTGTCCGGGATGGGAATCAACAGTAATATCTCCCTGATGGGCGCGTATGATACCGTAAACCACGGAAAGGCCGAGTCCTGTTCCCTTACCCTTTTTCTTTGTCGAGAAGAAAGGATCAAAGATGCGATCTATTATATTCGGCGGAATACCGTGTCCGGAATCCTCAACCTCCATTATTGCCTGGTATTTTTCCGGATTTTCGCAAAGGCGCAAGGTAATTGTTCCCTGCTCATGGCCGATGGCGTCCTTGGCGTTAAGGCAGAGGTTAAGCAGGCACTGATTGATTTTTCCTGAATCACCTTTTATGAAGCATTCGGTTTCAGGCAGGTCCATTACGATGTCAATACTTCGCGGGACAATGGGTAACATCAGCTGTTTTACTTCCATCATCATTTCGTTTAAGCTGAACTTTTCACGCTTGTCAACCTCACCACGGCTGAAGGTAAGCAGGTTTCTCGTAAGCTCCGATGCTCTCTCCGCAGCCTTGTTTATGGAGCCGGCATAATCCTTGACAAGTTTCTTCTCAGTCTGCTTTGTTATGAAATGGCTGTAACCGGTTATTGACATGAGAAGATTATTGAAGTCGTGGGCCATGCCGCCCGCAAGTTGCCCGAGAAGATCCATGCGCTGTGTGCGGACTATCTGCTCGTTAAGGCGTTTGGTTTCCGTGATGTCAACGCCTATGGCGGAAATTCCGGTGAGCTTGTTGGTGTCGTCATAAAGCGGATACGACTGAAAGGCCGCGGTTATCCATTCATTCTTTTTGTTCCTGAAATGGACCTCCATGAGGCGCGTTTCAGTGATGAGGTTTTCTTTCATGGCAAGAAAAGGATTTACTTCCACATCCGTACTTAGAAGTTCCATTACGTTCATGTTAAGCAATTCCTGACCGGTATAGCCGCTCTTTTCCCTCATTGCAGGGTTTGCATAAAGAATGCGCCCTTCAATATCCATGCCGATTATAAATGCAGGGGAGTTTTCGTAGAGTGACTGGTAACGGTTTTCCGTGATAAAAAGTTTGCGCGCAATCTTGCGTGTCTCGGTAATGTCGCGGATATTCAAAAGATAACCGGGCTTTTGGTTGTTAGAGGTCGTCCATTTTGCCGTTACTTCAATGATGAGCGTTTTATTTTCAGATGCTATTATCGTGAATTCATCGAAATATGGCGTA
The DNA here is from genome assembly GCA_963831235.1 of uncultured Fibrobacterota bacterium. Lineage (GTDB taxonomy): Bacteria > Fibrobacterota > OXYB2-FULL-49-7 > OXYB2-FULL-49-7 > JAEUSG01 > CAWHPS01. The sequence goes on from CAWHPS010000057.1 coordinate 82,555, forward strand.
TTGGGGGAGGAAAAACATTTTAGCAGGAAATCATGGATTTGATCCGGAAAATTATTATCTGCAATAAGGGCGGAAATTTTCCTTCCATTAAGGGCCGCTCCCTCCAGGCCAATTATCTTGCAGAATCCCATGTTCGAAAATACAATCTCGTGATTATGGTTGAGCCAGACAATGCCTTCATTCGTATTTTCCATTATGTGGTGATAAAAGTCGCGTGTGGTTTCAATGTCTGTCTTTAGTTCAAGGATTTCCTTATATTGCTTTTGCAGGCTTTCATTACTGCTTTCAATATGCTGAATAATCTGCCGCTGATTTTTAAACCTGAAATAAAAGAAATTTTTTATTCTTGATATAAGATTTATCTGTGGTGTCCAGGTAACGGTGTAACGGCATTCTTTTGAATGATCAGCAATTACGCAGGTTGTTTCAGTCAGGCATACATTTTTCCTGCCTTTGAACTCCATATAGGCTATGGCAAGCCCCTTGTTGTAATCACACATCTGTCTGGAATATTTTGCAGGGTCAGTGGGCTGGCTTACAACAGCAGCCTGACCTTCTTTTACTATATCAGCCTTGTATCTTAAGATTTTGCAGGAATATTGTGTTGCATAAGGAGTCACATTATGAATCATGAATGATTCAGGTGCGATTTTAAACAGAAACAGGAAGAAAGAACTGGTTTCAGTTCTCAGTATCTCTTTGGCAGCAGAAACAAGGACTCCAGGTTCTCCGCCTAGAAACTCCTCAAGATTTGAAGCAAGCCGGGTCCAGGTTGCTGTATCAGTCCATTCACTGGTGTCAAGTAATTTCTCCATGGAAGAATTAATACCCTTAAAAATACTTTCATCAGACATGCCCTTTTTTCTGGCATATCTGATGATGGAAGCGGTGTTAAAGCATGACATTTCTTTAATCATACTGATATTTACTTTGCCTTAACTTTTACCTTGGGTACAATCTTACCGATTTTTATGTCTCTTACATGCAAATCAATATAAAGATAATTAGGGGCAAATATTGATTCGGATTTATAAAGTAATAAATTAACCGCTTCATTTGCCGTTACAATTGATGTCAATCCAACGCCAATACTGATGGTTGAGACTGGCAATTTTCCTTGCATATATTTTTTTAGAAGGTTTTGTTTTTTAAGTAGATAATCTGGAAGAATCGGAACCATGCTGTTTGCTGAAATGGCAGGTTGCTTTGTTTCATCAAGGTCACAATCAGGAGTGAGGCCGTTGAATTCTTCGAGGGTGCATCCATTCGGCTCAAAGCAAACAACAAAAGCTCCGAAAGCAATGGCCGAGGAAAAGATATAGAAACTTTTTTGTTTGCGGGCAGCTCGCTGTAAAAATATTGACTGCTTAAAAAGACCAAAGTCCATTTCATCGATTATAATATCAGTGCCCGTAACAAGCCTGTTTGCATCAGCTTGTGTGTGTATTCCATGCGAGTCGATTTTTAATTTAAGGCTTTTATTGATTTGCTTTAATCTTTTCCCTATAATTTTAGCCTTGTTCTTGCCTATCGTGGTGCAGTCTGCTTCAAGCTGTCTATTGAAGTTGCTCTTTTCAAAAAGACCAGGATCGGATATTTTTACTTCTCCTATTCCCAAACGAACCATTCTTTCGGCAAGCAGTCCGCCCACACCGCCAGTACCCGCGATGGCAATTCTCGCTTTTCGTATCTTTTCCTGCTCCCTAAATGTAAGGGCGCCGATATTCCTCTGAAACAGTTTATAATAAGCTGATTTCATTCGAGTTTGCCTAAAAAAAATTAAAGTTAATGCAGGGTAAAATATCAAATTCATACTTGGTAAAGAAATATTATTTAAAATTAATTTATTGTGTTATTGCCAACTATTCAGACTCTTTGCCTTCAATACAAATTACCGGTCCCTGAGTGTCCGCCGTAGGCGGATGTATCGAAGGGCCGGTAAATCACTCAGGCAGCATTGTCTGAATAGCTCATGTTTTTCTTGAACCAACAAATACAGTTGTTTATCTTGTGGAATTGGAGGTAATTAAATGTACCTGCACTTTCCGGATGATGGGAATTATAACCTGTTATACTTGAATACTTATAAAAAAGACTCACGTTTAGATGCTATTGCAAGGTATGATGATTCATTAACGAGTAGCAGGAAGATACTTAAATACCGCAAAAAGGAATGGGAAAAGGACCGAACAGAACGTGAAGCTCTTTTCAAAAAGCATCCTAATATTTTTAAAAAGAAAAAGAGTAATGGTGGTGATAAATGAATAAATATATGTGTTTTATTTTTCAGTTTTTTATATTAGTATGCATGGTATCCAATGCAACTCTTTGATGTTTAAATAAAGGCATGTCTTAAATTCACAGCTAAAATTAGGATTATTGATGCAACAATTTGAAAAGAATTTTGAGAAATGCAAACTCTGTTCTTCAGATCAAATTTCCTTGTATTACAAGGATTTTAATAATATTACAATATCTATTTGTGAAGATTGTGGTATTCAATTCATGAATCCACAATATTCATTAGACTATTTGAAGGAGTTCTATTCACATTACACGCCTGAAGGAATTTCTGCTGATGAATTAAAATCAAGAAAAGCCTGGGAATTTAATATAGAATTGTTTACCCAATATAAACCTTCTAAGGGAAGGTTACTTGATATTGGGTGTGGGAATGGCAGATCATTGAAAATGGCTCTTGATAAAGGTTGGAAACCTGATGGGTATGAAATAGATGAAGATTTGTCAAATCGTGTTAAGAATCAGACCGGTGTTTATGTGTTTTCAGGTGATTTTACCAAAATAAAATGGCCTCAAAAACATTATGATGTAGTTTCCATGAATCATGTCATAGAACATTTAAAATCACCCATAGAATACCTTAACACTATTTTGACTACATTGAAAGATGATGGAATATTATTTATTGCGATGCCTAATATTCACTCCTTTTCATCTAAATCAAAGTTTATTCTGGAAAAACTAAAGCTTAAGCGCAGTAAAATTGGAAGATACTATGATACTGGACATCATTTATTTTATTTCACGCCTGATTCGATAAATCGATTTCTTAGCAAGAATGGGTATGAGGTTATAGAAACATGCAATTGCACTAATAGCAAAATAACGAAAAGCGGATTCATGGAAGAAATTAGACGCATTATGTATAATGTTTTTATGTGGAAATCTACATTTTATATCGTTGCTCGGAAAAAAGTTCTTTGTGGTGGGCCGTAAGTTGGAATGAGCAAATTTCATCTATACAAGTAACATTCCGATAGATGCAAATAATAAACCCCCTTGTAGAAAATTACAGGGGGATTATATTTTCCGCCAAGATTCTTTAACAACAAAGGGGAAACACCTATGCTTGGCTGGGTTCGGGCAATACCAACAAACCAGCCAAGCTATTGGCTGATGTTCGCCAGATGATTTTGCAGGCACGCGAAGTAGTTGCGCGGGCCACGGACACAGGACTTACGATACTATATTGGCATGTGGGGCGAAGGGTTCGGCAGGATGTTCCTTAGAGCCTGTTTGAAAAGCCTTTCTGGCTTCGACCGGCTGCGAAAAGGACTGGCGGTGTTGCGCTCATTCGCGCGCCTTGCCATTCCTTTTCTCGTTCGGTCTCGGGCCGACGAAAGACTTTTCAAACAGGCTCTAAGGAAAAACGCGCAGACTATGGGAAAAAAATAGTGCACGCACTGAGTACACTATTGGGCTGAACCTATTTTTGGCAGTTAATCGCTGTAGAGGATCCACTTAAGCGGGAATTCTACGCTGAAATGTGCAGAATGGAACGATGGAATACACGAACTCTTGAAAAGAAAATCGGTTCCATGCTATTTGAGCGCACAGCACTCTCACGGAAGCCGCAGAAACTGGTAAAGATAGAACTTAAGGAACTTGCGTGAAAAAGGCAAGACAGAGCCCTATCATTTTCCTTGAATGTTGAGCGTTTTAGGGTCTATATTCTTAACACCGAGAGAGTGCAAGAATGATGTTCAGGCAAAAGTATTCGCGTTCATGTGACGCAATTTGTTCGCGATCCGGATTTACGAATAAAGAAAAATCAAAATACCTATAAAAATCTATCAGTTACCTATCAGTTAAAATGAAAATCAAACTCATCTGTCCGTCCTTCTACGATCTTAACGATAATGTGTACCGGCCAAAAACCGCACTCCTTCCGCCGCTTTCCGTGTTTTATCTAGCGGGTTTTGTTCCAAAAGAACATGAAGTTTCAGCACTTGATGACGCGGTTGATGAAATAAATTATGATGATGCCGTTGATTTGGTCGGCATAACAACAACAACAACCAATGCCCGTCGAGCCTATGAAATTGCAGATACATTCAGGGAAAAAGGGGTTCGTGTTGTCATGGGGGGGATTCATGCGTCTCTGTTGTCTGATGAGGCATTACAGCATGCGGATTCGGTTGTTCAGGGAGAGGCTGAAGATGCGTGGCCTGAATTGATTCAGGATGTTTTGAATGGAGCTTTAAAAAGGATTTATAAAGGGGTGCCAAGGGAATCCCTTGCAGGCCTTCCACTTCCGAGGTTTGACCTGATCAATAAAAAGCGCTACTTTGTACCGCCTTTTGGAAGAAGCCCTATTATACCAATATATACATCAAGGGGATGTCCCCATAATTGTTCATTCTGTTCAGTTACAAAATATTGGGGTAAAAAGCTCAGGCTCCGTCCCATACCTGAAGTAATAGAAGAAATAAAGCTATGCGGGTCCAAGACCCTTTTTATTACTGATGATAATTTCCTGGCCAATCCAAAGCGGGCAATGGAATTTTGTGAAGCACTTGAACCATTGGGCGTAAAATTTATTTGTCAGATAGACACAATAACAAAAAACAGGGAAGATGTTTACAAAATGATGGGCAGGGCCGGCTGTTTCCTGGCCTTCATAGGTTTTGAAAGGATTGATGAAAACAAGTTAAGTCAGCTCAACAAAAGGTTCAATTCCCCAGATGACTATACACATTTAATCAATAGCCTCCATAAAAATTCAATCAATGTTTATGCAAGCCTGATATTGGGCCTTAGTGGTGATAATCCGTCAATTGCTCGCAATGGTGTGAATTTCCTGATAAAAAACCATGTTGAAATCGCGGCCTTTTTTCCAATAACCCCTTTTCCAGGCACTGATTTTTTTGATGATTTGGAAAAGAGCGGTTTTCTTATTGATGATAAGTGGTGGCTGCATTCAGTTAAGGGTAAAAAAGAGGGGCTTGTAAATTATCTGGGTAATGATTTCACGGAATACGACCTTTGCCGAATGGCAATGAAGGACTTTTATTCATTAAAATCACTCTTTAAACGATACTGGAATTTCAGACCATATCGCCTGCTTCCATTTATCCTTAACTTCCATTCCCGAATTAAAGCCCGTGAAGCAAAAGATGTTTGTGTTCTGTAATATGTGGTTTTTTTTCCATTTTTAATAGACATTAGTAATTTTAATACAATTTAATTGATAGTTCAGAACTATTAATTTATTTTTCTCTTCTTGTTTTTAAACCGTACTTAAATATTCAAGGAGGCATTTAATGGAGCGTGTTCTTTTTACTTCGGAATCCGTGTCAGAAGGGCATCCGGATAAAGTCGCAGACCAGATTTCAGACGCTATTCTTGACGCAATGCTTGCCCAGGACCCCAATTCGCGCGTTGCATGCGAAACACTTGTTACAACCGGCATGGCTTTTGTGGCAGGCGAGGTGACATCCAAGGCCATTGTTGATATTCCGTCCGTTGTTCGCAACACTGTGCGCAGAATCGGTTACACTGATTCCTGCGGAGGGTTTGATGCTGATTCCTGCGCTGTAATAGTGAGCCTCGACAAACAATCCCCTGATATTTCACAAGGTGTCACAGCAGGGAAAGGGCTTTTCAAGGAACAGGGTGCGGGCGATCAGGGTATGATGTTCGGTTACGCAAGTGATGAAACAAAAGAACTAATGCCTCTCCCTATCCAGCTTGCACACAAACTTATGGAAGAGCTTGCGGTCCTCAGGAAAAAGGGAATCCTTAAATACCTGAGGCCTGATTCAAAATCTCAGGTCTCAGTGGAATATGTTGATGGAAGACCTGTCAGAATTGATACTGTGGTGATATCCACCCAGCATACCCCTGAAGTTTCTCATAATACCATCCGCAACGACATAATAAATAAACTTATTAAACCAGTCTGCGGACGTTTTCTTGACAATAAAACAAAGTATTTTGTGAACCCGACCGGCAGGTTTGTCGTAGGCGGGCCCCACGGCGATTCAGGGCTTACAGGACGCAAGATCATAGTTGATACTTATGGCGGCATGGGACGTCATGGCGGCGGAGCATTTTCAGGCAAAGACCCGAGCAAGGTTGATCGCAGCGCAGCATATATGGCACGCTATGTGGCAAAAAACCTTGTTGCAGCAGGAGCAGCTAAAAAATGCGAGGTGCAGATTGCTTATGCAATCGGTGTTGCCGAACCAGTGTCCGTTCTTGTCAACTCGTTTGGAACGAGCAAGATAAGCGACAGCATGTTAACCGAGATTGTGCGCAAGGTCTTTCGATTGAAACCCGCTGAAATCATTTCATCCCTCAAGCTTAAGACAAATGTCAAGTATCTTGAAACAGCGGCTTACGGCCATTTCGGGCGTTCGGGCAGCAACTTTACATGGGAAAAAACCGACAAGGTCGAAGCAATCAGGAAGGCACTCAAGCAATACCTGTAAAAGAAAGAAATCCAAATTCAAGGAGCTTAAATGTCGAATAAAGACTATGTTATAAATGATATCTCGCTTGCCGAGTGGGGACGAAAAGAGATAAGCATTGCTGAAAAGGAGATGGTCGGACTAATGGCCATCCGCGAAAAATACTCGAAGAACAAGCCCCTTAAAGGCGCGCGCGTCATGGGATCACTTCATATGACCATCCAGACAGCAGTGCTCATCGAAACATTGAAAGCCCTTGGGGCGAATGTCCGTTGGGCAACCTGCAATATCTTCTCGACACAGGACCACGCGGCAGCTGCAATCGCAAAGACAGGGACGCCTGTATTCGCATTCAAGGGCGAAACCCTTGAAGAATACTGGGACCTGACTCTTCGCGCCCTGACTTTTCCAGGCAATAAGGGCCCTCAGATAATCGTTGATGATGGCGGAGACGCAACGCTCCTTATCCATGAAGGTGTGAAGTGCGAGAAAGAACCCGGACGAGAGAATAAAAAATCCGGCAACACTGAATTTGATCTCCTCCGTGCCACTATCCGCAAGGCACATAAAAAAGACAAGGCCTTCTTTTCCAAGATGGCAAAGGAAATCAAAGGTGTTTCAGAGGAAACCACAACAGGTGTAAAACGTCTGTACCAGATGCTTGAAAAGCGCGAACTGCTTTTCCCTGCCATCAATGTAAACGATTCAGTAACAAAATCCAAGTTTGACAACATCTATGGGTGCCGCGAATCCCTTGTTGATGGCATACGCAGGGCAACAGATGTCATGCTCGCGGGCAAAAAGGCCGTGGTATGCGGTTACGGGGATGTGGGCAAGGGGTCTGCGCAATCACTTGCAGGTGCAAGGTGCACTGTTGTTGTCACTGAAATTGACCCCATCTGCGCATTGCAGGCGGCAATGGATGGTTTTGAGGTCATGCGCATTGAAGATACTCTCGGCTGGGCCGACATTTATGTCACGGCAACCGGTAACCGCGATATCATCACGCTCGATCACATGCTCAAGATGAAAGACCAGGCCATTGTGTGCAACATCGGCCATTTTGACAACGAAATCCAGGTCGAACGTCTTAATAAGGCCCCTGGTGTAAAAAAGATGAATGTAAAACCCCAGCTTGATCAATACTTCCTAAAAGACGGGCGTTCAATATTCATCCTTGCAGAAGGTCGGCTTGTAAACCTTGGTTGCGCAATGGGCCATCCCTCTTTTGTTATGTCCAATTCATTTTCCAACCAGACAGTGGCCCAAATCGAACTCTGGACAAAGCCGTATAAAATCGGTGTATTCCTTCTTCCCAAATCATTGGACGAGGAAGTGGCCCGTTTGCATTTGGGAAAAATCGGGGCAAAGCTTACAAAGCTTACGCCGGAGCAGGCGGAATACATTGGCGTATCTCCAAACGGACCTTACAAGGCAGCGCATTACCGGTATTGATTTGGAAAAGCGATCCAGGCAATCTTCCAGAATAAGCCAAACCGTAAAGGTCGTGGTCGGGCTTTTAATCACGGGTATTGCGTTATATCTCTTTTTCAGGTCAATTGATCTTAATAATGTCATTGTTGCCCTTAAAAGGGTTAATCCTTTTGTGGTGCTTGTTTGTGCTGCCCTTACAATTGCCAGTCTTTTTATAAGAAGCTTCCGGTTCAGATTTCTGCTCCCAGACAGGCAGGGTACTGATAAAAAACACTTGTTCCAGCTTGTAACCATTGCTTTCATGATTAACAATATACTTCCCGCTCGTTTGGGGGAGGCTGCCAGGGCATACCTGCTTTATAAGAAGAACAGGTTTTCAGTGCATGTGTCACTTGGTTCCCTTGTCATGGAACGTGTTCTTGATTCGCTTTTTTTCGCTCTATTTATTGTTGTGCCCTCGATTATAATCAGGCCGCTTTTATCCGGAAAGAAATTTTTCGGGGAGATTGATGTAATGGTTGCGGTCAGATTTGGATGGGCAGTTGTTGTCGGGGTTGCAGTGCTTATAATCCTTTACAGGCTTTTCCCCGGCAGGATTTTAGGTTTTGGTGAAAAGGTGTCTGCCAGGGCCGGCAGCAGAATAGGGAAAATAGTTGGGCATCTTTTGCTGATTATCAAAGAGTCAACAGAATGGATGTTCTTAAATAAAAAGGCCCTGATAATTATTTTTCTGTCTCCGTTCATAATAGTCTGTTATGCCTTGATTATAATGACGCTTGCTGGATCAATGGGAATAGACCTTGGTTTCTGGCCCGCCATGTTTTCTTCAGCTGTTGTTGCTTTCGGGGTGGCGGTCCCCTCTTCACCGGGTTATGTCGGAACATTACATCTTGCGCTTCGCGAATCACTGGTAATTTTTGGCGTTGACAAGGACGCTGCATCGGCTTTGGCGATTTTATATCACCTTTTAACCTGGATACCGGTTGTTATTCTCGGGCTTTATTTTTATTTTAGAATGGATGTAAGTTTCAAGGAAATGAGCGCGGGCAAAAAGCTGGATGAAGCCTATGGACACTGAATTTAAAAAGACCCTGTGCGAATTGCTTGACATTACCGGTCATTCGCAAGAAGAACGTCCTGTGGCTGATTATATCCATAAGTTTTGTAAAAAACATGGAATAAAAACAATTGAAGACCAGTCAGGAAGCAGGATAAATGGCAATGCCGGAAATATCCTGGCATGCCCGAAAAGGGCTTTTCCTGAAAAAGCAGAAATTATGTTCTGCGCGCATATAGACACTGTGGATTTGGGAGCGGAACGTAAATATCGCGTATCTTCCAAAGGGCTTAATGCATGCGGAACATATCCAATCGGGCTTGACAATAGGCTTGGGGTGGCGCTTATGCTAAGGCTCCTTTCACATAAAAATGAAAACTATATCTGTGCTTTTACAACTCAGGAAGAGATTGGCATGTTCGGGGCCTGTGAGCTTAAGGTCCCAAGCGGGGTTAAGGCGGTTTTTATTCTTGATGGAAGTGAGAACCCGGGTCATTTTATAACATCAACGGTTGGATGCATTACCTTCAAAATTTGTCTTACAGGTCTTTCGGCCCATGCCGGAATACATCCCAATGACGGGAAAAATGTGATACAAATGGCTTGCAAGGCAATTGCAAAGCTTAAGCTCGGCATGCCGGGTAAAAACGAATCGCTTAACATAGGGATTTTAAATGCCGGCACACGCAGCAATGTTATACCGTCTCAGGCTGAAATTATTGGCGAGGTACGGGCAAATAGTTTGTTAAAAGTGAATTCTGTGATTAAAAAAGTCAAGGGCACTTTTTTGTTTTTTGCAAAGAAATACGGTGGAACAATGACTTACAGCGAGGTTGAAATGTTCAGACCGTATTCTCATAAACCGGACAGCTTAATTGTCAAAAGTATGCTATCCGCAATAAGAAAAGCCGGACTTGAACCTGTTTGTGGCCATTATCGCGGGGGAAGCGATGCCAATATTTTCAACAACAAAGGTGTTCCGGCAATCAATCTTTCAATAGGGGCTTATAATCCGCACTCTCCAAAGGAATATATGGTTTGGAGGGAATCCGAACAAGCTTATAAAATACTTGAATGTCTGCTTGCCTCCAAGGCGTGCTAAAAAAGTAATTTATGGGTAATGCGATCTTCCAATTAACAGTGGGGAAATAGTATGGGCGAGTCTATTGCAGAAAAAACCATTGGCGATGCGGTTTTCCTTAAATATTCCGGACTTGAAAAAGACGCGGATGAACGGGTGGCGGGCATAAAGGCCGCGGGATTCGTAAAACAGGGTTACCACAAGATTGTTCTTGACATGGAGGATGTAACAGGGCTTCTAAGCAATTCCATGAGCAGAATTGTGGGAATTATAAAAAGCGTTACCCTTGCCGGAGGTGAACTGTTCATAGTGAATGTTCCCGAGCGTGTACTTCGCATTCTTCGAAGCGTCAAACTCGATTTGCGGCTAAAGATTTATCTGTCAGAGAAGGATTTTCTATCCGATCACGGTCTTGTCAGTATAAAAGAAAACCCCAAACACCGCAGGAATTCCATTGGGCAGAATGGTTTCAGGCTCGAGAAGACCCTTGTTGGGAATGCTCATTTTATTGCTGTAAAGGGGGCCCTTCTTAATGATAATCATGTTGGCGACCTGTTTGACAGCGCCTCAATTGCACTTGAAAGCAATGCCAAAAAGCTGGTGATTGACCTTAAGGAAACCCCCTATATTGATTCAACAAGTGTAAGCGTGTTCACAAGAATCAGAAAGATATGCCTTAAAAACGGGGCCGAGATTGAGGTTGTAAATGCCGGAGAACAGGTATCGGATGTCTTCAACCTTACGGGGCTTGCGGATCTTCTGTCACCAGGGGATGAGACCTGATGCAATAGGTGCCAGGCACCACTGGTTCCTGGCACCAAATGGGGACACCCTCAAAGCGGACCTTAAATCAGTTCCACCCGCTGGCATATCCCTCTTCATATAGCGCCACAATATTCTCTGGAGGGCTCACGCCCTGAATATTATGGCAAGGCCCAAGAATATACCCGCCATCTTTTCCTAATATTCTTAAATTATCTCGTACCTCCTGGCGGACATCTTCGGGTGTACCCAAAGGGAAGGGTTTGCTGGTTGTCTGTAGCGCCGTGAAATATAAGCCGATCTCCGAAGTCGTTTTTAAGGCCCTCCCTTTCCATGCCCGGACAGCGCCACTGTACTGGATTTATGATATCAACCCCACATTCTATGAGCATTTCAAGAAGCTGGCGAATTGCGCCATCGCTATGGAATAAAACTTTTGCGCCGTGTTGATGAGCTAATGCTGTCATCCTTTTAAAGTGTGGCACAAAAAATTCGCGAATATGCGCTGGTGAATAAAGCAGGGTTGTTTGGGAACCCATGTCTTCGGCTACAGTAACGAGGTCCACGGTTCCTGGTTTCACTGATTCCAGTATGCGTTGTAAACGCACATATCGGATATCGTAAAGCTTGCCAAGACAATAATGGACTATGTCCGGGTTTAAGACGAGGTCCATAAATGCCTGCTCTTCGCCCCGCATATATTTATAGGTAAGAAAGGGTTCAGATCCCATGACGCTTACCGGATATCCGGCACAGGCATTTGCCATTGCCTGAAGTCTTGAATAATCCAGATGGTCATGAGTAGGCCAGACATAATTTCGTTCTATCTCTTCAATGGTTTCAAAATGTTCAAGCGGGCCTGATACGCATTCCCAGTAGGAGCCTGATCCATAGTCAGCCATACGGTATTGAATGCCGTATTCATCGTGGTCAGCTGCAAGCGCTGGACCTGTATAATCTGGACCAATCCAGTAGCGCATATCAATATGAAGCTTTTCCCAAACCTCCTGGTCGGTGTTGAGCCCCAGGTGTTTTTTCAGATTAACCAGGACTTCAGGTGTACCCTGATAGTCCATTGGAATCCTATCAGATGGTTTCCTGTTTAATACCGCGAGCCAGCGTTCCCTTGAAGACATGCTTTCTTTTTTCATGGTTTTACCCCCATATTATGTAATGATGGATTATTTAATTATATTATAATAAATTAATTTAGAATAAGAAATGGACAAAATGATATTAATGATGGATAATTTGCCATGAGTACAATTCCTGTTATTTCAGGCACCCGTAGAAAGATAAAATTATTTCATGAATCTGGAGAGGTTCTTGGAATATGCGTGACAGGCGCAGGATATCAGACACTTGTTGGTTTCGTTGGACGCAAACAGCCCCGCAGGACATTGGATTGTTATGCCCTCGTATTTCTTAACAAAGGAGCGGGGACATTCTCAAGTCAATCCCTTCCCGGGCCTGTTCCTCTTTTGCCGGGACAATCGTTCATGCTTTTCCCTGGTGAATGGCATGCTTACGGCCCCAAAGCCGGGCAAACATGGACCGAATACTGGTTTCTTTTCAAGGGGCAAACTGCGCGCTTCTGGCAGGAACAGGGGTTCATTAATCCTGAAAAACCAATATATGCCGCGCCCTCCAAACAGGTGTTCGGAGGGCGTCTTAAGGAATTCTGTGCTTTACTAGAGAAAGGAGAGGGGCAAGGAAGGATAATGGGGCTGTTCCTGGATTGTTTGCTGAACATAACTGCTTCAAGCAACAGGGGTATCCGGCCTGCAAAGGATATGGTGGTGATTGCGGCTGATCGAATCAGGCGGTCACCCTGCTCGGCATGGGATTTCAAAGCATTGGCGCGTGAAAGTCTTATGAGTTATGCCCTTTTCCGGCGCCGCTTTCTATTAGTGCATCACATGCCACCCTATAGATTTCTGCTCTCGGAGCGCATTAAGAAAGCGTCGTTTTTACTGGCCTCCGGCACCAGGCCCCATAAGGTCGCCTATGAAATCGGCATGAAAGACCCGTATCATTTTTCCCGTTTGTTTAAGAAAATGACAGGTACTTCGCCTAAAAGTTTTAAGCAGTTTACGGCTTCGCGGTAAACTATAATGTTTTAGGAATAGACTACCGAAATATTGACATTTTGGATAAGAAGCAACTTTTATCATTAGGGTTTTGTTAAACCCATAAGCACCTCAAACGCCTGTTCCGGATTATCCGCAAATATTCCATCAACCTTGAGTTTAAAACACTTCTCCATATCCTTTTCATACTTAAGGCCAAAAACCATGACCTTAAGCCCGTCCTTTTTTGCCTGCTCCATGAATGAATGTGAAACAAGGTTTGCAGGAGGGTTAATTGAAATACAGCCAAGTCTTTTTGCTTCTTTAAAGGGCGAGGAAAAGGATAAACTTTCCATTAGAAGCCCCATTACGGCTTTGGACAGTCGTTTTCTGACTGTTTTAAGCGCATTCCATTTGAATGAGCTGAATACAACATTCGTAATATCTCTTTCAAAAAAGAAATCCACAACAGCTTCTACACAGTCAACAGTTTTAATTTCAACGTTTACTGCCGCGTTATTGTCTATTGCATCGAGTGTCTCCTGAAGCGTTGGGATTGCCTCGTTATTTTCACAGCGGAACTTTTTTATCTCAGTGAGTGTAAGCTTGCTTATCCTGCCTCTGCCATTTGTTGTGCGATTTATTGTGGCATCATGAATCACAACAAGTTCGCCTGATTTGCATTTGTGCACATCAAACTCAACCATTTTGCAGCCCATTGAAAGCGCTTTTCGGAATGAGCCGAGTGTGTTTTCAGCTTCGCAGGCTTTCGCGCCCCGGTGGCCGATTATAAGCGGTTTATATATTTGCGTCATTATCCGTCTCCGGCACCTTCTGTGCCGTCCAGCCATTGTGATATCTGCCAGAGACCGTTTGCGTTCCTGACGAGGGTAACTTCCGTTATGTATAAGCCTGACCGGTCTGTCGCAAGATAAAACATATTGCTTCGTAATGTGATCCGAAGTTCGATGTTGTTGAGCCTGTAAACGGCTGTATCGGAAACTATACCATATCCTATTGCCTGAAAGGAAAGATCAATGTCCTTCACTTCACCGGCGGGATCGAACATCTTTCTTACGGATTCGAGGTCCTTTTCACGTCTGATATAATATCGGACACGTTGTTTACCTGCGCTGTCTATTTCCTGTGTCCATTGGTCAGGGTCTGGCATTGTATTATTTCCATTGAAGTAACCCTGGAATGCCAAGCTCATGTAAAATTTATAATCAGGAGCGAGGAGTGAATCATATTCCTGTAAATTGCGGTGCTTGTAGCTTGTTATCAGGTTCGATAAGACATTCTCAGGGGTTGTGTTGGGAAGATAGACAATGGTTTGTCCGGTGCCTTCTTTTGGAAAATATGTTGATGGAAGAAAAATTGAAAGATCTTTCCTGTTGCATGATATGGAAATCATGGTAATAAATAATAATGTAAAAACACACTTGTGGGTCATTGCGCATGCTCCAGTTTCCATTGCCCCCAGCTTTTGGCAATCAGATTTCCCTGATCCTTACGGTCTTTCCATAGGTGCAGATAAAAACGCGACAAACGTCTTACAAGAATAAAGTCGGAAAATCCGTGTATTTTAACATTGTCATTGCGTATAAGATTGTAGTTCCATGTCAATACAACTGAATCAGGGGAAGAATAAAGTATGGCTTCCGTATAGGCGAAATCTTTTTCGCTGATACGTTCCATACTGTCGGATAATATTGAAGCTGTAACCTGGCTTTCTTTTGCCTTGTCCCATGTTCTTAAGGATGCGCCAAGAGCAATGGAATCGAGTGAGTCGGCTTCAAATATATAGCCATTGTCGTCCAGCAGGTTTGCAATATCATCATGCCTGTTTGAAACATAGATGGACTTGAGTTCATTCATAACATCCGCGTATTGCGAGAAGGAACCTGAGAAACTTGTTGGTGATGCGGATTCGCGCGGGTCAAACATTCCACATCCTGCCATTATAAGAGATAGAAAAGTTAAAATGATGGTTTTCAGAACATTACTCCAAAATTAGTGTTTATGACAAAATAATCTTTTGTAAGCGCTTTTTTGTAATAAGACGCGATTTCCTTTGCCTCCAGATAAAAACTTAAGGTTTTTCCGGACAATTTTCTAACCAGCCCGCCTCGTATAAAAAACTCTCTGTTTTCAGATTCATAATCATATAGAAAATGATTATTAACGGAAAACATTGATCTGAAA
This sequence comes from uncultured Fibrobacterota bacterium, assembly GCA_963831235.1. Classification (GTDB taxonomy): domain Bacteria; phylum Fibrobacterota; class OXYB2-FULL-49-7; order OXYB2-FULL-49-7; family JAEUSG01; genus CAWHPS01. The sequence continues at coordinate 97,876 of CAWHPS010000057.1, forward strand.
ATATCCTCGGCAAAACCGATATTTTTTGGGGCAATCATAAATTCATCAAAAGAATATTTTATTGTTTTTGACCAATTGAAACCAGTTGAAACATTTACTACTGGATTAAACTCCTTGTAGAGCCTTATGTTCAAGGCGTTCCGGTTATAGACTTCCTTCCTGACAAATGATCTGCCAGGCAAAAGGGAACCTTCCTCTTCCGCGCCATACAAAATACCAATAACAACACTGTCATTTGTATCCCGCATCAGGGGTATTGCATTGATGTCGGTAAAGGAATAAACCCCGCGCTTTCTGTAAAAAGGGTCCGAGGCCTCTTGCGGGCTGCCCTGCATGGGATAGAGTGTGCTGTCCTGGCTCACCGATATGAAAAAAGAATTGCGGCAATAAGCTGAATGTTCCCCGTAAAAGGCATGAGACAACTCCGCCTGGTATGTAGTGCCAAGCTTGTTTTGTGAAGACCTTCGCGCATCAATATAATCCACCATATGTGATGAGCGTGACAACTTCAGTTCGAGCGTGTCAAACGAAGGACATTGCAGGGTAATGGTGTCGTTGTCGTAAAGGAGGTCACGGGCATCAGGCTTGTTGTTAAGGTTTCCCTTTATATCAGTGAATGTAAAACCATAATCATAACGTTTTAAGTCAAGATAGCGGGAGAAGCCTATATAATAACCGTGATAATAATAGTATGAGGCTTTCCACCATAATGTATTCTCGATTAAGGTTTCGTTTGAAAGCTTTAAGAGCGCGGCATTGATTTCAGATTCGGATGGGTGGTCATTCGAAGGGATGTTGTAGGCATATTCCGTATTTGTTGAAGCTCTGAAAAATTCAGCTTTGAAATGGAGTTTTTTGTAGTTGATTACAGGAGAAACCCCTCCTGCTATCGTAAGATCTGATTTATTGTTGATTGGATTGTCTGGATAGCCTGCACGGTTATTAGTTATGAAAAACGTATCCTGAAGCCCGATTAAATCGAACAACCGCTGGTCTAGTGACAACATTAAGGATCGTCCTTCATCTTCAAAAGGGGTGTGGAAAATAGGGCTGCTCTTAAGTAACTTCAGCTCTGAATTCAAATAAAAGGTCCCGATTCCCTGTATGGGTGTCGATCCGTCAAACCTGTAGATTCCTTCTACATGCTTATTATTCTTAACAAATGTCCTACTGTCCGATACCGAGAGAGAACATGCTGATAGACCTTCAAAAGGGGAAAAGAGGGAGCCGTAGAATTCGTAGAATGCTCCCTGGTCACGGATATTGGTTGAAAGTGAAGTGTTACCGCTTGATTGTATGCCTGCATTCAGGGACAAGGCTGCTATTTGAATTGGAATAAACCTTGTTTTAATTGAAAGTCGTTCATTATCGGTTTCAGTGAGCCAGTTGCGATTTTTGGAATCATACAGCCCATTTATATTATGAGACAGACCGACCCCTGAGTAAAGGTTATTGTTTATTCTGTAAAGAGCGTTTAAAACAGTCCTCGTGTTCGCTGAAAAAAGATCGCTATAACGCTGGGGTGCGGCTTTGAGTGTAATCGAATCCATTGTAATCCATTTTTTACTGATAGGACTCGCATACGATGCATCAATCTGGTATTTCCTGTAAAACTCACCCTGTTCAAACAATGTTCTTAGATCGACCTTCTGTGAATCAATCTCAAAGGCCGGAATGCCGTGTAAAGGTATGGTTGCGTTGACTAATGTATCTGAAGCATTTGCCATCAGAGAAACTAAAAGCATCAGAGGTAGAATGATGTTAATGGTAGAGCGCATTATAAAGTTCAATATAGGTTTTTATGGGAAGGTTTTCAGCACGGGAATTTATATCAATATTGTGTTTGGTAAAGAAGTCATATACTGTTTGTTCGGGGTAGTGACGGGAAAGAACATTCACGACCTTTTTCCTTCTCTGGGAAAAGGCGCATGTCAGCATCTTGAAATAAGCATCAGTATCAGAGATGTCAGGGCCATCTTTTTCCATTGATATTTGAAGGAAGGCTGAATCAACCTTTGGGGCAGGACGGAATGCACCTGGAGGGAGAAGGAACAATCGCTTTGTTTTGGCAAAGGTGTTTATTGCAACCGTCAGGAAAGAATAATCCTTACAATCAGGCTTTGCGGTTATTCTTTCACCTACCTCGCGCTGAAGCATTATATATGCACTATTCACAATGGATCGATGTCTGATCAGTTTTAGAAGTATATGGCTTGCCACATTGTATGGGAGGTTCCCTACAATTGTTACCGGATGTTTATCCTTCAGGACTTCTTCAAGGTTGAATTCCATGAAGTCACCCTGAATAATTCGAATTCTCTCTTGATTTTTGAATTGCTCTTGAAGAAGTGGCACAAGGTCCCTGTCGATTTCAACAGCGAAAAGTTTGGCGGCTTTATCTGCAAGCCTTCCTGTTATTGCGCCGGCTCCAGGCCCAATTTCAATTATGATTTGGTTTTCATCATCTGGAATGGACTTTATGATGGATTCAATATAGCGAATATCATTCAGAAAAACCTGGCCGAACTTCTTTTTGGTCTTAATCATTTCTTAAAAAGTAAAAGCTTTAATCAAATCAAATCAATGGAAAGGTTATTTGAGTTTTTGTAAATTTTATTCAGTCAGTTTATTAAGTTCCATGTCTCCAATTTTCTTTATTCATGACTATCGAATATTTTAAATTCATTGTGAGGTACGATTATGCCTTTACCCATGAATATAAAGGATCTTCTTAGTGGCAAGCCGGTGGAGTGGGAACGCCTTGAATTCAAGGCCGGATGGAACCCGCTTGAAGTCCTCCATACGCTGTGTGCTTTTGCGAATGATTTTAAAAACCTTGGCGGTGGCTATATTATTCTCGGTGTTCATGAGAAGAATGGCAAGCCCATTTTGCCCCCAGAAGGACTTGATGCGTCAAAAATTGATGACATTCAAAAAGAGCTGCTTCGATTGGGACACACCGCGATTCAACCGAATTATCATCCTATTATCGTACCGCATGTTTTTCAGAAAAAAACAATACTAATTCTTTGGGCGCATGGAGGCCAGACCCGCCCTTACAAAGCGAAAGTCAGCCTTGCCAAAGACTGCCGGGAATATGCTTACTTTATTCGCAGAGGCTCTTCCACCATTCGGGCAAAGGGGGCGGATGAAACTGAATTGCTCTCTCTTGCAGCAACGGTTCCTTTTGACGACCGCTATAACCAGCAGGCCAAAATCAGTGACCTCTCGAAGAAGCTGATGATAGAGTATTTAAAAAGAGTTGGAAGTGACCTTGCAAAACAAGCGACCTCACTTTCCATTAAAGACATTGGCCGCCAAATGGGTATTGTCGGAGGGCCTTCTGAATCTCCCTGTCCTCTGAATATCGGGCTTATGATGTTCAGCTCCGAGCCGTGGCGGTTTTTCCCTTACATGCAGATAGATGTTGTCTGGTTTCCAAAGGAAGGGCCCGGGGGTAATAAATTTACAGAGAAAATCTTCAAAGGTCTCACTGCCGCAAATGACACGGGAGGCGTTGGATTATATTAAGCGAAATTTAATCAGCGAAACAGTCATCAAGCATTCGGGCAGGGCGGAATCCACACGAGTCGAGAATTTTCCATACGATGCCATTGAAGAGGCTGTTGTCAACGCTGTTTACCATCGCGGGTATGACATCCGCGAACCCATTGAAGTCCGCATCGAACACAACGAACTGGTTGTGATCAGCTATCCGGGACCAGATCGCTCCGTGAACCTGGAACAGCTCCGTAAAGGAAAGGCTAAACCCCGGCGTTACCGCAACCGGCGTATTGGAGAATTCCTTAAGGAACTGGAGTTCACCGAAGGCCGCTCAACGGGAATTCCAAAGATTATTGAGGCCATGGAAAAGAACGGATCTCCTGCTCCTGAATTTGAGTTTGATGAAAACTACAGCTATTTCATGACACGGTTGCCGGTCCATCTACAGGCAAAGGCAATAGAGGTGGACACCAAAACCGACCAAGTCACCGATCAAGTCACCGATCAAGTCGGAAAGCTTTTGACAGCCCTGCAACCTGAAGAAATGACTGCCGGAACCATCCGGAAAGTGCTGGCCTTGAGCCATCGTCCTACGTTCAGCGAGAACTATCTGCATCCCGCCCTTAATTCCGGTCTTATAGAAATGACTATTATGGACAAACCGAATAGTCGCCTTCAGAAATATCGTTTAACGGATAAAGGCCGAGTATGGCTTGCATCTCAGTTAAACATTAAGAAAGAACAGACATCAGGGGTAGAGTCAGGGGTAGAGTCAGGGGTAGAGTCAGGGGTAGAGTCGCCAATGGCATTAAGTCTTTTACACGAACTTGACAATGAGCCGCTTGGCAAAAAGGACATGGCTCTTGGTATGGGAAAAGAGAAACCATCGCGCTATTTGAACGATTTGGTTTCGCATCTACTGGAAGCAAAACTGATTGAATATACAATCCCTGAAAAACCCAACAGTCGCCTTCAAAAATATTGCCTCACGGATAAAGGCCAGACCTGGCTTGCTTCGCAGAAGGAATTTAAAAACCCAAATAGGTCGGCTTTAAAAGAAAAGAGAGAATCATAAATGCGTTTTAAAAACCTTGTTAAGGACATTGGCCCGTCACTGACTGACCAATTGGAAAAACCTCAGATTAGTCAGACACTGTCTGACCAATTACAGGGAACAAGATTTTGCAGACAGTTTTTACAACATTAATTGGGTAGGAACGGATACGTCTAATTTTAATAATAATTTACATTTAGCATAATAATCATACATAAACCCATGTCCCAACACCTTGTTACATCCATTCTCTTCGACGGTGCGCTTGCCCTTGAATGGGAAGAAACATCTCTGCCTGATAACCACGACAGGCAACGCCTTGAAAGAGTGCTGCTCGATTCCTCCCAAAAGCACAAAGATGAAGCGTCTCTTTTATGGCTTCTAATCCTTGGCTTATCTGATTCCACTGTTACCCTTTCTCCATCCCTTGCATTCTGGCGGGAATTTGCAGATGCCTGGGTTCATCAGGTTCGTACATTGCCCGAAACCGAAGAGAAACGTGAAAAGCTTCAGGTTGCGTTGGGTACCGAAGACGGTGAATCCTTCCTTGATCGCATGCCACCCATGGTTGGTGTTGATTCCGTTAACTTGCCTTATCTTGTTGATCTGGCTAACCGGCTCATGCTTGCTTTCCAGACGGGTATCCGCGGCTTTAAAGGTTCAGTTGAAGATTATTTCTCATCCATTTCACCCAAACCCCTCCACATTGACAGAATTCACTTTCATCTTGTGGAGAATCGCAGAGATGAGATGCGGCCTTTCGCCTTCCTCGCCACCTATACGACAAGGGTTGACGAAAAGGGGCGTACCCGTCATCAACCTCTTAAATTTGCTTTGGAAGAATTTGGAAACAAGAGCGACAAACTTCTCGAATTGCTGGCAACTGTAAACAAGGTCGCAAAAAAGAACCGGCTTATAGCATCATTGGTGGATTCAGGAGAGCTGTTTCATCCTGTAGGGCTTTCAACGCAGGATGCATTTACCTTTCTAAAAGGATTGCCGGATTTCGAAGCTTCCGGAATTCTCTGCAGGATTCCCAATTGGTGGAAGGGCGGCCCAAGAAGGGTTTCGGTCGCTTTATCCGTAGGCGGCAAGCAACCCTCTCACATCGGCTTTGACGCATTGCTTGATTTTAACGCAGGGTTGCAACTGGATGGAGAACCGTTGAGCGAAGAAGAAGCCCGCCGCATCCTTGAGCGAGCAGAGGGACTCGTGTTGATTAAGGGCAAATGGGTTGCAGTGGATACCGAGTCTCTGACTATGACGCTTGAAGCGCTCAAGAAGGCGCGTAAACTGGCGGATTCGCAGGGAATCACTTTTGCAGACGCAATGCGGATGCTCATGGGCGCGAAAACCGAAGGAGATGTAAAAGGTCTCGCTGGTGCTGACATTTCCTGTGGAGACTGGCTAAAGTCTGTTCTGGAAAAAATGACCAATCCAACCCTTATCCGCGCTGCGGTCCCATCACCAAACCTGAAAGCGGAATTGCGCAATTATCAGCAGCAGGGCTTGAATTGGCTCTGTTTCATGCAAACGCTGGGGTTCGGGCTTTGCCTGGCCGATGACATGGGTCTTGGGAAAACTGTGCAGATACTGGCGCACCTACAAAAGCTCAAGCAAAAGGGACGCACGAGCCTGATTGTGGTTCCGGCATCGCTTCTTGAAAACTGGCGCAAGGAAATAGAGAAATTCACACCTGATCTGCAACTGGTTATCCTCCATCCCCAGATGATGGATGAAAAAGAGTGGAATGGGATTGAGAAGAATGTCAAGGATTACGATCTCGCTATCACCACTTATGGTATGTTGAGCCGGTGCGCATGGATTTCTTCCTGTGAATGGTTCTATGTTATCTGTGATGAAGCCCAGGCGATCAAGAACCCTTCCACAAAACAGACCCATGCTGTCAAGTCGCTGAAATCCATACACCGCTGCGTGATGACCGGCACGCCGGTTGAAAACCGGCTCACGGATCTCTGGTCGCTTTTTGATTTTATCAACCCGGGTTTGCTGGGCTCCTTTACCGAATTCAAAACCTTTGCCAAAGGACTGGAGAATAATCCTGCCGGCTTCGGCAGACTGCGCAATGTCGTGCATCCCTACATGCTGAGGCGCAGTAAAACAGATAAATCCATTATCAGTGATCTGCCGGATAAGGTGGAGATGAAAACATGGTGTACCCTTTCAAAACACCAGACAATCATCTACAAGGAACTTGTAGAGCGTCTTGCCAGGGAATTGTCCACGGTGGATGGCATCAAGCGCAAGGGGCTTGTGCTGGCTTATCTCATGAAATGCAAACAGCTTTGCAATCATCCGGATCATTACACCGGGAGCGGCGCCTTTACGCCGGAAGAAAGCGGGAAATTCAAACGACTTGCCGAGTTGTGCGAGACCATTCATGAGAAACGGGAAAAGATGCTGATCTTCACCCAATTTACGGAGATTATAAGTCCTCTGGCGGAATTCCTCAAGGGAATCTTTGGCGCACCCGGGCTTGTGTTAAGCGGCGCAACCTCGGTAAAGAAACGCAGAGAGGCAGTGGAGCATTTTCAGGGCGGTGAATATGTGCCGTTTTTTATATTATCGCTCAAGGCTGGTGGGGTTGGATTGAACCTGACTGAGGCAAGCCATGTTGTCCACTTTGATCGCTGGTGGAACCCGGCTGTTGAAAACCAGGCCACGGACAGGGCTTTTCGCATCGGGCAAAAGAAAAATGTGATGGTGCATAAGTTTATTTGCAAGGGGACAATTGAGGAAAAGATCGACATGTTAATCGAGGGCAAGAAAAAACTTGCCGGAGAAGTTGTTTCATCGGCGGGGGAGAACTGGATTACGGAATTCGATGATGGAAAGCTTCAGGAAATGTTCAGGCTGACCCTTTCCGGAGCAGATGAAGAATAAACCCTGTTGACGGAATTTGTTGACCGTTTAGGAGAAAAGGAGTTGATTATGAGCTATGGTTCCTGGGGCGGGTTCGCACCCTATGTGTCAAAGGCGGAGAAAATACGAAGGGCGGAAAAAGCGAGGACAGCAATGGCGAAGAAAGGCGTGAAATTTGAGCCTGTCATCATCAATTGCCGGGAAATCTCCCGCACCTGGTGGGGAAAAGCATGGGCGAAGAACCTGGAACGTTATGCGGATTACAGTAACCGAATTCCACGTGGACGTTCCTATGTGCGATGCGGAGCGGTGCTTGATCTCAAGATTGCCCCGAACATGGTCACTGCTCTGGTATCGGGCAGTCGTCCGCAACCGTATAAAATCAATATCGGGATAAAGTCTCTGGATAAAAAAGTTGAAAAGGCTCTTATGGAGAAAAGCCGCGCATCACTTGATTCTATGCAGTCCCTTCTTTCAGGTGAATTCCCGGCGGATATCAAGGACGAATTCTTTAAACAGGGAGACGGACTTTTTCCTTCGCCCGGGGAAATAGAGCTTGACTGTTCCTGTCCTGATTGGGCGGATATGTGCAAGCATGTAGCGGCCGCGCTCTATGGGGCAGGGGCAAGATTGGACGAGAGACCGGAGCTGTTTTTTGTGCTTCGGGGAATCAATATCAATGATTTCGTTGGCAAAATGGTTAAGCAGGAAAGCGGAAAAATGCTTAAAAAAGCCAAAGCCAAATCCGAACGGGTGCTGGGCGGGGATACGAAGGATGTGTCAGAGCTTTTTGGCATTAAGATGGATACCATGCCTGTCAAGAAGACAGATTCAAAGGAGAAAATCAGACTGCCATTGATCAAACGGAAAAAAATTAATATTAAGAAAAAGAGGACCGTTGTTTAATACAATACCAATTACCCATAAAAGTTTCTTTATTAAAAGAAAGTGATTATTTATATTATAACACGGTGCCCGACTATCTTTAATTTCGGGCAATCATATTTCTATTAAAGGAGCTGCCATGGATATCAATATTCGTAAACGCGGTAAATTCAAGATATTGGATGTTGACGGAGATATAAACGAGATCGACAATTATAATGTTCTGAAAGAGGAAATAGTAAAATCCCTTCAGGAAGGCGAAAAGAATATTGCGCTTAACCTTTCCAATACCACTTTTCTTAACAGTAGTGCGGTGAGCCTTTTCATCTCATGGCAGAAGAAGGTCGCTGCTGTTGGTGGTGAAATAGTCATTCTTGAACCCCAGCAATTCATCCTCGAGATACTTAAAATCCTCTGCATAGAAAAAATCATCAAGATTCACAATTCCGAGGATGAGTTTTTTCGCACGGCCGGTGAAAAATAAGTTTTGTTTTCGGTTTGATGTTCTTTACCAGCATGGATAGAAAATTTAATAAAGTATTTGGTCCATTGATTAAAAGCCCATATCTGGGGGCTTTATTCATTCTGATATTATTTCATCTGCTTGATTTCATATTTTCAACGCTCATGGGTAGTGATTTTTTCGGTGAATGGGCTGAAACAATCCGCACATATCCAATTATCGCGATTCTCATGCTTATTCTACAGTATGTAATCCCATTTATGCTGCTTACTTTCTCAAAGAGGGTATTCACGCTTACAAGCAAAAACCTCGGCATACGTATAAACGAGGGGATAAATCAGGTCAAGGAAACGCAAAATGTTTCGGTCATGGGGTTCACCCGTCTTGCTGAAGCGCGCGATCCTGATACTGGGGATCATATCATCCGCATGGCCCATTTCTGTAAGCTCCTGGCGGAACATCTTGCCCAGAAGAAAAAATATGAACGCTACATTACACCTAGTTATATCGAAGAAATTTACATTTCAGCTCCGCTTCATGATATTGGAAAAGTGGGAATCAAAGACGATATTCTTCTCAAAGAGGGTAAGCTCACGGAGCAGGAATTCGAAATCATGAAAATGCATACAATCATAGGCGGCAATGTAATCGCTGAACTCGAAAGAAAGCTCCACTTCAGAACTTTTTTCACGTTAGGCAAGGAGATTGCCTATCATCATCATCAGAAATGGAATGGCACCGGTTATCCCAATATATTCAAGGAAGATATAATGCTTGTTGAGGAAGGGGTCGGCAAACCCCTGGCAGGCGAACAAATCCCCCTTGCAGCCCGCATTGTCGCACTTGCTGATGTTTATGATGCCCTGGTGTCGAAACGGTGCTATAAACGTGCGTTTCCCCATGAAGCTGCAGCTGATATTATCGTGGCTGAAAGGGGTGAACATTTTGATCCTGAGATTGTGGATGCTTTTCTTGAGGTAAAGGATCGTTTTAAAGACATAAGAAAACGTTTCAATAAATAAAAATATAACCAGGGGTTTATCATGGAGCAGAAAAAAAAAGAGACCATACCGGGCCATATTCCGGTATTAAATATTGAAGGTGATACCATAGCAGAGGTGTGGGAAAAATCCATTCTCGAAACCTGGGAAAAGGGCTGTTCGGTTTCCACAAAATACGACAAACCAGGAGATCCTCCGTCTCGCGATTGCACCATGATCATGACCATCCACCATCCGTGGCAGGACCCCATGATTCACAAGCTCATGCCCGGTGGGTTCGTGGAGCTTGAGGAATATGTGCAGGAGGTGGTATACGGCATCAAGGACACCTGGCAGGCCGATCCGGACGACCCTGCGGACACCCGCTGGAACTATACCTACCACGACAGGTGGGTCCGTTACGGCTACCGTGATAAAAAGGGCGGATATCATACCGTAAACCAACTTGAGAACATAATTAACGAACTTGTCAAGGCACCGAACAACCGCAGGCTTCAGATGATAACCTGGCGGCCGGATCTTGATCCCCACGACAAACATTCACCATGCAATCAGAGCGTATGGGTCAGGATTCTTGACGACGACAAGGGTGTCGGTCACCTCAACATGAATGTCAGGTTCCGTAGCCGCGATGCGCTCGATGCCGCTTTCATGAATATGTTCGCCTTCATTCATTTACAGAAGTACATCGCAGACGAGGTTTCAAAGAGATCAGGGCGCGAGGTCAGAATCGGCAGATACACGGATATGTCCGACAGTTATCATATATATGGGTCGCGTCATGAATTCTTTAACGGGTTTCTTGCCAAGGTCAAGGGCAGCGAATTTGACGAACGCGTTTACAATTACCACGATGAAGCAATATCTGAAATGTTCAAGGAGGCACGCGATCAGGATGTAAAACGGCATATAAAGGAATATGAAGAGGGCCACAAGACGGGTAAATATGAACGCTGAAAATAAAAAACCAATAATACGCATAAAGCGGCTTAAGCCTGAAGCCATTCTTCCAACCCGCCGTGAAGGCGACATTGGCTGGGATCTTTACGGCGTTGCATTTGAAAAACTTTCGCCATGCCTTCTTAAAGTGTCAACAGGTATTGCCATGGAATTGCCATCAGGATATTGGGGCCAAATCGAGAATCGCTCCTCCATGGGCAAAAATGGTTACGATGTTCATGGAGGCATTGTCGATAATCATTACCGCGGTGAAATAATTGTTATTCTGGCATATCATGGCAATGGGACAATGCCTGACATCGCACCTTTAAGCAAGATAGCCCAATTAATCATCCGCCGTGAAGAAGATGCGGGCTGGATTATTCAGGAAGCGGACGCGCTTTCTGATACCGTACGGGGAAATAATGGTTTTGGAAGTACAGGCCGCTGAAAGCGGAAAAGATCGGAATTGTTATCCGCTTGAGCCCGGTGTTTTCACCATTGGCCGGGGCCCGAACAACAAAATTCAAATCAACCATCCGACCATTTCACAGGTCCACGCCGAATTCCGCATAGAACCCGGACGGATTTTAGTTTCCGATAAAAACAGTACCAACGGCGTCTTTTTCAAGGGTCGCAGGATTTCCTCGTTTACCGCAGGACCTGGAGATGTCTTTCTTCTCGGCCAAATAGAAATTCGTGTTTCAGAATCCGAAGAAAGCGAAAAGAACCTCCTTACACCTGAAATTCGCGCCAGGCTCCACTCGGAACTTATTGATAAAATGAATAAGAGCCGCCAGGCCCTGACTCAGATGTCCCGCGAAACGCTTGAATCAAAGACCGGAGAAATTGCACGGGAACTTTTATTTGCGCAGTTTGGTGAAAAGGGCGAGGCGTATGTTTCTGATCTTTTAAGCGATGTCTTGGGGCTTGGGCCGCTTGATATTTTACTTGCCGATGACAGTGTTACGGAGATAATGGTTAACGGCCCGTCAATGGTTTATGTTGAAAAAGGTGGCAAGCTTTATCTCTCGGATCGCACGTTCTTAAATGATCAACACGTTCGAGACGTCATTGAGCGAATAGTTCTTCCCCTTGGAAGACGCATCGACGAAAGTTCACCGATTGTTGATGCACGGCTAAAGGATGGTTCACGCGTCAATGCCATAATCCCCCCACTCGCCCTTTCGGGACCCACAATAACCATAAGAAAATTTTCAAAGAGAAAACTTGTTCCCGATGACCTCCTAAAATTCAACAGCGCGTCCTCTGAAATGATAGAATACCTCCGTATGGCGGTAAGGCAAAGGAAGAACATATTGATTTCTGGCGGCACGGGATCGGGCAAAACCACGCTCCTCAATATATTGTCGTCATTCATTCCTGCAGATGAACGCATAATAACAATCGAGGATGCTGCTGAACTTAAATTAAGCCAGGACCACGTGGTCTCTCTTGAAACAAGACCAGCCAATATCGAAGGCCGCGGAGAAGTCCTTATTCGCGATCTTGTAAAGAATTCACTGCGAATGAGGCCGGATAGAATCGTTGTAGGCGAATGCCGTGGCGGCGAGGCGCTTGACATGCTTCAGGCCATGAACACCGGTCATGATGGCTCGCTCACAACCGGCCATGCAAACACCCCTGCTGACATGCTGCGACGTCTTGAAACAATGGTGCTCATGTCGGGTGTGGACCTGCCAGTGCGCGCCATACGAGAGCAAATCGCATCCGCGGTGCATCTTGTGGTGCAGCAGTCACGCATCGAAGGCGGTGCCCGCAAGATTGTGTCAATCGTCAAACTCATGGGCATAAAGGACGATCAAATCCTTATGGAAGAGATCTTCAAATACAACCATGAAGAGGGCGCTTTCAAGGACCTTAGGCCCAAATAGTCCCTATGTATTTTTATACAGGTCTTCTTCTTATCTTCATTTCACTTTTTGTGTTTGCAGTTTATATCATACCGGCAATTAAAAATATTTTAAAACGTAAACGGGATGAACTTGTCGCAAAAACAGAAAAACAGGCTGATGATCTTTTCATTGAAAAGAATCCTCGCAAAAACATGAAGGCATTTGCAATACTTGGGGTCTTGATATTTGTCATTGGGGTCTTTTGTTTTAAAAGTGTTGTCGCTGGTGTTGTTTTCGGTCTTGTTACAGCATCCCTGCCTCTTATATTAATGGAAGCTGCGAAACGCAAACGAAAGAAAAGGCTCGAAGCCCAGCTTCCGGAAATAATCGAGAAGCTCTCCGGATCGCTTCGTGCAGGGAGCAGTCTTATGGCCTCTTTTGAGAATGCAGCCTCGCGCTCGGGCGGCCCGTTTGCAGATGAAACAAGACTCATGATGAAGGAGGTGTCGCTCGGTCTTTCCATGGAAGAGGCGCTTTCCAGAATGTCAACGCGTATCAATTCCGAAGATGTCAGCATACTCAATACAGCGCTTTCAATTGCCATGCGATCAGGGGGCAATGTTTCTCTTGTACTTGACAATATAGGCGCCTCTATCCGGGAGCGCCGTACACTCGACGGAAAAATCAAGGCGCTTACATCTCAGGGGCGTATGCAGGGAATAATTATAGGACTTTTGCCGGTTGTGCTTTTGATGGGGATTTATCTTATTGACCCGGAAATGGTAAAGCCGTTGTTTGATACTACCATCGGCAGGGTGTTGCTATCAATAAGTGTTGTTCTTGAGGTGCTGGGGATGCTTTTTATCAGGAAGATTGTCAATATCAGGTATTAGAACAGGTGGGTGAATTTGTTGGCAACTGTGTCAAGTTGTGAAGGTTTTAATAATTTTCATTATTGCGGGATACCCGGAAAACAGTTAACGACAAATGCATAAAGTATTATTTTTTAACATTGAGGATCATATCTCTCTCAACATATTTAACACCTTGCTTTGTTAAAAGTTCTTTTGAAATGTCTAAATCAGTTCTATTATATGGCAGGCTAACCATATATGATAAGGCTCCGTTAGTCAAACTCATTGGACGCATTATGGCGCAATTAACGGTAGCAATTATTTTTCGGGCTTGTTCATCTGTTATATCACTATTAAATCCCACAAAAAGATGACCAGGTGCATAATTCATGCTAAAAATAGTATGTGTAAATTGGTAATCTATGTCTGACGTTGTCTTGCCTTGTTTCACCTCGATCTCATACCACTTTGGGAAATAATCATCTTTATTGAAATTATTTCTTTTAATCATAAAGGGTGAATATTTCCCAGGTTCTAAGTTGCTAACAAGATATTTTCCTGCATTTGTTGACATGGCTTCGGCAACTATGTTTTTTCTATCATTGTAATTAGATCTTGGCTTAGTAACAATAACTTGAACTAGTGTATTTGGCGGTGATATTCGACCACTGATTGCCCCTGTATGTCTATGTGTTTGAATGTCCATAACAGCGCAAGAAGAAATTATAAAAAATGCCGTAAACATAATTAAATGTCGAGTTATCATGGTTGTCTTTCCTCCTCGTTTCCTTACTTGAAAGGAGATCGTATTCCATTTATTTTTTTCTGCGGCGTGGACGGCTGTCTCTTTCTTTAATGGAGTTGACCGCCACAATATCGCGGTTACTGTTTATATAATATTTCAATTCTATATAAACCTGTAATATTATTAATATAATGATCTTCTGAGCCATACTGGTATATTTTAGGGTTTCTTAAAGTTGAATCAGGCAATAATACCTGATTATTAAAGGGTTCTGGACCTAATATTGGATCAAAAGAAAGCAACCCCATCTCGAACATGAATATTCGGGAATCCCGAAGGATGGGAACACTATTATTTGTCCATTTGAAGTAGTCTGATAACAGCGTATCATTTCCAAGTATGTTAATTCGATCCAGCCAGTTTGTTCTATTATTTGTATTATCCTTAATTTTGAGACTAATCGAATAATTATTCCCAAAATATAGAGATGTGTCACCTGGATCATTTAACCTATAAATATCTTTCCTTGAAAGAATCCATGTATCGCTATTTTTATTATAATTAATTGGCTGTAAAACAAACGGGCGAATTATGTCTCCGTTTATATATGTGCTATCTCCATTTATGCTGTCGCTGTAAAAATATCTTTTTTTGGGATCATCAGAACTATGTTTACCATCTTCGGTCTCGAAATAGGCAAGCAATTGGTCATTTTTTGTTAATTTATCTTTTAGTATAATTAAACCTAACTGCCGATTTATCATAAAATCGGTTAATGGTTCAAGATTTCCAATTTCGTTTAATATTCGATAAAGCCCATCACCAATTCTTACATAATTGGGATATGCTTGACGATTAACTTGAAATGCGTGCATTAGGATAGTATTATCATATTTTAAAAGATATACCCTCGTAATTGAAGGCAATGTTAAATGGTAGTATGTCCCTGAGCGTTTAAAATAATCACCATAATAATTGTAATAATATGCTGTATCAAGGAAAAAAGCCCTATCATATTCAATGTCCTTGTCTTCCATAACTCGAATGACTTCGCTCTTAACGCTATCGTTTGTAGCGTTGATGTTTATATGTGTGGAATCAAAAACAGGGAAAAAGTTTAAAGTAACTTCTATTTTATCACTTTTAGTAATGACGATCTGATAATTCCCTTTTGGAACAATAATGCTTTTCGTCTGAATATCAAGACTAAGATTGCCTGAAATATCTGTGCCTGTGAAATAAACCTTTATTGAATCCGTCACTGTTGAACCCTGGGTTAAAGCTATGGTGACAATAACCGGTTTATTTAAATAATCAATACGTTGTAAATTGGATGTGGATATGCCTTGAACGAAAACCCATAAATTGCTATCAGGATCATGACCTATCAAATTGTAGGTCTTATTAAAATCTAAACCATCAAATTTATAATATCCTGAATCATCCGTGCTGTCTGTAAGAAATTTATTGGCATTATCTGTATTGTTGGGGTTATAGTTACTTTCAAACAATTTCAAGATGCCTTTGGCAGGAGGAATTCCGGAATTTCTTAAAAGCTTTCCATAAATCATGGCATTTCCCGTATGTGTGCTGCTGCCTGCAATTGTTGGTGATTCGGAACAGGACAGAAACATCATACACGGCAAAAGCAATAAATACTTAAAAATGGTCATTGGGCTACTCCTTGGAAATGGTTGTTAATGGAAATAATTGAAAGTTTATTTGATAGACCCTGTCCGCGGGTTCATCTTTTTCAATAACATTGGTTAAATGCTTGCAAAAATCATTTATATCCTTCTTGATTGTTTCAAAGCCCTTTTTAGAAACACTTGCTGTTATTGTTGCAATATTTCTCATTTCACGCGGATATCGGTCAATGGCTTCCGCAGCAAGGTTTAAATTGGCTATCTGATATTTTTGGATTGCTAAAGATGATACCTCATCGCCTGTTGAAATGCTTTTATCCACCTGCTTGTATTTTCCTTTTCCAATCCTTTTAATTAAACCGAGTTCGATTAGTAAATGGATAGAGTCTTTTGCCTGTTTTGGTGTAATGTGTGGATTAACCTTATTCGCAAGCAATTTAAAGTCATCATCAAAATCCATTATATTGACCAGCTCCCGTATCACGACATTATGCCAATGCGAAAAATACTCAAACTGATTGTCTTTAATTTTAAAAGCAGCACTTGTCTTATTGCATGTTTTTATTTGATCAAAATAATATTCGCGTTGGCTGACTGTTTTTGCGTCATTGAAGCGGACGAGGTTTTCAAAATACTTTGTTTCTTTTTCCTTTAAGCCCATTACCTTGGCGATTCTTAGAATGCTTTCTGCGGAAAGCCCTCTATCACCATTCATAACCTTGAATAAAGCAGCTTTGGTTTTATATCCCGATTTTTGCGCGAAGTAGTTATATGAAAAAAAGCTTTTCATTCTTTTTTGGTCGTCATAGAAATCTTTTAAATATTTGCGGTAGTCTGTATAATTGAAAATTGTTTCCATTGGGTTTCCTTATTTAACACGAAAAAAATAATTAGTCATTGGAGAAGAATCAATTACTAATCAATAAAAAGGTTGTCTTACAGGATACGATATGATTACCAACTTAAAGATTTTGAATATCAGGCCTGGCTAGCCGTAATACTGTACTGTATTATAATATTTCGTGTCAAGGAAACAACATATCATAGCGTTACAGGGTGTTAATGCATTAGTAGCTGTTAACGTTAATAGCCATAGCGTTAATACCATGTATGGAAGGCTGTGGATACAGAAAATCCTTGAAAATAAAAGGAGTTTAAAGTATCTTTAATACTGATATTAAGGAGCCAGGAAAAATGAGCAGCAATTTGGGACGTGACGAAATGCTTGCGATGCTTCATGAGTTGGATGCAGCTCTTGAAGGTCCGCTTGGCATTGTAATTTGCGGAGGAGCGGCGGCGATTCTGAGTTATGGATTAAGGCGGCAATCCTTGGATGTTGATGTATTGAATTCAACGGTGTCGCTTGAGAGGCCGGGTATCAAAAAAGCCATTGAAAATATCGGTGCTGCGCACTCGAAAAGCTCAATATGGTTGAATGATCATGCAAAAAAAGTGTATGAATATTTACCGGAGAACTATACTCCTGATACACAGCCGTTAGCAGGTTTTTTCAAAAAGCTGCAACCTGTGGTAATTGAGAAAGCGGATTTTGTCATAACTAAACTGGCATATTATGAAAAGATACGATTAAGAGACAGCAGAGATATTGAAGAAGTGATCTACAACCAGGATGACATTTTAAAATTATATAGGAAACTGGATGCATTGGCGAAAAAGGATCATGTGCGCGCGCTTTTGATAGAAGCGAATTTCAAGGAATTTAAACCGGAATGGGTAAGGGACAAAGACGGATTCAGGTTCCATAGAGCGGAAACGATTGCAAAATATGTGGAAGTGCGATATGGCCTTATGATACCGGAAACAGAACAGCAGGAGTGGGAAGATGAACTTGTCGGCATGACAAGCACAAGTTCGGGAATTATCGCGCGCTTGGACAGAAAGATGGCAGAGAGCATAAAGCTTGGTGATAAGGATAAAGCGAAAAGGGACTTTTCATACAGGGAAAAGCAAAGAAGCGTGGAATGAACGAGAATACAAAAGTAATACTTTACCAGAAATGGCGGCGGCTGGGGTGGGATGTGGATGCAAAACCATATCATGATCATGTGGATCCGGAAGAAACCATTGTAGAGACCACTTATGCCGGCCGTTACGATGATCGTATGTTTGAATGGCTCTTGACGTTTATAAGAAATTATTGGGACCTGATTAATACTAAGAAGGTGCTTAGGCTGATTGAATGGGCGGACAAACCCATTCTTGGGGCGGTCTTTGATATTGCAATGGCAAATGGGGCGAACAGGAACTTGCGGACAATTACAGAAAAATGCAAACCTTACGACAAGCCGCAAATTCTTTTCCATGATATGGGGAAGTTTGAAGGATTACGTGAACAGGAAAAAAAGAATGGTCTGGAAGTTTACCGGAAATGGGGTCTTTACTGTACCATGATGGATTTTTATGAAGATGCGGCAATAAACAGGAGAGAGGTGTTGAAACAAAATCCTCTTTTGGCCTTGAGGGCTTTTTTAGGGCCTAACATCCGGGCGGAAATTTTGTTTTCACTTGAACATGAGACTGGTATTGCCATCCAGGCTCTATCACGGAGCATAGGGTATGCCTACAGCGCGGTTTATAATGAAATATTAGCTATGTTGAAAAATGGGCTTGTTGTGGAACAAAAAGGCCGCGGGCACATGATGACCTTAAGCAAACACACCCGCCAAATATTGAAAGTGCTGCCGTTATAATAAAGTAATCCTAAAATCCAGTTCCGCCGACTCCATACGCAGGTAAATATTGCAAATACTAAAACATTAGCGGAAAATGAAGAAAAATAGCTATTTTATTCCCGGATATCAGTTTGTCTATAAACTTAGGGGCTTACCATGATAATAAATAAAATCCTAATTGTCGATGATTCGCCTACAATGATTGGCATCATGCTGAATACGCTTAATAAAGCTGGTTACAATTCCGTTGAAACCGCTGAAAACGGGAAAGATGCACTTGAAAAGCTCGCTGCTGATCCAACGATCAATATTATTCTTACGGATTGGAACATGCCGGTGATGAGCGGTTTTGAACTCCTTACGGCTGTAAAGGCTGATCCTAAGTTAAAGAGCCTGCCTGTTATTATGGTAACTTCAAGGAGCGTAAAAGAGGACATATTAATGGCCATAAAGAGCGGGGCAAAGGATTACGTGGTAAAGCCCTTTACAATTGACGCAATAAAGCAGAAACTGCAGGGGCTTTAGTGAGATACCATCTTTTCGGCATGCGCTTGTTTTGGATTGCAAACAACAACTATTTTCATCTTTACAATGGCTGAAGAAACCACACCGGATGTGATACCGGAAAAAATTGTTTCCAGTATTACGACCACACACCATATAAAATTGGAAACACTGAAAGTCCTTTTAGTGGATGACTCCAGGTCTTTTCTATACATGCTTGAAGGCCAGCTCAAGAGGAAAGGTTTTACGAAAATCGTAACCGCTTCAAACGGGCGCGAGGCGATTGAAAAGATCCGAAGTGAGCAATTCGATCTTATACTATGCGACTGGGACATGCCTGTCATGAACGGTTTTGAATTGGCCAAGGAAATAAAAACAGACCCAGGTCTGGTTAACATTCCTTTTATCATGATTACAGCCAAGTCCAGCAAGGCTGATATTTTAAACGCGATTAGGAAAGGCGTTGATAACTATATTGTAAAGCCAATACAAGTGGATGTCCTGGTAAAGAAAATTACGGAAACCATGCAGAAAAAACAATTGAAAGGTCTGGATTTAACACCATGAAGATAAAACTTCCCGATGGTTCGGAAAAAGAGGTTGCTCAAGGGGCGACCGCATATATTGTAGCGCTTTCAATATCCGAAGGGCTGGCCCGCGCTTCCGTGGCAGCTCGCATAAACGGGGTTGTCCGAGGTCTTGATACGGGTTTAAAAGACGGAGATACGCTCGAACTCATAAAGTTCGATTCACCTGTTGGGAAAGAGGTCTTCTGGCACACAACGTCTCATATTATGGCACAGGCCGTAAAATCCCTTTATCCTGATGTAAAGGTCACAATCGGCCCTGCAATAGACGCGGGTTTCTATTATGACTTTGATACAAAGACGCCCCTTTCCAATGCTGATTTTGAGGCAATAGAAAAGAAAATGGCCGAGATAGCAGGGCAAAAACTTCTTATAACACGAAAAGAACTTTCCCGCTCTGATGCAATCTCGTTTTTTTCAGGGCTTGGTGAAACTTACAAGGTTGAAATCATAAACGGACTTCCTGAGAATGAGCCTGTGTCCGTTTATACGCAGGGCGATTTTACGGATCTTTGTCGCGGGCCGCACCTTCCTGATACCGGAAGAATCAAGGCTGTCAAGCTCCTTTCCATTGCTGGCGCATACTGGCGGGGGGACGAGAAGAACCCCATGCTCCAGAGGCTTTATGGAATCTCCTTCCCAGACAAAAAGGAGCTGAACGATTATCTCACCTTCCTCGAAGAGGCGAAAAAACGCGATCACCGTAAAATAGGACGAGAGCTTAATCTTTTCTCGTTTCACGAGGAAGGGCCCGGCTTCCCATTTTTCCATCCCGACGGCATGACCCTTTACAATACGCTTATAGATTACATGCGGGGTGAACTTAAAAAACGGGGCTATGGTGAGGTCCGTACGCCGATCATCTTAAGTGAAGCCCTATGGCATACAAGCGGACACTACGACAACTTCCGCGAGTCAATGTATTTTTCCACAATCGACGAAAGGCCCTTTGCCATAAAACCCATGAGCTGTCCGGGCTGTCTCCTCATATTCAAATCATCCGTGCATTCGTACAGGGAACTCCCGCTTCGCCTCGCAGAATTCGGGCATGTCCACAGGCACGAACTGTCAGGCGTATTGCACGGTCTTTTCCGCGTACGGGCATTTACCCAGGACGACGCCCACTCCTTCTGCACACCGGATCAGCTCCAGGACGAAATCCTGCGCATGGTGGAATTTGTGATGGACGTTTATCGTACAATGGGATTTTCTGAGACGGAAGTATTTATTGCAACCCGTCCGCAAAAGTTTATCGGCAGCGAATCGGACTGGACAATGGCAACGGATGCACTTAAGACATCCCTTAGGCAGAAGGGCATACCTTTCAAAATAAAGGAAGGCGAAGGCGCTTTCTACGGACCCAAGATTGAATTCAATATCAAGGATTGTTTAAAACGCAACTGGCAGTGCGGTACAATACAGGTTGATTTCTCAATGCCGAAACGTTTCGAACTTGAATATGTGGGCGAAGACGGGAACCCTCACACCCCTGTCATGATTCACCGCGCGATTCTCGGGTCAATCGAACGCTTCCTTGGCGTAATGATAGAGCACTATTCAGGTGATTTTCCTTTGTGGCTTTCCCCAAGACAGGTTGTAATAATTCCGGTGTCGCGCAAATTCCTCGACTATTCTGAATCAATCATGAAAAGGCTCACTGATGAAGGCCTTCGAGTTGATTTGGACAGAAGGGACGAGAAAGTGGGTTACAAGATTCGCGACGGAGAAAATAGCCGCATACCATGCATGATGATCATAGGAGAAAAAGAAGCGACAGAAGGGACTGTTTCAGTGCGTCGCAGAAAATCAGGGGATTTGGGCAGTTTCAAATTGGATGATATAATAAACAAACTTAAAACAGAGATTGCTGACAAGCAGCAACCTGAAACTTTACTGAGGAGGTAGGCCTATTTTAGCCAGAAACGAAAACAACAAGATCCGGATCAACCATATGATCCGTGTGTCCCAGGTCAGGGTCATAGACCAGCATGGACAGCAGCTGGGGATTTTAAGCACCAAAGACGCCGTAACCCAGGCGCGCGAAGCCGGTTATGATCTCATTGAAATATCACCCACGGCAAATCCGCCGGTATGCAGGATAGGTGATTTCGGTAAATATAAATATGAACTCACCAAGAAACAGAAGGATGCCAAGAAAAAGCAGCACATAGTGCATCTCAAGGAACTCAAGATGCATCCCAAGACCGAAGCGAATGATTATGCCTATCGTATAAAACATGCGCGGGAGTTTCTGGAGGACGGGGACAGGGTACGCATCACAGTTGTCTTTAAGGGACGGGAAATGGCTTATCTTGATTTCGGGCGGCGCATTCTTATTAAAGCAGCCGCGGATCTGGCAGACATGGCCGACTGCGAGGTCAATGCTCTTATGGAAGGCCGCAATATGTATTCAATCTTCACCATTAAGAAGAACGTCCTTAAGAAGGTGAGGTCTGAAAGGGACCGTGCTGAAAAGCTTGAGGGACAGGAACGCAAAGGGATTGCAGGCGATGCTGAAGTCCCGGAGCATACAATGGAAGAACCGGATTCAGAAGAGGAGTCCATGGCGGAAGAAGAAGAGGAGATTGAAGAAGTTTCCGAAGCAACGGATGACACGGAAAATATGTAGTCCCATGTTTTTAATTTAATATTACATACAACGATTTGAAAATATTATATTTTCCGTTCTGTAGAAAAAGGAGAATTAATGCCTAAAATGAAAACAAGCCGCTGTGCGGCGAAACGTTTCAAGGTCACGGCCAATGGCAAGATTAAACGTGCGCATGGTTTTAAGCGCCATATCCTGACCACAAAGACCAAGAAGGTCAAGCGCGCTTTGCGGAAAGGCGCTTATGTGGCCAAGAGCGATGAAAGAAAAATCAAACGGCTTTTAGGTTTATAACGCAAGGAGTCAATAAGTATGCCACGAGTTAAAAAAAGCGTAGCATCCCGCGCAAGGCGTAAACGGATGATCCAAAACGCCAAAGGCGTTCGGGGGATGCGAAACAACACATTCAAACTGGCCAAAGAGACCGTAGAACGCGGCTTGCGTTTTGCATATCGGGACCGCCGCGCAAAGAAACGCAGCTTCAGGGAACTCTGGATAGTCCGCATTAACGCAGCATGCAGGTTATTCGGCCTTTCTTATGGCCGATTTATAGGCGGTCTTAATAAAGCCGGAATCCTTCTCAATCGGAAAATTCTGGCGGATTTGGCTGTCACAGATCAAAAGGCGTTCGAACGCCTGGCGGCCATCGCCAAAGAAAACATTTAAAGCAAAACAGAATATCAAGCTTTAAAAAGCCGGATTGTTTAGGAGGGTGACCTGCCTGAAACATCCGGTTTTTTTTATTGGAAAATATTTATTTGATGGGGTCATAATGGGATCGGTTGTTGAAAAACTGGAGTCATTAAGAAACGAGGCTTTGCAGGAAATCAAAACCTCGGCCGACGAGAATGCTGTTTACCAGGTCAAATCAAAATACATCGGCAAGAAAAGCGAAATTTCCGAACTCCTCAAGGGAATAGCCTCGCTTTCTATAGAAGAAAAACGGGCAATCGGCGGTCGGGTAAACAGTGTCAAGGAAGAGATAGAAACGTTTATCGAAGAACGGCTCAAAGAGCTTTTATCAAAAGGCGCATCTTATTCTTTTGATCCTAACCTGCCGGGCCTTACGCCGTCTCTTGGGCGTTTGCACCCGCTCACCAGGGTAATGAACGAAATTAAAAGCGTATTCATGCAAATGGGCTTTTCAGTTGCCGAAGGCCCTGAGGTCGAGACCGACTATTATAATTTCGAAGCCCTGAATATGCCATTGCACCATCCAGCCCGCGATATGCACGACACATTTTTCCTTTATCCGGAAGTGCTTTTGCGCACTCACACATCGCCGGTACAGGTCCGGGTAATGGAAAAAAGCAAACCGCCGATTCGTATTATAGCACCAGGCCGTGTTTATAGGCATGATTTTTTCGACGCATCGCATTCACCTGTGTTCTCGCAAGTTGAAGGGCTTTATGTGGATGAAGGGGTGTCATTTGCGGATCTCAAAGGAACTCTTGATGCATTTGTAAAATGTTTTTTCGGATCAGACACCAACATCCGTTTCAGACCGAGCTTTTTTCCGTTCACGGAGCCGTCTGCTGAAATGGATGTACGCTGCATTTTGTGTGGAGGTCCCGGTTGTCCGGTGTGTAAGCGTACCGGGTGGATCGAGATTATGGGATGCGGAATGGTTGATCCCAATGTGTTCAAAGCTGTTGGAATAGATCCTGAGGTTTTTACCGGGTTCGCCTTTGGCATGGGAGTTGAACGTATTGCAATGCTGAAATATGGGATAGACGATATTCGGAATTTTTTCGAGAACGATATACGGTTTCTTACCCAGTTTTAATTAAAAGGAATATATGAAAGCGCCTTTGTCTTGGTTAAGGGAACATACTCAAATTGACGTGAGTACAGACGACCTTGTCGATATTTTCACATTTCTCGGTCTTGAGGTTGAAAGCGTAAGCAACAGATACACTCCACTTAAGGGTGTTGTAATCGGAAAAGTCCTTGAGAGCCGGCGTCACCCCAATGCTGATCGCCTTACGGTAAACAATGTTGATGTGGGTCCGGAGGTCTTGCAGATTGTATGTGGTGCCTCAAATGTAAAGGCAGGGCTCACTGTGCCGGTAATCCTTGCAGGCCATAAACTGCCCGACGGCACCGAGATAAAAAAATCAAAAATACGCGGTGAAATTTCCTGCGGCATGATATGTTCCGAAAGGGAGCTTGGGATAAGTGAAGAGGCGCAGGGCATTATGGAGCTTGATAACGGGTTCAAGGCAGGCGAAATCTTTTCAGCCCTCCATTTCAAAGAAGACCCTGTGTTTGATATTGCGGTTCTTCCCAATCGGCCTGATTGTCTTTCAATTTCAGGACTTGCACGCGAACTTTCAGCAAAACTTCGCAAGCCCTTGAATCTTCTATCTCCTGTGTTAAAAGAGGGCGACCTTTTATGCGATTCCAAAGCAAAGGTCACAATTCTTGACCCAAGCGGTTGCCCTCGTTATGCTGCGCGGCACATCTCGGGTGTTAAAATAGGGCCGTCACCGGAATGGATGGTAAAGCGGCTGCGTTCGGTCGGGATGCGCTCGATAAACAATGTGGTTGATGTGACTAATTTTGTCCTCATGGAACTTGGACACCCTTTGCACGCTTTTGATTATAATAAAATTGCGGGGCGGGAAATAATTGTACGCAGGGCTTTGCCTGGCGAAAAAATGAAAACACTTGACGGTATGCTCCGCGAGCTTTCAGAAAAAGACTTGCTTATATGCGATGCTGAAAAGCCGGTTGCATTGGCTGGTGTCATGGGTGGAGAAAGCTCCGAGGTATCGGATTCAACAACGGAAATTCTTCTCGAATCCGCATATTTTAATCCAAAGAGCATCAGTGTCACATCAAAGAGAATGGAATTGTTGTCAGAGGCATCTTTCCGTTTTGCGCGCGGGGCTGACCCTGGCATTCTTGAAAAAGCACTTGACATGGCAACATCGCTTATATGCGAACTTTCCGGAGGTGTGCCATCAAAGGGTTTTATCGACGTTAATCCTGGAAACATAAGGCCGCTTGTTTTCAAGGTGCGTACATCATCAATAAACCGTTTGCTTGGAACATCGCTTTCAAAGGATGAAATTAAAGAATCCCTTCAAAGCATTGGAATCATCTGCACGGAAGGGGATGATTTCATGGTTACCGTACCGACCGGACGTCCTGATCTGTACCGGGAGGCGGACATCACGGAAGAGGTCGCCCGCTTGCGCGGATATGACACCATTCCGGTCAAAACAAGGGCTTCTGTTGATCTTTCAATAAGGGTAAGCAAACTTGATATATTCCGCGAATCTGTCCGCGGAATTATGACGGGGCTCGGCCTCATGGAGGTCAAAACCAACAGCCTTGTCAACCCTGCTGATGAAGGGCTTTTTGCAATAGGGAAAGAAGCGCCGGTAATACGGAACCCATTGAGTGTTGACATGTCAATTCTCAGGACTTGCATGATGCCAAGCCTGCTATCCGTTGTCGGAAGTAACAAAGCACGCAGCAACCGCGATATTACGATATTTGAACTCGGAAAAGTGTTTGAAGTCAAAGGAGAGAATTTTCAGCCGATAGAAACGGAGATAGCAGCCATTGCAATGTCGGGCCTTAAAGACCCGGTGCAATGGAATGGGAAAAACCGTGAAGCTGACATTTATATTGCCCGTGGCCTGGTTGATGCTTTTGTGTCAAGGTTAACAGGGTATAAGGTAAATTTTACATTTGAGGCCCATTATGGATGTGAAGGCCTGAAATGCGAGGCTTCAAATGTGGTAATAGGCAGGGTGCTTAATGTATCAGGAATCATACTCAAACATTACAATATCTCAGAACCTGTATATTATATTGAAATTGATTTGGAACAGCTTTTTCGTATGAAAATTGAAGAGGTGCGTTTCAAATCTATGTCCAAATTCCCGCCATCGGATCGCGATCTTGCAGTTGTTACTGATGAAAAGACAAGTACGGTTGAAATGATCAATACTATCAGGGCCGAATCGCAGCTTTTGGAAGAAGTGGTACTTTTTGATGTCTTCCGGGGAAAAGGACTTGGGGAAAACAAAAAATCAACGGCCTTTTCCCTTCGTTTCAGAAAGCCGGATGGAACGCTTATGGACAAAGAAGTGGACGCGGCATTTGAGAAAATTTTAAGTAAACTTAAAAACAAGTTTAATGCCATATTAAGATAGTTAATATTGAAGTGTTTCATTACTAATCAACAAAAGGGGAATTACATGGACGAGACCTTGAATCTTTTAAGCGAAAAAATCGACAGGGCAGTTGAGCAGATATCACAATTAAAAGAGCAGGTAAGAAGACTTGAAGAAGAGAAGGCTAATATTGAGCGAGGGGTGGATGATCGTTTAAGGCAGATGGAGAATGATAAGAATAATATGGTCAATGATTGTAACGAGAAGCTTTCCTCTGTTTCCAATAAGATCGGGGAAGTTATCAAAAAATTGGACAAGGTTATATAAAATATATATATTACTAAAAGGCACGTTGGAAGAGATGTTCTTTTTAAGATACGGATCGCGTGCTTTAAATAACGGATTCTTGAATTATGGAAGAAAATCTGAACCGTGTAAAGGTCGTTATCGCAGGAGAGGAATATACCGTAAAGGGAGAGGCGGACAGCGAGATCATTACTCAAATAGCGGAATATGTGAACCTTAAAATCAATGAGCTTGGTTTTGGAGCAACATCCAGGGAGCGTTACAAAACCGCAATACTTGCAGCGGTAAATATTACCGGTGAGTTGTTTGAGTCACGGAAAAGATTTAATGAGGCATCTTCAAAAGTTGATCATCTGTTATTTAAAGCAAAGGAGCTTTCAGATAAAATAGAAAACGTAATTGCAGCGTAACGGTGCCCATAAATAGAAATTTGGGCTCCAAACGCGCGGTCTTAAAAAAATTATTGATCTTCAATTGCGAACTCTGGAGTTGACTTTCAGCTGCGGAATACAAGTCCGCCTTAGAGCGGAATCTACGAACCAGTTGAGGCAACACCACTTATTACTAAGTAAGGA
This sequence comes from uncultured Fibrobacterota bacterium, assembly GCA_963831235.1. Taxonomy (GTDB): domain Bacteria; phylum Fibrobacterota; class OXYB2-FULL-49-7; order OXYB2-FULL-49-7; family JAEUSG01; genus CAWHPS01. Next base: position 125,109 of record CAWHPS010000057.1, read on the forward strand.
GAGTTCAATAATTACTTTTTAAGCGTGCTTTGGGGCCTTTTTTATTTTTATGAATCCATGCAAACTTTATTATATAGATGAACTAAAAGGAGACGCATCATGAGCCTAATCGCCATTATTTACATTATTGCAGGCCTTGTTATTGGAATTTTTGTGCAATTTTTCATCCAGAAGATGATCCAGAAGAACAGAATCAAGGGAGCCGCAGAAACAGCCCAGTTTATCCTCGAAAAAGCAAAAAATGATGCTGAAATCGAAAAAAAGCAGTTTATTCTAAAAGCCAAAGACGAATGGCTGAAATCAAAGAGTGAGTTTGAAAGCCAATTGTCCAGGAGGCAATCAGAGGTTGACAAAAGAGACGGCAAGCTTCGTGAAAGAGAGGGGAACTTAAGCAAAAAGGTCAACCTTCTTGCCGTAAAGGAAAATGAAATAAAAAACAAAGAGGCCCTTTTAACTTCAAAAGAGAAATCCATCAGGACAAAAGACCAGGAGCTCCAGCGTCTTGTGGCCGAAGAAAATCAGCGTCTTGAAAGCATAGCAGGCATGACAACGGCCCAGGCAAAAGAGATGCTCCGAAAAAATCTTGATGCGGATGTCAGGCATGAGGCTGCGCAGCTTATAAAGCAGATTAAGGACGAAGCACGTGAAAAGGCCGACGACGAAGCAAAAAGGATAATTACAATTGCCATACAACGCTGTGCGGCTGACCATACTGTCGAATCAACCGTTTCAACGCTTACTCTTCCCAATGAGGAGATCAAAGGACGAATCATCGGACGTGAGGGTCGCAATATCAGGGCCTTCGAGGAAGCGACTGGCGTTGATGTGATTGTTGACGACACACCTGAAAATATTGTTCTATCCAGTTATGATCCCATAAAGCGCGAAATAGCGCGTCTGTCCATGGAAAAGCTCATTGCAGATGGCCGTATTCACCCGACCCGTATTGAAGAGGTTGTGCAGAAGACCACAAAGGAAATTGAAAAGCGTATTAAAGAAGCAGGTGAACAAATTGTACTGGAGCTTGATCTTCATGGAATAAATCCCCAGCTTGTTGAATATCTGGGTCGTCTCAATTATCGCACAAGTTTCGGGCAAAATGTGCTTAAGCACAGCAAAGAGGTCGCGGTACTCGCATCGCACATGGCAGCGGAATTGGGGCTTGATTCCAAGCTTGCCCTGCGTGCCGGCATCCTTCACGACATCGGCAAAGCCATTGACCGTGAGGCCGAGGGCACCCATGCCCAGCTTGGCGCTGATGCGGCCAAGAAGTTCGGGGAGAATGAAATAATTTGCAATGCCATTGCCGGCCATCACGAGGACGTTGAACCAATCTCGGTTTATCCCATTCTTATCCAGGCGGCTGATGCCATCTCCGCCACCCGCCCGGGTGCGCGTATGGAGACCTTTACAACTTATGTCAAGCGCCTTGATCAGCTTGAAAAGATTGCGGAATCCTTTAGAGGCGTGGAAACAGCGTTTGCGCTGCAAGCCGGACGCGAGATACGCATAATGGTAAACCCCGAGGTCATGTCGGACGCCGAGATCCCAGGAACTTGCAACACAGATGAGTAAAAAAATAGAAGATGAAATGGATTATCCCGGGCAAATCAAGGTGACTATTATCCGGGAAAAGCGTATTGTCGAATACGCGAAGTAGCAATAGATGAAAATACTTTTTGTCGCGGATATCTTTGGAAATGCCGGAAAAAGAGTTTTGTCCTCGCTCCTGCCGGTACTGCGTAAGGAATATTCCATTGACGTATGTATTGCCAATGGTGAAAATATCGCCGGCGGCAGGGGCATAACAAAAAATCTTATCGGCAAACTCAGACGATTCGGCGTTGATGTTGTTACAAGCGGGAACCATATTTGGGACAACAAGGACGGCCTCCAATGCCTTGAAACAGAACCCTATCTCCTAAGGCCCCTTAATTATCCCGCTGGAAACCCTGGAAAAGGGTCTGTGGTTTTTCATTTGCAGGATGGCCGGACACTTGGAATAATAAATCTTCAGGGCCGCACATTCATGTATCCCATTGATTGTCCTTTCAGGACAGGTCTTGTTGAGATCAACAAACTCAAATCCCAGACCGATATTATTTTTGTGGACTTTCATGCTGAAGCCACATCTGAAAAAGTCGCGCTTGGCCATTATTTCGACGGCAAGGTTTCAGCAGTCATAGGAACACACACTCATGTGCAGACAGCTGATGAAAGAATTCTAAGCGGGGGCACGGCTTATTTATCTGATGTGGGAATGACAGGCCCTCATAATTCGGTCATTGGAATGAAGAAAGAGGCTGTGATAAGGAAATTCTTATATGAAATCCCCGCCCGTTTTGAGCCTTCAGATGAGGAACTTGTTTTTAACGGGGTTGTAATAGAGGTTGACGATACGACTTACAAGGCAATAAAAATCGAAAGAATCATAAGGAAATATGTTGGCGGGGGAGACGAAGATAAGGATTGAACCTCACCCCTTTTTCCCCTCTCCTGTGATACTTTAAACTTGAATCAAAGCGCACAGGAGAGGGGGCACTGGTGTTAAAAGCATACGAAAGAGGCAAAAAATATGGCAAAATTAATTGACGGGAAAATGATAGCAGAAGAGATGCGCAAGGAATTCTCAGTAAGAATAGCAGCATTGAAGGCAAAAGGACATACACCCGGACTTGCGGTTGTGCTGGTCGGGACGGATCCGGGTTCTGAAGTGTATGTGCGCATGAAGGGCAAGGCATGCGAGGACCTTGGAATGTATTCCGAAACCCACAAGCTGCCAAAAGACACATCAGAAAAAGATCTTTTAAGCCTCATTGACAGACTCAATTCGGATGATCGTATTGACGGGATTCTTGTTCAGCATCCAATACCAAATGTAAAGGACGAAGGTGTTGTATTCAACCGTATTCTACCTGAAAAGGATGTGGATTGCTTTAATGCTATTAATGTTGGAAAACTGGTGCAAGGTGAAGGTTATTTTTTTCCCTGTACGCCGGCCGGGGTGGTTGAACTTTTAAGGCGTTATAAAATAAACCCCAAGGGAAAACATGCGGTTGTTGTGGGCAGATCTAACATTGTCGGCAAGCCTGTTGCAAACATGCTTCTCCAAAAGGTCGAAGGCGGGAATGCAACCGTCACGGTCGTACATACCGGAACAGCTGATGTTGCGTTTCACACACGACAGGCTGATATTCTTATCGTAGCCGCAGGAAGGGCCAATTATATCAAAGGCGATATGATTAAAGACGGAGCTGTTGTAATTGATGTTGGGGCCAACCGTATAGAAGACAAGACAAAGAAAGCCGGTTACAGGCAGGTCGGTGACTGCGAATTCTCTTCATGCGAGAAAAAGGCTTCATATATAACACCTGTTCCAGGTGGGGTTGGGCCCATGACAATAACCATGCTCCTCAATAACACGATTTTTTCTTCGGAGAAAAGGTTTGCCTGAGCCTTTAACCGTATATCAGCTTACTCTTCGGATAAAGGAAAGCCTGGAAACATCCTTTGCGGGAATCCTTGTCACCGGAGAGATTTCCAATTTTATTGACCATACATCCGGCCATATCTACTTCACACTTAAAGACGAGAAAAGCCAGATCAAATGCACATTATGGAAATGGCAACGCGGCATTCTTAAATTCGAGCCTGAAGACGGGATGAAGGTTATCATAGGAGGTTCTGTCAGGGTTTATGAAAAGGGTGGACAGTATCAGGTCAATGTTTCGGCAATCGAACCTTCCGGAATCGGTGCGCTTCAGCTTTGCTTCGAGAAATTAAAAGAGAAACTCGCACTTGAAGGGCTGTTTGACCAGGCACACAAACGCCCAATTCCGGCTTTTCCCGAACGTATAGGCGTTGTAACATCAAGGACTGGCGCTGCACTTCATGATATTGTAACAGTGCTCAAACGGCGCATGCCGTCAATATCAATAGTGCTTAGGCCGGTCAAGGTGCAAGGGGATGGGGCCGGCGAGGAGATTGCTCTTGCAATAAGGGAATTCAACGAATATGGAAACGTTGATGTTCTTATTGTTGGACGGGGCGGTGGTTCGCTTGAGGATCTTTTTGCCTTTAACGAAGAGGTTGTGGCGCGTGCAATATACTCATCATCTATTCCAATTATTTCCGCGGTAGGGCATGAGGTTGATTATACCATAGCTGATTTTACAGCGGACCTTCGTGCACCAACCCCTTCTGCCGCGGCAGAGATGGCAGTTCCTGATCGCGATGGACTTATCCTTCAGGTAAAGGCCATGTCCGATTCGCTGGCAAGCAATTTAAAAGGGGTACTTGAGTCTGCAAGGGAAAAGCTGCGAAGATTGTCCCAAAGCACGGTCTTTACAAGGCCTCATGTGATGATTGAATCCTTTGTCCAGAACCTGGACGATAGGGTAAGGATACTCGACCTTGAGTTTAACAGGGTGTTCGAGAAAACAAAAAGCCGCCTGAATAATGCTGCTGGAAAACTGGAAATCCTAAACCCCCTTAAAACACTTGTACGAGGTTATTCCATTACCAGGCAGAATGGGACCGTGCTATCTGATGCCGGACGAATTGTTCCAGGCTCTGAGGTTGAAACCATTCTTGCCAAGGGTAGGTTTTATAGCAAGGTGGAAAGGGTTCGAACCCTCACCCCCTACCCCCTCTCCCATTTGATAATAATATTTTTTGAAGGGAGAGGGGGAGAATAAGAAAATATATGATGCAAAATGATAAAATAAAAAAAGCTTTTTCACGACAATCCATATTTTATAGAATCAGAAATAACCAAAAAACTTTAAATAAATCATTGTCTTCTCCCCTTCTCCCTTCCATTATTTATATTTCAGATGGGAGAGGGGGCGGGGGGTGAGGGTCTAAAAAACATGTCTGTTAAGTCATTTGAGAAATCAATGGTGCGGCTCGAGGAAATAGTTGAAAAAATGGAGTCAGGAGACCTTACCCTCGACGAGGCAATGAGTTTTTACGAGGAAGGGATAAAGCTTTCGAGGTTCTGTTATTCAAAACTTTCCGAAGCTGAAAAAAAGATAGAAAAGTTGGTTAAGAAAGACGGGAAATCCGGGATAGAAGAACTTCAAACCGAAGAACTGGATCTTTTTAAAAATGGAAACGATTCTTAAAAAATATTTCAAAGAAAAATCAATTATTGTTGACAGGCACCTTCGAAAACTGCTTCCCCTTGAAGGAAAATATCCTTCAACAATCCACAAGGCAATGCGCTATTCAATATTTGCCGGGGGGAAGAGGCTTCGCCCAATCCTTGCTGTTGCATCTTTTGAGCTTTGCGGCGGGAAGGGGGATAAGGTTTATCCGGCAGCATGCGCTCTTGAAATGATGCACACATTCTCTCTAATCCACGATGATCTGCCCTGCATGGATGACGATGATTTCCGGAGGGGAAAGCCAACCAGCCACAAAATGTTCGGAGAGGCCATGGCTGTTCTTGCCGGTGATGCCTTATGCATTCACGCATACGAAATACTTGGGCGTTATAATAATCTTCCCATTGTTGAACTTATAAGTAAAGCCCTCGGCACATCCGGAATGTTAGGCGGCCAGGTTGTTGATATTGAATCCGAAGGCAAAGATGATATTGACAAAAAGACCCTCAAATTCATCCATATCCATAAGACAGAGGCCCTTATCACGACCTCTTTGTTGACAGGTGCTATAATTGCAGGGGCTGATAAAAAGACTCAGAAGCTTATTAGGGAATATGGGAGATGCATTGGACTCGCTTTTCAGATTGTTGATGATATACTTGATGTGGTTGGGACAACTGAAAAACTTGGAAAAGACGCGGGGTCGGATCTTGAAAATAAAAAAGCCACTTACCCTCGTCTTTACGGCCTTGAAAATTCCATGGTTGAAGCAAGAAGTTTAACAGATAAAGCCAAGCTTATTATAGCACCGTTTAAAAATAAAGGGCTTGTGCTTTCAGCATTGGCGGATTTTATTGTAGAGCGGGTAAATTAATGGCACTATTAGATGGCATTCATTCTCCGGATGATTTCCGGGGCTTTACACTTGAACAATTAAAAGCGCTCTCCGCTGAGGTGCGGGAACGTATTTTAAGTGTTGTTTCCGAAACAGGCGGTCACCTTGCAAGCAGCCTCGGGGCTGTTGAACTTACGGTGGCTTTACATTATGCATACGATACTCCTTACGACAAAATCATATGGGATGTGGGCCATCAATGCTACGCGCACAAAATACTTACAGGCCGAAATGCCCAGTTCCCAACAATCCGCCAGCAGGGCGGGCTCTCCGGTTTTCCCCGCACATCTGAAAGCCCCTACGATGTATTCGACGTTGGCCATGCAAGCACATCCATATCCGTTGCTTTAGGTCTTGTTGAGGCAAGGGGCATTCGTAAAGAGGATTATGATGTTGTTGCAGTAATTGGTGATGGTTCCATGACAGGTGGGCTTGCGTTTGAAGGTTTAAACAATGCCGGAGTGCTTAAAAAAAATATCACGGTAATTTTAAACGACAACAAGATGTCTATTTCGCCAAATGTGGGCGCCATTGCCTCATATCTTACAAGGGTCATCTCGGATTCACGCTATAATAAACTTAAGGGCGACATCTGGGAGATGACCGGGAAAATGAAGACGCTCGGATCAGGTATAAGAACAATAGCTTCCCGTGTGGAGGACACTATAAAAGGGGCCCTTTTACCAGGGAGACTTTTTGCTGACCTCGGGTTCCGTTATTTTGGGCCGATTGACGGACACAATATCGAGGAAATGACGTCATTGTTCAACAACATACGTAAAAATATTCAAGGCCCGGTTTTGATTCATGTCATAACAAAAAAGGGCAAAGGCTACAAGCATGCTGAAAAGAATGCTCCAAAGTTTCATGGCATAGGCGGTTTTGAAATGGACACTGGTGAGGCTTATAAAAAAAGCGAGTTGCCCACATATTCTTCTGTTTTCGGAAACACCCTTATACGAATCGCTGAGCAGGATAATCGAATCGTAGGCATTACAGCTGCCATGCCAACAGGTACAGGGCTTGATGAATTCGGCAAGCGTTTTCCTGATCGCTATTTTGATGTTGGGATTGCGGAAAGCCATGCTGTAACATTTGCAGGAGGCCTTGCCAAAAGCGGGATGAGGCCTGTTGTTGTCATGTACTCCACATTTCTTCAGCGTGCTTATGATCAGATCATCCATGATGTTGCACTCCAGAACCTTGATGTGGTCTTTTGTATTGACAGGGCAGGGCTTACACCTGATGACGGCCCGACACATCATGGGGCTTTTGACATGGCATTCTTACGCCTTATTCCGAATGTTACAATCATGGCTCCAAAGGATGAAAATGAACTTCAACAGATGCTATGGACGGCTCTCCACATGAAAGGACCTGTATTCATCCGTTATCCCAAAGGGTATGCGCTTGGAGTTCCAATGGAAGAGAACTTCAAGGCACTTCCAATAGGGGAACCGGAAATAGTAAAACAGGGTCAAAATATCCTTATTCTCTCTATCGGTGAAATGGTGGGAAGCGCGCTTGATGTTGGGAAAGAACTTGAAAAAGACGGCCTGTCCCCGACCATTGTCAACATGCGATTTGTCAAGCCGATCTCAAAAGAAAAATTAAAATCCCTGGTGGATGCCTATAAATATGTGTTTACAATTGAAGCAGGGACTATTATTGGCGGGCTTGGAAGCGCTGTTTTGGAGTTTATGGATTTCAATAATATAATTTCAAAAAAAGTTGAGGTAATCGGATATCCAGATGCTTTTATACCTCATGGAACAAAAACAAAGCTACTTGAGGAAATCGGTTTATCCGTGCCTCAGATTGCTGATAGAATTCGCAAGACGTTGACTTAAAATAAGTTAAGATCATTTCTGGTCCCTGTTTTTATTCAGGTAAAGCATAATTCCCGCTTTTTTTTATTAAGATTTTCTTTTATCTGGCCGATAAATATTCAAACCATACAAGGAAGTAGGGTTAAATAACATGGAAGTTAGAAAAAACAGGTTTGAGACATTCACACCTGAAGAAAAACGAAAATATATTTCCCGCCTGAAAGAGCGTATCCAGTCAGGTTACATGCAATCGGATAAGGTCCTCGATTTTATCACAGATAAGCTTGCCGGAAGTTTTGAAGACGAACTTGCAAAATACTGATATCTTCCCACAATAAAAATAATTAGTATTGACTTTTAAACATAGTTTGTATATATTTGTACACGTGTACATGTTAAGGGGTAATACTTTATGCCTACCAGAAATGATGTAGCGAGAATAGCCGGGGTCAGTTCGGCCACTGTTTCCAGGGTTTATAATGATCAGGGAAATGTATCAGATGAAAAATGCAAACGTGTTCTTAGCGCGGCTAAAAAGATAGGATACATCCCAGATAAGAATGCAAGTTCACTTAGACGGAGTGGAAGTGGTGCTATAGCTTTCCTGGAACAGAGCGGAGGAAACGGAATTGCTTATGAGCGCTATTATTCATGGCTGTATGCAGAAGTAATCCGCTCGGTAAAAGAGGTCATCAATAAATCTCCCTTCAACCTAATCCTTCTTTCAGTTTCAAGCGCCAAAGAAATAAAAGATCTTGTTAAACAGAATGTATGCGATGCCATAATATGCCATGAGTTGAGCGACCAATCTTTAATTTCAGCTGTGCAGGGGACAGGCATACCTTCTGTATTTTGTTATCGTGAATATAATCCTCATTTAAACACGGTGATGCTTGATGAAATATCAGGCGGAACGATAGTGGCGGAACGTTTCAGGGCGGCAGGGGTGATAAAGCCTGCACACATAACCTCTGGCATGAAAACTTCGCGTGTTTGCATGGAACGGTGGCAGGGCTTTTCTAAAATTTATTCTGAAAATAGTACACGTGTTATAAACGGCAATTTTGGAATACGTGGGGGTTATGAATCCGCAATGCAGCTTATTCCAGAAATAAAATCTAACAAAATAGACGGTATTTTTGCTGTAAACGATTTAATTGCGGTTGGGGTTGTTCAGGCGCTTCAAGAAAATAGGATTATGATTCCGGAACAGGTGTCAGTTTGCGGATACGGGAATATACCCTTCATTGATACTCTGACAGTTGGCCTTACAACCATTGACGAGCAAATGAGCCTAATTTATAAACAAGCAACAGAATTGATTTTAAAAAAACTTAAACAAGGCGGCACATTCCACGAGTTTGTAAGACCTGTTTTGATGGAACGTGCGTCTGTTAGAAAGGAACCTGTATGAAAGTAAATTTTTCGGAGAACAACTGGAAAGAAGTTGAAAAGAACTGGTCCCTTTTCTGGGAAGGTAAAATGAACAGGGCAATGGTATCTTTAATCATTGCCGATCCGTCGATTCCTCAAATGCAAGGCTTCAATAGGTTTTTTCCTCACTATCCTTCTGACTGGTCAATCAACCGTATTATGGAGGTTGAAACACACGAAATGTCAAGATTTCACTTTTTTGGTGATGCTTTTCCAAAAAAGTTTTTGAATTTTGGACCTGGAAGTATGGCTACGTATATGGGGTCAAGACCGGAATCAACCGAACAATCAGTCTGGTTTCATCCGATAAACAAGCCGATTGATGAAATAAAGATACACGCTGATATGAATTCAAAATATGCTGTTCGTGTAAATGATATCCTGGATGCCTGTCTTGCCGCAATGGGAGATCAAGTACAGATTTCATTCTCGGATATTGGCGGAAATCTTGATTTGCTGGCCGCTTTACGCGGCACCGAAGAACTTCTCATGGATCTTGTTGATAATCCGGATATTGTTGAAAGATTGTCTAAAGAGATAACATCAGAATGGCTTAGGGTATATGATGCGGAAACTGTGAAAATAAAAAAACACTGCAGAGGATTCGCTGCATGGAGCCCTGCTTTTTCAAAAGATCCGTGTTACATGATGCAGTGTGACGTTTCCTATATGTTTTCAACTGAAATGTTCGACCGCTTTGTTGTGCCGGACATAGAAAAATGCTGTGAAAGAATACCCGCTTCAATGTATCATCTTGACGGCAAGGGCGCATTGAAACACCTTGACAGCCTTCTTGCAATAAGGAAACTGAAGCTGATACAATGGATACCCGGCGCAGGGCAGCCGGAGTCATCAGAATGGACGGAGGTGCTGGATGGGATACGAAATAGTGGAAAATTATGTGAGCTGCATATAACACCAGAAGCAGCTCTGAAACTCAAATCTGAACGGGATTTATCAGGATTTCTGATTAATGTCTTGCCGCCCAAGGACATGACTCTTGAATCAGCAAAGCGCCTGGTGGATGATTTGATGAGTTGACCTATATTGCCGGTTTAAAACACAGTTATGGCAAAATAAAATATTTTCCTTGCATCTTTTTTTCTTTTGGTATATATTTTACACCATGAGGGAACTTACCCGTCGCCAGCAGGCAATACTCAATTTCATTGTCAATTATTGGGAAAAGCACGAGGCATCGCCTTCTTACGAGGAAATTCAAAGTCATTTCAGCTTTGCCTCACCTAATGCTGTCACCAAACATATCCAGGCACTTATAAAAAAAGGTCATCTCCGTGGCAGAGAAAATTTAAGAAAATACGAACACCGCGGAATCGTGCCAATCCACACAAAGGGCAAAACTATACCACTGTTGGGAGTAATCGCAGCCGGCATGCCTATTGAAGCAATAGAAAATATCGAGGCTCAAATTGATTTGTCTCCACTTGGAATCGACAACTCAAACGATAATTACTTCATGCTGCATGTAAAAGGCGACAGCATGGTAAACGCCCATATCCTGGATGGAGACATTGTAATCATCAAACAGCAGCCCCTTGTCCGCAACAACGAGATAGCCGCAGTTCTTTATAACGATGAAGCCACGTTGAAATATGTCAGGCGCGTGGGAAAGAATATCATCCTTGATCCGGCAAACGATCGCATGGAGCCGATTATAGTTACCCCTGAAAAGACAGCCACTTTTTCAATCCTTGGGAAATATATTGGTTTGATTCGTAAGGACTGAGAAAGGCAAACTTTATACTGTTATCAGGCCTGAGAGAATAAGTACACGTTCGGACCACTGTTGTGCCAGTTCAGCCATTTTTTTCCGTTGAACCGAATCACTCCATACTTTCGACCATCTGTATTGCCAGCGGGCCAATTGTATCTGAAGTTCCACCAATTCGAACGTTGTAGCCGGCTCTGATTCTGCGGCAGTCCACTCAATAAAGTATTTACTCTCATCAATCAAGCTCTCTACAACAGTTTGATTATTCTCTTTGTCAGAAAAAGACTTTATTCTGAGTAAATTTGCTGCCACGCCTCCCAATCTTACAGGCAAACTATCACGAAGATATCTCTCTCTCAGTAATGCCAGATTATTCATACATGCCCCAATAAGTTTTGGACGATTTGTGCAACTCGCTCACGGCGCAAGGGATCCGTTATCTCCAGAGAGCGATTATTCTGCCTTGGTCGGATATTGATTAGAGATTCAAATGTTACAACTTGGCTGGCAGGGTTCCAGTCTGCCCCCCAAATATCTTCCTGCATGCTGCCATCTTCTAATAAAGCTGCTTCACAATCTGCGTGCATAACGCCGCCACCTGCCAGAATACATTGCTTAATGTCTACTGCCAATTTGATATAGGTATCAAGTGCTTGCAGCATCTCGGAAATCTGCTGGCTGGTAGCATGAGATTTAATAATGTGTATCATGAGATAACTCTTCGCGCTAATCCTATTATATAAAGATTTCAATGCCTTCATTTTACAACGGATACTGGAAAACTACATTTTTTAGTATATCCGCTGCAATTCGAAGTTTTTCCTATAGTCTCTCACAGAATGATAAGGCTTTTGAATTAGAGCAATGGTTCTGTATTTCCATTGTCCCAAGTGCTCCAATCATAGTATTTTATCAGTTCTATTCAATTATAATTCGGCTTATATTTATGCAAAAAAAACTTCTTGTAATAAACTGGCGCGACATTAAAAACCCTGAAGCCGGGGGGGCCGAGGTTTATTATCATGAAATGTTCAAGCGCATTGCTGCGGAAGGAAAGTATGCTATCACAGTACTATCACATACTTTTCCTGGTGCCATGTCTGAAGAAAATATGGAAGGTCTGCGAGTGATAAGGCGGGGAGGGAAATATCTTTTTAATTTTGCTGCCATGGTTTATGTTCGTAAGCATCAAAATGAATATAATCTGATAATTGAAGATCTCAATAAGGTTCCTTTTTTCACCCCCCTGTTTGTCAGGAAGCCGCGAATGCATATGGTGATGCATTTTTTCGGGGCCTCGATTTTCAAGGAGGCCCCATTACCACTTGCCTTGTATATTTATCTTATGGAAAAACTGGTGCCTTTTATTTACAGGCGCGACCCTTTTTCAGTAATTTCAAATAGTACCTATGATGAAGTAAGTGCGTTCTGCCAAAATACTCTTCCTGTAAAAGTTCTCGAACCAGGGGTTGACCTGGAATTCTTTAAGCCGGTTTGTTCAAAACAAAACCCGCCATATCTTCTCTATATAGGCCGGATTAAAAAATACAAGAACATCCAATTTATTATTCAGGGGTTAAAGGTACTAAGAAAAAAATATCCGGACCTGGAACTTTTTATTGCAGGCAGCGGGGATTACACAGAATCGCTTAATGAATTTACGCTTTCTCTGGGTTTGCAGAAAGCCGTTCATTTCACGGGTTATGTACCGGCAGAGGAGAAGCGCAGGCTCTTATCAGGTGCGCTTCTTATGATTAACGCTGCGGCCAAAGAGGGATGGGGCATCACAAATATCGAGGCCAATGCCTGTGGTACGGTTTCTGTTTCAAGCCGTGTTCCGGGCCTTAAGGATTCTGTAAAGGATGGGGTTACAGGTATTCTTTTTAAATATGGGGACCTTGATGATTTTGTAAATCAAGCTTCGCGGTTTTTATCAGATAATTCTTTGCGCCTGGCTATGGAAAAAGAAGCCCTGGTTTTTTCAAAAAAATTTACCTGGGACCGAATTGCAAAAGAGATGACCTGCTTTATAGAACAAATCTTATGAAAAAAATTATTTCCATAATACTTAAACTTGCAATAACATCAGGGCTGTTCTTGATTTTATTCCGTAATCTTGGCTTCGGCAATATCATGGGACGGATTCTTTACGCGGACCACTGGTATTTCTTTATGGCAATAGCGGTTTTTCTGCTTAGCATGATTTTAAGCGCCATTCAATGGGACATACTTCTCCGGCACCAGGGGGTTGAACTAGGCATAATGTCCGCATTCAATCTATACATGATTGGCCATTTCTTCAACAACTTCCTTCCCGGTGCTCTGGGGGGCGATGTTGTTAAGGTTTACCGCTTGCGACAGGACATAAAGCGGGGTAAGGAGGCGCTTGCGGCAACATTTTTTGATCGTTTTGCAGGGCTTTTCATGCTCTGCTTCTTCGCGATTATTTCCGCGCTATACCTCTATTTTTTCATGAATCTCAGCATCCGTCATCATCTGTACAGGTATATCATCATTCTCTTCGGACTTTTCTTTATTTCTTTATTTATCATCTTTAGCCGCCGAATTTCAGTATTCTTATACGATGTAATGTTGAAAAATATTAATCCATTCGGCATGCGGGACAGAATAAAAGACCTGCACAACTTTCTCCATCTCTACAGGGGAAATAAAGTGCTTTATGTCAAGGTTATTATTCTATCAACCGTAACACAGTTTCTTAGAATTGGCGTGCATTATCTTGCGGCAAAGGCCGTGGGGTTTGATGTTGGTTTTGTTTATTTCCTGATATTTGTGCCGCTTATTGCGTTATCAGCGAGCCTGCCGATATCCTTCGGCGGTCTTGGAGTAAGAGAGGGGTTGGGAAAATTCCTTTTTGGGTTTGTGAGCCCTGATGGTGCGCTGGCCGTTGCCACCCAGTTCCTTGCATCACTTGTCGGCATAATTGTAAGTCTTATTGGCGGTATTATCTTTGTAATTCAAAAGCGAGGTGCAGGGCTTGAGCACATTGACGACTAAAAGCCGTGGACTTGGGTTCCAGATAACGCTCCTTGCAATAACAGGTTTTCTTTTTAAACTTTATTTCATTTTTGCACCGCGATATATTTCAGGTGATGGTGCCATTTACCTTTGTATGGCAAAGGCGCTTCAGGGTGGTGACTGGCAGACCGGCTTTGGCGAGTACCATCACCCCATGCTTTCAATCCTAACAACTCTTGTTTCAATAATCGGGATCAAACCCCATGTTTCAGTGCTGCTATTAAATGGCCTTCTTGCCTCACTCATTCTTTATCCCATGTCAAGATTGTTAAGGTCAATCAATATGCCGGATGCATTAATCATTGGAGTATGCGCGCTGTTCATGTTTTATCCGCGATGGTTTCAGTTTTCAACTATGCCGCTCTCTGAAGTCCTTTTCGGGACACTGCTCGTTTTTATTGCAGATATCTTGCGGAATGAACTTAATACATTTCAAATTGTAAAGCTTGCTGTTCTTACAACCGCTGGATACCTTACAAAAACTGAAGGTGCGTTGCTCTTTATCATTCTCCCATTGCTGGTTCTATTCAGTGCTTATGCTTTTCGTCCAGGATTTAAGGCTGCGCTTATGAATCTGGTGCTGTTCATTGTAATGACAGCTCTGTTCTCCATGCCGTTTTTACTACACTTAAAAAACGTTACAGGGGAATGGACATTAACGGCCAAGACATCATACGCTGTTTCAACGGTCTCTTATGAAAATGCCGATATCGCCCGTTTTTCGGTTAATTCAGATGGCACATTGAAACCGCTTTCAGCTTCACATGATGCGGGCATTTTTTCCATCTCAGATCGAATTCAGAGGTTTGTCGAAAATATGCCGTATTTTGTTGATAGAATGCCCAAGACGGTTGTATGGCCGCTTTTTGTCCTTTGGGTTGCAGGTCTTGCCATATTTCTTTTCACTTCAGGTCGAAGGGTTGATCCAAATCCGGCTTTTGTTGGGTTATGGATATTTTCAGTAATCTACCTTTTGTTTTATGGTTTTTTCTACATCACATATCGGTATTATGTACCGTATTTGCCTCTGGCATTCATCTTTGCCTCATACGCTGTTTTTACATTTATTGATCCTTCCCGAATGCCTCATTTTGATTCTTTAATATTTATTTTAGCCTGTATTCTGATATATTTTTCAATCCCACTTGCAGAGAAAGAGCGAAACAGGTCAGCTTTTTCAAGGATGGATGCCGGAGCTTGGGCAGAAGCGAACCTGAATAATGAAAAGATCATTGCTCTTCATGGATCTGATCTATCCTATTACTTCAACCTCAAGACATCACAACTTCCTTATGCGGATGCTGACGGGTTATACAACTATGCTCATCTTGACAGCATATCTTATCTTTTGCTTGGTGATTTTGACATAGAGGACAAAGACTGTAAAAGGCCGCAGCTTATGAATGTTTTCAAAGGTTCTGACCCCCGTTTCACAAAAGTCAAGGAGTTCTCCCGTAGCGATACGGACAAATATGCGATCTTCAAGATTAACTGAAGTCTTAAGGTTAAGAAAGGACTTTAAATGAAACCTGTTGTAAAAAAAGTAATGTCGTATTTTCTTCAAGGGCTTCTAGCCCTCATGCCGCTTTTTATCACGGTTTTTCTTGTTTCAGCGCTTTTCGGTTTTATTGAGCACAGGGTTGGATATTTTCTTTTTTTAATTCCGGAAGAATATCGTACGGTAAAACTGATTACTGTTTTTACTGAACTTTCCGCGGCCCTTCTTTTATTTATTCTGATTGTTTTCTTTGGGCTTACTATAAAGACGCTTTGGGGTAAAATTATTGTAAAGAAGACACTACTGTCCCAATATTACTCGCACAAAATCAATTGGTTACAGGCTGTCATGTCGAATTCACGCATGTCAATATCTACAACTGCTTGATTTATAGACTGTTTCATAAAAAGTGAGACACTTAAAATTTGCAAGGTTGAGTAGGGAATTGATTTAATATTTATTCGTTTCTTTACGATATCGATTAAGATATAAATAAAAAACGCTCCTTTATGGCAGATTGCCGCAAAGAAACGAATGGAAAATACTTTAGAGTTCAAATCGAAAAAAACACAAAGCATGTTTATCTTTCAAGTTTACAATATGTTACATCGATTTCCAAATTCAACGTTGGGACAGCAGTGTAAAGAAGATAGATCAGTTTCTTTCATCCATACCAGGGATCAGCATAGTTTACAAGGCCTCCCGCCAAGTAATAGATATTCTTACCATGGACCGTGACGCATCACTCATGAAACCCATACTGGTGGAATATCCATCCAAGGGTATATGGACCATAGGTTTCAACACAGGAGAGGCTTGCGGCGAGCTCAAACCGAATGATGAAGGTCGTTATTACACTGTTTTTATTCCAACTACTCCAAATCCAACAAGCGGTTTTCTTATGATTTTCCATGAAAGCAGTATAAGGTATCTTAAAATGCCCATGGAAACCGCACTTAAAATGATCTTGACCGGTGGTATGGTTAAAAATGACGGTGAGAAGGGCTGAAGCTCCGGCGGATTAATGGCGGACATCCGCCTTTTTTCGCAGGCTCTTTACGGCTTTTTCGAGTTCACTATATAAATACGGCTTATGCAGAAAAATGGCATCACCTTTTATCTCCCGGATCATTTTAACCTTATTTTCCAGCGTAAATCCTGATGCCACGATTACTTTTACATCAGGCTCAATCTGTGTTATTCTCTGAAGCATCTGTACGCCGTCAATAATAGGCATTTCAATATCCATGACAATGAAATCTATTGAATCCTTGAACATCATGAATTTTCTGATTCCTTCGAGCCCGTTATCCGCTTCGAATGAGCTTATGCCCATTTCCGCAAGAAATCCTTTTGTAAGTTCCCTTATCATTGGTTCGTCTTCAATGACAAGCGCAAGCTTTTCCTCTTTTTTTGATGGCACGAATTCATTGTTAATGTTATTTCCGAATCCGCAAACTTTAAGAATGTCAACTATTAAGAAGTTAGCATTAAAAAATATAAATTCGCCCTTATCCTTTTGTATGAGGTTAAGGGTTTCTGATAAAAATCCTGAGAAACTGCCTGAAACTTCGCTTACATCTTTCATGTCTATTGCAATATGAGTTTTCCCTGCACAAATAAGATTTTTAATAAGTACGGTTACTCGCTTGCAGTCTTCAATTGATACAATTTTACCTGATAGCTTGAGAGTAAAATCTGTTGATTGGTTTTGCATTATAAATTTTGATTCAAGTGGTTTATGTTTTTAAAATCGTATAATAATCCGTCAAAGTCAACAAAAATGTGAAAATCAGGTATGGGTGATTGTGAGATAATCCATTTTATGAGCTGGTTTTTTTGCTGGATTGAATAAAATGGATTCAATTCCCTGTCGCATAAACTAAAATTGTTATCCGCACCTCTTGGGAAAATAATACCCTTACTATCTCGGGCGAAAGCCTTATAGTAATCTAAACTGTTAATCAGGTTCTTGAATTATATAAAGATATTATTTTTCACTGCTGTCCCAACGTTGAATTTGGAAATCGATGTAACATATTGTAAACTTGAAAGATAAACATGCTTTGTGTTTTTTTCGATTTGAACTCTAAAGTATTTTCCATTCGTTTCTTTGCGGCAATCTGCCATAAAGGAGCGTTTTTTATTTATATCTTAATCGATATCGTAAAGAAACGAATAAATATTAAATCAATTCCCTACTCAACCTTGCAAATTTTAAGTGTCTCACTTTTTATGAAACAGTCTATAAATCAAGCAGTTGTAGATATTGACATGCGTGAATTCGACATGACAGCCTGTAACCAATTGATTTTGTGCGAGTAATATTGGGACAGTAGTGATTATTTTTAATAAAATAACTTTACCAGGTAATATGAAACTCTGAGGTGGAATCGCCTTTTTCCTGGCTTTTGGTTTGGTCCACCTTTCCTGTTTTGATGCCGCACATCTCCAATATGCCTAAATAAACACCGACAAAGAGTTTTGAATGGTAACCTGGTGCCGGTGCTTCAATAATTACATCCTTGTCTTGGGCCTTTGTTATTTTTCTCGGACGAACATCCGAACCTCTATGATTAGCCAGGAAACCCTCTGCTTCGAATTTAATAAAATCCAATGGGGTTTTCAGGTTAGGTGGCATTCCGGCAGTTTTTTTATGGTCGGATAGACATTTCTGCCAAGCGTTACGATTGCGGTTTCCCCTGATGGTGATGCTGTTGCATAGGTCGTCATGAACAGATTAAAAAGTTTTGTATCGTACCAACCTTCCGGATCAAGTTCGTTCCAATGCTTTTTAGTGGCCAAAAAGAGTTTCTTGTCCGCTTCTAATAGCGCACTTTGATAGACATTCATCAATGAACCCGCCAATGAAATGAATTTCCCCTTTACATCTGCCATAGTTCCTCCTCTTTTTTATCGGTACTTAGTAGTTTGTTTTATGGTTTAATCGGGCAATGTTGATTTTATAAGAAAATAAACTGCTTCAGATTCAAATGCAAGAATTTATTTTGTTGACATGGGTTTCAACTCAATGCTCCCCACTTTTAAATTGTCATAGACGAAAATTCTTTAGCATCTTACCTAACCCTCACCCCTTTTTCCCCTCTCCCGTGAGCGGGAGAGGGGCCAGGGGTGAGGGAAACAAAGGAAAAACTAAGAATATTAACACATTAACAAAGGTCAAAACTGGGGAGCACTGAGGGGTTTCAAGGTGGGTGCATGATAAAATTTCCGAATAAGGCATCTTGAAATCCATTTAAGCCTGAGAATATCATAAATGTCGGCGAAAGACCTTTTTGGGTAACTTTTTAATTCAAACTATTGACACTGTTCTTTCCTCAAAATTATATTAACCAGTCTGTTCATATTTTAAAATATAATAAGCGGAGTGATTTGTGAAGACAAAAATTCTGAAAGACGAAGACATCAAACGCGGATGGAAGCTGGTTGACGCAAAGGATCAGGTCCTTGGCAGGCTCTCAACGCGCGTTGCAATGCTGCTAAGCGGCAAGACCAAACCGACCTTTTCCCCTCATCAGGATGGCGGCGACTTCGTCATCATCATCAATGCTGACAAAATAAAGGTCACTGGCCGTAAAGCAGAACAAAAAACCTATTTCACCCATTCATTTTATCCAGGTGCGGCCAAAATTACGCCATACAAGCAAATGATGCTGAGGAAGCCCACTTCTGTTGTACGGCACGCTGTGCGTGGTATGATAAAAGCCACAGGGCCCCTTGGACGCAAAATCTATAAAAAGTTGTTTGTTTATGCGGGTGCGGAGCATCCGCATGCAGCCCAGCAACCGGAACTCATTAAACTGTAAATTATTTTTAAGGAGAATATACCATGGCGGAAAAAACCTTCAGTGCGATCGGACGACGCAAACGCGCTGTGGCGCGGGTCATTCTTAAAAACGGCAGCGATCCAATCAAGGTCAACGGACGCGATCTCACCGACTTTTTCAAGAATGAACGTCTAAGGATTTCCGTGGAAAAGCCACTTAAGGTTACTGAAAAAACGGGTCAGTTCTCCATAACTGCAAATTGTGATGGCGGTGGTATGACCGGCCAGGCTGAAGCGCTCCAGCTTGGAATAGCGCGCGCGCTTGTTGTATTTGATCCTACCATGCGCGCTCTCTTAAGAAAAGAGGGCCTGCTTACACGCGATGCCCGCGAGGTTGAGCGCAAAAAGTACGGACGCAGCGGCGCGCGCAAGCGGTTCCAGTTCTCGAAACGTTAATTATTGTTCTTTTTTAGATAAACAATGTAACTGTCAAGCACACGACAGGCCTAGACCGGTGCCCTGGTTCCGCACATCCGACTAAATAAACGGAAAGAAGCGGCTGCGCCGGTTTGTCGTGGAAGAGACAAACCAGAAAGGAAAAAAATGGCCGAAATCACACTCAAGGAACTTCTCGAAGCAGGGGCCCATTTCGGGCATCAGACATCCCGCTGGAATCCCAAGATGCGGCGATTCATTCTCGCCGCAAAGAACGGGATTCATCTTGTCAACCTCAAAGAAACAATCAACTGCGTTGACGCGGCATCCAAGAAACTCGCCGAGGTGGTCGAAGGCGGTGGAAGCGTGCTTTTCGTGGGGACAAAGCCACAGGCAAAGGACGTTGTCCGTGAAACAGCCGAAGCTTGTAAACAATTCTACATCGACAAACGCTGGCTTGGCGGAATGCTTACGAATTTTGTGACCATACAACGTTCCATTAAAAAGGTTGATGACATAGACCGCATGGAAAGTGATGGCACATTCAACAGTCTTCCCAAGAAGGAATGCGGCATACTGCGCAAGAAACGCGAAAAGATACTTTCTGTATTGAAGGGTGTCCGCGAAATGCGTGAACTGCCTGGCGCAATTGTAATTGTTGACATCATTAAAGAACATATCGCTCACGACGAGGCATACCGCCTTGGAATCCCGGTCATTGCGATTGTCGATACCAATACGGATCCTTCAAAGGTTGGTTTCCCAATCCCGGCCAACGACGATTCACTAAAGACCATTTCGATCATATTAAAAGAATTGGGTCGGGTAATCGCGGCAACTCCGGTAAAATCAGTTCGCAGAAAGATCATGCCGGGCGAATCAACGGAAGGCATGAAGCGTGTTGTCCGTCGTACGGTAATCCGTAAGATCATCAAGAAAAAGAGGATTAAAGGAACAGGCGAGATTGTCGCAGATGAAGCAAATGCTGAAGAAGAAAAACAGTTAGACTAACGAAAATATCAGGAGAATAAAAATATGGCTACCATGGAAGTCAATGCCAATGCTGTAAAAGAATTAAGAGACAAAACCGGCGCCGGAATGATGCAGTGCAAGAAAGCCTTGCAGGAAACTAATGGTGACCTTGATGCTGCTGTTGATTATCTGCGCAAATTAGGGCAGGTCCAGGCCGGAAAACGCTCCGACCGTATTGCCAAAGAAGGCAAGGTCGCCTGTTTAATTGAAGGCAAGAGTGCGGTAATGCTTGAACTCAACAGCGAAACCGACTTTGTCGCCCGCAACGATGATTTCAATGCGCTCCTTGGTAATCTTGTCAAAGCGGCTATGGCAGCAAAGCCCAAAGATGCGGCATCATTTCTTGAAACATCATCCCAGGTTTTTGGAAACAAGACCATAAAAGACGCGATTACAGAGAAAATTGCCGTGATCGGCGAAAACCTTTCATTACGCCGTGTTTGCACAATGGAACAAGCCCCTCAGACAAAAATCTTTTCATATATACACATGGGCGGCAAACTCGGCGTCCTGATGCTCCTCAAAACAGAACCCGAAAGTGCCTTTTCCGACCCAAAAGTACTTGAACTTGGCAAGGATTTATGCCTGCATATCTGCGCTTCAGGTCCTCTTGCTGTTGATTCAAAAGGCATTCCACAAGCCAAAATTGACAAGGAGCGGGAAATCTACCTTGACATGGCAAAACAGGAAGGCAAACCAGAAAAGATCCTGGAGAAAATAGTCCAGGGTAAAGTCGATAAATATTTCAAAGACAACTGCCTTGTAAACCAGCTTTTTGTAAAGGACCAGGAAAAGACCGTTCAGCAGTACATTGACGAAGTCGCTAAAGCGGCCAATGTAAAGGTTTCGGTTGATTCTTTTGTCCGGTACCAGCTTGGCGTGGAAGACTAATCCCAAAGTTAAATGGCGTTAAAATTCAAGCGCATACTCCTTAAGCTTTCAGGCGAGGCCCTTATGGGGTCAAAGAGCTTTGGGCTTGATCCTTCCATGCTTGAGCACATTTCCGATGAAATCGTTGAAATAAAAAAACTCGGGTGCGAGATCGGCATTGTAATAGGCGGCGGAAACATTTTTCGCGGGCTCAAGATGAGTGAAACAACAGGAGTTGATAGGGTTACAGCTGATCACATGGGCATGCTTGCGACCATCATGAATTCTCTTGCCCTGCAGGACTGTTTGGAAAAACGGGGCATCTTCACTCGTGTATTAAGCGCAATCCGGATGGAACAGATTGCGGAATCCTTTATTCGCCGCAGGGCCATCCGCCATTTGGAAAAAGGGCGCGTCATCATCCTTGCCGCAGGCACGGGCAATCCATATTTTACAACCGATACCGCGGGTGTGCTTAGAGCCGTCGAGATCAGAGCTGATGCGGTTTTCAAGGCTACCAAGGTTGACGGGGTTTACGACAGCGATCCTGTTAAAAACAGTAATGCAAAAAAGTTCGATGTTATTTCATACGATGAAGTTTTATCCAGACACCTCAAGGTAATGGATGCCACAGCAATCACGCTCTGCGCTGAAAACAAACTGCCGATTTTTGTATTCAATCTTTTCACCTCTGGTAATCTGATAAAAGCCGTTTCCGGGGAAAATGTGGGAACATTGATCCGAGAATAAGCATGGAATACTCGGATTCTCTGTTAGAAAGTTGGACGCCATTGGGGGTTCAGCCATATCGCCAGAGACCGTTGGCTGCAATAGTCCGGGGACAAGCAAAGAGGAATCAAAACAGGCTCATCGGTAATCTATGTCAACACCTTATCATGCCCGTTATTTTGCCCATGAACTGACCCGTGTTGGAGGGGAAGGGATTGATCGTCTTTCCCGCTCCTTATTCGATGCTTGCGTTGACCTGAACCCCCATCAAATTGAAGCTGCACTCTTTGCCATCCGCTCCCCTGTTGCAAAGGGAGTACTGCTCGCAGACGAGGTTGGCCTCGGCAAGACCATCGAAGCCGCTTTGGTCATTTGCCAGAACTGGGCTGAGCAACGGCGGCGCTTGCTCATTGTATGCCCCGCTTCTATCCGTAAGCAATGGGCTCTGGAACTGGAAGAAAAGTTCCATATCCCGTCCTTTATTTTGGATTCAAAAACCTATACGGAAGTTCAAGCTGGAGGCAACCCCACCCCATTTGACACCGGCAAGGTCGTCATTTGTTCCTTGCATTTTGCCAGCAGCCGGGCCAATGAAATCCGGTCTATCGCATGGGACCTTGTTGTGATTGATGAAGCACATAAACTCCGCGGAGCATATCGGCAAAGCAATCGGATGGGACAAAATATCCGATGGGCGCTGGAAGAACGCAGGAAAATACTTCTTACCGCCACACCTCTTCAGAATTCCCTGACAGAACTTTATGGGTTAGCCACCCTTATTGATGAGCGCATTTTCGGCGACCTGCCTTCATTCCGGACACAATACATGAATGTCGGTGGTGACCTTGAAGCCTTGCGTGAAAGGCTCAAAGGATTCTGCAAACGCACTCTGCGAAGCCAGGTGTTGGAATATATCCAATACACGGAACGTCGGCTCATCACCCGGCCTTTTCAACCCACGGAACAGGAACAAAAACTTTATGAGGCTGTTTCTGGTTTCCTTCAAAGACCTGATACTTATGCGCTGCCAACCCAGCAACGGCACCTGACGGTTCTCATTGTCCGTAAACTCCTGGCGTCCTCCTCACAAGCCGTTGCCGGGACACTGGAGGTCATGCGGGACCGTCTGGTCACGCTTCGGGATACGGCCAAGGACGAAGCAAATTTGGCGGAACGGATAATTGAAAATGAAGAAATCGAAGATGAACTCCTGGATGAGCTTTTGGATGCTGAACCGGAGTACGAGTCCGACCAACAGCCCGAAACAGTACCCGGCAATAAAATAGACAGAAAAAAGTTGAATGATGAGATTGATGAACTGAACCGCTATATTCAATGGGCGCGTAGCATTGGTGTAGACACTAAGACCCGCTCACTTCTGAAGGCTCTGGAGATAGGCTTCTCACAGATGAAGGAAATCGGCGGTGACCAGAAGGCGGTGGTTTTTACGGAATCCAGGCGTACCCAGCGTTTCGTAGTTGATTTTCTGGAAGCTAACGGCTATGCGGGAAAAGTGGCGACCTTTAATGGAACCAACAAGGAACCGGCCACCACTGTCATTTATGAAAAATGGCTTGCTGTAAATAAAGACACGGGGCGGCTGTCCGGTTCACGTTCTATTGATGTCCGAACCGCCATTATCGAATACTTCCGCGATACCGCAAATATACTTGTGGCCACAGAAGCTGCGGCGGAAGGCATCAATCTTCAGTTTTGTTCCCTGGTCGTTAACTTCGACCTCCCCTGGAACCCCCAACGGATTGAACAGCGTATCGGTCGTTGCCACCGTTACGGGCAAAAACATGATGTTGTGGTCATAAATTTCCTGAATGAGCGCAACGAGGCGGACCGTCGTGTTTACGAACTCCTGACCGATAAGTTCAGCTTGTTTAATGGCGTATTCGGTGCATCCGATGATGTTTTAGGAAGTATCGAGTCCGGTGTGGACTTTGAACGGCGGGTACTCGACATTTACCAGCAATGCCGTTCTTCCGAAGAAATCGCTGCCGCCTTTTTAGCCCTTCAGAAAGAACTCGACGAATCCATCGCCGCACGCATCCGCGACACGCGCAGAATTTTACTGGAGCATTTTGACGAGGATGTTCATTCACGCCTTAAAGTCAACTTAACGGGAACCCGTGAACAGCTAGACCGTGTGGGAAGGATATACTGGGTGTTAACTCGTTTCATTCTTAATGGGAAAGCGGATTTCAATGACTCCGAACTTTCATTTTTTCTGAATAATTCACCAATACCAGAGGCGCGTCCGGGCACCTATCACCTGATATCCAAGGACCGGACTAATGTTCCAGGTGAATTCTTATATCGTCTGTCCCATCCGCTTGGAGAATTTGTCACGCGAACAGGAAAAGACCTGGATACTCCATCGGCAACCGTAACCTTCAATATTTCCAAACACCCTGCCAAGATATCCGTTATTGAAGACATTAAGGGAAAATCAGGCTGGCTCGTTTTGCAGCGTCTTGCCATCGATTCCTTTGAGCAAGAAGAATTTCTTTTATTTTCCGCCTTCGATGATGGGGGTCGCGCTATTGACCAGGAGACCTGCGAAAAGTTATTCAATTGCATTGGCCTCGCAGGAAATAAATTGTCTGTACCTGCTGATGCTGAAACCCGCTTATCCGCAGAAGGTGAACGTCACATCAAAGCCACCATCAACAAGTCCCTTGAGCGGAATAGCCATCATTTCAGTGAGGCACGCGAACAACTGGAGAAATGGGCTGAAGACATGATATTGGCTGCCGAACGGGAACTCCATGACACCAAAGAACAGATTAAAGCCCAGAACCGTGCCTGCCGTCAAGCTGCCACGGTGCAGGAACAACATGTCATCCAGGAGAAAATACGGGATTTGGAATCAAAGAAGCGTAGGTTGCGCCAGCAAATATTCAATGTGGAAGATGAAATCACAGCCAAGCGAAATACTCTGATAGATGCACTGGAGAAGCGCCTCCAACAGCGGACTTCTTCAGAACGGCTTTTCACCATCCGCTGGACCATTGAATAAGGATTAACCATGACATCATCGGACCTTAATAAATTAATCTCAATGGGCGAAGGCCAAACCTTGGAATTCAAACGGGCTATGTCCGAGGATTTCGGCCGTGACATTGCAGCTTTTGCCAACACTACCGGTGGAACGCTCCTCGTGGGCGTCGATGATTCCGGTCAGATTACCGGTGTCTCTTCCCTCAATCGTGCCAAAGCGCAGTTGCATGACGCAGCCAAGAATCTGGATCCAGCCTTGCGTGTCACGGTCGAGAGTGTAGGCAACGTCCTGGTAGTCAATGTGCCCCAAAGCACGGATCGCCCCCATGCTGCAGGCGGGCGGTTTTACTTGAGAGAAGGCGCCTCATGCCAGCAGATGCGGCGCGCCCAGGTTCGTGAATACTTTTTCCGGGAAGGGTTGCTATTCTTCGATTCCATGAAGAACGCCTCTTTTAACCTTCGCAAAGACCTGACCGCCGCCCGTTACCAAGCCTTCGCCAAGGCGGCTGATTTACCCGCTGCTGTTCCCATGAAGCAGGCCCTTGCCAACCTAAAACTGACCGTCGACAACGGCATGACCAATGCGGGCGCCCTTTTATTGGGCGAAAAGGGTTCCCGTTTCCTGATAAGCTCGACCATCTCCTGCGCGGTTTTCCAGGGTACGGACAAAGTTAAGATACTGGACCACAAGGTCTATGATGACGACCTGAAAACCAACTATGATAATGCGCTGCTTTATTTCCATGCGCACCTGAACACAGAATACATTATCACATCAGTCCGCGAAAACAAACTGGAACTTCCTGAGGAGGCTCTTCGTGAAGCACTGGTCAATGCCATCGCCCACCGTGACTACCGCAGCGGTGCGGACATCCAGATTTACATCTTCCAGGACCGGGTCGAAATCGTCAATCCCGGCGGCTTGGTCAGCGGGTTGGATTACCGTGAACTTGGCAAATCTTCCATGCCGCGCAACCCCCTCCTTTTCGGACTACTTTATCGAATGGATATGGTGGAGCATGTGGGTTCGGGTTTAAATAGAATCCGCACGGCCATGAAAGCGGAAAGTCACCCAGCTCCAAAAATAGAAGCCAATGCCAACTGGTTTTCCATATCCTTTCAACGCGCACGGAATGATTCCATGGAAAAGGGAACTGTGGAGAAAACTGTGGAGAAAACTGTGGAGAAAACTGTGGAGAAAACTGTGGAGAAAACTAGGGAGAAAACTAGGGAGAAAACTAGGGAGAAAACTAGGGAGAAAGTTCTGATGTTGGCTCAGACCAATCCGTCAATCACAACCGAGGAAATGGCTGAAAGGCTTGGTCTTTCCAGAAGGGGTATTGAATGGCAGATACGGGAAGCACGTAAAATGGGACTTCTGAATCGTAGCGGCCCGGACAAAGGCGGCCATTGGGAAGTGATTGACAAACACGTAGCACTTTAAGGAGATGTCCATGACCCCCATAGAAAAATTAAAATCCAAACTTGCCGAACTTTTCCAACTCGACCAGGCTGACTTGGATTTCGGAATTTACCGAATAATGAACGCCAAGCGGGATGAAATTACCCGCTTCCTGGACAAGGATCTGTTGCCTCAGGTTGAAGAGGCGTTCAAACAGTACAAATCGTCTGACAAGGCCGATATCCGGAAGGAATTGGACAAGGTCATAGAAGGAATTAAAGCTGCGGGCATGGACCCGGATGCATCACCCAAGGTCAAAGATCTTCAACGCAGGCTCTCGGAAGATGCCGTGGATATCGTTGAACTCCAGAATGAAGTTTTCTCCCACCTTTACAGTTTCTTTTCCCGCTATTACGACGAGGGCGACTTCATTTCCCTCCGCCGTTACAAGGAAGGCGTTTATGCAATACCGTATGAAGGCGAAGAGGTCAAGCTGCATTGGGCCAACCACGATCAGTATTACATTAAAACGACCGAGAACTTCCGCGATTATGTGTTTCGTCTCATTGACGGACGGCGTGTTCACTTCAAGATTGTCGAGGCTGATACAGAGAAGGACAACATCAAGGCCGCCAGCGGGAATGACCGCCGATTCATTCTTATAGAGGATAAGCCTGTGGCAGAGGAAAGCGGGGAATTGGTCATACGGTTCGAATACCGCGCTGACGCCGATAAACGCAAGCAGGATGATTTGAATGCCGAAGCTGTTAAATCAATTATGGGTGTAAAGGGGATTTTAACATGGCAAAAAGCGTTCGAGGAGAAGTGGCGGCGTGCAAATGGAGAATTGAGTGATAAAACCATTCTCGGAAAGCACCTTGATGATTATACCAAACGTAATACATTTGATTATTTCATCCACAAACACCTTGGCAGATTCCTGCGTCAGGAGCTTGATTTTTATATCAAGAACGAGGTGATGCATCTGGATGATGTGGAGGATGAATCAGCGCCGCGTGTGGAACAATATCTATCAAAAATCCGGGTCATCCGGAAAATTGCGCACAAGGTCATCGATTTCCTGGGTCAGCTTGAGGACTTCCAGAAGCGGCTGTGGCTTAAAAAGAAGTTCGTGATTGAGACCAACTACTGCATCACCCTTGACCGGGTGCCGGAGGAGTTGTATCCGGAGATTGCCAAGAATGATGCCCAGCGTGAGGAATGGGTACGGTTATTCAGCATTGATGAAATCAAAGCGGATCTGACCGGGCAGGTTGCGTATTCAAAATCTCTTTCGCTTAAATTCCTGAAAGCAAGTCCCTATCTTGTTCTGGATACCAGATTTTTTAAACAAAAGTTTAAGGACACGCTTTTGGCGGCAATAGGGGATGTGGATCAAAATATAAACGGCATACTAATCAACGGAGATAATTTCCATGCCTTAAGCCTTATGGAATCGGGGTACCGTGATCGAGTCAGCTGTATTTACGTCGACCCTCCTTACAATACTGGTTCAGATGGTTTTCCTTATAAAGATTCATACCAGCATTCCAGTTGGCTTGCCAGCATAGCAGATAGAATGCGGCTTGCACGCCTTCTACTTGCGAATTCGAAACCTCTTTTTATGAGTATCGATGACAATGAAATGCATAATGCCATTCACGCTCTTGAGGTTACATGGGGCGGGAACTTCCTTGCAACTTTGGCCAGACGGACTAAAAGTGGCGGGGGGAGCGCGGCGAATTATTTCGCTGTAGAGCATGATTACGTTATTGCATGGGCACGGTCAAAGGATGAAATGGAACCTTTATTTGTTCCTCACGACCCAGAATATGCAAAGCGATATGCCGAAAAGGATGATAACGGCAGGTATTTTTGGGATACCATGGAACGATCTTCAACGGCAACGACACCGTATAAAATTAAAGCACCTGATGGCACGCTTTTGGAGGGACGGTGGTTTCGAAGTGAAGAAAGATTCAAAGAAGATTTAAAAAATGGCGAAGTCCGGCTTCTTAAGAAGGATGACGGCACTTGGTCCGTTCAGTTCAAACAACGAATGGGTGACGGGCGAAAGATTCGGTCTCTTCTCTATGAAAATGAATATAAATCATCACAATCAGAACTTGACGTACTTGGGCTATTTAATTTCCCGCACCCTAAGCCAGTTCGACTGCTCCGTGAATTACTTCAATCCATTTCAGGGCAACCGATCATTCTCGACTTCTTCGCCGGTTCTGGAACCACGGGTCACGCAATCATCAATTTGAACCGCGTTGATCGTAGGAGTCGCCGTTATATCCTCGTGGAAATGGGCAGTTACTTTGACACTACCTTGACACCTCGTATTATGAAGGTCATCTATTCGAAGGAATGGAAGGATGGTAAACCGGTAGATCGTCACAGTGGTGTAAGCCATATGTTCAAATACCTCCGTCTGGAATCCTATGAGGACGCGCTGACAAACCTATGCCTCAATCGGACAGAGTCCCAACAAAAACTTCTGAATAAATCAGATTCCTTCCGCGAATCATACATGCTCAAATACATGCTCGATGTGGAAACCAAAGACAGTCCGTCACTTCTTAACATCGACCGTTTCGACGACCCATTCTCATATCAGCTCTTGGTGGGCACCGGCTCAGTTGGCGAAACCAAACCCGTCAATGTGGACCTGGTCGAGACCTTCAACTGGCTCTTGGGCCTGAAGGTCAAACACCTGAACGCCTTTGACGACTTCACTGTGGTCGAAGGCATAAACCCCAAAGGCGAGAAAGTACTTGTCATTTGGCGGAAAGTCCGTGACATCACGGAAAAAGATTCCAAGAAAATCGAAAAACAGCGCGAGAAAGCCAATGAAGCATTGGAGACCTTTTTCAAAAAGCAGCAATACAACACCATGGATATGGAATATGACATTGTTTACGTTAATGGCGACAACAACCTGATGAATGTTCCTGTAACCCCCGAAGGAGAAGGCCGCGAACCGCGATATAAAGTCCGGCTCATAGAAGAGGAATTCAAACGGCTGATGTTTGATGTAAAAGACATTTAAAGGAAACGGCCATGCCAAAACCCGCGCTCTCCGGCCGTCAAATCCGAACGGCCAGACTAAAATTTGACCACCGGCTTGTCCTGGTTAACTGGATGCTCGATCTTTTCGGCGCACCCAGCTTCGACAACCTCACCAAAAATATGCGTGACCCTGCTTATGAGGGGTTTTCTGAGGATGGTATATCAAAGTTCAACCAGCAGCTGAAACTCCTGTTTGACCGGCCCGGATTGCCGCACGACATGCTGCTGGCGTATGACGGAAACATCGTCCGGCATTGGAAGGCGATTACATCCAAGCGTAACGCTGACGGCAATGTACTATATCCGAAGTATTTCCAGTATCTTTGCCTGCTGTTTACGGAAATCTACCTGGACCGCTTTTTCCGCGATCCGGACAAACTGCTGATCGACTTGAATGCATACAGGGTCCGCTTTAACGCGGCGGAAACAGAACAGCAACGGGAGTTTGCAAGCGGTGAACTGGTAGCCACGGGCCTGCCGGAGGAAGCACAAATTCCCCCATACGCCTCGGATGACCTGAATAAACTCGCCTTTTGGAGCGCGACCGGCTCCGGTAAAACGCTTCTGATGCACATTAATATTCTGCAATATCGCCACTATCTCAAACTGCACGGAAAAGAGAATCTATTGAACCGAATCATCCTCCTGACACCCAATGAAGGATTGAGCCTTCAGCACCGCGATGAGTTTGGTCTTTCCGGCATGGAAGCGGATCTGTTCGATAAAGAGGCTGGGGCCCTATTTACCGGCAGTTCAGTTGAAATTATCGACATCAATAAATTGAGGGAAGTTTCCGGCGACAAGACAGTAGCCATTGATGCCTTTGAAGGCCGGAACCTGGTGCTGGTGGATGAGGGGCACCGCGGTACGAGTGGGGCTGAGGCCGGACATTGGATGAAAATGCGAAACCAACTAAGCGAACATGGCTTTTCATTTGAATATTCAGCGACCTTTGGCCAGGCAATGAAAGCGAGCGGCAACCGGGAATTGGAAAAGGAATATGCCAAATGTATTCTTTTTGATTATTCATACAAGTACTTCTACCGGGATGGATACGGAAAGGAATATCGTATTCTGAACCTTGAAGATGATGCGAATGAAGAGCATCGCCGTCGTTATCTGATTGCGTGTTTACTCGCGTTTTACCAGCAGCAAAAACTTTACCGGGAAAAGAACGCCGATATGCGCCGGTTTCTTATCGACAAGCCGTTGTGGGTTTTTGTGGGCGGCAGCGTGACCAAGGCCCCGAGCAAGAAAGATGTTTCTGACGTTGTGGACATTCTTTTATTTCTTGCGCGGTTTGTAAAAAAACGCGGGGAAAGTATCCGCTGCCTCGACCAAATTCTTAAAGGCCGGTCAGGCTTACATGACGTCAAAGGAAATGAGCTTTTTTCCGGTGCCTTTACCTATATCGGGCAGAAAAGCATGACGGGTGAACAGGTTTTCGACGATATTCTCCGTGTGCTTTTTAACGCCGAAGTGTCGGCAGCCCTTCATGTGCGCCAGCTTAAGAGCGGTGCTGATGCCGAAGGTGAAGTAGCCTTGCACATCGGCGAGGAAAACCCTCCATTCGGAATCATCAACGTCGGTGACCCCACCGGATTGTGCGGCCTGTGCGAGGAGCATAATGATGATCTCGTCGTGTCGGACAGCGAGTTTGCACAGTCCATCTTCCGCAAAGTAAATACGGCTGAATCAGAAATAAACATTCTTATAGGTTCGCGGAAATTCTCCGAAGGCTGGTCGAGTTGGCGTGTAAGCACCATGGGCCTGATGAACATCGGTAAAAAAGAGGGGTCCCAGATAATACAGCTCTTTGGCCGCGGTGTCAGGCTGAAGGGGCATGATTTCTGCCTCAAACGCAGCCACCGGATTGTTGGTATTCAAGCCCCCAAAGACATCGAACGGCTGGAAACGCTTAATGTCTTTGGTGTACATGCGGATTACATGAAGCAATTCAAAGAATATCTGGAGGATGAGGGCCTGCCGACTAACGAGAACCGTCTGGAATTTATTTTGCCGGTGGTCAAAAACCTCGGTCAGAAAAAACTCAAAACAATCCGTGTCAAAGAAGGTGTTGACTTCAAACGGCAGGCGCCAAAACCCACGCTGAGAAAACCAGGAGACAATTTCCATAATAGCCGGGTACTGGTGGATTGGTATCCTAAAATACAGGCCATGGCCAGTGTACGGGGACAAGCGGTAGCGCAAACCGCAACACCAGAGGAATGCTCTTTTACAGAAGAGCACTTGGCATTCATGGACATGGATGCCATCTATTCAGAGCTGGAGCAGTTTAAGAATGAAAAAGCTTGGTGGAATCTGAATTTACAGAAAGACGAAGTTCCTCTTTTACTCTCTGACTCCAGTTGGTATACTCTTTATATACCGCGCGATGAGATGGATTTCCGGTCGTTCGAACAAGTCCGTCACTGGCAGGAAATTGCCGTTGCCTTGTTGTGCAAATACTGTGATCGGTTTTATAAAACTCACAAGGCGGATTTCGAGAAAGACCATTTGGAATACCGTGATTTAACGGATAATGATGGGAATTTCATAGAGGATTATCTGTTTCTCATAGACCAATCCCGCCAGGATATTGTAACCAAACTCGGGGAAATTAAAACAATTATTCAGAGCGGGCAATTACGGAACTTTGATTTTCAAGGTGTGATGACCCTTATGTTTGGTCAACACCTTTACCAGCCGTTGGTCTATGCAAATAATGACTTGGTAGAAGTCAAACCCACGCCTCTGAACGACGGAGAAAAAGACTTTGTTCTCGACCTTCAGAAATTTTGTGACAAGAAAAAGGACTTTTTTGCGGGTAAAGAATTGTATCTATTGCGGAACATGACCCGTGGGCGCGGTATCGGCTTCTTTGAAGCGGGTAATTTTTATCCGGATTTTATCCTTTGGGTTTTAACACCAGGGCGGCAGTTTGTCAGCTTCGTTGACCCCAAGGGGCTCCGGAATACAAAGGGTCTTGATGACCCGAAAATTGCATTCCACAAAACCATAAAAATGATAGAAGGGGACCTTAAAAAACAGGACGCATCCATTACACTTAATTCTTTTATTATTTCCAATACCCCATATCAGGCGGTAGGATGGTGGGAAAGAGGGCTGACGAAGGAAGATCTCGAAGCGCGGAACGTGCTTTTTCAGAAGGACGATCCTGATACATATATCGGGAAGCTCCTTGCGGCTATCTGTTAACGGGTAAAAAATAGGCACGGGTTCCCCCGGACCTATTGATTGGCTGAAGTGCGACTGTCATTATTTCCTGATGACAATACGTGCGATAGCCCGTAGAATCTTGTCGATTATCTTTTCCACAAGACCTCTTCTTGAAATTGGGTTTACTACTTTCCACCCGTTCGGGCTTGTTAACCACGGCGCCCTCGATCTGACCCATCCGGTTGGACTTGCATGGACTTGTCCGGTTTCCCTATCGTGAATACCACAATCGCTTATAAACTTGTCCGTATTCACAACCATACCAGTCACCGCGCCTCCATGAAGGGAGCGAACTGTTTCAACGTTCCAGACCATGATCAGCATCGTGGCGATTGGCCACCACTGATGCCGGATTGTCCGGTACTTGCGACCTACGATGCCAAGGTTGGCGCCGGTATCCAGGCAGGATGCGGCGGGAGATACTGGTTTTAAACCGGGGAACTTTGCTTTGATCTGAAATGGTTGCCTTTTGGTTGCATAAGAGTATTATTTTTTATCCAATGGCAGAATTAAAGTCATTCGGCAATCCTCAGATTGCCGATACAATGGCAGAAAAATTCGGTGAAGGACGGGAGCTCAAGGTTGAAATGCGGTTCACACCGCAGGTGTTGGAATTTATCCGCAAGATTGAAACAGCGCATCAGGAAGCGGCAAAAAGCACGCTGGTTTTTCGTTAAATCCCTTGAGGCCCCTTGGATCAACACCGTTTAATCCCCTCTTCGGATATTTTATTTATTCCGATTACACGGCCATTCTCAAGTTTCAATTATATCGAAGATAATTCCGGCGGGCTTGATACATTACGCCGGTTATTTTCATTAGCCAGATCCTTTGACGCGTTTACACTTGGATGTAGCGCAAATTAGAGCAATATTAAGCTATTTCCATATCGGGTTCCGCGATATCGATTATGATTAATATCCCAATCTTATCAGGAGCATGCCTTTTCAGAAATATGTCTATGCAGGTATCGAGTCGGGTGGCGGTTCTCTACTCGGATTCGAAATGTCAGGTCCCGGATTGCCCGAAAGCCGGAGGCATATTATTCCGTTTTATGGACATACGTTCAATCAAGACACCTGGGTCCCCGAGGCTGAAACGGCATATTTTCATATTGGGGAAAATGTGGGGTATATCCCAAGCGAAAGTTGGACAAGCAGCTTTCTGGGTCATGATGACAATTTCGGTTCTAATTTCTGTATACCACGCCTTTATCTCCAGCCCGAACAGGTAAGGTACGCTGTGGAACTATTTCAGCCGGGTGTGCAATACAGCGGTGTTATTGCCGAAGCTCTTGCGTTGGCTTTCCTATATTCAGTTATTCCTAATATCCAGCCCGGCGGAAACCGTTGGCTGGAGAGATTGAGGGTTTGGACAGAACAGCAGCGGGCCGTACTCCGGGCCCGGTCCATTACAAGTATGGAGTACTTTAACCATCTGCAAACGCTCCAAGACTGGGACGGAAACTTTGAGAACCCCGCATTTTATGATTTGCTCCGGGACCGGCTTCCGGACGTGCTATGGATGGTGGAGGTATCAACCCCGCAACTTTTTCCGGCGAACGAAAGAAA
Source organism: uncultured Fibrobacterota bacterium (assembly GCA_963831235.1). Lineage (GTDB taxonomy): Bacteria > Fibrobacterota > OXYB2-FULL-49-7 > OXYB2-FULL-49-7 > JAEUSG01 > CAWHPS01. The sequence goes on from CAWHPS010000057.1 coordinate 159,794, forward strand.
ACTGGGTGAAATCATCCTTGATGCCGGGCGAACCCTGGAAACTCCGGTTCGTACCATTCCTTTTGATATCACTGCTGTCCCAACGTTGAATTTGGAAATCGATGTAACATATTGTAAACTTGAAAGATAAACATGCTTTGTGTTTTTTTCGATTTGAACTCTAAAGTATTTTCCATTCGTTTCTTTGCGGCAATCTGCCATAAAGGAGCGTTTTTTATTTATATCTTAATCGATATCGTAAAGAAACGAATAAATATTAAATCAATTCCCTACTCAACCTTGCAAATTTTAAGTGTCTCACTTTTTATGAAACAGTCTATAAATCAAGCAGTTGTAGATATTGACATGCGGGAATTCGACATGACAGCCTGTAACCAATTGATTTTGTGCGAGTAATATTGGGACAGTAGTGTTTTGATATGTTCCTTTTTGCCCGCTTCCCCGCCGGCTATTACTTCGGGCGTGAGATAGACCAGCAAGGCCGGCCAAATTTCTTACCGGTGGTTAGTGCCTTGCTTTCACACACCCCTTTATACAGTATTTAAAGGTTGAAAAAAATAGAGGTGTGCTGATGATGGGTGTTTTTTCTATCTGCAATTCTTCGAGTCATCGGGCAAGTGGGTAAAAAAAGGGGACTTACGCTTTCACGTAGGCCCCTTTTATATTTTGCGCCCGCCTGGACTTGAACCAGGGGCTCTTTCCTTAAAAAGGAAATACTCTACCGACTGAGTTACGGGCGCATAATCTTTAGAATGCTTAAAATAATAAAATAGATCACGGTTTTTCAAACAAATTGTGATCCAATACGCAAATTGTAAATATTTCATTTTAGCCGTTATTTGCCGTTGTTTTCCTCTGTTTTCCACTCAAGTTGTCCCTGAATTGTCCCTGAGAAATATTATCCGCAAAAAATAATCCTATAATTCTTTTTTCCGATTTTATATTCTCTTTTTTGTTCAACACATTGTAGAAAAATAACGCCACTTTTATAAAGACAGGCCGGAATTATTTAATGCTTGACATCCGCTAAAATTATCTAAAGTCTTTAAGATTATGTATAAGTATGTAAAAGTGGGTCTCAAAAAGAAAAACACTTTCTTTGAAAAGATTAAAATAAATTAACTTAACAATCTTTTATATTAAACTTATAAATAATACATAGGTGAACGCGGAGTTTCTTACAACGCATATTTTGTTAATTTTGTTTGTTTTGTTAATTTCAGAAAGCCGCCGTTTAAAAATTCATTAAAAAACCCGATTTAGCAGCTTGAAGCGACATCAATATTAACACAATCCGCGACTGATTTACAGATTAACAATCAGTCATTTCTATATAATAATTGATTTCCCGCCGTATCATTCCGTAACACAAGGACTAAATATGAATTTTATCACTACTGTCCCAATATTACTCGCACAAAATCAATTGGTTACAGGCTGTCATGTCGAATTCACGCATGTCAATATCTACAACTGCTTGATTTATAGACTGTTTCATAAAAAGTGAGACACTTAAAATTTGCAAGGTTGAGTAGGGAATTGATTTAATATTTATTCGTTTCTTTACGATATCGATTAAGATATAAATAAAAAACGCTCCTTTATGGCAGATTGCCGCAAAGAAACGAATGGAAAATACTTTAGAGTTCAAATCGAAAAAAACACAAAGCATGTTTATCTTTCAAGTTTACAATATGTTACATCGATTTCCAAATTCAACGTTGGGACAGCAGTGGAATTTTATTAGAAAATTCTTCATTGACCTCATCCGATTTAAATTTCACCTTCCTTATATTTGCCCCATGTTTCTTGACATCAACAAATACATTCCACAGATTATTGAAAGATTCAAACCAGAATATTTATTTAAAGACCATTGTCAATATTATAGTTTTCAATTATTCCCAAACATCACTTCCACCTTTCAATTTTTAAAGACCTCAAGAACTGGTCCCACTCAAAACCGGTTAAACCTCAATTTCTCTGTTTCCATGATTTCATTGACAAATGAATTTATTCGAAATCCTGAACCCTTCAATACCATGTTTTCCCATAACCCTAATACCTTCATTGACCCATCAACTCCCCAGAAATTTGTTTCATTTATTTCCCCCTATAAAACAAATATCCCCCTCACACTAACTCCAGAATACCAGAAACTTCAAACTGAACTCTTAAGTTCCATAATCACTTTTGGTAAAAACCTGTATATTGAAATCCTGAATTCACATTTCTACTCCCCTCATAAGAGTGTTACAACCATCCAGAATATTGAAGTCGCCCATGACTTTATAATTCCAAGGTCCTCAAATAACCCTCTTCTTGTGAATCAAATATTCAGTGGTCTTAAATTTTATAACCCTAAGACCTTTTATATTTCTGAAAAGGAATTTATCGAAATAAAAAGTGACCATAAAAAAGCTACTTCATTAAAGATTTGATAGCGTATCAGAAAGAAGACCTATAAATAAAAAAGCCTCTTTTTACGATAAACTGATTGTGTATAAACATCGTAAAAGAGAGGCTATATGGAACTTGACTTTGTCTACCGTTCAACTATCGTCATATCTTCACCAAAGCTTGAGGAGATTTGCAAGCAGTTTTGTGTTCTATTCAGAGGTATGATTAGTGAGTTCTTCAAGCAGATAATCCTTACTTTTGCAGAGCACTATATGGCGAATGGGTCGGGAGAGTTAAAGTGTAGTCTGTGCGGGCAGAGTGGCAGATTTATTTGGAAGACGCATGAAGGAAAACCGACATCTATCATGACAATCCTTGGAGTGATAATTCTTAATCAACTTCAAATTCAGTGTAAGGAATGTGGACACAAGATGTACATCACACGATACCTGCTTGGGATAGAAAGCCGTGTTAGAATACCAGTGCATACCATCAGGCGTTTGGGGTTGATAGGAGCTTTAACCACCTATAGGGTAGCGAGTAAAATTATAGGGATGTTTGGCGTAGCATTGGATAAGATGAGTGTCTGGAGATCGGTTCAGAAATTAGGAGAAGAAGTTGAGTTTGACTTGGACGAGAAAGAATGTGCGGAAGGAGAAGGGGACGGTACAGGCATTCCCATAAACGGCATAGCGAAGCGTGGCCAAGAGATGAAAGTATTTGTACAGCGCAAGAAATCTGGCGGTGTCAGAATAGCAGGTTTATCGATAGGAAAATATGACGGTGAGTGGGAAAAGCTTTTTGAGCCT